>CAVQFB010000019.1:0-127587 GCA_963711675.1 uncultured Acidobacteriota bacterium | reverse complement strand
GAGTTCGGTCCAGCCTTCTTCGATGTCTTCGTCGGGCTCGGGCCAGTGGATCTGGTAAAGATCGATGGCGTCGAGTTTGAGGCGGCGTAGGCTGCCTTCGCACTCGCGGCGAACGGAATCCGCTTTGAGTGAGGCGCCAACATTGCCCTTGCTGTCCCAAACTCGCTCGCACTTGGTAAAGACGTAGGGCCGCGGCGTCCGCCCCTCAAGCGCGCGGGCAACGACTTCTTCGGAGTGACCGAGGCCGTAAAGAGCAGCAGTGTCAATCCAGTTGAGCCCGTGATCGAGGGCGGCATGAATGGCCGGAACCGAGTCCTCCTCGTTCTGCGGACCCATGCTTCCCACCCAGCCGCTACCGCCGAGAGCCCAGGCGCCGATACCGAGTCGCGTGATTCTAAGATCGCTGTTGCCAAGTTGCCGAGTTTCCATCGAATTCTCCTTTTACTTTCGGACAAGGCTCACATGAGTCGCGTTGCCGGCCCCGACCGGAATTTTAACGTCTTGCGCTTCCCCGTTGTGAATCGAAAACGCGGAGATCGAACCTCCGTCTGACGACACCTGATAACTTCCTGCGGGCATGCCGCGGAGATGCAACACAGTCTCGTGCTGATTGCCGGCGCGGTTTTCGACGATGAACTTCACGTCGCTGATCGAATCGTCAAAAGCGACGGGCTGACTTTCCGCGAAGCCGTCGCGATCCAGTTCCATCTGAACGCGAGCCGAACCTAGAACAATGTGGAAACGCGAGCGCAATCCATCCTTGGGTACGACTTCGATCAAATGCTTGATGTGCTGAAGATCGCCACCGTATGCGATGAGACCGAACAGAGGATCGTCGGCAACGACGGTGGCGGCCATACGCAGGCCCGCGCTGAAGCCGAGATCGATTTCGCCGTCATACCACCAGGAGCCTCGTCCCATCTCTTTGTTGCCGAGCCACGCGTGACCCCAGGGTCGAGGCTCGAAGCCCCCGCCTGCGCCACCGTCGTTTTCCTTGCCCGGATACCAGTAGCCGTAGTTTGACTCTGGCGTGCCGGAATTCAGCAAGCGCCCAGGAACTCAGGTAAGACGCATACCCGAGGCGCAGGTAGGGCGTGGGATCTTTGGCGAAGTTCATCGCGTAGTCTTCAACGGCCCATCCGCCCATCTGAGCCATATAGCTTAGCGTGTAGCTGGCGTTGCCGCTGCCGCGATAGTCGCTGCCCATCCAGTAGTAGGCAGGCTCACTACCGCGACAGGCGATGTTCAACTTCATTTGTTCTTCGAGGAAATCGTCGGCATCTTTTTGCTGCACCCTTTGGCGAAAGGCCGTCGCTTGCGGATCGCGCAGACGCTCCTCAGCGTACCTGGCTAGGGCGTGAGTGGACTCGAACCCGGTGGAGTCGAAAGGATACTCCGAAGCGTACAGATCAGGATGCTTGTTGATGAAATGCTCGGCCTTGGTTTCCCAGTGAGCGCGCAACTGAGACGCTTCGTCGTTCCTGCCGTTCTCTTCGAGCGCACGAATGAGGTCAGGAATTACGAGTTCGTTGTACGTGCCGGTATCGTACGCGGACCACTTGAGGATATCTACGGGTATCGTGAAAAACGCCATCGCCGTGCGATATGCGCGCTCGAGGTAACCGTCCTTGTCGAGGTAGTGAACCATGCCCGGATAGTCTTTGGCGACCAGGTACATCTCGTAGTAGAGCAGGACGATGTGGGGATAATCGTAGATACGCCAGATGTGCTTCTTGCCGCGCTGATCGTCATATGGACTCTCGCGATTGACCTTCCAGTTGGGAATACCGTAGATGCCATACGGGTAGGGTTCTTTCACCGTCTGCTGCAAACCACCCCAGACGTAGTCGTGGATGTAATTTTCGACGGAGGCAATCTCTTTTTCGTCGGGGAAGAAGACGTTCTTGGCAGCGATGTACGGGGCCTTGCCGAGCGCGGTGTCGTCACAGGCGACCGCATACGACTGCAAACCATCGAGATCATCAGGGCTGCGCAGGACTTTGTTCTTCATGTCCCACTGCGAATAGAGGCTGTTGTACCAGCGCTTGGGATCTTTCCACTGATCCTGCGTCACGAGAAAGTGGGCACGCTTCTTGATGAGAGTCTCGAGCGGTTCGGTGACGAAGAAATCGAGAGCGAGATACTGTCCATCGCCGTACCGTACCTTCAGCATATTTTCGCCAAGGCGGGAAAACCTGACCTCGTAGATGTGAGTGTCTTTTCCCTTTTCGCCAAGGCCGCGGACCACAGTTTTGTCGGGGAATTCGGCGGCGATTTCACGAATTTTGTTGTGAGTGCGCAGGGAGAAAAGCACATTGAGGTCAGTGGGCACGGTCATCCCGGGAACGACGTTCACGTCGAAGCCGCCCTCCTGGTAGAGGACGTCGTGAACGGCGTCATAGTCCTTCGCCCACCGGAGAGTAAAGCTGTAGGTGGCTGAGTCACTGGAGTGTCCGCGAGGCGCCAGAGTTCGCTTGGTTTCCGGGAGGCGCCACTTGCCGCCTTTGGCAGCGAGTTCTTCACGGCTGGCGGAAGAATGAATGTACGCGGTGAAGTTGCGATCAAGACCCTGGTCGAAGTACTCGAAGCCGGAATTTGACTGAGGAGTCATGACCAGGTAGGGACCTTCTGCGTTAGTGCGCATCCAGAAAACATATGAACCTCCACCGCCGATAAAGCTGTGGCGGATGAGGCGCTTGGTGTAGGTCTCGGTTTTATCCCAGACGTATTGCGTGTTGAAGGGCAGTGGAATACCAAGGTCACCGATCTCGACCGGACCGGTGGTCTGGTTGCGGATGGTGATGGTCCAACGCAGGGCGTCGTCTTCGAGTCGGAATGTTTCCGTGGGGTCGATTTCGTGGACGGGCTCGACCTTCTTGCCTTCGCTGGTGTTGACCCGCCATTCGAAAATACCGGAGGTGGCTTCGGCGGGAAGTTGCACGACGAGGCGGAGGGCTTGGGTTGTGACCGGTGAGAAGGTCACGCGATTGTAGTGGTCGAGTTCGGTGGTGTAGGGCGTTGAGCCGGTGACCGGCTTCCACTGATCACCTTCGCGATACTGCAGACTCCAGGAGGTGGGAACGGCGCATTTCGTTTCACCCTCACCCTGCGCCCAGAACACCTCGATGAACGACACTTTCTCCGGCTGCTTAAAATCGTATTGCACCCATTCCTGAGTTCCGTGGCGGTCTCCCCAGAAGAAGAAAGGAATATTGGAATCGGCCGAAGTTGCGGGCTCCACCTGATCGTTGAGCGTACCCAGGCCCCAGGATCCCGCCGAAGAGCTAAGGCGACTGGAAGTGGCGATGGTGGGGACGGGCCGGCCAATCGTATAAGACGCGTTTTGAGAAGTTTTCGCGTTGAGGGACGGCGGCACCGGAGACGGGGTTGCACTCAGTGCCCGTTGCCATGCGGTTTCACCGGCGACGCGGTAACGGATGAGCACGTCGCCGAGCGGCCGGCCGGGGAGAAGGTAGTCGGTATCGTACGCATCGTGAACGTGCTTCAGCGTGGTCAGGCCGGCTGCTGTGTAGGTGATATGAAACTGATCGTTGGAAAGCTGCTGGCCGCAGACAAGAGATGGCAGGAAGAACAGCACGAGCAGAGTTCGAGTCATGAGTCCCTTAACTACGCGTGGCGTTCGAGAGACGAACGCAGAGTGTTTCGATGCTGCAAGGCAGCTCGGCCAGGTTAGCTGCGCTGTCAGTGAGTCTTGTTTACTGCCTCGGCGGTACGAATCAATGTTGGGAGCACGTCGGAAATAGCGCTTTTCCCCGGATCACCAAGAGCGAAATAGAGTTTGCGATAAAGCGGATACAGATTCTGGTAAACCTGCTGCTCAGACTTCTGTGGCTCGAACACTCGGTGTGACGGGCAAATCTTGTCCTGCGCTTCCTCCACGGTCTTGAAGGTTCCAGCGGCAAGAAACGCAAAGATCGCCGAGCCGAGGCTGACAACGCTCTTGGAAGGAACCAGCACAGGGCAACCCAATACGTTGGCATAGACCTGATTGAGGACGTCGTTCTTCTGCGGAATGCCGCCGCCGTTGATGACCCGCTTGATATGCACGCCGTGCTCGGCCATCCGGTCGAGGATGACACGAGTGTGGAAGGCGGTCCCCTCAATCGCGGCGAAGAGTTCGTCTTGCGCTGTGCTCTGCAGATTCCATCCCAGCGTGACTCCGCGAAGGTTGGGATTGACCAGGACGGTGCGGTCGCCGTTATCCCAGGTCATGCGCAGCAGTCCGGTTTGTCCGGCGCGATAATTCGAGAGGCCCTGGCTGAGAGTGGCGACATCAGTTCCGGCGCGAGCTGCAATAGCGTTGAAGATGTCGCCGACGGCGGAGAGTCCAGCTTCAATTCCGGTGCGCTGCGGATGAACACTTCCCTGCACCACGCCACACACACCGGGCACCAGGTTTGCCGAGGGAGTGATTCCGATAATGCACGTAGAGGTGCCGATGACGTTGACCATGTCATCGGTACGGCATCCGGCGCCGATCGCATCCCAGTGTGCGTCGAAGGCGCCCACAGGAATCGGAATACCGGCTCTTAGGCCAAGCTGCTCCGCCCAGTACGGCGACAGCTTGCCCGCGATCTGGTCGGAGGTGGCGTAGGAACCGTCCAGCTTTTCGCGGACGCCCGCAAGAAGCGGGTCAACCTTGGTCAGGAAACTCTCCGGGGGCAAGCCGCCGAACTGGGGCCCCCAAAGCCATTTATGTCCCGCCGCACAAACGCTGCGCTTCACCCTCTTGGGATCCGTAATGCCGCACAGCGTGGCAGCGACCATGTCGCAGTGCTCAAACGCAGAAACGAATGCGGCTCGCTGGGATGGATTATGCCGCAACCAGTGCAGCAGCTTCGAGAATCCCCACTCAGACGAGTAGACGCCGCCGCACCACTCGATCGCTTCGAGCCCCTCGCGGTGCGCGGCTTCGGTGATCTCCGCCGCTTCGCCTTTGGCGCGATGATCGCACCACAGGTAGTACTCGCCGAGTGGCTTGAGATCCTGGCCGACGGGAATGACAGAAGACCCCGTGGTGTCGAGGGCGATGGCTTCAATCTTTTCGCCTGCGACTCCGGCTTTCTTCACTGCTTCGCGGGTAGCGGCAGCGAGCGCACGCATGTGGTCGTCGTGAGATTGAGTAGCGTATTCCGGATCTTCGCGCTTGCGATGGAGGGGATATTCCGCAATGGCGGAGTCGAGCAGTCCGCGGTCGCTGTCCACGATGGAGACGCGAACGCTCAGCGTTCCGAAATCAACTCCAGCCACGATGGCCATGCAGGGTCTCCGTTATGGACGGTCATGCCAGTACATGTCCCAGCCGAGGTAGCGGGTGGTCGCTTCATGGACGGCGGAGGCGACCGTCGACAGATTGGCGGCGACATGGTGCTCAAAACCGTTTTCGCAAATGTAGTGCAGCAGTTTTTGCATCTGGGGGATCTCGACCACGCCCGCGCCGCCAAATGTGTTTAGCGGATCGTCGGTAAACCTGCCCTGGCCAACGTAGCCGCGCATCTTGCCGGCAGTGTCGTCCGTGGAGAAACGAGCAAAGCTCATCTTCTCAGGCTTGATCAGTCCGACACACGTGCCGAAGGTGTTCTCCTTGCCAACGGTGCCGGCGATGATCTCCTGGAAGTCCATTTTCACCGAGCGGAAGAAATGCTTGGGCAGATTGGAGCAGTGGAAGCAAACGGCCTTATTCGGATCGGACCCGTAGTTGTTGTTCCAGTCCAGCAGCGCGGAGGGTGTTTCGGAAGCCAGGCGCAACGCGTGCATGCCGAGCACGCCACAGATGTCCACCTCGCAGGCACTCGAGAGCAGGCTGTCGCTCATCATGCTCATGACCGTGCACGGAACGACGCCCAGATTTTCTTCGATGGAAGTCCAGCACTGCACAGCGCTGATCGTGACCTCGGTATCGCTCATCCATTTATCGACCACCGCGCCGAGTTTCGCCATTTTGAGCAGAGCAGCCGCGGGAACGCTGCTCGAGTCGACATACTTCTTGATGGAGGCGAGTTTGGCCTGCGCCTGGTCGTCGTTGTCTTTCATGCGCTCGATCCGGCCCAGCACTTCTGAGAGATCGAGGGTCTCGATCGAGATGCCTTCGGCTTCGAGAATCTTTTCGCTGTAACGCACCGTATTGAAAGCTGCGGGACGTGCGCCGATCGCGCCTACACGAAGATTGTGGAAGCCATTCACCACCCGACATACGGCCGCGAACCACTCAAGGTCTTTAGCGAACTCGGGCGAATCCGGACTTTCCGTGTGCAATGAAGTGATGGAATACGGAATACCGTACTGCCGCAGGTTATTGCAGGCCGACATCTTTCCGCAGAAGCTGTCGCGGCGGAAAGCGATGGTCATTTTCTTGGGATCGTCCGGCGTGGCCTGGATCAGCACGGGTACGCGGAGGTCCGCCTGGCGTAGCGTGTCAGCAATGGCTCGCTCTTCGCCAAAATTTGGCAGAGTGACGATGACGCCGTCTATTCGGTCACGGTTCCGCTTAAACAGTTCGGCGCAACGGCGGGACTCTTCCCGGGTCTCGACGGCTCCGTACTTGCTCTCGTCTGGCGAAAGCGCGACGACATCCATGCCTGCCGCCGGCGAGTACGCGAAGCATTTCTTCGCGACCGCTCTTGGCCAAATGATCGGGGAAGAAACCGCGGTTCCCCACGATCAGGCCCATGGTCATTTTTTTCTTCGACATAAAACCCCGTAACTATGAAAACTGCCAAGTTCTATGACTGCTTTGGTCGGAATCGAACCGTGTAGAGGCAGCCCAAAAACAGCAGGATAGCTCCCCACCACACACTCGCATGGAGGTTGAACAACACCACTGGATTGGCGGGCGGGTTAAACACTTCCCACACCCCGGCTCCGAAAATCAGCAATCCGTTCACCACCAGTGAAATGCCTATGAAGAACCAGATCGAAATTCCGCTGTCATGCATATCGTCACCAATCCTGTGCTACCAGAACAAAATATTGAGCACCACGAAGACCACAGCGACCACCACCGCCCAGAAACGCCGGACGGTGGATGAGCGGCACCTCGGCTTCGTGAGGAATCGCGGTCACACCGTACACCAAACCGGTCAGCTCGCTGTCCGGCTTGGGCTTTGTCAGATAGCTCACAATTACGGTCACCAGCACACAAACAATCCACGACCACAAGCGCGCGATACATGTTCTCGGCCATATCGCGGGCATGGGCGGAGAGGGCCACATAGCGCAACGCATCGTGGTCAGCCTTCACCCATCCCCACATGGCGATCGAAGAGAGCGTTCCCGCAAGCAGACCCCAGAAGCCTCCCGGCCGGCGTCGCGCGTTTCCAAAGCATCCCGAGAATCACCGTGCCGAATAAAGGAGCGATGAAGAAACTAAACAGCGCCTGCACGTAGTCCATGATGCTGGCGAAGGACATGACCAGATATGCCGTGCCTACGCTGATCAGAACGCCGAGAACAGTGCACCAGCGCCCCATGTTTACGTAGTGGTGATCGCTGGCGTCCTTGTTGATCAACGCCCGATAGATGTCATAGGTCCACACGGTGGTGAAGGCGCTCACATTGCCGGCCATGCCGGACATGAAGCCGGCGATCAGCGCGGTAACGCCGAGTCCGAGCAAGTCCAGGTCCGCAATAGCGGGCGAGCATGAGCGGTAGAACTTCGTTGTAGCTATGTCCGCCGGTGGCGACAGCCGCAGTCTCACCCATTAATTTCGTCGGCAAGAGCGCTATGCCGAGCAGGCCAGGAAGAATCACGATAAACGGAACCATCATCTTGAAGGCTGCGCCGATGATGGGCGCCATTTTGGCCGCGCGAATGTCCTTGGCGGCGAGCACCCGTTGCACGACCAGAAAATCCGTCGTCCAGTACCCGAAGGAAATGATCGCTCCCAGGCCGAAGACAATGCCGGTCCAGTGGATTCCCATCGGATTGTCACTGAACGTGCCGAGAGTCGACCAAAGGTGCGTGTATTCCGAAGACGCGTTTTGGGCAATCTTCACCTTCAAATTGCTCCATCCCCCGGCTTCGATCAGGCCGAGGATAGGAATCAGCATTGCGCCCGCCCAGATCGAGAATGAATTGCAGCACTTCGTTGAAAATGGCAGAGCGCAATCCTCCCAGTGCGACATATATCGCGACCGTGATGCGAGGAAACCCAAATGCTGAAGTGAATGTCCCAGCCCAGGACAACCTTCATGACCAGGGCCATGGAATACATGTTGATGCCGCTCATCAGCACGGTCATGAAAGCGAACGAAACGCGACGACAGCGTACGACTGGCTTCTCCGAAGCGCAATTTCAAATAGCCGGGGACCGAGTGCGTCTTGGAGATGTAGTAGAAGGGCATCATGACGATGCCGAGGAACAGCATCGCCGGGATAGCACCGATCCAGTACCAGTGGGCAGCGAGAATGCCGTACTGGTATGCGGCCGCGGCCCACCCCATCAGTTCAAGCGACCCGAGGTTGGCGGAGAGGAAGCTGAGGCCGGCGATCCATGCCGTCATCTCACGCCCCGCCATGAAAAAATCTTCGCCGGTGTTGGCGCGGGAGCGCAGGTAGAAACCGATGGCCAGTACCAAAACGAAATAGAAAGCAACGATGACGATGTCCACCGGAGCGAGGTGCACCAGTCGGGTAGGTACGGACACGGCGAGGGATGGCGTCATTTATTATCCTTCGGCTGGCCGTAGTATGCGCTGCTCCCGTGCTTTCGCAGGTAATGCTTGTCGTGAAGGTCGCGGCCTATCGCTTGAGCTTGCGCATTGATTCCAACCGTGAAATAAGCCGTGCGCGCGATCGCTTCCAAGATAACAGCATTGTGCGCCGCTGTTCTTGAGTCGGCCCCCCAAACGAAGGGACCGTGATTCGCCACGAGTACGGCTGGAATCACAGAATAATCGATTTTCTCGAATGTGCGCAGGATCTCTCGACCGGTATTCTCTTCGTAATCGCTGTCGATGTCCTCCTTGGTCATGGGGGCGGTCACCGGAACAGGTCCGTGAAAGTAGTCGGCATGAGTCGTTCCAAAACACGGAATCGGACGGCGCGCCTGTGCCCACGCTGTGGCATACTCGGAATGGGTATGGGCAACGGCGCCGATTCTAGGGAAGGCTTTGTATAGGACGATGTGCGTGGGCAAATCAGAAGACGGCCGCAGATCGCCCTCCACAACCTTGCCGTCGAGATCGGTAACAACGAGGTGCTCGGGCTTCATGGTCTCGTAAGGCACCCCGCTCGGCTTGATGACCACCAGTTTTTCGTCCCTTGCGATCGCGCTGGCATTGCCGAAGGTGTAAAGAACCAGTCCTTGGCGGACCAACTCCAGATTCGCATCCAGGACTTCCTCACGCAAAGCGGGCAGCAGCATAAGTTTTGATTCTAGTAGAGCCGTGCGGTCATAGAGTAATCGTTTACCGGCAAGGAAGGAAAGTAGAGAACTACGCGCTCTTTGTCAATCCCATTTCTACGCCCGGTACCGGAAACAAGGAGAGGAACGCGGACTCATCGCTAGGTATGCTTGAGCGCCCGCTTCGAGTTGCGGGGGATGGCCGCTGCCTTGGAGGATCTCGGCGAAAGCTTCCAGGGAAGGGGCAAGCGCAGTCGACCCTCGCAGAACGAGGGTCGTCACCAGTTCATATTCCCTTCCTGCCGGCGGGCTGGCTTTACCCTCCACTTCGTTCATCAGAGCTTTAAACGCGTACTCCGCCAGCAGTGTTTGGGACATCTGTACTGTAGTCAGAGGAGGAATGGTGAACTGAGAGAGCCGGATGTCGTCGAACCCCACCACCGACATGTCCCGCGGAATTACGATGCCGCATTCATAGGCCTCGCGCATGACGCCGATCGCCGTCATATCGTTGGAGCACAACACCGCAGTGGGACGATTCGGCAAGCGCGTGATTTGCAGCAATGCCCGCATGCCCCCTTCCATCCGATGATCGCCTTCCACGATCAGTTCGGGGGGGACCTCCAGCCCGATCTCCTGCATGGCCCCTTCAAAAGCCACCTTCCGTGCGATCGCCGACTTCAGATGCAGTGGCCCGGTGACAAAGGCGATGCGCGTGTGACGTAAGGCGGCCAGATGCTGCACGGCCTGCCGGATGCCATGCTGATAGTTGATGCGGATATTGCTTACGCCGGGCACATGGGGGCCGACGTCGACGAAGACCAAGGGCACCTTGCGGAAACGCAGGTCCTGAATCAGAGACTCTTCCATGCCGAACGTCAGGATCGCGACCCCATCGACGCGGCGCTCAATCATCCTGCGCACCGCGATTTCCATGCGCTTGGGATCGTGCACGGTGGACGTCAGAAGAATCTCGTAGTTATGACGGACCGCAATGTCTTCGAACGACTGGACGATTTCCGGAAAGAACGGGTTGGTGATTTCCGAAACGATGAGACCGAAGATTCTGCTTCTGCCGGATACCAGGGCGCGTGCCTGAGTGTTCGGGTAGTAGCCGAGTTCCTCAACCACCTTCCACACCCGCTTCGCCAGCTGCGGATCGACGCTGGGGATGCGATTGATCGTGCGCGACACGGTCGCGGTGGATACCTTGGCACGCCTGGCGATTTCGCGAATATCCATAGTCAACCGACGAAGGCATTGTTAACACAACAGATAACACTTTGCAAAACGAACATCACAGCAGAAATACACAGTCCACTGACCCCCAAGTTCTAGACGGTCAGCCAGGTTTCAACCCGCCACCCGCAGGTACAGCCGGTAGTCTTCACTCATGATCACCGAGAACGGACGCATCGTGAGGTCCCCGGCATCCGTCCGGACTACCCAGTCATCTGACGATTGCGGAGATATTGCCGCCGCCAGCAAGTGCGCGCGACTCAGGCGCGCTGGAATATTTCCGACCGCAAACAACGTGACTGGACCGCGCATAAGAGCTACGTTATTTGGGTTCTGATCATCAATCGCCTCCAGGCGCAGAGGCATCTCTACCTCGAGTTCCATCCGGTCTCCGTCCTTCCAGGATCGCTGGACCGTTAGAAACTTGCCCGGAATGATTGGGTTCTCGAGAGATTTGCCGTTAACCGTCACTCGGGTCTTTGCGCCGGCCCAAGCGGGAATGCGTACGTAAACCGTGAAAGTCTCGGGCCGTGCCAGCGTGAACTCAAAGAGCGAAGTGTTGTCCTTCGGATACTGGGTGGTTTGCGTCATCGTGCATGGCGTGGTGTTCTGCGACCAGGAGACGCGCGACGGAATAAACAGGTTGACGTAGATCCCGTCTTGACCGCGGTAGTAAGAACTAATCCCGTAGTCTGCGGTTAGTTGCGGGAAGGTACCGGAGCAGCAGGGCCACTTGTCCTTGTAGTGGACCTTCTTGCCCGCGTTGTTGTAATCGGAATAGTAGAAGCTGGTACCGTCGGCGAGTATGGGGGTGGCGCCGGCGATGGTGTTGTACAGGATGCGCTCCATGCTGTCGCCGTAGCGGGAGTCGCGTGTGACCCGCAACAGATACCGCGTGATCTTGAAATGGCCGTAGACACCGCACGGGGTCTCGAAGGACGAATGCGTGGTGCTCAGGCTCGCATCGAGCAGACCTTGTCCCGGCTGGACGAAAGCTTCGTCAGGCCCCCAGCCCCCAGTGACGTAGCTCTGCTCCTGGACCATGCGAAAACCGTTGGTGGCCGCCCGTAGGTACTTTTCATCTCCGAGCACCATGTAGGCCTGCATCGCCGAACTGAACGCATTCACATGGCTGTACGCATGCTCGCCGGGTAGAACGTTCTGGTTTTCGGCGAGAGGATCGAAGTACTCTTTCTCAATGAAGCGGACCGCTAAATCGCGGTATCGGGAATCGCCACTGCGCTGGTAGGCCAGGAACAAGTTCTCCGGAAGTGTGTAGGTTTCGTCCCAGGTATACGGAATATCCTTGTGAGGACGGGCCCGTTGTTCCGCACGGCTTAGAGCCTTTTCCGGAAGGTAGGGTAGCGCCGCCTGCGTGGCACGCCAGTGAACGGGGAGAGCGTCCGGGCAGGCTGCGAATTCATGAGCATCAATCAGACCACAACTGGTCTTGTCGTAGGTGTACGCTGGCAGACGGTAGTCGACATAAAACTTGCCGCTGGGTTCCACGGTTTGACCGAAAGCGCGGACCAGGCGATGCACTTTTTCCTGAGTGGGCTTCGATCCCGTCACCGCGTAGGCGCGAGCCAGACCCGACAGATACTGTCCGAAGCTGTGGCCCGCAATGAAGGCATGAAAATTATCCATCGGGCTGAAGTCATCGGCGGCGTCATACCAGCCTCCCATGTCGGGTCCCGGAGCGGGCATCCCTTCGCGCTTGCGGAAAGGCTTCAGAAGTGCATCTTCGTCGAGGTTCAGGAACAGATCGTGATTGTGGTCGAACTGCCGGCGGAACAAACTGTCGAGCAATTGAACCTGCGAGTATCCAAATAAAGCCAATGCCGGCGTGATCGAAACCGTAACGGAAGGAACTGCCCACGAAGGCATGGAACGCGCCGCCGCCAATCCAGCTGCTGTCGCTGCGGTGGCTTTCAAGAATTGGCGTCTCGACGTTGCTTTCATGACGAGTTCCCTTCTTTCTCTCCCTGAAGTCGGCGCCCGGGGAAGACACCCGGACTGTTACAATCGGGGGCTCGAGTCAGGTGAAGCTTTGGGCCTCAGGGGCAGCAAGCGTTTGCTCAGCGCCCTGTTCCCATGTCCATATCACGAGCGATAGCTGGCGTCAAACATAAACGGTAAGCGCTTTCCCACAATGAGCGATCAGGGCCATCGCAAATGCCGAATCTGTGCCAGGGCTTTGATGGCTTGGGCGAGAAGACTAAGCACTTTGACCGTGGCATTGCTGTCGGTCTCTTTGGCTTTCTCGCAAGCATCTAGAGATCAAGTCGAACCCATCACTTCGGCGCTGCGCGCCAAGGACTTCGAGACCGCCCTCCAGCTAAGTCAGTCGGCTTTGCAGCGTTTCCCTAACGACGCCCAACTCTGGACCTTCCAAGGCATCGCATCGGCAAGCAAGGGCGATAGCAAGAAAGCCCTGGCGGCATTTCAACAGGCGCTGAAGATCGCTCCGAATTACCTTGCTGCCCTTGAGGGTGCCGCTCAAATCGAATACCAGGCCAGCAGCCTTGAGGCAGTGCCGCTTCTAAATCATCTTCTTCAATTGCGCCCCGGCGATCCGACCAGCCACGCAATGTTGGCGGTGCTCCAGTATCAACACGGAAATTGCCAGGCGGCCGTACCTCACTTTGAAAAGGCGGGATCGCTACTCGACTCTCAGATTGACGCCGTTCATGCGTACGGCATCTGCCTGGTGAGGCTCAAGCAATTCGACAGGGCTGCAAAAATCTTCGAGCGCGCAGTCTCGCTTCGCCCCGACGATTCCCGCGAGCGCTATTTGCTGGCTTCGATCCAACTCATGGCTCATAAGCCGCAGGACGCGCTTGCCTCGTTGGCACCGCTGCTCCAGGCTACCCCTCCCGCGGCTGACACCCTGGAACTGGCCTCGGCTGCGTACGAAGGCGCTAAAGACACTCCAAAAGCGGTCAGCACGCTACGCCAAGCCATTCTGCTCGACCCGCAGAACGTCAATCTTTACCTGGATTTTGCCAACCTGTCCTTTGCCCACGAATCGTTCCAGGTGGGAATTGACGTGGTGAGCGACGGCATAGGCCAGCAGCCGCAGGCCGCTCCGTTGTACCTAGCCCGGGGCGTTCTCTACGTCCAGCTGGCTCTTTACGACAAAGCTGAGGCTGACTTCGAAAAAGCACACGAACTGGATCCCCGCCAGTCCCTCAGTTCAGCCGCTCAGGGAATGGCCGCCGTCCAAGCGAACGATCTCGATCGCGCCCTGTCAACCGTTCAAGCGAAACTGGCAGGAAAACCGAATGATGCTCTTTTGCTCTATCTCCAAGCGGACATCCTTGCGCAGAAGGGAGCGGAGCCGGGCACGCCCGAATTTCAAACCGCGATGCGATCGGCTAAGAAAGCAGTCTCGCTGCAACCCACGCTCGCGGGCGCCCGAGGAGTACTCGCCAAGCTCTACATGCAGGCTGGACAATACCCGGAAGCCATCGAACAATGCCGGAAAGCTCTGGAGATCGATCCGAAAGATCAGACTGCGGTCTATCGCCTGATCCAGGCGCTTCGTAAGACCGGAAACAAGAACGAGATTCCGGAACTATTGAAGCGCCTTGCCCTCCTTCGTGAGCAAGCTTCGAAAGACGAACGAGAACGCTACCGGTACAAACTGGTTGAGGACGACAAGCAGTCGACGGCTCCGACTCAGCCATAGGTCTTGGACGCTCCCAGGTCCCCCGCGAGTAAGATCCTGCGAAAACCTTTACTCATCTCGCTTCGGTTGCGATAATTCCCAAACAATTGAAGCTTACGAAATCTCCAGGGACCTTTCTGTAATGACGTCTACTCGCCGCACGTTTGTGCGACTCACTCTTGGCTCAGCCATCTCTGCAACCGCGGCAAGACTCTTTGGGCAAGGCGTGGCAACTCACACTGTGAAACCACAGGCTCGGCCTGCGCCGTCGGGGCGTCCCTTCGACGCCCAGTTTGTCGACGTGGCTGCCAGCGCGGGATTGCACGCGCCGGTCATCTACGGGGGAGTCGATAAAAAGAAGTACATCCTGGAAGCGACTGGGTGTGGGTGCGCTTTCCTCGACTACGACAATGATGGCTGGATGGATATTTTCCTGCTCTCCGGCACGCGATTAGAGGATGTGCCGCCCAACACGGGTAACCGGCTTTACAAAAACAATCGCGATGGAACATTCACGGACGTGACGGAAAAAGCCGGACTGCAAGCGATAGGCTGGGCGTCCGGTGTTTGCGTCGGAGACTACAACAACGAC
The DNA here is from genome assembly GCA_963711675.1 of uncultured Acidobacteriota bacterium. Lineage (GTDB taxonomy): Bacteria > Acidobacteriota > Terriglobia > Terriglobales > Acidobacteriaceae > CAVQFB01. The sequence goes on along the minus strand of CAVQFB010000019.1, from coordinate 112,721 downwards.
GGATTCGAAGACATTTTCTGCACCTACTGGGGGCAAAACCGCCTGTATCGCAACAACGGAGATGGAACCTTCACCGACGTTACCAAAGCGGCCGGGCTCTGGACTCGACAACCTCGCTGGGGAGCCGGGTGCAGTTTCGTGGACTATAACCGCGACGGCCACCTCGACTTGTTTGTCTCCAACTATGTGCGCTTCTCCTTCGATCATGCACCCGTCCCGGGAGAAAACATCAACTTGCAACTGGAAAGGAATTCCGGTGAATTGCGGGCCGCGTGGGTTGCCCACAGGACGGCATTCGCTGTACCGAAACAACGGTGACGGAACCTTTTCGGACGTGAGCCAGCAAGCCGGAATCGCCAAGGCTACAGAGTCCTACGGAATGACCGTCATCGCCGCCGACCTGGACGAAGATGGGTGGCCCGATATCTATGTAGCCTGCGACTCCACGCCCAGCCTTCTATTTATGAACAATCACGACGGGACATTTCGTGAAGAAGGCGTGGAACGGGGAGTAGCTCTAAGTGACGATGGGATGGCGAACAGGCTGGCATGGGAGTCGGGATTGGTGACTATGACCTAGATGGACATCTCGACCTGTTCAAAACGCACTTCGCCGATGACGCCAGCGGCATCTACCACAACGATGGCAAAGGAAATTTCGACGATGTCACGCGCACCGCGCGCATCGCGGTCGAAACCCGTTACATCTGCTGGGGCGCCGGTATCGTGGATCTGGACAACGACGGCTATCCCGACTTGTTTATGGTCACGGGCAACGTTTACCCGGAAGTCGAAAAAAAGCTTCCGCATTATGCCAACAAAACACCCCGAGCCGTGTTTCGCAATCTCGGCAACGGCACCTTCGAAGAACTCGTCGAGCAGGCCGGGCCGGGCGTTGCCGAGCCACACTGCAGCCGAGGCTGCGCCTTCGGAGACTTCGACAACGATGGAGACCTGGACATCTTGATCGTCAACATCAACGAGCCGCCGTCTCTATTGCGGAACGACTTGCGCGGAACTCATCACTGGCTCAAGGTGAAACTGGAGGGAACGAAGTCAAACCGGAGCGCCATCGGAGCGCGGGTTCTGGTTCGTTACGGAAATAAGGTTCAGGCACAAGCGATGTTAAGCCAATCCAGTTACTACTCGGCGAATGATTCCCAGGTTGCATTTTGGTCTGGGCCCAGAAAAGACTGCGGACGTTGAAGTCCGCTGGCCGAACGGGCTTTATACGAGAACTTTAAAGGACTTGCCGCCGACATCTGTGGGTGATCGGGGAGGCGTCCGGCATTGTCAAGGACGCAGGTTGGACCGTACAGCGGCTCGGAAAACCAGCTGAGGTGTTTTCCTTCGAATCGCGGATGATGGTCGAGGGTCCGTTTAACTTCTTGACATAATTCTTTTAACAGGTGTAATTTTCTCAATCGGTGAGTAAACGTTTTCTCTGTCCGGGCGCTGCCGTGCTTTTTCGGGCGCTCCTTGTGGGGGAGCCGATGGCAGCATCCTCCAATGCCTCTCTCCTCCTGGTTCGTCTTAGGTTGCCTGCTTGCTCGCGGCACCGCGCCTGCGCCCAATTCTACAGGAAGCATCCAGGGGCCGTTCAGGATCCTGTCCGGCGCCAACGTCCCGAATGCCAAATTACTCTCGTCAACACGAGCCACTCAATGTCACCGCAGACGACTATGGCTGACGACTGCCGGCAATTTTCGTTTTGTGAGTCTCGCGCCCGGAGACTATAAAATTACGGTGGGGCGGGCGGATTCGCCAAGTCCCAGGCCAATGTCACATTTGTTTACCGAGCAGAACCTTAATCTGCCGATTGGCTTTGAAGGTGGGCGCCATGACCGAAGAGATCACGATCACCACCGCGGCCCCCGTCGTCGATACGGCGGACAGCCGCAACGCGCTCACGCTGGAAAACTCTGGAGTCGCGGAATTGCCGGTCGCAGGCCGCAATCTCGTGACCTTGACGACGCTGGCGCCGGGAGTTTCGCGGGTTGGGAACCATGGGCGGCGGCCAACCGGGCAAATCGGGCACTCCGGGTTCCGGCGTGGATAACTACTCCACGGAAACGCAAGTGGATGCCAGCGCCAACGGTCAGGGCCAGATGTCGAACATGTACGTGATCGACGGCCTCGATGTGACCAGCGGAATCCGGCAGGGTGTTTTGAACCTAACGCCGAATCCCGATTCCATTCAGGAAACCAGCGTTCAGGTCAACACGTATTCGGCCGAGTACAGTCGAGCGACGGGTGTGCAGGAAGTGATGACGACGAAATCGGGAACTGACCAATTCCACGGTTCCGCGGCAGACTTCTTCTACTACCAGAACATGTTCGCTACGACGCATTTTTCTGCGCCCAAGTATCTGCCGTTTCACGGCAACAACATGTCGTTCGCAATTGGGGGTCCGGTCATTCCGCACAAGCAGTTTTTCTTCTACTTCGCAGTGGAGCCCTTGCGCTCATCACTGGCTTCGAACGGATCGATCGAGTTTGCGGACCCTGCGTTCATCACGTGGGCACAGCAGAACTACCCCAATACCGTTGGGACGAAAGTGCTTTCGACCTACCTACCCTCAAACGTGACCGGCGTGTCCGTGCAAAAGACGGGCTCTGCTATTTCGGGCTGCGGCACAGCAGCTACCAACAACCTGCCTTGCGCCCTCCCCGTTGTTGATGTTGGCAACTTCAGCGCGCCGCAAATTCGGAATGGGACACAGTATTTCGTCCGTATCGACAAGTCGTTCCAGAACGACCGAATCTACGGGAGCTTCTACCGGACACTGCTCACCTATGGCGCTGCCTCCGCGATCCCGGTTTTCTCGGCTTTGAACAACAACTGGCAACGCGCTTTTCAGGTGAACTGGTCGCACACTTTCTCGTCGAACACCATGAACGAAGTGATCTTCGGCGCTAACCGGGTGGAGGGGACTCTCGGTAGCGGAGCGAAGGACTACTCGGTTCCCTCGATCGCAGTCCAAGGTGTGAGTACTGAGGGAGGTCAAGCTTTGGAGTCGGTTTCGCGCAGGGCGACTTCATTCAACACAACTATCATTGGCGCGATGTTTTGACGCACGTGCGTGGCGCCCACACCTTGAAATTCGGTTATGAAGGCTGGTTCGGCGACGACGTGGAACCATTCCAGGGACCATGGTCACAGCCAACTTTCAACTTCAATAACCTCCTTACACTCGCTCAAGACGCACCTACCAGCGAGAACCACGTCATGTATGACCCGATCACCGGAAAACCTGTGCTGTGGTCGTGGAATGCAGCGTCGAGAACCTGGGGTCTCTTCGTCGAAGACACCTGGAAGGCGCGAAAGAATCTCACCGTAACTCTGGGGTTCCGCTATGACGATTCAGGAAACCCGTATTCGCGCAGCGCGACGACCGTTTTCGGAAACTTCTATCTGGGGCCAGGTCAGACATACAACCAGCAGGTGGCCAATGGCTTCGCCAAGGCAACTTCCAGCGCCCTCAATCGCTCGGTGAACAATCTCCTTAGTCCGCGTATCGGCTTTGCCTGGGATCCAACCGGCAAAGGAGATTGGGCGTTACGCGGCGGGTTCGGTGTGTTTAACAACTGGCTGACTCAAGCGAACGTCCAGGAAGAGTTCCGAGGTAGTCCGCCGGGACCGATTACGCCGAATTTTACTGCCGGGACAGCAACGCCCCCAGTGTTTGTTCTGGGGACGGGTGGCAAACCGCCCTTTGGATTCACTTATCCCCCGTTAGCGGGGTCGCCGTTGTGTCCGACCCTGGGCGCAAACGGATGTCTGAACTCGCAGGGTGGAATTGTTGGCGGCAACTTTGGCATCGGTGCGATCAACCCGAATCTTAAATCGCCGAAGGCCAACATCTGGTCGTTGACACTCGAACGCAAACTCGGGAACAACTTTTCGGCCAGCGTCGGCTACGCTGGATCTCATGGCTACAACATGGTGGGTGGCGGCAACCAGGCCGGCATTGTGAGTTATGGCCAGGACATCAATGCCTTCGCCGGAGATCTGATTCAAAACAACAGCCTGGCTCCCACGCGGCTGAACCCCAGCTTTGGATCGATCGCTTACACTACTAATGATCGCTATAGTAACTACGAGAGCGTCTTTTTCGAATTCAAGGGGCGACTTACTCGCCGCGGGTTTATCGACGCCTCCTACACCCACTCCAGTTCGAAAGACGATGCATCGGCGTACCCTGCCGAAGCCAGTCCGAGTCAGTACTACGGGCCGTCTCCGTGGGATGTCCCGAACCGCTTCTCGCTCACTCTGAACTACCAGCTTCCCGGATTGAATAACGGTCAGGGATTTCTGGGCAGGGTCACGGGAGGGTGGGGGGTAAGTGGAACCAGCATCTATCAAAGCGGATATCCGCAGATGGTCTGGACTACGGCCTCATTCCAACCCATCTGCGCCAACCCGAATTTGAAATGCCCCTCCGCCGGAAACACGATGATCGGGTACGCTCCCGGAAGCGGCGACTACAATGCCGATGGAGATACAGGCGGTGTAGGCGGGGTCGGACTGGATTATCCGAATGTAAGCAGCTACTCGCAGGGAACATCCAAGTCCGCTTTCTTGAACGGCGTCTTCGCCAACGGCCAATTTCCGCAGCCGACGTTCGGTTCCCAAGGAAATGAAAAGGCAAACCTGTTCCGTGGACCCAACTTCTCGGAAACGGATTTGAACTTCTACAAAGACACCCATCTCACCGAAAGAGTGAACTTCCAGTTGAGGTTTGAGTTCTTCAATATATTCAACCGCGTGAATTTTGCGAATCTCGACAATAACCTGGCGGACGGAACCTTTGGCAAGGCAACCCAACAGCAACTGCCGCGCAATTGGCAGTTGGCAGGCAAGATCACCTTCTGAACCACTGCGAATCACGATCAGCAAGAACGGCCCCGCCACTTCGGCGGGGCTTTCTTGTGGCGATGGACCACCCAAAATCTCCGCCAAGGTCTGATGCGCGTTCCTGACCTCAGCCGCGCAGGACCGTCTACCATCCGATTCGGATCAGCGAGAGGGCCTTGCCGGGGTAGGTCGAAGTGCAGATGAACAGTTCCCTGCTCGACCGAAACCCACGATGGGGACGTGAGCGGCTGCAACTGTCCTGCAGCCTCCAATTGTTCATACTGCCGTGCAGATGGCAGTTCAGGAGAACCCATCGCCTGCCAAGCAGTAAATGCGTTGCTGTGCGTAGCGTCGATGCGGAAATGTTCCAGCAAGCTTCGTTGCACTCGTCCCGGAAGATCTCTGACCGTCAGGTCAATAGGGGTAGCCACGACCGGAAGATCATCGTCGTGATAGTTCCAGATCAAAATCTCAAACTCACGTTCCTTCCGCGTCGCGATGGCGTTAAGGTCGGCCTTGCCGAGTACTCCGGAGCGGACAACGTCTTCGCTCGGCAGGGCGCCTGAACTGTTCACCCTCACGCGCTCGTTACCCAGCAGGCCAAACACGCGGAATGCGTTCAATACCGGCTTGTCCAACCCGTTGGAGGCCAGTTCGCGGAATCCCGCAAAGTACGGTTGGCCCTCAAACTCGAATGCCCAGGTTACAGCTCCGAGAAACTTCACGTGCTCCTTCTGGATGAGCGCCAAAATGTTGTTAAAGACCTCCGCGGTGTAGGAAGCATAGAGCGCCCCGTTGCGATACGAGTTCTGAGGATTGTCTTTTGCCGAGCACGCAGCGCACCCCTCGGGATCCGACTCTCCCAGGACGATTGGGGTTCGTCGCCATTCGGGAAAAGATGAGACGATTTGAAAACCCTTCTCGATGGTAGCAAGTTGATGCGCAACCCCCATCTGCACGTGATCACCTTGCCACTTTGGCAGCCCTTTGGGATGAAAACTGACGAAGTCCAAGTGAGAGCCGACCTTGCCGCTCACGTAGTTTATCTGGCGGGCGCAATGCTCCAAGAAAAGCTGCAGGAATTCCGCCGATTTTGGATTGCCTGGCCCCGTGCTGTCGGGCCCCCCAATACGGGCTTCCGGTAAAGCGCGCAGAATCGCGTCGGCGGTAAAGTCGTAGAGCTTGAAGAACTCGTCAGGCGTTCCCTTCCAGTAGTCGATGTCGGGTTCGTTCCAAACCTCCCATAGCCAAGTTCTCACCTCTACGTCGCCATAGCGCGCGCGCAGATGACGAACAAACTGAAAGACCAGTTCCGCCCACTTGCCGTAATCTTTGGGAGGGTACGCCCATCCTGTATAGATGGAGCCCTGCGGAAAATTGTGGCGGTAGGGATCTGGGTGAGTAGAGAGTGCTTGTGGCATGAAGCCAACTTCCACGAGCGGCTTGATCCCTGTGTCGTGAAATGTGTCGAAAATCTGATCGAGGATTTCCCAGTTGTAGACAGGATTGCCCGCGGCATCTTCCGTATAGGCGTTGGTGGATCCCCACTTGAGCGAAGCAGTACCGTCGCCGCTGGTCAACAGATTATGGACACGAACATAAACAGGCACGGGACTAAGTGCGGAGAGTTCGCCAAGTAGCTTATTCCCGTTGGGCGCATAAGTGTAGTTTGGCTCGTCGTATCCGAAGTAATTCCACATAGGTACGAGCGGTCCCTCGACCTGATCGAAATGTGCCTCGACAGTTACAGTCTGTTGTGCTTGTTGCGAGGAAGTCTGTGGGCTTTGCTGCGAAGAAGATTGACCGCAGCCCAGAAGGAAGGTCAATACTAACCACGAGATCAGGCAATTCTTATTCAAGCGACTCCTCGGGCGCGACAATCTCGGGCTTCTTCGATTATGACCCGCTCTTAGTGCGGCGAGGTTTCCGGACCAACCATTTACGGATGCATTTATGTCCGGACAGTTGCTCTACGCTCGGGCGATCATCTCCACAAATCCAACTATTTCCTGGTTGAGAACCGGTAAACGCTGACGGAATGAAAGTGCTGTCCCACTTTCAAAACGGTGGTCGGAAAATCCGGATGGTTCGGCGAATCGGGGAAATGTTGTGTTTCAAGGCAGAATGCAAAACGATGACCGTAAACCTTTCCCTCCTTGCCGTGAATCGATCCATCCAGAAAATTCCCACTGTAAAACTGGACACCGGGCTCTGTAGTGGATATCTCCAGAACCCTTCCAGATTGCGGATCATAAGCCTCAGCCGCTGGTGCCAGCGGATCTTTGGTCTTGTCATCTAGAATCCAGTTGTGGTCGTAGCCTCTCCCGTATTTAAGCTGCTGGTCATCGCGGTCGATTCGGGCGCCGATGGCTGTAGGCTTTGTGAAATCGAACGGTGTTCCCTTTACATCCCGCAATTCGCCGTTGGGAATCAAAGTCTGGTCGACGGGTGTGAAGCGTGAAGCGTAGAGCGTGAGCTCGTGCTTGAGAATATCTCCATTTCCCTGCCCCGCCAGGTTGTAGTAAGCATGATTGCTTACATTGATGACGGTATCTTTGTCGGTGGTAGCACGGTATTCAATTTTTAACTCATTGCGGTCCGCCAGAAGAGAATAGGTTACCGTGATATTCAAGTTGCCGGGGAAACCCTCTTCTCCATCCTTGCTCAAGTAGGCAAGCTGCAGCGCGGGCCCTGTATCGCTCGAGACATCCTTCCCGGTCCAGAACCGCTTGTTGAAGCCTCTCGTGCCCCCGTGCAGCGTATTCTCGCCATCATTTTTCGCCAGCGTGTAGGCCTTGCCGTCCAGTGTAAACTTCGCGTGAGCGATTCGATTCGCGTACCGGCCCACGGTAGCGCCGAAGTAGGCTGTCCCGCTTTCGTAACCAGCGACGCTGTCGTAGCCGAGAATGACGTCTCCGAGTTTGCCGTCTCGGTCAGGCACGCGCAGAGCGACCAGAGTGGCGCCATAATTGGTGACCTCGGCTTGCATGCCGCTCTTGTTCGTCAGGATATAAAGTTCAGCGGACTGGCCATCCTGCGTCTTGCCGAAGTTCTTGTGTTGCATTCCTGATTTTGCCTCTGCCTTTCCGGAAAACATCCAGAGTGTCATATTTAGGAGTAGTCCTGCGTAAGTAGCTGAGCGAAACCATGTCCTCATTTCATTCCTCTCATTCCTCCAACTGAGTCACCGCAAACGAACGGCTCAAGAGCGCCGAACCCAGAGGCTCGAAAATGCCGCAAGTAAACGTTCTCACGAGTAGCCATTCGATTCCCTGCCTCGGCCCCTCCCTACAGGTTTCCCGCGCAAGTCCTGTGCGTCATTTATCCACAATCCCAATTCCCTCGCGAATCTTTACTACGTGATTCCCAGCAACATTCTCCAGCCGCTGCACCAGACCACTCGGCCAGCGAATCTCGATCGAGTCTGCTCGGGCAGCCGGCCCGAGGCCGAAGTGTAAACGAAAATCGCTTTGGGAAATATAGCCTCCACCGCTGCGCACCTCCTGGGTCTGCTGATGTCCGGCCGTGCGAACCGTGACTCTCGCCCCGATTGCGTCGCGATTCGATTTAGTACCCACCAGGCTCACGATGATCCAGCCTCCATGATCGCCGTAGTTCTTCAGCAGACTGGGACGATCGTGGCTGTTGTTGACCAGGATTTCTACCGAGCCATCGTTGTCGAAATCCGCCGCTGCGACCCCGTGACTGTTGAAGGGGGTGGTAATTCCAGGACCCGATTCCAGCGAGATGTCCCTGAACCGTCCGTTGCGCTCGTTCCAATAGAGGCCCTTGCGCTGGCGGAACGCGATGTTCAGGCCCTTGTTGTCGACCTCGGGGTAGACGTGTCCGTTGGCCATGAACAGGTCCGGCCAGCCGTCGTTGTCGATATCTACGAATAACGTTCCCCAACCGAGGAATTGCGTAGTCTTTCCCAACCCCGCTTCCAGGGTCGCGTCAGAGAAGGTCCCATCACGATTGTTGCGATAGAGAGTCGAAGTATCGTCTGAAAAGTTGGTTTTGATGATATCCAGCCAGCCGTCGCCGTCGTAGTCAGCGGCATGAGCCCCCATGCCTGCCTGCTCGTGCCCATCCTCGTTGTAGGCGACGCCGGCAGCTACCGCAGTCTCGGTGAAGGTGCCGTTGTGGTTGTTATGAAAAAGCAAACTGGGCGTGGAATCGCAGGCTACGAAAATGTCGGGCCAGCCATCGTTGTCGAAATCTCCTGTGAGCGCTGTGAAGCAGTAGTAGGGGGGCGTCTTGGCGACGCCGGACTTCTCGCTTACATCCGTGAACGTGCCATCCCCGTTGTTCCGGTAGAGCTCACTGACGGTTCCTTTCAGTCCACGAGGTCCGCACATCACAGGGATGCCCTTCCACTGGCATAGATCGCTGCTTCCCGGCTCTGGCGTGTGTTGCAGGTCCAGATCCACATAGTGGGCGACAAACAGGTCGAGCTGCCCATCACGATCGTAGTCGAGAAACGCACAGCCGGTCGCCCAGCGCACGTCGTCATGCCAAAGGCCGGCCTTCCTGGTTACATCGGTGAAGGTGCCGTCGCCGTTGTTGTGCAACAGAACATTGTGGCCCCAGAAGGTGACGAACAGATCCACCCAGCCATCGTTGTCGTAGTCACCGGCGCAAACGCCCTGCCCCCACCCGCTGAGACCCACGCCCGCATGTTGGGTCACGTCAGTAAACGTCCCATTATGATTGTTGTGGTAGAGATGGCTGGTCGGTTCCTGCCCCTTGGGGAAACCTTCGAGACGGCTGCCGTTGACCAGAAAAATGTCGGGCCATCCGTCGTTGTCGAGGTCGACGAAGGCGGCACCACTGCCCGTCGTCTCCAGAATGTATTTCTTGGCTTTTTCGCCGCCATCCTCAGTCTTCGCCGTCAAACCGGCCGCTTCCGCAATGTCCTGAAACCTGACTCTGGGAGCAGTTATCAGCGCCGCCGAAGATGACTTCGATGGCCCGGCCGCCTTAGGGGTGGCATGCTGCTGGGAAAATGACAGCCAACTCCCGAGAAGCCAAGACAAACCCAGAATCAAAACACCTCGCACTTTGAGGTTCATGAGCGTCTTACCGCATGGTACAGGTCCGGCAGCTTCGCGCACCATTTCTTGGGCATTTGCGTAAACGTTATCGGATACAACATCCTAACCCAGGAAGGTTATTTCCGGACCACAGGCGATATGATTTTCAGAACTTATCTACCAACAAATGTAGCGTCTGAGGCCGAAATACATGGACAAAATGTCTGTCATGCGGTTTTTGAATTGTACTTTGCCAGTTTTAGGTCAAAAACCGAAAATACTCTTGACACCTCGCAAAATAGCATGATATGACCTCCTTCCAGTAAACGTTTGCTGTGCAATCGCCACCCGTGTCGCAGGCTTGCCAACCGGGGGCGGGGTGGGGGCAGGTTCTGGCGCGGGGTGCCAGGCGAAGGCTTTTCTCGACATTTCAGGCTCGGCTATGAGCGCCTGGCAGGCGTCGGAACCCCAGACTTTTGCGGAGGGGACAAATGAGGTTCTGCATCTCGAAACGCAGCTGTTTGCTGGCGGCTTTGTTGGCGCTCTTATCCACGCCGCTTTTCGCACAGTTCCGCAGTTCCATCGAAGGCACGGTCGCCGACGCTTCGGGAGCCGTCGTGCCTGAAGCTCAGGTGGTGCTGACCAACACGGCGACGGGCGTAACCCAAATCGCACAGAGCAGTAGCTCTGGGCTCTTCCGCTTTCCCAGCCTAGGCCCCGGGCAATATAAGCTCACCGCGAGCAAAGCCGGTTTCCAGACGTTGACCCAGGAAAACATCACTTTGCTGGCCGAGCAGATCCGTACCGTGCCCCTGGTGTTGAAGGTTGGGCAGACCCAGGAAACAGTGACGGTCACTGCAGAATCGGCGGCCATCCAGCTCGCAGAATCGAAGATCGGCGCTGATATTTCTTCGAAGGAGATCTCCGAGCTCCCGTTAACCGGCCGCAACGTCTTCAACATGGTGTCGCTGACTCCTGGGGTAACCGGAGTCGGCCAAGCCTCGGGCGGAGCGTTCGACAACAGCGTCTTCAGCCTTGTGAATGGCGGCAATACCAACGCTAATGGCCAGCGCGGCGACGCCAACGCCTTCTACCTGGACAACACGTTCGCCACCAGTAATCCCGATCCCGGGGTTTACAACCTGACACCGAACCCGGACTCGATCGCAGAATTCCACGTTTCGGTAAACGACTACTCGGCTGAGTACGGTCACAGCGGCGGGCTGGTCATTCAGGCGGTCACGAAGTCGGGGACAAACCAGCTCCATGGCTCGCTGTTTGAATACCATACCAACAACGACCTGACCGCGCGCAACGAGTTTCAGAACACCAAAGATCCCCTTACTGGCAGGTTCTTCCCTGTGTTTCGCAGAAACGAATTCGGCGGTTCCGTCGGCGGCCCCATCCAGAAGGACAAGATGTTCTTCTTCTTCAGTTGGGATCAGCTGATTTCGGCCCAGGCAACTACCATTCAGCAATCCGTAGAGCATCCGGACTTCGTGAACTTCATGAAGACCAATTTCCCCAACAACCTCTCGACTCAGTTGATGACCAAGTATCCGGCTTCGATACAAGCGGTGTTACCCGGCAGCGTCCTGACAGTCAGTAATCTATATCCCGCTTGTGCGACCTCGGGTCCACCTATTGCCGGGATGCCATGTAACCTCAACATGATCGAGACCACGACCGACAGTTTTGCGCCGAAAAATAATGGGCTGCAGTGGAACGTGCGTATCGATCGTTACTTCCGCGACTCCAAAGACCGGGTCAACGGCAACTTTTTCCGAAAGACACCGAACACGATCACGGCGAATGTCCGCCCGGCGTTTGCCAATCCGAATTCGTTCGCTGGAATCACCAACTACGCGAACCTGGATTGGACCCACACCTTCTCGCCATCAATGGTTAACGACGCGGCGTTCGGTCTCACTCGTATTTCGGGCTTGGGGACCTGCAACCAGTGTCAGGTGCCGCCGATTGGCGTCGCTGCCATTGGAGCGGGATTCGGTAACGGCTTTGCACCAGCGGAGTTCATTCAGAATGACTTCCACTGGCGCGATGTCCTCTCTTTCACCCACGGCAAACATGGTTTCAAAGCCGGGCTGGAGATCTTCCGTGACCAGGAAAACGATCTGTTCAACGGACCACAACTCCGCCCCAGCTATACCTTCAGCAACAATTCGCCTACGGGCAGAATTAACTCGATCTTTGATTTTGCCGCTGATCAGCCAACGTCCGAAGGCAACATCAACTACGATTTAATAACCGGCGGACCTGCCTTCCAGGACGTGGGCTACCGGTCAACCACATACGGCTACTTCTTCCAGGACGACTACAAGGTCAAGAGCAATCTGTCGATCAACGCCGGACTACGCTGGGATTTTTCCTCCAATCCGAACGAGGTCAACGATCGCATGACGAACATTATTCTGGGTTCGGGGTCGACACTCCTCCAGCAAGTCCAGGGCGCCTCGGTACAGGTCGTTCCCAGCTTGTTTAAGACCCATCGAATCGGCTATTTCGCTCCCCGGCTGGGGTTTGCCTGGGATCCGACCAAGCAGGGAAAGCTCAGCATTCGCGGCGGAATGGGCGTCTTCTTCAACCGTTGGCCCAACAAGGTGTGGAGCGACCCGACGCGTGGAAACCCGCCATTCGAGGCCGGAACGAGCGCCACCCTGGGTGCACCTGGACCACAACCGGCTTACGGACTGTGCGCGCTCGCTACCAACCCCTTCAACTGCACCATCCCGACGGGCCTGCCCATCGGCGTCAATGCGCGTGGCGGTGCGTTGGACAATTCATCGACGATTGGTGGCACGATTCCCGATCTGAGGAGTTCGTACAACATTGGGCGGTTCCTCGGAGTCCAATACGCCCTCACGCCGAGCTGGGTATTCGAAGGCAACTACACCGGTTCGCATGATGTGCATCTATACGTCAACACCGATATGAACCGCTGCTTCGGTTGTTTCGATCCAGTCACCGGATCTCGCATCGGATTCCAACCCAATCCCTTTTTCGTTGGCGTCAACCTGACCAACAATGCGGGCTGGTCTTACCACAACGGCGGAACGTTCTCCGTGCTGCATCGCTTCAGCAAGGGCTCGACTTTCCAGGCGGCATACACGTTTGGAAGAACGATCAGCAATGTGGATGCTCCTACGCCGGGACACGACAGCTCGTTTGCGACCGTGTACTACCCGTATCAACCAAGTCTTCAGAAAGGACCAGCTCGTTCGACATCCCGCAGGCCCTGACCTACACGGGGTTTGGGAACTCCCTCGCTTAGCCGATACGAACAGCATCACTCGTGGCGTGCTGGGCGGCTGGCAATTGACTGGGTCCGGATCCTTCCAGGGTGGCAACCCGTACACGGTGCAGGATTGCAATCACTCTCCGGATGGTGGTGTGACTTGCGTATTGCCGAATGTGACTCAGCGCGCGAAGGGTAAAACCTGCGACCGGTCCACAGTTCCTGACTGGCTGCCTGGATCCGACCGCTTTCAGCCTGCCCTGCGGCGTCAATGCTAACAACCACTCTGGATTGCACCAACGGGATATGGGAAGGCAACTCTGGCCGCAACGCCTACCGCGGACCCGGATATGCCAACGTAGACTTCAGCACCATGAAGTACTTCCAGATTCCATGGTTCACCAAGGAAGGCGCGCGGCTGCAGATTCGTGGTGAGTTCTTCAACCTGTTTAACCGAGTGAACCTAAACATGTCACCAACTTAACAGATTTGGCGTTGGTGGGTGGAGTTTCGTCCAATCCGAGTTCAGCAAAGCTACCGGCGTCTACAACCCGCGCACGATTCAGATCGGCGCGAGAATCGAGTTCTAACCACGCATCGCACCCCACACACCCCACTACCTCCCCAGGGAAACCTGGGGAGGATTTTTTCTTATGCTGGAATCCCCATCGCGGGTCGCAACTCGAGGGAAGAATTCACCGTGATACGATCGGCTTCGCAAACATCCCTTGAGCGAATCAGGAAACCACCGAATGACGGTTAGTTGGTCGCGGTTGCTGCTCACCGCCGCAGTTGCATATCGGCTTCTGCTGGCTGCGGCCCCCGTTGCAGCTCAAACCCTCACGGATTACTCGCAGGCTGGGGCGCTCGTCCGGCAGGGGCAGTGGGACCAGGGAATCGCGTTGCTCAAGCAACTTCTCGAAACCGAACCCAACAATTTGAAGGCACGAAATCTGATGGGAATTGCGCTTACCGGTAAAGGCGATGTTGCGGCGGCGGATCAGGAGTTCAAGCACGCACTCCAGATCGATCCTCATTTCTATCCGGCGCTCAAGAATCTGGCGATCAACGAGTTCGGGAAAAAAGACGTCGCATCCGCACAGAAACATCTCACCGAGGCGGTGGCGCTCGCGCCGAACGATCCGGTGATTCACGCCTATCTCGGCGAGATCGCATACACGCGGCACGAATACCGAGCAGCCGCGGGTCACTGGGAACGGTCCGGTGATTTGCAGAAAGACCCCGCGGTCGGGGCGAAGTTGGTTGAGTGTTATCTGGAAACCGGCCAACAACAGCGAGGATTGGACGCACTGCGAGATTTGGATCAGGAAAAGCTCGCGCCTCGGACTCAATTCGCTCTCGGACTGGCGCTGGCGCGTCATGAACTGTATCAGCAAGCGATTCCCTATTTTCGGGCCGTGGGTGCAAAGTATCCCGATTCCTACGACGCCGCTTTCAATCTTGCGCTCTGCTATGTGCAAACGAAAGAGTTTGCCAAGGCGATCGACGTGTTGAAAGCGGCGGCCGATCGCAGCCACAAAACTGCGGAACTCGACAACCTGCTCGCCGAAGCCTATCAGGGCAACAATCAGACGCAGGACGCCATCAACGCTCTAAGAGAAGCGACGCAGCTGGATCCCGCGGACGAAAGCAACTATGTCGATCTGGCGACGCTGTGCACGAACAACGAAGCCTACGATCTGGGACTCGAGGTCATAAAAGTCGGCCTTCACTACCATCCGCAATCCGATCGCCTGATTTTCCAGCGCGGCGTGATTGAGGCGATGATGAACCACTTCGATCTGGCGGATCAGGACTTTCAGCTGGCCAGCAGTCTGGCGCCGGAGAAGAACCTGAGCTACGTGGCTCTCGGCGTAAGCTATATGCAACGGGGCAGCCTTCCGGAAGCGATCAAGACCCTGCGCCAACGAACGAAAGAAAAACCGAACGACTACACGCTCCAATATCTACTGGGTGAAGCGTTGCTTCGTTCCGGGGCGGCACCCGGCGATGCCACGTTTGCGGAGGCGAAGGTCGCCCTCGAGAAGTCGGTCAAGTTGAATGCGAAGTTTCCTGCGGCACAGATTGATCTGGGCAAGATCTATCTGAAAGAAAACCGTCTGGATGACGCACAGCAACACCTCGAGCGAGCGCGAGCCCTTAATCCCGAGGAGAAGACTGCCTATTCGCAGCTGGCGATCGTGTACCGAAAAAAAGGAAATGCCGAGCAGGCTAGCGCGATGCTGGCAACGCTGAACCGGTTGAATGACGAGGAGCGGCAGGGGAACTCCCGCCAGCGCCTCCGGCTGGTCAAGGACAGCGCAGCGGCCAGCGAATAGTTCCGGGCTCAATTGAAAGTTTTTAGCGGCCCCTTTTCGTTCCGCTGAGTAAACGTGTACTCTATCCTAACCATCGGCGCAACACGCCTACAGAAAGGAGCTCTTCCATGAAAACCAAGGGCAATGTCTCCCGGCGACGCTTTCTTACGACCGCGGCTTCCTCCGCAGCGGCTTCCTGCCTGATTCGCCCAGCTCTCTCCTTTGCTCTGGGAGAACCGGCATCGCATGGTGCTGGATGGAATTGGTCCGACACGGCATCGGGCGGTGGAGCGCTTCTACCATGGAGAGACCAAGGCGTTTTGAATCTTGCCAACTCTCCATATGCCAAGCTGCACACAGTGCCGGTGCGCGCCGTAACGATCAATGAAGGCTTCTGGTCGAAGCGCCGGACGACGAACGTCGAGCGCAGCATCCCGACCATGCGAGAGCAGCTTGAGGCGCACGGTCGCATGGACAACTTCCGTCGTCTGGTGGGCAAAAGCACAGCACCGCAGAAAGGACCGTATTTCTCCGACTCCGACATCTATAAATGGACCGAGGGCGTGGGGTGGGCCCTGCAATCGGGCGACCGACCGGAGTTGCGGAGCGTTACCGAGTCGATGATCCGCGAAGTCGTGGCCGTGCAGGAGCCGAGCGGCTACCTGAACACGTACTACGTGGGTGATCGCGTTTCCGAGCGAATGCTTCCCAAGAGTCAGGAAGTGGGCCACGAACTCTACAACCTGGGACACATGTTGCAGGGAGCGATTGCGTACTACCGCGCGACCGGCGATACCACGCTGATGGATGCCGGCGTCAAGTTCGTCGACGATTTCCTGATCCCGACCTATGGTCCGGGACAGAACCAGAAACCCATTATCTCCGGGCATCCTGAAATCGAAATGTCGCTGATCGAGCTATACCGGACAACGGGCAACCACCGGTACGTAGAGCTGGCCGGATACATCCTCCAAGGCGACAGCCGGGCTTCCATCGAGCCCCAGCGCACCATTTATATGTACTGCGGGACTCCGTTCACTTCGCGCACCAAGCTCGAAGGGCACGCTGTTCGCGCGATGTATGCCTGTTGTGGTGCAACCGACTATTACCTTGAGACGGGCGATCAGGCCTACTGGAAGACGCTGAATGTTCTGTGGGAGGACATGTCGCGCCACCAGATGTATATTACCGGGGGTGTCGGAGCACGCAGCCAGCGGGAGGCCTTCGGCAATGCTTACGAACTTCCCAACGCTCAGGCGTACGGTGAGAGCTGTGCCGCCATTGGCAACATGATGTGGAATTGGCGCATGCTTGCGGCAACCGGCGAGGCGCAACTTCACCGACATCATCGAACGGGCGTTGTACAACGGGATCAATTCAGGGATGTCGCTGGACGGGGTCACGTATTGCTATCGCAATCCGCTGGCCTTCGATCCTGCCACGGGCGACAAGATTCGCAACCCCTGGTATGACGTCACCTGTTGCCCGCCAAACTTGGAGCGCACCTTCGCTTCCCTTCCCGGATACTTCTACAGCACCAGCAAAGATGGAGTCTATGTACACCTATACGATAATTCGCAGCTTGACTGGCATCTGGAAAACGGCACACCGCTGAAGATCGGGCAGAAGACGAAATATCCATGGGATGGTGACATTCAAATTAAGGTGTCCCCGCGCAAGCGCGGATTTACGCTCTATCGTCAGAATTCCGGGTTGGGCGAGGATCGGGCGATGTTGACTGTGAATGGCAAAAATGTGCAAGGCGCGATACCCGGGCGAGTATCTGGCCGATTCGACGGCCATGGTCACCCGGTGACACCGTGGCTCTGCAACTTTCCATGACGACCGAGATTGCTCGATGCGAATCCACGCGTAGCCGACGATACGCGGACGCGTCGCTCGTGCAACGGGGCCGATGATTTACTGCATGGAAGGAAATCGATCAACCGGGTGGCACCTCTGGCGACGTGTCGATTGCCTCTGGCAACCAGCAAACTCGCTGAGGACTTTCAAACCGAATACAAGAGGGACCTGCTGGGTGGCGTGGCGGTGCTTCACCATCCCGGCGCGGTTGCCGAGTTCCCTCGGCGAAGAAAGGCTTCTTTACTCGCTCACTGCGGTGAGCCGCCCAAAACCCGCTCGGGATCCGCTGACGCTTTATTCCGTACTATGCGTGGGCGAACCGGGAGGCTACCGCCATGCAGGTGTGGACTCCGGTACTCGGAGCGTAAGTTGCCGTTTCCAGTTGGCAGCAAGCTGGGAAGTTTCCAAACGCGATTGTGAGGATGAAGAATCTTGTGTGCGCTGGAGAATCGCTGTTCTGGTGAGCGCAGCCATCGCCATCAGTTATTTAGATCGCCAGACCCTGCCGGTCGCGATGCACGCGATCGGCAATGACATCCCGCTCTCGAACGAGCAATTTTCCGACGCTGCAGTCGGCATTTCTGCTTTCGTACGCGTTTATGTACGCCGGCGGAGGGAAGCTGGCCGACGCATTGGGAACGCGGCGCGGGTTCACGCTGATCATGTTGTTCTGGTCTCTGGCTTGCGCCAGCCATGCGCTGGCGGCCAGCTTTGGCATGCTGGCGGTCAGCCGGTTGTTGCTGGGCGCATGGGCGAAGGCGGCGGCTTTCCGGCGGCCACGCGGGTGGTGGCGGAGTGGTTCCCGACCAAGGAACGCGCCACCGCGATGGGCATCATCAACGCAGGCACGGCCGTGGGGCGGTGGCTGCCCCTCCGTTGATCGCGTGATCTTGACAGCCTTGAGCTGGCGATGGATTTTTCTCATCACTGGCAGGCGTTGGTTTGCTTGTGGACAGTCTGGTGGAGGCTGTCATACTTCCGCGCCGGAGGAGCGAATCCGAGTGTGTCGCGAGGAGCGAGAGAGTTCGTCTGGCGGCTTCGCCGGACCCGCCGCGAATCTGCGCTGGATCGATCTGCTCCGCATCCGCGAGTCATGGGGACTGATCACGGCGAAATTCCTGAGCGATGCGGCCTGGTACTTTCTACCTTTTCTGGCTTCCGAAATATCTATATGACGCTCGCGGTTTTGACATTAAGGCAGTGGGAACGCTTCGCGTGGATTCCGTACGCGGCGGCAGGAATCGGCTGTCTTGTGGGCGGCTGGTTCTCGAGTTTTCTGGTGCGCACGACAGTTCTCCGTTGGAATGCGCGAGAAAGGTGGCGCTGGGACTGAGCGCGGCGGTGATGCCATCCATCCTGCTGGTGCCGCACGTCGCCGTGTCCTGGGCTATTGGCGATATTCAGCCTGCGTATTTCGGGCAGCAATCGTGGTCGACGCTAGTCATGGTGCTGCCGACGGATTTGTTTCCCGGGCAAGGTTGTGGGCTCGGTCGCTGGGACTGGTCGGGTTTCGGCGGCGCAATGGGCGGAATTGTGTTCGGGCGAAGTCGTCGGCTACCTGCTGGATCATGGCTTTGGCTACGGTGTTGTTTTCAGCTTGGCAGGCACGTTTCACGTCGTTGCTTTCTCGTCATCCTGGCGACGATTCCGGTATTCAGCCGCAAGGATATCGGAGCGAAGCTCGAGTTATCAGGGAGCTTGATGAAGATCAAAGAAATTCGAACGCGGGTGTGTCGTTGGCGAGGGAAGACGGTGCCCCTGCCGCCGCATTTCTGCACCAATCCCATGGACTTGCTGACCCTGCCGCGAAGCTTCGATGGAGACGTTCACTTTTCACGGATGGCTGGTCGTCGAAATTTTCACCGACGACGGCCTGTCGGAATCGGCAATGCGGCGCTGGCGCCGCATGGTCACGCAAGCAGGTGATCGATCTGTATCTGAAGCCGCTGTTGATCGGCGCAGATCCCTGGGATATCGAGTTTCTCTGGCAGCACATGTACCGCAAGACGATGGCGTTCGGCCGCAAGGGCATCGGCATGGCGGCGATCAGCGCGGTGGATATTGCGCTGTGGGACATTCTGGGCAAATCGGCGAAGCAGCCGGTCTACCGGCTGCTTGGCGGCCGGACCAAGCCGCGCATTCCGGTCTATGCGAGCCGGCTGTATAGCGTCGAACTGAGCGAACTCGCCGCCGAGGCGAAGCGCTACAAAGACGAAGGCTACAAGGCGATGAAACTTCGCTTCGGCTGGGGACCGACGGACGGAGCGGCGGGAATGCAACGCAATGTCGACCTGGTTCGGACCGTGCGCGAGGCCGTCGGCGATGAAATCGATGTGATGGCGGACGCCTACATGGGCTGGACGCTCGACTACGCCAAACGCATGCTGCCGCTGCTCGAACCATTTCATCTGCGATGGCTGGAAGAGCCAGTGATCCCTGATGATATTCACGGATATGCAGAATTGAAGTCGCACGGACGAATTCCCATTGCCGGCGGCGAGCACGAATTCACGCTGTATGGTTTTCGCGATCTGCTCGAAGCGCGCGCGGTGGACTACATCCAGTTCGATACGAATCGTGTTGGCGGCATCACGCAGGCGCGGAAGATTGCCGCGCTGGCCGAAGCGTACTCGGTTCCGGTGATCCCGCACGCCGGACAGATGCACAACTATCACGTAGTGATGGCCAGCCTGAATTCGCCGATGGCGGAGTACTTTCCTGTCGTCGATGTGGAAGTGGGCAACGAGCTGTTCTGGTACATCTTCGATGGCGAGCCGAACGCCAAAGACGGCTTTGTGGACCTCGACGAAAATGTTCACGGGCTCGGGCTTACCATCAACGAGAAAGCACTGGAGAAGTTCGATGTAATAGAGCGAACCGCGGCTCTGTAACCCCTTAACTCCGAATTGAATTCCATGACGCGACTGATCCAACTTCGCAACGGAAATGCTCGGCGAGTCGCGCTCGTCGAGGAACCCAGCCTTAGGCTCCTCAGAGATTGCCCTTCGGTTTACTCGCTGGCCGCGACAGCAATCTCCGCTGGGTTGAGTCTGAGCGAAACCGCGCGGCAGCGAGCCACTCAAGAAATACTCCCTTACGACGCTGTCTATGACGGCAGTTCGGAGTGGCGAATTCTGCCGGCCATCGACCATCCCGACGAGCCTGCCCGTTGCCTGATTTCTGGCACCGGACTGACCCACCTGGGCAGCGCTCGCGAGCGCCAGTCGATGCATGCCCGGGCTGAAGAACTCACCGACAGCATGAAGATGTTTCGCTGGGGAATCGAGGGAGGACGCCCGGAAGATGGGAAGATAGGCACGCCTCCTGAGTGGTTCTACAAGGGCACGGGCACAATGTTGCGTGCACACGGCGAGCTGCTCGATGTTCCCCTGCATGGCGAGGACGGCGGCGAAGAAGGGGAGATCGCCGGCGTATATATCATCGGTCCAGATGGAATCCCGCGCCGAGTCGGAATGGCTACGGGCAATGAATTTTCCGACCACCGAATAGAAAAGAAGAACTATTTGTATCTGGCAGGCTCGAAATTGCGCACCTGCTCTCTTGGACCAGAACTTGTGGTGGATGCGGAGTTCCAGTCAGTGTCGGGAGAGGTCGTCATTGAGCGCGGCGGTACAAAGCTGTGGTCGAAAAACATTCGCTCCGGCGAAGCCGAAATGTGCCATAGCTTAAAGAATATTGAGCACCATCATTTCAAGTACCAGGAACATCGGCGGCCAGGGGACGTGCACATTCACTTCATGGGCGCAGACGGCCTTAGTTTCGGGGAGGGCATTCAGCTCGCGGATGGGGACATCATGCAAATCGCATTCGACGGTTTTGGGCGAGCTCTGCGAAACCCGATGCGCGTCGCGCAGGCGAGCCAGGCTCTGGTCAGCGTTATTCCTTTAGGGTAGAGAAAACATGTCAAAACCACGTGTTGCAATCATGGGACTGGGCCTTATGGGAGCGGGTATGGCCGGGCGCCTGTTGTCTTCCGGTTTCCCGCTCACGGTATACAACCGAAATCTTGAAAAGGCCCAGCCTTTCGCTAAAGCTGGCGCCTTTGTAGCGAGCACTCCGCGCGAAGCTTCAGCGCGCTCAGAGGTAGTCATCAGCATGGTGGCTGATGACGCAGCTTCCCGAGCCGTGTGGCTCGGAGAAAATGGCGCGCTGGCCGGCTCCGGGCCGGGAACAACTCTTATCGAATCGAGCACGCTCACGGTGAAATGGGTGCGAGAGCTCGCCACGGCGGCGAATCAGCAAGGATGCGAATTGCTGGACGCGCCTGTCACGGGCAGCAAGCCGCAGGCGGCATCGGGGGAATTGCTTTTCCTGGTCGGAGGATCAGAAAAGGCTCTCGAGATTGCGCGGCCGGTCTTATCCGTTCTCGGACGTGATGCGATTCAGTTCGGCCCGACCGGCAGTGGTGCAGTCATGAAGCTGATCAACAACTTTATGGCCGGTGTGCAGGCTGCATCGTTCGCCGAAGGACTCGCTTTGATCGACCGTGGCGGCCTCGATCGCGAAAAAGCCATCGCTGTGCTCACCGAGGGCGTGCCCGGCAGCCCGATGGTCAAGAGGGTGGCCGCAAAAGTGGCGTCTGGCGATTTCACGCCGAACTTTATGCTCCGCCTGATGGCCAAGGATCTGGGCTACGCCGTGGAAGAAGGTCAGCGCCATGGGCTTCCCGTGCAGACGGCGGCTGCCGCTCTCGCACTGTTCAAGGAGGCGATCGCAAAAGGATTTGGGGACGAAGATTTTTCCGCCGTTGCCGAGGCCCTTGCTCCGAGAAATTCCGCCACCACCAAGGAAACAAAGAGCGCCTGAAATGACGAGACCATGCAGCCGGCGGCAGCTGCTGAAGACCGTGGGTGGCGCCTGCGCGGCTATGCTGTTACCCCGCGACACGGGCGCCGAGGAATGGCCCGCCGTTCCAACTCAAGATTTCGAAATTCAGATTGCCACCGTGAGTGCGCAAACTGTCCGGTTGACGGTAGTTCCCGTCAAAGATGGTCGGACAATTGCCGTTCCTTCCAACGGCTCGCTGGTACAGGAGTCGTGGGGCGCTTCGATTGCGAAGCTGCGTGGAGAAGTGCATGAGCAAAGCGTCAGAAGCGGCAGTTTGATCATTCGAGTATTTGCGAATCCGCTGACGTTCACTATTCGCACGGCACAAGACGAACCTGTCCAGACAATCAAGGTAGATCAGTCGTCAGGCGTGGTCTCGTTCTTGACTGGGAATTCCCCTCTGCTCGGGCTTGGGGAAGGCGGCGCTCAGTTCGATCGCCGCGGCTCCGCCGACCCGATGAGGAGCGGTCAGGGCGGCTACCAGCTAAGAACCCATGGCGGGCGTGTGCCGATCCCATGGATCATCGGTTCCGCAGGCTGGGCGATGTACATCCACCAGCCGTTCGGCACATTCGACTTTACGGGTCCCGAAAGCAAATTCCAGCCTGCCAACACGAACGAAACGTTCCCTCTCGACATCTTTATTATTGCGTCGCGCGAGCCCACCACGATCATGGCGGAGTATGCGCGGCTGACCGGCCGCCCGGAGTTGCCTCCTCTCTGGAGTTTTGGATACCAGCAATCGCACCGGACACTCGCGAACCGCGAAGAGGTTCTTGCCGAGGCAAAAACGTTCCGAGACAAGAAGCTGCCTTGTGACGCGATGATCTACCTGGGCACCGGCTTTTGTCCTTCAGGATGGAATACGGAGAACGGATCGTTCGCCTGGAATTCCAGGGTCTTTCCCGATCCGACCGAGATGCTGGATCAACTGCACCTGCAGAATTTCCGCGTCGTGCTGCATGCCGTAATTCTTGCAGACCGGCTGAACGGAACCGTTCACGACGGGTGTGACTTGACGCGATACGACGAGGAAGAGGCCGGCTGCTACTGGAACGCACATCGCAAGGACTTCGCGATGGGAGTGGACGGCTGGTGGCCGGACGAGGGCGACCCGCTCGACATCGCGTCGCGGTTGGTGCGAAACCGGATGTATTGGGAAGGGCCGCAGATCGATCGACCGAATGAGCGTCCATATGCACTGCACCGCAATGGCTATGCTGGCATGCAGCGTTATGCCTCGTTTCTGTGGTCGGGAGACGTGTACTCCACGTGGGAGACGCTGAAGGTTCACATTCCCATCGCGATTAACACGGGCCTGACGGGAATTCCTTTCTGGGGCACCGATATTGGCGGATTCGTTCCCACCAAGGAGTTCACGGCGGAGTTGTACCTGCGATGGTTTCAGTTTGGTGCGTTCTGTCCCTTGTTCCGCGCCCATGGCCGGGCATGGAAACTGCGGCTGCCCTGGGGCTGGAACACTGGCGATCCGGGCCCGATCGAGATCAGTCACTACGACGGAGCCGCGATTCCGGACGCGAGCCAACTGCACGATGACCGAGTCGAGCCGATCTGTCGCAAGTACCTGGAGCTTCGCTACCGGATGCTTCCCTACCTGTACAGCGCTGTGCATGATTGCACGATAACCGGAATGCCGATCATGCGTGCGCTATGGCTCCACTACCCCGACGATGCCGTCGCAGTCGCCCGGGATGACGAGTATCTGTGGGGCCGGGACCTGCTGGTGGCGCCCGTAGTCGAAAAGGGTGCAATGTCGCGTCAAGTCTATCTTCCACACGGCGCGTGGTACGACTTCTGGACAGGAGCGAGGATCGAAGGTGGACGGGAGATCACTCGCGAAATAGATCTCTCCACCATGCCGCTCTATGTTCGCGCAGGATCGATTCTGCCTTTGGGACCGGTGAAGCAACACACGGGCGAGAAGGTGGATGGGCCGTTGTCGATTTCGATTTATCCCGGCGCAGACGCATCATTCCTCTTGTATGAAGATGATGGCAAATCGTTCAACTACCGCAAAGGCGAGTGGATGGGAATACAAATGAAATGGAGTGATGCCCGCCGCACGCTGTCACTCCGCATGGCAGACGGGTCGCGCATGTTGCCACCAGCGCCGCGGAAAATAGAAGTAAAACTTGCGGAGACGACGCGTGCATTGACGTTTGAAGGTAGCCCAGTGGAAGCGAAGCTCTAGAAGGGCGACGCGGTAGGGCCTTCAGCGATCAACTCTTCTCCATCCTGCATGATCCTTGTGACCATGGCTCAACGACCTTCGGTGAGCCTTCTCTTTGCTCTCTTCACTTGCCTGGCGGCGCTCCCGCATACTTCTTGGTTTGTTGGGTTCGGGAATTGAAGACCTCGAAACTGCCATCTGATTGAGCCGTCAATTCGAGATAGTTTCCAGCATCTGGTCCGTTTGGATTGGCAATGAATTCGTTCGCAACATTGTGCGCGGCGCCACCCTCTTCCGAGAAATGCAGTTGCCACAGGTCTTCGAGCTTGGGCGACTTGCTAATGATGTCCCATGCGGATGGAGTGCCGCCCTTCTTCGCGCCGTTGTCCATGATCGAGACGCGAGGAGCGATTCCGTTCACAAAGGCCGGGCTGCTGCTTTGATACCAGCCATGGTGGGAAACTATGTAAATATCGATCTTGCCGAGCTTGTTCGCGGGACAGACGAGTTTCATTTCCTGGTCGCGCGTGAGGTCGCCAAGGTCAAGAATCCTTAGCTTTCCGTACTCCATCAGCGTCCCCAGCGAACGGAAGTTTTCCGTCTGGTCCGGAGGATATTGTTCGGCATTCTTGCAGTTGGGATTTGCCTGCCCCCCGACAGCGAGAGCGTGGTCAATCAGGTTGCCATCGGAACTGATGACGGTCGCATGCATGTCCTGGATCGGAAGAACATCGCCCGGCTTGGCGGTGATGCGCTTGTATTTTCCGGAGGCCAACAGCTTCTGATAAGCCTGCCACACCTCGACCGTAGGAGCGTCTGTGCTCTCGCGGTTGTCGCCGTGATCGATGAACGTGTCTACAGGAATGCGCGCGACGAGTTGCGGAAGTCCGCCCACGTGATCGTTGTGAAAGTGTGTGACCAGGACATAGTTGATCTTGCTGATGCCCGCCTTGCGCGCAGCCGCGACGATGCGATCGGCATCGCGACCATCGTTGCCAGGCCAGCCTGTGTCGATCAGCAGGGATTGACCGGCGGGGGTGACGAACAATGTAGCCTGTCCACCTTCAACGTCGACGAAGTAGATCTGGAGCGCCTTGTCTGAACCCGGGGATGGGGCCGCGAAAGCTAACGCTGGAAAAAGAAGACCCAGCACTGAACCAAGTGTTGAAAAAATGAAAAAATGGACGATCCGCGTTCGAAATCGACCAGCTACCTTTGGTAAAGGAGTAAACGGCATGTCGGAGGCTCCAGCTCTGGATTGCTTGTCCTTATCGCAATAACTACCGCGGCCACGCGCGCAGAAATCTTAACATTTGAGATTACGTTTACCCACCGATTTTACGCTATGATCTTCGCTGCATCCCCAGTATGCAACCAAGCTCATTAACCCCCGGGACAAAACCATGAAGGAATTGCGTAGTCAATTGTGGTTCGGACGTCAGGACAAGAATGGATTCATGTATCGCAGCTGGATGAAGAACCAGGGCTGGCCTCATGACTTGTTCGATGGCCGGCCGGTGATCGGCATCTGCAATACATGGTCGGAACTGACACCGTGCAACGGGCATTTTCGCGAGATCGCCGAGTACGTGAAGCGCGGAGTGTGGGAGGCTGGCGGCTTCCCGCTGGAGTTCCCTGTCATGTCGCTCGGCGAGAGCGTATTGCGTCCGACCGCGATGCTCTTCCGCAATCTGGCCAGCATGGATGTAGAAGAGTCGATCCGCGGCAATCCGATGGACGGCGTGGTTCTCCTCATGGGGTGCGACAAGACAACACCATCTCTCTTGATGGGCGCCGCCTCATGCGATCTGCCGACGATTGGGCTGTCCGGCGGACCGATGCTCTCGGGCAAGTTTCGCGGCCACGACATCGGTTCAGGCACGGGCATCTGGCAGATGACGGAGCAAGTGCGCGCCGGCGAAATGAAGATGGAAGAATTTTTCGAAGCAGAAAGCTGCATGTCGCGTTCGAAGGGCCATTGCATGACCATGGGAACCGCCTCAACTATGGCGAGCATGGTGGAGTCACTGGGCATGAGCTTGCCGGGTAATGCCGCAATTCCCGCAGTGGATGCCAGACGCAACACACTTGCACAATTAACGGGACGGCGCATCGTTGAGATGGTGCGCGAGGATCTTCGCATCTCGCAGATTCTGACTCGCGAAGCGTTCGAGAATGCGATTCGGGCGAACGCGGCGATCGGCGGATCTACGAACGCCGTGATTCACCTGATCGCCCTCGCAGGGCGCCTGGGCGTGCCGCTGTGCCTGGACGATTTCGACCGGCTGGGGTCGCAGCTGCCATGCCTGGTCGACATCCAGCCCTCCGGCAAATATCTGATGGAGGATCTTTTCTATGCCGGGGGCATCCCCAGCGTCCTGCGCGAACTGGGAGAGGCCGGAGCGCTCCATCGCGAGGCGATGACGGCCAACGGAAAAACCGTTTGGGAAAATGTGTCAGGGGCCCCTTGTTGGAATCGTGAGGTCATTCACCGATTCGGCGAGCCGTTCAAGCCGAATGCCGGCATTACCGTGCTGAGGGGGAATCTCGCGCCGAATGGCGCGGTCATCAAGCTGTCTGCCGCAAGCCCACGCCTGTTGCAGCATCGCGGGCCTGCCGTGGTTTTCGACAGTATCGAAGACTTCTATGCCCGCATTAACGACGATGCGCTCGATATCGACGAAAACAGCGTGATGGTTCTGAGAAATTGTGGGCCCCGCGGTTATCCGGGAATGGCCGAGGTGGGCAACATGCCCTTGCCGCCGAAGGTGCTGCGCAAAGGTATCACGGACATGGTCCGCATCTCCGATGCGCGCATGAGTGGCACTGCATATGGAACGGTAGTCTTGCATGTCGCGCCGGAAGCAGCAGCGGGCGGACCGTTGGCGCTTGTGCACTCAGGAGATATAGTCACGCTCGACGTGGCGAAAAAGCTGGTGAATATGGAAGTCGATGACGCGACGCTTGCAGCGCGACGGGCGAAGTGGGCAGCTCCGCAGCTACCGGACCGCGGATACCTGCGGCTCTACATCGAGCACGTGCAGCAGGCCGACAAGGGCGCCGACCTGGATTTCCTGGTAGGAAATAGCGGCGCACCTGTCGCTCGTGATTCGCACTGATGCTTCGGCGCCGAACAGGGCACAGCCCGTCGATTGGCGGTTTCTTCTAGCAAACACACCTGGTCCAGCGACCCTACGGATTCGCCGTCAGACTAATCCACGTTGTTTCTTTGCCAAGCGGCACAACATAGGCGTCGCGCTCGGACTGGAAACTCTGAACCGGGTGATACTTCCCTACCCCTTTCACCGTGGCGGGTTGCTCCACTCGCAAGCGAGCCGTAGTCGTGAATTCATCGCCAGCCAACCCCACTCGCACTGCTCCGGTCTTTGAATCTATCTCGACACTCTGAAACTGGCCAGCTTCGAGGGTTAGCCACAGGCCCGACGGCGCTACGTATACACGCGCACGATAGGAATCGAGCGGCGTCACTCTGATCGTGTTGCCATCGCCTTTCAGGTTGCCGCCAAAGGCCAGCCATCCCAAATCCGCATCGTGAACGACATAAGTCGCCGTGTTCCAAGCATGGCCGAAAAAGTTTGGGCCGTAGTCCCCCGTGATCGGATCAGGCTTGAGCATGTCAGGAAAGGCATGGAAGGCTGCAGAGGCGAATCCTTCCTGGTCGATGTCGCTGAGCGATCCCATGGCGCCGCCATATCCGACTCGCAATAAATAAAGATCATCGGGATGTTCGCGATATTCGGCTAGCACGGGAATCGCGTTGAGGCTCGATCCATAATGATGGAGCTGGCGTTCCAGGCGCCGGTCCTTGCCGGCAAAAATAAAGTCCCAGTAGCGGCGCGCGCTGCCGTTGTACCCCCAGTGAGGAATCGTAGGGTCATAACCCAAAATCGCATCAAGCGTAACGGCTGCCTTTTCTTTGTAGCCGAAATATTTTGTCCAGGCATAAACCTCTTCCTGGCCGGTGGAGTCCCAGGGCATTTCGCTTCCGAAGGGATACGCTTCCTTGCGCCAGCGTTCGGTGCGGGCGCGCATCTTGTCTTCGAGGTTGGCGGCTTCGTCATTCATGCCTTCGCGCCGAAGGTCGGTCAGGATCTGAAGAAAAATCGTGCCCTCCATCTGGCCGAAGATCGCGTACTCGCCCGCGAATTGGGTCATCGCAACGGATGTTTGGTAAGCGTGATCGAGATACCAATCCCAGGGATGGTTGGTGACCAGTCCTTGATGATTGCGCGCCAGCCGGTAGAGAACCCAATCGGTCGCGGCCACGTGAGGATAGTCGTAGGAGCGGTCGACACGCTCGGCGTGTTGCTTGTTCCAGCTCGTCCAGGTGCTCCAGTCGAAGTCGCTGCGGTAGAATCCCGCCGGCATCTGATCGGGCTGGTAGTAGAACAGACTCTTCCGCACTCCATACTGCAGCGGACCGTCACGATGCTGCAAGCGCCCCCAGAGCACTTCGTCATAGAACTGCAGGAGCTTGCCGAGTTCTTCCTTATTGGGCTCCACGAGCTGTTTCATCATGGCGGAGATCCATCCACCCCCACCTCCCTCATCGCCGAGCCCTGCGATCCAGGCACGGCTGTCCTGCATCACGACCTGGTTGGCTTCGCGATCGTAGGTCATCACGGAAGGTCCACGCTGGAACGGATCGTTGGGATCGACGTACCACTGCCTGGTGGTGAGGAAGTGGCCCATGTCGGCGACAACTTCCGTTTCCGGCTTGGTCACAAAATAGTGGACGGTCTGAACGGAGCCGTCCTGATAGGTAATGGTGAGGCGTGAGCGGCCCCAGGTTTTGCCTTTTACGGCATAGGCCTTCCAGCCGCCAGGCGTGCTCGCTAGCGGGCTGATCGCGAGGGCTGCCTTCGGCTCGACGGAGATGGACTTTACGGCTCTGGAATATTTCAGAAACAAGCGCGCGTCCAGGTCGGTGGGCAGGATGTAGCCGGGAACGCCGACCACGACTGGACGACCGTTTTGAGTAAGCGTTTTCTCTATCTCGCGAATCGAGGAGGAGGCCAGAAACTTGAGGCCGTACGTCCTCGACTCTCCCGGTCCAAGGGTGAGCATGGTGGCGGGATTCCATTCCTGGACGCCCTTCCATTCGTTTTCGGCGTAGGCCTCGCTATGAACCATCCATTCGTAGAAGCCTTCGAACGTGATCCAGCGGGGAGTGGGGTCTGTGAATACTGGAGCGGCGCCCCACGAACCAGGTTTGTCGAGGATCGGGTTGTAGGCTTCGAAGGGCGTTTTGCTGTCCGGGACGACCAACAGTGCCGGGCCATGCCCGTTGAGCCGCGTGACTTGAAGGTAGCCCGCATCCTCGCCTATATAGGGATCGTAGAAGGAACACTTGGCGTGTGCCTCCTCCAATGAGCGGTCGGTGAGGACATTGTTGAAGACCATCGGGATGCCTAGCGCGCCCACCTGAATGGCCTGGTTCGTTTTGTTCTTCAGCGCGAAGCGCAGAACTAGTTTGCCCTCTTGCAGGGCCCACGTCCGCGTGATCTGGAGCGGAAATTCTGGGGGTAGCGTGGGGGTGATGTCGGCAGCGGCTAGAACTCCGGCCTTAGCGGGCAGCGGGAGAACTGGCGTGCGGGCGGCAGCGGTGGAAAAGTTGCTCCAGTTGCCGGAGTCGCCGATGCGAAGGCGTATGGTGATGTCGCCAAGATGGAAGTATCCATTTTTCGACCGCGCGACCAGCAGGTCACCAGGAGTGAAATCGAATCCGTCTGCGCCTTTGGGCTTGAGAGCGGCAACGGTCTGCGAAGAACGCACAAGCGTCAGAGTGAAGTCCGGCGTATCCAGGTCGATAGTGCCTTGCGCGAGCATCGGTCCCGGAGTAGGGGGAGCCTTCTCTTTCTTCTCTTGCGCACGGCACACGATGAGAGCGGTCAGAATTAAGGACAAGGTAAGGACAATACGAACTGCAGCTGTATTGCGGCATGAGGTCTCGATCATGGACGCTTCCTTTTTACTGCCTTCACGGGAGAATAACACTATGGTTGAGTAAACGTATACTTTCCTTCCCCCGATTCCGCGAGCCTGCCTTTATACTTCATAACGCCCCTCGGGCACAGGCATTTTTTCCTCGGAGATAACGAAATCATGAAATACCGTCCCCTTGGTCGTACCGGTTGGAAAGTTTCTGAGATCAGTTTCGGAGCCTGGGCCATCGGCGGCGCCTGGGGCGACGTTTCGGACGAAGAATCCATGGCCGCGCTTCACAAGGCAGTCGACAGCGGTGTCAACTTCATCGATACCGCGGATGTCTACGGTGATGGCCGCAGTGAGCGCCTCGTCGCCCAGTTGAAGAAGAGCCGCAAAGACGAAATCATCATCGCTACCAAGGCGGGCCGGAGGTTGCCCAAGCAAACGGTGGAGGGGTACAGCCGGCAAAATCTCACGAAGTGGATCGAAGACAGTCTACGTAATCTCTCCACCGACACCATCGACCTGCTGCAACTGCACTGCCCTCCGACGGACCTGTACTACCACCCTGAGGCATTCGGAATGCTCGATGACTTTGTGAAGGCGGGAAAACTCCGCTTTTACGCTGTTAGTGTGGAACGCGTGGAGGAGGCTCTGAAAGCGATCGAGTTTCCTAATGTTCAGTCGGTGCAGATCATCTTTAACTGTTTTCGGCAGCGCCCGGCGGAACTCTTCTTTCCGCAGGCTAAGAAAAAGCAGGTCGGGATTCTTGCTCGAGTACCTCTGGCGAGTGGCATGTTGACCGGCAAGCTGCGGCGCGACTCCACCTTCCCCAAGAACGACCACCGCAATTTCAATCTCCACGGGGAAGCTTTTGATGTGGGCGAGACGTTCTCCGGTGTGGACTACGCCGTTGGCCTGGAAGCGGTCGAAGAAATCCGCAAACTGCTGCCTGCCGGTGCTTCGATGAGTCAGTTCGCGCTGCGCTGGATTCTCGACTTTGACGCCGTCACCTGCGCCATCCCGGGGGGCAAGCGCCCGGAACAGATCGTCGACAACTGCCGCGCGTCCGACCTTCCCCCTCTGAGTCCCGAAGCAATGGCGGCCGTGCGGCGCATCTACGATCACAAGATTCGTTATCTGGTGCATGACCGCTGGTAATCGGCGGATTTAGCCAAGCGTGGCGCCCGCTGCCTATCGCCTAAGGCTTCACCGAAACCATCACGACGGTGTGAGGGGCAACACTGGCGGAGAATTTTCCCGTGTGCTGTCCCAGATCCTTCCCTTCCCACAGATCGCGAACCTTAGCGTTCAGATGCGTGGGATAGCCTAGTTCCTGCCACGCGACCGTAATCTCTTTTTCAGCGGTTCCTCGATTCAGCAGAACGACGGCGCGGCTTCCATCTTGTAGTTGTTTGGCCCACACGTCCGAATCTGCACCCTTGCGGACACGCTGGCCCTGGCGGCCCAGGGGATCCTGGTTGACCGCAATCACTTCTTTGTTGGTCAGGATTGCCTGTATTTCGGGCTTCATGTCCCGCAGATCGTTTCCTGCGATGAGAGGCGCAGCCAGAATCGACCACAGGCTGAAGTGGGCCCGGTATTCCGGAGTCGTCATGCCGCCATTGCCAACTTCGAGCATGTCGGGATCATTCCAGTGGCCTGGCCCTGCGTAGCTTTCAAGGCCATCCTGCAAATCGGCAATATCCAGCATGCCCATCGAGCAGCAACTGCCGTCCGGCCACTTCTCCTTCCCTTCCCAACGGTCGTTAATGTCTTCAGTGGTGCGCCAGAGATTCCCCACATCCTTCGCCCACAGCCAGGGCTTGCTGGTGCCCCATTCGCACAGGCTGAACACGATTGGCCGACCAGTGGCTTGGAGGGCATCGCGCATCAGGGAATAGGAAGCACGGGCATCCTGCGTTGAAGTCGAGCACCAATCGTACTTCAGATAGTCGACGCCCCAAGCTGCGTACTGCCGAGCATCCTGAAACTCATACCCGCGGCTTCCGGGACGGCCGGCGCAGGTTTTGGTACCCGTGTCCGAATAGATGCCGAACTTCAGGCCCTTGCTGTGCACGTAATCGGCAAGAGCTTTGATGCCGGAAGGAAAACGCGCTGGATCAGCGACGATGTTGCCCTCCTTATCGCGACTCACCTGCCAACAATCGTCGATCACAACATACTGGTAGCCAGCGTCCCTCATCCCGGACTTTACCATCGCGTCGGCCGTCTGCCGAATCAGGTCTTCACTCACGTTGCAGCCGAACTTGTTCCAGCTGTTCCATCCCATGGGAGGTGTGCCGGCCAGCGTTGGAGCCTGGGCGAGGGAGATTGCGGGTGCAATGATAGCGACAACGAAGGAAATCAATACTAACGTTCTGGTTCTCATCCCCGAATGACCTCTGAACCGAATTTGAAAAGAAATCGTGAAAGCGTGAAGCGGGATGACTCCGGGCTCGAGCTCTGCTCCGTTTCCTTGCCGACCGGCGTCAGCCCGCTCTGACCGTGAAAGCTACTCCTCTCGCGTCATCCCAAATCCGCGATATCAGGAGAATGCAGCCCGCCATTGTATCCCTTGTGAAGAGAAGCCGCATGAAGGTGGGCGGCGGAAGTTTCTTATCATCTCACGATCCGCGCCTTGTCCTCGGGATCGGAACGCGGACGAAGATCGACTGGCTGGACGTGCATTGGCCCCAACCCGGAGGCCGAGTGGAGCGAATAATGAACCTCCCCGTGGACCGGTACATCACGATTACTGAGGCGACCAGTAAATCGACCTGGCAAGTCACGCAGTGCGCATTGTGCGGCACCCGCAAAATAAATAAGGCGGCGCCCTTCACTACCAAAAGGCGCCGCCGTCCCCGACCTAGAATGTGTAGATCAGGTCAAACTGCAAGCGGTTTAAGTAAGGTTCCTGCTGGCCTGCGGCAGTGGCAGTCGGCTTGGTGGCGTTTTCCAGGGCCGTGTTAAGAGTGCGGCCGTGCCACCACGTGAAGCTGCCCACCGTGTTCGCCCTCACCCTCCACAACGCGTAGAAACGGTTTTGAAGGATGTTGGTAGGCGCCCGTTGATCGCTTTCCGCGAACGAGGCGATCACCGAGTCTTGCTCCTGGCGCAACCAAGCGTATCCAACCTGTACATCGCCCTTGTTTTTCACCTGGCCCAGGCTGAAGTCGACACCATATTCCTTGTTTTGGCTCCCCAACCCTTTAAGGACTTTTCCCTTCGAGTCCAGTGGATGGGTTTCGGCGTCCAGGTTGTCTTCCAACTCCAGCAACAGGTTGATGGGCAGCCGTCTGAGCCCCGTGTCGAACTGGTTGTTCAGAATCAAGTCCGCATAGTTATAGCCGGAGTAGAAGTGCGAGTTGCCCTTCGAATCCGTAAAAGTCGCGTTAGTCATGCCATTCGGCGCGAATATGCAAGGGGGAAACGCCGCCGAATTCAAAGCCTTGGAGCAACCCGGCCCTTCTCCCGGAACGTTGAATGGGCCTTGGGCAGGAGTCGTTCCTGAGGCAGCTAAGCCCGTGGTCGTGGCTCCGACATTAAACGCGCTCTGTTGCAGAATCGCATCTGGCCGGTTCCACTTTAGCACCAGGAACGAGGGGGTCGACGACAACCTCCCGAGCTTAAGCCTGGTGGATACCTGAGAACCCAGTGCATAAGAATCCTGCCCCGCAGCGACTTCGTTGTACAGCAACTGGATCAGTTGCACCGTGAAGTTTTTGACGAATGGCTTCTGGAAGTCGAAGGAGAATTTTTCGTTGAAGCCTTCCGGATTGAGATCGGGATCTCCGGTTACTGATGTCCGCTGCCACAGGTAGGAAAACTTACCGCCGGTGAGAGACAGCCATCTGTGAGCGACCGGATTGTACGTGATCCAGGCTCTATCGAGACCGATCGTCTTCCGGTCGAAAACGCCGCTCAGGGTTTCGTTCGTCGTAGTGGGATCACCCAGAGTACCCGTTGCAAGATAGATGCCGCTCTGGAAATCTTCATTTAGCTTGCCGTCAAAGCCAAAACGCGCGCGAATACGCGCACGGTTGCGGTCTTGGGTGGTTTGCTGGTTGAAGTTTTCACCCCGAATGCGAACGTCGCCGTTGAATCGGAATCGCTCTGCGAATCCTTCCAGCGCAGAAACCCTTTTCTGCTCGTCCTGTGCCGAGACCGCGCTGTTGGTAAGCGTCGTCTTCACATCGCTCAAGTCGCTATTCAGCTTGCTGATCGTGTCCTTCTGCTGATCTGCGGTTGCTTCCGCGGCAGCAGCCTTTTGCTGCGCTTCCGCCGCGGCCGCTTGAGCTGCCTGCAGTTGCTGCTGCGTCTGCTGATTCGCCTGGTTGGCCTGCAGCTGCTGAATGGCCTGATCGCGGCTCTGCAATTCTTGCCGGAGTTGCTGAATTTGCTCTTGCTGCGCATCCAGCGCCTGCTTCAGTTGCTTCAACTCGCTCGTAACCGTGGAGGCCTGAGTTGCCTTGGGCTTCGGTTTCGCAGCAGTCGAGGATTGAGAGAATAGGGTCGTGGCTGTGGCAAAGATCAAAGCGGCTGATCCTAGCCAGGTTTGATGGGCAGCGCATCTGTGGTTAGCTCCTTAGTTTTGGGACGGCTTTTAAGTGGCGCACCGTCTCCGGGTCTAGTTTTTCCTGTTCCAGCTGATCCATACATACACACGCGATTGCTCAGGTCGCGAGTAACCTTATTGAAGCCCTTTTCGTTGTGATTTAATGATTATTAGTATGTCCATAGACTTAGTTGTATTACCGAAAACTTCCTCCCTTCCTAGATCCGAAGCTCCTGAATTCCTAGATGGGCTAAGCCGAGGCGAGCACCGAAGAGTCCAATATCCTGCCGCCGGCCCCACGCTGCTAAACCATCATTGGGGCACAATCATCCCATAACCTCTATCGGAATACTAGAGTTTCATCAACAAAAATGACGATGAATTTTCTTGCATCCCTTCCAGCGCATTGTGTGCAGATTTCTGCAACTTGGGCGCGAGTAGATCCAGCCGATCGTCGACTCATCGCATGGTATTTCGTCGCAAAGACTGAATTAGAAGAAACAATAAGGACGCATCTACTTCGTGTACGGGAAAATCACCCGTACCTGACATCCTCTTTTACCGTTTCGATTGGACAGCTCGATTGAGCCTCCATGCGCCTCGGCGATCTGACGCGAGAGTGCCAGGCCTATTCCGCTTCCCGCGGGCTTGGTGGTATAGAACGGGACGAACGCGTTGCTCGGATTCATAAGTCCCGGTCCGTTATCATCGACCGTCAATACCACAGTCTGATCTTCAATCGACCAGTTCAAAGTCACCTGCGGGTCTCGAACGTCGGCACCTTTATCGGAGTCACCTGCAAGGCCGTTCGCCGAGGCCGGCTCAAGAGCCGCTTCGACCGCATTGCGCACCAGATTGATCAGCATCTGTTCGATCTGGTCGGGATCCACCATAAGGATCACGTCGGGGCCCCGAGAGATGGCCACTGCTAAGCGAGTTTCGAGGAAAGCGGCGCGCTCCACGATCGGGAGCAGAGCAACTCTCTTAATGGCGGGAGGCGGCATCTGGGCCAATTGCCGGTAGGCTTGAAGAAACCTGTTAAGCGAGGCGGTACGAGCTTCAATGATTGCCAGTCCTCGCTCAAAATCGCGACGTTGTTCGGGACTCAGTTCGGCCTCTGCCAGGCGGCTACTCAGGCTACCGGCAATCGACTTGATCGGCGCCAGCGAGTTGTTGAGTTCATGGCCAAGCACTCGAATCAGCCGCTGCCACGCGGTACGCTCCTCCTCGCGGAGCGCCCGGCTCACGTCCGACAAAACAACCAGCGTGTGTGGCACGCCTTTTTCCCGAAACTTGCCTTGCCGCACGAGCCATCGAACACTGGGACTATTGGCCGGCAATGCGATCAGCGTGTCATTCTGTGCACCCAGGCAATCGCCCAGCCCAATCTCCTCGGCGGTGCGTCCCAGCAGTCGCACTCTGGAC
Source organism: uncultured Acidobacteriota bacterium (assembly GCA_963711675.1). GTDB lineage: Bacteria > Acidobacteriota > Terriglobia > Terriglobales > Acidobacteriaceae > CAVQFB01. The sequence goes on along the minus strand of CAVQFB010000019.1, from coordinate 76,425 downwards.
TGTTGGAGGAGTTTCTCACCCGCAGGATTGACCAGCTGCAGCACCCGCTCCGGGTCGAACGCAAATAACGGCGCGTCAATCTCTTCCACTACACTCCGCAGGAGTGCGGTCGCTTCGATCACACGGATTCGTTGACCGGCGAGGAGATCGGCTAGAGCATTCACTTCCAGGGACAGCTCGCCCAACGCATCGTCCTTGACGGCACCGCGTGCTCGAAACGAGTAGTCTTCCTCACGAAGTGCCGCAACTACGTTTGCCAGGGTCTGCAGTGGCCGGACCGTGTGGTCGTGTAACGCCAGGGCCAGCAGCCACCAGACCAGAAGCATCGCGAACGAGAGTGCGGATTTTGTTTCCGTGGACCAGGGCTGCCGCCAGATCAGAACACCGCTGACCAGAATTCCTGGGAGAGCGGCGACCAATGAGTAGATTGCAATGCGGCGTTCGTAATGGAGCCGAGTCTTCTTGCGAGGAGTCTTTCGCTTTTCTGCCTTGCCGCTGGCGTGCGGACTAAAGGCCATATTTCTCCATGCGCCGATAGAGCGCGCCGCGGCTCAGCCCCAAAGCTTCAGCCGCCTGGCTGACATTCCCCTGAAAACGCTGCAACGCTTTTCTGATCAGGAGCGCCTCTACCGCTTCCAGGCTCAACTCTTCGAAATTCTGGGCTTGCGGTCGTTGCAGATTCAGTCCCAGGTCCGCTGGTTGGATCTCGCGGCCGCGGCACATCAGCACGGAACGCTCCAGCGTGTGCTCGAGCTCCCGGACATTTCCCGGCCAGGAATACTGCGCCATCACTTGAAGCGCCGAGTTGTCGAATCCGTCGATTTCACGGCGATAACGACCTGCATAGCGCCTGAGAAAATGCACGGCTAGGATCGGAATATCTTCGCGCCGTTCCCGCAAAGGTGGCACATGAATCTCGACCGTGTTGAGCCGGAAAAGCAGGTCTTCCCGGAATTGACCCGAAGTGCATGCGACCTGGAGGTCGGTATTCGTGGCCGAGATCACCCGCACATCGACCTTCCGGGAACGCGAAGACCCCAGTCGCTCAATCTCTCCCGACTCCAGCACGCGCAGCAATTTCGCCTGTTGCCGCACCGGTACATTGCCGATTTCATCTAGAAAAATCGTGCCTCCGTCGGCCAGTTCGAAGCGCCCAATGCGATCAGTCCGCGCATCCGTGAACGCACCCTTCACATGGCCAAAAAGCTCGCTCTCGAATACTCCCTCCGCCAGCGCCCCTGTATTGACCGCGACCAAAGGCCGCGAAGCACGTGCAGAGAGGACATGCAAGGTTTGCGCGACTACCTCTTTGCCGCTGCCATGTTCGCCTGTAATGAGGACATTCGCGTCAGAAGGACCGACGCGGGCAATCGCATCCAGGACCGGTTGCATGGAACTCGCGGATGCAATGAACTCAGGCCGGCCCTGAACCTGCAGAAGCCGGTTCTCAGCCGCCAGGCGCTCAGCACGCTGGAGGGCACGATGCAATTCGATTTGCGTGCGCAGAATCGCCAGCAGCCGTTCGTTCTCCCAGGGCTTGGGGATAAAGTCGCTGGCGCCCCGACGCATCGCTTCTACCGCAAGTTCTACGTTGCCCCATGCGGTCATGACAATCACCGGAAGGTTGCCGTCGAGAGCGACAATTTCCGAAAGCAGATCCAAGCCTTCCTGACCAGAAGTGGTGTCCCGCGTGTAATTCAGATCGATCAATACCGCATCGTAGAAATCGGTGGCCAGCGCTTCCCTGACCTCGGCAGGCGATTTGACGCCATCCACCGCATAGCCCTGCGGACGAAGCAGCAGTTGGAGAGCTTCTAGAATGTGTGGTTGGTCGTCGGCAGCGAGGATGCGAGGCGCGCGTTTTTCGCGTGCGTCAGACGGCGCCAGGGATCGCATGTCGTGCGGCTTGGCGGAAGTCGGCATGAGTTATGGAGACGAGGCAGTCACCGTCCCGCTGACGGCGTCCTCGATCAGCACTCCATTATGTTCCAAAGTCGTTCCTGTTGCGCGATCAAGTTCGACGCTCGATTTCTGGTAGGTCGTCATGGCGTTGACCAGGTCCAGTTCAGCGACCGAAAGATCACGCTGCGCCGTCATAGTCTGATAAATTGAGCCTGCTCCCAACTCCTGCTCCTTTTTCATGATCTCGAAGGTGCGCTCGGCCAGGTCCCTCGCCTTTCGCGCCGAGTCTACGCGGGCCCTCGACTGTTCCAGAGCATATTGGGCATTTCGCACCTCGATCCGAATCTGCTTCTTCAGCTGCACTTCGCGCAAGCTGGCCTGCCGGTACTCCAGCTCGGAACGATACTGGTCGGCCTTGGCCACCCGGTTGCGAAAAGGAATGTTCAGATTAAGTCCTATGGAATAGTCCGGCGATGAATTGTTGAAGGCGTTTTGCCAGGCACCCGGCAGGTCGGTCGAGACGCTGGAAGAGTTAGTCCCGCTGAAAACTGGATTCAATTCTCCGGCGAGACCGGTTCCCCCGTAGAAGCCGACCAGAGAAAGCGTCGGCAGCAGTGCGTTTCTCGCAGCTTGTCGGCTGATCTGCCGGTTCACCAGATCGACGTCGGTCTCCAGCAATTCCGGACGATTTCGCAGTGCTTCCGCAATCAAATCAAGAATCGGCTTGCTCGCTTCGGTGTCGCTCGTCTGCGTGCGGTCGATAGGCACGACCGGCATTTCCTCGAGCGCAGGGTCGTCAAGGCTCTTGGTCAGCGCGTTCTTCATCAGCGACTCCTGCAGTTGCAGACTGGTCCGCGCAACGGTCAGATCCTGGGTACGCTTGGAGGCCTCGGCCTCCGCTTTCATTACGTCCATCTGGGGAATGCTCTCGAGTTGCGCTTGTTTCTTAGCGTTCTCCAAAGTCTGATTGGCGAAAGCGAGAGACTGCTCATTCACGTGCGCCTGCTCGTAGGCGCTCACCAGGTCCCAATAGATGTTCTCGATCTGCGTGACGGTCGCAATCACCTGGTCCTTAAAGGCGATATCGGAAATCTTTTTGTTGTTCTTGGCAATTCGCAAGTAGCGGAGATTGGGGCCGAAACCAAATCCCGCGAGCAACTGCTGCTGAAAGCTGAAGCGAAAAGACGAGTTCAGAACAGGCGAAAGACTGGTAAACGTACTGTTCGTGGTCTGGCGGTTGTTGTTGAAGCCAAAAGCAACGGTAGTGCCCGTGGAAAACGACTGAGAGAATGTAGCGTTCACTTGCGCGGTATTCAGCTGCAGGGATGGTATGCCGTAGAGTTGCTGATTCGCGAGCGGAGACGTCTGGTGCTCGATCCCCACACTCGTGTTGAGTGTTGGATCGTAGGATTGAACCGGAGTGCCCACGCCCAGTGTGGATTGTACGAGCCCGGCCGCTCCGGCGCCTGCACCGCCAGCGCCACCGCTTGTACCGCCAGCGCCCGCACCCGGAGCGCCTGCTCCGTAGCCGCCCACGCCTCCGCCGGGAGTTCCCTGCACCACGCCGGTATTGACTCCACGAAAGGTTCCGCCGGCTTGGGTACGCAGGAGATCCGTATCTGCAATCGGCAGGTTATAGCGGGCAATGGCGAGGTCCAGATTGTTTTCCAGCGCCAGGTCAATCGCATCCTTGAGCGACAGGTAAAGCTTGCCATCTCGAATCATCCGATCAAGACGTGGCGAATTTGAGAGTGCTGGCTCCCCCACTTGCGAGGGGGAATATGGGTCGAACGGGCTGTGTGACCGCGGCATTTCCAATACGGCCGGGGTGCGCACTTGGGCTGGCGCAAGAACCGCAATCAGGACAGCCGGTAATCCCAACCGAAGCAAACCGGCGAAGAGACTCTTACGGACGCAGTCTCTCATTGATTCACCACAGCGCTGCCCCGATCAACCGCCGGATTCCCCGTATCTTCAACCAACCACCCGTCCCGCAGCTGGATTGTGCGCGTTCCGTAAGCAGCGTTGGCCTCAGAGTGAGTGACCTGCACGATCGTCGTTCCTTGCCGATTCAATTCCGAAAACAGCTCCATGATTTCCTTGGCCTGACTGGAGTGCAGATTACCCGTGGGTTCGTCGGCCAGTAGCAGCGCAGGCTTGTGAATGACGGCTCGCGCGATCCCAACCAACTGCTGCTGTCCCCCCGAGAGCTGGCTGGGGTAGAGGTCTTTCTTGGCCACGATCTGAAAACGATCCAGGGTGTCCGCGACCAGGCTCTGCCGCTGTTTCGACGGGATGTCCTTGTAAGAAAGCGGCAGGTCGATGTTCTCCCGGACCGTCAGATCATCCAGCAAGTGGTAACTCTGAAAAACCATGCCGACATTTTTCTTGGCTAGTTCCGCGCGGCCCTTGCGCTTCATGACGTGGGCAGCCTCGCTGCGGAACCAGTACTCCCCTTCCCATTGGTCGTCGAGCAGGGCAAGGACATTCAACAGCGACGACTTCCCCGCCCCCGAAGGCCCCATCACGGTCATGAACTCGCCTTCCTGAATCTCCAGATTTATGCGTCGCAGAACCCACGTCTGGCCGGCCGCGGTTTTGTAACTGCGTTCAATATTCTTCAGCTGGATCATGTCATCCTCAATCTTGAAGTTTGTTCACTCGTAGCGCAAAGCGACCATGGGATCGACCCTGCTGGCGCGTCTTGCAGGCAAGTAGCTGGCAACGAGAGCTACGCCGATCAGAATTGCAGGGACTACGATAAACGTGAGCGGATCACCCGGCCCCACCCCGTAAAGCAGTTTTCCCATGAGCCTCGTCAGCCCCAGAGCGGAAACGAGACCGATTGCGATGCCGATCACTGCCAACTTCCCAGCCCCGCCGAGAACCAGGCGCAGAATGTCCAGCTGTCGCGCGCCGAGCGCCATCCGGATGCCAATCTCGTGTGTTCGCTGGCCAACCACGTAGGAAATGACCCCGTAGATTCCAACACTCGCCAGCAGTAACGCCAGCGTCGCGAACACACCAAGCAGGATCATGGAGAAGCGGCGGGCGGCAAGCGAACCGGCGATGACCTCTTCCATGGATTGTGGGCCGAAGATCACCTGTTCACTGCTCGTCTGGCGGCTGACTTGGCGAATGGAATCGAGCAACCCCGTCTGTGCCTTATCGGAGCGGACGATTACCGCCGACCCCGAAGGCTGCATGGCCACAAACGCGTCGGGCATCTGCCGGCATGGAATGTAGAACTGTGCGCGCAGACTTTCCGTGTCATCTAGATCGAGGCCCCACTGCTTCACGTGGCCAACCACACCGACGATCTGCGTTGGTTTGGCAAAAGTGCTCAGATGGATAAGTTTGCCGATCGGATCCTGGTCCGGAAAATACTTCCGTGCAAAGACATCGTCGATGACCATCACCTGCAAGGAGTATTCGTTGTCCTGCTGAGTGAAAAACCGGCCACGTTGCAGCGGAATTCCCATCGCCCTCAGATAATCGGGCTCGACAATGTAGTCGATACCCCACTTCATCTCGTTCTCGTTAGCAGGCTTGGGCTGCCCTTCGAACCAGAAGGTCAACTCGTCGTCACCGCTCATCGGGATCGCGCCCCAGGTCTGCGAAACTGCCTGCACCCCGGGAATACCCGAGACCTGCCGATCAAATTCCAGGAACGCAGCACGAATCGCGTCGGGAGTCGCCGTCATCATCGACGGTGGGAGGGAAAGTCCAACCGTCATTACATTGTGGGGATCGAACCCAGGATCGACATTCCACAGCCGGGTCAGGCTGCGGATCATCAAGCCGGCGCCGGCCAGCAGGACCAGCGCCATCGCCATTTCAAGGACAACAAACACGGCTTGCACGCGATGGCGGCTTCCACTGACGCCCCGACCACCTTCCTTAAGGCTGTCCTGCAAATGCGGCAGTGACATTCTCAGTGCTGGTGTCAGTCCAAACAGAACTCCCGCAAACAGCGAGATCGCCAGGGTGAAGAGCAGAACACGCCCGTCGACTCCAATCTCTTCGGCGCGCGGCAAGGCACTGGGGAGAATCGTAAGTGCGGCCCGCGTACCCCATGCCGCCAGCATCAGGCCGAGAGCGCCACCGGCAAGCGCGAGCATAATGCTCTCCGTCAGCAACTGCCTGAGCACGCGGTTTTGACTGGCGCCGAGCGCAGAGCGAATGGCGAACTCACGCGTTCGGCCGGTCGAGCGGGCCAGCAGGAGATTCGCAACGTTGACACAGGCAATCAACAGCACGAAGCCTACGCCGCAGAGGAGCAGTACCAGAAACGGTCGCACGCTCCCTACCATCCACTGCTTTAGAGGAACGAGTTTGGCGCCAATGCCTTTGTCGGCGTCCGGAAACGCAGCTGCCAGATTGTTTGTGACTCGCTCCATGTCAGCCGTCGCCTGCTCAATCGTGACACCCGGCTTTAGCCGTCCGATCCCGCTGATTCCCAATCCCGCCCCTCGCGAGGTCAGCAGATTGTTTTTCCACTGACCAATGGGGACGAACACCTCCCGTGGATCGCGCAAACCGGTGGAAGGGAAATGAAAGCTTGCAGGAATGACGCCAACGATCGTGTAGGCCCTGCCGTCCAGCGTGATGCCCCGGCTCACAATATCCTGTGCGGAACTGAACTTGCTTCGCCACAAACCTTCGCTGATCAGGGCGACAGGACCGGCTCCGATTTCATCCTCTCCCGGCGCGAAGGTTCTGCCGGTCATCGGCTTGACACCCAGGATCGTGAAGAAATCTGACGATACGTACTCGCCGGTTACCTGCATCGCTTCGCCAGCTCCAGTCAGGCTAAAGGCATAGCTGCGAGAGACAGCTAGTGAAGAAAATGTGTGATTGTCCTTCTGCCAGTCACGGAAATTCGGATAAGAGATTGAACCCCACTCAAAATTTGGCTTGCTCTCGCGCAGGGTGACAAGTTGTTCCGGCTGTGGATAAGGCAAGGGGTTGAGCAAGACTCCATTCACCACCGAAAACAGCGCGGTGTTCGCGCCCACACCGAGCGCAATCGTGGTCAGGACCACCACGGTGAGTCCGGGCGTTTTCACCAGCTGGCGCAGCGCGTAGCGAATATCTTGTAGCAATCCGTTCACTGGCCTAATCCTTATCCGCAATTCCTCACTCGTACCGCAGTGCCACCATGGGATCGACCTGGGCGGCGCGAAACGCGGGAATGTACGCAGCAAACAGTCCGGCGCATGCCACTCCGACGCAGACCAGTGTCAGCACAAGGGGATCTCGTGATCCTGTGCCGTACAGCATGCTCTGTAATATGGAGGCGCAGCCCAATACGGCGGCAATCCCCACGACAATTCCCACTGCGAGTAGGACAGCCGCATCGCCAAGTACCATGGTCAATACAACTGCCCGTTGCGCACCAAGCGCCATGCGCACGCCGATCTCCCGCGTGCGCCGCGTTACGGAATACGTCATCACTCCGTACAGCCCGACGATCGTGAGCGTGACAGCGAGTCCAGCAAAGGCACCGAGCAGGGCCATCGTGAACCGCGGCTGGGAAAGTTGCGTGGACATCAGTTCTCGCATGCTATGAACGTTGGTAACAGGGATTTCACGGTCCATGGAAGCGACAATCTGATGCACACTCTGAGTCAGACTTATTGGGTCTACGCTCGAACGCACCACGGAGTACATACAGCACCAGGTGTCGAGCTGACTGGCCGGCAAATACATCGCAGGACGCATTTCGCGTTGGGTCATCGAGAGACGAATGTCTCCAACGACGCCGACGATCTCGCGCCACGGCGGACCGCCCGGCTTTCCGTTACCGGCGCCGGGCTTGAGCTTCTTTCCCAGCACTTGCTCACCCGGAAAATACTTGTTAGCGAAGGCCTGGTTAACGATGAGTACTGGGGGAGCCGAGGCCTCATCACGCTCGGTGAAGTCGCGGCCCTCAAGGACGGGAACATGCATGGTGCTGAAGTACTGCGGAGAAATTGGTGTGACGTCGGCGGCGGGCTGGTTTCCCTTGGGGGTGGGATGTTCCGGATTCTCGAAGGTAACGTCCGCTCCGTCGTTGGTCATGGGAAGGAAGATGACGCCGCCTGCGGATTGAACTCCCGGGATCGCACGAACTTTGTCGAAGTATTCGCGATAAAACTGCGGGCGGGTGGCTTTGTAACGTGAATCGGGAGTTTCGAAAAACAGAGTCAGTAGGTTGTCGGGATTGAATCCTTCGTTGGTGCGCTGAAGATTGGCGAAGCTGGCGATGAGAAGGCCAGCGCCGGCACTGAGCACTAAGCCGAGCGCCACCTGCGCTACAATCAACGACGAGCGCAGCCAGTCGCGTCCGGTTACGTCGCTGCGGCCACCCTCTTTCAGGGTGGATACAAGATTAGTTCGCGAAGAGACGAGCGCGGGGACGACGCCGAATATGACTCCGGCGGCGAATGACAGAAGCAAACAGAAAAGCAGGACCCGCAGGTCAACTCCCGCATCTGCAGCCCGGGGAACGCTGTCGCCGATGAGCTTCAGGAGTGCGGGAGTACACAGAAAAGCCAGTCCGCATCCGGCGACGCCACCGATCACGCTCAAAGCCAGACTCTCCACAAGTAGCTGCCGGACGATGCGGTTGCGCCCCGCGCCTAACGCACAGCGCATCGCGATCTCCCTTTGCCGCTCGCGTAGCCTCGCGAGCATAAGATTCGCGATGTTGCCGCAGGCGATCAGCAAAACGAGCAAAACTGCACCTGTAACGATCAGAAGAGGGAGTCGCGTATCGCCAATCAGGGCTGCCAGCGCGGTCTGAACACGGGCCGAATCGCGCCGGGTGTTGGTATCGGGATACTCTTTGGCAAGATTAGCCGCAATTGCCTTAAGGTCTTGATCTACTTGTTCAAGCGTGACGCCTGGCTTCATTCGTCCGAAGACGTTGAGAAAATGAGAGCCGCGGCTGGCCGTGTTCGGCGTCGGATCGTTCGGATCGTCATCTACTGCCAGGGTGGTCCAAAAATCATTTCGGGGAGCATTGACCGGGAAGCGAAACGACGGCTGCATGACCCCGATCACGGTGTAGAGACTCCCGTTAAGTTTGATCTGGCGGCCGAGGACCGATCTATCCGATCCAAATTGCGTTGTCCATAGCGCATGGCTGATCAGCACCACGCGCGTGCCAACCTTTTCCTCGTCAGGCGTAAAGCCGCGACCCAGTTCCGGATTGATGCCGAGGGCAGGCAAGAAGTCCCAGGAGACAACTTCGCCATCGATGAAAAGGGGCCGGTCGAGGCCGGTCAGGGTAAAGGAAAGGTCGTGATACGACACGAGGTGGCTGAGGGTATGGTTTCGCGTCCGCCAATCGAAAAAGTCCGGATATGAAAATGCCCCGACGCCGGGTTCCCGGCTGCCGACGGACTCTGCCGCAATTAGCCGTTCCGGTTGGTGGTAAGGCAGCGGCCGAAGCATGACGGCATCAATTACGCTGAAAACGGCGGTGTTCGCGCCGATCCCCAGGGCAAGCGTCACTATCGCGATCGTAGTGAAGCCCGGGCTCTTGCGCAGCTGCCGCAACGCGTACCGCAAATCCTGTAGCAGGCCGGTCACGCACTCGTCTCCTGCATCAACTTCTTCAGCTCTTCTTCAGCCACAACCTTGCCGTCGAAGAGGTGAACTTCCCGCTGCGCGTGCTTCGCGAAGCGGGGATCGTGAGTGACCATGCAGATCGTCGCGCCCTCGCGATGCAAATTCTGCAGGAGTTCCATGACGGCTTCGCCATTACGCGAGTCCAGGTTCCCCGTCGGCTCGTCGGCAAGCAAGATTGAGGGCTTTCCGCCCAGCGCACGGGCCACAGCAACACGCTGCTGCTGACCTCCCGACAGTTGCGAGGGATAATGTCGCACGCGATGCGCCATGCCCACTCGCTCGAGCGCTTCCATGACGCGCGCTTTGCGGTCAGCGGTCGGCATCTTCTGCCGGTAGGTCAACGGCAGCTCGACGTTTTCGTACACCGTCAAATCGCCGATCAGATTGAAGCTCTGGAAGATGAACCCGATCTCCTGGTTCCGGATGCGTGAGCGCTCGGCAAAATCCAGGTTCTCGACCGTCTTTCCGTTCAGCGAATAGCGCCCGGAGGTTGGCGTATCCAGCAGGCCGATGATCGACAGTAGCGTGGACTTGCCGCAACCCGAGGGGCCCGACATGGCCACGTACTCGCCTTTGTTCACCGTCAAGTGAATGCCCGAGAGCGCGTGCGTTTCAATCTCGTCGGTATAGAAGACTTTGGTCAATTCCTCAATGTTGATGAGTGGCTGTCCTGCTTCCGTCATTCCAAGCTCCCTCGTCGTGAATTGCGTTTGTGTTTCTTATTCGAGACGGACTCGGTCGGTATTGTCCCAGCGAGACATGTCGGACAAGATCACCGTGTCTCCTTCGTGCAGACCTTCGATGATCTGAATCGAATTTACGGACGCTCGCCCAACCTTAACCGGAGTCCGCGTGGCTTCCTGGCCACCGGCACCAAGCTTGAACAGGCTGATGGTGCTGTTCTCCTGCCCGAAGGCCGGCCGCCCAACATACAAAACGTTCTCCAGGCGTTCCAGGTCGATCGTCCCATCCACACTTAGGTCGGGACGGGCACCCTTCGGAAGTTCTCCGGTTATTTTTACGTCGACGGTGACGGTTCCGTTCTGCACGGCCGGGTCGACGCGCATCACCGTGCCCGCAACCACCCCGTTGTGCGTGTCGATGGAGGCTGGCTCTCCAATCTGGACATCCCGCGCCTGGGTCTCGGCGACTTTCAGCGTGGCCATTAGATGGTCCGGCTCCACGACTTTTGCGAGCATAGTGCCCGGCAGGACGTGCTGCCCAACCTGCAGCGGCAGGTCCACCAGCACTCCGTCGATTCCCGGCCCGGACTCTCAGTGCGTCCAGTTGTTTTTGTTTAAGTTGCGCCAGAGTTCGCATCTGATCGACCTTCGCCTGCTGTTGCGCCATCTGCGACTCAATGGCCCTCTGATTCGCCGTCAGCCTCTGCCCTTCAAGGTCGTTCCTGGTGGTCAGCTCGTCTGCCTTGTCCTTGGAAGACCGGTAGGCCAAGCCGGAGATCACACCGAGCTCGTACAGCGCCTTATCCGTGTCCGCCTGGCGTTGCGCTTGCGCGTGGTCAGCGCTCACCGTGGCCGCTCCGGCCTTCTGGTTCATCAAATCACTTTCCAGCTTCACCCGAAGACTTTGATACTCGGCATCCGCCGCCTTCAATTGAAGCTGGGCATCGACCGCGGCTTGCTCGGTCTGCGGATTGCTCATCTCTAATAGGACGGTATCTGCTTTCACCAGTGAGCCGGGCAGCATGCGAATTCGGACAACTGTCGCCTCAGTCTCCGCCGGAATCTGTCGCACCGATTCCTGAGTGGGAACCAGCGAACCCAGCCCTCGCACCTGGCGAAGCATGGGACCGCGCTTCACCGTGTCGGTCCAGACGCTTCCACGTTCCACGGTCGGAGCCGCCGGCTTAAGCCGCGAAACTCCAACTGTGACCGCGGCCACTGCGAGAACCGAAACCACCACGATGATCGCCTGACGACGACGTTTCTGAGCCTTGAACTCGGGTCGAGCGATATCCATCGCTTAAGTCAATGGCAACTCGAGCGCCACTGTCCGGAGGGCCGCAAGTGTTGAGAAACAGGCTGGATAGTGCTATCGAAGGAATCGGGTGATCAGGCGGTCCTGTCCCGTACCGGTCGTCAGTGTCCAAGAATGGACAGCGTTTATGGGCGATGTTGGTCTCCAGGACTCGCCACTTGGGGAGGCCTGGGTCTTGCACTCGCAATCGAATCGCGTTCTCCGCAGGCTGCGACCTGACCGGAGTTCAATTCAACCTTTTTTGAGGTGGGCCAAACGACAGTCAGAAGCAGAACCTTTGTGACCCCCGGCTTGGTAATTGGTGGTCGCGGGTGGCGCAGGTCCTATCTTGCACTCGCAGCCGCATCACTCTTCGGCGGGACCGCATCCTGCAATTCCTTGATGAGGGACTCCAGGCGTTTCCAGTCTTCGACCGTAGTGCCGTTTGTAAAACGTATTCCCAAACCGTTTGCATCGCGGCGTTGTACCACACCCCAAAGATCGGCGTGAATGTCAGACGTCTCGAGTATCACCCGGACCCGGGCATGCTCCCGGATTGGGCGGGGCGTTTCGACGTAGCACCCACTCAGACTGATATTACCCAGCCGGGCTAAGATTGCTGCGCCGGTTCCCGATTCTCGCACCACTACCGTAGCAGCGAGAGCGAATCGGGGACGCGCGAGGATCGGTTCGGAACCCATGGTTTGTAAGGACTGGCTATGACGCTATCGAGTCCAAGCCAGACCGGGCAAATTACCGCGGTAATGCGCTGGCTCTCGAACCGCTCACCTGCGAAATGCCGCGTTCGCTCCTCCATTTATTACTAGGTGGTTGCTATAGCAAGTACACAAGGTTTCATCGAGACGCCGATAGCTGATACCGTATCGGATAGCTCGTTGGCAGGAATTCGGCTGATCTGAGAAGCTTCTTGGGTCGCGCAACAAGTTGCCTCGAACATCACCCCCTGCGGAGGAAGCGATTTTGCCAGTGAAGCAGGATGTGCTCTGGTACAAGGACGCAATCATCTACCAGGTCCACGTCCGCACCTTCTGCGACAGTAACGGAGACGGAATCGGCGACTTCCAGGGGCTGGAACAGAAGCTCGATTACCTCCAGGAGCTGGGCGTCAACGCCATCTGGCTGATGCCGTTCTTCCCTTCCCCACTGCGCGACGACGGCTACGATATCGCCGAGCACAGGTCAGTCCACGCCAGCTACGGAAACCTGGAGGACTTCAAGAGATTCCTCAACTCGGCCCATGAGCGCGGGCTCCGCGTGATTATCGAGATGGTACTGAATCACACCTCCGATCAGCATGCCTGGTTCCAGCAGTCGCGCAGTTCGCGGGACAATCCTTACCGCGATTGGTATGTGTGGAACGAGACCGACACGAAGTACAAAGGCGCGCGGATCATCTTCCTCGATACCGAGATGTCGAATTGGGCATGGGACCCGATTTCCAAGTCCTATTACTGGCATCGCTTCTTCAGCCACCAGCCTGATCTCAACTACGACAATCCCGCTGTCCGCGAAGAGATGTGGAACGTCATGAAGTTCTGGCTGGAAATGGGAGTCGATGGCTTCCGGCTGGACGCGGTTCCCTACCTGGTCGAGCGGGAAGGAACGAATTGCGAAAATCTGCCCGAGACCCACGCCGTCATTAAGGATCTACGGCGCCGGCTCGACGAACAATTTCCCGGCCGCATGCTGCTCGCGGAGGCCAATCAGTGGCCCGCCGATCTCCGCCCCTATTTCGCTGACGGCGACGAGTTCCACATGGCATTTCATTTCCCTTTGATGCCCCGGATGTTCATGGGAGTGAAACTCGAGGACCGGAAGCCGATCACCGAAATCCTGCAGCAAACGCCTGAGATTCCACCTTCCTGCCAGTGGTGCCTGTTCCTGCGCAACCATGACGAATTGACCCTCGAAATGGTCACGGACATCGAGCGGGACTATATGTACGACGCCTACGCAGAAAACAAAACCATGCGGCTGAACCTGGGAATCCGGCGGCGGCTGGCTCCCTTGCTCGACAATGATCGCCGGCGCATCGAACTGATGAACGGCATGTTGATGTCCTTTCCGGGCACTCCCATCATTTATTACGGCGATGAGATTGGAATGGGTGACAATATCAATCTCGGCGACCGCAACGGAGTTCGAACTCCCATGCAGTGGAGCGGGGGCTGGAACGGAGGCTTCTCCATAGCCGATCCCGAGAATCTGTATGCGCCCTTGATTCTGAACCCGGTCTATGGGTACCCTGCCATCAATGTGTTGTCGCAGCGCCGAACTCCGCATTCATTGCTCTCGTGGATGCGGCGAATCATCGAGGTACGGCGGTCGACAAAGGTTTTTGGCAATGGATCGATCGAATTTCTCTATCCCGCCAACCACAGGATTCTGGCCTATGTCCGCCACTTCGAGAATGAGACGGTCCTGGTAGTCAATAATCTTTCCAGTGCCGCGCAGGCGGTAGAGCTCGACTTGCGGCGCTACAAAGGAAGTATTCTGATCGAGATGTTTGGCAAGAATATTTTTCCACGGATAGGCGAATTTCCTTATCTGTTAACCATGGGTCCCTATCAGTTTTACTGGTTTCGGCTGCGAAAAATCTGAACCGGCACACAAAGTAAGCTGTGGAAACAATGCCAGAGGTATCCACACAAGAGCGCTCTCCTGCGTTTCGCACCGACGTCAAGTTGGTGGAGGAGAGCCTGCTCACCGATGATTTCGTTCGCCAGCTGATCAATGTCGGCGAAATCGACATCCTCGTAGGCCTGCCTACTCATAACAATGCCCAAACCATTGGCCCCGTTGTCGCTTCTATTCAGGGAGGTCTCCTGCAATGGTTTCCTCGGGAGAGAGCCGCGATTATCAATGCCGACGCGGGATCGCGGGATGGTACTCCTGACCTGGTGGCAAGCGCCGCTATTGACGACGTGCAGAGGCGCGCCTTCAATCGTTCGGCACTGCGCACACTCCACTCGATCAGCACGCAGTACGGGAGCAGCATCGCGCCGGGAACCGCCTTGCGAACTATTCTGGCCGCTGCCGAATTGCTGCGCGCCAGGGCCTGTGCGGTAATTTCACCCGAATCCACAAACATCCAACCCGAATGGCTTCGAGCTCTTTTGAAGCCGATCTATACCGAAGACTCCGATCTCGTACTGCCCACCTACGCCCGACACAAGTTCGATGGACTCCTCATCACCAACCTTCTGTATCCGATGACCCGTGCCCTGTACGGATTGAGAATCCGCGAGCCCTACGCGTCGGAATTTGCCTTCTCCGGCCGGCTGGGCAGCCAGTTTCTTGCGCAAACCTCCTGGAACGATGAGGGTGTACGCGCCGGTTGTGAGGTCCGCCTCACTCTGGCCGCGATTGCGAATGGATCCCATATCAGCCAGTCCTTCACAGGAACTAAATCTCATGTCGAGCGTCAGGCGTCGGATCTGGTGCCGGCCTTGCGACAAACCATTGGCGTCGTGTTCTCGTCCATGGAACCGAATTTTTCATTGTGGAGTGGCAAGACCGGTTCCCAGGCCGTTCCGACCACGGGCGCTGAGCAGGAATTCACTCTCGAGCCACTGCGTGTAAATCGGAAGCGGCTGTATGACGGATTCCGCACCGGAGTGGCCGAACTGGAATCCGTATTTCAGTCGATCCTCTCGCCTGACACCTTGGTCGAACTCCGGCGGCTCGCCCGCCAGGAAGAAGACGATCTTCATTACCCAGCCGATTTGTGGGTGAAAACCATCTACGAGTTTGCCGCGGCGCATCATAGAGCAGTCATCAGCCGCGACCATGTGATCCAGGCGCTCGCGCCGCTCTTCCGCGGCCGGGCCTTCACATTCCTGGTGGAAAACCGGGACAGTTCCGCGTCGGATGTCGAAGACCACGTCGAGACCTTATGTCTGGAGTTTGAGCGACAAAAACCGTATCTGCTGGAAATGTGGAACGGCAGAAAGTGAGGTCATCATGCGGGAATTGATCGTCAGCGAACTGACTCAGGCAGCGCAGGAGTTCGCCAGGGGATTCGCGCGTTTACTCCCCCGGCTCATCGTGTTGGTGATCATCGCATTCGTGGGATGGCTGATCGCATACCTGTTGAAAATCATCGTGCGCAGCATCTTGCGGCTGATCAAGTTTGACCGCCTTTCCGAAAATGCGGGTGCCTCCCAACTGCTAGCCAAGGCAGCTCTGCCTTCCTCGTCGGAGTTGCTGAGCCGGCTAGTATTCTGGATCGCGTGGCTGGGGTTCATTCTGCTCGGCGTAAGCGCCCTCGGGATTCTTGGTCTGCAGGAACAGATCGCCCACTTCTTTCTCTTCCTGCCGCACCTGTTTGTCGCCCTGTTCATCATGTTCTTCGGACTGCTCGCGGCCAGCTTCTTCTCCCGCGCGGCACTGCTCGCTACCGTCAATGCGAACTTGCCCTCGCCCCGTCTGCTGAGCGCTTCCATCCGGGCGATCATCATCGTTTTCGTGCTGTCAATGGTGCTTGAAGTCCTGGGCATTGGCGAACAGACCATGCTGGTCGCCTTTGGAATTGTCTTCGGAGCCATCATGCTCGGACTGGCAATCGCATTCGGCACCGGTGGCAAAGAGCTGGCCCGGGAATTTCTGGAGCGACGGTTTGTCCACCGCCACGAAGACAAGGAGAATGAAGACGAACTCTCGCCGCTCTGACCGAGGGGACGGCTTAGGGTTGCGCTCGGCTAAAGAATGCTTCGCTTTTTCTTGGCAGATTCCCTGCCCGCCGGAACTACTTGGCAGCGACGGGATGCAACGCCCCTTGTTGTTCCTCGACTCTTATCTTCTCTTCCCCTGGATCGAGAACCCTTTGCATGAGAAGAGCCGCGATGAGCATGAAGCACCCTCCGGCCACGACCGCCGTCAGTCGATTGTTTTGCAGCAGGTGCGTCATCACCCATCCGAAGAAAAGTGATGCGATAATCTCGGGCGTCACAATGAAGAAGTTGAAGATGCCCATGTATACGCCGGTCTTTTCTTTGGGCAGCGATCCCGCCAGCACACAGTAAGGCATGGACAGCGTGCTGGCCCACGCGATACCGACGCCTACCATGGTCAGCAGCAAAACAAACTTGTTGTGGATGAAGGCAACCGAAATCAGCCCGATCGCGCCGCACACAAGGCACAGGCTGTGCGTGTGCTTGCGCCCGATGGCACGAGCAATGCCCGGAAGAAAGAAGGAAAAGGCAAAGCACACAGCTGAATACAGCCCGAAGCAGATGCCGCCCCATTCGACGCCGGCAGAATAGAGCGGCGACGTCGTATCGGGCGCCCCGAAAACGTTGCGTGCAACCGCAACCGGGAAGTAAAGCCACATGCAGAAAAGTCCGAGCCAGGTGAGGATTTGCACCGGAGCCAGCTGGCGCATCGTCTTCGGCATTTTCGCAATAGAATCGAGAATCTCAGCCGCATTCGTCGACAAGCCGCGTTTCTCATCCTTCCTGAGACGGAAAGCTTCCATGTCGTCGGGGGGATATTCTTTGGTGGTGACGATCGTCCACAAGACCGCGCCAAAAAATACCGCCGCGCCCAAATAGAACGAGAGGCGCACGGTCAGCGGTATGGCGTGTCCAGCAGCCTCCGCTCCAAGATGGAACCAGTTGGTCAGCATCCACGGCAGCGCTGAGGCGACCACTGCGCCGAGCCCAATGAAGAGGCTCTGCATGGCAAATCCACCGGTGCGTTGCTGCTCCGGAAGCAGGTCAGCAACAAAAGCGCGAAAGGGTTCCATGCTGATGTTGATCGACGCATCGAGGATCCAGAGCAGACCCGCCGCCATCCAAAGCGCCGATGAACGCGGCATCATGATGAGAGCGAATGAACTCAGGATCGCGCCCGTGAGGAAGTAGGGGCGGCGGCGGCCGAGACGTCCCCAGGTGTGATCGCTCGCGTGTCCAATGATGGGCTGGACG
This sequence comes from uncultured Acidobacteriota bacterium, assembly GCA_963711675.1. GTDB lineage: Bacteria > Acidobacteriota > Terriglobia > Terriglobales > Acidobacteriaceae > CAVQFB01. The sequence continues at coordinate 58,981 of CAVQFB010000019.1, read as the reverse complement.
ATGAGCCCCGTGAGCGGCGCGGCAAGCCAGAGGATGGGAATCTGGTCGGCCCGGGCGCCGAGGTATTCGTAGATGGCACTCATATTGGCCATTTGGAGTCCCCAGCCAAATTGAATGCCGAAGAATCCAAAGCTCATGTTCCAGATTTGCCAGAACGATTTGGTGGATTTTTCCATATAGATCGCCTCTCGCACTCTGCGTCTCGCACGGACTTCTTCGTCCCTTACCTCTCGCCCTGAACCTGACCTCAACGGTCGTAAAGCTTAGCCATTTCTCTTAGCCGACTCGCAATCTCGCCCGTTGCAGCACCAGGCTTCATCCGCCACTTCCAGTTGCCACTCGATGTGCCCGGCAGATTCATGCGGGCCTCACTGCTTAAGCCCAGGATGTCCTGCATAGGAGCGATCGCTGTATTCGCGACCGACGCCATGATGCTGCGGATCATCACCCAGTGAATCGGCTCGTCCTTGAAGCCCAGATACGCTCGCGCGTAGGCGTGTTCCCTGACAACATCCTCCGGCGTGCGTGTGCTGTCGCTGGTGCCGCCGCTCGTCCACCAGCCAACAACTGTATCGTTGTCATGTGTGCCGGTGTAGGCGACGAGATCGCGGACATAGTTGTGCGGCTTGAACGTGGGCGCCTGCGGGTCAGTACCGAAAGCGAATTGCAGGATGGCCATCCCGGGGAACCCGAACTCGTGGCGAATAGCTTCGACCTCCGGCGTGATCACGCCCAGGTTCTCAGCGATGATGGGAAGATCGCCCAGTTCTTTGCGAAGCACGGCGAACAGTTCCCCGCCCGGACCTTTCAACCAGCGGCCATGTATGGCGGTGGTCTCGTTGCCCGGCACTTCCCAATAGGCCTCAAATCCGCGGAAGTGATCGATGCGGACGAAGTCGTACAGGCGTAGAGCCGAGCGCAGCCGCTCGACCCACCACTTGTATCCGGTCTCCTTCAGCAACGGCCAGTTATAAATAGGATTGCCCCACAGCTGTCCCGTGGCGCTGAAGTAGTCGGGAGGCACGCCGGCCACATTCGTTGGGTTGCCGCGCTCGTCGAGCAGGAAAAACTGGCGGTTGGAATATACATCGGCGCTGTCGTGGGCAACGTAGATCGGAATGTCGCCGATGATTCGGATGTCGCGCTCGCGTCCATAAGCCCGGAGTTCCTGCCATTGCTGGAAAAACTCGAACTGGAAAAACTTCTGAGCCTTGATGGCCGAAGCCAGCTTCTCCGACCAGCGCCTTACGGCCACGGGCTGTAGTGCAGCGATGTCGGCAGGCCACTTGGTCCATGCCACCAGGTCGTGAGCTTCCTTCACGGCCATGAACAGCGCGAAGTCTTCCAGCCAGCTCGCGTTCGCCTGCGAGAATCCTTCAAATCGGCGGCGATCCTCGGCGGATGCGTTAGAAAAGAAATTCGTCGCGGCCTTCTGAAGCAGCGGCATTTTGAAGCGAATGACTGCACCGTAGTCAACCGTCTCGATCGGCAGCACGGGAACGCCGTGCAGGTCGCTCTTGCTCAGAATGCCTTGATCCACAAGACGTTCGAGGCTGATGAGAAGCGGATTTCCCGCACTGGCGGAGAAGCATTGAAAGGGCGAGTCAGCGTAGCCCGTCGGATTCAGGGGAAGTACCTGCCAGAGCTTCTGTCCGGCGGCGTGCAGGAAGTCGACGAAGCGATAAGCCTCGGGGCCGAAGTCGCCAACTCCGTGCGCCCCGGGAAGAGATGTCGGATGCAGCAAAACCCCACTGGAACGGGGAAATTTCATGTGAGAACCATAAATAGTTATGTCGCGTGGCACAAGGAGAAGCCCCGTTCCCTATCGGCCCCACAACTCCAGATGCTTTAGTGGACCTTCCTGTAAATACGGAAGTCCCAGGCGTTCAGGACAACCGCGGGAAGGCTGACCTTCTTCCGCGCAGCCTCATCCAGGCCCGGCGTCTCGTCGATGTACCCTTCGTTGCCAACGTCAGCTACTCCCGCGAACGGCCGGTTCGAGACATTGATTGCCACAAAGTACTCTTCGCCGCCGCCGCGACGGAAGTAAGTAAGAACTCGTTCGGGCGCGCTGTTGCCCACCCACTCAGTTTCACCCTGCTCAAGCGCCGGATGCCCGCGGCGAAGCGCAATCAGTTGTTTATAAAACGGGAGGAAGTTAGACCGGCGTTCGGAGATCTGCCAGAACACAGGCAGCTTCTCGAACAGAGCTGGGGCGGTAGACTCAGCGGTGTCCCCGACTTCCATGCCGTTGTACAGCAGGGGTACACCGTCCATGGTAAAGACCAGTGCCGAGGCGGCCAGCGCTCCACGTTCGCCAAAACGAACGATGGCACGTTTCTCGTCGTGATCGTCTGAAAATCGCATTTCAAGCGCGCCCTTTGGATACCGCTCCCGTTCCGCACTCCAGTTCGAGATGATCGCCTGAGCAGGCGCGCCATTTTCCAACACATTGGTCAGCGTACTGTGGAACGGCCACGCATAGTCCAGGTCGAAAGCTTTCGTCAGCAGCTCGGGTTTGTTGGCCTCGGCAATCATGATGATGTCAGGCTTGATCTTCGTGAGTTCCGCGCGCGCGTTCTCCCAGAAGTCCGTCGGAACTCCGCTGGCGACATCGCAGCGGAATCCATCCAAGTCGAACTCCTTCAGCCAGTACTTCAACATGCCGGTCATGTAGGCACGGAGCTCCGAGCTCTGGTAGTCGAGCCCGGCAACATCGGTCCAATCGGGATCAGGCGGAATGATGTTGCCCTTAGCATCCTTCTTATAGAACTCGGGGTGCTTCATCAGAACGCTATCCCAGGCAGTATGGTTCGCAACGATGTCGATAATCACCTTAAGCCCACGCTGGTGCGCTTCGCCGACAAGGCGTTTAAGGTCTTCTTTCGTACCATAGGACGGGTCGATCGCGTAATAGTCCTTCACAGCGTAGGCGCTGCCCAGGCTGCCCTTCTTCTTCACCTGTCCAACGGGGTGTATCGGCATGAGCCAAAGGATGGTCACGCCCAGGTCCTTGAGGTAGTCCAGGCGCTGTTCGATGCCGCGGAAGTCGCCGGTTGCAGAAAAGCTTCGCGGGTTAATCTCGTAGATCACACCCGACTTGATCCAATCGGCAACGGGGTGTGCCGCGGGCTGTTCGGCGAAGGCCGTCAGGAACAGAGTAATACCCAAAACCGCGACCGCAGATGGACGGGTGATTTTCTTCACGGTGAACCTCTCAGTGTCGAGCAAGGCATTGTGAGGCGCCTGCCAACGAGTGGCGCAGTGATGGTTGCACGCCGGTCGTCAGCCACATGGAGTCTATACTTTTCCGGTACAAACCATGCCGACAAACAGCGTTACTTCAGCGCCCGCATTGCAGGTGGCACAAAAGACTACGGTGAGGCTTGCAGCAATCCGCGAAATCGAGGCAGTAGCCTTGGCTGGATCTCAGACGTCCCCGTTTGCTGACCCGCACTCTGATGTTGATCTGTACGTGTACGCCAGTGAGATCGTTCCGCAGTCAATTCGCGCGGAAGTGGCGCGTGATGCCCGGCGCGCTGAGATCGGAAATTCGTTCTGGGAACCAGGCGACGAGTGGATCGACGGCGAAACCGGCATCAGCGTGGATGTAATGTTTCGCACCACGCCGTGGATTGAAGATCAGCTTGATCGCGTGCTGCGCCGGCATGAGGCGTCGGTCGGATATTCGACCTGCTTCTGGTACAACGTGCAAAATTCGCATCCTCTCTTTGACCGTGTTGGCTGGTTCAAGCGGATTCAGACAAGAGCAAATCGGCCGTACCCGGAACAATTGAAGCGGGCCATCATGGCGAAGAATCATCCAATCCTGCGAACGATTATGTCGTCATATCTATATCAAATCGAGCGGGCACTGGAGCGTGACGATACTGTCAGCGTGAATCACCGCGTCGCGGCGCTGCTGGCGAGCTATTTTGACATTGTGTTTGCCGTGAATGAGCAACTGCATCCAGGAGAGAAACGTCTGCTGCAATTCGCTCAGGCGCTGTGCCCGCGGCGCCCGACCGGGATGTCGAAGCAGGTGAAAGCGGTGCTGTCAGCCCTTCCCGACGGAGATGTGGTCGCACAGGCGAATACGTTGTTGGATGGGCTAGATGACCTTTTGAGTAGCGAGGGCCTATTGCAGCTTGGAGGATGAACCCGAGGAACTCCCCATCAAAAGACGAGCCCGTAAATAGGTAGCGGGCTCGGTTGAAACTATTGAAAACATCGAGGCAAGATTGGTGGAGCTAGTCGGGCTCGAACCGACGACCTCATCGTTGCGAACGATGCGCTCTCCCAGCTGAGCTATAGCCCCACGTGCGGTGGAAACACTGAGGGTGCAGAGTGATTTTATCAGCGTCGCGCGATGAAGACCAACTTCACCGAGCCGGTTCGTGGGCATCCGCCCGACAGAAGCCGCCAACGCAGGCTATGCCCGCGAACCTCTGCAGGGTTAGCCTGTCCCTCCCGCTATAATGACGATGTGAGTACCTCGGCTTCAGTGAAACAGCTAGCTTCCGCTGACTTCCCGACTCGGTGGGGTAAGTTCCAAATTTTCGGCTTCGAGGGTGATTTCCCTGACGGCGCCGGAAGCCGGAAGGAAGAGGCGGTTGCGCTCGTCATGGGTGACGTACACGCCGCGCCTCCGCTGGTGCGCATTCATTCGCAATGCCTGACCGGAGACGTATTCGGTTCGCTGCGGTGTGACTGCCGCCAACAACTGGAGATGGCCCTCTCCATGATTGCCGACCAAGGCGCAGGGATTCTGATCTATGAACAGCAGGAGGGCCGCGGCATCGGCCTGATGGCAAAGCTTCAGGCCTACGAGTTGCAGGACGCCGGACTGGACACCGTCGAAGCCAACGAACGGCTCGGATTCAAGGCCGACCAGCGCGAATTCGCATTGCCCGGCGAGATTCTGAAGGCACTGAAGGTTGGTCAGGTCAAATTGCTCTCTAACAATCCCGACAAGGTTGCCGCTCTCGAGCGAGCCGGTATCGAGGTCGTTGAACGCCTCCCATGTGAAGTTTCGCCCAGCCCTCACGCCGAAGATTATCTGAAGACAAAGAAAGAAAAGCTCGGACATCTGTTTACGTCACGCTAGGGCGCTTGACAGAGAGTCCTTTCGCGATTTCCCTCCGCGTGCTCTAATTCCCTGCTTCATCTTTCCAGAATGCTGCGACCACGCAAAACGCTCGTCCTGGCGATATGTCTTGCGGCCGGGACTCTCTACTATCAGTTCTTTCTATTTCTCCCGCGCACCGAAGCCGCTCGCACCGCCAAGGGACTGACCGGCTACCACTACGGTGGAGATTTCTATCCCATCTGGCTGGCCGGGCGTTCCCTGGCACGCAACCACGCGGATCCCTACAGCGAGGAAACGACGCGACGGATTCAAGGCAGTCTTTACGGCCATTCACTGGACCAGCCGAATCTCGCGGGACTACCGCAGCACTACCAGGCGTTCGTGTATCCGCTTCACACGGAAATATTGGCGTCACCTGTGCTTGTTCTTCCTTTCCCCGCAGCGCGCATCGTACTCACCGTTTTGTTTTGTCTTTTCAGCGGAATCAGCGTGGTGTGGTGGCTCCGCGCCATGGGACTCTCGGCGTCCCACGAGGGGATCGCAATATTCGTTATCCTGACTCTGGCTAGTTTGCCTCTCCTCGAGGCATTGTTTGCGGTCCAGTGGGGATTGCTTGCCGCAGCTCTCCTGGCTGCTTCCGTTGCTGCCGCCCACAGCGGAGACTCGCTGCAGCTGGCTTCCTGTTGGCCCTTGCCACGACCAAGCCACAAATTGTGCGCTCGCAGTTTTGTATTTGCTGTTTTGGAGTCTCGCCGACTGGCGCCAAAGAAGGGCGCTGGCGATCACCTTCTTCGTCACGATGGTGGCGCTGCTCGGCGCAAGCGAACTGATTCTGCCCGGATGGCTCCCCAGCTGGTGGCACGCTCTGATGCGTTACGGCGAGTACACACAGCCGCCTCTCATTCGCAACGTGCTGGGAAAGGTGCTGGGGACAACCCTAATGGTCGCCTTGCTGGCCGCAGCTGTGGCTCTCGCGTGGAGAGCAAGGCGCACCGAGGTCGGCTCCCCGACCTTTTCATTGGGGCTGGCATTCGTGCTCACGACAACCACGCTGACCGTCCTGCATAGCGACGCGATTTACGATCACGAAATCCTGCTCCCCGCAATCTTGTTGGTAATCATCTCGTGGCGGACCATGCTCCGCCGCGGCCCCGCGGTTCGCCTGATTCTCGTGATGACAGGTCTGGCCCTGAGCTGGCAATGGATTGCGGCATCCGCGGTGTCTGTCGCCGCTTTTATAGTTGGCCGAACCGCCGTCGAGCAGAGCAACTTCGCACTCCAGCTTCCGTTGCGTGCCTCGGCCTCTTTCCCGTTTGCCTTGATCGCTATTCTCGGACTGATGGCGGTGCAATTGTTTCGGAAACCTGAAGAGGAACAGAAGAACGCTAGCTGATTTTCCGGGATTTGAATCTCTACAAGCCTCTAACCACCCAGAATCCGCTTCAACGCTTTTCGATTCTGAACCGGGAGATTTCTCAGGGCTGCGCGCGCCAGAGCCAGATACACTTCGGCGGCACCTGAACTCTTGCGTAGCGCTTTCAGGTGACGGGATACAGTATCGGCATCGCCACGTATGATCGGTCCGCTGAATGCCTCCGCCGGACCGAGTGCTCCATAGTTCGCTACGGTCTGACGAACAATCGGCAGCATTCTTTTCCGAGCCGTCGTGCGCGTGATCCCCGTCAGCTCTGCGACCTCCTCTGCCGTGACCAGTGCGGCGAGCAACAGGGGCGAAGTAAACGCTCCCCATGCGTGGTAAGCGGCCTTGTCCGCCTTCCTGATCTGGAAGATCTCTCCCTTCAGGTCGCGGACAACCCTGCGCGCTACTCGGACCGCCGCACTGTCACCTTCAACTGCAAAAGGAACGCCTGCGAGACTCGGTTGCGAGCCTCGCACAAACGTCATCAGCGGATGCAGCGACGCCACCGCCGCTCCACGCCGCGTGAGAACTTTCAGCTCATCGCTCGAGAGCGCTCCACTTGAATGCAATACGGTCTTCCCTCTCCAGTCGGACAGTGGGGCAAGGTCCCTCGCAGCAGTCGCAATTACGCGGTCCGGCACACATAGCCAAATCACATTGGACGCCAGCCGCGCCTTCTCCTTGGTCGACCAACGCGCCCCAACCTTTCGCGCCAATCGCCGTGCCCGTCGCTGAGAATCATGACTTCTTCCCGCGACAATTTCGGAAACTGGGTAGCCTGCCATATGCAAAGCCATCGCTACGGCGCTTCCCAGACTGCCCGGCCCGACGATGGTCACGCTCGGCTTGCTCATCGCGGGCAGGATAACAGGCTTGCCCTCCGCATGACACGCCACTCTCTCTTCAACTCCCGGCCCCATTGTTATATTGGTTCATGGCCAAACCTATTCGCCGAAAGCCTGTTGCTCGTCTTATTTCCTCTCGCAAGGTGTATAGTGGCCCGGTTTTTTCGGTCACCACCGATCATGTCCTCGAACCCGGCGGCGTGCGCACTCGCCGCGACGTAGTACGCCATTCTGGCTCAGTCGTCGTTCTCGCCGTCGATGATTCCAAGGCCCAGCTCCGCATCCTCCTCGAGCGCCAGTACCGCCATGCCGCCCAGGATTTCATGTGGGAACTGCCGGCTGGCCGCATCGACGAAGGCGAGTCGTCACTGGCCGGAGCAAAGCGTGAACTGCTCGAAGAGACAGGCTACACGGCCACTCACTGGAAGAAGATTTTCACTTATTACGCCAGTCCAGGTTTTATCGACGAAACCATGGCCACCTACCTGGCTCGCGGTCTTAAGACTGGTATCGCCCAGCCTGAGGAGGACGAAAAGATCGTAAAACGGCTGGTTTCCCTGCCCACTGCCCTGAAAATGCTGGCCAACGGCACCATACGTGACGGTAAGACCATTTCCGGCATCTTATGGCTGGAATGGCAGCGTCACGCACGAAAACCGCTCTAGCAGCGGGTCTTGGTGACGCAAATCCTTGACAGCCTATGCGGGCAGTCGCAAAATGACACCATTCAAGGCACACCCCTGGTACCCCCAAACCGAGGGTGTGAGTAAGAGGGGGGCAAGTGGAACGTCTGAAAGGTACCGTCAAGTGGTTCAATAACGCCAAGGGCTACGGATTTATCGGCCGGGAAGATGGGCCGGATGTTTTTGTTCACTACAGCGCCATCACCGCCGAGGGTTACAAGAGTCTGCAGGAAGGCGATCAGGTCGAGTTTGAAATCACCCAAGGCTCCAAGGGGCCACAAGCCGCAAACGTGACTCGCGCTTCCTGAGTTTGCGTTCGTCAAAATCTGCGCCGTCTCGTCTGCCGGAGTTTCTCGGCATAGCTGTGCCTTGCCGCGTCCGCTCTCCTCAAGCGCACAACCCACACCAGCGGGATACAATTGTCCCTGTCCATGGACAACAAATCCATCGCCGGCATCCTCTATGAAACCGCCGACCTGCTCGAAATCGATGGCCAGGATTCCTTCCGCATTCGTTCCTACCGCAATGGCCGCCGAGGCGATTGAAGCCCTGCCGCAGCAAATCGCTGACATGATCAGCGAGCCGAAGAAACTGCTCGAGTTCCCGGCATCGGCAAAGGCATGCTGCTGAACATCCAGGAGCTCTTCAAAGAAGGCCGTCTGAGCCAGCATGCTGAGTTGCTCACGAAATACCGGCCCTCGATGCTGGAGCTGTTCAAGATTCAGGGACTGGGACCCAAAACCATCGCGCTCATCTGGAGCGCCTATCAAGTCTGCGACCTCGACGGCGTGGAGAAACTCGCACGCGAAGGCAAAATTCGCGACCTGCCACGCATGGGCGAAAAGCACGAGCAAAAACTCCTCAAAGCGATCGAGGACTATCGCCGCATCGGCGGACGATTTCTCCTTGACGCCGCGGCGAACTTAGCCGAGAAACTCATCGCACATCTCAACAGGTTTCCGGGCGTCGAAAAAGTAACGCCCGCAGGCTCCCTGCGCCGCGGTCGCGAAACTGTCGGCGATCTTGACGTCCTCGTCACCGGCAAAGCCTGCGCGCGAAGATGGAACCCGCGCCAGCTGAGCGAGCACATTATCCACTGCCCGGTCTTATGGACATCATCGCCAAGGGCGAAAATAAAGTCAGCTTCCGCCATGCGCAATGGCATGCAGGTCGATGTCCGGCTACTTGCTCCGGAATCTTTCGGCGCGGCCATGCAATATTTCACCGGCTCGAAGGCACACAACGTCGCCCTCCGCCAGCGTGCGCTGAAAATGGGCTACACGCTCAACGAATACAGCCTGGCCAGGCTGGACAACGAAAAAGTCGCTGCCAGCAAGACCGAGGAAGAAATCTACGCCAAGCTCAAACTCGACTACATCCCCCCCGAGCTGCGCGAAAATCTTGGGCGAAATCGAAGCCGCCGCCAAACATTAGCTTCCCGAACTAATCACCCAACAGGACATCCGCGGCGACGTCCACATGCACACGGTCGAGACCGACGGCCGCAACACCATCGAAGAGATGGCCGAAGCGGCCCGCGCGCTCGGCTACAAATACATGGCAATCACCGACCACTCCAAGAACCTGGCTTTCGCCAATGGCCTGGACGACGCCCGCGCTCTGTCCCACATTCAGAAGATCCGCAAAGCAAACGAACAAATCGGCGGAATCCGCATTTTCGCCGGCATTGAAGTGGATATTCTCGCTGACGGCACGCTCGATCTCTCCGATTCTGTTCTTGAGCGAGATGGATATCGTCATTGCCAGTGTGCACTCCCACTTCAACCAGGAGCGCGCCGAGATGACCGATCGCATACTGAAAGCGGTTTCAAATCCGAACACTTCGTCATCGGGCCATCCAACAGGCCGCCTGCTACTGCGTCGGGATGCATACCCCTTCGATATGGATGCCGTTCTTCAAAGCGGCCGCGCAAAACAAAGTCGCGATGGAGCTCAACTCCTATCCCGACCGGCTTGATCTCTACGACGTCCATCTGCGTCTGGCAAAACAACACGGCGTCAAGATCGTCATCAACACCGACTCCCATCACACTTCGCACATGGAAAAGATGCGCTACGGGGTACTGCAGGCGCGCCGCGCATGGCTCACGAAAGAAGATGTCCTGAACACGTTGCCCGCCGAAAAGTTTGCCAAGGCCATGAAGCATGGCTGGTCGTGACCACCATAGATGACCAAAGATATTGACGACTAAAGATGATGAGGTCCAATCTGATGGTCGCTCTCGCGGAAAACAAGACAACCGGCTGCACCATCGCGACACGATGGCGATTATTAGAGGAAAAGTGAAAACGATTACGGTTGCAGCGGAACTCGTTTCGCATCAGGGCACGGCTTCACAGCTTGGGGTACAGCTCCGGTTCGTATCAGGGCACGCCTGCACAGCTTGTGGCACAGGTTCGTATCAGGGCACGCCTTCAGGCGTGCCTCAGCTGCATCCTTTATTGATGCGCCTTTAGGCGCTGAAGCATTTGTGAGACGATCTCAAAATTCACGCTCGAGCTAAATCCAAGAGGTCCAGCAATGGCTGACGAAAACCCGATACCTGATCCGTCCCAAAATCTCACGCCCGAGGCGGAGGTACCCGAACCCATTCCGGCTGAGATGCCTGCCGCTCCCCTTGAAGCTGCCCCTCCTCCCCCGCCGAACCGGGCACCCAATTCAACATTGGCGAGGAATTTGGCACCGCCAAGCGCAACCTGCCACCCGCCAACATTGTCGCGATCGGAGTAGCGCTCGTGCTCATTGTTGGAGCGATTGGATTTTACTTGGGGCGCGCCAAGCCGCAGGGCGCGGGATCGATCGACAACATTGCCTCAGCGGAGGTGCCCAATCAGAATATGACTCTGGTTGCCATCACGGTCACGCTGCGCAACACGGGAGAGAAACCGCTGTGGATACACAGCGTCCAGGGCAAGCTTACGACCGATGCCGGCGAATTCACCGATGTGCCCGTCTCTGCCGTAGATTTCGACCGCTATTTCCAGGCGTTTCCTGTTCTGAAAGATCACTCGGGGCCAGCTCTGATCGCCGAAACCAAGCTCGCTCCTGGTGAAGAAACCCACGGCACGGTTATCGTCAGTTTCCCGGTGACGCAAGACGGGTTCGATAAACGCAAGTCTGTCAGCGTAGCGGTCCAGCCCTACGACCAACCTGTGCCCATCGTGCTGTCTCGGTAGAGCTCCGACGCGAAGGAAAAGCACCGCGGAGAGAAGGATTACTCCGGTTTCTGCAGAAATCGTCGCCTGCGCACCAGATGCGTATTGGCGTCTGGCTTGATCTCGTCGTACTTCAGGCAACTGATCGACCCGTCGACCTCCAGCACTGCCAGCGCGACGTCGTGATAGGACGCGATTCCGTGCGCTCGCAGCGAGCGCTGCAATTCGTCCATGCTCACGTGTTCCTTCGCCATGTGGGATTCGATGACCTTCCCATCATGCACCAGCAGACTGGGCTGCCCCTGAATGAACTTGCGGAAACGGCGATTCGCGCCCGACAAATCAGCCACCACGTAGTTCAGGGTCAAGAGAACCGTGGCCGCCACCATCCCTCCCAGCAGAGACGTGTCCGGTCCGGTCATTGCATTTTGCACTGAATTGGAGAGAAGCAGCAGGAGAGTCAGGTCGAAGGGCGTCATCTGCCCGACTTCTCTTTTGCCGCTCAGGCGCACCCCTACCAGCACCAGCAGATAGATCACCGTGGTGCGCAGTGCGATATTTACCAGAACATGCCCGGCGGCTGGAAACATGCTCGCTTACTGCTGCGCTGTGACCGGCACCGGCGCATTTTTCGGCGTGCTCAGATAGCCGCTGATTTTGTTCTTGTCGACGGTCCAGACGACCAGTTCGTAAAGCAAGTGATCGCGCCCGGTATAGAACTGGATGGGCTCACCGGCGTTCCGGTCTTTCTTCTCGATCGTCTTGTCATCCGCCGTCACGTTTACCGTGAACTTGCTGCGCTTGTTGTCTGACTTCTTCAACTGCAGGCTGACCGTCGAGACCGGCTGCGGCTTCGCACCCTTCAGGAGGGTGAATTCGTAGTAGTTGCGATCGCCTTTGTGTTTCAGTGCTTCCAAGTCGTCACGAGTGTGCGCAATCAGGCCACTCTGCACGCCCAGGTCGCCAATCGTGCTCTCCAGTTTTGCCCTGGTAGCTTCGAGGTCTGCTTTCGTAGACGCAACGTCCGTCTTGACGCCCCCAACGTCCGTCTTGACTCCCGCCACTTCCCCGCTGACCTTGCCGATCTGTTCCTTCTGTTCCTCTTGTAGGCGAGCCTCAGCCGCCCGCTGTTGCCGTTGCAGGTCGGCGGCGCGGGCCGCGAGTTCCTTCTTGGTCATACCGACCTGCTGCGCCAGCGTCTCGTCGTCCGCCTCGGCGGCCTGCATACGCTTGGTGAGCTCAGCGATCTCGGCCTTGCTGCCTTGCTCGTTCTTGGCGAGATTGCTCACCTGGCCGCGCAGATCGAACAGAAAGTAGAGCGAGGCGGCCACATAGATCACCGCCAGCACCAGCAAAATCCATTTTCCGGCATTGCCTTCATGGGTATGCACTACCGGAACTTCGCCCTCAGACATGGCTCCTCCAGATTCCTTCGATTGTGGGAAGTCGATGCTCAATTGTTCAGCATAACCCCATGAGTGTCAATTATCTCGGTGGTGCGATGCGTCGGTAGTCTGGTCTTTTACAATGGCCACTGTGAGGACTTGGGACGCCATCATCGTTGGGGGCGGGATCATCGGCTTGTCGCTCTCAATTGCCCTGCGCAAGCGCGGCATGACCGTCCTTGTCGTCGAGCGCGGCGAACCCGGACGGGAGGCATCCCACGCCGCGGCCGGCATGCTCGCCGACTGCGGATGGGAAACTCCCCGCGCCCTTCAGACCCTCGCGACCGCCAGCGCCCGCATGTATCCCGAGTTCGTACACGAACTGGAAGACGAATCGGGAATGCGGGTTGACTATCGCTCTGAGGGGACGATCCTCTTCTCTGAGGAAGCTCACGCCCGCGAATGGGCCGAGTTTGCCGCTGCGAATCCACTGCCGGTTCCTCTGTCGCAACTGGAGCCGGCCTTGGCCACCGACAACCGCACTGCGATCTTCCTGAGGGAGAGCAGCGTCGATCCCCGAGCTCTGGTCACGGCCGCACTTAAGGCGGCCAAACATCGAGCCGTCGATACATCCGCCGGTGACGCAGCAACTTCCCTTAGCATCGTGAACGGGAAGGTTGAAGGCGTTAGCACAGTCAAGACTAACTTCCGCGCACCCATAGTCGTGAATTGCGCCGGAGCCTGGGCAGGACAGTTGCCTCCGCATCAGTTCCCGACGAGACCAGTTAAGGGACAGATGTTGGCTCTGGTGCCGCCCTCTCATGGCCTGCTTCGACACGTTGTCCGCGCGCCTGAGGCTTACCTCGTCCCCCGCACGGACGGTCGCATAGTGGTCGGCGCAACTGTCGAAGAAGCTGGCTTCGACAAGCGCACCGACGCCGACACGATTCATCGCCTCCATCAGGGTGCGATCACTCTGCTGCCGCAACTGGCTAAAGCGCGCATTCTCGAAGCTTGGGCTGGACTGCGGCCGGGCACACCCGACGGTCTGCCAATCCTGGGCCCGTCCGAAACTCCGGGCTACTACGTCGCGACCGGCCACTTCCGGGATGGAATTCTCCTGACTCCCGTGACCGCGCACGTGATGTCGCAGGTCATTGCTGGCGAGCAACCAAGCTTCGACCTCGCTGCGTTTTCTTCTGCCCGATTCGCCACTCGCGCGGCATGACGAACTCTGCGTCCGTTACTCTCCCACCTGGCTTAACGTACCCCTCCCCTGTCGCTGCGTCCCGTTTCGGATTGCCCACGTCCTAGCCCCGCCCGGAACGCCCCGTTCCTTCAGGTATACTGAAGTGTTTTGAGCAGTTAATTCCCCATTATTAGTTCGCTTGCTCGCGAGAAAGGGCACTCTTATGGCCTCCCCGGCAGTCGGTTACGCACGCGACAATCAACAGCGGTTCCTGAACGAACTCAAAGATCTCCTTCGCATCCCGAGCGTCAGCACTCTGGAAGAGCACAAGGGCGACGTGCAGAAAGCCGCCGACTTCGTCGCCAATGAGCTTCGCCGCATCGGCATGGAAAACGTCGAAGTCATCCCCACCAAGGGCCATCCGCTCATCTACGCCGACTGGTTACACGCTCATGGCAAGCCCACCGTCCTCATGTATGCCCACTTCGATGTCCAGCCGCCGGACCCGCTCGACGAGTGGAAAACGCCTCCGTTTGAGCCTACCGAGCGCAACAGCAACATCTACGCCCGGGGTGCCGTCGACGACAAAGGCCAGCTCTGGATGGAAGTCAAGGCGCTCGAGTCCTTAATGAAGGCTCACGACGGGAAGCTTCCCATCAACGTCAAGATCATCTTCGAAGGCGAAGAAGAAGTCGGCGGCGAGTCCATTGCTGAGTACGTGCGCAAGCAGAAGTCCAAGCTGAAGGCAGACTTCGCGCTGGTCTGCGATACCGAACTTTTTGCCCCTGATCTTCCCACCCTCTGCGTCGGCCTCCGCGGTCTCGTCTACACAGAAATCGAAGCTTTCGGTGCGAAGACGGACTTGCACTCGGGCATGTACGGCGGCGCGGCGCCGAATCCCTTCTTTGCCCTGATCGAGATCATCAGCAAGCTGAAGGACTCCAAAGGCAAGGTCCTGATCCCCGGCTTCTATTCGAAGGTGAAAGCTCCCACCAAGGACGAACTCAAGGCCTGGAAGCGACTGCCCTTCAACGAAGAGCACTATCGCAAGACCGAAGTCGGCTCCAAAATTCTCACTGGCGAACCCGGCTTCTCCGTGCTCTACCGCACCTGGGCCCGTCCGACACTCGAAGTGCATGGCATGCCCGGTGGCTTCACAGCTCCAGGCGCGAAGACCGTCATCCCTGCGAAAGCTGCGGCCAAAGTCTCCATGCGCCTCGTTCCCAATCAGGATCCTGACGACATCCTGAAGCGCTACACGACATTCGTTAAGAAGCTCACTCCCAAGGGGATCGAGACGAAGATTAAAGTGTGGAGCAAAGGTCCGGCTTGCGTCGTTGGTACCGATAACAAGTTCGTCAAAGCCTCAACCGAAGCCATGCACGATATTTTCAAGAAAGACACCGTGTTCATTCGCTCCGGAGGCTCTATTCCCATTGTGACCGACTTCCAGGACGTGCTGAAGATTCCCAGCGTGATGATGGGCTTCGGCCTCCCCGACGACAACCTGCACGCGCCCAACGAGAAGTTCCACATCCCGAACTTTTATCGCGGGATCGAATCGATCTGCCTCTTCTTCGAGAAATTGGGAGGATAGAGTCAGCACAAACCGTGTGGGGACGGACGCCCTCGTCCGTCAAATCTGAATCGCGTGGGGACGGACGCCCGGTCCAGTAAAATCTGAATCGTGTGGGGACGGACGCCCTCGTCCGTCTAGGCCGAGCGTAAGCTCGGCAACCTTCCTTGGCACGAGTCACACCCTCGTGCCTTTTTGTTGAAGGCCCCTTTCACTTTGCTCATTGCTTCCAACCGAGCCTTGGGCTAGAGTTATCTCGCTCTCGCGAATCCCTCCCGTCTCCTTTTCTCTCACTCGTTTCTCAGGCAGTTGTCGCATTGTGTGTGCAATATAATCCGGTGTTCGGCATGCCCACACCATATATAGTGTTTTCATGCTTGACCCGCGCCCGTTTTCGCCTTTACATTAGCTGGAATCCGTGCGGACCCGTCCCGGGTGAGGGGTGGCGTCCGTCCCAGCCAATTGCGGGAGCATCCAAGTGGTAACGAGCGCGGCATCCCCCGCGACTTGCGCGTCGACGAGTCCAAGGAGTCGAAGTTGCTCAAACTGAAAAGACTGCAGATTCTCGGGTTCAAATCCTTCTGCGATCGGACCGAACTCAAGTTCCACGGTGACGGCGTTGCCGCCATCATCGGTCCCAACGGCTGCGGCAAGTCCAATATCGCGGACGCCATCTCCTGGGTTCTGGGCGAGCAATCCGCCAAGACCCTGCGTGGCTCGCGCATGGAGGACGTCATCTTCGCCGGCACCCGCGACCGCAAGCCCACGGGCATGGCGGAAGTCAGCCTTACCTTGATTGATCCCGAAGTCTACGGTGGCATTGACGCCAACGAGCCGACCGCAGATCGAAATCGACGAGGAGATGCCCACCGACTCACTGGAGCACGCCAGCGATTGGGATGAATCTGACCTTCGGGCTCGGGCCGCCGAAGAAACTGAAAGAGCGATCGAAGAAGCGCAACCCGGAGTCATGGAGGAAGTCGAAGGCAGCCCCGTTGCCGCGACCGGAGCCGCAATCGAAGCCCCGCCTGCATCTGGCGCCCCCGAGCAGCCCACGAACGGCGCGGGCCCGCAAGTTGTGCTCAAGATCCGCCGCCGCAAGTTTCAGCAGCAGATTCCCGCCGGCGAGATCGTCGTCACCCGGCGCCTGTTCCGCTCAGGCGACAGCGAATACCTTCTGAACGGCAAGCTTTGCCGCCTGCGCGACATTCAGGAACTCTTCATGGGCACGGGCCTTGGTCCCGAGTCCTATGCCCTCATCGAACAAGGCCGTATCGGGCAGATCCTCAGCAGCCGCCCCACCGACCGGCGCGCCATCATCGAAGAAGCCGCCGGCGTCACCAAGTTCAAAACCAAGAAGCGCCTCGCGGAAGCCCGCCTGGAAGAGGCCAAGGTCAATCTTTCGCGTGTGAACGATATTTTCGAGGAAGTCACGCGCCAGATGAACTCCCTCAAGCGCCAGGCATCGAAGGCGGAGCGCTATGCCCGGCTGCGCGAAGAAATGCGCGCTAAGCTGAGACTCGTGCTCGCTAGTAAGTTTGTGCAACTCGACCAGCAGGCGGCAGATCTAGATGCACAGCTGCAAGCGGTCTCGGACGAAATCCAGAATCAGAACGCGAGCCTACACCAACTGGAGAGCGAGCAGGCCGAGCGCACTCAGCGCAGCTATGCCGTAAATACGGAGACCCAGCAGAATCGAGACCGGCTGAATCAGATTGTCGTCGAAATTGACCGCGGGAGCGCACGCCGTCGGACCAACCAAGAACGCTGCGCCGAACTCGTAATGCGTGTCGGGGCCGCCGAAGCTGAATCAACACAGGCGCAGCAGCGGCTGGCAGCTCTGCAAGCTGAGCTCGACGCCAACCGCCAAATACTCGAATCAGCCGAGGCTGATCTGATAACCGCACAAAACGAACTGGCAATCGCCGAACAGGAGGCAGCCGGTGCCACTACTGATTTGTCCGGCCTCGAAGCGCAACAGGACGAGTGGCGGGCCTCCATTATGCAAGCGGTCGCTTCCGCGGCCAGTTTGCGCAACCAGCTGACCCAAGCTGAGGAGCGCCTCGCTGCCGTCGATCGCGAGACCCAACGCCTGCAAGCGGACATCGCTGCCGCGAACTCTCAAGTCGAAGCCTTCGGTGGCCAGCGCGGCCAGCTCGCCCTTGAATTCGAAACCGTCTCGCAGCGCGTCTCCGGTCTCGCCGAAGAAATCGACCAGTCACGGCTGTTGATCGAACACAAGCGCCGCGAAGAATTCGGCGCCAAGAATCGCCTCGACAGCTTGCGGGCCGAGTATGCCTCCGCGATCGGCAAGAAAAGCTCGCTCGAAGCCGTCATCGCCGAGCACGGTTACTCGACCGAGTCGGTTCGTCGCCTGTTCCAGTCTGGTGGCATGCAAGGCGGCTTAGCCCCAGCCGGGGTGTTGGCAGATTTTCTGGAGGTCGAACCGCAGTACGAACGTGTCGTCGAAGACTTCTTGCGCGACGAGTTGAATTACATCGTCGTGAAATCCTGGGACGCTGCCGACGAAGGCCTCCGCCTGCTCCGCAACGACGTTGACGGCCGCGCAACCTTCCTGGTTCATCCTGAGGACTCTCAGGCAAAGTTCTCTTTCATTCTGGACGAAGGTGCTCACTCCGCGCCTCCGGGACGACCCATCCTGCCGCTGAAGAACACGATTCGCGTTCTGAACGGCTTCGGCAAGTCGCTCGAAGTGATCCTGCCCAAGCTGCGCGACGGATACATCGTCCCCGATTCCGGCCTTGGCCGTGAGCTTGCCCTCGAGAACCCGGACGCGTTCTTCCTCTCGCAATCAGGAGAGTGCTTCCACAACGTGACCGTCACCGGCGGCAAGCAGCGTTCCGAAGGACCGCTTTCCATGAAGCGCGAGCTGCGTGAGGTCATGCGCCTGCTGGAAGAACTAGAGCATGCCCTTCGTGACGAAGAACTTCATGCCATGACGCTCGGCCGTGAAATTAAAGAGCTTTCTTCCCTGGTCGACCGGCTGGAAGCCGAAAAGCGCGAAGCCGAGAAGTTGGCCATGACCTCGGGCCACATGCTGCAACAGCTTGAAGCCGAGATGGCCCGCGTGGGCGAGCGCCGTACTACCAGCGTTGCCGAATTGCAGCGTCTGGCCAGCGATCGCGCCGAACAGGAAACGGTTATCGAAGCTCGGCGGGCAGGCATTGCGGAATTTGACGACAAGCGAGTTGCGCTCGAACAGGAAATGGCGACCGGACAGGAGCGCCTGGCCACCCTTCGTTCGCGCCGCGATGCCGCGACTCAAAATGCGTCGCAGCGTGCCGCTCGGGTTGCGGCACTCGAAGAGCGTCATAGGTCCGCATCGGTTGGCTTCACCAGGATCGAATCGCTTGCCTCCGAAGCCAGCGAGCGAGTGAATGCTTTACAGGCGCAGATTGCGTCCGCCACGGCGGAAATAACGCAGCGTGAAACGGAAAATCTGGAAATCGCAAGCCAGCTTCTTGATCTCGATGCGGAACGCAATGCCTGTGAGACTCGCGACGGCTTGCTGCAACTCGAGTCCGAACAAGTGCGGGCACGCCTGACCGAACTCGATGGCGCGCTTCACACCACCCGGCAACTCCTCGATCAGGCTCGAGACCGCAAGGGCGAACTCTCTGCCGCCGCCGCGAAGCTGCAGTCGGACGCGCACTACATGGCCGAAACCTGTCTAAATGAATTGGGTGTTGAGCGCCATGACCTGATGTCAGATACAACCCTGCCTATTGCCACGGGCGAGCAGTTGCACATCGAAGATCAGGCTTACCGTGAGATGCGCACGCGTCTGGACGCCATGGGTCCGGTCAACATGATGGCGCTCGAGGAGTACAAGGAAACCGCCGAACGCCATCAGTTCCTTGAAAACCAGAGGCGGGATCTTCTCGAATCGATTCAAAACACGCAAGCTACGATCAAAGAGATCGATGTGGTTTCCCGCCAGAAGTTCGAGGAAGCCTTCGGCAAGATCAACGAGAACTTCCAGGCCACGTTCAAGAAACTCTTCGGTGGCGGCCACGCCTTCATGCGCCTCACCGACGAAGAAAACAGTGCCGAGAGCGGCATCGACGTGGTCGCCTCGCCCCCGGGGAAAAAACTGCAGAATGTGCTCCTGCTCTCCGGCGGAGAAAAGGCGCTCACTGCCCTATCTCTTCTTGTCGGGATCTTCCAGTACCAGCCTAGTCCGTTCTGCATCCTCGACGAAGTGGACGCGCCTCTCGATGAAGCCAACATCGGACGTTTCACCGAACTGGTGCGCGAGATGAGTGTGCAAACGCAGTTTGTGCTCATCACCCACAGCAAGAAAACCATGAGCATCGCGCCCGTGCTCTACGGTGTGACGATGCAGGAGCCGGGTGTTTCAAAATTGGTATCAGTGCGCTTCGGCGCGACGGCGTAAGATCTCAAGTTTGCTCTTGACGTGGTCTCTCCTGTTCCGGCACTAATGCTGTTTGATTGCGGGCGGAATTCTTACTGATACAAACCACTTTATCCTCTGTCATCCTCAGCTTTTCCACAATTCGCCTGGGCCAAAAGCCTTGCCCCGCGCCCAGTTTCGCCTCCGTCCTCAGGTGTCAACTTTTTTCCTATCAACCGCCGGTGACCTCTCCTCCAGCCTTCGAGTTAACGGTTGACAAAAATTTCTGGGACGCTAGAATACGCGACGTTTTTCACATGTAAAATTTCAGTCATGAGCACCGAACTTCTCGACCCCGTCCTGTTACAAACCGATTTCCCGGAACTGGAACTTCACGCCAGCGGCAAAGTGCGCGACGTGTACCGCCTCGACAACGACCGGCTCCTTTTCGTCGCGACTGACCGTATTTCGGCATTCGACTATGTGCTTGCCACGGGCATTCCCCACAAAGGCCGGGTACTCACACAACTTTCGCTCTTCTGGTTTGATTTCCTGAAGGATATCTGTCCGAATCACTTCATCACCGCTGACGTCGAGCGCTTTCCCGCGAATGTGCAGAAATATTCGGACCAGTTGCGCGGCCGCTCTATGATGGTCGCCCGCGGAGAGATGTTTCCGGTGGAGTGCGTGGTTCGCGGTTATCTCTCCGGATCGGGCTGGAAAGAATACAAGGCGACAGGCAAGGTGTGCGGCATCGAGCTCCCATCCGGGTTACGTGAGTCAGATCAGCTTCCGGAGCCGGTCTTCACGCCGGCCACGAAAGAAAGTTCCGGGCACGATATCAACATTTCGTTTCAGGAAATGTGTAAACTCGTGGACCCTGAGCAGAGTCGCCGGTTACGCGACATCAGTCTCAGTCTTTACAAGAAGGCTGCTGACTACGCGCGGCAGCGGGGCATCATCATCGCGGACACGAAGTTTGAATTCGGGATAACGCCCGCCGGCATCACACTCGCCGACGAAGTGCTTACCCCGGATTCGTCGCGCTTCTGGCCGGCGGACACGTACAACCCGGGCAAAGCGCAAGAGTCATATGACAAGCAGTACGTGAGGGACTACCTCGAGGAGATTCGCTGGAACAAGCAGCCACCCGCACCGGCTTTGCCGCCGGAAGTGGCTCGCAGAACCAGCGACAAGTACCTCGAGGCATATCGCAGGCTCACAGGACGCGAGCTGGAGTTGTGATCCGATCAGTGGAAGGCTTCTGTCATCGAAATTTTGAAGCCGACGCAGAACCTGACCGGAGCGGAACTCGATGAGCGTTGCGGATTGGGCAATACTTGCGGTGATTTTGATCTCTGTTGTATCAGCCGCTTCCCAGGGCTTCTTCCATGAGGCTTTCGGAATCGCCGGCTTGGTTGTTGGTTATCTGCTGGCTGCTTGGCAGTACCATCGGCTGGCAGAATGGTTTGCGCCGCACCTTAAATCGCCATGGTTAGGCGATATTGCTGGTTTCCTCATCATTTTTCTCGCGGTTCTGATTCTGGCGGGCTTGATCGGCCGTGTAGTGAGATGGGCCGTCAAGGAAGCTGGACTCAGCTGGTTTGATCGCATGCTGGGCGGTGTCCTGGGCGTGGTTCGGGGCGCATTGGTGGTCGCTGTCATTTTGATGGGTATGGCCGCGTTTACGCCCACATCGCGCTGGCTGGAAGGATCGCAACTGGCGCCTTATTTCCTGGTGGTAGGGCGGGCTGCGATCTGGGTCGCGCCCTCGGAATTACGGTCACGTTTTTATCAGGGACTTGATTTGTTACGCCGCCAGCGTCAGGGAGCGGCGCCTGCAGATGCTGGAAAGCCCTCGCCGCAGCCGGCTTCGCAGCCTGCAGCGCATTAGAAGTGGCATTCATAAGATGAGATAAGAGCGGAAAGAAAGAGAGAGCCCCCGTGAAAGATCAGCTGGAAGCGCTCGTCATGCAGATGTACAAGAGCAACATTCTGTACTCGGAAGCCGTCCGTGAATTCAAGAAACGATTTATCCTCACTGTGCTCCAGGAAAACAAAGGCAACCAGTGCCGTGCCGCCCGCCAGCTCGAAATGCACCGCAATACGCTGAGCCGCACCATCAACGAACTGAAGATTGATGTACGCCTGCTCCGCGACGGTGTCAGGCGCCCGCCGCGCAGCGCGCGTCCCATCACGCTGGAGAAGAAAGCCGTACGCTAGCTCCCCCATCCGTGGGCCTGATTACCAGATTTTTTTTCCCATAAAGATAAAGAAAGGCAGCCATTTCTGGCTGCCTTCAATTCACATCAGCTGAAATCGTGTCTATTGGCCAGTGGGACGTTTCCGAACCGGACGCTTCTTTGCCGGCGCTGGTGCCGCCTTCGCCAACAAGCTGCCCTTGTTCATGGTCATGACGAACGGGCTGGCTACGTAGGAATCCGGCGTGCCCTCGAAATCCAGTGTCGCGCCTTCCTTGGGCATCAACTTCGCCGGAATCGTGCCCCCCATCTCCAGGATGATGTCCGCGCGCTTCTGGTCGATGTCGTCCTGGCTGCCCGCGATCTCCAGTCTGGTGGGCGAAGCCTTCACGACCTGGCCTTCCATCTGCAGCGACACTCCCTTAATGGCGCTCCACACTTTATCCGCATCCTCTGGTTTACCAGCCGACAGCACGAGCTCCCACTCAGCAAAAGACATTTCTTTCGGCTGCTTCGTTTTCACCAGATCTGCAGCCTGTTCAGCTGGAGTCGGCGGAACGTACTGCTTGATGGTGAAGCCCGCCGGAGGCGCCGGGTTGGCCTTTGCCTGCGCGAGAACGTCCGTCCAGCCCTCATCCGAACCGTGATATTTCGTATATTGCTTCTTCCCGTATCCTTCGATCTGCGCTGCCGCTGGAGAGCCAGCCGCCAAGCCAGCCGCCCGCGCGATGTAGAACAGACCATTCACCTGGTCTGGTGGGGTGGACGTCAGATAAGCGAGCGCAAGCGGATAAATATCCCGCAGGTTGGTCGGGTCGCCCTCAGCTGAGGCACGCAAGTTCTGCTGCGCCTTCGCATAGTTCTTGCCTTGGAGGGCATTGATACCCACGACGCCGTTAAAAATCACGCTGGTCTGTTTCTTGAGCTTGTCCCAATCGGCGTCCGAGACCTCCGCCGGCTTCTGCGCTGTCTGCAAACACTGAAGTCCCTTCTCCCCGTACTGCGCGCCGTCGGCTAGGTTTTGTTGCGGATTCTGGTTCGCCTCAGCCGTGGCTCGCTTGGTGTACGCCAACAGGGCCAGTGCTCGCAGATTGCAGGGATTTGCCTGCAACACGCGCTGCGCGGCATCGTTCATCTTTGCCCCGTTATTGGTCTGCTGGTAGGCGCCCATCAAGGCCTCAAGCGCGTCTTCTTTCATCACGCTGTTCGGATACTGCGTGACAAAGGCCTCCAGGCCGCTGATCTTCGCATTGGGATCCTGCTGCTGGATCGCGCCCACGTAAGCGTTGTATTCCGCCGGATCTTTGATCTCTTTCTTCTGCGGCGCGGGTTGCCCACCCGGAGCAGCCGGGGTTTGTGCCTGCGGTTGCTGAGCTGTGCCTTGGCCAGGTACCAGAACAGCGAACCCAAGCGCAATAGTGACCAGAATCTTCTTCATCAGTATGGCTCCTTAAAACTCACGGGAAAACAGCGACGAACAAATCTGCCCAGGCATACCCAAGCTAGCGCACCCAGGTTCCAAACACGGCACAGTCTGTGCCCATGCGAAAGGCCCCGGAGATCTCTTTGCCACCTGACAACATTCAAGGCGGCGCCTGTCCAATTTCCGGTGTGCCGGATTATAAGGATGTGCTCCCCCTATGGCAAGCAAAGTTGCCGTCTTCCCCTTTCTTTCTCTTTATGAGATGCAAAAAAGGACATCGCCGTGGTTCTCTGCGCCGACCTGAATCATCGAATACGCGGAGGTTCCCTTTGAAGGATAACCACGCTCTGCCAGGACAAGTTGCCGTTGTTACCGGTGCCGGTAGGGGCATCGGCGCTTCTATTGCAGGAAAACTGGCCTCATTGGGGGCAACGGTTGTGACGTGCGGCCGCACCAGGCAGCCCCTCGAAGCGACGGCTGATCTCATTTCGAAGTCCGGCGGGACGGCGCACGTTGTCCAATGCGACGTCTCTGTCCTGTCTTCCGTCGAGTCTCTTGCCCAGCAAGTCGAGAGTAAATTCGGTCGCGTCGACATTTTGGTCAACAATGCCGGTATTGGCGACGGCTTCGGCCGCCCGTTGCACCAGCTTCCGCCGGAGGTGTGGGATCAGGTCTTCAATACCAATTTGCGCGGCGTGTACTACTGCATCCGCAGCTTTGCACCGCTGATGATCCGCGCCCGCAGCGGTCACATCGTTAACATCTCTTCCCTGGCTGGAAAGAACGCTCTTCCCAACGGCGTTGCATACGCCGCCTCCAAGTGGGGATTGAATGGCTTGACCTACTCGGTTGCGGAAGAGTTGCGTGCCCACAACATTCGTGTCTCCGTGGTCTGCCCGGGATCGGTTCAGACGGAATTCACACCCCATACCGGGAAAGATCCGAAGAAAATGCTGCAACCCGACGACGTGGCTCATGCCGTCGCTATGCTGGTCACTCAGGCGCCACAGTCGTTCGCCAGCGAGATTCTGCTCCGGCCAACATTGAAGCCATAACGAAACAGCGATTATCCGTCCCCGCTCAGTGTAGCTTCGTCCCAAAACGGGCTTAACCCTAGAACGGCGCCATCTACGTTGGTAGCAGCGACGGAGATCTCTATGCCTTGATGGAGTCTTATTTCTTGAACAGATTCTCGAACGCCTGGCGCGCGCTGCTTACTTGGCCACTGCTGGTCGAGGTCTCTTTTTCCCTTGTGACCTTGATGGAGTAGAACGTGCACTCGTTGCGGATGTCTTTTCGGCTTATGCGCTGGGGAATGGGCTGAGTGCACTCGAAGCGGCTGGATGGATCGAAGTGCGTGCACTGCTTGCAGGAATGGAGATCGAATCCGCATTTTGGGCACTTGGCCGCCGTATCAGTAGACACCTGCAGCACCACGCCGCACTGAGAACATCGCGACACGGCGCGCGTGCCGGGCATCTGGATGGCCCGAGGCCCGAAGGTTTCCTGCCTTACGGGTCTCTCGTCGCGTTTCTCCTGCTTCGCGCCGCTATCCTGATAGCCACGCTGCCGGTACTTTCTGTCAGACAAAGGCTGGTCCCCCCTACCGCATGACATTGTCTCGCTAGACGAGCGCGGCTACAAGTGTCCTCATTCCGGCCGCTCAGCGGGGTCCTATTCGAGTGGAGTTTCTTGCGGGCATTGAGCAGGATCAGGCGGTGTCGTGCTGCGGCCGGGATTCGCGCTGTAGCGAATCACCCGGTTTGACGTCGAGCAGAAAAGACGCACTCCTGTTTCGTTGTAAACAACCGGCGCCGCGCCCGCAGTGTAGTCCATCAGCACACCATTCGCAGCGGGAGTCGTGCCCATCGCAGCGAATACATATCCATTCTTCGTTCCGCTCGCCAGCAAGTTGTCGATCAAACATGCGGAAGCCGGACTTGGCGTACAGGGCTTGGCTCCACCCAGATCCGCCAACTTCGCCGCAAACCCCTTCGTCGGATAAGCTGCCTGGTAAGAAACCTCGGCCCGGTTTATGGTTTGGATCGCCGATATCGCGCCTGCCTCATTGGCCGCTATCTTGGAATGGAGAAAATTCGGAATCAGGAGAGCGGCGATCACGAGGATGATACCG
Organism: uncultured Acidobacteriota bacterium; assembly: GCA_963711675.1. Taxonomy (GTDB): domain Bacteria; phylum Acidobacteriota; class Terriglobia; order Terriglobales; family Acidobacteriaceae; genus CAVQFB01. The sequence goes on along the minus strand of CAVQFB010000019.1, from coordinate 33,484 downwards.
ACAACAATGAACAGCTCGGTCAGCGTGAACCCTTTTTCCACTCGCATCCCATGTCTCCCGAATCGAACGCGGCATCATGACCTCGCCGCTACACCCCAAGGATTTTATGCGCTTTTTGTTGCTGTTCCCAGGCATCTCAATTCAGTAAACACAACCTGTCCGAATTGTATTTCGCGGTAGCCGATGCTACCATCCGTTAGAAGAGCAAATGCGGGAGGTGAAGGATTATGTCTGATCGGGACGGCAATAGTTTCTTGTGGTTTTTGGCAGGCCTGGGTGTGGGCGCCGTTGTGGGCATTCTCTACGCGCCTCGGTCCGGCAGCGAAACCCGGGATGCCATTCGCTCCAAGGCAGATGAGAGCCGGGAGTATATGCGCGAGCGCTCCGAGCGCGCACGGGCGCAGGCGTCCGAGTGGGTCGAAAAAGGCCGTGACGTGCTCAATCAGCAGAAGGAACAATTCCGCTCGGCGTACGAAGCCGGCCGTCAGGCGTACCAGGAAGCCACGGCCGAGAGTTCTGCTCCGAAAAACTTGTGACATTTCCATCTAGCACCGGGAAATCCAAGCGCGGGGTTCGCTAACGCTTATGGAAAATCAGCTAGCGATATTCGTCGCCATCACCTCCGCCGCCGTGGTCATTCAGGCGCTGATTCTCATCGCTCTGTATCTCTCCGTCCGCAAGACAAGCGCCCGCATGGAAGCTTTGGCCATCGAAGTCAAGACCAAAACTCTTCCGACCATCGAGACCGCTCAATCGCTTCTGGTGGAGCTGCGTCCCAAGATCGAATCGATCGCTGAGAATGTGAGCCACTCTACGACCGTCGTTCGGGCACAAATGGAACGTCTGGACGCCGCGCTCAGTGATGTGATTGATCGTTCGCGACTGCAGGTGATTCGCGCCGACGAAATCATCACTCGTACCATGGACAAGGTGGAGGAAACCACCGACATCGTTCACAAGACCGTAGTCTCCCCTCTTCGCCAGGCTTCAGGGCTGATTCAGGGATTGACCGCCGGACTCGAGTACTTCGTGGGAAGACGGCGTCGTCACGCTGGCGACGGTATGGGCGTGCCTCAGGACGAGTTGTTTATCTAGGGCTATCCCCCGAATGCGATTTGAAAGGCAGCGCTCGTCGCTGCCTTTAATTTTGCAGGATTTATGAAAGCTACTGCCTTCCCACCACGCGCAGCATCAATTGGGTGCCGCTGTCGAGTTTCACGTTCTTTTTTTGCGCCGTCAGAACATCCCCTTGCATAGCCATTCCGGGAATTCCGATCACGCCCTGTGCATTGGTAGATAGTCTGCCAGGGCTATTCCGTCCGGGCGCGTTACTGGGAGTGCCGGTACTCCCCGTCCCCATGCCGCCACCCGGATTTTCCGCCGGTGAAGATCCCGTCGGACGTGACATCCCACCATACATTCCGCCACTCGGCTGCGAGGGTGCCACGCCCGGCATGCCCGGTTGAGACATCGAGTCGCCACCAGGGCTCATGTTTTCCAGCGGAGGCGCCAGCGCCTGAATCATCGCGCTCATCGGCACTTCGTGGCCGTCCTTGAAAACAATCTTGTCGAAGACAATACCCAGTGTGGACGGTGACTCCCCCTTCTCATTGGGCTTCGCTTCCGTGACATGCCCCAGGATTCTTGCACCGAGAGGAACCGAAACGTGGCCATCCCGGGAAAGCAACTCCCGGGTAGTCTTGGCCTGGACGGGATCTCCCTGCTTCGCCTTTTTCGCATCCACGGACTTGGTCAATTCGGCGGGGATCAAGCTGCCTGGAGCCACCTGCTCGGCGGGGTTCGCCGGTGTGTTCGCTGGGGCTTGCGCAAACGAGAACGCGGTCCACAGAACCGATATCACGACTGAGAAAAAGAGTTTCTTCATGTTGGGTACTCCTGATGAGTTCGTTGCACAGGAGAGCGGAAAGGTTTGACGAGCCCGAACATTCATTATTTCCCTGGGCTGATTGGCGCTGCTTAATGTCGGATCCCCGAGGGCTAGGTAATCCACCCGCCGCCGACTACCACATCCCCGTCGTAGAAGACCGCAGCCTGACCCGGCGTGATCGCCCTTTGCGGCTGGTCAAACGTCACCAGGGCATCCTCCGCGCCCGTCATCTCCAACACCGCTGGCGCGGGCTCGTGGCGATGGCGAATCTTCACCGACACCCGCATCGGCTTCTTCAGCTCGGGCACGGAAATCAGGTTCACCCGGCGCGCACGCAGTGTCCGAGAATAGAGGTCTTCCGCGTTGCCGACTACTACTTGGCGCGCGTCACCCTTAATCTGGATGACGTACAGCGGCGATCCTGTAGCCACACCCAGGCCCTTCCGCTGGCCCACGGTGAAATTGTGGATGCCGCTATGCTCCCCAATGACCTCTCCGTTGGCCGTAACCAACTCTCCGGCCGTGTCCGGCAGCGCCTCGCCCTGCTCCGCCAGGTAAGCATCCAGAAATCGCTTGTAGTCTCCGCCGGGGACAAAGCAAATTTCTTGCGAGTCTGGCTTCTCAGCCAGCGCGAGGCCGCGCGCACGTGCCAGCTCGCGCACCTCCGGCTTCGTCATACCGCCTAACGGAAATATGGTCCGGCTCAGCTGCTCCTGAGTAAGACCGAACAAGAAGTAGGTCTGATCCTTGGCCAAGTCGGTGGACCTTTTAAGCAGCCATCGTCCGGAAGCTTCGTCGAACTCCACCTTGGCGTAGTGACCGGTGGCCAGCGTATCCGCTCCGATCTGCCGCGCCACAATCAGCAACTGGTCAAACTTCAGGTGGTTGTTGCACAGGCTGCACGGAATCGGAGTGCGCCCCGACACATACTCCTCGACGAAGGGCCGCACCACGTCGCGCTCAAAACGCTCCTCGTGGTTCACCACGTAATAGGGAATTCCGATCGTCTCTGCCACCCGCCGCGCGTCGTAAACATCATCGAGCGAGCAGCAACGCCCTTGCACCGCCTCCGGCATGCCTTCATGGCCAGCCAGACGCCGCTGGTTCCATAGCTGCATGGTCAGGCCAACTACATCGTGCCCTTCCGCGCGCAGCATGGCCGCAACGGTCGAGGAATCCACCCCTCCCGACATCGCGACCGCAATAGTCTTGCAATTCGGCATTAGCTACCTGACGCTCTTGTCATCACGAGCGGAGCGCAGAGTTCGCACCGCGAACTTCGCGCGTAGTCGAGAGCCTGCACTGAGCGAACCCGAGCTTCCGCGAGAGGGGTCGAACGGGGACCTGCTTTCCTCGCCTTCGCCTCACCCTCTCAATTCCTGCCCAATGCTACCTTCCCCAACGGACTCAATTCCCGCAATCTCCCCACGGTTTCGGGAATCCGCGATATGGCGAAGTCTACGTCCTCTGCCGTGTTCTGCTTACCCAGACTGAATCGAATGCTGGCTCGCGCACGATCTGGCGGCAGCCCCATCGCCGTGAGCACGTGCGACGGTTCAATCGCGCCGGACGAGCATGCCGCCCCGGTCGACACTGCAAGCCCTTTGAGATCGAGCGCAATTACCAGTGCTTCGCCTTCGATGTGGTCGAAATAAATGTTCGTCGTGTTCGGAACGCGCTCCACCACACCACCGTTCACGCCCGTGGCGTCGAGCTTCTCCAGCACCGCAGCTTGCAGGCGGTCCCGCATCGCTGCCATTGCCCGATCGCCGCCGCTCTCCAAAGATTGCCTGGCCAGTTCTGCCGCCTTTCCCAGCGCCACAATGCCCGGTACATTCTCGGTCCCCGCGCGCCGTGAGCGCTCGTGAGATCCCCCGTATAGCATCGGTCGAAGCTGCGTTCCCTTCTTCACGTAAAGTGCGCCCACACCCTGCGGCGCATGAATCTTGTGGCCTGATATGGTGAGCAAATCGCAACGCACGCGGCTCACATCAATCGGCACCTTACCCGCCGCCTGTACCGCGTCCGTGTGGAAGCGAACCCCAGCTTCCGCGGCGATCCTTCCAATCTCCTCCACCGGCTGCAGCACACCGGTCTCATTGTTCGCCATCATGACTGTGATCAGCTTCGTGCTCGGTCGCAACGCGCGCCGAACATCTTGCGGATCTACCTGACCCCGTCCATCCACCGGCAAGTATGTGACGTCGCACCCCAGCGCTTCCAGTTGCTTGCACGCGTTCAGAACCGCGTGATGCTCAATCTTCGAAGTGATCAGGTGACTGGGTGACGCAGCAGTGTCAATCAGCCCGAAGATCGCCAGATTGTCCGCCTCGGTGCCGCCGCTCGTGAACACAATCTCTGAGGCCTGGCAACCAAGCAGCCCCGCAACCGACTCGCGCGCCCGCTCCACTGCCGCCCGCGTCTCCTGCCCATGATGGTGGATGGAGGATGCGTTGCCAAAATGCTCGCCGAAGTAAGGCCGCATGGCCTCGAACACCTCGAGGAGAACCGGCGTAGTCGCGTTATTGTCGAGATAAACCCGGCGCATAGGACCCTTGCGGATATTGTACGTGATAGCGGTGAAACTCAGGTCCGAGGGGTGAGGTCGAAGGGGTTCACTGGACCCAGTGAAGAGGAAACACAGAACCCGCGAAAACGGCCGATAGACCAGAGCTAACGGCCGCCTAACTCTACCTCTTGTCCATCGCCTTGTAGTGCTGCGGATAGGCCGGCCCGATGTAGTCTGCACGCGGCCGAATCAGGCGGTTGTCGTCTAGCTGCTCGATCACGTGCGCCGTCCAGCCACTGATGCGGGACACGGCAAAGACCGGAGTAAACAAATCCATGTCAATGCCTAAGGTGTGATACGTCGACGCCGAATAAAAATCCACGTTGGCGTTGAGCTTCTTGTCCGTCTTGATGAATTCCTCAATCCGCCGGGAGAACTCGAACCACTTCGGCTCGCCGCTCGATTCCCCCAGATCCTGCGACATTCGCCGCAGGTGCGTGGCTCGGGGATCTTCCGTGTGATAGACGCGATGGCCAAATCCGGGGACTTTCTTCTTCTGTGCCAGCATGCCTTTGATGTACTCGACCGGATCCGCGCCTGAACGATCGATCGCCTGCAATATCTGAAATACTGCTTCGTTCGCGCCGCCGTGCAAAGGCCCCTTCAACGCCCCGATGGCCGAAGTTACCGCGGAATGCATATCGGACAACGTGGCCGCAGTCACCCGGGCGGCAAAAGTGGAAGCATTTAACTCATGATCCGCATGCAGGATCAGCGCGATGTCCAGCGCCCGCTCCGCAGTCTTCGAAGGCTGCGTGCCATTCAGCATCAGCAGAAAATTGGCGGCATGGGAGAGAGACCGGTCCGGTTCGACCACGGGCTTTCCCTTGCGGATGCGATCATACGTCGCCACGATCATGGCGATCTGCGCCGTCAGCCGGATCGCCTTGTGCACGTTGGCCTGGCGGTCATTACTCTTTTCTTCGGGATCGTAAAACGAGAGCGCCGATACAATCGTGCGCAATACGTCCATCGGCAAAGCGTGCTTGGGCGCCAGGTGCAACCGGTGGATGATCGACGCGTCCAGCTTGCGCTCTTCCTTCAGCCGTTCGCGGAGTTCTCGCAGCTCATCGCGCGTTGGAAGCTTGCCATTCCAAAGCAGGTAGCAGGTTTCCTCGAATGTCGAGTTGTCCGCCAGTTCGTGGATATCGATGCCACGGTAGGCGAGGACACCCTGCTCGCCGTCGATGTAGCAGATGCTGGAGGTGGTTGCTACGACGCCTTCCAATCCCTTTGAAGCGTGTGTTGTAGTTACGCTTGACATACTTCCTCGTAGGTTCGCTGATTTTGTTGCTACCCAAAGGAATGGCGGAAGCGGGCTGAGCAACTAACTTTTATACGCCAAAACGCGTCTCTTTCCAACCTGCCCTTTGCCCCGTCGCTTCCCCAAAGCGTATGATAATGAGTTTGTCTCCCGCCGCCAGCGCCCCTGGACAAGCGGCGGCAGCCTTTATTCGGAGCCCATTCTATGAAACGCTGTCTGACCTTCCTCCCTGTGCTCATCGCTCTCATCCTGGCTTCGTTGGCCTCAGCCGACGAAGGCATGTGGTTGTACAACGCCTTCCCCAAAGACAAGGTCAAGGCCAAATATGGCTTTGAACCCACCCAACAGTGGCTCGACCATGTCCGGCTCTCTTCCGTTCGCTTCAACAACGGCGGCTCGGGGTCGTTTGTCTCGCCCAATGGCCTGACCTTCACCAACCACCACGTAGGCGCCGCCTGCATCCAGCAGCTGTCAACCGGCGGGCACGACTACATGAAAACCGGCTTCTATGCTGCAACCCAGGCGGAAGAGGCCAGGTGCCCGGACCTGGAACTGAATGAACTGGTGGGCATCGAGGACGTTACCGCCAAAGTGAACGAGAAGGTCACGCCGGGCATGTCCGCGGCGGACGCGGGCCAGGCGCAGCGCGCCGCCATGTCAGCCATCGAGCAGGACTGTGCCAAATCCACCGGCCTTCGCTGCGATGCCGTGACCCTCTACTCGGGCGAAGTCTACAATCTCTACAAGTACAAGAAGTACACCGACGTCCGCCTGGTGTTCGCGCCGGAGTTTGACGCGGCCTTCTTTGGCGGCGACCCCGACAACTTCACCTACCCCCGCTTCGACCTCGATATCACGTTCTTCCGCGTTTATGAAAACGACAAGCCCGCGCACCTCGACCACTACCTGCAGTGGTCACACGGCGGCGTAAAGGACAATGAGCTGATTTTCGTCTCCGGCCACCCCGGCTCCACAGGCCGCCTCCTCACCATGTCCCAGCTCGGGTACCTGCGTGATTTGGACTATCCCGCCCGCCTCGACTACTACAAGCGCCGCATCGCCCTGCTGAAGCATTTCAGCTCCCAGTCTGAAGAGAATGCCCGCATTGCCAAGGAAGACATCTTCGGGTACGAGAATTCGTTCAAGGCAGTTACAGGATACGAGTCGGGTTTGATGGACAAAGAAGTTATGGCTCGCAAGGTGGCGGAAGAAGACAAACTTCGTTCCGAGTACAAAGCAAAGAACCCTACCGCCCCCGATCCTTGGCAGGATATCGCCAACGCGGTGAAAGTAGAGCGAGACATCTATTTGCCTCTGTCCTTCGTGGAGCGCCTGCGCGGATTCAATGCCGACCTGGCACAGATTGCCCGTGCGCTGGTGCGCGTGACGACGGAAAAGACCAAACCTAACGGCGAACGGCTGCGTGAATATCGCGACTCCGCCCTGCCATCGCTGGAACAGCGAATCTTCTCGACTGCCCCCATCTACAAGTCACTTGAGACCGTCACGCTGGCGGATTCCTTGGCGCAATTGCAGGAAGCGCTGGGCAAAGGCAACCCCACGGTGCAAAAAGTATTGAACGGCAAAACTCCGGAAGGCGTCGCGAAAGACTTGATCGCCAATACCAAGCTCGACGATGTAGCGGTTCGCAAACAACTCTATGATGGTGGGACTGCTGCGATACAGGCGAGCAACGATCCTTTGATTGTGCTGATGCGTACCGTCGATCCCGATGCTCGTGCCGTCCGTAAACGATACGACGATCAGGTCGATGCGATCGAACGCCGCGATGGCGCTTCGATTGCCAAGGCTCGCTTCGCCACGAGCGGCTTCAACCAGCCGCCAGATGCGGGCTTCACACTGCGTTTGAGCTATGGCGCTGTGAAAGGCTATGAAGAAAACGGAAAACCAATTCCCTACTTCACGACCATGTCAGGCGCCTACCAGCACTCCGCCGAGCACAACAATCAGCCCCCCTACAATTTGCCCGACAGCTGGATGAAGGCGAAATCGAAGGTGAAGCTCGACACACCTCTCAACTATGTTTCCACGGCTGATATTATCGGAGGCAACTCCGGCAGTCCGACCGTCAACAAAGCCGGCGAAGTCGTCGGCATTATTTTCGACGGCAACATCGAATCCCTGCCCTGGAACTTTGTTTACGACGACAAGGTCGGGCGTTCCGTTCACGTTGATTCACGCGGCATTCAGGAGGCCCTGCGCAATATCTACAACGCCACCGGCCTGGCCGATGAACTGCTCGGCGCCAAGTCGGGCAGGATGATGAAGATGAAAGACGGCAAGACGCCCCCGAAAGAAGTAGTCGTTCCCGGCGCCCTTTAAATCGGCCAAGACTTAAGCAAAGGCTCGCTCCCGCAGCGAGCCTTGTTATTCTCATCTCTGCCCAAACCCCTTGCCCAGAGCCGATTTTGACCTCGTCTTTTAATAATTTTTCTGCTGCCCTTGTGCTATCCTCCTGCCGACTCACCCTGCGAGGAGACCATGCCCCAACCTGTTGTGCATTTCGAGATAGGCTGTCGCGATCAGGCGAAAACCTCGGAATTCTTCTCGAAACTTTTCGATTGGAATATTCAGCAGGCCGGCCCCGCCGCCATGATCAGTCCTGCAGGACAGGGCATCGGCGGCCACATCACCGCTCTCGGCCACGAACCACATAACTACGTGACCGTGTATGTGCAGGTGGACGACGTCCAGAAGCATCTCGATAAAGCGCAGTCGCTCGGAGGAAAAACGTTGGTGCCGCCGGTGGAGATACCAGCCGGTACTTTTGCCTGGTTTGCCGATCCAGAGGGAACCACCATCGGCCTTTGGAAACCGAAACACTAAGGCTCGGTTAAGTTCGCTACGTATGCAGTGCGAAGTATCGGAATCCGGCTCTACGCGGGCCAGATCCCCAGCGCCGTGCTGGTCAGAATCTGCTGGCGCACATCCTGACTAAGCGGTAACGAGAGAAAATCTTCCAGGTTCTTCTTGATCTCCGGCACGCCTGGACCCGGCCAGTCCGTGCCGAACAGCGTTTTGTGCGCGATCTCTTCCAGCCGCGGAAAATACTTGAGCAGAGTCTTCGGCGGAATGCCGCTGATATCAAGAAACACGTTCTTGTGGCGCCGAATCAGGAAAAATGCAGTGTGCATCCACAGCGGCCGGCCGCCATGCGCCAGCAGGATCTTCAGCTTTGGAAAATCCACGGCCACATCGTCAACGTAGATCGGGTCGCCGTATTTGTTCCGCGCTCCCGGAAAAATCGACGTTCCCGTGTGGAACATCACGGGCACACCGTTCGCCTCCGCCGCCCGGTAAATAATCTCCAGTTCTTTCACTCCGTGAAGATAGTCATTGGGAAAGAGCAACTGGTGCGGCGGGTGAATCTTGATCATGCGAATGCCCAGCCGAAGCAGATGCTCCACGTCCGCAAGGACGTTCGAAGTATGCCGCGGGTGCAGGCTTCCGCACGAAAGCAGCCGCTTGGGATTCTCGCTGGTGTATTTCGCAATGAACTCATTCACGCCAGACGTGAAGCCGATCACCTCCGGCGCTACATAGTTGATCAGCACGGCCCGCTCTACCCCGGCGTCGTCCAGGTACTCCAGGAAAGCCTTCGGAGAGCGGCAGAACTCGACAATCTGCTCGAAGTTCTCCCGCTTCTTCTTCATCAGTTCAAGCGCGTGCGGCTTGAACATCTCCATCGGCTGAATGTGAATGTGGCAGTCGGTGATCAAAGTAGTCGTGTCTCACTACGTCCCACCCACTCTAGTCGGGCAGCAATAAAAAACCTCTGCACTCGGGAGGGCACAACTTTAGTTGTGCCGAACTAGTCCTGCAAACTGAGGGGCTTTAGCCCCTGAGGCAACCTAGTTCTGCACTGCCGCCAGCACTGCCCGCTTCGTGAATACTCGAATCATCTCACGGCGATACTCCGGCGTCAGGGCGGAGGTTGTTAGCGGCTTTGCCGTCTTCGCAGCCAGATCGCCCACCGCTGCTGCCAGGGTTTCATCCACAGACTTGCCTTCGAGGATTTGCCCCGCGCCCTTTACCAAAATCGGCGCGGGATTCACGGCCGTAATCGCCAGCCGCGCGTCCGAAACGTGTCCATTCGACCGCTTCAACGCGATCGCAACTCCCGCCAGCGGATAATCAATCGAGCCGCGCACTCGCAACTTGCGATAGATGCCACGATAATCTGCCGATGACTGCGGAAGGAATATCCGCGTCACCAGCTCGTTCGTCTGCAGCTTGCGGTACGAATCGCCGATGCCCGTGTAGAACTCGCGCAGCGCCATTCGGCGAACGCCCGAAGGTCCGGCAATCTCGATCTCCGCACTCAAGCACAGGAGTGCTGGCGGAGTGTCGCCCGAGAACACAGCCCAGCACTTGCTCCCGCCGGGAGCCACGTGGCACATATCGCCATCCTTCTTGATGCAAAATCCGCACGCCTTGCGCCAGGTGAGCGACTGGTTATACCAGAGACAGCGCGTGTCCAGGCAGATGTTGCCGCCAATCGTCCCCATGTTGCGCAGGACGGGTGAAGCCACCGTTGCCGCAGCCTCCGTGAGTACAGGAAAATGCTTTTGTAAATGCTCCGACCGCTCGATTTCGGTCAGCGTCGTCAACGCCCCAATCACAACGCCGTTTCCGGGTTCCGGGCGGATTCCACGAAGATCCTCAATATGTCGGATGTCGAGGACATACTGCGGCTCGAAAAGCTTCTGGCGCATCGAGGGCACCAAATCGGTCCCGCCCGCCAGCACGCGAATAGAGTCTCCGTGCTTCGCGAGGTGCCCTACCGCCTCATCGAGCGTGCGCGGCCGTAACAACCTGAAATCTGGGAGACTCAATCTGCCCCTCCCGCCTCGGCATTCGTTTCGCGCCTTGCCGGGTCCAGCGCATGCCGCTCTGGCCCTTTGCCGCGAAAGCACAGTGAGCCGCCATGCTCGCGAAAACTCGTCGGCGCCGTCGGATCAACACCCTCGGTCAGATTTAGGTGCTTCGCATTCTTTTTCGCCCGCAGCGCAGCCAGAACTCGCTCTGGGGTAAACGGCGACTCGTGCAACCGCACTCCGACTGCGTCGTAGATCGCATTGGCGATCGCAGGAATGGTAGCCGCCAGCGATCCTTCGCTACACTCCTTGGCCCCAAACGGACCCTCGGGATCGACACTCTCCACTATGATGGGCTCGACCGCGGGCGACTCGGTGGCGGACGGACTTCTATACTCGAGCAGCCCGGGATTCATCAGCATCCCGTCCTTCCAGACCATTTCTTCTTCCAGGGCCTGCCCCAGCCCCATCCACACAGAACCTATGATCTGCCCCTCAACCGATACCGGATTCAACGCGCGCCCGCAGTCATGCGCCGCCCAGACCTTGTGGACAGTCACTTCTCCGGTCTCTTCATCCACACTGACTTCCGCTACCTGTGCCGAGTAGGAATATGCCGGCGACGGCCCCACGCCTCCGCCCTTGTGCTTCCCACCGCGCGCTTCGAGGGGAGGGGCATAAGACCCCGTCCCACTCAGCGCTCCGTGAAAATCAATAGCTGCGACCACCGCTTCCTCGAAGGTCAACCGGTCCTTTGGCCCTTCATCTTTTCGCTTCTGCTGCAACGATCCTCGAAGTATCTGCCCTTCCACGCGTCCACTCACGGTCGGCCCGGCCGTCGTCACGCCTGCCGTGACTGGCTCTATCGTGTCCTCCGCAGATTTCGCGTGTTCCGCGCTTCCGTTCTTCGAAACCACATCCTGGCGGAAAACCAGTTCCTCGGGCGCGCAACCCATCTTCTTCGCTGCAGCAAGGGCAATTTGCTTTTTTACGTCCTGCGCTGCCCGCAGCGTGGCGTTGCCGTTCATGAACGTGACCCGGCTGGAATACGAACCAATGTCGATCGGAGTCAAATCCGTGTCCGCCGCCACCACCTTGACTCGTCCCAGCGAGCAGCCCAAAACCTCGCTCGCAATCTGTGCCACCATCGTGTCAGAGCCTTGCCCGATGTCCGACGCTCCGGTATAGACAACGACTCCACCATCGCGATCGATCTTGATGTTCACTGTCGAATGGGGCATGTCCGACCGAATGATCGAATTCGCTGCCCCGCTCACGTAATGGCTGCAGGCAATGCCCAGCCCTCGTCCGTGCGGCAAAGTTCCCTTGCGTTCCTTCCAGCCAGACCGCGCGACCGTCTTTTCGATGCACTCCGGCAAGCCGTAGCTCTGCACGCGCAGTCCGTTGATCGTGATACATGGCGGCTTCAGCAGATTGCGCTGGCGAATTTCGGCGGGGTCCATCCCCAATTTCGTTGCCAGTTCGTCCAGTTGCGATTCGAACGCGAAGCGCACGTTCACCGTGCCGTGCCCGCGCATCGCCCCGCACACCGGCTTGTTGGTGAGGACGCGATAGCCGTCGTACTGAATATTAGGAATGTCATAGAGTGCGCCGAGCAATGCACCCGAATAGAGGATGGTCACCACCCCGTAGGAGCAATAACCGCCGCCATCCTGTACCACTCGGGCCTTCACCGCGGTGATGTGTCCGTTCTTGTCCACGCCGGTCTTGAGATCCACAATCGTGCGCGGACGTCCGCGGTGCGCCCAGAACACTTCTTCCCGCGTGTAGGTGATCTTCACCGGCGCCTTCGCCTTCCGCGCCGCCACCGCCGCAATAATCTCCAAAGGGATCACTTCGCTCTTGCCGCCAAATCCGCCACCCACCAGCGGCTTGATCACGCGGATCTGCGACATCTGCATCTCCAGCACGAGCGAAAGTTTGTGCTGCAGATAATACGGAACCTGCGTCGACGACCATACCGTTAGCCGACCCGGCTTGCCTGTATAGGGATCGGTCTCAAACGAAGCCAGCGTCGAGTGCGGCTCCATCGCAGCGTGCGTCACTTCGTTGGCGATGAACCGCGCTTCAGACACGTAGGCTGCTTCTGCCAGCGCCTTTTCCGGATCGCCAAAAATGTGGTGATAGTCTTTCTCGATGTTGTGCGGCTTGTTATCGTGAATGAAGTCGCTCTCCGCCTTCATCGACTCTTCCGGATCGAAGTAAGCCGGCAGCACCTCGTACTCGACGTCGATTAGCTCCAGCGCCTTCTCCGCGGTAGCTTCATTCACCGCCGCCACGCAGGCCACATTGTCGCCGACGTAGCGGACTTTGTCGGTCGCCATTGCGTGCTCGTCGTGGCCGACCGGAAGAATCCCATAAGGATTCGGCGCGTCCTTTCCCGTGACCACCGCGACCACGCCTTCGAGCTTTTCGGCGCGGATGGTGTCAATACTCTTGATCCGCGCATGAGGATAGGGCGAATGCAGAATCTTCCCGATCAGCATCCCGGGCACACTGAGATCGTCGGTGTACTTGCCCGCGCCCGTGGTCTTCGCCGCCGCATCAACCATCGCGATCGGCTTGCCGATAATGCTGTAATCACTCATTGCTTTCTAGGTACTCGGTACTGGGTACTCGCTACTAGGTACTGGCTACTGCCTTCCGCTCCGCGTCGATCGCAGCCTTGATCGCCTCATACATCTGGTTATAGCCCGTGCAACGGCAGAGATTCCCGCTCAAGGCGCCGCGAATCTCGTGTTCAGTCGGATTCGGATTCTCCGCCAGCAACGCCGTCACCGTCATCATGAATCCCGGGGTGCAGTATCCGCACTGCGCTCCGCCCCAGTCCCCATAAGCTTTCTGGATCGCCGCCAGACTTCCATGCTCGCTCACACCCTCGACCGTCGTGATCTCCTGGCCCTCGCAACTCGCAGCGAGCAGCGCGCACGACAGCATCGCGACGCCATCGACCAACACCGTGCAAGCTCCGCAAGACGAATCATCGCAGCCGCGCTTGGAGCCTGTCAGATCGAGGTCCTGGCGCAATGTGTCAAGCAGAAGCTTGCTTGGCTCGATGGCCACTTCGTGCGCGCGCCCGTTCACCTTGAGTTCGATGAGTTCTTTTTTCATGGAAGTAGCTCTTAGCTCTTAGCTCTTAACCTAATAGCCAATAGCTAAAAGCTCTAATACAACGGCACCTTCGTATCCACCGTTCGCGCCCAACCGTCGATTCCGCCGCGCATCGACTGGACCTTCTCAAATCCCTGCTGGCGCAGCCAGTTCGTCACACTCAGCGACCGCACGCCGTGATGGCACACCACGACGATGTGCTCGTCCGGATCCAGTTCCTGGTGCGCTCTACCCGGCACGTCGCCCATCGGAATGTTCCGGCTGCCGTCGATGTGCGCCTTCTCAATCTCCCAAGGCTCGCGCACGTCGAGCAGCGTGAACTTCTCTCCACGCTTGAGCATGCCTTTGACCTGCGCGCCGCCGATCTCGAAATCCATGCTGACTCCGTCGCCATACAGTCGTTGCTTGAGCTGCCAGACTTGGTTGTTTAGACTTCGGGCCTCTGCCTTAAGCTAAAAGCCAAGAGCCAATAGCTAAGAGCTCCCGCTAATACCCAAAATCCGCTTGCGCCGCATACGCGTGCTCTTTCACACCAAGTTCCTCCACCCGGCACGCGCCCAATTGATTCACATATGCCTGCCGATCGGCAACTGCCGTACACCCACCGCGCACAGCCACGCATTGTTGTCGGACAGTCTTCGTTTGCTCGTGATACTGCCGGAAGAAAGCATCGTCACGCTTGTAGTAGCCCTGCACCGGCGACGGATGCGCCCCATAGGCGCATTGGACGACCGCATTCACCAGAAACCCTGGAATCACCGTACGGTTCGGATCGCTCGCAATGACTTCCGGCTCGACGATCTCCTCCGCCACCACAATCACCCGTTTCGCCGCGCGTATCCCTTCTATCATCACGCCGAAATTCCCCCAGCAGTGCGCGTTGCCCTCGCGATCCGCTCTCTGCACGTGGACGATCGTTACATCCGGGGTAAGTGCACGGACCGCCCACATCGATTCCTTCGGCTCGAACGGAGAAAAAATCTGATAGAAAAAATGATTTCCCTTGACGAGATCACTTCCCAGCGCCGTCCGCGTCGGCAGAAATGGCACTCCCATAGCCCCCGCTTGCAGCGCCAACGCGACGGTGAAGTTGGTCAGGTTGAAAACCTTCATTCCGTCCTGCTCGACCGCGCGACGAAAGTTGTAGGCCGACCCCATCATCACGTTGCCGACCCACGCCGCCACTACTTCCTTCACGCATCCCGCTCCAATCATCTGGTCGAACAGGATGTCCGAAATCGGCCCGATCAGCCGCAGATCGCGCTTCTTCTGCCGGATGATCTCGTGCCCCGCAGCGAACGGGATCATCTGCTCCATCTGCAGACCGAGAGCAACCGACGCCCCATCCGGCACCAGCTCGCCAATCGCTTCGCGCATTGTGAGCAGCTTAGACATTCGCTTCAGCGCCCTTCCCACCTCGGCTCGCGCTTCTCCAGAAACGCGTTGATCCCTTCCTGCGCGTCGTGCGTCTTCATCAGCTCTTCGAGATAAATCTTCTCCGCCCGCGCCAGGCCCTTATCAAAGTGGATCGCATCCCACGCGTAAACTGCCTTCTTCGTGGTCGCAAGCGCTGAAGCGCTCAACTTTCTAAGCTGGACAAGCGCATCCTCGACCAGTGCGCCTACTTCCTCTGCCCTCGCCGACCGGGTTGCCAAACCGATGGCAACCGCCTCGTCCCCGCTGATCTGGCGTCCCGTCAGAATTAGCTCCTCCGCCCGCTTTTGCCCGACGACTGCTGGCAGCGCAACCACGGCCACCGGCGGATAGCATCCCAACCTGATTTCAGGAAAGCCCCACGCCGCATCCCTCGCGGTGTAGACCATGTCGCAGACCAGCGCCAGCTCTGCTCCTCCGCCCAGGCAAGCCCCCTTCACCGCGCAGATCGTGACTTTTCGGCTCGCGACCAGGGCGCGAATCACGGCATGAAATTCCCGCAACATCTCGCCGACCTTGTCCAGCGTATGTGCCTTGACGTCGACCCCCGCGGAAAAAGCGCGTTCCGACCCTTCCAGCACGAGAACCGAAATATCCGCGCGCGACTCAACTTCCGCCAGCACCTGCTGCAACTCTCGCATCATCGGGATGTCGATGACGTTCAGGGGCGGGTTATGCAGGGTGACGCGCGCGACCGGAGGCTCGATGCTGACCATCACCCGAGTGTGCACGCTGATCGGTTGGGTAGCCATTCTGTGTGTCGGAATCCTCGCCAGCTCGCCGCCAGCCGGACGGCGAGTTTGCTTCAACTCGTCCAGAAACCTTCCCTGTCGAACTCGCGGATCGCAGTCAGCTCTGCGGCGCTGGGCTCCGGAGTCTGCGCCAAGTCTCTGGCGACGCGCAACGGCCATCCCGTATTCGCGAGCACATCCTCTTGCTCAACTCCCGGATGAACCGACGCCAGAAACGCCTCCCCATCTTCTCCGAACCGCAGCACGGCTTTTGTCGTGATCACCGCCGACGGCCCACCTCGCGGCAACCCCACGCGCTTCCTCCACTCCTGACCGTCTCCATTGCCAGGGCTGGTCATGTACGACACAGTCTCGGGAAAACGTTCCTTGCTGTGCTCAAGCAGAACTACAAATCGCTGCGCCAGTGACGCAATATCGCACGCCCCGCCCGATCCTGGCAGCCGAATCATTCCTTTCGGCCCGCGCACTTCAGTCGAATTCAGGTTGCCGAAGCGATCCACTTCGGCCGCGCCAAGAAATCCCAGGTGTACTCTTCCCGACTGGAGCAAGCTCATCACGCCCAGCATATCCAGGCATTGCGTCGCGCCCTTGATGTTCGGCGGATCGGCCATCGTGTAAATCAGCTCAGGCGCCGGCGTCGAGCGGATCACACCGTTCTCAAACAGTCCGACCGCGTTGGGAGCGTGCGTCTTTTTCGCCACCACAAACGCAATCAGCGGTAGCCGCATCCCGACAAAGACAATTTCACGATTGTGAATTTCTCTCGCTGCCGTGGCGACCATCAGTTCGCCGAGCGTGTAGGCAGCGCCCCCCGACTGGGCCCGATCCGAGATGTCAACCGTTGTACTCAAAAGTAAGAAACACGCCTGGCCAACCAGAATCTCCCGATTACGGAAGGCGTCCCTTTCACCGCCGCTGAAAGACTGCGGTTTTGTATCAGGGCATGCCTTCAGGCATGCCGCACCGGCCCTTTTGTTAATGAGCCTTCAGGCGCTGAGGGTTACAAATCCACTTACCCCACAGCTTCTGACAGACCCTGCCCGTTCATGCTCAAAGACCACCGCTAGATATTGATCGCCGACTTCCTCGGCTCGGCAATGGTGGAAAGCGGATCGCGTGCCCCTTCCTTTGGAGCAATCCACTTTTTCTCGTTGGCAATGATATCCAGCAGCACCTTCTTGTCCGCCGCCGTCGGCGTGTACTCGCTCATGTGCTGCTCGTAACCTGCATCATCGATCGGCTCTCCGGTCACGCAGTGGAACTTCTGCCCCGCCCATCGCCCAATACTGCGATTGAATTTGATGTTCGGCGTGTAGAACCGAGGCTCCCCGGGCCTCAAGTAGGCATTCAGGCGCTCCACCAATCCCGCCACTTCCTTCTGATACAAATGACGGTTGTAGTCGTTCAGGTCATCGAGATCCGCGGCCTGCTTGTTTTGTGGCTCATCGTACCGCCCCTTCACGCCCCAGACGTATGCCCAGTGTGCTGAAGATGAATGGTCGGTGCCAAACAAGTCATAAGCGCTCGAAATCCACTTGTTGAGATACTTCTGCATCAGCCACTGCGGCACTACGCCGGCCTCGACAACCCTGCGCAGCCCGTCGTTGCCCGTGCCCATGTGGAACGCCTCTTCGCGCAGCATGTAGGAGGTCGAGCGTCCCAGCGGCGCGAACGCTGAATACTTCAGCATCTGCAGCTGAAACTTTCCGTCGCGATCGACGAAGTCGGTGTACGTGAAAAAGTCCAGCCAGTTATCGATATCGACGTTGAACGTACCTAGCAGGCGCTTGTTCTCGAACGCCCGCCGCTCCAGCATCTTCTGCGCTTCCACCTTGCCCGAATATCCGAAGAAGTCCACCAGCAGGGCACACATCTGCCATCCGTGGCGCATCTCTTCGATCATGACGCGGGTCAGCGCCTTGCGATCCCAGTCCGTGGGCGAGCTCTCGAACAGATTGCGCTGCTGCTCGACGCTCGCAAACTCGGTGTCGCCCTGGTATACGATCATGTTCATCAGCGCGTCGCGCATCTGCTGCGTGGGTATTTGACGCAGGTTCTCCCACTTGCGCCGCCCCTGATACGACCCGAACTGAATCTCGTCGGTCTCGATCGCGCCATAAAGCGTGTCGAACTTGAAGCTGGCAATCTCATCGGTATTGACGCCGATCTCCTTGCGCCAGTCGTCAAACAGCCCGACCCAGTCACTGAAGGTTCCGATTTTCGCTACCTTTCCCGGCATATGAAAAAGTCCTTTCACTGCAATCCGACGTTTCGAGTTTCAGGTTTCAAGTTTCGAGAATGTTTTTCGCCGTTTGGCGAGTTCGGCGATGCGCCAAATTCAATTCTCGAAAGCTGAGTCTCTGCTGGGCTATCTTGAAACTAGACACTTGAAACTCGAAACTGGTTTTATCCCATGTTCAACCACACGCTTTTCAATTCCGTGTAGTGCTCGATCGCGTGCATTCCCAACTCACGCCCAAATCCCGAACTCTTGAATCCGCCGAACGGCACCGCCGCGTCCATCAGGCCGTAGGTATTGATCCACATCAGCCCCGCCCGCAGCCGCTTCGCGACGATATTGGCTTTGCTGATGTCTCGCGTCCAAACTGCTGCCGCCAGGCCATAAGGATTGCGGTTCGCCAGTTCAACCACTTCGTCTAGCTCATCGAAAGCCAGCGCCGCCAGCACCGGGCCGAAAATTTCCTCCTGCGCAATCTTCATATCGTTGGTGACGCCGCTGAAGATCGTCGGCTCGACAAAGAATCCCCTGCTCCCATCAACCGACGCCCGGTTTCCGCCGGCAACCAATTTCGCTCCCTCTTTCTTCCCAGCCTCGATATATCCCAGCACGTTCTGCATCTGCTCCTGGCTGACGATCGCGCCCAGCTTCGTCTTAGGATCAAGTGGATCGGCAGGCTGCAGCTTCTTCGCGCGAGAGATGAGCTTCTCGAGAAATTCATCGTGCACCTTGCGCTCCACGAACAGCCGCGAGCCCGCGTTGCAGCACTCGCCCTTGCCGTAAAAGATTCCGTTGATCGCGCCCTTCACCGCGCTGTCGAGATCGGAATCCGCAAAGACAATGTTGGGGGATTTCCCGCCCAGCTCCAGCGTCACGCGCTTCAACGTATCCGCCGCCCCTCGCATGATCTCTTTGCCGACTGCCGTTGATCCTGTGAACGCAATCTTGTCGATCCCGGCATGACGCACGATCGCCTTTCCCGTCTCCGGGCCGCCGGTCACGATATTCAGCACGCCCGCGGGCAAACCCGCCTCGATCGCCAGCTCACCCAAACGTAGCGTCGTCAGAGGAGTCTGCTCCGCCGGTTTCAGAATGACCGTATTGCCGCACGCCAGCGCCGGCCCCAGCTTCCACGACGCCAGAAGCAACGGAAAATTCCACGGCACAATCAGCCCCACCACTCCAACCGGCTCGCGCATCGTGTACGTGAATGCGTTTTCGAACGTATTGACGGTCTCGCCGTGGATCTTCGTCGTCCATCCGGCGTAGTACCGAAGCACATCAACCGTCATTGGTATGTCGACGTATCGCGACTCGAATATCGGCTTGCCATTGTCCAGTGTCTCCAGTTCGGCAAGTTCCTCGAGGTTCTTCTCGACCAGGTCCGCAAGGTGCCAGATCAGCCGCCCGCGCTCGCTGGCCGACATCTTCCGCCACGGACCGCCGCGATCTTCAAATGCCTTTCGGGCCGACGCCACGGCACGATCCACGTCCGCGGCCGATGCTTCCGCAACCTGGGTCAGCACATCTCCCGTCGCGGGGTTGATGGTTTCGAATTTCTTCGAACCGTCAACCCATTGCCCGTCGATCAGCAGCCTACCTGGCGCGATCTTCACTTTCGTCGCTGCAATCACGATTGCTCTCTTTTCTAGGTACTCGGTACCAGGTACTAGGTACTAGGTACTAGGTACTATTTAGCTTTGAACACGGCAGGCCGCTTCTCCACGTAGGCTGCCAGACCTTCCTTGGCGTCCTCGCTCTGGAACAGCAGTTGCTGGTTCTCACGCTCCACCGCGAGAGCCGACTCCATCGGAATTTCCCAACCCGTCTGCACCGCGCGCTTGATTCGTCCAACCGCCTTTGCAGCCTTGTTCGGCGGGCAGAACTGGTGCGCGTACTCCATGATGTTTGCCATGAAGCCGTCACGCTCAAATATGTCGTTGATGATGTTCAGGTCTTTTGCCTCTTCGAACGAGAACGTATTCCCCGTCACCATCAGCTCAATTGCCTTGCTCTTCCCCACCATTCGCGACAGGCGCTGGGTTCCGCCGGTGCCCGGTAGCACACCCAGGTTCACCTCGGGCAAGCCGATCTTGCCCGCATCCTGCCGTGCAATGCGGATGTCCGCCGCCATCGCGATTTCCAGCCCGCCGCCTACACAGTGGCCGTTGATCGCCGCGATCACTAGCTTCGGCGTGTGCTCCAGCCGGAGCAGGGTTTCGTTGGCATGCAGGCAGAAGTAATACTTGAAAGTCGGATCGACGCTGGCCAGCATCTTGATATTCGCGCCCGCGGAGAAAAACTTGTCCCCCACGCCCGTCAGCACAATGACGTGAACGTCGTTGTCCATGCGCGCCTTCAGAATGGCTTCATCCAGCTGGCGGTTCATCTCATAGGTGTAGGTGTTGGCCGGCGGATCGTTCATCTCGATCACGGCAACGCCAGCATCCGTGCGGTAGTTGATCAGTGTCTTCGTGGTTTCGCCGGCGGCCGGCTGCGTGGTCGTAGCCATCTCTAACGCTCCTTTAGCAATCGATGTTGTTTCGCAAACTTGACTTGCCCTTATGCTCGCCCTTTTTGAAGACGCAACTCTTACTTCTTCTTTTGCGCCACCCGGTTCGGAGTGGCCGAACAAATTCCCCTCAGAAAAATGTCACCCATGCGCAGTGCCATCTCCTCCGCATCTGCGTCCACGCGAGGATTGTGCCAGGTGTAAATCCAGTTCATCATGCCGAACAGACTCAGCACCGCGATGCGGCTATTGAATTCTAATCCTCTTGCTTCTTTTAATTTGTCCAACAAATCCACACAAATGCGGTAGTACTCCCGCTTGATCTCTCGAATCTCGCGGCCCAACCCGTTGGTGAGCACATCGTCTTCATGCGAAAGCACAGTCATGGCTTTCTGGTTGGCCAGGAAATATTCCAGGTGATTCAGTATGCACACCCGAATGCGCTGTTCCGGATCGGAAACGGCCTGCAGGCGATCCTTCAGCTGTTCCACAATCGTTGTGAACGTGTGCTTCTGGATCATGTACAGCAGCCGTTCTTTGGATTCGAAGTAGTAGTAGAGTCCTGCCAGTGACATGCCGCTCGCGCGAGAGAGGTCGCGCATCGAGGCGCCCTCATATCCCTTTTCGTAGAAGACGTCCGTTCCGTGTTGCAGGACTTTGGCCAGGCGGCGGTCAAAACCGTGGTTGGGGCGGCCTTTACGCGGGGACGAAGACCGGCTGCGGCGGCGTGCAACGTCGTTGGGTGTAACCGTGTGGGTGGCCGCAGACATGATTTATCGAACGTTCGTTCTAAAGTATAGCGCAGCGTGACGTAGATCACAAGAGGGTGTGACAGGGAACTTTTCACACCCCACCAATGCGATCTCAGCAAGGAAGAGCTATCTTTCGCGGAAAAGCTTAGTTTCGGATATCTGCCATCAACTGCTCGATCTCCGACTTCAGATCCGCAGTCAGCGGCAGCAGCGGCAAGCGCGACGGTCCGCCGAAATAGCCATTCAGGTCCATAGAATACTTCACGCCGGGGATACTCAACTCTCCCACCACGCGCACCGCGGCCTTTGCGATTCGCTCCTGCTTCAGCCGCGCCAGCTCGATATCGCCTTCTTTCCACGCCGCGTAGATTTCGTAGCACGCCGTCGGAGCGGGATCGGCAAACGCAAGAATCGCACCCACAGCTCCTACCTGAAGCGATGGCTCCAGCTTGTGTGCCGCTCCCACCAGCACCTGGAAACCAACTTCCTTCTGGCGGGTCTTCAAACCACCAACGACCGACACAGCCGACGACGAGGGTTTTGAACCCGTTGTGTGCCCGCCGCCTGACGTCGCAGTCTTCGACTCCCCTACCAGCATTCCCACTGTCACTAATTCCCCGCTCTGCCCGTTGTCTCCCAGGGCGGCTCGCAGCATCCGAGGCGTGACCGCATCAAACGTCTCCGTCACCGGCGCGCTGCGCTTCACGTGCCGCGTTCCTTCCACCATCTTGCGAACCTTTTCAACATCGCCGCTTGATTCCTTGATGCCAATCAGATTCGGATGTTCCGCCAACTCCACTACAACTTCAACCGGAATGTCATAACCCGTAGCTTGCGGGAAGTTGTAGATAATCACCGGCAAGGGCGAGCGATCCGCCACTGTGCGATAAAACGCCAGCATGTTGGCCGGCCTCATCTGGCCCTTGAAGTAGTGCGGCGTCCGCACCATGGCCACGTCGTATCCGAGTTCGGCCGCGTACTCCGTCAGCTTCAGCGTTTCGATCGCCGACTCGATGCCCGTGCCCGCGACCAGCACCTTGTTGGGTGCGGCCGCCGACCGCGCGGTTTTCAAAACCTCGCGCCGCTCTTCGTCCGACAGCATGATCGCCTCGCCCGTCGAGCCCAGCACAACGATGCCGGCCACCGGCGTCTTCGAGTAGCGCTCGACGTTGTGGTCGAGCTTCTTGAAATAAACCTTGCCGTCGGGATAAAACGGCGTCGTGATGGGAGGAAAAATTCCGTGAAGCAGCATAGGTCGGCCCCTGCCGTCGGCTGTTTGCCAACGGTTCTCTCCAAGAATACAGCTTTTGCGGGCTGGCTTGCCGACCCTTCTTCAGCTCGCCTTTGCCTGTTGCACTTCATGAGACGGTGGCACAAACGCCACCGGCTCAACTGCCCCAATCTGCACCAGTAGCCCCAACTGATCCCAGTTGTCCCAGCCCTCGACAATCTTGCCATTGGCAATCTTCACGATCGTGGTTCCGGTTACAGTAGCGTGGCGACCGGTCGGCCCGATCTCCAGAAAAGGTCCCGTATGCGTCATGGTGGCGGTCCAGCGCGCGACAACTTTGTCTCCTTGCTCGAACGCAAAATCAATCTCCACGTTCAGGTCCGGGAAACCGGCCTGCAAGCCTTGCGCAAATTGTTCGAACTGTCCTAAACCAATCACGACGGCATGTTCGGCTTGTCCGTGACCAACACAGTCGGGCGACGCCATTTCCGCAATGGCCGCGAGTCGTTTCTGGTTCCACACCTGCTCGAACCAGCGTCTAAGCAGAACAATATTTTCTCCAGACATAGCAAGCACCTCGATTGAAATTTCCTATGACGGGGTTTGGGGCCGGCATTCCTTCGGGGCCCGAGGTTGTTTACAAGCAGGAATGCATTTCGCGGAACAGGACCTCTTCAGCGTCGCGCCGTCAACCTTTCGGCATGAAGTCGCTGTAAAGCTTGTACTCTCACTTCTCCCCGCTGTAAAGCGGCGATGCCTTCCGCCGCTGCGCGCGCCGCGGAGAGCGTCGTAATCGTAGGAATATGTCGCTGTAATGGCCGCCCGGCGAATGGCTTTCTCGTCGAAGAACGGGTCCTGCCCGTGCGGAGTGTTCACAATCAGGTGAATGCGCTCACCCTTGATCAGGTCAACAACGTTCGGACGGCCTTCCTTCACCTTGTACACCCGATCCACCGTCAACCCGGCATTCTCAAGCACGTCCGCTGTTCCGGCTGTCGCTACCAGCTTGAATCCCATGTCGACAAACCGTTTCGCCACCTCCGCCACTCCCGGCTTGTCGTGATCGGTGACGCTGATGAAGACCATGCCTTCGGTCGGAAGTTTCTGCCCCGCGCTCAGCTGCGCCTTGGCAAAAGCCTCGCCAAAATTGTCGGCCACACCCATCACTTCGCCCGTCGACCGCATTTCCGGACCCAGCACGGTATCGACACCAGGAAACTTTCCCCACGGAAATACTGGCGACTTCACGTAATAGCAATGGCCGGTATCCAGATCGCTGGCCCGCTCAATATTCTCCGGCAGGAACTCGCGCAGCTTGCGGCCAGTCATCAGTCGTGCCGCAAGTTTTGCCAGCGGCACACCCGTCGCCTTCGAGACGTACGGCACGGTTCGCGAAGCGCGCGGATTCACTTCCAGAACATAAACCTTTGCTGCCGCGTCACTCCCTTTCAAACCGCCATTGATCGCGCGCGGGATGGCGAACTGAATATTCATCAGCCCGATCACCTTCAGTGCGCGGGCCAGCTGAAACGTGTAGTCGCGCATGCGACTCAGCAGATGTTCGGGAATATCTACTGCCGGCAGCACGCATGACGAATCGCCGGAGTGAATGCCGGCCTCTTCAATGTGCTGCATGATGCCACCGATCACGACATCCTCTCCGTCGGAGAGCGCGTCCACATCTACCTCGATAGCATCTTCCAGGAATTTGTCGATCAGGATCGGCCGGTCCTGCGAATACTCGACCGCCTCCTTCATGTACTTGACGATCGTTTCCTCATCGTAGGCGATCACCATGGCGCGTCCGCCGAGCACGTAAGACGGCCTAACCAGCACGGGATAGCCAATCTCTTTCGCCGCCGTCACCGCTTCTTCGACAGAGGTGACCATCGCCCCAGGGGCCTGCGGAATCTGGAGCTCGTCGAGCAGCTTGCCGAAACGCTTGCGGTCTTCCGCCAGGTCGATCGACTCAGGAGAAGTTCCGATGATCGGCACGCCAGCCGCTTTAACGGCAGCGCCAGGTTCAGCGGCGTCTGTCCACCGAACTGGACGATCACGCCCACCGACGCACCCGAAGATGCCTCGTGCTCGTAGATCGCAAACACATCTTCCAGCGTCAGCGGCTCGAAGTACAGCCGGTCGCTCGTGTCGTAGTCCGTCGAGACCGTTTCCGGATTGCAATTGATCATCACCGTCTCGAATCCGTCTTCGCGCAGCGCGAACGACGCGTGGCAGCAGCAGTAGTCGAACTCGATTCCCTGCCCAATACGATTCGGCCCGCTGCCCAGGATGATGACTTTCTTCTTCGCAGTAGGAGCCGCCTCGTCTTCATCCTCGTAGGTCGAATAAAGATAAGGAGTATAACTTTCGAATTCAGCGGCGCACGTATCCACCCGCTTGTAGACGGCCGCAATGCCGTGCTTCTTCCTCAGGTGCTGAACTTTCTGTTGCGCGCCCTTTCCATTAAGCCGCCACACGCCCGCCAGCCGCCCGTCCGAAAATCCCATGCGCTTGGCCTCGCGCAGCACTTCCCGGGGGATCGAATCCATCGGGTGCTTTTCCAGCTCCAGCTGCATGTCGTTAATCTCTTTGAGCTGATACAAGAACCACGGGTCGATCGACGTCGTCTTCGCCAGCTGCTTAACCGTGTATCCCTGGCGCAAGGCATAGCGGATATAGGTCAGCCGCTCCGGATGTGGCGTCACCAATCGCTGCGTCAGAATCTTCGGCTCGATCTTCTCTGATCCAACCCTCTTGCCCGTATCCAGCGCGCGCACACCCTTGAGCAGAGCTTCCTTGAACGTTCGCCCAATGGCCATCACTTCGCCGACCGACTTCATCTGCGGCCCCAGGCTTTCGTCGGCGCCGGGAAACTTCTCGAACTGCCACTTCGGAATCTTCACCACTACGTAGTCGAGCGTCGGTTCAAAGCATGCCGGCGTCTTGCGCGTGATGTCGTTGGGAATCTCGTCGAGCGTATAACCCACGGCTAGCTTCGCCGCAATCTTCGCAATCGGGAAGCCCGTCGCCTTCGACGCCAAGGCCGACGACCGTGAAACACGCGGGTTCATCTCGATCACAACCATGCGCCCGGTCGCTGGATTCACGCCAAACTGGATATTCGATCCGCCCGTCTCGACACCAACTTCGCGGATCACGGCGATCGCGGCATCGCGCATGGCCTGATACTCACGATCGGTGAGCGTTTGGATCGGCGCCACCGTGATCGAGTCGCCCGTATGGACACCCATCGGGTCGAAGTTTTCAATGGAGCAGATGATGATGACGTTGTCTTTCGTGTCGCGCATCACCTCCAGCTCATATTCTTTCCACCCAAGCACCGATTCTTCGATCAGGCACTCGTGTACCGGAGAAAGATCGAGCCCGCGTGCCAGCACCTCCAGCAGCTCTTCGCGATTAAAGGCGATGCCGCCACCCGTCCCGCCAAGCGTGAATGACGGACGAATGATGACCGGAAACCCGATCTTGCCCGCGAACTCAAGGCCGTCTTTCAGGTTGTTGACCAGCGCAGATTTCGGCACGTCGAGGCCGATCTTCTGCATCGCGTCTTTGAAGAACAGGCGGTCTTCCGCCTTCTTGATCGCAGAAATTTGCGCCCCGATCAGCTGGATGTTGTACTTATCGAGCACTCCGCCGTCGGAAAGTTCCATCGCCAGGTTGAGCGCCGTCTGTCCGCCAACTGTGGGCAGCACGGCGAAACCCACATTGGGTGACATGTCCCGCTCAATGCGAAGAATTTCCTCCAGATACTCACGTGTCAGCGGCTCGATGTAGGTACGGTCCGCACCATCGGGGTCGGTCATGATCGTGGCCGGGTTGGAATTCGCCAGCACCACTTCGTAACCCTCGGACTTGAGCGCTTTGCAGGCCTGCGTGCCTGAGTAATCGAACTCCGCCGACTGCCCAATCACAATCGGCCCCGAACCGATGATAAGAATTTTCGAAATGTCAGTGCGCTTGGGCATTTATTGCACCATTTCCCAGGTGATTATTTCCTCCTTACTTTGTCATCCCGAGCGAGGGAACCGATTCGCTGGCGAATCGGGGAAAGAAGCAGGGATCTGCAGTTCGACGAGGCCAGCGTCCCCTTCACCTTCCCGAATTCATCCCCTCCGTCTTCTCTCCTTCGACATACAGACTCTCCCGCCGTCGGCTCTCCAGTTCCACGCTCAAGATGTCAGGAATCCGGCTCTCCGCGAAACTGCACTTCTTCGCTGCCGGAAATCCAGCCTGGCGTAATAGTTCCGTGAGGGAACGGCTGTCGAACATCTGGCTATGGTGATTCCCGGGGTGCAACGCGTCGCGCCAGTTATGCAGAAGTTCCAGACGCTCCACAAACTTGTGCGAGGCCAACGGATCAGGATCTCTCTGGTAGTCCCGAATCATCAACTCGAGATCCGGCACGGCGATCCGCAAAACGCCGCCCGACTGTAACACCCGCCAGCATTCCCTGGCTAACGACAGCGACTGCTCAAACGTAAAGTGCTCGAAAGTGTGCGAGGAGTAAATGTAGCTGACCGTCCCATCCGCAAACGGCAACCCCTTCAAAACATCGTGCCGGTGGACATTCGACGGCCAATCCGGCACTCCCAGAAGGCGCTTCCCTACCTTTAGTCGAGACAGCAGAATCGTCGGCGAATTATCGACATTCCACCAACCCTCGGCGACCGCAATTCCGCAGCCGATGTTTACGCGGAGATCGGCAACAGCCGTCGCATGCTCACTTACCGCACGTCGCTGCATCTGCGCGCTAGCCGCCGTCATGCGCCCTTGTACTCCTCCATCATCTTCACAAAATCCTTGAACAGATAATGCGAGTCGTGCGGCCCCGGCGATGCTTCCGGATGGTATTGCACGCTGAACAGCGGCAGGTTCCGGTGCCGCAGTCCTTCCAGCGTCGAATCGTTCAGGTCCATGTGCGTCAGCTCGACTTCGCTCTGCGGCAACGAATCCGGATCGACGGCGAAATTGTGGTTGTGAGCCGTGATCTCAACCTTGCCGCTCTTCAGCTGCTTCACCGGATGATTCCCGCCGTGATGCCCAAACTTCAGCTTGAACGTCTTCCCGCCGAGCGCAATCCCGGTCAGCTGGTGCCCCAGGCAAATTCCAAAGATCGGCTGCCGTCCCATCAGTCGCCGGATGTTGTCGACCGCGTAGGTGCACGGCTCCGGATCCCCCGGCCCGTTGGAGAGAAACACCCCGTCTGGCTTCATCGCCAGCACATCCTCGGCGTTCGTCTCCGCGGGCACTACCGTGACCTTGCATCCCTCGCCGCGCAGCTTGCGCAGAATGTTCTGCTTAATCCCGAAGTCATACGCCACTACGTGGAATTTCGCCGGCTCATCCTTCACGCCTACCACCTGCACCGGCTCGTGAGAGCGCTCGCCCACTTCCCACACATAAGGATGCTTGGTGGTCACGATTCGCGCCAGATCCGTCCCATCCATTTTCGGGATCGAAAGCGCCTTTGCCACCAGCTTCTCGGTATCGCTTTCTATGGTCGAGATCACTCCGCGCATCACGCCATGGTCGCGCAGGTGGCGTACCAGCGCGCGCGTGTCAATCTCCGCCAGCACCGGAATCCTGAATTGTTCCAGGTACTCTTCCGCGACTTGCTGCGAGCGCCAGTTTGAGCTGACTTTGGAAAACTCGCGGACGATCAGCCCTTCGATATAGGGCCGCACCGCTTCATTGTCTTCGGGATTGGTACCGTAATTCCCGATCTCGGGGTTGGTGAGAACTACGATCTGGCCGGTGTAGGAAGGATCGGTGAAGATTTCCTGGTAGCCGGTAATGGAAGTATTAAAAACGACTTCGCCGTAACATTCGCCTTTGGCGCCGTAACCTTTGCCTCGGAAGACGCGCCCGTCTTCCAGCGCAAGGATTGCCTGCATTCCTGCTCCAGGGAGTGGATTTTATGAATCTTATCAGGGATGCAATGCGTGGCCAAGCCATTCCGCTGTGGATAAAACGGATCTTTGACATCAGCTTTGCAAATTGTTCCACGAGCGAATCGCGTGATTTGAGTTCTGGGTACTAGGTACCAGCAACTGGAAACTGAAACTGCTACCGCAATCTTCCCAGCTTGTCCATTGGCCAATATCCGAACACCGCCTTACCATAGATATAGACTTGGTTCACCGGCCCAAAATCGCGGCTGTCATTCGACATGGTGCGGTGGTCCCCCAAGACATAGTAGGAGTTTGCTGGCACGGTCACTTCGCCGTAAGTGCGAAGATCGTCATACTCCGACGGGACGTAGTCCTCTTCGAGCGGCCGGTTGTTCACGAAAACCTGTCCGGCGACGATCCGAATATGATCGCCCGCGAGACCGATCACGCGCTTGATATAGCTCTTCGAGGGATCCCGCGGATAACGGAACACCACGATGTCGCCGCGCTGAATCGGCTCCAATCGGTACACAAACTTGTTGACGAAGATGCGCTCCTGATCGTCCAGCGAGGGCATCATGCTCGTGCCTTCCACCTTCACGGGCTGGTAAAGGAAGATGATGATGAACGCGGAGATCGCGAGCGAAATGATCAGGTCCCGCAGCCAGACCGTAAGAATTGGCACCGCTCGCTGCGGGCGCCGTGGCGTTGGGCTAGCCCCCGCCTCTATGTTGTCGACCGGATTACTGGTGTCGAGCATGAGTTCTCATTGTATATGGATCGGATTGGCCGATTGAAGGTCGCTATTTACCGGTGGTGGGTCAGTCTGTTCATCGTTAGTATCAATTGTCATCCCGACGCCCAGCGTTTTCTCCAGCGGGGCGAGGGATCTGGCGCGGATTCTGCCAAATTAACCTACTACCTATTTCCTGCATAGTGCACTATTTCCGGTGCATAGCATCGAAAACCGCCGAAATCCGGCCTCTGCGAGGCTAACTCGCTGGTTCCCCTGACTCCCTCGGTCCGCCAACTCAGGTTACAATAGCTGAACCGAGGACTCGTATGTTCAAACGTGGAGCAATTCTGGTGCTGCTGTTTGGCCTCACCATGCTTATGACAGTGCAGTGGTCATCGTCCCAGGAGGAGCAACAGGGAGCGGTGCCGGCCTATAACGCCGGGCCCCCGCCCAAGGGCACGAAATTGCCCGCCATCCTCTCCAAGGAACAGCTTTGGGCCGATAATGCACAGTATCCTTATCAGACCCACGCCTACGAGTTGGCGGCAAAGATTCCGGTGGTGCTCCATCAGCAGCCTTGCTACTGCTATTGCGATCGCATGGGCCACAACAGCTTGCACAGCTGCTTTGAGAACACGCATGGCGCTCAGTGCGCGACATGCCTGAAGGAACTCTATTACAGCTACACCCAGCATCAGAAGGGCAAGACCGCGGTTCAGATACGCCGGGGCATCATAAAGGGGGAGTGGAAGCAAGTGGATCTGCAAACCGCCGCTTCCATCAACTGACGCCCGTCCTCGCAGAATCTTTGGTAGAACCCGGGTTCGAGGCCGAGTTGACGCACCCCGGCGGGGCGCGTATAAACTGCTGAAAGTGCTTTGTATCGACCGCCACTCCCCAAACAGCTTTTGCGCTTACCTTCGATGCGGTCGCTGGAACGTGAAGTAGTCCCCGGGAGTTGTGCAGTGGGAGTCTAACTACCTCCGACCAAACGACAGAAAAAGGAGCAGTTACGAAGAGTACTGGAAGAGTTTTGCAGATGGCACAAAAAGCAACCACGACTAACAAGAAGTCTTTCGCCGACGACCCCCGTGTGGCGCAGTCCATCCAGAGCTATGAATCCGGATTGCGCGCCATGCAGGAACACAAGTTCGACAAGGCGAGGTCTTTCCTCCAGAAGGTCGTTGGCGGGCCGAGCAAGGAACTGGCGGATCGCGCCTCGGTTCACCTCAACACTTGCAACCAGCACCTGGATAGGGTAGCGACCCAGTTTAAGAGCCCCGAGGAGCATTACGACTTCGCGGTGTCCCTCATGAATCTGGGTGACTACGTCGGAGCACGTGAGCATCTCGATAAACTGCTCAAGCAGTCCCCCAACTCGGACTATGTTCTGTACGGCTTGGCGGCGCTTAACTGCCTTACCGGGCACGTCGAAGATTCCCTCAAGCACCTCGACGACGCGATTCGGCAAAACCCGGCCCTGCGTTTCCAGGCTCGCAACGATTCTGATTTCCAGAACCTGGCGGAGGACCCTCGCTTTACCGAGCTCTTGTATCCCGACCCGGGTGCGGAGACTCCCTCCGAGGAAGACCACTCCGAAATCGATCGCTAAGGAAATCCATGAGTCCGCAGCAACGTCCCGGGGATCCTGCGCGGGAAAGGAAACCAGCAAGCGGATCGTTACGCGTCGTCGCCATTGGCGGCGGCACCGGTCTGTCCACTCTCCTGAAGGGCCTGAAGCGCTACGTCTCTCCGCAGCCGGGCCCTACCTGGTCAAACCCGGCGAGCCTGTGATTGGCGAACTCTGTGCCGTGGTCACGGTCAGCGACGACGGTGGCTCCAGCGGCCGGCTGCGCAAAGAGTTCAACATGCTGCCCCCGGGCGACATACGCAACTGCGTGGTCGCTCTCTCGCAAGACGAGGCCCTCCTCTCCAAGCTGTTTCAGCATCGCTTTGCAAAGGGCTCCGGCCTGGAAGGACACAGCTTCGGCAATCTTTTCCTGGCCGCCCTGACTTCCATCACCGGAGATTTCGCCGAAGCCGTCCGCCTGTCCTCCGAGATTCTTCTTACCCGCGGCCACATTTTCCCGGCCACCACGTCCAGCGTCGAACTCGAAGCCGAGATGGAAGACGGCTCGACGCGTTCGCGGCGAAACCAAAATCACCGCCAGCAAGGGCCGGATCAAGGAGCTTTCTCTGGTTCCGCCTGACGTCCAGCCCCTGCCACAGACCCTCGAAGCCATTGCCGCGGCGGACCTCATCACCGTCGGCCCCGGATCGCTGTTTACCAGTCTGATTCCTAACCTTCTGGTCCACGGCATCCCCCAGGCGATCGTGAACTCGAACGCCGTCAAGGTCTTCTTTGCAATCTGATGACTCAGGCTAACGAAAGTCTGGGTTTGACCGCCGCCGACCACATCCGCGCCCTTAATCGCCATGCCCAGGCCCGACTCTTCGACTACGCCCTGATCAATCGGGCTCCGGCTTCTGAAGAGCTAAGAGCCAAATACGCGCTCGAAGGAGCGGCTCCCAAATGAGGCCGATCTCGACGCCATCGAGAGCTTGGCATCTGTCCGGTCTCGGCGACTATCTGCTCGAAGATGCAACGTAGCCCGCCACGCCACCGACCGCGTCGCCCGCGATCTGCTGCAATTGATCACGCAATACACCGGCGGCGTCACGCTCCTCATCACACCGCTAACCCCGCCATTAGGCTCGCGGTATATTGAGACGAATGCCAAGCGCGAAAAACTCCCCTTCTCCACTTGCAAGTGAAAATGCTCCCCGGATTGCCATCGCCATCATGGCGGCGGGCAAAGGCACTCGGCTGAAGTCCAAGCATCCCAAGTCCTGCACATGAGTCGGGGGCAAGCCGATGCTGGCGCACGTAATCGCACCGCCCGCCAAGTCGTGCCCGCGCAGGATATTTAGTCATCGTCGGCCACGAAGCCGACCGCGTTCGCGAGGCCGTCCCGACACCGGCGTCAACTTCGTTTTGCAGGCCGAACAGCGCGGCACTGGCCATGCGCTCATGGCCGCCCGCGAGCCCTTCGCGCCTACGACCACGTCTTCGTCCTCTCCGGCGACGCGCCTCTCATCACCTCCGATACCATCCAGAATCTGCGTGACTTTCACCGCGCGCAGAAAGCAGCCATGACTCTGCTCACCGCCGATCTTGTCGACCCGACCGGCTACGGCCGAGTCATCGTAAAGGCCCGACAAGGACGAAGTCAACGCGATCGTCGAAGAAAAATCCGCCACCCCTGCGCAGAAGAAAATCCGCGAAATCAACTCCGGCTTCTACGCTTCTCTGTCCCGAGCCCTATGCGAATCATCGACGAGCTCTCCACCGCCAACGCCCACGACGAGTATTACCTCACCGACATGGCGGCGTCTTGCGAAGGCGCAGCGAGAAGGTCGTCGTCTTCAAGACCGCGACGCGACCGAGGTTCTCGGCAGCAACACGCGCGCCGAACTTGCCGACATCGACGCCCAGTCTGCGCCTCGCCAAATGCCAGCGCGCTCATGGCCGAGGGCGTAACCATTTTCTTTCCGCAAACCTGCGTCATCGACAGCGACGTCGAAATCGGCGCCGACACCGTCATCGAACCTTTCGTGCAGTTGCTCGGCAAGACTCGTGTCGGCGCCGACTGCCGCATCGGCTCCTACAGCGTCATCACGATTCCGAACTCGGCGACAACGTCACCATTCAACCCTGCTACGATCATGGACGATTCCCGCAGTCGGCGTCGGCGCCATCCTCGGCCCGTATTCGCGCCTGCGGCCCGGCAGCGATATCGGCGACGGCGCGCATCGTCGGCAATTTCGTCGAGACCAAGAAAATCAGCTGGGCAAAGGCTCCAAGGCCAACCACCTCACCTACCTCGGAGACGCCGACATCGGCGACGGCGTCAACGTCGGCGCCGGCACCATCACCTGCAACTACGACGGCGCAACAAAGCACAAAACCATCATCGAAGATGGCGTTTTTGTGGGCAGCGACACACGCTGGTCGCGCCGGTGAGAATCGGCAAAGGAGCCTACGTGGGCGCCGCGTCTTGCATCACCGACGACGTTCCTGCCGACGCGCTGGCCCTCGGCCGCGGCCCGCCAGATCGTAAAGGAAGGCTGGGCTAAGGCGAATCGCGAAGCCCGCGCCGCCGCGAAGAGCGCGACCAAAAGCAAGTAGCCCAATGCTTCGGCGAACGACAACTCAGTCCCGTAG
>CAVQFB010000018.1:0-87985 GCA_963711675.1 uncultured Acidobacteriota bacterium | reverse complement strand
GTAGGTTCAAATCCGCGCGCCCCGACCAACAAAAGTTCTCTTCTCGTTTCACGGGCTCACGATCACTTCCGCACCTGCACCCGCTGTTTCAATTCCTCCGGCCAATTCACCACGACTTCGATCTCCTTCGGCCCGGTCTGCGTATCGGTTTCCCTGATCAGAATGAATCCTTTCCCGTCCGGCGTGACTGCAATGTCGTGGCCGCTCTCGAAGTACGGCCCCTCAAACAGCATCCGGGGTTGACCCGCCTTGAACGCTGGCTTGGTCTCAATCGACACCGCCATCACCCGGGTCTTCTGCGCCAGGGCTCGCTGCTCCAGTTCCTCCGGGCTTGCCCCCGTCCGGTAGTAAAGCTCCCGCCCGTCCGGCGACCACAGCGGATGCAGCCCTCCGTCGGTCGAAATTCTCTCGCGCGGCGCCATCGCCGGATACGGCGCAACGTACACCTCTGGTTTCCCTGATTCGTCCGAGTCGAAGGCAATCCATTTTCCGTCCGGCGACAAGATCGCCCACTCCACGTTGTACTCTGCGGGAAAGATCATTCGCGGATGTTCCCGGTCATGCAGCGGCAAGACTCCTATGTTCTGCTCGCTCGCCGACTGGTATACCGCATACAGCAGCGTGCCTCCATCCGGCGAGAAGAACCACGCATCCACGTTCTTGTCGCTACCAGATCAGCGCCTCTTCCGGCGCACTTCCATCCAGCGGCTTCCAGAACACGGCGTACTTCCCATCTTTGTATCCGCTATACGCAATGTGTTTTCCGTCCGCCGACCAAGCCGGGTCGCGGTTCTCAACTCCGAAATTGAATCGCGTCTCCGTGTCCCGCGCGATGTCGTGAACCCACGTATTGGTTACCGGCCCTTCAATCGTCGCCGCAATATATTTTCCGTCCGGCGATATCGTGAAATCCTCATAGGGCCGCTTGTTCGCCGTCAGCGGCTTCGCGTTCCCCGCCTTGTCCACGAACACCAGTTCGTGCTCCCCATAGGTAACACCGCCCGGGATGTACACCAGCAATCCATCCTTCGAGATCGCGTACTGCCCCGCTCCGATGCGCGGATTCTCCAGGATCTTTTCCGCCACCGGCACCGCCGCTCCCTTGGTCTCCAGTTTCTCCGCGTCAAACGGGACCGCCATCAGCACTCCCGCCCGCATAAACAGCAGGTGTCCACTCGAAACGTAGTGCGGGTCGGTTCCTTGCTTCACCAGGATCTTTCGCTCCCCGGTCGCCAGGTTGACCGCCGCGATATCCGCCGCGTCAAACGACGGCTGTTCCATGTTCCGCACCGTGAACAGCAGCGCTTTCCCTCCCGGCAACACCTCCGGAAAGACTTGATCCGTCTCTCGCCCCGCTTGACGTCGAGCGTGGTTACCTTCTGAGGCTCGCCTCCGCTAGCCGCGACCTTCATCAGTCCAGCGCCGTTCCCGAAATAAATGGTGTCGTCCGGCGCCCATGTGCCTCCCTTGAACGCGGTCTTGGCAATCGTCACCGTCGGCCCTCCGGCCAGCGGCACTTTCTTGATCTTTCCGCCGGAGTAGATTCCCAGCCATTGCCCATCGGGAGAAAAGAACGGCATGTCCGCTCGCTCGGTCCCGGGAACCTCACGCGCCGTCGACTCGCCGATCGCGCGCACGTAAATCCGAGATTCGCCTCCGCGATGCGCGACGTACGCGATCTGTGATCCATCGTCGGAAATCGCCAGGCTAGGATACCAGTACCACGTTCCGCCCAGCGAATCTCCTTCCGGCAACCCGATGCTGAACCGCATCACCCGCTTCGGCGCGGTCGCTCCGCGCGATTCATCCACGCCCATCCCACGCCAAGGATCAGCAGCGCCATCACCCCGCTCAGCAGCCAAATAACTTTCGAGAATTGCTTCGGTGCTCGACCCTGCACTGCCTGCCTGCAGCGGCTGACCCGCTCGCATCCATCATCCAACTCAACTGGGTTGCCAGGTCGCTCGCACTCTGCCATCGTTCGTCGGGCTTTTTCGCCAGGCATTTCCGAATGGTTCGATCCAATGCCGCCGGGGTCATCGGCTTCAGACTGCTGACTGGGTCTGGCTCTTTCTCCAGGATCGCGCTCGCCACGCTCAACTGGCTCTTCCCCTCGAAAGCGCGTTTGCCAGTCACCATTTCGTACAGCACCGCGCCCAACGAAAAGATGTCGCTGCGCCCATCTATCTCTTTTCCTTCCACCTGCTCCGGCGACATGTACTGAATCGTGCCGACGATCGCACCAGCCGTCGTCAGTGGAGACATGCGGGCTCGCTTCACTCATCGTCCGCGGCCGCCGACAACAGCGGCGCGTTTGATGCCGCCGCATCAGAACCTGCCAGCCGCAGATTTCGCCAGACCGAAGTCCATCAGTTTCGCGCCGCTGTGCTGGTCAACATGATGTTCCCCGGCTTCAGATCGCGATGCACAATCCCCTGCCGGTGCGCGAATGCCAGCGCCTCGGCAATCGCGATTCCGATCTTGAGTGTTTCGGCCAGCGGCATCGCACTCTTGCGAAGCCGTTCCGCCAGAGTCTCCCCGTCCAGAAACTCCATCACCAGATAATCGGTGCCGTCCTGCGAACCGATGTCGTAGAGATGGCAGATGTGCGGATGGTTCAACGAAGAGATCGCTCGCGCTTCGCGCTCCATGCGCTGCTTCAGTTCGGGTGAAGAAGAGAGATGGGAAGCCAGAACTTTGATCGCTACGACTCGATCCAGGCGCGTGTCCCTGGCGCGATATACCTCGCCCATGCCACCGGCGCCGAGCGGAGATTGAATTTCGTAGGGGCCGAGTTTCGTGCCAGAAGCCAGAGCCATGTGTGCGCGCCATTATAGCTTGCGGAGCAGGTTGCGGCGCAGGCGGCTTCTGGATGGATGCCGGAAAGCCGGAGCCGGAGCGGGACCTTGTAGACTTAGGTGACACGCCACGTGCATGGGTCCAGAGAATAAGTCTCGCCACCGCCATTACTTCGTATTTTTGTTCGTATGCGTCGCGTTGTTGTCGTGCGATCTCTCACCAGGACAGCAGGCGGACAAAAAGACTTCTCCGCTACCTGAAACGCCAAAGTCGAACCTTCCCGATGCGAAGAGCTTCTTTGCCCGCTTATCGGGGTTTTACCGCCAGGACTGGTCGGGAACGGTTGCTTCCTCGCCGGCTCCAGCGCGGCGTGGGCTGCCGTCGCCGCTCGATTCCCCGCCATTTCCTAATTCGGAGTGGTCGTATGGCGGTTCGCCGGTGATAGGGGAACCGGACACGAACAGCTATCCGCTGATGACCGCCATCAACGGGGCCAGAAGCCGGACGAAGCTGTATGGATGGATCGACCCGACACTGAACTTCAGCACCTCCGCACAGAACAATGCGCCCGAGGCGAACGATGTTTATTCCAATCGTCTTCAGATGAACCAGTTCGTTCTCTACGCCGAGCGGCTGCCGGATTCCGTGCAGCGCGATCATATCGACTGGGGCTACCATCTCACGGCCCTTTACGGCACGGACTATCGCTTTACGATAGGCAAGGGCTACTTCAGCGGTCAGTTGCTGAACGACCATCGTCAATATGGGTTTGATCCTACTCTTGAATATGTCGATGTGTACGTTCCGCAAGTCGCGCAGGGTATGAATCTGAGGTTCGGTCGCTTCATCTCCGTGCCTGGGATCGAGGCCCAGCTGGCGCCGAACAACTACATCTTCAGCCACTCTTTGCTATATGCCATTGACCCGTTCACCGATACGGGCGTGATGGCGACGGTCAAGCTGAACGATCAGTGGCTGGTGCAGCTCGGGATCACCGCCAGCCACGACGTGGCTTTGTGGACGCCGGATGCAAAGCCATCTGGTACAGCCTGCCTGAGCTACACGACCGCGTCGGTGAATGACAACCTTTACATCTGCGCCAACGGCATCAATGACGGCAAGTACGCCTACAACAATCTGCAGCAGTATGATGCCACCTGGTATCACAAGTTCTCAAAGACGGTGCACATGGCCACCGAGTCCTGGTACATGTATGAGCGCAACGTGCCCGCTATCGGGGGCGCCATTCAGCCGGAAACAGGCGCGAATGCCGCGTACTGCCTGCCTGGGCAACAGCGTTGCACCGCTCCCGAATATGCGGTGGTCAATTTTCTGCAGAAGGAACTCTCATCGCATGACTTCCTGTCGTTTCGCAGTGACTTTCTCGATGACAAGAAAGGCCAACGTACAGGCTACGCGACCCGATACTCAGAGAACACGATCACGTGGTGCCATTGGATCGGGCACAACGGTGCAGATACGTCCGGAGTTGCGCTTCGAGCGTGCGTGGGACAGGAAGGCTTACGATTTCGGTCGTCGCCATAATCAGCTGACCGTGGCGAGCGACCTGATTTTCCACTTTTGACCGGGTTGTTTCTGGTGCTCGGGTTCCCTCTCGCTCGGAGTGGCAAGCCTGGAACTGGCGGCTCCGGCAAACCCGTCCCTCGTGCGTCACTGCGCCTGCGCTGAATATAGGGGTAATATGTGTGCGTATCCTTGGCCAGGAGGTTGTCATGCGCCGATGCTTCCTGATGGTCTTCGCGCTCCTCATCGTACCTTTCGCGGCATGGAGTTGGCAGGGCCAGCCGTCTCCCAAAACCCCGCCCGCCGAATACAAGATTCCGCCCGAAGCGGCGAGTAGAGCGAACCCGGTCAAGCCTACGCCCGAGTCGCTTGCCAGGGGCAAGAAGATCTATAGCTACGACTGCGAGGTGTGCCACGGGAAGAGCGGCGATGGCAAGGGAGACATGGCCGACATGAAGGGTATCCCGGACTTCACCGATCCCGCCGCCTTGAAAGACCGCACCGACGGAGAACTCTTCTACGTCACACAAAAAGGCAAGGGCGAGATGCCCCCGGAAGGAGATCGCGCCAAGACCGAGGACCTCTGGAACCTGGTGAACTACGTGCGCTCGTTCGCGAAGAAACAGTAGGTCAAACCTGTAGTGAGGTCTGCGAAGGCCGCGAAGTAACAGCGTCGATTCTTCTGGCGGGCAGGTGGTGGTGCAATCTGGTTTCTGATGGTCGTGGTGATGCTCGCCAGATCCCCGTTCGACTCCCCTCGCGCACGCGAGGGTTCGCTCAGGGCAGGCTTTCACTCCGCCTGAAGAACGGCTCCGCTCAGGACGACGTTTGTAGAGAAGACGTTGAGATCCAAACTGCACGACCACCAGCGCACTGCATTCCCCCATCCCCCTTTTTCATGTAACCTCATCGCCGTGCGATTTGCGTGTTCGCGGCGCAGTCGTGCAAATTCGCCTTGCAGTTCGCGCGGCGCGGCAATTTCAAGGGAGATCACGTGGGCATATCACTCCGGGTAGTCCTCAGGTCGACAGTCGTAGCGTTCATTCTCGCCGTATTCGCCGCTGTAGTCGTTCCGTGGGCCACTCAGGCCCAGACCGACAAGAGCACGGCCAAGCCCGAATCGGACGTCATGGAAAAAGCTCCGCCACGCGCCGAAGGCGAGGGCCCCTTCCCTCACCTGATCCTGCGCGGCGCCATCTTGATCAACGGCACCGGAGCGCCACCCGTCGGCCCGGTCGACATCGTCATCGAGAAGAACCGTATTGCGAAGATCGTGAACGTGGGCTTTCCCGGTGTGCCTCTCACTGACAAGATCCCCGCTTCGAAGAACTACCGCCCCAAGGCTGAGCCCGGCGACAAGGAACTCGACGTTACCGGAATGTACGTGCTGCCCGGCTTGATCAACGCCCACACGCATATCGGCCCCGTGCACAGCACCGGTGCTGAGTACATCTACAAACTCTGGCTGGGCCACGGCATTACGACGATCCGCGAGGTCTGGGGTGAGAACGGCGTCGACTGGATGCTCGACCAGCGCGACAAGAGCGAGCGCAGCGAGATCACTGCGCCCCGCATTAAGGCCTACATTGCTTTCGGTATGGACCTGAAGACCGGCGAAATGCATCCGCCCACGACGCCCGAAGCCGCGCGCAAGTGGGTCGACAGCCTTGCCGACCGAGGCGCGGACGGCATCAAATTTATCGGCGCGCCTCCCGACGTCTTCCAGGCCGCGCTCGACGAAGCGAAGAAATGCCACCTCGGCACCGCGGCGCACCTCGCGCAGGATTTCGTCGCGCGAGCCAATGCGCTCGACACCGCCCGCTGGGGGCTGAATTCCATGGAGCACTGGTACGGCCTGCCCGAAGCGCTCTTCGACAATCGGACCGTGCAGGACTTCCCTCTCAACTACAACTATGCCAACGAGCAGGATCGTTTCGGCAACGCCGGCCGTCTCTGGCTGCAGGCCGCCGAACCTGGCAGCAAGAAGTGGAACGACGTTCGCGATGAGCTGGTTAAGCTCGACTTCACCATCGACCCCACCTTCACCATTTACGAAGCCAATCGCGACCTGATGCGCGCCCGTCGCGCTGAATGGCATGAGGAGTACACGCTTCCGGTAATGTGGCGGCACTATGCCCCGAACCGCACCGATCACGGCTCCTACTGGTTTTACTGGACGACGGAAGAAGAGGTGGCGTGGAAGCATAACTACCAGCGCTGGATGGAGTTCATCAACGACTACAAGAATCACGGCGGGCGCGTCACCACGGGTGAGGACGCCGGCTTCATCTACAGCCTGTATGGCTTCGGATACATCCGCGAGCTTGAACTCTTCCGCGAAGCTGGCTTCCATCCGTTGGAAGTATTTCGGTCAGCGACGCTGAATGGCGCGCAGCTGCTGGGTATCGCCAATCAGCTTGGTACGGTTGAAGTGGGCAAGCTCGCGGACCTGGTGGTGGTTCCGGTGAACCCGCTGGAGAATATCGCCGCACTCTACGGCACGGGTGCACTAAAGCTGAACGAGAAGAACGAAGTCGTGCGGGTGGGAGGAGTGCGCTACACAATAAAGGATGGCATCGTGTACGACGCGCCGAAGCTGCTGGCTGACGTTCGCGCCATGGTAAGGAAGGCGAAGGAAAAGGAGAACTTCAAGATCACGCAACCGGGAACGGACAAGTAGGTCCGATCAGTATGCCCGCGGGCGCAAACGCCCCAATTCTGTTCCACAGCTAGGACTCGGAGCAGGCCCAGGCACTGCGTTCTGAGTGTAATCGTTAACGACAGTTATCATGCGAATCTGCTGGGTTGGCAGCGTAAACTCAACGATATGGGCGCATTCAGGGGTGTCAGGTCGGTTCTGGGAGGTAGCCGAGAGGGTAGAGGGCCCATAACGGACAACTCCAGCCCTGCACCACTTTCGGTCGCGAATATGAAGGGCATCGAACTCACTTACTGTCGATCCGCACTCCACGTGCCCTTTCCGGTTTGCCCGGACCCCGCACACGACCATGAACCCGAAGGGCGAGCGCTCTGCTGCGCGCCGCCTGAGGACCGGAAGGCGCCAGTAAACTTGCAGGTGACATTCGCCACCCCGAGTGAACCGCCGAAAGTCGCCGAACCAGAAGAATCCACGGTTCCCGCGCCCTGACCGGGACCTGTCACGGTAATGACACCATTCGCTACGGAAAATGCGACGGATCCCTTCGCGGGGTTGCCCGCAAACGATCCATCGTACATCCCATGATACGAACCATCGTACTTGGTCTTGGCGGGCGCCTGACCAAACACGGTCGACGCGACGGCGCAGATGCCGACCATCACCGCCACGTACAAAAGCGAAGGCACTCGATGTCCCACGATCTTCATCTTTCATGCTCCAAGCTGTGATTGGCTAATCACGTCATCATTCGAAACTCTGAAAACAGCAAGGCACTAGTCCGGGATTTCCATTTTGACCTCCCGGGCGACCGGTAATTTATATCAGACTGTTTCAGTTTTTCAAGCCTACAGCCAAGTTCTCACCGCTAGTGCTGACGTTGTTGCCATCGGGAAAGTAACGAGGGTGATGAATGTGAAGGGCCTCAGAGTCGCTGTCGCGTACAGTGCCGGAGCAGTCATCGCCCATTATCGTGGGCACAAACGGACAAGCGTCCCGCCTTAGTACGGCAGTCAGCTGGTGAAAGATCTCGATTACCCTCATTGACCAGGTTCCATGGCGAAGAAACGGCGCAAACTTGTGCAATCGCATGATTTCGTCAGGAACCATCTAATCGCTGTGTTCAGAAGATATAATCCAGCTAAATGACTCAGTTGAGCCAACGGAGTCGGGACTGGCTAATAGTCATTGGTACGAACCTGACCGCTGCGTTTTGGCTGTTCTGGCACGCCAGACGCGAAGTCAATGCCGAAACAACGCTCATAACAACACCCATCGTATTCGTTATTCTTAATGCGGTTGTGCTACGGAGCATCTTAGCTAAGAACCGCCGCCTTCAACTGAAAACGCCCCCTAGCCTTGTCGTCACAGCAATAACTCTGGCCATGGTAGCGTGCGGTTGCCTTTGGGGCGTTCTGCACCGAGACCTAGATTTCAGCCAAGCAATCTTGGACGAAGCAGTTTCATCGAAGCTGATCAGCGACATTAAACCTGAGAACAGAGCTATTTTGGTGCAGCTATTGCGAACAAGGCTTCAAAACAGCCGCGAGTATACCGCTGACGCTTCTCGGTTCAAACCCATAACGCCAGCTCTCTATTCCGCCGAGTCGTTTGAGAATGACGATGTCATTCAATCTGTGAAGAGCCAAGTGGAAGCGGCTGCATCTCGGGACATCACCTACTCAAACCGGCAGCAAGAAGCGATGAATGCCTTTCGGACGAAAATGTCTAAAGCTGACCCCGCCTACTTGGAGTCGTTTGAGGCGCAACGGAAGGGCGTGGATGACGAGTACGCCAAAGCATCCTCTCAGATAGCAGAGTGGCTTGAGGCTACAGTCGGTCTGTACGATTTTGTGGCTGCAAATCACAAGACAATAAAGCTGAATGGTCATGAACTAGTCTTTTCAGACCGCACAACCAAAGCTACCTTTGAGGACAAGAAGAAGCATTCTACTGACCTTCTTGATGAGATACGGGCGACGGAAAAGGGACAGGAAGAACGGCAAAGCAAGGCGTTGCCGGATGTGCCGCTTTCAAAGTTGGGGCTCCGGGGCAACTGAGCAAATCATCCAATTGTTGAAACATCGCCATAGCACTCAATGACCATCGGTCAAAACGTGCAAACGCCTGATTTCGTCAATTAACGATGTTTACGCCACGTGTAGCGTATAGGCTTGCTTGTGGCGTTGCTATTGTTTGTGACGGCTGCTCTAGCTTGCGATTTTCAGTACGATCCCGTTCCTCTCGCCAATACTACAGTGCTGGGGGATGGACGCTGCCGGGATTGCGGAGTTCAATTCGTATGAGCCTCCTCACCGGTGGTTGATCATAAGCTTAGGAATCGTGCCCGGTGCCGTAGCCGGAGAATTGCGGCAGGATGATGACTACGTCGTTGAATTTCCGCTCAAGAATTTACCTTAGATGGTGCCCGAAAGAAAATGCGTCCAGCGATCGGGTTAGGACCCGCTTCCCGTCTTCGCGTTCAATTCACAGTGAGCGGCGCTGAGACACTGCCCACCTTGCCGGAAACATCGTCGCGAACAACGAACCGCACAGTGTACTGGCCCGGCCCCAGCGCCAGCTCATCCTTTAGTCCGAAAGGTCGTTCCCGGAATTTGGCTACCAGGTCAGGCGAAATGTTGCCGCGAATGGTTTTGGATACGCCGTTGACCTGTTTCCCGTCCTTCGTGATATAGGCAAATGCTACGTAATCAAAATTCAACAAATTCTTGGATCCTAAGGCCAATGCGTCCGACGGCAGTTGCAAACCGAATTGCACTTTTTTGGTTGTGACATCGGCCGATGTCCCCAGCCAACGTACCGTTAGCGGAAGCCCAGTGCTATCAAATGGCGAAATAATCGCGAGGTCCATGTCGCTCTTCTTCGCGACGTCTGGATTCACGGTCGCATTCGTCACCAGGAACCCCGTTCGCGTTCGCACTTCTGCTCCCTTCTCTTTGCCCCGCACCTTTATTTTCAGTTGCCGCCATCCCGCCTTCGTGTTTTTCGTGTCCAGGTAATAGCCGACCAGGTAGTAGGAGGATGAATCGTCGACCGCACGCTTGAATAAATTGGAGATATCGTTGCTGCTGTAGAACGCCTTTCCGCCTGTCATCGCCGCGAATTCATTTAACGTATCCTGCGACAAGAACGTTAACCAGGCGCGGTTCGAAGTCTGGCGCATGAGATCACTCGGACCGTGCGAGATCATGCGCCGCTGGTCCGCCACCGGCATGTCGTTGAATAATCCGCGGACGTCCACTGGATACACCGATATATTGGACTCGTTCAGAGCCGCCATGGCTCGCTCGTAAAGGTTGGACAGATGTGCTCCGGGAACGGTGGAAGGGGAGTCCAGGTAAAAAGGCATGCCGCCAGTCGCCCATATCAAAGATTTTTTTCCCGGAACACCCGATAGCGACCAGGCAATCCCCAGGAAAGCTTGCATCGTCGTCTCGATCGCCGACTCTTGCCGAAAGCTCGCAAGCGGGACATCGCCTGAGACCTCAAAATCGTGCAGCATCCTTATTTTCGCCGGCAGTATGTCGAGGCTCGCCGCGGCTACCTGGGTATCGAGATCTACCCCTGTTATCGCCGGCAGTTCGCCGCTCACTTTATTCAAGGCTTCAATCAATGACTTGGTGTCGTCCGTCAACCCCTGCACCACCTTAAGCCCATGCGAGCCGATCAGTACCAGCCCGATGATCTGGTTCGAATCCAGATTCTGAGCGAGAAACTTCAACAGTTCCTTCCGTGCATAGCCCTGGTCAAGGAATGGCGTATTCACCGTGTCCAGTGCGATGACCGTAACCGCACGAGGCTGCTCGCCGAGTTTGGCTGCCAGATTACTGAATTCGCCAGGTTGCGTCTTGGGTGCGGGCCCGCGTGACTTGTCGGCTACCACTTCCTCAAAGGTGGCTACCTTCTGGTCTTTGCCGTTCTCCTGGACCAGGAAATCCTCTTTCTTCAAATTCGTAACGTGATTCCCCGACTTGTCGACTACAACGACGGGGATTTGAATGAGCACGGTTTCACTCTTGAACAGAACCGGACCCTCGCCCTCGGCTCGCGCTGTAAGGTGTCCAGTGGGAAACGCACTCTCGG
Organism: uncultured Acidobacteriota bacterium; assembly: GCA_963711675.1. Classification (GTDB taxonomy): domain Bacteria; phylum Acidobacteriota; class Terriglobia; order Terriglobales; family Acidobacteriaceae; genus CAVQFB01. The sequence continues at coordinate 76,902 of CAVQFB010000018.1, read as the reverse complement.
GAGGCTTATTCACCCCCGCATTTGCCGCACCGTTCTGCGGAGGAGGAGGAGACGGAGCAGAGTCCCGTCTCTGTGCCTGTGCACATACCGCAAGAATGCAAAGGATGAACGTGGAAGCAACGCCGAGCGAGTGCCCATTGAGCCTGAACATAGAGGCCTCCGATTGCATTCTATTCCGCAGACGACAGGAACACCGCGGCAGAATAGCGGCGATCTTTCAAGTCAGTTAGTGAAAAATCCCCATAGCACTCATCGACTGCCGATTGGCTTTAGATTTATTTGCCCCGCCAAGTGCGCCACAACTTTTTGAGAAAGCCCGACAGTGCGATCACAGGCAGGACCCCGAGAAGCCAGAGAAGCCAAACGAGTGATGCCGTTGTTTCGGATCGAGTCACGAAAGCCAGAATACACCCGCGAGAAGCAAGCTGTTGTAACATCCCGATTACACCAGCTACGGATAACGACAGGCGCGGGGCAACAGCAGGAAGAAAATGACTACCAAGAGCAGAAAGAATGGATAAATCGCCCATTCATGCGCGGCGACGGCTCCTTTGAACGCTGGCCAAAAGTCCAACCGATGTTCCAACGTGATCAGCCACGTCTTCAAGCGTCCAAATGAGGCTTGCAATCTCTGCCTCCTTACGGGCACAACGAGCAAGTGTTGTGGGCACCTTTCGGACATTGTACGTGGGATGTAGCGTTCCCGTAACTGTTGAAACATCCCCATCTCACTGCTTGACCGTTAACGCCGCCGATTTCAGGCAGGCGAACAGTCGCTACGCCTTACCGAGGCGTACGAATGCGACCGCAAGACCGAATCTACTATGGAGGGAAAATGCCTTTCTTGGCGGGGCCGCTTCAGGCTTACGCAGCTTTGGCTATTTCGTAGTTATCGCAGACGCGATTCGCGATGTCCCATACATCGTCGAAGTCGCTCATCTTGGGCACCACGATGCGCGTGATGAACTCCAGAATCACGGCAACGAGTTCGTGGTCAAGTTGCTCTACCGGCGACATGGCTTGCCTGCTTGTAAGTTAGATGCGGGTGTCTTCCCGATGTTGCTGTCAATTTTTCCCCTGGCTCGCAAGCAGCTGAAACGCAACATTTAAGGAGCTTTAAGCCGCAAGCCGCGGCGGCACGACTCCCGAAGAGGCCCTTGCTAACCCCTTTCGTAACCCTTTGACTGCACATTTTTTGTTGCACTTTAACACTGGTGAAATATGGTCGAACTATCCTTTATGGTAGGCCTTGGAGGCCATCGCCATGGGTTCACTGCGTGCTTCTCGATCTGCGCTTCCGCTTCAGGTGGCCGCTGTCTGCTACCGGCGCAAAGGGGAAGACATCGAATTCCTGCTGGTGAACACCAACGGCGGCGGCAAGTGGACTTTCCCCAAAGGCGCGCCCGAGCCCCGGCTCTCGCATAGCCAGGCGGCTGAACGTGAAGCGCTGGAAGAAGCCGGTGCGATCGGCGTCATCGAGCCCCGCCATTTTCATCTTTATCTACATTCCAAGGGAGTGTTCTGGCAGCCGAACGGCGTGCAGGAATACGTGGTGAAAGCTTTCCTCATGGAGGTTCGCCAGATTCGCAACGACTGCGAGGCCATGCGCAATCCCACATGGTTCAGCACGGAGGAGACCCGGCGCATCCTGGCCAAAGGCCGCGAAGTAAAGTATGCCGAGGAGTTGCAGGGGGTCGTCGATCGGGCCTTGGACAAGCTCGGCGCTCAGCCGTTCGTCCGTGGATTCAGCGAGCCGCGAAATGGCCGCGCAGTCATTCCTTCCTAGTTGCGCTTCCCCACAAGTTTTGAGTAATCGTGCGGTTTGGTTCCTGATGTCGTTGGAGATGCACGCAAGATCCTTCGCTCCGCCTGAAGACCGGCTGCGCTCAGGATGACTCCGATTGAGAAGTGGGTCAGATTCTAAGCTGCCCGCTACCCAAGTTTTCCCTCATTCCTCAAATCCTTCCATCCGTGAGACGATAAACAGCACCCATGATTCAGCTGGCAGGCGCGGGCAAGCGCTTCGGACACAAGCTGTTGTTTGAAAACGTGGACTGGCTCATCACGCCGCACGACCGCATCGGTCTGGTCGGGGCTAACGGCACGGGCAAGTCCACGATGATGAAGATTCTCGGCAGCCTCGAAACCCTCGACTACGGCGAGATCACCACCGCCAAAGGCATTTCCGCCGGCTACCTTCCCCAGGACGGGCTTGCTCTCTCCGGCCGCTCAGTGTTCGCCGAGTGCATGGAAGTCTTCGCCGACCTCCGCGCCCTGGAAAAGGAAATGGAAGACCTGACGCGCCGCATGTCGGAACTCGACCATGCGGGCCCTGAATATGCTCAGGTGGCCGACCGCTTCCACCGCATCGAGCACGAATTCGTCACTCGTGATGGGTACGCGATCGAAGCGGAGGTAGGGACGGTTCTCTCAGGCCTGGGCTTTCCCAAAGAAGACTGGACCAAGTTCACCGAGGACTTCTCCGGTGGCTGGCAGATGCGCATAGCGCTGGCCAAGCTACTGCTGCAGCAACCGAACCTGCTCCTGCTCGACGAGCCGACCAATCACCTCGACCTCGAAGCCCGCAACTGGCTGGAAGAGTACCTGGGCAAGTATCCGCACGCCTTCGTGCTCATTTCTCACGATCGCTACTTCTTGGACGTCACCGTCAACAAGATCGTCGAGATATGGAACAAGCAGCTGTTCACCTACCCCGGCAACTACGACAAGTACGTGGAGCAGAAGACGGCGCGCCGCGAACAGCTTCAGGCCGCCTACCGCAACCAGCGCGAGCGCATCGAGCAGCTGGAAGTCTTCATTAATCGCTTTCGCTATCAGGCCACCAAAGCCAAGCAGGTGCAGAGCCGCATCAAGGAACTCGAAAAGATCGAGCGCATCGAACTGCCGCCGGAAGAAAAGACCATCCATTTCTCCTTCCCGCAGCCGAAGGTCAGCGGGCGGATCGTCGGCGAATTTGAAGGCGTCGCCAAAAGCTACGGCGAGAAGGAAGTCTTTCACAGCGTGAATTTCATCATCGAGCGCGGCGATCGCATTGCGCTCGTCGGAGTGAACGGCGCGGGCAAATCGACGCTGATCAAGCTGCTCGCGGGCAAAGAGCCCTTGACGAAAGGCGAATACCGCCTTGGCCATAACGTGATCGCAGACTACTTTGCGCAGGATCAGTACAAGGAGCTCGACGCCGACGCCCGCATCCTGGACGACCTCGGCAATATGTCGCCACGCTCCTCCCAGACCGAACTACGCAATCTGCTCGGCTGTTTTCTGTTCTCGGACGATGACGTCTTCAAGCGCATCGGCGTGCTTTCCGGCGGCGAGCGCAGCCGCTATGCCCTGCTCCGGATGCTGCTGCAACCGGCAAATTTCCTGCTGCTTGACGAACCTACGAACCATCTCGACATGCGCGCGAAAGACGTTTTGCTGGAGTCGCTCGAAAAATACACCGGCACCGTGGTCTTCGTTTCGCACGACCGCTACTTCATCGACAAGCTGGCCACCCGCGTTTTCGAAATCGGCGGAGGGCACGTCGAGGTCTATCCCGGAAACTACGAAGACTACCGCTGGCGAAAAGAAGGCGGTGCGGAGGCGCTTACCGAAGCCATCCACCGCAGTGCAAATGAAGCTCCGGCTGCTCTCGTGACCGGAAACTCCAATGGTAATCATCCCCCAGCCGCTTCCCCGCCTGCCGAGTCCAAGAAGCGTCTCAATCCCATCAAGCGCAAGCAGATGCAGGAGCGGATCGGCGGTCTGGAAGCGGAGATCAGCCGGGCGGAATCCACCATTGCACAGGCCGAACAATCCCTGCTGACGTTTGTTAGCGCCGAGGAATCCCAGCGTCTTGCCCAGGAATTGGCGGCTAACCGGCTGAAATTAACCGCGCTTCTCGCGGAATGGGAGGAACTTTCGCAGGTCCTTCAGGCCGACTGAACCCACCTTTCACGGCAGTGCAGCAGCATTCTGGTATGCGGACACGATCTTCCGTAATCTGCTTGAACATTGGTTCCCGTGCGATATTCAGGATGGCCAAAGGCCACACGCACCGCAGGCGAAAGCGCTCCCCGACGTGCTCGCGCGGGAATCCAAGGAAGGTCGGAACCTAAAATGTTGCAACCTCCAGACAATTCAAAGAACCAATCGCAATCCACTAGCACGAGCAATTTCAGCGCAGCCAAGACCATCAGCGCCCCCGTCGAACAGGCCACCATTGGCCGCTCGCTGGTCATCAAGGGCGAAATCAGCGGATCGGAATCTCTCTACATTGACGGCCGCATCGAGGGCTCGATCAGCCTTGGCGACCACCGCGTCACCATCGGCCGCAACGGGCAGGTAGCCGCGAATATCGCCGCCCGTGAAGTTGTGATCATGGGCAAGGTCCAGGGCAACATTCAGTGCACCGACCGTCTGGACATTCGCAGCGAAGGAATGGTCACCGGCGATGTGGTCACCCCCCGCATCAGCGTCGAAGATGGCGCCGTGCTGAAGGGCAGTGTCCAGGTGAAGTCCGCCGATGGCAAAGCCGACAGCAAGCACCAGGCTCAGCAAAAGTCGAATGAGCAGCCGAAATTCGAGCAACTGAAGTCCCTGACCGCTACCGCAAACGCTTAAGTTTCCGTCCCGGCCGTCGTCAAAGTAAAAGGGCACGCAGCAATGCGTGCCCCTTTTTTTGGTTTCTCCGCGACGCTCTACTTGGTTTCCTTCCCCGGCTTCAATTCCAGCGAAGCCGAGTTCATGCAGTAGCGCTGACCAGTAGGGCGAGGTCCATCAGGGAACACATGCCCCAGGTGCGCACCACAGTGGCTGCACCGGGCCTCTACGCGGGTCATGCCGTAACTCCGGTCGGTGTGCTCTTCCACGTTCTGCTTGTCGAGCGGAGCCCAGAAGCTGGGCCAGCCGGTGCCAGAGTCAAACTTGGTCTCAGAGCTGAACAGCGGCTCGCCGCAGCAGGCGCAGTGATACACACCCGCGTCCTTGGTCTTCCAGTACTTGCCCGAGAAGGCCGGCTCGGTTCCCGCCTCCCGCGCTACGTGGTACTGCTCGGGCATCAGTTGTTTGCGCCATTCCTCTTCCGTCTTTGCGATCTTCTCTGCTTTCTCTGCCATAAGTCTCCTCAAAATTAGATGCCTCTGAGGCCGCAAAGTGACAACCGGGTTGCCGGCTTGCTCAAAAACCCCGCGATCCCCCAGGGCGTGATGAACGTCACATTCAAGCGTGAAGATCTTACTTCATCTTGACCTTCGAACCGGCAATTATGAAGCACATGGAAAGCCCGGAAGATGCCCGGCCATGCCCGGCCATGCCCGGCCTCAACCGGTGGAAAGAAAGGTTCTATGGGAGATTTGAGCACGCACTTCTCAAGAAAAGAACTGGCCTGCCAATGCTGTGGCGAGGTGACTCTGGACGTCCGTCTGCTGGCAGCGCTTGAATCCCTGCGCGACGCGGCCGGGGCTCCGGTCGTGATCCATGGCGCATATCGGTGCGAGCGCCACAACCAGGAAGTCGGAGGCGTCACCGACAGTGAACACACCAGAGGCATGGCGGCTGACGTTCGCATAGAGGGCCTCTCTCTGCAACAGATGTACGAACTTGCGCTCACGGTTCCGGAGTTCGCCGAAGGCGGGATCGGGGCCTACGATGGCGGGTTTATACACGTGGACGTACGCGGATACCGCTCTCGCTGGGCTCGCATCCGCGGCCAATACGTGGGCATTCAGCATCTGATCGACGAGCCTGTCCTGGCGGCTCCGGCTCGGGCGACGAAGTCAGCCTGAACCACAAAATCACGACGACTATTTTCGCGTCACTTACCCTTACCTCGTAGACAACCGGGGCGCACGACACTAAACTTTTAGTGCCCGCCGCTCCGGTTGGCTGGCCCATTTTCCTATGCGACTCGTTACCTTTGAAAATTCCATTCACCAACCTCGCATCGGTGCGATTACGAAAGACAAACGCATCGTCGACCTGAATTCGGCCTGCGCCCTCTACCTGCGCGATGTAGAAGAGGAAAGCGCTCACTACCGCCTTGCGGATGCATTGGTGCCCGCCAACATGCGTGCTTTGTTTGAAGGCGGTGACACCAGCCTCGAAGCCGCGCACAAAGCTTTTGAACATGCCCTCCACCTGGACGGCGATGAAACTGCCCCGAATGGCGAGCCGATTTTTTATCCCGCGGACGCGGTCAGACTCAAGGCGCCGATCATTCCGAAAAAATTTTTTCACACCGCCGGCAATTTTCGCGAACATCACGAAGAGGCCACCAAGGCCGGGTTCTCGCATCCCGTGATGCCATGGATCGTCTTCTTCCAGAACGTCGACGCCATCGTCGGACACGACGAGCCCGTCATCTATCCCGAACACCTTACCCAGGAACTCGACTACGAACTCGAGCTGGCAGTTGTACTGAAGCAAGGTGGAAAACACTTCACGCCGGAAGAAGCCGGCAAGCACGTTGGCGGCTATGTCATCTTCAATGACATCACTGCCCGCGACATTCAGCGCCGCGAGATGAAGTCCGGAGTATTCAGTTTCTGCAAAGGAATCGATACCTTCTGCCCGCTCGGCCCCTGGATCGTGACTGCCGACGAGATTCCTGATCCGCACAACCTGGCCATGGAGCTGCGCGTGAATGGCGAATCGCGGCAACGCTCGCATTCCGGCAAAATGTCGGTAAAAATCCCCGAGATTCTCTCCCACTACTCCCCCATGGGATACAGCGCGGGCGACGTTGTTTCCACTGGAACAGTTTCCGGAGTAGCCGCTTTTTCCGGCGATCCCAAAGCGTGGTATCTGAAGCCCGGCGATGTGATGGAGTGCGAGATCGAACAGATTGGCATTCTTCGCAACCGCGTGATCTCCTGGGAAGAAGCCTACGGCGAAAAGCCCGCGGCCCTGGCGACGCAGGAAAGCATGCGTTGATGGGTGCATGAGAACCTATGACCACTGCAAATTCCAAAATCTGGGTCAGTGAACTGAATTCGCGGCCTGAAATTCGCTCCGCATTTCCCCGCGCCAAAGTCCGCTTCTACGACACCACCCTGCGAGACGGCGAACAAACCGTCGGCGTCGTGCTGTCTCCACAGCAGAAGCTCGAGATCGCCCGCAAACTCGACGAACTCGGCGTCAGCCGCATCGAAGCTGGTTTCCCGCGCGTTTCCGTGGAAGATGCCGAAGCCATCCAGCTGATGTCGAAGGCCGACCTGAAGGCCGAGCTCTGGGGCTTCTCCCGCGCCGTTCGCGCCGACGTCGAGGAACTGCTTCGCCTCGGCCTGGGAGCATCCGTGATCGAGGCTCCCACGAGCGACATCAAGCTTGGCGCCTACGGCATGTCTCGTGACGAAGTCCTGCGGCGAGTCAAAGAGGCCATCTCTTTCGCGACGCAGAACGGAATCACCATCGCTTTCTTTGCCGTCGACGGCACGCGCACGAAACTCGATTTTCTGAAACGTATCTACCTCGCCGCCATGGAAGCGGGCGCGAAAGAAATCGTGGTGGTGGACACCATTGGCGCCTGTGGTCCGGAGGCGGCGGAATTCCTCGTGCGGCAAGTTCGCGAGTGGGTGGGCGCTGAAACGCCGGTACACTGGCACGGCCACGATGATTTCGGTATGGCCACCGCCTGCGCCGTGGCGGCGGTGCGCGGCGGTGCGACCTGGATTCAGGGAACCATCAACGGCATGGGAGAGCGCGCCGGCAACAGCGACATCGGCGAGATCGCTCTCGCGCTGCACTGTCTTTACGACACGCCCGTCGACCTCGACCTGGGCAAAGTGCGCGAAGTTTCGGAAGTGGTCTGCAAAGCCAGCGGCTACACACTAGATGCCTGGAAACCCCTGGTCGGCGACAATCTCTTTATGCGCGAGAGCGGCGCGGTCGCGACTCAGTTTCATCTCCCCGAAGCGATCGAGCCCTATTCTTCCGAGCTCGTCCACGCCAGCCGGAAAATCGTGCTGGGCAAGAAAAGTGGGCTCGACAGCATCGACCTCAAAGCGAAAGAATTGGGGCTATCTTTCAAGGCTGAACAGCGCGCCCTCATTCTCGCTGCAGTGAAAAATCGTGCGATGGCCAAGCGCGGCCTTTTGACCGACGAGGAGTTTCGGGAGATCGTGACCAGCGCAATCGCTGTTGCAAGCTAGGGCTGGCCCGACCTATTTCCTGAAGTGCGGCAGTACGGCGTCGCCAAAGAGTTTCGCCTGGCCGGTGCGGTCGTCGCCCCAGATTTCCAGCATGATGTGCGTGCATCCCGCCGCACGATACTCCTCAATCTTCTCGACACATTCGTCTGGCGTTCCCGCGATGGGGCAGACCTTCTTCAACAACTCGTCGGTCACCGCTCTGGCCGCCGCTTTACGCCCACCCTTTTCCATCGCGTCTGCCACGGGCTGCAGCTCCTCAAATGTGATCCCCGCGCACTCCAGCAAAACATCGGCTGATCCTTTGATGTTCTGCACCTTGTTTGCCAGATACATGGCGGCCTGCTCGCGCGCGCCCTCTTTGCCTTTGGCGGAGTCACGCGCGATGCTACCCACAATCACGCACCCTACCGCGAGCTTCGCGGGATCCTTGCCAACCTTTCGCGCTCCTTCTTCCATATTCTTTTTCGAATAGCGCACGAATGCCGGCGTGGTAATGCTCGCCGTCAGTAATCCTTCACTGATCGATCCCGCCATCTTCTGCATGACCGCACCCGTGCCCGCCACGTAGATCGGCGGAACCCCCCGCGGGGTATGCGCGTCCGCCTTGAGCGCCGGAACGTCAGCGGCAAAAACCTTCCCCTGGTAGCGAAACGCGTCTCCTTGAAGAACTCCCTTGACCACCTCGATGCTTTCGCGCATCACGGTCGCGGGCCCGACCTTTTCCCCTTCGCCTTCGCCAATCTCCTTCATGAATATCTTGGAGGCTCCCAGCCCGAGCAGAAAGCGGTCGCCCGCCAGATCCTGCATGACGCGTGCTTCCATGGCGATCTGCACCGGATGACGCGTATAGGGAGAAATGATGCCCCACCCCAACTGAATTCGTTTCGTTTCCAGCGCAATCGCAGCGAGCACGGCTGTGGACGATCGTGCCTCAAACGAATGCTTGCGCCACCAGGGATACGCCTCCGCAATCCAGAATGCGTCAAAGCCCGCAGCCTCGCAGGCCTTCGCCATTCCGAGCGTTTCGCGCACCGGTTCCATACTCAACTGCAGCACACCGATATTGAAAGGGACCGTCATGATTGCATTCGTCTCCTGGTTGAAATAATTAGTGAGGGGTGCGCGAGCAACGGGCTCGTAGGCTTCAGTCCGGGTCTGCCCACGAATGCTCCAGACCCTTGATGAGTGCCCAAACAGCCTTGTTCAGCGGCGTGGGAACTCCCACTTCTTCTCCCCACCGAACGATGGCGCCGTTCATGAAATCGACTTCGGTCTGGCGTTTGGCGAGAACATCCTGGAACATGCTGGCCCGGTGCTTCCCCGGAGCGTTGGCGCCTTTCTGCACCAACTGTCGCGGATCGCCATGAAGTTCAATGCCCAGTTTCTTCGCGACCGCCTCACCTTCAGCGATCAAATCGTTGAAAAGTTGCCCTACGGGCGCAAAGCGCGTGGCCGCTCCGTGGTGCAACTGCGTGAGCGCACCCGTCGGGTTGGTGGACGCGTTGAACACAAGTTTCGTCCACTGCGCTCCCCGCGCATCCTTCAGCGCGATGGTATTCATCCCCGCACGCGTGATCAGTCCGGCCAGTTCTTCAACCTTGCTCATCGGAGTGTGAGTCGGCTCAAACGGTCCGATCCACGTGTCGCCCTTGATGTCGAATCCGATGTGGCCGGGTGCGATAGGGTGTCCCGCCGGAAACGTCGTCCCGCGAATCACCAGCTTCACTTTTTCCGCGATGATCTCTTCGTTCCCCACGCCGTTTTGCACGGAACATACCGCGCTGTTCTCATCAAAAATGTGAGCTGTATCATGGATCGCGTTTTTCGTGTGGATGGCCTTGGTCGCGACAATGCCGTAGTCACAGCGCGGCAGCGCCTTCGGGTCGCTGGTGGCGTTCAGGTGCGCGGTAAATTCGGCCGCGCCCGAGAGCCGTAGCCCGTTTTTGCGGATGGCCTCCGTGTGGTCCTTCCACACGTCGTACGCCCACACCTCCGCCTCACCCGCTTTCGCCAGATGCGCGGCGAATAGGCTGCCGACAGCGCCGCAACCGATCACACAGATTCGCATTCCTGCTCGCTCTTCAGTTCTTACTCATCTTTGCCGGCGCCACGCTCTCAGGCGTTTCTTTTCCCGTGAAAAATTGCCAGGGCACATCGGCAAGGCACTCGCCGCCAGTCTTGCCGATGCGATAGGTATCCTGCGTATACAGGCACACCTTGCCATCCTGATCCACCACCTGCGGATGCAGCGAGAAGATCATGTTTTCTTCGAGCGCAATCTGGCTGTTGGCGCCGATCGCCGGATGTTCGATCATCGTGGTCCCGATCGAATGCCCCGAAAGATGGCCCAAGGCGAATCCGTATTTGAAAAACGTCTCCGCCACGGCGCGATGAACGTTGCTGGCGAGCTCACCTGCCCGCATCAGTTTCTGCGCCGTCTCCAGCGCGTGCGGATAAGCATCCGCCATCTTTTGCGTGGTCGCACTCGGCTTGCCGCGCAACAACGGACGAGAGAACTCCACCCAATATCCGCCCGTGCCCGTGATTTCGAGCGAGTACAAAAGCAAATCATCGGCAGCAACCATGCGCTTGCCCGGCACTTTGAAGTAGGCATTGGCCTCGCCGTGCTCGCCGGATAGGAGGATGTTCATCATGCGGGGCCCGGCGCCGCGGGCAAAAAATCGTTCGACCGCCGGCGCCATAATTTCGGCTTCCGTCTTGCCCGGCTCGTAGGCCCCGACCAACGCCCAGAAACCGTCGATGATGATGCCCATGGCATCGCGGACTTCGGCAAGCTCTTCTTCGCTCTTGACCGCGCGCACCATGTCGAATTCGAAATCGAAGGGGACCAGTTCGAACGAACCTTGGGTCAGCTCGCGGTAGTCGCGGACCGCCATCACGAAATTCATGCCATACACGCCGAGGCGCTTCCACTTGCGATCGGCGGCGCGATCGCGAATCCACTGCCCCGGAATATCCGGCCAGACCTGGTCTTTGACCCACGGCTTGATTTTGTCACCGATCCAGCGCGCCTCTCGCGGAAACACAAGCGTTGGCTCACCTTCGAGCGGCAGCAGCACATAGACGTAACGATGCACGATTTCGAATCCCGACAGATAAAACACCGCCCCCTCAAAACCCGCGTACTGGTTGCCGCAGATGAGTAGAGCGTCCAGTCCCGCCTGCGCCATCCGCGACCGCACATTCTTAAACCGGCGTTCGATTTCCTTTTGGCTTGGCAAACCTTCTCCTCGATTCATCCCTTGGCTGAGGCTAATGCACACCGCACAGCTCGGCGGCGACCAGCGCATACACTTTCGTGATGTCGACCAGAGTTTTGATGGAGACCTTCTCTCCCTCTTTGTCGCGCGGACCGCTCGAAGGCCCGTAATTCACGGTTTCCACGCCGTACCGGCTCAGCACGCTCGCGTCCGAGCACCACGTCACCACTTCGCGCTCGGGCGGCTTGCCCATGATGCGGGTGTGGTTGGCGTCAATCGCCTTGATCAGCTCGTGCGCTTCGCTGATTCGCGCCCCGGGCACCGAAACATAAGTTTCAAATTCCAGCCCCCAGTCAGGATGGTTCTTTTTCATCCCTAGAAAAACCTGCTGAACTTCGCGACGTGCCTCCGTCATCGGAATGGTGGGGGGCACACGTACATCCAGGAAGAGATCCGTTTTCTCGGCTGTGCGGCTGGCGCGCCACGCATGTCCGCCGCGGATACCGCCCAGATTGACGATTGCCTTCTTGCCGCCGTAAGCAGCTTTCTTCTCCCAGCCCTCGATCCATTTCATCACTTCGCCCATCAGCTCGTACATGCGGCGAATCGAGTTCATCTCCTCACGGCCTTCGCAAAATGCGGTGTGAACGTAAATCCCGGTGCATGAAATCCGCACCCACATCGAACCAAAATGTTCCAGAACCACGTGCGTATCCGTGGGCTCTCCAAGGATGCACATGTCCGGCAGAATGCCATGATTCACCAGGTAGTGCGTTCCGAAGCCGTACCCGCGATACTCCTTGCCCTTGAACTCTCCCCACTGTGTCTTTTCGATCTCGCCAGCCACGGCGGCGACAATCACATCGCCTTTCAATCTGACTCCCGCCCGCTGCAGCGCCTTCACCGCGTGCGTGTAGCACACCAGCGCGCCTTTCATGTTGTAGATCCCGAGGCCGTAGATCATGCCGTTCTTGACTACGGCATTCGCCTTGTATCCAATGCCTGTCAGGAATTCTTCCTGCCCGGTGTTCGACGTGTCCATGTGACCGTTGAACATCAAGTTCTTTCCGCCACCTACACCGATCCAGCGGCCTACAACGTTGGCGCGGCCTTCTTCGACCTCCTGCCAGGTGACGTGCACATCAAGTTTCTGAAGCGCGGCTCGGATGTATTCCGCCATCTGCAGTTCCCCGCCCGTGGGACTGGGAATGTTGATGACGTCGCAGCACATGGCCACGATTTCTTCTTCCTTAATCTCGGCCAAGATCTTTTCGACTACTTTCGGATCGAGTTGACCAGCCGTCTTTTTCTTTGCCGCTTCCAAATGTGACCTCGTTATCGTGTCTTCTTTTCTTCGCCTCAGGATCTCGCCAGACGGAAATCGTCCGGATAGGTACACAACTTCTCGTTGCCGGAATCAGTGATCAGAAAATTGTCTTCAAGCCGCAACCCGCCACCGCCGGGCCAGTAAATGCCAGGCTCGATCGCCAACACCATGCCCTTGCGAATCGTTCCCGTACCCGCCTGGTGCGCGTAGGGAAATTCGTGTGCGCGCGCGCCGACGCCATGACAGATCGGGTGCGACGGCTGGCCCGCATATCCGCCCTCGGCGATGCGGGCTCGCACCAGCCGGTCCAACTGCGGGAAATCTGCTCCGTCCTTCGAGTAGCGAACCGCCTCGTTGAAGACTTTCAGCAGCAGGTCGAGCAGCTTGTGATATTCCGGCGTGAGATCGCCGGGACATGCGTTCTTCGTGAGATCGGTCCAGTAACCGTCCACGCACACCCATATTTCAAACAGAGTCGGCTCGTGTTCCTGCACCGGACGGTCGCCGGTCGCGGTAAAAGTTGCAATCCCCTTGCCCGACCATACCAGAGTAAACGCGCGCGCCATCTCGACCTTGCCCTTGTAGCCGACGCCCAGACCGTGGACGAAGCCCTCATACATGCCGCCTACTTCGCTTTCCTTCATGCCCGGGCGCATGTGCTCGCGGGTGTAGTCCATCGCCAGCGCGGCCAACTCATTCGCCAGCTTCATGCGTTCGATTTCCTGCGCCGTCTTGATCGAACGCGCCTCGTTGAGCAGCGGAGTTGCGTCTACAACCTGGCCTGCAACTTTGCGGAAGGCGTCAAAGTAAATTTGCGTCGGCGTGGTCGGCTCGCCCACCATCCGGTCGGCACTCTGTGTGCCCATGTTGAGCTCGACTGCCACTTTGTCCGTCAATCCGCGTTGCTTCAGCACTTCAAGAGCAATATCCAAGGCCCTATACTGTGGCGGCCGCGGATCACGCTCGTCGTAGCCCTTGAACAAACGAATGTCCTTCGTCCACGAGTTGCGCTGGGCATCGGCAAGCTGCGGTTCCAGCGCAATCAGCGTCGGCTCGCCCTCGCGCGGAAATACGACTGCGTCATAGCCCTTCATGCACCAGTAGCTCGTGAGATAGACCACGTTGTCCGGCGCCCGCACCACCAGCGCGCTCAGGTCCTGATCTGTCATCAGCGCCCGCGCGCGATCGAGCTTCGTGGCGTCAAGTGGCCAGGTCATGATGCCTCTTTCCGAAAACTATCTGCCGTGAACTGCCGCCGGCCGATTCTCGTCGGCAAATTTCCACGACGCCTCTTTGCCCTTGATAAGCCGGTACACCGCCGTATGCAGCGGGGCTGGAACCCCGGCCTTCTCCGCTTCCCGCGCAATCGCTCCGCTAAGAAAATCGACTTCCGTGGGCAGCTGGTGACGCACGTCGTACAACATGGACGGTGGATGGTTCGTCATGGCGCCGATCTTGTTCATCGCCCATGGATCCTCGTGCAGACGTACTCCGCTGGCGGCGGCCACCCGCTTGCCTTCTTCGATCAATTCGTGAAGAAGATGGCCGAGATCGCCGAACTTTTCTTCCGCGGCAAAATGCGGCGAATGCGGCAATCCCGTGAGCGCAGAAACAGCATTCACCGAAGAATTGAAAATCAACTTCGACCATTGCGCTGGACGCGCATCTTCGAGCGCTTCCGCCTTCAGCCCGCCCGCCACGATCAAATCCGCCGCTTCCTTGACTACCGCAAACGGCGTGTGGCGCGGCTCGTAGGGCCCCATCCACGTAGCCGTGTCCAGTTCGTACTGCACGTGCGTATCGCTGTGGCGTGTGCCGCTCATAAAAGTTGTCCCACGAATCACGAAGCCGCGGGTATGGGCGGCAATAATCTCCTCGCTCCCCAGTCCATTTTGCGCGGAGAGCACAGCCCCGCGATCGAAGTGGCTGCCAGCTTCCGCGATAGGCGCTTCCAGCTGAGTAGCCTTCGTCGCGACGATTCCCAGATCGAAATCCGGCAATTCCTTCGCGTCGGTCGTCGCCCGGATCGACACCGCAAAATTGTTCGTGCCCGAAACCCGCAATCCGTCGCGGTTCAAAGCGCTGGCATGGTCCGGACGCCGGACATAGGCCCAAACCTCCGCCACTCGCGCCAGATGCGCGGCATAAAGACTGCCGATGGCACCACAACCGACAATGCAAACTTTCTTCACGAACGACTGGCCATCATTTCCATTAATTCCGGTGCTCCACCTTTATCAGTGGCTCCGCCTGATAAATCTCTTTTCCTACGAGAGCGCGGAACATCGTGTCGGCATTGTTGAACGAATCCTGAATAATGATCCCCTTCGCGAACACCGCATCCTGCAGCGCCGCCGACAAGGTGTGCACTGGCGCCGCGCCTCCTTCGCCCATGCCTTTCGCGCCGCTATACGTGAAGGGCGACCGGGTCTCGATGTGCCCATACTTCACCTTGGGCATATTCACCGGCGTGATCGGCGTATAGTCGCTGAAGGTGCTAGTGAGCATGTTGCCCACTGCATCGTATACGCAGGTCTCGAGGAGCGCTGCGCCAATTCCGTGCGCGGTCGCACCATAGACCTGCCCTTCGACGATCCCGGGATTGATCACGGTGCCGCAGTCGTCCACCGCCACGTAATCGAGGATGCGCGGAATGTATGTGCCCGGCTCGATCTCAACCACGGCAATGTGCAGTTGCGACGCGTAGGTCAGCGTCAATTTCCCGTACTTCTTCACCTTGTCGGGCACGGCGAACGGCGCCCGCCAGATGTACCGGCAATTCAGCGTGACTTCGTAGAGTTCCTCAGGCAGCACCGCGCTATTCACATTCACAATGTTGGCCAGACCCCAGTAGTTAATGGACTTGCCATTGCTCTTCGAGCGCAGTTCCGGACCCTGCGCCCCGGTGCCGAACTCAAGGTCATCTTCCTTCGCTTCCAGAACAAAAGCGGCAAGGCGCTTCATTTCTCCTTTTAATTTCTGCGCGGCGCCGTGCACCGCCGAAAGGCCTGAAACCGCGAACTGGCTTGCGTACGTTCCCGAAAAACCGGTGTGGACATTGCGGTCCGTGTCGAACCCGGTTCTGACGGTGATCATGTCCGGAGAAATATTCAACACGTCAGCCACAACCTGCGCCGCCGTGGTTTCGTGTCCTTGCCCCTGCGGGCACGATCCCACCGCCACCACTACCTCACCGTAGATATCCAGTTTGCAATTCGCCCCCTGCGAATTTCCCGAGAACGGGGCACCGGGATTGATGATCTGCGACTGTCCAAAATTGTTCGTGCCCGAATCGAGCGTTGTGCCGATCCCGATCCCGATCAGCCGCCCTTCCTTTCGCGCTGCCTCCTGTTTCTTCTTCCACTCGTCCCAGCCGATCAGCCCCTTCGCCACTTCCAGCATCCGGGGATAGTTCCCCGAATCGTAGACACATCCGTTCGGCGTCGTATACGGCATCTCCTCCGGGCGGATGTAATTGCGCAGGCGCATTTCATCGGCGGGAATTCCCAGTTCATGCGCACAGATATCGACAATGCGCTCCAGAAACCACAAGTGCTGCATGCGCGAATAACCGCGGTTCGGCCCCACCGGACATTTGTTCGTGACCGCCTGGCTGAAGTCGATGCGCGCATTCTTGAAGCGATACACGCCGGGAAATACCTGCGACCAGATCACGCACCCGAGCGGTTCATAGCGCGGGTACGCACCGCAGTCGTCGATGTGCCGCGAGTCAATGGCCGTGATCACACCGTCCTTGTCGAGCGCAACCCGGGTATCGCGGAATGTGCGTTCGTTGCCGTGAGCGCTCGAGGTCATGTGCTCCGAGCGCGTCTCCACCCACTTGACCGGGCGCCCACCTGCCTTTTTCGAAGCCAGCGCACAGATCGACATCTGGGGATAGCTGGTAATCTTTATTCCGAAGCTCCCGCCAATATCGAATGTTTGCACGCGTATGCGGTCGATGTGCACATTCAGATGCGCCGCCAGAAACTGGATGGCAAACGACGGAAACGAATTGTTGCACCAGTAGTAAATTCGATCGTCCTTATAGTCCCATTGGCCGATCACCACGTTATTTTCGAGCGGCGTGCTGGAGAAGCGGTGGAAGTGCAGACGGTCGATACTCACGACGTGCGCCGCTTCCTTGAACGCCTTCTCGATGTCTCCATATTCGAAGACGCCGCGCCACACGCGATTCGTGCCCGCCTCTTCGTGCAGGATGCTCTTGTTGGTGAGCGCTTCTTCGGCATCTATCACGGGATCGAGCGCTTCGTATTCCACCTGTACCACTTCCGCGGCATCGTCAGCCACTGCAGGTGACTCAGCCGCGACCGCCACCACCGGCTCTCCCTGATATCGCACCTTGGAGATGGCAAGGGGAAAGTCGCGAATCTTCCCACCCGGCTCGGGAGCAATTTCGATGAAAGGCTGCGTGTAGGGCTCGATCTCCTTGCCGGTCAAGGTACACACGACGCCGGGCAGAGCGTCAGCAGCAGACGTATCCACACTCACGATCTTGGCGTGCGCATACGGGGACCGGACGAATCGCAGGTAGAGCATTTCGCGCAGCTTGATGTCGTCGGCAAACTTGCCGCGCCCGCGCAGCAGACGGTCTTCTTCCTTGCGCGGAAGCGCTTGACCGACCCAGTTCTGGCCTTCTGTCTTTGTGCTCAACTTCGCCCCCTACGCGCTCGCCTGCTTCTCTTCTTTCAATGCCGTCCGCAGGGCATCGATCATCTTCTGTACGTTCTTTTTTCCCAGTGGCTCGAGCAGACCACCTGCCACTGACGTCAGCCGCCCAAAGACTTGCGCTTCGCCCTCCCACGCCACCTTGGTGCCTGTCACGGTCGGCGACAAATTGAAACCCGAAATCAACGAAACATTTCCGCCGGCGACGCTTCCCTGTCCTTTATATTGCGCGCGCTGCGGACGTGTAGCCTCCGTCAGCTCCATCTTCATCTCGGCCACGCCCTTGATGTAGGAAACGCCAACGTTCACCTTCACCGCGAAATGCGTCGCATCCTGCACCGACATGCTTTGAAAATCCGGCAGCAGCGGCCCGAACTTGTTGGGATCGGTGAGGAAGTCGTACACGTCCTCCGGTGTGCGTAACACTTCAAACTCTCCCCCCAGCTTGATCGCCATGCCCTAGGCCCCTTTCACATTCTGTCCTGCCAACTGAATCGCCTTGAAAATGTTTTGATAACCCGTGCAGCGGCACGTATTGCCCGCGATCGCTTTCCGGATGTCCTTCTCGCTCGGCTGCTGATTTTTCGATAGTAACTGGTAAGTGGAGAGCATCAGGCCGGGCGTGCAATAGCCGCACTGCAATCCGTAGGAGTCGCCGAAGGCCTTCTGAATGGGATGGAGTTTGCCGTCGCTCTCCAGCCCCTCGACCGTCATGATTTCTGCGCCGTCGGCCTGGACCGCAAACATGGTGCACGATTTCACCGCGCCGCCATTGAGCAACACGGTGCAGGCGCCGCAATAGGTCGTGTCGCACCCCACGTGCGTGCCAGTGAGATCGAGATGCTCGCGCAGCAGCTCGACCAGCAGGGTGCGTGGCTCAACTTCCGCCTCGTGAGCCTTCCCGTTCACCTTCAATTTGACCTTAACTTTTTCAATCGTCTCAGGCATAAATGTGGCTCGATTCCACCTGCTCGCCTCGCGCCCGGAGCACGGCAACTTCAATGGCGCGCTTCACCAGTGCCGCGACCACGCTTCGCTTATAGTCAGCCGAACCGCGCATGTCCGGTTGCGGGTCGGCCGCTGCGTGCGCAGCCTCCGTCACCGTCGCAATCAGTTTGTCGGTGATCTTCTGTCCGCGCAGTGCAGCCTCACCATCCTTCACCCGTATCGCAGTCAGCCCCACACACCCCAACATGATTGCTGCGTCCTTGCAGACGTCCTGTTCCAGCGTAAGCTGTACCGCCGCGCTGGCAGTGGGGTACACGGGAGCCGCGCGCTTGAACGCCAGATACGCGCCGCCGCTGCCTTTTGGAGGAAGCTTCACCACAACTTCACTGATCAGTTCATCGTGAGTGAGAACGGTCGTGTAGGCATCGGTAATGAATTTGTCGAGCGCGACCGTTCGCTCCCCCGTCGGCCCCAGGCAACGGACCTCCGCGGTCTGAGTGAGCAACACTGTTGCCCAGTCGCCGCTGGGATCGGCTTCCGCCACCGAGCCACCGATGGTCCCGCGGTTACGCACCTGCACGTCAGCGATTCCCGCCGCGCAATCGTGGATGATAGGAATTTTTGCCACGACAGAGGAGTTTTCAATTTCAGCGTGACGCGTCATCGCACCGAACCTCAGCGACCCGCCATCTTCTTTTATGTAGGACGTTCCCGCGATGAAGTTGAGATCGATCAAGTGGCCGGGGTTGGCAAATCGCAGCTTCATCAGCGGAATCAGGCTCTGGCCGCCGGCCAAGAGCTTGGCATCATCGCCGATCTGCGAAAGCATGGTGGCCGCTTCCTTCAGTGAGCCAGCCCGGTGGTAGTGAAATGCTCGCGGATACATGGTTATGCCTTCACGAATTTGATTGGCGCGCGAATCCCCACGCCACGCCTGCCAGAGAGATCGTCACCAGCGCTGAGCCCGCAACCGCCAGGCCCGAGGGAATTAGACCACCATGATTCACAGTCTGCAAAATCACGCCCAGCGGAAAAATCACCGATCCGACAAGCATTGCCATCGCCAGCCAGATTCGTGCGGGCTCGGCAAAACCCACACGCTCGAATGCCACACCCAGCACGATCATCAGCATCGCCAACCCGATCCAGTGGGAGTGAACGTCCACCTGGCGAACATAGCTGTACTTGGTCGTCGCGTATGTAGCAATCGCCATGGCACTGGCATCCCGGTTACCTTGGGCGGCATCGGCAAAGGCCTGTGCGAGTGAACCTCCCAGTCGGTCCAGCGCCTGGTGCTCAATGAATACTGCATAGTGCAGTCCGTAGAGCATTCCAAACGACGCCAGCGCGAGTCCGCCAAGGATCAGCAGTTTCTGCGAGCCGCTCATCGCAGCTCCTCTGTTTGATCAAGGCTGCCGCTGTAACGCAGCACGCCGACCAGCATGGCGACCAGCGCAACGATTACCATCAAGCCGCCTACGTCGGCAATTCCCCCTGCCAGCAGTCCAAGCTTCAGTTCGAGCAGGACGAATACCGGCAGTATGATCGACCCAGCCAACAGCGTCTTCACCCAACGCTGTTTCCAGGTCTCGCTCAAGAACACATACGGCTGCACAAACGACAACAGAATAGCGAGCAGGCCGAACTCTACGATATGAGAATGCGCCGCGATGTTCACCGCTTTCTCACCCGCCAGATTTCCAAAATTCCTTACCTCATTCGCCGCAGCAGGAAGGTTGGTCGGCGTGCCAGCATCGTCCAGCATACTTTCCAGAATGTGGATCTCTTGCGCCTCGTGCGGGTAGAGCCGGAACGCCGAGTACCACGCTCCGTGCAAGAATCCCACCAGAATCAGCACGGTTCCACCGCTCAACAACGCGCGTCGCGACCAACCGCTATCCGCAGCGCTCTCGGCAACGTCTTGATTTCTCACACCGCCCAAATACTTCGACAATCCCCAGGCTTCTCCGATCAACGCAACAATCAGCAGCGCCCCCGCGGAGTCGGCCAGGACGCTGGCCCATCCGATCACCGCAAACGGACTGTACGCCAATCCAACATAATGAATTAGAAAGATGCCAACCGGGAGCAGCACGCCCCCGGTGACGAACAGCGCGGCTAACCACCTTTTAACGCCTTGGGGGAGGGCTATATAAGGCTGCAGCAGCGCCAGCAACAAGGCCAGGTAGCCGGCGCCGGTCATGTGAACATGCGCGTCCACCTTCGTTCCACGATCTTCCAGCATCCCGCCGAGGCTCGCGAAAATATCCCTGACCGCCGTCGGATTCTGCGCCGCCACCGCCTGCGTGGCAGCGATTAATGCTTCTCCCTGCATACCCGCATTCTGGTGCAAGACGAATACCGCGAAAATATCGCCGAACAACATGCCGCCAGCGATCAGCGCGATCCCACCAAAGATCAGTATTCTCCGCGCGCTCATGGGAGCGAACGTAGAAGCCGCCGTCGATGGTGTCACCACTGTCGCCATGAACTATCCCGAGCTCACCAGGTACCCGGTACTGGGAACTTGCTTTTAGTCCGCCGCCACCCGCGTCGTAGCCTTACGGAATGCC
This sequence comes from uncultured Acidobacteriota bacterium, assembly GCA_963711675.1. Lineage (GTDB taxonomy): Bacteria > Acidobacteriota > Terriglobia > Terriglobales > Acidobacteriaceae > CAVQFB01. The sequence continues at coordinate 55,994 of CAVQFB010000018.1, read as the reverse complement.
GGCATCACATGCTTGGCGAAAAGATCCTGCGTCTTGATGCTCTTCCAGTGATCAAGTCCGCCAAAGTTCGAAACGATCGCCAGCTCGCCAATGCCACCCTTTTTCTGCAATTCACGAATCTGACCGATCACCTTGTCGGGCGTACCGATAAAACCGATCTCCTGCTCGACGATCTGCTCGTAGGTAAGCTGGGTCAGCGACTCCAGCGCCCCGCTGGCATAGAAGCCATAGCCCTTGGCGCGAAGTTCCGCTTTCTTCTCCTCGCTCTGAATCGAATCGACTGGGGACGCGTTAAACGCCAGAAAATTATGCAACGCCTGCTCTACCTCCCGTCGAATCGTCTTTTCGTCTTCGTCGAGATAGACCGGCCGTATATACACGATGTCCGGTTCGTGGCCGTGTTCGGCACAGGCTTTCTTGTAAATGTTCAGCGGCGCTTCCAGAACTTTCCAGGGCAGCAGCGGAGGGACAAAAATTCCCCATCCCTTCTCTCCCGCCATCTGATAAGTGATGTCGCTCGTGCCGCCGGTATAGAACTTGGGGTGCGGCTTCTGGATTGGCTGGGGGACGACCGCCACATCTTTTACCTTGTAGAACTGTCCGTCGTAAGAAAACCTTTCCTTGGTGAAAGCCAGCTCCAGAATCTCGACGGCCTCGTTATAACGGGGACGGCTCTCTTCCAAAGGCAGGGCAGAGGGCCCAAACAGCCATGCGTGACCGCGTCCCAGACCGCACTCCAGGCGCCCGTTGGTAAGAATATCGGTCTCGGCAATCATGCCCGCCAGGCGCATCGGATTTTCCAGCGGCAGGGTGTGCAAAGCAGTTCGAAAACGGATGCGCGATGTGCGCTGGGCGGCAGCGGCAAACATCGCCAGGGGATTCGCTGAGATCGAGAACTTCTGGAAGAAGTGGTGATCGATAACCGAATACACGTCAAAACCGGAGTCGTCCGCGTGCTCGATCTGCCGCATGATTTCCCAGGTCAAGTCATAGTAGGATTTCCCCGGCGGCGTTTGCATCTCGCAATAGATGCCGAATCTCATGTTGGTCTCCCCACCCTCATGGCACAACTGCGCACATTAGTGCTTCTGTGACTTCGAAGCATCCTCGCGCGGCAGCGTGCGGTACTGCCCTCGAAAATAGAGCAGCGGCTCCCCTTCCCGAACCACCGCATCTTCAACCTCTCCAATGAAAATTGTGTGGTCCCCTGCTTCCTGGGTACTGTGCAGACGGCACTCCAGGTAAGCGAGCGCACCGCGAAGCACGGGTGTTCCATGCCGGGTGCGGTCAAAATGCGCTCCGGCTTGCTCAGCATGCTGATGCGTCTCCTCATTCTTCGCGTAGTATTCGGAAACCGCCCGCTGATTCCCGGCAAGGACGTTCACACCAAATCGTTTTCTGGCGTGCAGGTGCGCGTGGGTGCGAGCCCTGTGGTCGACGCAAACCAGCACCAGCAGAGGATCCAGCGAAACTGATGTGAACGCATTTGCCGTCATGCCGTGTACTTCCCCGTCCTGATCGACTGTGATTACCGTGACCCCAGTGACGAAGCATCCCATCGCCCTGCGGAATTCAGACTGCGTCACGCTCATGGAAGGTCGGGCGTCCCTGTGGTTGATATGCAGTTGAGGTCTCAGGTTTTCGAGGCCGCGTTTCTTCTGACTCCGAAAACCTGAGACTTCCAGGCTGTTCAGCGGCGAGGCAAACAATTCCTCATACCGCTGGAAACCCTCACCAGCTCAAGCGTACTACCAACTGAAGTTGCCGTGGGTTAAACACCGCGCTCGGAGACCCGTACGACGCATTCGGAGAACCTTCGCGATAGAACGCCGGCGCTCCCGCACATCCCGGTGCGCCAGGATCCAACGGACAGAAGTCTGCCGCAGCATAGTTCGTATTGAAGTACCGGATGTTCACCGTGTTCAGCAGGTTATACGCCTCTGCCATGGCTTGTACCTTCACTTTCTCGCCGATCGGGAACGAGCGCTCGAGCCGAATATCAACAGTCTGCAGCGAATCGCCCTTGAACGTGTTACGCGACTCTGCCCCCACGCGATCGTTGTTACCGAAAACGTCTCCGTTCACGTCGAAGCCGGCATACTTGGTGAAGTACTGCGGAGACTGCAGCGTAATGATCGTGCTGAAACTGAAATCGCGCAGGAAAGCATTCCAGTTCGAAGGACTGGAGAACACGGCGTTCCCTACGAAGCGGTTCCGCACGTCATCCGCCGAACCGGCGCGCTCGCCCCGGAACTTGGCGCTGTCCTGCGGGATCAGCACGAAGCTTGGGTTCGGTCCATCGTCGATCGAATGCGACCAGGTGTAGCTCACCTGATAGGAAAAGTTGCGGCTGAGTCTCTTGCTCAAGTTCACCAGCAACCCGTCGTACACCGAATCCCAGCCCGAGGTCGCCTCGAAAAACACGCTGTACTGGTTGTTGCGGAATCCGGGAATCGCATTCAGGTGCGGCGTGTTAGGAATGACGAAGGCAGCCGGGTAAGGTGTACAGTTGGTCGGAGGCAGGCCCACGAAAGCAAAGTTGAAATAAACATCCTTGCAACTCGACTTCCCGTCCGAGCTGAACACTTTGACAGTGCCAGACGGATCGGGCTGGTTCACGTTGTAGAAGCTGCCCAGGTGTACGCCCCGCAGGTGAACCCCTGAGATGCTAAGCACTGCGTCCCTGAAGGGCTGGAATTCAATTGACGCGCTGGTTTGAATTCCGTAAGGATTCTGGTGGTTCTGGTTGAAGCGGACGATGGTTGCATCCTGCAGGAAGCCGCAACTCGCCAGCGTGCCATCCGGGCAGAACGATTCTGGCGTCCCGTTGGGATAGGTGCCCTTCGTGAGCAGGGAGTTCAAAGCAAGAAAATTGATGAACGGAGAACTGGCAAAACTGAACAGCCCCGTGTTGGCGTTCAGACTGTCTTCGAACGGACGGTTGGGATACTTGGCCTGACCGCCGCACGACGGCGCCTGGCACATGAGCAACGGCGACGGAATGATTCCGTGGAACAGTCCGAATCCTGCCCGGAAAACGACTTTGTTGGAAGTCCCAAGGTCGTAGGCCAATCCCACGCGAGGATCGAAATTCTTCGTCTGTGTGTTCAGCACTCCCGAGGGCCAGGTCTCGAACTCCCACCGGATTCCGCCGTTCAGGGTCAGCTTCTGGCTGGCGCGCCACTTGTCCTGCAGGTAAAGGCCGCTGTAGGTGTGGTCCAGGGTTGCGGAAGACTGTTGCCGCACCGCTTGGGATATCGCTCCGCCCTGGTAGACGCCGATGCCACCCGCCAGCGCCCCTTCCGTGAACAATGGAGTCGTAGATGTACTGAACCGCTGGAAGAAGACCACAAAAGGATCGGGGCACGCCACGCCTGAGGGGCAACCGGCCGCGCCGTCGGTCCCGAGAAATGCCGGCAGATTCGAGAAGTCGGCTTCAAACGGGTAGAACAGCGGGAACGACTCGTAGGTCGATACCCGGCTGAAATTTCCTCCGAAGCTGATTGTGTGTTGGCCGACGTTGTGGGTCATATTGTCCACAAGCTCGAACCGGTGCTCGCGGTAGATGTCCGGATTGCCGCGATTGACGCCCACGGCGAACGTGTTGGCGACCTCCAGGTGAGGCTGCGTCGACACCACCGGGAAATCAAAGGTCCGGTGTGCGTACTGCAGGCGCAGTTCGTTCACCCACGAAGATGACAGAGTGGTCGTTAGCCCGCCCGCCAGCGATTGGTCACGAATGAAGTTGTTCTTGAACGCCGAGGGCATATCGAAGCCATTGTTGAGCGGCGACTGATTGGTCAAACGGTCGTCGTTGACGAAGTACCGAGCATACGCGTAGTTCTTGCTGCCGAGGTTGGCGTCGAGCCGCGCGAAGCCGTTGTCAGTGTTCCCGTCGCGCAGCACGAACAGGTTTTCCGCGGGCAAGCCGTACACGGTTGTCTTTACGTTATTGATCGCCGCGATGTTGTTCAACACGATGGAATTGTAGGTGGGCGATTCCTCACGCCGCTGTGCCTCATAGTTGGCAAAGAAGAATATCCGATCCTTCCGTATGGGACCACCGAGCGTGGCGCCAAACTGGTTCTGGCGCAGCACGTTGAATCCCGGCGCCGAAAGGATACTTTTCGCATCCATCGCGTTATTCCGAAAGTATTCGTAGAGCGACCCATGCAGAGCGTTCGTGCCGCTTTTGGTGACGATATTCACGATGCCGGCGGTGGCGCGACCGAACTCTGTCGTGTAGTCCGTGTTGATCACACGGAACTCGCGCACCGACTCTTGCGGCGGCGTGCCCCGTTGGATGCCCGATGCCGTGGAGATGTCATCCGCGCCATCCACGGCGATGAAGTTGAAATGTATATTCTGACCGGCAAATGACAGCTTCGTAACCGGCTCGACGATAACGTCCGTACTCCCTGACGTGGTGTTGCCTATCGTGACGCCGGGTGCCAGCAGCGCGAAGTCAATGAATTCGCGTCCGTTGGTCGGCAAGCTTTCGATCTCGTTGGTGGAGATCACGGAGCTCACCATGCTCCGCGTCGGCTCTGCAACCTCGCCTACGTCCTGCACTTCCACTTGCTGCGTCACCTGGCCCACGGCAAGGGCGAAGTCGAGGTTCGCCGCCACGCCCACATCAAGGTGCACTTTCTTCGCCTGCTTCTGGAAACCCTGCTTCTCCGCAGTGACCGTGTAATCTCCGACCGGCAGCAGCGCCAGCTGGTAGTCGCCGGTCGCGGTTGAGGTGACGGACCGCGTATATCCTGTGGCAGCGTTCGCGACGGCCACGGTAGCCTGCGGAATCGCCGCCCCCGTGGTGTCAGAGACCCGTCCCTGCACCGTGACTGTAACGGTCTGCGCCTGCAGCAAAGCTGCCCCCGCCAGAGCCATCAGGCCAAGAAGCGTGACGATCAGTCTCGATTTTCCCCCAAGAGAAACAAGCCAGCTGCCTGCCTCCGGGTTGCCAGGTCTGTTGTTGTGTTTCCGCGTTGCGCTTTCAGCGAAGGTAGATCTCATTTGCCCCTCCCAATCCCCGAAAATAGCCACCTTCTCATCCGTCACAATCACTTATGAATCCGGCTCAATCCGGCTTAGGTTGCCGGTTTCGCATCTGACTTCGCCATCCTTCCGTTCATAACTCGCGTCAGCCTGGCCTCCGAGTCGTCCAGGTGCCGAGCCAGCAACTCCGAGCACGCTTTCAATTTTCCCGCCGTCAGGAGCTGATACATTTTGCGGTGCGCGGGAATCAACCCGCCCGGGTCGTCGTGGCGACGGTCCACCAGGACCATGCCCATCCGCAACTCCCCGATCACCTGCTGGTAGAACGACTCCAGCCGCTGGTTGTGCTGAAAACGAATAAGCAGGCTGTGAAAGTGCAGATCGACGGTCACCGCCTTCACCCAGTCCTTTGCACTCACAGCCCGCTCGTACTGTTCCACCGTCGTACGCAGTTCGTTGAGAATGCCGCGCTCGTCTTTCTTTGCCGCCAGCACCGACGGTATTTCCAGCATCCGGCGGACGTGATAGATCTCCTGCACATCCTTCAACGAGAGCTGGGCCACTGCCACTCCGCGATGCGGGCTTTTCTTCAGCAGCCCTTCGATCGCCAGGATGCGCATTGCCTCCCGCATGGTGTTGCGCGAGACACCCAGTGAACTGGCCAGCGGCACCTCTTGCAACGGCATTCCCGGACGCAGATCGCCATCCAGAATCTTCTGTCTCAGGATCGACGCCACCTGATCCGCGACACTGGTCCGGTGGATGGGCGAACGTTCCATAACGGCGGATCGCTAAGGGTGGGCATCTTCCCCCGGAATGTTCAATTTGTCAAGTGTTGAAGTGTTGAACAATTCTCGACTACGATGGTTGGGAAGTTATGATTTTTCGTAGCCGAATTTGTTCAAAAAACTGTCGCAAATCGGGTGGACGAATCGGCTTCTGTCGCCCTCCGCGCCGGCAACTTTCTTGGCGGTCTCATGTATCATTCCGTTTCTGGGATATCCGCACCTGATTCGAGATCGTAACCGCCACCATCGTGGGTTTCGCTTCTGCACGTTCGTTGCTCCACCGGAAAGAGTCCTTGGATTCTTGGCTGATGGACGTGCGCCACGGCCAGAAAGTCTCCCGCGCCGCGGCTTGTCGCCTGCTAGAGTGCCGCGATGAGGATCTTCCCGACCTTCTCGCCACGGCTCGCGCCCTCAAAGAGCGCTTCAAGCCCGGAGTGATCACCTACTCGCGCAAAGTCTTCGTCCCTCTGACCAACCTTTGCCGCGACTATTGTGGCTACTGCACGTTTCGCCGCGATCCCGGCCAGCCCGGCGCGCATACTATGACGCCAGAGGAAGTTCTGGCCGTGGTTCGCTCCGGCGAGAAGCTCGGGTGCACGGAGGCCCTCTTCAGTCTCGGAGATAAGCCTGAACTCGCCTTTCCCGAGATGCGCGATACCCTGCGGCGGCTGGGCTATAACTCAACCCTTCAGTATCTCGAGGCGATGTGCGAGCTCGTCCTCCGCGAATCGACCCTGCTGCCGCATCCCAATCCCGGCCTGATGAGTGCCGAGTGGCTTAGTAGACTCGCCGCAGTCTCTCCCAGCATGGGTCTGATGCTTGAGAGTACGAACGACCGATTGCTCCAACCCGGCGCCGCCCACGACAATGCTCCTGACAAGCTTCCCGCGAAGCGCCTTCGCACCATCGAGGAAGCCGGCAAGCAAGGCATTCCATTCACAACCGGCTTGCTCATCGGGATCGGCGAGACTATCGAGGATCGGGTCGAGACCCTGCTCGCCATTCGCGAACTGCATGAGCGCTATGGCCACATTCAGGAAGTGATCGTGCAAAATTTCAGGGTCAAGCCGGATATTCCCATGCACAATTCACCGGAGCCCAGTCGAGGTGAGATGTTGCGCACCGTCGCCGTGGCTCGGCTCTTGATGCCCAACGTCAACATACAGGCGCCGCCTAACCTTTCTGCGCCGTATTATGATGATCTGCTCGACGCCGGTATCAACGACTGGGGCGGAGTATCGCCCCTGACGCCTGACTTTATTAATCCCGAACGGCCCTGGCCTCATCTCGAGCAACTTGAACTGCGTACCCAGGCAAAAGGTTTTCAGCTTCGTCAGCGACTGCCGGTTTATCCCGAGTTCCTGCCGGCAGGCATCGCTCGTGGCGGCCTGCTCGCCCGTCGAGTGACCGCCGCCGCAGCGGAGGATGGTTACGCCCGGAGGGCTGCATGATTGTTGTGCTCACTGGTGGTACCGGCGGTGCAAAATTTGTCGACGGCCTGCGCCAGGTGGTGCCGCCCGAAGAACTTACTATCATTGTCAACACAGGAGACGACCTCAAATGGTGGGGGCTCTATGTCTCCCCTGACCTTGACTCGATCACTTACGTTCTCGCCGGCATACTCAGCAGCGAGCGCGGTTGGGGCGTGAAGGGCGACACGTTTTTCTGCCAGCAATCCATGGGGCACCTGGGCCAGCCGATCTGGTTTCAGGTAGGCGACCGTGATCTGGCCCAGCATCTTTTGCGCACGAAGTTGATGGGGGAAGGCAAAACGCTTTCGCAGGTGACGGCGGAGATCGCCCAGAACCTGGGCGTGAAAGCCCGCATTCTCCCTATGTGCGATTCGCCGGTTGAAACTCGCGTGCTCACGCCGATCGGTGAGCTTAGCTTTGAAGAATATTTTGTCCAGCGCTGGTACCAGGATCCGGTCGAGTCCGTGCGCTTTGCGGGCGCGGCGGAGGCTCAACCTGCTCCCGGCGTTCTCGAATCGATTCGCTCCGCCGATGCTGTCTTGTTTGCGCCGAGCAACCCGATCACGAGTATTGGTCCCATCCTCGCCGTCCCCGGTATTCACAAGGCACTGGTCGAGACCAAGGCAAAGGTCATCGCCATCAGCCCGATTGTGGGCAACGCAGCCGTAGCAGGACCTGCGGGCAACTTGATGTCTGCGCAGGGTCTGCCAGTTTCGATCGCGGGGGTGGCCGAGGCCTACCATGACTTCCTCGATCTCCTGATCGCCGACGTTCGCGACTCCGCCGCCGCAGAAATGTTGCGGAGCAACGGATTTCAGGTCCACTGCACCAACACCATCATGCGCACGCCCGAAGACAGGATCGCACTGGCCCGAGCCGCAGTTTCACTCGCTTCGGGAGCCGATGTTGCGCGTGGCGCCGCGGACCAGCCATGATTCTGGTCCCGATCAAAAATCTGAGGAACGCCAAGCAGCGCCTCTCACCCGTGCTTGGCAGTACCGCACGCTTCGAGCTTGCCAACGCCATGGCCGAAGACGTACTTGAGGCCCTGGGACTGTGGCAAAACCGCCCGGAAGTTGGCATTGTTACAACCGACCCCTTTGCCATGGAGCTGGCCCGCAAGTTCGGCTTCCACATCATTCCTGACGCCAACATCAGCGAGACCGATGCCATCGCAATGGCCACTGAAATTTGCCGGCAGCGCGACGATGACAGCACGCTGGTCATACCAGCCGATATTCCTCTGATTCAAGCCTGGGAACTGGAGGCCATTCTTCAATCGGCCCCGCCCGAAGGCTCTGTGCTCGTACCCGCTGGCGATGGTCGTGGTACGAATGCCGCGTTCCGTCGTCCGGCCAATCTTTTTCCGCTGCGCTTCGGCAATGACAGTTTCAAGCCACACCTGGCATCTGCGCATGCTTCGGGCAAGCCATGCGTTACATTGTCTCTGCCGGGCATCGCGATGGACGTCGATAATCCATTTGACCTGCAACCCCTGGCTGACGCTCCCGGCGAAACCCGTGCCCAGCACCTCATACGCCACTGGAATCTCACCGATCGCCCGCTGGCCGCCAATGAATAAGCGTCCCCAGGAGCTACGGGTCATTCCTGTTCCCGTAGCCGACGAGATTAAGCCCGGAGATTCGCTGGCAAAGAAACTGCTCGAGGCCCTGCGACATCAAAAAGTCACGCTGAAGTCGGGTGACATCCTGGTAGTGAAGCACAAAGTCGTGTCCAAGGCCGAGGGACGGCTGGTCAGGTTAGACCGCATCAAGCCATCGGCAAGTTCGAGGAACTGGGGACGCCGCTTTCATGTCGACGCGCGTGTCACCGAGCTTGCCTTGAAAGAAAGCAAGCGCATTGTGCGCCGCAAGAATGGCGTGCTCATCACGGAAACGTCGCATGGTCTGGTCTGCGCCAACAGCGGCGTCGATGTTTCCAACGTCGATGGCGGCTGCCATGCGCTGCTCTTGCCCAAAGACGCGGACAAATCCGCCGCCCAGCTTCACCGCCAGCTCAGAAATATTCTGAAGCTCTCCATCCCCGTCATCATCAGTGACAGCTTTGGGCGTCCCTGGCGCGAAGGATTGACCGAGGCTGCCATCGGCGTGGCTGGAATGAACGCATTGCGCGATTATCGTGGACGCCGCGATCCGCACGGCTACGATCTGCGCGTCAGTCTGGATGCCGTTGCTGATGAATTGGCTTGCGCGGCAGGCCTGCTCTGCGGCAAGCTGTCTCGCACGCCCGCGTGCATCGTTCGCGGTTTTCCTTACCAACCCGCTAAGGGGCGCGCTCGTGATTTAATCCGTCCTGCAGCCAACGATCTGTTCCGTTAGGGAGGATGTCGTGCTCCGAACTTTGCCAACTGCCGAATTGGAAAACTTCCCAGCCCTTGACTGGAGCCAGATTGTGCCGCGGATGACCTCGGCGGCCCGCGCTGCGCTTGAAAAAGTTCTCGACCGTCAGGATGGCAGCATTCTCTCCCGCGAAGAATGCCTCATGCTCGCGAACTCGGAGGGCGATGACCTGCTCGGGTTGCTGGTCGCCGCCGATGATCTCCGTCGTGAACTCGCGGGCAATCTGGTCACGTACGTCGTCAATCGTAATATCAACTTTACGAATGTTTGTTTCGTGGGATGCAAGTTCTGCGCCTTCAGCCGGGGCCCGCGGGAATCCGACTCGTACTTCCTGACTCTTCAGGATGTGGCCCGCAAGGCGACCGAGGCCTGGGAACTCGGCGCCACTGAAGTTTGCATCCAGGGTGGTCTGCCCCATGGTCTCCCTCCTTTTTATTATCGTGACATCCTTCGCGCTGTGAAGAATGCCACGCCGGGCATACACATCCACGCTTTCTCGCCCATGGAAATTCTCTACGGCATCGAGCTCACCGGCATGGCGCTCGCTGACTACTTGTCGATGTTGCGCGACAACGGTCTCGACACCTTACCTGGCACCGCAGCTGAGATCCTCGATGATGAGGTGCGATTTGTTCTCTCGCGCAACAAGCTCTCGACTGCGCAGTGGAAGGAGATCATCTGCACCGCGCACCGCTGCGGAATTCGCACCACGTCCACGCTCATGTACGGTCACTCCGAAACTCCAGCGCACTGGGTCAACCAGCTGCTTCTTTTCCGTGAAATTCAGAACGAGACCGGCGGCTTCACCGAATTTGTTCCCCTGGGATTTGTGCACCAGAATACTCTGCTTTTCCAGCAGGGACTGTCGCGTCCGGGCCCGACGCTTGCAGAACACCTCAAGATCCACGCCCTCGCCCGCGTCATGCTGGCGGGATCCATCAACAATATTCAAGTCTCCTGGGTGAAGCTGAATCGCAATCTCTCTCAGCTGTGCCTGCATGCAGGCGCAAACGACTACGGCGGCACCCTGATGGAAGAGAATATTTCTCGCGAAGCTGGCGCGACGGCGGGTCAGTACACCAGCCCGGAAGAATTCCAGAATTTGATTCTCGAGATTGGCCGCATTCCGGCGGAGCGAAACACTACCTACACCCGTATGACGATCAAGCTGGCAACTGAGGAATTCACCAGCGAGCACAGCCTCGAGCCGGAGTTCGCATGAGCAAGCCGATCGCGGTCCTGGGCGGCACCGGTCCGGCAGGGATGGGTTTGGCTTTGCGCTGGGCGCGGGCCGGGGAAACCGTAATCATCGGATCGCGGGATGCAACTCGTGCCCAAGCTGCTGCCGCTAAAATCAAGGAGCAGGTCGGCCCTAACGCTCAGGTCACCGGCGCGGAAAATTCCGCAGCATGCGCCGCCACCGACCTCCTCGTGTTGACCGTTCCCTTCGAAGGCCAGGCGGCACTGTTGAAGCAACTCAAGCCCGCCATTCGTCCCGGCAGTATTCTGATCGATGCCACGGTCCCGCTGGCGAGCGGCGTGGGCGGGCGCGCAACGCGCACTCTTGGCGTCTGGCAAGGCTCGGCCGCGCAACAGACAGCCGAACTGGTCCCCAAGGGTGTCACGGTAGTGGCTGCGTTTCACAATATTTCCGCCGATCTCACCAACGCCAACTCCCCCGTGGAATGCGATGTCATCATCTGCAGCGACGATCCCAACGCAACCCAAGTCGCTTCCGATTTGGCTGTCAAAATTCCCGGAGTACGCGCCATCGACGGCGGCAAGCTGGAGAATGCGCGCATCGTGGAGCAGGTCACCGCGTTGCTGATCGCGCTCAATATCCGCCACAAAGGCCACTCCGGCATTCGCATCACCGGACTGCCCGACATTTCTTACCGTTCATAGCGAAATTCGCGCGGAAATTGAGATAATCGGATCAGTCATTGTCAGTCAGCGGTCAGAATTTCCAGGCTCATCGCGCCAAAAAGTTTTGGCATCTCGGGCCTCGCTCGCCGATCCAAATTGAATTAGAAATTACTTGTTATGCCTTCTGCCCCCGCCAACGGCGCCGCCATCGACTTCCGGCAAGTCAGCTTTCGCATCAACGGCACCCATGAGCTCCTGCGTGAGTTAAACCTTCAGGTCGAGCGCGGTGAGACGCTCGTGCTGCTGGGACGCAGTGGTTCCGGCAAAACCACAACTCTGAAACTCATCAATTCCCTTCTTCAGCCGAGCGACGGCGAAGTTCGCGTGGACGGCCGTCCAACCACCACCTGGGATGTGATTCGCTTGCGGCGCATGATTGGCTACGTCATTCAGGATGTCGGCCTATTCCCTCATTTCACCGTGGAGCGCAACATCGCGCTGGTTCCGAGAATCGAAAGCTGGCCCGCCGAGCGCACAAAAAAGCGTGTCGACGAACTTCTGCAGTTGATGGGTCTCGACTCGCAAATTGCATCGCGCTATCCCAGGGAACTCTCCGGAGGCCAGCGGCAGCGCGTGGGCGTTGCGCGAGCATTGGCCGCCGATCCCCCGATTCTCCTGATGGACGAACCTTTCGGTGCACTCGACCCTATCACTCGCGCCGAACTGCAGCGCGAATTTGCGTCGCTGCAGGAACGTCTTCACAAAACTGTCGTCTTCGTCACCCATGACATGCGCGAAGCGTTGCTGTTAGGGTCGCGGATCGCTTTGCTAGAAGCAGGCTCTCTCGTCGCGGTGCACACGCCGGAGGAATTCGTGCAATCGAAGGAGCCGCTCGTTCAGGCTTATATGGAGGCGTTTCAGACCGACTTGCAACTCTTCAGGCGGCGGGAGGTGGTGTGAACTTCTGGCACTTCATGGTTCAGAACCGCTCACAGGTGGTTGAACTCACCGCGGAACACCTGTGGCTGGTCGGAGTTTCCACCGTTCTCGCAGTCTTGATCGGCGTTCCGCTCGGCATTCTGATCACGCGCTATCCCCGGCTGAACAAGCCCGTGCTTGGCAGTGCGAACATCATTCAAACTATTCCCAGCCTCGCTCTGTTCGGTTTCCTTCTGCCTGCACCTTGGATCGGAGAGCGTGCCGACCGTCTGGCGATTCTCGCGCTCACTTTGTACGCTCTCTTGCCGATGATCCGTAATACCTACGCGGGAATCACGGGCGTCGATCACGCCGTCGTCGAAGCGGGCCGCGGCATGGGCATGACGGATCGCCAACTTTTGTTTCAGGTGGAACTCCCGCTGGCTCTGAGCGTCATCATCGCGGGCATTCGCGTGGCCACGGTCATCTCCGTCGGCCTCGCCACCATCGCCGCCGCTATCGGCGCCGGTGGGCTTGGTGAATTCATCTTTCGCGGATTGGCGATGGTGAACAATCAGGTCATTCTGGCCGGCGCGGTTCCCGCGGCTCTACTGGCAATTCTGGCCGATTTCGGGTTTGGGCTGCTGGAAAAGCGGCTCCAGCCGCGCTAGCCGCCGATGCCTGCGCTTTCACTGACACGGACCGCGCAAGATTCCAATCAACCATGAGCATCGCCGGCCTCACTGGGACCGAATCCGCAGCAAACACTTCCCCACTCCCATTCCCGCGCGGATTGCTGACGGTCCTCCTCGGCCTGCTCCTTCTTCCTTCGTGCCTTCCCTCGCGCGAGAACGTCGTCGTCATCGGGTCCAAGAATTTCACCGAACAACTCGTCCTCGGCGAACTCATCGCCCAGCAGATCGAGTCGAAGACCAAGCTCCAGGTGGAGCGCCGCTTCTATCTCGCGGGAACTTTTATATGCCAGCAGGCCATCCTGGCGGGCCGAATTGATATCTATCCGGAATATACGGGCACCGCGCTGACCGCAGTCTTGAAGGAGCAACCCCAAGGCAACCGCGAACAGGTATTCGAACGCGTGAAGACCGACTACGCGCGGCGCTTCAATCTGGAGGTTGGGCCCACGCTCGGATTCAACGACACCTTCGCTATCGAAATTCGTGGTGAAGAGGCGCGACGGTTACGCCTGCAAACCATCTCCCAGGCCTCCGCCTATGCTCCGCAATGGCGGCCCGGCTTCGGCTATGAATTCATGGAACGCCCCGACGGCTACAAAGGGTTGGTGGCAACGTACGGGTTGCGCTTCGCCGACCAACCGCGCATCATGGATCTCGGTTTGCTCAATCGCGCGCTCAAAGACAAACAGGTTGACCTCATCGCCGGCAACACAACCGATGGCCTCATTCCGGCGTTTGATTTCTTCGTGCTCGACGACGATCGCCACTACTTTCCGCCCTACGAGGCGGTCCCCGTTGTTCGCGCGCAGACACTCTCGCGGCATCCTGAACTGCGCGTAGCGCTGGCTGAACTGGCGAACAAGATTTCTGACGAAGAGATGCGCCAACTGAACTATGCCGTCGACGGGCAACATCGTGACCCCAAGGACGTGGTCGCGGAATTTCTCAGGAAGAAAGGGCTGCAGTGAGTTCGAATCGCGATATCGATGCTGCCCGTAAATATCACAACGGCACAAAACACTCGTACCTGAGCATCCGGACGCATCCGCACTTTCTCGATTGGGAAAACAAGCCGCTTCTCTTTAAGATCTATCCCACGCTCGAAGTCATGCGTCTGCCGCGCGACTTCAAACAGACCGGCGTCGCGGCGCTCTCAGCCATTTCCTCTCCGGCCGTCAGTCCATCCGCAGATGCCGTACCCGATCTTGAAGCTCTCGCTCAACTGCTCTTCTTCTCCGCCGGCGTCACACGCAGCCGTAAACACGAGGGCGGCGAAATCTTCTTTCGTGCTGCCGCCTGCACCGGCGCTCTCTATGAAATTGAGCTGTACGTCGTCTGCGGCGACCTGCCCGGACTTGCCGCAGGCGTCTATCACTATGGAGTGGCGGAATCCGGGCTGCGCGAACTGCGCAAGGGCGATTTTCGCGACGTAATCGTCAAAGCCACTAACGGCGAACCTTCCATCGCCCACGCACCACTCACCATTATTTGTACGGGCATCTACTGGCGCAACGCATGGAAGTATCGCTCACGCACCTACCGCCATTTTGGCTGGGACAACGGCACTCTCCTGGCCAATGCGCTTGCCATCACAACCGCGCAGGCATTTCCCGCAAGAGTGATCACCGGCTTCGTCGATCGCGATATCAACGCTCTGCTCGATCTCGATACGCGGCGTGAAGTTGCGCTCTCGCTCGTTCCCGTGGGATATGTCGCGTCTCCCAACATTCTGCCAGCGGCCCCGGTCACCCCGCTCAGATTGTCCGTGGTTCCCTACTCGAAGACAGAGGTGGACTATCCCGCGATGCGCCAGATGCACGAAGCCTCATCTTTCACTCTGCCGGAAGAAGTGGAGGCGTGGCGTCATGCGGTTTCGGCGGGTGCGGCGACCGACACGAATTCCGCGAGCGCCGCCACTTCCGAGCCACTGAATCCCAAACTCTCCCGCGACACGGTCGAGCAGGTCATTCTCCGCCGCGGCTCCACGCGCAAGTTCTCCAGCGATCCGATCACCCTTCAGCAACTTTCAACGGCGCTGGACTTCGCAACACGCGGCATACCCGCCGACTTCCTCTCGCCCACAGCCCCTCATCTCAACGATCTCTATGTGATCGTGAACAGCGTGGTCGGCCTCGACCCCGGCGCTTATTTCTACGACCGCACCAGCAAGAAGTTTGAACTATTTGAAGAAGGGCGCCTTTCGCGACAAAGCAAAATATCTCGGCCTCGAACAAGACTTGCCGGGTGACGCCGCAGCCGACATTTTCTTCCTCGCCGACCTCGAAAACGTTCTGGCGCGGCTGGGAAATCGCGGCTACCGCGCTGCGCAGCTCGAAGCCGGCATCGTTGGCGGCAAACTTTATCTTGCAGCCTACGCACAGAATTTTGGGGCGACTGGCCTCACCTTTTACGACGATGACGTCGTCAGCTTCTTCTCTCCCCAGGCCAAGGGCAAGAGCGCAATCTTTCTGGTGGCGCTGGGCAAGAGCGCCAAGCACAATCCGCCGAAATAGCTGAGGCGCAACCTTTTTAGATCCTTCTATTTCCACGTTTGGGCCTCCGCGAACAGGCCGGATCCGTGCCTTACCTCACATAAGTCCGTGACCTCTATCACACCCCGGTGCGACCTCCGCAATTCATAATCTAGTCCTGAATCGGGGAGCGATCTTCGTTCCCGCGTGGGGGTGAAGTGGCAAAAGGACAGGTTTCCATCATCGTGGAGCGCTGCAAGTCCTGCGGCTTTTGTGTTGAGTTCTGCCCCACAAAAGTTCTGGCGCTCTCCTCGGCTTTCAACTCGAAGGGATATCACCCGCCTCACGTCATCGCCCCGGAGAAGTGCAGTGGCTGCGACCTGTGCGGCATGTATTGCCCCGACTTTGCCATCTACGCCCACAAGCTCAGCCCGGCCAAAGGCCCCGCGCATAATAAGGAGGCCACCGTTGAAAGCTGATCCCCGTGGCGTGATGACCGGAACGCATTTCCTGGATGGCGACCACGCCTGCTGCGAAGGCGCGCTAGCGGCGGGCGCACGATTTGCCGCCGGATACCCCATTACGCCCTCTACCGAAGTTGTCGAACGCTTCGCGGCTCGCGTCCCCACCGTTGGCGGATGCTTCATTCAGATGGAAGATGAACTGGCCGCCTCGATCACATTGCAAGGCGCCGTATGGGGAGGCGCGAAAGCATTCACCGTCACATCCGGCCCTGGCTTTTCACTGATGATGGAGCACATCGGATACGCCGCCATGACGGAGACGCCTTGCGTTTACGTGGACGTGCAGCGCGGCGGCCCCTCCACCGGCCTGCCTACGCTTCCCGCGCAAGCCGACATGATGCAGGCTCGCTGGGGCTCGCACGGCGACTACGAGATCATTGCGCTATGCCCAAATTCCCCGCAGGAGTGCTTCGATCTGACCGTCCGCGCCTTCAACTTCGCCGAAGAGTTTCGCGTGCCGGTCATGCTGATGATGGATGAAGTCGTCGGCCACATGACCGAAAAGGTCGTCATCCCGCCCGCCGACGAAATTGAGGTTGTCCCGCGCAAGCGCACGCATAAGTCAGCCGACCAGTATCTTCCCTATGCGACGAACGGTGACATGGTTCCTGAGATCGCTCACGCAGGCGACGGCTACAAGTTCCACGTGACTGGCCTTACCCACGACGAGCGCGGCTATCCCAACATGACACCGCAGACCCAGGACAAACTCGTCCGGCGATTACAGAACAAAATTCTCACGGCAGTCGATCGCATCGCGCTGTACGAGGAAGAAGGAACCGACAACGCCGACGTGATCGTCGTCTCCTACGGCATTACTTCACGCGTAGCGCAGCGCGCGATTGACCTGGCCCGCGCCCAGGGTTTGCGAGTAGGAAAGTTCCGCCTCATCACTGCATGGCCCTTCCCCGAGCAACATATTCGCGACTTAGCCGCACGCACCAAAGCTTTCGTCGTTCCCGAACTCAATCTCGGCCAGATGGTGCATGAAGTCGAGCGTGCTGCAGGCGGCAAAGCGAGAACGATCTCCGTTCCTCACGCCGGTGGGAGCGTGCATCGTCCCGAGGACATTCTGAACGCGATCGTGGAGGCATGCCGATGAACTCGATCCTCAATCCGGTTGAGCCTTTTCTGCGCACGGATCGCATGCCCCACATCTGGTGTCCGGGTTGCGGCATCGGCACCACCGTGAACTCTTTCGCGCGCGCCTTGATCGAATCGAAGATTGACCTCCAGTCGCTTGCGCTGGTCTCCGGCATCGGCTGTACTGGGCGCGTCGCGGGATACGTAAAACTCGATTCGTTCCACACCACGCACGGTCGTGCTATTCCATTCGCCACAGGGCTGAAGCTGGCGAACCCGAAGCTGAACGTGGTCGTCTACTCCGGCGACGGTGATCTCTCCGCGATCGGCGGCAATCACCTGATCCACGCCGCGCGCCGGAACATCGATCTCAAAGTTATCTGCGTCAACAACCTGATTTACGCGATGACCGGCGGCCAGACCGCGCCCACCACGCCCGATCACGCCATCACATCGACTTCTCCCTACGGCACTTTTGAGCCGGCTTTCAATCTTCCCCACCTCGTCGAGGCCGCGGGCGCCGTTTACGTCGCTCGCTGGACCACTTTCCACGTCCGCCAACTGGCGCGCGCCATCAGCGAAGCGTTCCAGAAGAAAGGGTTCAGTTTCATCGAGGTGATTTCGCCGTGTCCAACGCTCTACCAACGGCGCAATCGCCTCGGGGACGGCCTCGACACCATGAAGTATTACAAAGAGAAGAGCAAGATCCGTCACGGGGCACCCACCAGCGAGGTCGGGCTGACGATGACGGGCGAGATTGTCGTAGGAAAGTTTGTCGACCGCGATCGTCCCGACTACTCCGCCCTCATGCATGCACAGCTGGAGGCATCGCTGGGCGACCGCTACGTCGATTGCGACGGCGCGTGCGATGGCTCGGCATGCAGCGAGGAAACCGTATGCAGCTAACCGAAATTCGTATCGCCGGCTTCGGTGGACAGGGCGTAATACTCTCCGCCATCATCCTCGGCAAAGCCACGTCCATCTTTCAGGGCGAGTTCGCCACCATGACCCAGAACTTCGGCCCGGAAGCTCGCGGCGGCGCCTGCAGCGCACAGCTTATCCTTTCCGGTTCTCCGGTTCTGTATCCGTATGTGAGCCGTCCTGACATTCTTGTCGTCATGTCGCAGGAAGCCTACACGCGCTTCGCGCCCGAGCTGAAAGAAGGCGGCATCCTGATCGTAGAGCAGGACCTGGTTCGCGTTGACGACGTACCCTCGAGAACGAAGATTTACAGCATTCCCGCTACTCGCATCGCTGAAGAACTCGGCAAACGCATGGTGCTGAACTCCGTGATGGTCGGCTTCTTCACTGCGGTTACACATCTGCTCGATCCTGACGCCGTCCGCAAAGCGGTAGCTGACTCCGTTCCCTCAAACTTCCGCGAACTGAACCTGAAAGCCTTTGAAAAGGGATTCGAATACGGCACGACAGCAACTCCGGTGCTCAACGAAACGGCCGAAGTCGCTGCGGGATGCTTCGACGGGATTGGATAAGAACTCGCGCCATTGCAATACCTGGCGCGTCAGATCCATAGTTGCGACCGACGTTGACGCCCCTGTAAGCTCCTGCGAGACTCTACCCCATGCGAATAATTCAAAGGCTGGCGTTTTGCCTGGCGTTTGTTTTACCAACGTTAGCTGAAAATGCTAGTAACTGGGGTTACATTAATTGCTCCCCAGGGGACAAACACCAGTCAATAGGAATGCGCTCTAATCCTTGCGTCGAACAGACGGTTGGAACCCTCAGTTGCGGCGAGAAAGTTAATGTGCTGGGACGCGAAGGACCGTGGTTAAAAGTTAAGACAAAGGAAAATCAAGAAGGGTATATTGGGGTTACTTTTGTATCGCGAAAAAAAGGCCGCTTTGATCCGGTCGACCTTCCCGCTCCCTCGACGCCTTACATTCCCAACTGCAACGCATTTCGTCCGAAGACGGGAAAAGTTGCCGCCGTGCTGGCGTACGGTCCACTGGCGGAGCTTACGGAGCAGGCTCGCAAAGCGCACGTGCAAGGCGTCGTGACTCTCTTGCTCACGATCGGCATCGATGGGAAAGCCCGCGACATAAGCGTAACGAAAGGCCTCGGATATGGCCTGGACGAGAACGCCGTAGAGGCAATCAAGTTGTGGCGGTGGGAACCCGCATTGGAGGACGGAACGCCAAGGGACTCCAAAGTGATGGTGGAGGTTTCCTTCGGGCGGTAACGGTAGGTGCTTCTTCCCGGGCTCCTTCGAAAATCAGCCGCACTCAGGATTCCGCGGGGAATTCCATTCGCTAGAATCGGCCAATGTCTCATAGGTAGAGTGCGTTTTCTTGCTCAACTCCTCATTCTCGGATTACTCTCTTCCGCATGAAATTCACAGCCCTCCGCACTTCTCGCGCTCTCCGTCACCGCCTTCGCGCAAGAATTTCCCAAACTCAGCGAAGGCGACTTTACGGTTCACAACTTTCATTTCAACTCGGGTGAGTCCCTACCTGAAGTCAAACTTCACTACGCCACCTACGGCAAGGCCGTCATTGACGCCAACGGCCACGTGACCAACGCCGTCATGGTGCTCCACGGCACCACCGGCGCCGGCAAACAGTTCACCAGCGCGCGCTTCGCCGGAGTTCTCTTCGGCCCCGGCCAGCTTCTCGACGCCAGCCGCTACTTCATCATTCTTCCCGACTCCATCGGCCACGGCGGTTCCACAAAACCCAGCGACGGCCTCCACGCCAAATTTCCGCACTACGATTACGACGACATGGTCAAGGCCCAGCATCAGCTTCTCACCGAGGGCTTGAAGGTCGACCACCTCCGCCTGCTGATGGGCACTTCTATGGGCTGCATGCATTCGTGGGTCTGGCTGGAAACGTATCCCGACTTCGTGGACGCCGCCATGCCCCTGGCCTGCCTGCCGGTTCAGATTGCGGGCCGCAATCGCATGATGCGCACCATGATCATGGATGCCATCCGCTCCGATCCCGCCTGGATGAATGGCGAGTACAAGCAGCCGCCGCTAGTAGGCCTGCGCACCGCCATGGACATCTTTCTGATCATGAGCAGCAGTCCGCTGCAAATGCAGAAGGACTATCCCACGCGCGAAAAGGCAGACGCCTACCTGGACGAGTACATGAAGCATCGTCTGTCTCCGCCCGACGACGCCAATGACCTGCTCTACGCCTTCGACGCCTCGCGCACTTACGACCCTTCGCCCAAGCTCGATCAGATCAAGGCTCCCGTCATGTTCGTCAATTCCGCAGACGACCAGATCAATCCGCCTGAACTTGGCATCGCCGAACGCGAGATCAAGAAGGTAAAGAAAGGCCGCTTCGTCCTGCTGCCGATTACCGACCAGACACGCGGCCACGGCACGCACTCGCTGCCTGCAGTTTGGAAACAGTATCTGGAGGAATTGCTGGCGGAGAGCAAGAGGTAGGCTGTGATTGCGGTTCCGCAGTGCCGGGATACGCTCGGCCGGACGGGCGAGGGCGCCGCGGTCCCAACGTGAGCGGGAATGTTGGAGCAGAGATGGCTGGAGGGGCACAAGGAGAGTGAGCGGAGAAGGGGAGTCATAGTCTAGGGCAACAAGCTATCGCAGGCCCTCTCTCCAAAAGCAGGTCCCTCGACTTCGCACGAAGTTCGCTTCGCGAATTTCGCACTCGCTCGGGATGACAAGCTTGTGGAGAAAGTCGCGATCGCGAGCGTCAGCGCCTGAAGGCGCATTCATGAACGATCGCTTACCGGCATGCCTAAAGGCATGCCCTGATACAAACCTAAGTCGTCAACGCAGCCTTATTTCAGCCCTTCCACCATGTACAAATCGGCGAGCGTGCGGTGAAATCCGTAGACGTACGTGTTTCCGTCGGGCGTGAAGACAATCGGTCCAACCGTTGCGACACCTGCCGGATCGGCCGGCACCAGCTGTTTCCACAGCTTTCGCTTCCCGGTGGCCACATCAAGCAGGTTGACCTTCGCCGGAATCTCGCCCGGCTGGTAGACGTACAGAGACTTCCCATCCTGGCTCCAGTTGATCGGCAACTCCCCGGTCGCAAGACCTGGAATCGCTTTTGGCTCGCCCCCGCTGACGGGATAGAGATATCCCTTCTCGTCCGGCCCGATGCCAGCCACGGATTGTCCATCCGGCGAAACCGCGAAGGTTGTGCCGTTCACGCCTTCAGGAGCAATGGCCTTCGCGTCCGCGCTTCCCATTGCCTGCACATAAAGCCGCACTCCGTGTCCCGGCTCATTCCCCGAAAACACGAAACGCTTGCCGTCCGGAAACCAGCGCGCCCCGTTGTGATGGATGGAATCGTTCGTCAAGGACTGCGGTTCACCTGCCTTGGTGGGCAGCAGGCGAAACTGAGCGGGCGAGCCGGGCATCTGTACGATCACCCATTTGCGGTCGGGAGAGAGCGCCTCCGCACTTCCCTCGCCCAGCCTAACCGCCGGCGAGCCATCCATATCGCGGATGTAGACGGCGTAAGTCAGTTCCTGCTCTTTGCCATATCGCACGCCGCCTCCGACTCCCTCCTCATCGAACAAAACGGTGCGCCCATCCGCCGAGAGGTCCGCAGGATACGTATAGTCGAGCCAGGAGAAATCCTTTTCCGGTCCTCCTGCTGCCGCACCCATCAACTCGCGCCGCCAGCTCGCGCGGCCAAGAAGCAATCGCCCGTCTTTCGCTATATCGAACAACATCAATGTCCCAGGCATGCGCGCCACCAGGCGCTTCTGACCGGTCAGGGTGACTGCAGAAAGATCGCGGTCGAGCCCGGTTTCGGTCGCCGTGAACCAGATTTCATCTCCGCCCGGCGCCCACGCTAGTCCTTGAATGCTGTACCAGTCTCCCGATACCTTCGTCTTCTTGCCGGCCAGATCCACCACCGCTACTGAGCCGCTGTCGTCGCCCTCGAGCGGATGATCGAGAAACGCAATCATGTCGCCTTTGGGAGACATGCGCGGATGGCTGATCCAGCCCCCGGTTTCATACAGAACCTTGCCCGCCGGGTACTCCAGCCGGTTGCGACCACCCACATCGCGCACCACCACGAGGTTGCTTCCATCCGGGGACCAGTCCGCCCACTGCACATTCTCGAGCACCTCACGCGGCGCTCCGCCTGAGAGTGGCGCCCGTGCCAGCGTCCCTACATTCACCCACGTGCCGATACGGTGGCTCCCCAGCGATACCGCCATCTCCCCGGTTTGCGACACGGCTAGCAGCTGCGTGTGCACCAGACCCAGATTGCGCGACTCCGCGGCCTCCGGGCGTGCGCTGAAAACCTCTACCGGATTGCCCTGCCACGCGGCACTGTAGAGAATCGTCTGCCCATCACCGGCGAATCGGGCCGAGCGGATTTCCCCGCGTCGAAACGTGATCTCGTGATAGCGCGGCGACAGCGATGGCTTCTGCCACAACGGCTTGCCCAGCCACACACCGGCTGCCAATCCAGCCAACAGCCCGACCGCAAGAAAGGCAAGCCCTGCTCTTTTCCTGGGTGGACCAGCGGCTACCGGCGCTGCCGGCGTACTTCCCGAGCTGCCCACAGTCTTTGGCGAAGAAATCGCGCCGCTGACCCGCGCCGAATCGGTGTCGCGTTTCAACCGTTTCAGGTCGGCACGCAGTTCAGCTGCACTTTGGCACCGCAGGTCCAGGTCCTTTTCCAGCGCCTTGTTCAGAATCACATCCAGCTGCGGTGGCAACGCGGGGTTCACCTGAAGCGGGGATGCCGGTACCTTATTCAGGATCGCCTCGAAGATGACGGCAGAGGTGTTACCCGCGAACGGCTGCTTCCCCGTCGCCATCTCATACATCACCACGCCAAAGGAAAAGAGATCGGTCCGGTGGTCCAGGGCTTCCCCGCGCGCCTGCTCAGGCGACATGTACGCCACCGTGCCGATCGCGGTTCCGGGGCTGGTGAGCTGAATATCGCTGCCGCCCGCCCCAAAACCCGTAACCGCCGTGGCCTCCTCCGCCATTTGCTTCTGGACGGTCAGCTTGGCGAGTCCGAAATCCAGAATCTTCGCCTGTCCCCGCTTGGTAATGAAAATATTGGCCGGCTTGATGTCGCGATGCACGATCCCGTTGCTGTGCGCGGCATCCAGGGCGTCGGCAATCTGGATCGCGATGTCCAGCAACTGATCGAGCTTCAGCGGTCTTCCCTCGATGCGGTGCTTCAGGGTCTCGCCCTCCAGAAGCTCCATGGCGATGAAGGGAGTGCCCTCGTGCGTGTCGATCTCGTAAATCGTGCAGATGTGAGGATGGTTCAGGGCAGATGCCGTGCGGGCTTCCCTCTGGAAGCGCTCGATGGCTTGCGGGTCTCGCAGGAAATCTTCGGGAAGAAACTTCAGCGCGACGTAGCGGCCGAGTTTGGTGTCCTGGGCCTTGAAGACGACGCCCATGCCGCCGCCGCCCAGCTTTTCCGTCACCCGGTAATGTGAGATCGTCTGCCCGATCATGTCGTAGAAAGGTCGGGCAATCTTAGGGTTTCGAGGAGGTTAAGTCAACGGAGAGAGTACCTCGGTAGCGGGGTCGTTCGGTTTTCGCAGAACACGTGCCAGCAAGCTCAACCAGTGGCTTTTTCACGCAGAGATCGCGCACGCTCTGCTGGTGACAAGGAACGCAAGCGCGAGAGCAAACGTCTCAGAGATCTTTCGCGTTCACGCTCGCTTTTCGCCGCTGTTAGCCCCTGCCGTGATGGGAACTGGCAATTTTTTGCGAGTGCCCTTCTTGGCAGGAGGCTTCGTTGCTGACTTTCTTGCGCTGACAGATTGTGCAAATCCCAAGTACGGTATGCCATCGTGCATTAATCCTATTAGAGAGTTTATCAGTGATTTTTCTTGGGCAATCGGCAATCGCTGTACAGGAAGGCCGATGGCCTCTGCTTCTTCGTAGTCGATCACAAAATCGTGGGCCGGGTAATCCCAAACCAGGTGTTCTGCCAATTCCTCGGCAGCAGGGTGACCGATAGACGACAACAGGCGGGTGGCGTATTCCTCACCCTCTGACAGAGCACGACGGTAGGACCCGACCTTGCTTGGATCAATGTGCGAGTACAACGGATTCATTATTCCGACTGCTCCCGCCATTGCCTCATGCAAGGCCTGTTTCAGGCTCATCCCACGTTCCGCTAAAGCATGGCCGAAATAATCCAAGATTCCGGTCGCATACTCTTTCATGAACTCCATCGATTTAAACTCATCAAGTGGCGAGAAAAACTCAGTACCTTTGTCTAGTTCGTCCCTGAGTTGCGCGTCCAGAGGACCAAGCTCCGCAAACTCACCCATGTAGATCGCGTCCGCATTCAAGCAGAGCAAAGTAGCCGCGCTTTTTGCCATCATCGGTATGATGACGTTCAGGCGCTTACAGTGGCCTCGGAAATACTTTGCTAGACGATAAGCAACATGCGCGTGACCGCCCGGAGAATGTATAAGAATCTCCAGCGTCCCGATATTCGAGAACTGCTCTCGTCGCCTCAAAGCAGCCCAGAAATCTGGCTGGCACAAATGCTGAGGATCGCCCGTATGCACAATCGCGTAGATTCTTGACTTCCTCTGCTTCTCCAGCGACAGCAGAGTCTTCTCGAATTGGGCAAGAGGGTTCGGCACAGTCCTTCCGCGGGCATTTATTTTATCTTATGTCTACTCAATTGCAACAGGATGCTGATCACAGCCGTTTGCTCGGGAGCTCGATATTCCCCTCCTTCCACAATGGGAGCATTCCACAGAATTATTGTTCACGGTCGGCGTCGCCGCCATCCGATTCTTGCGTGTGGAAGTCAGGTTGACACCGCCGCATACCGCCGCAGCGGTTACTCTTCCCCAGTTGCCGCCATTTCCGGCGCCGGCTCGCCCCCAGCCACCGCTTGCGCAATGATCAACTTTCTGGCTTCGATGCGGAAATTCGGCAGCTGCGTCCAGAACCACCCCGCTCCCATAATCGACGCCACCGCTCCCGTCGCGACCGTCACCGGCGCTCCCAGTTTGTCGGCCAGCGCTCCCCCGAAGAATGCGCCAAACGGCGCCATGCCCATGAACATCATGGAATAGAGCGCCATCACGCGGCCGCGCAGCGAATCCGGCACCATGGTCTGAATCAGAGTGTTCGAGCACGCCATCTGCAGCATCATGAAATATCCCACCGGCAGCAGCAGGAGCATCGACAGCCAGAAGACTCGCGAGAACGCAAAGAAGAAGAGACTCACGCCAAACCCCGCGCAGCAAAACGCGATCAGGCGCCCCAGGCCCTTAACTCCAGATCGCAACGCAAGCGTCAACGCGCCCAGCAGGGCCCCGACTCCGGTCGCGCCCATCAGGATTCCCAGCCCTCTGGCACCGCCGTGCAAAATGCGGTCGGCGAACACCGGCATGAGCACGGTGTACGGCATCCCGACCAAGCTCACCACGCCGAGCAAAATCAGCAGCGCCCGAATCGGCGTCGTATTTTTCGCAAACCGGAAGCCCTCCAGAATGTCATCGAGCGGGGACGACGTCGTTACCCTCGGCTTGCATACGACTCTCATCAGCAGCAGCCCGATGATCACCGCAATGTAGCTCACTCCGTTGACGAAGAAGCACCAGCCCTCGCCGATCTTCGCGACCAGAACGCCGGCCACAGCCGGTCCAATGATGCGTGCGCCATTGAACATGGAAGAGTTGAGCGCGATGGCGTTCATCAGGTCTTCCTTGCCCACCATGTCCACCAGAAATGATTGCCGGCCGGGAATATCGAAGGCGTTCACGACGCCGAGCAGAGCCGCCAGCACGAAGATGTGCCAGACTTGAACTTTGCCGCTTAGAGTAAGTGCCGCGAGGACGAACGCCAGCAGCATCGCAGAAATCTGGGTCGCGACCACCACCCGCTGCCGGTTGAAGCGGTCGGCGACGATCCCGCCAAGTGGAGCCACCAAGAACACTGGAATCTGGCTGGCGAAACCCACCGACCCCAGGAGTAGTGATGAACCCGTAATCTTGTAAACCAGCCAGGACTGGGCGACCGTCTGCATCCAGGTGCCGATCAGCGAGATGAGCTGTCCGCTGAAAAAGAGCTGGAAGTTGCGATGCCGAAGAGCGCGCAGTCCCGCTTGCCATTTCGACTCGCCGAGCACTCCGCCCGCACCGGCGCCCCCAGCACCATTTCTCCGAATTGAACTCTCGGCTTCGGCCACGTTCTCTTTTGATGCTTCGGAATTCGCTTTTGACCCGGTGCCCACTTCCGCGCTCATGTCGTCCTGACCATCACAAGGAATGGCCTACAAGAACATCTTCTCACCCAATTCTCATCGTTTCCGAGACTCGACCATAGCATGCTCGTTATTCACCAACTGGTAACTTCACAGAAACCACGACCTAGGATAGAGTGCTTCTACTTTTTGCGTCCGTGATCCTCGCGCTGAGTCTCAGTATAGAGGGTCGCATCGCAAAACGCGGTTCAACCAGGAACGATGTCCAGCCCCCGGGAGTCGATGGTTGTTGCGCCCTTCGCAAGTCGAGTGGGCGTTTGATCGAAGAGCCGTCACCGTGTGAGGCCATCATGACCCTCAGCCCGATTCAGGTTGAACGTCGCGCCGCCCAGCGTTTCGACTATCAGCTTCCCCTTTCCGTTCGTAGCGCCGACGGCTGCAAAGAAGAATTTGGATTCAGTCAAAACCTGAGCGCCCGCGGCATTTTCTTCTACACCGATTGTCCGCTTCAGGCCGGTGCGAAGGTGGAAATCACCTTGATGATGCCCGCGGAAATCACCCTCTCGGAAAATATGCGGGTGCGCTGCCAGGGCAAGGTTCTGCGCGCCAACCCGCCAGCTTCGGGCGGCAAGACCGGCGTGGCCGTGCTTTTGGAACACTATGAGTACCTGCCGGACGCCGTCCCCTCGCTATCCGCAGCTTCTTCCAAGATAACGGACCAGCGCGCTCTCGGTCGCCAGCCCACCCTCCCGACTCACTAGCTCCGGGCACATGTAATTTTGTCCCGCTCCCGCCCAAATGCCCGGATTTGCTGACTTTCCGCCACCGACGCGGTTTTTCCGCTGGCTCTCCTTTCCAATTTGGCATCAAATGGCTTAAGATATTGCAAGTGGAAGAGTTCTCCGCCGTTTTGGAGCTCCCGCGCTTTGCATCCTTCGCTCCCCCCACCGATTGATGCGCCCAAGGGATACGAATCTCTTCTTCAGCTGATAACTGGTTACGAAGGTCATCTGGTCGGGAGTACGTTCGCCTCTTACCATGCA
Source organism: uncultured Acidobacteriota bacterium (assembly GCA_963711675.1). Taxonomy (GTDB): domain Bacteria; phylum Acidobacteriota; class Terriglobia; order Terriglobales; family Acidobacteriaceae; genus CAVQFB01. The sequence continues at coordinate 28,618 of CAVQFB010000018.1, read as the reverse complement.
AACTAACGGATATAAAAGTGAGAATAAGCCTATGCATGGCATAGCGGTCGCCGTTCTGAGCGAGGACCGTGAACGTCTGAATACGCTCCAGAACCGCGTGGACAGCACCAACCTGGGGCAGGTCGTCTACACCCACCAAGGCTTTCCGCTGGTGCCCTCCGACCCCGCCGTTCGCCAGATTCAGGACCTGGGCGCGGAAGTCGTCCTCGTCGACATCGATCCCCAGAATCCGCAGCATGCCCTTGCCGCCATTGAACTGATTCACGCTTCTACGGCAGAGATCACGATCTTCGTCGCCGGCATGATGGATCACCCGCCCACGATTGTGGCCGCCATGCGGGCCGGGGCCCGCGAATATCTGGACCGCAACGTCGAGCGCGACGCGCTGCTCGAATGCCTGACCCGGCTGGCTTCTATCCGCAGCAAGAAGACGCGCAGCGGAGCGGGCAAGGCAAAAGTTTTCGCCTTCGTGAATGCCAAGGGTGGCGCAGGCGCGACCACGGTGTCCGTCAACACTGCGATTGCTCTCCAGGAAACCCACGGAAAGGTTGTGCTGGTCGACTTCGCCTCCATCGGCTGTGTGGCCCTGCACCTGAACCTGCGGCCCACCTTCGGCCTCTTCGACGCTTTACAGAACCTGCACCGCATGGACGCATCGCTGCTCGAAGGCTTCATGACGCAGTACAAGGGCGGCCTTCACCTGCTCGCCGGCCCGCAGCAACCGTACCCGGCGCCTCCGACCGCCGCTGAATTGGCCCGCCTTTTCGACATTCTGGTCAGCCACTACAACTACGTCATCATCGATTGTTCCAGCCGCCTGGACCAGACGACCCGCATGCTCTGCGACCTCTCGAATGCAGTTTTGCTGGTCACTCAAACCGATGTGGTTTCGTTGTGGAGCGCCGGACGCTTGCGCGCGTTCTTTGAGGAAGGTGGGGGACGCGACCGCGTTCGCCTCGTGCTCAACCGCTATAAGAAAATTCCCGGCTTCGGCGACGAGGATCTGGAAAAGGCGACGAGCTGCAAAGTCCTCTGGAAGGTTCCGAATAACTACCAGCTGATTGCGCCTGCCATCGACAACGGAACCCCGGTCGCACTGCACCACAATCAGGAGGTAAGCCACTCCTTTATGGCGCTGGCCGCCGCGCTGGCCCAGGCGTCCACCGCCTCCGACGGCGCTCTCGACCTGGTCTACCAACACGATAAAAACGACTCCAAGAAAAAAAACGTAGGCCGCCTGCTGATCTCGCCGCTTCGCGCGGGCCAGTAGCAGCGCCGGTTCCCTCTCCCACTGTGCAGGTCGAAGTTCAAAATTCTGACCGTCGATTCACTTAAAATGTCGGCCAGTGACACGCAACGTTCTGCAGCATTCTTTCTTGGGGGGAACTCTGACATCATGCTACGCGTCATCTCCATCGCAGCGATTATCGTGAGCGTTTCTCTGTTCGCGAATAGTCAGGGGAAGCAACCGTCTGCCGACGAAAGCATGATTCTCGCCCTCGAAAGCGCATGGAACCAGGCTGAACTTCACCACGACGCCAAGGCCGCCGACGAAATGATGGCTGACACCTTTGTGAGCGTGGATCATCACGGCGCGCTCACCAACAAGCGCCAGTACATCGCGGGAATCAAGGACAAGTCTTTCAATCCGGAACAAATCTCCAACGACAATCCGAAGGTGTTCATGTACGGCAACACCGCCATCGTTACCAGTGAGTACCGCACCAGGGGAAGCGATTCCGGAAAGCCATTCGTCCACCATGGCCGTTTTACCGACACCTGGGTGAACCTGAACGGAAAGTGGCAATGCGTAGCGAGTCAGGAAACCTGGATCAGTAAATGATCATATCCTTACGTGCGGTGGTGAGGCAGATCTCGGCTGGCGCCGGCCTGGTCGCGCTGATCTTGCTCAACGGCGGTTGTGGAGGCAGTTCATCTACCACTTCGTCGGCACAGTCCACCACGTCAACTCCTGCCGTCGCAGTTACCGGCCTGACGAAGCTGAGTAATGATCCGTACACAAACTCTCAAAGCCAGCACGCCACCGAAGTGGAACCTGGGGCATTCTCCTTCGGATCGACTATCGTTACGGCATTTCAGGTGGGCCGCATCTTTGGCGGCGGCGGTTCCGACATCGGCTTTGCCACGTCTCAAAACGGGGGCATCACCTGGACCAGCGGATTTCTCCCCGGCATCACCATCTTTCAGGGCGGCACTTACACTGCCGTCAGCGACGCGGCCATTGCCTATGACCGGTCGCACGCCGTCTGGCTGATCGCCACTCTTCCTATCGGCCCGCTTACCACCGTTGGGGTGAATCGTTCCGCTGACGGAATTCACTGGGGAAATCCCGTGATCGTCAGCTCAACCCCTAACGCCGACAAACCCTGGATCGCATGCGACAACACGTCTGCCAGCCCCTTCTTCGGCCACTGTTACGCGGAATGGGACGATCCCGTCTCCCAGAGTGTGATCTGGATGAGTACCTCCACCAACGGCGGCATAACCTGGTCCGCCCCGCTCAACACGGCCGATCTGGCCGGCGGTGTGGGAGGCCAGCCCGTGGTGCAGCCGAACGGCACGGTCATTGTCCCGATCACAGATGCAGCCAGCAACCAGATTGTCGCGTTCAGTTCGAGCGATGGAGGCGCAAGCTGGAAAGCGGCGGTTGAAGTCTCCGCCATCACCGATCATCTCGTTGCCGGCGGCATTCGCACGTCCGCCCTGCCCGCTGCCACCACCGATGCCGCGGGTACGGTGTATGTTGTGTGGCAGGATTGCCGCTTCCGCACGGCATGCGCGACGAATGACATGGTGCTGAGCACTTCGTCCGATGGCGTGACCTGGAGTGTGCCGGCGCGCGTTCCCATCGACGCGGTCACCAGCACCGTGGATCACTTCATTGCCGGGCTGGCGATTGATCCCGCAACCAGCGGCAGCACAGCCCATCTCGCGCTCACTTACTATTTCTATCCCACGGCAAACTGTGTCGTATCAACCTGCGAGCTGAATGCGGGGATTATCCTGTCGCACGATGGTGGGAAAACCTGGTCGGCCCCGACCACGCTCGCTGCGGGCATGACGCTTGATTCTCTGCCCGATACTTTTTCCGGCGTGATGGTGGGGGATTACGTTTCCGCTGCCTACTCCAATGGCAAGGTGTACCCTTTCTTCGCCGTGGCGCAGCCTAAGTCAGGCACGGAGTTTGGCGAAGCTATGTACACGACGAGCGCGGGAATGGCCGATTCCGAGAGTGGCGTGCGGCTCAGTTCCGCACATGACCTGCCAGTGCCCGATGCTCATTCCGACCATCCGCCCCGGCCCTTCCGCGACGTAGAAGATCTCATTCCGGAAAGACCGCCGCGCTGAGTTCCTTTACAGGCTGCCAGAGAGCTTTGTGATTCGTATCAGGGCATCGCTTCGGCGATGCCGCAAAGCGCCCATCATCAATTATCCTGGCTTTAGCCGCTGGGGAACGCATCCTCCGTTGATTGTCATCCCGAGCGAGGCGCTCCTCTATTTCATCACCGACGCGATGTAGACCCCGAACGGCTTCAGCGTCAGGCCTGTTAAGTTCAACTCCTTCGATGGCTCTGCTTCCGTCGTCACCAGCGTGACGGCCTTCGTCGCACCGAACCCTTGCGACTTCAAATCGAAGCTTACTTTCTGCTCGCTGGCTGACATGTTGATCGCCACCAGTACGCCTTCATTCTTATATCGCCGTAGGTACGAAATCACGTTGGCGTCGCTCTCGTTCAATGCTACGTAGTCTCCATCGAGCAGCGCCTTGTTCTGGTGACGCAACGCCAGCACTCGCTGGTAGAAACTCCATATCGAATTCGGATCTTTCTGTTCGTCCGCGACGTTGTGGGTTTTGTACGTATCCGGCACTGGCAGCCACGGCGTGCCAGTGGTGAACCCGGCGTTCGGACTGTTGTTCCACTGCATGGGAGTACGCTCGCCGTCGCGGCCTTTTTCGTTCGGCCAGCCAAGTTTCCCGATCGGATCCTTCACATCCTCCTTGCGCGCGGCTCGGTGGTCTTCATCCCGATTTCTTCGCCGTAGTACATGATCGGCGTGCCACGCAGGGTCAGATACATCCCCGCCATCACCTTCGCGATAGCATCGTTGTGCCGGCCGTCGCCGTAACGATCGTAGGATCGCAGAATGTCGTGGTTGCTGATGACAAATACCGGCCAGCCGCCCGACGCATCGACCCCGGCGATCTGCTTGCGGAACTCTGCCGGATCGAGCTTGTCGACGCGTGTAAACATAAAGTCCATCGGCATCTGAAGTTCGTTGCCGTGGTTGCCGTAATACTCCTTCAGCTCGGGGATATTTTTCGTCCAGGTCTCGCCAATCAGCACCGCGTTGTGCTCGTCGGCCACTTTTCTCAGCGCCTGCAGAGTTTCGTGCACTTCGGGCAGCTTGTCGTTGTACTTACTCTCCATGTTGGGATCGCCGTACTTGTTGGTGCCGGGAAGGATGGGGTTGTCGCGCAGATCGGGGTCCTCAAAAAGCGTGTCCACCGCATCCAGCCGGAAGCCTGCCACGCCGCGCTGTACCACCACCGCGTGACATCGAACATGGCTTTTTCGACGGCGGGATTGCGCCAGTTCAGGTCGGGCTGCTGCACATAAAAATAGTGGTAGTAGTACTGGCCGGTCTTCGGATCGAATTGTCCACGCAGAACCTCCGAATGTCGACTCCCAGTTGTTCGGTGGCCGCCCTGGTCCTCTGCCCGTCGCGCCAGATGTACCAGTCGCGATGCGCCGACGTCCGTGACGATTTCGAGTCGAGGAACCATTTGTGCTGGTCGGAGGTGTGATTGATCACAAAGTCCAGAATGATGCGCATGCCGTGCTTGCTTCGCCTCGGCCGACATGCGGTCGAAATCCGCCAACGTTCCGTACATGGGATCGATATTCTCGTAGTCCGAAACGTCATAGCCGAAGTCCACCTGCGGCGAAGGGAAACACGGCGAGATCCAGATCGCGTCCACGCCCAGCTTCTTCAGATATTCCATCTTCGACGCGATGCCCTTCAGGTCGCCGATCCCGTCGTTGTTGCTGTCGGCAAAGCTGCGCGGATAGATCTCGTAAAACACCGCGTGCTGCCACCACTGGTGACCTTCCGCATCGACAGCCTGCTTCTGCGCCGGCGCAACGTCTACGAACAAAGAAAAGAAAATCGTGAGCAGAAGTGCATTCAACAAGAAAAATGACTTTCGCATGACTGCCTCCAAAGCTTGATTGGTGCCCTACCTCTTAGCCGCGAAATGGATCGTTACCTTGCCGTGACTGTAGGGCGGTGAGGACGAAGCCGGCAATGTGATTCGAAGAGCACTTTCCCCATGATCACTCTTTACCATTTCCGCACCGTCGATAGATGTGATCTGTGCCACATTCCAGACGCCCAGATCATAAGCTTGCCCCGGAACACCTGACACTCCCAGCTCCAACGAATCATGCTTCGCGCTCCAGGCTTCCGACGTAATACGCAATCCCTGGCTCGGACCTCCCAGCGCCGGCATGCCAGACGCCAGGCTCACTCCGAAATCGTTGCGCGTGCGAATGCGAACCGTAGTTGAACCTTTTTCCACTGGCACACGCACCGTTATATGCTGGTCATAGCTGTTAGCAGCGATTTTCGCTTCGGCCTTGCGGCCGTTCACTTCCGCGCCGAGCACCTCAGCGCGCGGACTCAATGCGGGAGAGAATTCCACATCGCATTTGCTCGCGGCGCTATTTTGAATCTCCACCGTGATGCCCTCGACGGTCTTGCGATACTCGAGCGACAGCACGCAGTCGGCTACATGCACGTTGCGCACACTGAAGGAAGTCCAGCCGGCGGGAACATGCGGGCTAAATGACAATGTATGGGCCGCCGCGTTCTGCTCCAGCCCCAGCATGCCACGCAGCATCGGACTCACCACCATCGCCGCCGACCATATCTGGTGCGGCGAACTCGTCGAAAGCTGCTGGTAGTAGTCGCCGGAAAGAACCTCGGTCACGTGCCCGAGCGATCCGTCAGAAACCTGGAGCGCATTCGCACGAAGATTGGCATATGCCGGCAACTCCCGGTGATAGCGGTATTCGCCAACCGAGGCCCATCCCGTGAACAGCGGCCACACCGCGCCGAAGTGATAGCCGCCGGGATTGTAACGAGGATCTTTCGAGGAAATGATCCGCATCCCCCAGTCGGTCTGGTGATCGAAATCCGCCAGCTGATCGATCGTCGCTTCTGCTTTTTGCGGATCGAGCAGATCGAACCACATCGGCACCGTCGTCAGCACGCTGGCCGCATCTAAGAGCTTGCCGTCCTTATCCAGCGCGTAAGCGAAGAAATTCTTCTGCGCCGACCAGAACGCCTCATTCAGCGCCGCTTTCAGCTTCTCGAAATCCCGGTCCAGTCCCGGGGCAACATCGTCCTTCCCTGCCAGCCGCGCCAGATTCGACAAACTCCGCAGCGCCTGCGCGCCCAATCCAACCTGGTACAGCTCGGCCTTCACCGGCAGCAGCGGACCGCCTTCCACCCACCCGTGCCCGACCCCAGAATTTTGCGGGAATCGCTGCCCATCGTAAGTCGACTTCAGGAATTGGTAAGCCTTCCACACGCTGTCCCATTTTTCTTTGACGAACACCGTATCGCCGCTGTGCGTCGCGTAGTCGTTCATGGTGATGACGTACAGCGGAGTCGCATCGGCCGACGCATACGCATAAGGAAAATTCTTGAACCACGGCACCAGGCTCGCACTCTGCGCAATTTCGTGCTCGATTTTGCCGTCGTCCCGCTGATACTTGCTCAGGAAATCCAACGCCGTGCGTGTCGTTGCATAGTCGCCGCTCGCATCGAGAGCCATGTCGGTCCACAGCGAGTCGCGCCCGAAAAACCATGCAAAGCCGGGCCGCTCGGTCTCACTCGACGTTCGATATCCCGCCACCAATCCTGTCCCCAGATACGGATTCGCCACCAACCCTTGCAGCATGCTCACCCGCGACCAGTCGTAGGCTTGCTCCAATTGCTTGTCCGGAAGCTCTACGCTCACCGTTTTCGCAAGGTAATTGCGGTAGTACTCGGCCGACTGTTGCCGCAGGACGGCATAATCGGCAACCAGGTGACGATACGTTTTCTCCGCATCGGCTTTCCCCTGCACCGATCCCGCAATCGCGATCACCTTCGTCTCTCTTCCCTTGTTCGTCACCCCCAGACGAAGCGAACTCTCACTCGAAGAGGAATAATTCGTGACGTATTCCTCCCGGTAGTCCGCCGCCGTCGGCGATCCGACAATCGCCGCGAACTTTTTCTGCTCTTCGCCGAGATAAAACGCCCGTAGATTCGCATCCCAGTTCAGATAAGTGCCGCCAATCGCCGCCGGCCACATCGGCTTGAAATCCCTCTCGAAGGCCGCCTCGATTTCCAGCGGTTGTACCGTCTCCACGTCAAACGTGACGATGGCCCCCGATTCCTCGACCGGAACGAACATCGTCTCGCGGACAGAAAATGTGTCTCCCGTATACACGATGGTCGCCGACTCCGGCCGTACAACCAGCGTCCGCGCCAGTGTTTCCGCGGGCAGAACCCGGCCCTCGGTCAGAAAATTCAAGTGAAACTTTCGCAGGATTTTGAGCGGGTAGACCCACGCTTCGAAATCGCCCGTCTCGTTGCCGAACAAACCGGCTTTCCGACCGACGACCGGCAGAAATTCAAACCCGCGCACTGGACGGGAAAGTTCCAGCGACCGAGGCTGATCTTCCGCTGAAACCTGGAAGACGATATTGATGAGAACAAGCGCGAGAAGGACCACTGTGCGGTGAGGATTCGTCCGAAACAGATTGCGCGACATGCCGTGACTTAGCTTACCTGAAATTCACGCCCCACACTTCCAAGGAGCTTGGAACTTGCAAAAGCGCAACGCCGTGCGATACAAAACTAAGGGGCGAATTCTAGCACGAGCCAAAACCCGACGGGTAAACTCCTGTTGTCTTCTTCACGCCGCGATTTTCTCCGATCCCTAAGCCGCTCCGCACTGGTCTTGCCACTCCAGCAGGTCCTGTCACTGGCACTCCCCGCGCCTCTTCGCGCGCTTCGCTTGGGACCGCAAGACGCTCAGTCGCAGTCCTCGGCACCGGCATCTTCGTCCAACGCTGCCAAACCCCAGCCCGACCTCGGCATCAGCTTCGTAGACATCGGCTGTGCCGCCGGCCTCAACGCCAAGACCATTTTCGGAGGCGAACACAAGAACAAATATCTGCTCGAGACCACCGGCTGCGGCGTCGCATTCTACGATTACGACAACGACGGCTGGCTCGACATCTTCCTGGTCAACGGACGCCGCCTCGAAAACGCAGCGCACGGCCAGGAGCCAACATCACATCTTTTCAGGAACAATCGCGACGGCACTTTCACCGACGTCACCGCCAAAGCCGGTCTCGTGCATTCCGGCTGGGGCCAGGGCGTCTGCGTCGGCGACTACGACAACGATGGTAATGACGACCTCTTCGTCACCTACTTCGGCAAGAACGTCCTCTATCACAACAACGGTGACGGTACTTTCACCGACGTGAGCGAGAAGGCCGGGGTCGCAGGTAAAACGACGCGCTGGGCTACCGGCTGCGCCTTCCTCGACTACGACCGCGATGGCAAACTCGACCTCTTCGTCGCCAACTACATCGATCTCGATCTCGCCACCGCGCCCGTGCCCGAGTCCGGGCCCTGCCTATATAAAGGAGTGATGGTCGCCTGCGGCCCGCCCGGCCTCAACGGCGGCAAGAACATCCTCTACCACAACAACGGCGACGGCACGTTCACCGACGTCTCCGAATCATCCGGCATTCTCAAGGCCAACGGCACCTTTGGCCTCGGCGTGCTCACGGCCGACTTCGATAACGACGGCTGGCCCGACATCTACGTCGCCGACGACTCCACTCCCAGCGCGCTCTACCAGAACAAGCACAATGGGAAATTCGTCGACGTGGGCATGGAAGCGGGCTGCGTCCTCTCCGCCGACGGCAAGCCACAGGCCGGCATGGGCATCTCCGCCGCCGACTACGATCTCGATGGCTATCTCGACATCGTCAAGACCAACTTCGCCGGCGACACGCCTTCCCTCTACCACAACCGCGGCAACTGGAACTTCGAGGACGCCACCTTCACCGGCGGACTGGGCGCCCATACGCAGTTTCTGGGCTGGGGCTGCGGCTTCTTCGACATGGATAACGATGGCTGGCCTGACATCCTCATCTGCAACGGCCACGTCTATCCCGAAGTCGAGCAGCTCAAGACCGAGGCTGGATATCCTCAGCGAAAGCTGCTCTACAAGAACCTGCGTAACGGCCGCTTCGATGACGTCTCTTTCGCCGCCGGTTCCGGCATCTCTACACCCGTCGCCGCCCGTGGCTGCGCCTTCGGCGACTTCGATAACGACGGCGACATCGACGTTGTCGTCAACACCGTGAACGACTTCCCTCAGCTGCTCCGCTGCGACTCCCGCCTCGCGCACAACTGGATCAAGGTCAAGACCCTCGGCACCAAGTCCAACCGCAGCGGAATCGGCGCGCGCGTGAAGTGCGTGACTCATCCGCCAGACGAAAAGGCGCCCCATTCGCAGATCGACGAAGTCCGCAGTGGCGGCAGCTACATCTCGCAGAATGACCTTCGCGTTCACTTCGGTCTTGGTAAGGCCGAGAAGGTCGACTTGCTTGAAGTTCGCTGGCCCAGCGGCCAGATCGACACTCTCAAAGACGTCAAGGTCAATCAGGTCGTCTTCGTGGAAGAGGGCAAAGGCATTGTCCGCACGATGCAGTTTGCCCCTGCCACGCCCGGCAAGTAGCCGCTGCACGCGAGCCCACTAATACAGTTGAAGTGTCCCTGACGCTTACGCCGCTCTGCAAAAGAATTCGCCTCACGCGCAATCTCTCCGCAAAAAAAGCACACCGCAGCGCCCTTCACGGACGTGCGGTGCACTCTTCTCTCTCCTTCTCGACAACCGTTCCGATACCTACTGCGGGGCAGCCGCCTTCGCATCAGACTTCTTAGCCGCCGTCGCGGGCGCGCTCGCCTTCGGCTTCCAGAAATCCGGATCGGCTTTTATCCACTCATCCGAGACGTAGCTCATGCGCGGGTTGAATATGAACAGGTTGGTTTGGCTCGATTCGATTGCCGCAGCCGACAGTTCGCCGAGCTTCTTCATCCCCTCCTCGCCCATCGCCGCCTCGAACTGCTTACCTTGCGCGAACGCGTGGTCGATTTCCGACGCGGATTTCATCGGGTTGAACACCACGAAGGTGCCGTTTTCCTGGCCGTACACTGCTTCGTAGGTCGCCCAGTGCACGTCGGGAATCTTCTCGTAGGCCGCCATGTACATCTTCACCAACGCTTCCCACTCCTTGTCGTGCCCCGGCTTTACGTGGAACAGGGAAATTTCGAAGTAACGCATATGCGGAATGTCGACCGCTGACCGCAGGCTGTAGTCCTCGCGATAGGCGAATGCGCCTCCATCCATCTCGCTCAGCAGTTCCCCGTCGACCACAGCGGCATGGTCAAGCGCGGCGGAGAGCGCCGCGTTCTTCTCCTGCGCCTGAACGTCCTTCTCCCAGGCTTCGAATGAATCGTACCCGGTGAAAAACAGGGAGCGCGTTTTGCCCGAAAGTGAATCGACCGCCAGGTAGTGCGTCGGCCACTTGGCTTTGCTGAGCGCCTGCACAAACGCGCTCTCGGTTTTTTCGTGCGACGCTCCGTTCTTGCCCGGCTTCAAGAACTCCCGCGTAACCGTTAGCACTTTGGGCGGAGGTTGCACCTGCGCCGCAACCACACCCATCCCCCCGATCACCAGTGACGACATCAACAAATACTCCGTAAACCTTTTCATGGATGCTGATCTCCTTCCGTCGCAAATTTTCTTACGGATTTGGATACGACAGGGCCCGAGTGGTGAGAAGTTAAAGACGCTTTCTTAAGTCGGGCGGAGAGTACCGCCGCGCCGTCCTTAAGTCAAGCGAGACGGTCAAGCAATCGCGTGTCACGGAGTGGTGTGCCAACCGGTTGCGTGACGCCTGGTGGTGTGGCGCGGGCGCCCTCGCCCCTGCGAATTCCAGCGGCGTCACTTCTCCTGCTGCACCATGGTTCCCTGGTGAAACACGATCTTCCAGCCCGCCGGCGTCTCCTGCCAGATCGTCGACCGGCGCGTCAGGCGCTCATGATTTTGCAGGAGCGTATAGGTCAGCAGGTACACATCCTCCGCTAGCCTTCGACAATGAAAATCGCGTGTCTCCCAGAGGTCCGCATGTTCCGCCGCGTGGCGTCTTTCCAACTCCGCGAGCACGAACTCGCGGCTGTAGCGGCGACCGGAAGCGCCGACCTCCCAAAAGTCAGCCGCCATCATGTTTTCGAAATCTGCCCTTGCCGTACCGAATTCCGGGCGATGAAAAATCGGCTCACGCTTCTTCAATTCCTCGAGAATCCCCGCCAGCGCGGGATCGGTAGTCAGCAAAGGATCATTCGTTCCCGGGTTCATCCCCTAATACTAATAATAGAGTTTCAGGGGGGTAAGTCTCGAAAGATCTGTCGTTCCCACCACCAGATGCAAGGGAAGTGAGACTGCTTCGGAAGCCTGCTGGCAGCACGGTTTACAGCACTCATGCAGGACCTGCGGTTTTTCGTCACAACCAACTGTGACTTGCCTCATGGCGTTCAGGCCCGCCCAAGTACACGCTTACATGGCGGAGGGACCGGAGGTCCTCCCTTAGGTATGAGTCAGCGTGCCGCCACAGAGCGCTGGCGTTTTCCTTTGCTGGCCCGGACACACACCGAGTTCTCGCCTTTACGTTTTCTAGTGTCTGTCAAGAGATTCCGGCTATTCGTGCCTTATGGAGCTGTGAGCTTGGAAGGATGCGGTTTCTCGATTCGGACCGCAGATTCTTATGCTTTCTAAACTTTTCGCCTGGAGAAGCTTCAATGCTGCATCTCGATACTGGTAATACAGGTTTCATGATTTTATGCACCAGCCTGGTCATGCTGATGACACCCGGCCTCGCATTTTTTTATGGCGGCCTGGTAGGGCGCAAGAACGTGCTCGCCATCATGATTCAGAGCTTTGTCTCGATGGGCTGGACGACAGTGATCTGGTACTTATACGGCTATTCTCTTTGTTTCAGCGGCGACTGGCACGGGATCATCGGCAACTTCCACAACGCCTTTCTCCGCGGGGTCGATCTCAACACCGCATCGCCGAATAACACCATCCCGGCATTTGTGTTCATTGCCTATCAGATGATGTTCGCCATCATCACCCCCGCGCTCATCTCGGGCGCGTTCACCAATCGAGTCACCTTCAAGGCCTACATGCTCTTTCTGACCGGCTGGTTGACCTTTGTCTATTTCCCGTTTGTCCATATGGTCTGGGGTGGCGGCTTTCTGCAGCAATGGGGGGTAAAGGACTTTGCCGGCGGCATCGTCGTGCACAACATCGCCGGGGTCGCGGCTTTGGCGTCGGTGATCTACGTGGGCAAGCGCCGAGTGGCGGACCGTGGCCCGCACAGCATTCCGCTGGTCGCGTTGGGCACGGGACTCCTGTGGTTTGGATGGTACGGCTTTAACGCCGGCAGCGAAATGCGAGTCGATTCGGTGACCGCTACCGCGTTTCTTAACACCGACGTGGCAGCCTCGTTCGCGGCGATGGCCTGGCTGCTGGTCGCATGGCTGAACGAGAAGAAACCTAAATTCCTGGGGCTGTTGACAGGCGCTGTCGCTGGGCTGGCTACTGTAACTCCGGCTGCGGGATATGTCTCCCCCACGACGGCGGTAGTCATCGGGATCGTTTCCGGCGTGGTTTGCTACTACGCGGTGGAAATGAAAAACAAGCTCCACTGGGATGATGCGCTCGACGTTTGGGGAGTTCACGGCGTGGGTGGCTTCCTCGGCATCGTCATGCTGGGAATCTTCGCCAACAAGCAATTCAATCCGGAGGGCGCTAATGGGCTGTTGTACGGCGATCCGACATTCCTGCTGAAGCAGGTCGTTGCGGTCACTTTCTCATCGGTCTGGGCGTTCGTTTTCACCTACGCCATGCTCAGGATCATCGATGCCTTCACCACCGTGAAAGTCAGCGAGATGACGGAAGAAATCGGCCTGGATGAATCCATCCACGGCGAGCACGCCTACGAGGAGGTCTTCCGCAGCGACGATCTGGTTCACGCGGAACACCTGCTTCATGAGGAGGAGCTGCTAGCCGGCCGGAAATGAAGCGAAAGGGGCTTTGGCAAGCAACATGCCGGTCCCTGGGACAGTTGGTCATGGCGGGGGTGATGTCACTATCACCCCTGCTTGTATGTGCCCAGACTGAAACCCCCACTCCGGCTCCGGCTACTGACCCGGTGGGCAGCACCGGCCAGGAGAAACCCTGGTGGAGGGACATCTCTACTAACGGTTTCTTGTCTCTCTCCTATACCTCTAACAACAACGATCCCAGCCCTCGCATAAACCAGTTCCGGGTCTTCGACTTCAACAATGACGATCCTCAGTTGGATGTCGCGCAACTGGTCATTCAACGTGCGATCAAGGAGCCTAAACAATTCGGCTTCCGCGTCGACCTGATGGCAGGCTCCGGCGTTCCGGAGGTTACCGCCGCCTACGGTCTCTTCCGCGACATGCAGACCGGAATCGCACACCACGTGGATATTCCGCAACTCTTCGTTAGCTACATCGTTCCCATAGGGAAGGGCTTGCGTTTCGATGCAGGAAAATTCGCCACCCACATGGGATATGAGGTGATAGGCGGCTACGACGGCTATAACGACAACTTTAGCCGCGGGTTCATTTTCGGCTATGGAATCCCGTTTACTCATACCGGCCTTAAGGCGACTTACGCCTTCAACAGCAAGATCACCGCGATGGCTTCCATCTGCAATGGGTGGGACGATTTCCAGCGACTCAACCACGCCTACACGGCCGCCGCGCAACTGGCGATCACTCCCGCCAAAAGCGTCAATGTGACTTTCAACTTCATTCACGGCCCCGAACGCCGGCAGGATACTCAAGATCAGCGCGCCGTCTACGAATTGGTCACGACGTGGAGGCCGGTTGCGAAGCTCACCCTGGGTGGCGACGGACTCTACGGGCATGAGGAAAACGGTGTCGCCGCTGGTCACGACGCGCTTTGGAGGGGATTGGCCGGATACGCGAAGTACAGTCTTACTCCTGCGTTATCGCTGGCATTCCGTGGAGAGGTCTTCAACGACGGTGGCGGCACCCGGACGGGTACCGATCAAACTTTGCGGGGATTCACTCTCACTCCCGAATACGATATGAACGCCAGGTTCTCCCGGTTGAACTCTCGTTTCAGGAAAGCGAACGGAAAACTCATAGTACGGGGCGAAGTGCGTCTGGACCTGTCGGACAGGAATGTGTTTCTGGTCGGCAGCAATCCCATCGGGAAGCGGCAATTCACCTCGGCGGTGAATTTGATTTACTTGTTCTGAATGCCGGACGGCGGTCCACTCCCAAGCAGATATCCGATATTGAGTCCAGTGGGCCAAATCAGGCTTGGCCCCGGCCCTCTGCTGAGATAATGTTGGTGCGATCATGAACGCCTTGCGCTGCGCGGTGATTGTCGGGGTGGTAGCCATTTTGGCGGCTGCCGGTTTTGCCGCCGACGAACCCGTCGAGACCACCGCCGAAAGAGCTCAGCAGAACCTGCTGAGTTTTGTCGCGCCGCAGCCTGATCCCAATCTTAAGAACTTCTCCGGAGTGGTCAGTCTCCGCCTCGTCGTCGGAGCGGACGGCAAGGTATCGGATATAACCATCATCAGCGGGGATCCGCGAGTCACGGGAAGAGTAGTGGCTGCGGTCAGGCAGTGGGTGTACAAGCCGTTCGCACAAGGCGGCAAAGCCGTCGCGGTCGTGTTCCCGCTCGATGTCCCCGTCCAGCCCGCGCCCAGCGGGGGCAATCCAGTCATACAGCTTGGCCATGTTCTCGGCAGCGCCATGGGGTACCCCGTCAAGCGCTATGTGGATATGGCTCTCGGCAGAAACCATCATCAAGAGAGCGGCATGCACGCCTGCAAGAGCGGCTATGCCATGCAGGGAGTCGAGATCGACAAGGACGTGCTCTGGTGCCGCCAGGTGTTGACCGACGCCAGTTCCGAAGAGAGCAAAGTCGACGCCGATCCGCCTACGGAGAGAGGCGGCGCACATGTCTGTCCCGCTGGCTGGTACATGCGTGGACTGCGCGCGCCTAACCCGTTTAACCGGGGAAAGAACGCGTTGCTCTGTTCGCGCAGTCCCACTGTCACGCTCCTTGGCGAGAAGAAGGACGACAGTAATATGGAGAGTCCCACGTGCGCTGTAGAAGATGTGGGTGCCTGTCCCGAAGGCATGCAAGCCTGCCCGAATGACGCGCCCGTGATGACTGGAGTCCACTTTGCCACGTGGCATGGCAAGAGCGCCTTCCTCTGCTCCAGGACCGGGCGATGAGGAAGATGAGGAATTAGAACGGGTCTCCTAAAATGCCCAAGCTTCGCGTTCACAGCTTTTCGGTGTCCATAGACGGCTACGGCGCTGGCCCCAATCAAAGCCTCGAGAATCCACTCGGAGTCGGCGGGCCTGCAATGCACGAATGGGTCTTCAGCACGCGTACGTTTCGCGCCCTGGTAGGCAAGGATGGCGGGACAACCGGCGTGGATGACGATTTCGTCGCACGCGGCTTCGACAACATCGGCGCGTGGATCATCGGGCGCAACATGTTCGGACCTGTACGCGGCCCGTGGCCCGACGACACCTGGAAGGGCTGGTGGGGTGACGAGCCGCCGTATCACACTCCCGTCTTCGTGCTCACCCATCACGCGCGCGCATCGTTAACCATGCGTGGCGGGACTACATTCCACTTCGTCACCGATGGCATCCATAGCGCGCTGGCACGCGCTCTTGAGGCTTCTGCGGGAAAAGATGTCCGGCTGGGCGGCGGGGTCGCCACAATCCGGGCATACCTTCGGGCTCGACTCATCGATGAGATGCACCTGGTCTACGCACCGGTTCTGCTTGGCTCTGGCGAATCCCTCCTGGCTGGGATGGATCTGCCGGCGCTCGGATATCAGCTGAGTGCGCACGTCAGCGCGGCCAACTGTATGCATGTGACGATCGCGAAAAAGAATCTGTGAGCGCGGCCGGGGTGCCCGAATTGTTTCGCGCACTCTGCGAATGGGTGGGCAATTGGATCGTCACCTGAACCTCGGTTCGATCACTTACTCGCGAGGAAGTCGAAGACAACGTGGGCGTTGTCACTGCGCAGTCCTACCGGACCATCAAACTCCAGGGCCACCGGGCCGAGATCGCCTTCCCACACCACTCGGTCGTCTGCCGTCACAGTCAGGTTCGAGCCGCTCATAGATGCGCTGAATGTGTGAGGCTGATCCGGATGAACCGGCGTCGGAGGTGCTGAAACGCGCGGCTTGATGTTGTTGATGTAACCGTTGTCGAGACAATCTTCATGGGTTCGCTTGCCTGGATTCCGCTTTACCGAAACCGCGATCTTCTGGTCGGGCGCGAAATGCCACATTATGTACACGATGTTGCAGGTATCCTGGGCCCGCAGCTTGATGCCGAATTGACTCCTTACCTCGCCGTTACCGAGCCGTGATACTTCCTTGGTTGGTCCGAGATAAGTGAACTTCACAGTAACTTTCTGTGAGGTTTGAAACTTGAGAGTAGCGCGCATTTCCTTCGTGGATACCATCAAACGGTTTTCCGCGGCTCTCTCGATCTTCCCATCCGGCACGTCAAAGTCGCTGGGCTGTACCTGCGCGGTGGCGATAGGCACAGCGAGAGCAGCCAGGCACAGCGTAAGGATAAGTTTCATCAACCGGCTCATTGCTCTGAACCGCCGGGTGGCCCCACGTTTCGCGATTTTCGAAACATGGGATTCCACGGTCGTCTTTCCCATTGGGACTTTTCGCGCACACCTAGACTGCTCCTCGTTCTATGCGAGGCCGCTCTTCCGCAACCACTCTTTCGAACGATGAGTGATCTTCGTCCGTTGATTCAGGCGGCGCGCCGCACTATCGTCGGCGCAGCCAGGCCGCGAACCGTAAGCGCCAGCATTACATAAGACCACCCGCGCAGCACGAGCGAGATTCCGATAGCCATGCCCAGGAACCAGGTTCCCGACGCCGGCCATCCTCCCCAAAGCATAATTCCCAGCAGGAGCGTAACCGCTCCGTCGAACGCGGCCCATCCCCAGTTCGGGAACTTCAGTCTGATCGCACCGATCAGCCGGAAAAGGCCGATGACGGTGAAGAAGGATGCAAAGAGCAGCGTCCAGGCGATTGCGCCGGCGATGGGATGAGTAACAATCAGCAAGCCGATCAGCACACCCAGAACTCCGCCCGCGAGATGCAAAAACATACCGCTCCAGCTGCGCACCTGAAACCCGTGCACCGCTTCCACGATGCCGCTCAGCACCATGAGCCAGCCCAGCACCATCACCGTCGCCAGGGTAGCGACTGGGATCATGCCCAGTGCGATGACTCCGAGCACAATCTGAGCGATCCCCAGGGCAAGGAACCATCCCCATTTGTGCCGTAGATCTTCAAGACCAAGAAGCATTGCTGTGGTTGTCATAAGGTCCCTCCGAGTAGGTTCGGACGGTTTAAGTCGACCTTGGTCGGCTTGGGCGGATGGCTGTAAGCGTACCGCTAAGCCGCAGGAGTAACACTGACGATCCGCATCACTCTAACTCTTGCGGGTGCTTACTTCAAGCTTGACGAGAAGGGCTTACTCCCGAAGGGACGTATGAGAATAGCCCAGTGCCTTAGTCACTGGGTCAGGCCGCTCGAGAGGTCGGAGTCCCGTCGGGGACGACTGAGAACTGTGGCCAGGCCTACCGATTCGCAATAGGAACATTCGCACCAGGAGGCCCAGCTACTCCCGCCCCCTCCCTCAGAGTGTGAATCTGATCTACCACAAGATTTTCGAAATGCTCGATAAGTCCGCTGGGCCAGCGAACTTCAAGCGAGTCGATCTTGGTCGCCGTGCCTAACCCGAAGTGAATTCGCATGTCGCTCTGCGAGTCGTAACTTGAACCGCTGCGGACTTCGTCCACCAGGACGTGCTTCCCCACTTTCGCCGTCACGCGCGCACCGATGCCATCGCGATTGGACTTCGTGCCGACGGTCTTGATTCCGATCCAGTGATTCGGCGACCGCACCTGATTTACCAGCAGGCTGGGATGCGCGTTCATGTTGCTGATGACAGCGGAGAGCTTGCCGTCATTCCACAGATCGCCCACCGCGACGCCACGCGACGACGCCGGAGTCGTGATGCCCGCGCCCGCCGACGCCGATACATCCGAGAATGTTCCGTTGCCGTTGTTGTGATAGAGGATGCGCGGCTCTTCGTAGCTGCTGCCCAGCTTGAACTTGTCCACCTCGGGATAGACGTGGCCGTTCACCAGCAATAAGTCGGGCCAGCCGTCGTTATCGAAGTCGAAGAACATGGTGCCCCAGCCCAGATACTTCGTATAGAGGCCCAGCCCTGCGGAGACGGTCGCGTCCGTGAAGTTGCCGTCACCGTTGTTGCGGTAGAGCGTGGAAGTGTCGTCCGAGAAGTTGGTCTTGAAGATGTCGAGGTGGCCGTCACCATCGAAGTCGCCGATGGTCGCGCCCATGCCGGCCTGCTCGCGCCCGTCCTCGTTGAAGGCAGCACCGGCAGTGACGGCAACGTCAGTGAAGGTGCCATCGTGGTTGTTGTGGTAGAGAATGCTGGGGGTGCTGTCGCAGGCGACGTAAATGTCGGGCCAGCCATCATCGTCGTAGTCGAGCACGGAAACACCGAGCGAGTAGTGGCCATCGGTCCTGTCGATGTGCGCCTTGGTGGTTACGTCCTCAAACGTGCCGTCGCCGCGATTGTGATAGAGGACGTTCTTCGCGCCAGGAAGCCCGCGCGGCCCGCACATGACGGGAGCGCCCTTCCACATGCAAGAGGCGCGCTCGCCGGGTGCAGGGGCGGTGGTCACGTCGAAGTCGACGTAGTTGGCGACGATGAGGTCGAGATTGCCGTCGCGATCGTAGTCGACGAAGGCGCAACCTGAGCCCCAGGCTTTGCCGGTGCCGGCGACGCCCGATTTTTCGCCGACTTCCGTGAAGATGCCTTTCACGTTGTGGTACAGCCGATTTTTTCCGTAGTAGGTGACGTAGAGGTCTTCCCAGCCGTCGTTGTCGTAGTCGCCCACGCAGACGCCTTGTCCCCAGCCGGTAGCGGCGAGGCCGGCCTGCACGGTTACGTCGGTAAATGTGCCGTCATGATTGTTGCGGTAAAGATGGTTGGTGGGCGCTTTGCCGGCGGGGAAGCCTTCGAGCGTGGTGCCATTGACGATGAAGATGTCAGGCCAGCCATCGTTGTCGTAGTCGAATATCGCGACGCCTGTGCCGGTGGTCTCGATGATGTACTTCTTCGTATCGACGCCGCCGAAGACGTTCATCATGGTCAGGCCGGCCTTTTCGGCGACGTCAGTGAAGTTGGCGAGTTGAGCAGGCGCGTTCTCGGACCAAGCGGGTAGTGCGAGAGCGCCGAACGCGAGAACTGCAGACATGATGCATGCAAACCCGGCGAAGGTGCGGGCGGGAGAGGGACGAAGATAAGAGCGGGAACTGCGAATCATGACCCAATTGGAATACTAGGGGCCGGGCGGAGAGACGGTCAAGGCAGACGAAGAGCTAAGCAGCTCGGCTGCGACGGGCCGGGCAGCTTCGGTTTCGAACGGACCCTCGCTGCGCATGGACGGACGAGGGCGTCCGTCCCCACGTGACCACATGGAGTCCCCGGTCTTACGTGGATGGAGCACTTGAGGATAGTAGTATTTGTAAAGAGCTTGCTCGACGGAATTTCTCGTGACCGATAGACACTCTCATCATCGCACCTTGTTTCTCGTCTCGACCCTTGCAGTCTTACTGCTTGGTGCCGTCGCGGCTCTGCCCGTTTCCGGACAAGATACCAGTACCGTAAAAAGCGCCGCGGCGGAAGGCAAGGCCGCTTATGCGGAAGGCATGAAGGCGCTGCGTGAGCGCGATCTGGACTCGGCGCGCCAGGCGTTCGAGAAGGCGGTCGAGCTTCTGCCACGCAGTCCGGAGGGTCACAACTCGCTTGGCTGGGTGATGGTGATGCAGGGAGAGCCGGACGCCGCGATTGCCCAGTTCCGTACGGCGCTTGAGATCAAACCTGGCTTTGTGCAGGCGCACATCAATCTGGCCAATGCCCTGGGCAAGAAAGGCGAGATCGACGAGGCGATCGCCGAAGCACGGGAAGCGGTGCGTCTGGCGCCGAAAGATTCCGAGGCTCACCGGGCGTTGGGACATGGACTAGCCTTCCAACACAATCTTGAAGGTGCGACAGCGGAACTTCGGCGTGCCACGGCGCTCGAGCCGAAGCGGCCCGACCTGCATGACGAACTGGGTACGCTGCTGGCGCAGAGCCAGCAACTTCCGGCGGCGGACGAGGAATTCCGGTCAGCACTGAAACTTGACTCCCAGTATGAGCCTGCGCACTTCCACCTCGGCGCTGCTTTGCTCACCACCGGAGATGCGGACGGCGCTAAAGAAGAACTGGAGAAGGCAGTCAGGCTTCAACCACAGGACGCGACCGCCATCTACACACTGGGTAGTGCGCTGGAGAGCAAAGGCGACTTCGAGGGTGCGCTGCGGGCTTATCAGGAAGCCGCAGTCCTTCGGCCGGACTCGGCGGCAGTCCAGACAAAGCTGGGATTGATGCTGCAACGATCGGGACATCCTGAGAAAGCAGCAGCTGTCTTCTCGAAGGTTGTTGAACTCACTCCAAACGACCCTGAAGCTCACAACAATCTCGGCGTAGCATTGATGCAGCACGGCGAAGGGGATGCCGCCGTGAAGGAGTTTCAGGCAGCGCTCAAGTTGCGGCCCGAGGATGTGGGATACCAGGGAAACCTGGGTGTGGCGTATCTGCAGAAGTCCGATTTCGACGCTGCCGTGCAGGAACTTCAGCAGGCGCTCAAAACCGCGCCTGATCAGGCTCATCTTCACTATGACCTCGCGCTGGCTCTGAAATTTAAGGACGACTTGCCGGGAGCCATCTCCCAGTTGGAAGAAGCGACGCGCCTCGATCCCAAGCTGGCGGACGCGTACTACACACTCGGCGTTACGTTGTGGCAGAAGGGCGATTTCGCAAAAGCTGCGCAACAACTGCAGTCCGCGATCGACATCAAACCTGACTACGCTGAGGCGCGCTACACGCTGGGAACGGTCTACAAGCAAATGAACCAGCTGCCCGAGGCGGCAAAAGCTCTGCGGGAGGCGATCCGGCTTCAGCCAGATTTTGTGGGCGCGCATACGACCTTGGCGGCGGTGTTGCGTCAGCAGGGAGACACGGCAGGAGCGGAAGCCGAATCAAAGGCGGCGGCGGAAATCAGCAAAGAAAGAACCGGCATGCAGGCAGCGACGTTCGCGACGAATTCCGGCAAGCGGTTGCTCGGCATCGGGGATCTGGAGGGCGCGATCTCGCAGTTTCGCACCGCGATCGGGATCGTCCCCGGTTATGCGGAAGCGCACTATCAGTTAGGAGTCGCGCTGTTGCGCAAAGGCGAGAAAGCCGAGGCCGGACAGGAATTCAAGAAGGCCAACGAACTGGATCCGACACTGGCGCCGCCTGCCCTCTGAACGGCGCGACGCTTACTGCGCACTCTTACGCAGTGAGAGGACTTGTGTTTCCACCGGCACGCCTTGCGTCACTTTAACCCGCAGAAGTGCTTCAAAGGGTTTCACCTGATCTGCATTCGAGACGTTGAGCCTCTGCAGCAGGTCTCGCAGCAGATTCGGGCTGCAGACAAATTCCGCGGCAGCCTGCGTGCCGATGGTCGTCGTTCCGGCAAGGATGAGCACGGAGCGTGTGGGATTCAGGCCCTTAAGATACGCCACGACCGCATAGTCCTCGGTCAGGGGCTGATCTGCGGCGCTGGCGAAGAACACTTTCTCCTCGCCAGGCTGGGGATGCACATTGAGGATTGCCACGCCTTTTCGCGGAGTGATGTTGAACCGCTTGAACACAAACTCCTGCGAGTTGGGGATTTCTCTGAGAGTGAGGTTCTCTTCCGGCGAACCGACGAAGATGAGATCGTTGTTCTTGGCGTCATCGAGTGAAAACAGACTGCCGCGTTTCACCCTTATGCCGCGTCGAAGCAAGCCGAACACATGATCGATGTTGTGGACTGCCAAGACTTCTCCGACGCCGGTGTAGTGGTCGAGAATCTGGTTGCGAGTGTCGTGCGTGGCATCGAAATAGCGCATGCCAGTTTCGGGTCGCCCTACGAAAGCGCCATTGCTGAAGATGAGCCACGGTTCTTCCGAATCCGAGAAGACGCCGTTCCAAAACTCCCGAAAGACCTGCGGCACCGGTTCAGTCTCTGCGGAGGCCGCGACCTTTGACCCATTCCGAGCCTGGAGCAGCATTGCGATCGTCACCACACAGACGGCCAGGAGGATCGACAGGAGGACCACCGCGATCGCCCAACTCTTGCCGGCCCGTCCCGACGCAGAGCCCGCGTCGAGCGAATCCGGCAGGCCCGAGCCGGGTTTGACAACAGACGCACGGTGGTGAAACGAGAGGGCATACGCCCCTTTTGGCATCTCGGCGATGATCGCGTCCGCCGCACCTTCGGTGGCGTAGTACTCAGCCAGCTTCAAACGCAACCGTCCGGCCTGAACGCGAATTGTGGAATCAGATTGGGGATCGAAGTCTGCCGGGCGTCCAAAAACTTCGGTTGCGATTTGATATTCCTTCAGTGATACACCAGGGTGCTCGACGGCCTGCTCCGCCAGATATCGGAGCATCTTGCAGAGCGACTCGGAGCCATGCAGGACCTTGCTCTGTGTGATCTTCTCGATCTCTGTGAAGTACTCTTCCCTCCGAGCCATACGAACACCTGTAACACTCATGTCACAACAAGGTAACAAGCCGCCGATTTCACTGCAAGATAAGACTTTGCTTCGGTAACCGTATCAGACGTGATGAAACGGAATCGTTGCATCTGTTTTTCTGCTAAGACGTTGCGGCCACAATGAGCGTCGAATGGTACGAAAGGATGCGTAACTCGGTGAATCGTTTTCCACTAAACCACAGATTTCACGAGGCTTCGCGTCGATCTACCATTTTAAAGATGGGTTGTGAGGACGAATCACGCCTACCTTTTTCCATAGTTCAAATTTGGAAAATTTCTGAAAAGCATATGAAGCAGTGGATGAGACGACATCGTTTCGCTTTGCAATCAGGTACTTAGATAGCTAGAAAGCTTTGGGAAGTCAGCTGCTGTGAAGTAGGGCAGGTAATTCTGTGCGAATTGGGGTGCCGTGGGGAGTCGCTTGATCTTCTTAAGACCCGCTCTGGGTCACAAGTGAATTCTCAAGGCTCAAGTTTTCCTGGATGAAGTCAACCTCGCAGGAGGTCAGAACAGCGGAAGAGTTAACTTCGGCGTTCTGGTGGCGTAGGAGGGGAGAGCGATGAAGAAGTCATTGATCCTGAACTCTGTGTTGTTGGGGCTGATTTGCTGTATGTGGTCTGCCGCAGCGTACGGCCAAGCGGTGTATGGAAGTATTTTGGGCACCGTGACTGACCCGCAAGGCGCGGCGGTTCCAAACGCAAAGGTGACTGTAACCAACCAGCGCAAAGGTAGCGAAGACTCTACAACTACCAACGCCGATGGCAACTACTCGGTGACGCACCTTGTTCCGGATGTCTATTCAATCAAGGTCGAGGCGCCGGGTTTCAAGGTGTCCGAGCAGAAAGACATCCAAGTCTCGGCTGACGCTGGTTCACGAATCGACCTGCAATTCCAGGTTGGCTCCACGAGCGAGTCCGTGGAAGTCACAGCCGAGGCTCCGCAGCTTAAGACGGACCGCTCCGACGTCGCCACCAGCTTCAATGAGAAGTACGTCGAGGATGTTCCCATCCTGAACCGCAACTTCACCACCTTGCAGCTGACTTGCGCCCGGTTCGCAAAAAATCGTGGGCTGGAGCCACGCTGCGACCGAAAATCCGCAAGGCAGCCAGCAGATCTTTACGCAGGGGCAGCACTTCAGCGGAACCGCGTTCGAGCTGGATGGCACCGACAACCAGGATCCGATTCTTGGGATCATCGTCGTGAATCCAAACCTGGACGCGGTAACAGAAGCCAAGGTTTCGTTGCAGAACTACGACGCGGAGTTTGGCAAAGCCGTGTCGAGCGTCGTGACCGCCCAGACCAAATCAGGCAGCAATCAGACTCCATGGCAGCGGCTTCTGGTTCCGTCGTTCGGACGCGCAGCAAGCACGCGATCCGTTCACGCAGTCTACGAAGGATCCACTCACCGGACGTTTTCTTCCGCGATCACGTTGGCGCAGTTCGGCGGCACCATCGGCGGTCCGATCATCAAGGACAAGCTGTTCTTCTTTGGCGACTACCAAGGAACGCGCCAGACCAACGGCGTCAGCGGACCTTCACTGTTCCGACCTCCAAGGTTCATCAGACCTGCAATACCGCTACCAACACCACGCCGGGTTCTGCGATCTAAGCGAGTATCTGACGGCCGGTGTTAGCCGGCGGAGGGCAGATTTACGACCCGAAAACGGGAGATGCGACGGGGGCCAAGCCGGACGGCATTTGCCTGGCAACCTGATCCCGATTGACAGGATCTCGCCCGCGGCGGCCGCGATCTTGGCCCAGTATCCGGCCGGTAACGGTCAGTATCATCAATAACCTTGCGGGCGCTGGTTCGGGTCCCTTCAAGCAAAACGGCTTCGACACTCGAATCGACTACAACGCCAGTTCCACTGTGAATGTGTTCGGGCGCTTCAGTCTTGACTACTTCAATCTTTCTGGTAAGGGAATACTGGGAGCTCTGGGCGGACCGGGCAACGGACTGCTCGGTTTGGCGGGAAGCTCGATCACCCACAACTACAGCTTGGCAAGCGGCTTCACCAAGACGTTCAGCACTTCGCTGTTGACAGACTTCCGCTTCGGCTATTTCAAATACAACCCACAGACACAGAAGCCCGATGGTGGAACTCCGATGACAGCTTTCGGAATTCCCGGTGCCAACACGAGCGATCCCAAGACGGCAGGTCTGGGATTCTTCAACTGCTCGGCCCGGATCCGATCAGCGGCCAGGGCTGCGCTAGCAACAACGGCGGCCAAGGCTGCTTCATTTCAAGCTTTGGCGATGGCTCTGGGCGTCGGCCGCTGCAACTGCCCGCTCACCGAAAGCGAGCAGCAGTTCCAGTTCGTCAACAACTGGACCAAGATACGAGGCAACCACCAGATCAAGTTCGGCGCGGACATCCGCTACGCCATGAACCTGCGCATCCCCAGCGACAACAACCGCACCGGGGAATACTACTTCAGTCCGCGAGGCAACATCGAATGCTGGCAACGGCGGGCTGGACCTGGCGACGTTCCTGCTTGGGCGATGTTACCTCGTTCGCGCGCTACGTCAACAATCCCGAATCTCCCTGGCGCCAACAACGCAGCCGAACGGCAGAAGCGCTGGTTCTTCTACGGACAGGATACCTGGCGCGCAACCCAAAGCTGACCATCAACTACGGGCTACGCTGGGAAATCTACTTCCCTGAGTCGGTCAACGCCAAAGGCAACGGCGGCTTCGCGAACATCGTCGACTTGGGCGGCACCGGCGCCATTCGCGTCGCTGGCTTCGGTCGTATCGGCCTGAACGGCAACGTTGGATAACACCTTACAAAGCGTTCGCTCCGCGCCTGGGTATCGCTTACCAGTGTGACCCGAAGACGGTCGTTCGCATGGGCTATGGCCGTAGCTATGACATTGGCGTGTTCGGCTCGAACTTCGGACACACCGTGACCCAGAACCTGCCGGTGCTGTTGAAGCAGAACCTCGATGCGACCGCGTTCAATCCGCTGGCGCCTGCCGGGAGCAAAGTCTCCGTGTTCTCCCTGACGGACCACGGCCCGATCGCGTGCCACATTTCCCGCCGGTTCCCTCCAACGGGCATGATTCCGTTCTCGATCTTGGTGGTCAGGTGGGTGGCACGCACATCCGTCCGATCAGGCAAGTCCTGCCGTTGGTGGATGCGTGGAACGCCACTGTACAGCACCAACTCACGAACTCGATTACGTGCGAAGTCGCCTACGTGGGAAGCAAGGGAACGCACGGTTTCGCCGGAGACGGACCGAACTACGATGTGAACCCGCGCCTCGGACCGGAACAGACTTGGTGGTGCAATCCCGCCAACCCGGACACAACAAATACCGGGATTCACCGCGCACGTCGCAGAATCCGCGTGGCCACTGTCCCAAATATCCCGTTCGACTTGGGCAATTACTACGGCAACGACGCGGGCAGCACGTACAACGCGTTCGAAGCCAAGGTGGAGAAGCGGTTCACCCAAGGGCTGCAGTTCATCACTCACTACACCTTCTCGCACGCCAATGGCTACGACAGCAACTACTACGCGATCAACCATTCGGTTGCGTGGGGACCGGTTGACTTCAATCGCAACCAGGTATGGGTGCTGAACACGGTGTACGAGCTGCCTTTCGGCAAGGGCAAGTCCTACCTGGGCAACGCAAGCAAAGCCGAGAACTATCTGGTAGGTGGATGGCAGATGAGCAACACCACCAACTGGAGCAGTGGTCTGCCCTGGACGCCCAGTTTCGGCGAATGCGGCAGCGAAGAAGATGTGGGCGTATGCCGTCCAAACAAGGGAAATGGTTCGTTCCACACAGGCCTCGGTTCGCTCGATCCGGTCGCTCACACCATTACCTACTACACTCCGGTTGCCAACATCGTCACGAACGCCCGGAGCCTTCGCAGATCCGGGAAGCGGCCGCTTGGGCAACATCGGCAGGAACGGCTTCCATGGGCCGGCGGGGTTCTACTCTGATCTGTCTGTGGTGAAGAAGTTCTTCGTCACGGAGAAGTTCAACGCGCAGTTCCGCATGGACGCCTTCAATGTCTTCAACCACCCGGTGTATGCTTTCAGCGCAAACAATGGCGCACAAACTTGCATTGATTGCTCGGGCGGCAACAACGGGAAAATCACCAGCCTTGAGGGCGGCACGACCATGCGGCAACTGCAGTTCGCAATCCGGTTCGACTTCTAAAGATCGAATGCAGGACTGTTGACAGGAGGGAGTCACTGACTCCCTCCTTCTTTTTTGTGTTCTAATCGCACGGTCAAGATGATTCGCCCAAGAAGATTTTTCGCACATCCAGCTCTCGGTGCCGTCGCTCTTCTGCTCCTGTTGAGAGGAGTCGCAGCGGGACAAGCAGGTCCGGACCCGCAAACTGCCCCCGTAGGGACACCGGCTCAGGCTGCTTCCGCGACTATCTCTCACGCGAGAATTCTTCTTCAGCAAGGGAACTACGATGCGGCTATCGCGGAGCTGCAGGGACTGGAGGCGGGCAGCAATCCGCCCAAAGGGCTGTCGCACGAACTGGGCATCGCCTATTACAAGAAGAGCGAGTATCTGAAAGCTGTCGACTATCTGAACAAGGCAGTGAGGGAAGACTCTTCAGATCTCGAAGCCGTTCAGTTGACGGGTCTCTCCTACTATCTTGCCGGGCATCCTTCGGAGGCGATTCCCTATCTTGAAAAAGTGCAAACCTGGTTTCCGCGGGCGAACGTGGACGCCTCGTACATCCTGGGTATCTGCTACATACAGAATAAGGACTACGCGCACGCCCGGCAGGCGTTCGCCAGGATGTTCGATCTTGCTCCCGATTCCGCACCCAGCTACCTTCTGACGGCGCGAATGCTGCTGCGCCAGGAATTCGTGCCGATCGCTGAAGAATATGGGCATAAGGCGATTGAACTCGATCCGAAGCTGCCGCTGGCGCACTTTCTGCTGGGAGAGCTGTATCTTTTCAAGTCGCAGATTCCGGAGGCGACGTCGGAATTGCAAAAGGAACTGGCAATCAATCCGGGATACGCACCTGCGTATTACAAGCTGGCGGATGCCTATTCGCGACTACAAAAATATGACGACGCCGAGAGACTGCTGCAGCGGTCTCTCTGGCTGGATGCCACCGCGACTGGTCCTTACATCCTGATGGGGAAGGTGCTGGAGAAAAAAGGAGAGTTCGAATTAGCGGTGCGCGCGCTACAGCGCGCCATCAACATGGACCCCGGAAACGCCATGCCCCATCAGTTGCTGGGCCAGACTTACCGCGATATGGGCAGAACCGATGAAGCGGAAGCCGAACTGCAAAAGGCGTCGAAGCTGCGGCAGGCAATCGATGCGAAGGAGTAGGAAGCATAAGTCGTTGGCTTTTGGTCGTTGGTCGTTGGCCGTTAGTCGTTGGTCTGGATCTTGAGATTGGAAGCGGCACTGAATGGGAGATGGCGCGTTCACCGTCGTCGGGATTGGAGAGTTGCTCTGGGATCTTCTTCCCACCGGAAAGCAGCTCGGAGGAGCGCCGGCCAACTTCGCGTATATCACGACATTGCTGGGAAATCGTGGCGTGGCCGCAAGCCGTGTCGGAAACGATGCTCTTGGCGAGGAGGCGCTGGGCAGACTGAGGTCGCTTGGCCTGCCTACGGAGCATATCCAGTCCGATCCTGCCCACGAAACGGGAACCGTGAAGGTGCAGATC
>CAVQFB010000017.1:5000-249714 GCA_963711675.1 uncultured Acidobacteriota bacterium | reverse complement strand
AGTACAGGGTTCGGATACGCAGTGGTACAAGAACTTGCTGCGCCATCGGGAGATCGGGGTTTCCACACGAGGCGTGGAAGCAGAGTTCCACACCGATCCTGTGACCGATCCCGAATCGGTCGCATCGATTGTCGAGAAGTTCCGGGTGAAATACGGGGCGAAGGACGTGAAGAAGTACTATTCGAAATTCGATGTGGCGGTGGTGGTTGAACTGACCTGGAATGCCCGGTACTGGTGCACTGCACCAGTACCGAATGCCGCTGAGCGTTGACCTTCCCCTCGTCCCCACCTAACATCGCTACCAAGTGACCACGCCCTCCCAGCCCGTGGGGCAGACGGTCTCCCATTACCGCATCCTCGGCAAGATCGGCGGCGGGGGCATGGGAGTGGTGTACGAGGCCGAAGACCTCAAGCTCGGTCGCCACGTCGCCTTGAAGTTCCTTCCTGACGAACTCGACAACGACCCACATGCCCTCAGCCGCTTTCGACGGGAGCCAAGGCTGCATCCTCGCTGAACCATCCCAACATCTGCACAATTTACGAAATCGACGAGGACGATGGGCGAGCCTTCATTGCCATGGAACTGCTGGAGGGGCAGACACTTCGGCACCGGATCGCGGCAAGCCGTTGGAGATCGAGGCGGTGCTCGATCTGGGCATCCAGATCGCCGATGCGCTGGACGCCGCACACGCAAAGGGATCATCATCGCGACATCAAGCCCGCGAACATCTTCGTCACGAATCGCGGCCACGCGAAGATTTTGGATTTCGGACTGGCGAAGGTCTCGCTCAAGCCGGAAACTGTTGCCATGAGCGCTCCGACCATCGAATCCGAGGAACATCTCACCAGTCCGGGCACAACGCTAGGCACGGTGGCGTATATGTCGCCAGAGCAGGTTCGAGGCGAAGGAACTCGATACTCGGACCGATCTGTTCTCCTTTGGCGCGGTGCTGTATGAGATGTGCACCGGAACGCTCCCATTCCGAGGCGACGCTTCGGCGCCGATCTCAACTCGATTCTTGAACCTTCGTAGCTCCTGTGCCGCTGAATCCCGACACGCCAGCGAACTCGAACGGATTATCCACAAGGCGCTGGAGAAAGACCGTGAGGTTCGCTGTCAGTCTGCCGCCGAGTTGAGGGCTGACCTCAAGCGGCTGAAACGGGACACGGAGAGCGGGAAGAGCGCAGCGACGACAGAAGGGAGAACAAGGACACATTCGCGCCGACTGTTCTGGCGCTTGCTCGCAAGCGCGGCGGCGGTCACACTTGTCGGTGCAGCTTTTCTCGCGTGGCGATCCCTGCGTTCCCGCGCTTCAGATGCGACCCCGATACATTCGTTGGCCGTGCTTCCGTTTGCGAATGCGGGCAAAGACCCCGAAATCGACTACCTCGGTGAAGGTCTCTCCGAGGAGATCACGAACTCGCTTTCACGTCTCCCTAACCTCCAAGTCATGGCCCGAAGCACCGTGAATCGCTCCAAATCGCGGCAAGACGACCCACAAGTGGTCGGGCACGACCTGCATGTCGATGCCGTGATGACAGGGCGAGTGGTGGAGCATGGCGGTGAACTTGACGTTGAAACCGAGTTAGTGGATGTTGCAGCCGGAGCGCAACTCTGGGGCAAACGCTACACACGCAGCATCAATGATGTCTCGTTGCTGCAAGCCGCCATAACCCGTGATGTCGCCAGTCAGCTGCGGCCACAGCTATCGGGGAGTGAACGGGAAAGCGTAGCAAAAGTAGGGACAAAAGACGCTGAGGCGTATCGGCTTTACTTGAAGGGGCGACACTATTACGAACAGACTTGGACTCTAGAAGACTTGAAGGCGGCTGCCGTTTCGACAAGGCAGTTGCCAGAGACTCAGGCTATGCGGCTGCCTATGCTGGACTGGCAGATGTTTACGCGATACAGGGTTATATGGGCTATGTCTCTGACCCAGCTATTGGACAAAGCGCGATCTGCAGCGCGGCGGGCACTGGAACTCGACAGCCAGATTCCCGAGTCCCACACGGCTTTAGCCAATCTCGATTTCAATTATTTCTGGAACTTCCCGGAGGCGGAAGCGGAGATTCAGAGGGCTCTCGCACTTGATCCCAATTCTGCTTATGCCCACGAGGTCTCCTGCTGGATCAAAGTTGGCACGGGCAAGACTCAGGAGGGTCTCGCCGAATGCCGCCGGGCGGTAGAACTTGATCCGCTCTCGGTGTTAAACAACATGGTTCTCGCGTGGGAGTATGACTTCGCACATGATTACAAACATGCCATTGAGCAGGCGAACAAAACACTAGAGATCGACCCGAAGGACGCTGACGCTGTTTCAGTTCTTGGACTCGCATACGAGCAACTGGGGAACTACACGCAGGCGATAGAGCAGTGGGTGAAAATCCAGCGGTTACAGGGTCACGAAGCACGAGCCACGGAACTCATGCGAACCTTCGAGAAGGCGGGGTACAAGGGGTACCTGAGGCAAGATGCCAAGGATAACGAAGCCGAAGGCAATCACTATCGCGGAGGGTTGGCCCCTAGCGCGGCTGCTGATTATGCGATGCTGGGCGAGAAAGATGCTGCATTCGCAGCTCTGGACAAGGCATTTGTCAGCCGGGCAGGAGTTGTAGACATCAATGTTGACCCGAGACTCGAAAATATCCGCTCCGATCCTCGCTACACCGACCTGCTGCGCCGGGTGGGACTGCCGCAGTAATCGCTGGCCCGAACCTATAGATGTGGACCGAAGGCCGACCCAGCGAAACAGGGGGCGAAAGGCCGCATAAAATGAAGTTGCCGGAATTACCCTTCGTGGCCACCGGGGTGCAACTGTTCGAATGTTCTGAAATTACTCGGATCCCATTGCCAGGATCTCCTTCTACTGCTTCGACAGAGCACCCACGGGAGTGGCCGTCATGGTAAGGCTCGCTACATTCACAGAACCTGAAGGGGTGTAAGCGTCACAGCGGAGCGTTGCACTACCAGTGTTTCCTTCAACTCCCTTTACGGAGAGAGTTGTCGAGCCAGTTGCTCCCGAATAACTCGCCGGAACAGTAGCCAGAGAGTACTGATTTGCTTGGCCATTGAAGTTTGGGTCGGCATTGAGCGCGGGAACGACGATGCAATCGACTTGAGAAATCTGCCCCACTGTTGGATTGTTGAACACTACCGTCGCATCGATCAAGTAAAAGCCTTGCGGGAGGCTGAGAGCCGCAATGTTCTGAGTGTCGCCCCCGGAGATAGCAGGAACAAGAACTGTTGTCGTGTAGAAAGCCGTGCCAGGAGCACCGAGGGCGGGCGTCCCCGCGGGTCCAGCGACTCCTGGTGGCCCCTGAAATCCTTGCGCCCCCTGTGGACCCTGCGGTCCTGTGGGGCCAGTTGGACCGGCTGCACCGACAGCACCGGCCGCTGCCAGCACGTTCCAATAGAGAGGAGCTGGAGCGATGACGAGAGTGGTGGGAGTGCCCTGGCAGCAAGAACTACCGTTTGTTAACGAATAAGTACCAGGAACAAACGTCGGAGCAGATGTCGAACCCGTATAGACTGCCGGTCCAGCTTCCTCAGCTGTACCGTAATGGTTCCCGTCTTGCGCAAAATTGGCATCAAAAGTGAGAATGGAATAGCCAAACGAAGTGAAGTTTATGTTACTTAGCTGCTAGGGTTACCATTTACGGTAGCTGGCACGTTGAAGAGCACGAATTGTGGATTCACACCACCGTAGGAAGCCATGCCGTAAGTAGCCGCAGTTGGACTGATAGGCAGAGTCCATTGCTGGACTGTTCCAACTGCCGAGTCCGTCAGAGTAAAGTTCACAGACGAGGGTACCGAGGTTAGGTCAGGCTCTTGCCCTGCACCTGCCTGAACAGCGACGTAGCTGCTGCCGTTGAAAGAAACGGCATCATTGACGTTGTAGCTCGTTGACGAACTCCATGGGCCGCGCCAGTTGGTCGCTGGTCCCGCCACCCCCTGCGGTCCGGTTGGACCTGCTGGTCCCTGTGGGCCCGTTGCGCCCGTCGATCCCGCAGCGCCAGTCAATCCGATGGGACCCTGAGGACCTGTGGGACCCGTCAGTCCAATCGGCCCCTGCGGTCCGGGTGCGCCCGTTGCGCCTGTCAAACCGACTGGACCCTGCGCCCCCGCAGGACCAGTCGCACCCATAGCACCCGCAACCCCAGCTTGTGCCATCACTACCCACGGAGACGAAGGCGGTGCCGCCCCCCCCCCCGCCGCAAAGGGTGCGGTTGCAACATACGTGGACGTGGCGGAAGGCACAGCAACGCCGCCAGTCCCGATTATCTGTGAACTTCCGGCACCAGCAGCAGAGTCCGAGTATGTGTTATCACCATTGATGCTCCACGTTCCGTAGGCAACGGGTCCGAAACAGTTAGACCAGTCCGTCATACAGAACTCCCCGGACGTGCCGCCTAGCCGACTCTGGCGTCCGCGTTACCGCTGGTCTGTCGTCACCCTGGTTCTGCTCGCCGCTGCGTTGGGAACGTATTGGCATGTGCGGGCTTCTTCTTTCCGTGTCACGTCCTCTGACACCATTCTGCTGGCCGATTTTGTGAACACCACAGGGGAGCCAGTCTTCGACGACACGCTAAGAGAAGCCGCCGAAGTTAGCTTGGGGCAATCTCCGTTTCTCAATATCTTGTCTGACCGGAAGACCGGGGCCATCCTCAAGCAGATGGGGCGTTCCAGCGATGACCGCGTGACCGGCCGCACCGCCCTCGAAGTCTGTCAGCGGGCGGGGAGCAAAGTGATCGTACAAGGTTCAATTTCCAGCTTGGGAACGGCCTACCAGATCGAGTTGGCCGCGATCCGCTGTGACAATAGCGAACCGATCGGCTTGGGCCAGCAGGCAGCAAGCCGCAAAGAAGATGTTGTGGACGCCCTGGGTAAGGCAACCACACAACTGCGAACCCGCTTGGGAGAATCGCTGCCGTCAATCCAGAGATACGATGTTCCTCTGGAACAGGCCACCACCAGTTCGCTTGATGCCCTCAAGGCTTATAGCATGGCGCTCTCTACCTGGGACCGGAAAGGAGACCAGGCTTCGGTTCCGTTATTCAAAAGAGCGATCGAGATTGATCCCAACTTCGCGATGGCCTACGGCGCGCTCGGGACTATCTACTACAACTTGAATGAAGCGGAACTGGCGCGTGTAGAGGCATCCAAGGCTTACCAACTGCGGGAGCGGGTGACCGCCTCGGAAAAGCTGTCGATTGAATCGCGGTACTTCTTGTACGTTACCGGTGACTTGGAGAAGGCTGCCCAGGTGTACGAGTTTGCCGTTCAGAACTACCCGCACTCAGCCGGAGTTTTCAATCACCTGGGCTCGACTTATGCCGAACTCGGTCGCTACGAGAAAGCCGTCGAGAACCTGCGCGAGGCCTTGCGTCTTGACCCCACCAGAGCGACGACCTACGGCAACCTCGCAACCGACTTGCTCGCTCTGAACCGAATTGAAGACTCGGGTGCGGTCTTGGCGGAAGCGGACCGGCGCAAGCTGCAAACTGATTATTTGCTTCAGGTCAACTATTGGAGAGCATTCCTGCGCGGTGATAGCGAAGAGATGCAGCGTATTCTTTTGCGCTCATCGGATATCCCCGGAGCGCGTTCACTGCTGATCAACGAGCAGGCCAATACGGAGGCTTACTACGGGCATTTCGAAAGAGCGGGTGATCTCTCGCAAGAGGCCGCGGAACAGATAGAGAAAGACGGTGTCCGGGAAGGTGCTGCGGATTACCTGGCGGTCGCTGCGCTTCGCGAGGCGGAGATCGGGGACTCAACTCGCGCCCGCCAGCACATCTCGCGGGCCTTGAAACTGGCCCCGACTCGGGAAGTGGTGGCACTGGCGGCTCTTGTATTGACCAGAATTCGAGATTTCAAAAAGGCGCAGGCGCTGACCGAAGAACTAGATCAGAACCAGTCGGGAACAATGGTGCAGAGATATTGGCTCCCAACCGTTCGCGCGGAGATGGACTTGCAACTGGGGAAGCCATTGAATGCAGTGGATGCCCTGCGAGCCGCAGAAACCTACGAGATGGCAGCTCCGAGCTTCTCCGTAGCCACTCTCTACCCGGCATACATTCGCGGTCAGGCCTACCTGGCGGCGGGTGACGGAACCAAAGCCGCCGCCGAGTTTCAGAAATTAGTTGATCATCCTGGCCTGGTGTTGAACTTCCCGCTCGGGGTTCTGGCCCGTTTGGGCCTCGCGCGCGCATACTCACGTGCGGGAGACTCCGCCAAGTCCCGGGCCGCTTATGAGGATTTCTTCCGGCTTTGGAAAGACGCCGATCCTAACATCCCAGTTCTTAGGCAGGCACGATCCGAATATTCAAGCCGACTTGAATCTGCCGCGAAGCTTGAGTAGAAGTTCTGTGGATCCGCGGTTGTCTGGCTCTGCGAATTCAAGCTCCCATAAACGTGGCATCCCGATCTGTTGACCTGTACTCCGCAAAAACTCAATCCGCTCTGACAGGCGCGCCCTGGTGACATTGTTACATCCGCTCCACTTGAAGATTCTTTCCTTCGGATTGGATTTGTTCCAAACAGGCTCATACCGCAAAAGGTCTTGACCGGTTGAATGTGGTTGAAATTGTGGTGTTCGAGACCATTCACAGAAAAGTTCGCTGATCCTAGATAGCCACGTTGCCTATCCACCAGCATGAATTGCGCATGAAAAATCCGGAAAGACTTTCCGAAACCTCGAACTCGGCACTGCACTGAATGGAGAGGCGGCTCGCACGTTGGATGAGCTGATTACGTACTTGGAAGCAACTGCGAGTTGGAAGACTGTACTGGCGAGATCATCCTTAGCGGCCGGCAAAGAGGCTGAGAGTCTTCAGGAATGATTGATTTCTCTCGCTACCTTGACGACCGGTTTCGTCAGAGATGCTCGGCCGACTGACTGTCGGACCCTAAGAAAACGCAGAATCGCTCGGTTTGACGGCTCCCATATTCGCCGACGCTTCACAGCCTAATGGCCTAGCGGCTGGCCTAGCATTGACCGTGATCTCATACGTGCAGGTTTTTCCAACAACTGCAGGGCAGCTGATATTCCATGGACTCTGGAGTATTCCAACAGGAGGCGACCAGCAAATTTTCGAGGGGTTACACCCTGACGTTGTGGCATCAATATTCAGTCCCTGAATCAGCGCAAAGTTGCTGGACTGAAGTTGACGATTGGAGACGAACACAGTCTGTGTGTTCTGGCCTACCACTGGAAGGGCGGAGGCCAGAAGGCCTGCGTGCACGTGTTGTTTGAAGCAGCGCGGCTCCGGCGCACCTTCAAAACAATCGCATCGCTCAATATTAATACTTAATTAAGGGTAATATGTCACTTCAAAGTGCCCTAACGTCTAAGCCATTCTCAGCGTACACTAAGCGGTACCCACCAGCACGGGCACCAATTCCGGATGGCGCCGGGAATTTTGGATGGATTCGACAGCGTCTTCAGCTGTGAACCTGCCCATTACCAGCGCCAGACTACGCTGGGTTGTCATTTGGATCGGACTTCGATCAATCCTCTGTACGTATTCAGCGGCGCGAGTAACGCCACGGCTCACTCTTACGACAAACTTGGTGTTTTTCATGATTCTTCCTGCTCGCTCGGGATGACAAACAAAACGGGAGACGACATCGGCCGTCTCCTATTTCTTTGACTGAACTGGCACTATTTTATGCGGCCTTCGCGTGAACCTTGG
This sequence comes from uncultured Acidobacteriota bacterium, assembly GCA_963711675.1. Lineage (GTDB taxonomy): Bacteria > Acidobacteriota > Terriglobia > Terriglobales > Acidobacteriaceae > CAVQFB01. Next base: position 242,019 of record CAVQFB010000017.1, on the reverse strand, counting down.
CTTCGAGGGCCTTCTCGCTACCAACATTCACCTTGATCTGCTTGGGTTTGGCCTCCGCCTTCTTGGCCAGCTTGATGTTCAGCACGCCCTTTTCATAGTTGGCGCTCACTTGCCCCGAATCCACGGAACTGGGCAGCGTGAACGAGCGGGTGAAGCTTCCGTACTGCCGCTCGACGCGGCGGAAGTTCTCCTCTTTCTCTTCCTTCTCGAACTTGCGCTCGCCATGCACGGTGAGAGTGTTGTTCTCGATGCGGACATCAATGTCTTTCTCGTCGATGCCTGGGACTTCAAGCTTCAGAGTAATGTTGTGCTCGTCTTCGTAAATGTCCACCGGCGGCGCGAAGCTGGTCGTCGTCAGCGTCTCTTCCGGGCCTTCGGGACTGTACGACTCACGAAAAAACCGGTTCATCCGGTTCATGCGGTCTTGCAAGGTAGAAAATTCGCGGAGAGGCTCCCAACGGGTTAATAGGGTCATAACAGAGTTCCTCCTTCAGAGGTAAGCTAAGAGAAAAGACTTCAGATGGGCTGACTTAGTTCAGAGAACCTGAAAGAGTAAGAAGAGGTAGCTCGCTCAACTTCAATGCTAGGCTTCTGCGCAGCCGTTGTCAAACCGTGGCAGGATCGGCCAGCCTCGAACTGGTGCGTGATTGCCTCGACTGATCCCATGCCCAGCGACTACATGCCCTTGTAAGGCTCATAGGGAGGCTCAGGCAGCGCTGGCTTCCGCGCATAAGGCTTATACGGAGGCCCAGAAAGCTCTGGCTTTTCGGTGTAGGGCTTATAGGGAGGCTGAGGCAGCGGCGGCTTCTGGGCACGCTCTGCATCAGGCGTTGCCCCTGGGTAGGGCAGCGGCGGTTCAAGAGACTTGATTGCATTGGTAACCGAGTGTTTTGCCATTGTGACTCCAATAAACCACCCAAAATTCAGGTCAGCACAGGCTGGGCAAGAGATGAGCTGACAGAGTCGTAGGCTGCGCTGACCGAAGATGCTGCTGCCGTTCCTTCTTCTTGCGTGGGAGTGGATATCTGCAGCAATCCCTGTCGACCGAGGTTTGGGGAAAGAGCGAATGCGTTCTGGTGTTGCATCACAACTTCCAGAATGTGCGCCAGGCCTTCCGATTCGTATCGATTATCGAAGTGGATGCCGGCGCCGTGAAATCTGGAGGCTGACATCCAGTACGAACAAGCCAGAAGCCAACGGCCTCTGGTTGTGGATGACCAGATCTGCAGATAATCCAAAGTGCCGCTCGTGGCGAAGCCATATTCAACATGAATCAATCCGCCTTGGGCGCCGCGCATCAGGTCTGACCAACTCACAACAACTGCAGACTCAAGGACTCGGTCAAGACTCTGGTTTCCGTTGGGTTTCATAAGTCCACTCCCTGGACCGAGAGCGTGCCTCACATCTGAGGGCCATGTCTGGGCCGGCCGACCGGTGTCGGCGCTATCGAAGTTGCCTCTGCCACGCACAGTCACGCTCGGGTGAGCGCACTCACTACGATCAGCAGCACTGAAATGAATATCAGCCCACCGCTACCCAACAGCACCATTTCGCTGAAAAGGTCGGGCTTAAGTAGATCTTCCGGGTGCATTTCATTGCCTCCGTCTCGAGGATGCGTGCGATTCGACGCCGGCCCTGACTAGGTGGCTCCCAATGGAAGGAGAACGGTCGCGGATTCCGGCTGACAAACATCTGCCCATGGCCCGCGAACCACCTTGTCTGGGCTAGCTCTGCCTCAAGAGGCCGGCCGGCCGTCTGGTTTGGCGGATCGACTGCTCCCCGAAGGCATCTATAGATTCGCTCGTTTCTCTTCGAAATACTGTGCATAATGGCTCACTTCCGAACTCCTGTCGCATGGCCAATATTGGCCGAGACTGCGGCACGATTCTTGGGAGCTGTCCGCTTTCTTAGAATTACGCTTCGCGGAACGTAAGGCGCAACATCTCCACCTGCAGGGACGGCTAAGAAGCCGGTGACTACTCAAAACTGACTCCCAACGAAGCCAATATGTTGGCGCTGTTTCAGCAAGTGTGGGGACTCTTGTTTGCCTGAACCACGATCCCGAGAGGAGGGCTGTATGCCATTTTGTTAGGCGACCTTATCGGTCCAGTAGCACTCCCATCTTGTCGTCCTCGCCAAAGACTTTGACGTATCGCGCTTTCCCAATTGTGCACGGGCCATTTGGCCCCATTTCGTAGTAGACCTTTGCGTCTGATGGCAGTTGTTGCAAGGCCTCAGTCAAGTCTTTCACGGTCCATTCATTGTCTGCCATATTCCCTCCCATTAGGCTGCCAAGTTTGACTCCGGGCGTAGCTTCCCCTCAGGCACCAATCTCGCTCTCACTTCCTGCAGAAGCTCTGAATTGAACTGGGCACCGACCAATATCACGAAGCCGGTCCAATAGAGCCAAATGCTGAAGGCAAGCGCTGCCCCCAGGCTGCCATAGCCCTTGCCGTACATAGAAAAATCCTGCAAGTAGATCCCGAACAGGTAAGACAGCCCGATCCAGCCGCCTACCGCGATCAACGCTCCGGGCAGCGTGCTCACGAAACTGTGTTTCACATTCGGCGCAACGAAGTAGAGGAGTTCAACCGCGAGAACTGTGCACCCAATTGCGACCGCCCATCGAACGTAAGGCCAGAGAGCTCCCATCCCGAATGTGGCGGTCAGCCACTCACTCAGCCTGGGACCCACAAGCAGCAGCCCAAGGGCAACGAGGAGCAGAAATCCAACCGAGAAGGTAAGGCCCATGGCAAGGCTGCGCGTCTTCCAATAGCGCCTCGTTTCCGAGACATCGTAGGCTGTGTTGAGGGCTTCGATCAGAGCCGTAAACCCGCTCGATGCCGACCACAGGGTGAACAGAATGCCGAAGGTAAGCAGACGGCCGTGCCTGGACAGGATCGTATCCCTCACCAGATTCCTGAGCGGGACCATGCTGGCGGCGGGGACCACGCGCGCGATGAGTTCCATGACCTGGCTAAAGAGGTGCGGGAGTGGCAGATAAGCAACGACCGCAGAAAGCAAGATCAAAAAAGGAAACAGAGAAAGGACGAAGTAGTACGACAACGCCGCGGCAAAGGCCATGGTGTGATTCTTTTCCATGTCGCGGACGACATTCACAGCTGCGTTCCTGAAGTGAAGAAACCGCATTGGGATCACTGTGCCGGATTGCTCGCTACCGTCGGCACTGCCGCCACCGACTTCAATTGGTCCAGCAGCAGCCAGAACGCCTTGCCAGCGAACCTGGTCCTTCTTCGTCTCGATCGGCACAGACAAATCGGAATAAAACTGCAGGATGTTATCGCGCAGCTCAGGCGATGTCTGATCGAACTTCCGCTCGGACAATTGAGCCAGCAATTTGGCATAGGTGTCGTCGGTGAGCGAGTATTCCGCTGCCTTGGTTGGTTGGCCACTATCAAAATCGCAGTTGGGCAACACCAGTTTGTCAGCGCGCACTTCTTCGAGAAATGCCCGGTATTGATCGACGGTCGCATTGATGCTCTTGATATACAGATCTTCGGTCTTAGGAGTCGGGTTATTGAATGCGAGCCCTTTGAAAGGACCAATTTTCGGCATGTACCGCAGGAGGGTCGACAAAATGCGCGTGCCGAGGCCTGGCTTCACGTAGTCCTTGCCCCACTGCCTCTCGTAATCCGAGCGCGAAAGACGATACAGGAACTTCCGTTTCGCGAAATTCGGGGTCTCCTGCATCAGCTCCTTCTTATGGGTTTGCAGTGCGACCTCGGTCATGTGGGGAATCAGCCGGCTGATCGCGAAACGATACGAACCCACCGCCAGATCCTCGTGGGTCAGTACGTCTTTCAGTTCCACTCCGTACACAACAGGAAAGGCCCGTTCCAGCAGGGACTTGGACACTTGGAATCCGATGAAATCGTGGTACTGCTGCGACGCGTAACGATTCTTCGCGACCTGCACCGTATCGAACCCGAACTCGGTCTTCAAATGTGCCGTCTTGTCCTGAGCAAACCGAACTGACTTGCCAAACTTCGCTCGTAGCTTCGGATATTGGATTGCGACAGCCTGGTTGACAGCCGGGTGGCCAGCGATGTCCGAGGCATAGTGCGACAGGGCACCCAGCGCGAAGGCGTACTCGTTGACATCCTGGCTTTCGAGAAGCAGCTCGCGGACGAAGTCTCCGCTGCGGACGTAATGCACCAGGTTGCTGAATTCTCTACTACCGAACGGGTAGTAGCCGAGATCCTGGATGACGGCGCCTCCGTATGCGTAGGCATGGGCCTCCCTGATCTGGTCCTCAGACAGTCCCGGAAATCGCTTGAGCAGAAGAGGCTGGATCTCGTCGGCCCAGAGCAGGTCGACGATTTCTTCATGGGTCAGAACGGAGTATCCGGACGAGCCAGTGTGGCACATCAGCACGATGAGGAGAACCGCCCCTGCGCGCATGGCAAGCAAGCGCCAACGCTTGGCAATGGCGCCCGGCGAAATTGCCCGGTGGCTGCATGGCTCAAATCCGACCCATCAGCAGGAGAATCACAACGACGAAGAGGACCAGTCCCACTCCTCCGGTCGGGTAATAGCCCCACTCCCGGCTATGCGACCACCGGGCAGCGCACCAAAAAGCGCTAAGACCAAAATCACGATCAATATAGTTCCAAGCATGTGTTGCTCCTTCTTATGTGTTCGTAAAAGGATGCAGCTTCTCCCGAAGCTGCATCGGGCACATAGTTACCTCGAGATGTTGACCGCAATTCCGACGTTGGGATACCTGCATTGTACAGGTAATAGCCGTTATCGACGTAGGAGACATAGACGTCGTCGTTGTCGTACCAGTCATTCGCCCAGTAGTTTGGCCATGGATCGACGACGCTGAACCAATAGCCCTCGTATTGGAAGCGCGGGTATCCGCCAACCACCAGGAAGGGGAGTCCGTAGATACGGAACCCGTGCTGCGGCCCAAAGTATCCCTGGAACCGGTCGTCGGGGATGCGGTAGCCGTGGTAGCCGCCACGTTGCTGCCAAGTGCGGTGGTCGGAGTCCCAGCGTTGTGAGCTGTGCTGCTGCCAGGCGCTCTGCTCGACCCGTTGCTGTTCCTGAGTGTGCTGGGGTTGTTCGTGGACCCGCTGTTGCTGAGCGTGCTGCTGTTGCTTGTTCTGGTTTTGCTGCTGTTGCTGGGCACGTTGCTGCTGTTGTTCTGGTCCTGCTGCTGTTGCTGAGCATGTTGTTGTTGCTGCTGAGCGTGCTGCTGTTCGGGCTTGGCTTGCTCTTGTTTGTTCTGTTGCTGTTCGGGATGGTCTTGCTTCTCGCCCTGCTCCTGCGCATAGGCAGGAGCAGCAGATTCCGAGAAGCAACGAAAGAATCGCCGTACTGGTGATTCCAATTATTTTCATAACTGCTACCTCCATTGCTGCTGATTGCGCTACCGCAAGCTTCCGGTCGTTGTGATCGGATTGCCGATGGCATCGCCGGATACGACCAGTTCCACTCTCCGGTTCTGCTGCCGCCCCGCGGAGTTATCGTTTGTGGCTACCGGCAAAGTGTTGCCGAAACCTCTGGCGCTGACTGAATTTGCCGCCACGCCTTGTTGCACCAGGTAATCGCGCACTGAGCCGGCACGGTTCTCGGACAGTCTTTGATTCATTTCATCGCCGCCCACGTTGTCCGTGTAGCCGCCGACTTCAATGTTGAGTCCAGGGTAAGCGAGCAGAATGCCGGCGACTTTCGCCAGCTTCTCGCGGGCACCCGGCTTCAACGAATACTTCCCGGTGTCAAACAAGACATCGGACATGCTGACGATGAGCCCGCGAGCGCTGTCGCGAGTCTGAAGAATCGTGTTCAACTGCTCCGACAATCGCGTGCGCATGGCCGCTTTGTCGGCTTCCGCTTGCTGCGTGCTCAACTGGGCCTGCTGTGCAGCTAAACGGGATTGGTCGGCATCGGCCTGGGCTGCGGAGAGTGCATTGGCTGATGCAGCCTGGCTGTCCGCCATATCGGATCTGGCCTTCGCAGTTGCAGATTGTGCATCCGCAGTGTCGGTCCTCGCTTTTGCTGTATCCGACTCTGCCTGAGCCTTGGCGAGTTCGGCCCGGGCTTGATCAGACTGCGGCTCGGGCCTCGGTCGGACTGGGCCTGTTCTTTCTGCCGGTTGCGTCGTCGGCCTGCGCCTGCGATTGCGCCTGCGCGTCCGCGGAGGCCTGGCGTTCGTTCGCCAGGCGCTCCTCGTCGATCTTCTTGACTGCGATCGCCGTGCATCTTCAGCAGTCTGTACTGCCTCGCGGGAAACTGCGATCAGCGGCTTTTTGTCGATGTGTTTGCTTGTGGCATATCCATCCGCGTTGTTCATTAACTGGACGGCATGCTGATAGCTGTCGCTGGCGTAATTCTCGGCTCCCTCGGATTGCGCGATGCGCAGAGCATTCCGCGCCTCGAAGAATTCCAGCGGCAACCTGGCATTCAGAACCACAGGGTCGAACTTGTAGCCGGTGGGAATGTAGCCGCCGCGCTCCATGAGTTCGTACTTTGCGTTGACTGCCTCGGTAGTTCCCTTGGTGTCGTCGCGAACGACGTTTTCGAGCACGACCACATTGCTGGGCTGGCGAACGGCATAATAAGGTTCCGCGGTAACGATCAGGGCGAACGCCTGAAGGTCCGTGGTCACGTCCAGCTTGCTGCGATGGTTGCCGCCTACCAGCACTTCTCCCAGGTTCACGGCCCGGCCCTCGGGCGAAATCGCCCACAGGATGTAAGTCAGATACTCGTTGCCGAAAGTTGTGGGCTTTTGCAGGTTGCCAAATTCGGCTTCGATCTCGATGTAGCCCCGCTTGCTTTCCACTCTGGCTTCGCCGTTCGCCGAAGGCATCAGGTCCGTGCCCGCGAAATCCAGTTTGGTAGCTCCGCTGCGATGCTGATAGTTGACGGCCTGCACGCTGCGGCTGATTACCGTCACCCGGAACGTGGGTGTCTGGGTCATGGGTTCAACGGCCATGGTTGTTTGAGAATTGGTCTGAGCTAATGCGGTCAAACTCAGGGCGATTGCGGCGGCTAACAAAACTTTGCCTTCACAAATGTCTCCTTGGCAGGTGGCTGCCGTGTTGCGTTGTGTTGTAAATGTCGGTTGGTGCGTTCAGCTTTGACTGGTAACGCCCTCGCTTCAACCGACATGGATCCGTGAAAGGGAATGGAAGAGCCCAAAAACGTTCAGGATCCACAGAACCACGGCAATCACCACGACGCCATTCAGAATTGACTTGATGGATGCCTGCATTGGAATGAAGCGATTGACCAGCCACAGGAGAACACCCACCACGATGAGAACTTCCAGCAATTGAATTAAAGGCATGATCTTGACCTTCCTTGTTTCGCGGGCTAACTCCTCTCATCCGCCCGAGGGTTGCCCTGATTTCCTTGTCCGAGAGCTTTTAGGGTCGAATCGTGTGGGCCGCAAGGTTTGGCGGCATGCACACGGATGAAGAACGCCGATTAGCTGGATGTGGTCGCTTGCGGTGTGAATCCTGGGATTCTCACCGCGACGACCTGGGAAGTAAGAGCTGCGAATCAGCGGTCGCAGCTCCGTCTACACACTCAGGAGTACATAATGACAGATGCGAGTTTTCGCGTCTGAGCAAGATAGCTCACTTGAGAAGAATTGGGATCACCGAAATGCCTGCGAGCAAAGCTCGCAGCACCACGACCCCACCAGAGTGTTCCTCAGCCCTTTTTGTCAACACCTACAGGCGCTTAACAGAGCCCCCACGGCATGCGGTCTGCCCACCAATTCCACGATCGACAGTTCGGCCACGACAGAGTCTGTCCTTCTGAGCACAGCAGAAAGTTTGCCCAGCAAGAATCACTAAGACTGGAACTGCTCATGGGCTCAGGCCTGGTTACGTTTCATCAGCGGCTCAATCTCGTGATTGATTTCAAAACTCACCGGCATGCCACATAACTGACAGGTCGTTTGGTGTAGGCCACCGTTCAAACCCATCGCTTCGAGTCTGTTTGGACGCAGGCATTTGGGGCATGTGATGATCAGATATCCTGCGTTGTCCCGTGGCACGAAAAGTGGAGCAATCTCACTCTTCCTTCTTTCCGACCGGATGGGGGAAGCGTCCAAGAGCCGCACAATCTCGTGGAAAAGCTCTTTGCGAGCGTAGTGTCCCTTTTGCAGGAACGCGTCCGCCAGAATACCCGATGGATTTTCCGCTGCGATGTAGTCTCCACTCACGGCAATGGTTGCGATATGCGGAAAGCGTTCCCGCACTATCGCCAGAAATTCAAATCCCGACATCCGAGGCATGTTCAAATCGGAGATGATTAGATCGGGCAGCGATTTGCTAAGCGCGTGCAGGCCGTCCACACCGTCTGCGGCCGTGAGCACCTCATAGCCCCCGCTTTCCAAAATCAGCGCTGCGGTTTCGCGCAGTGAGAGTTCATCATCCACCACCAAGATGCGAAAGCGGAACTGAGCTACGGTCCTGGCTTCTGTAATCATGCTCTCGTACAAAGCTGCAGCCTGGTCGGCCGAGACAGTGCTCTGTGGCTTTTTCCAAATATCCAACTCCGGTGACGTGGTCCTATCCCAGTATTCCCCTTTGTTCTTTGGCATGGGACCCCCTCCCATACGTTCGTGAAGTTTCGAGTGAGCAAAACAATATCGGTACGAATCAAACCAATCTGTTCAATCTTGACCGATTTGCACTACTAGTCCGCGGAAAGCATTGGTAGTGGTGGAAGGTTGCGCGGCCTGGCTCAGGCAATGTGCCGTACACTTCCCTCGGGATGCTCACGCAAGATTCTTTCGATCTGCACTTGTAGTTCAAGTGCCATGTTCTTCTTAGCGTCTTCGAAGCTGTTGCCGCTCACCGTGACCGACGCACACTTACAGAGCCCCTTCCAGCCGTCATCTTCCGACCAGAAATCGCAGCCAATCGGTATGCTGGCTGTCACCTGCAAGCTCACTATTTGGGAAGTCATAATTACCCCACTCAAATCTCAAAATTGCGAAAATTTGATCATCGTGAGAACCGGTGGCCAGGCTTGGTGGATGCACTAAGGGCTGGCCAACCTCTGAGGAACTCAACCGGGTCTTTGCTACGTCACGCTTTGAAAGTGGCCTTCTCCGCTATTTTCTTTACTCTCGACGCATGTCTTTGCACCTAGCCTAGGCAGCTTTCCGCACTTCTGGCTTGTCGCTCTTGCCTCGGTCGGAGCTCGCTTCATGCGTAAAAGAGAGATTTTGAGCGCTCGTCTGCTCCAAAAGTTTTCGCTTTCTCCATCTGTTGACGAGAGGGACCAGTGCCCCCAGGACGAGCACCAGCACGACAACTGAAACCAAGACCCACAAGGATCCGCCCGAAGCGGTGGTGGCCGGGTTGGTGGCGGCTGCAGCCGGTGGGGTGTTCGTTTCCGCAGGAGTGCTGACCGTCGCAGCGGGTGCGGCAGCGGCGACGACAGGTGTGCCGACGGTCTCAGCGGGCGTAGCAACGACAGCGGGTGTCGCTGGTGCTCTCCGAGTTCGTGCTGACGGCCGCGTCGGCTGAGCGGCTGACGCAGCAGGTGCGCCGTCAATGTCGGAGGATTTCTTGACGGTCGTGTCAGGTCCAGCAGGCGTGATCACAGGTGTGTCAGGTGCGGCGGCGGGTGCAGCAGGTGCGCTGACAGTGGTGTCAGGTGCGGCAGCGGCCATCGCAGGTCTGCTATCAGTCGCGGTGGGTGCAGCAGTCGGTGTGTTGACCGTCGCGTCGGGCGTAGCAGCGGCAGTTGTAGCTGGCGCGTTGACAGTCGTGTTAGCTGCGGCAGGTTCAGCAGGCGCGCTGGCAGTCGTGTTACAGTCGCAGCGGCAGGCGCAGCGGCGCGATTACAGTCTCCGCGGGCGTGCTGACAGTAGCAGCGGGTGCCGCCGCGGCCGCGCCACAGTGTTCGGAGATCATGCTCAGTGCGATGACGGCAAAGCTGTTATCAGCAGCGCCGGAACTCGCCGCCCCACTGGCTTTGTTCCCGATAAGTTTTACGTCATGGCCCAGATGTGGCTTGAGATCAACCCCGCTCGCGGTGAGTTTGAAAGTCTGGCCAGTGTTGTCTTCCGCCAGTGTGTAGTTACCGTCAGAGCCACCCAGGCAACCCTTGATGTTGCTCTGGTCTGCATTGCTGCTCGCGGCGGGAGTCTGTGCAAACCCCAGCGCGACCAGCAGGGCCGGTACAACGATCAGCAGAAATACTCTCTTCATGGAATCCTCCGAGGAGCCTCGCCTTGCGGCGGTCTGAAATTCCGCTTGGGATTTGATTGTGCTTCCGATTCTCACGTCGAACTCTTGCGCCGTCGGGGCTCTGGCTTGAGAACTTGGAGCATCCAGGTAAACTACACAACCTTATTCGGTAAGAATCTGAACGTCTGTACCAAACCGCTCACATTTAGAGAAAGCTGAACCTATGATCGATCAATGTCTTTCACGCATACATCGGACACGAGTAAGTGAGCCACCGTACCGCTCGTTTGTGGTTTCGCTGGTAGATAAAAGGGGCCACTTCTACCGCCCAGTTCGAAGGGTTACAAGGAGGATATTTTCTTGCTGTCCTGGGCGGATGTGAGCTTTATAGCTCAGACCCTCTACTCCAGACCAAGTTAGAGTTCTTGGAGCACCCGGAAGGTGTTCATTGAGCAGCCACAGCGGGGACTCTCCCTCAGTTTCGGACATGTGCGTACACGTAAAACGTCTCGGCTATGCCACTTCCAGGCGTATTCGGCTCTATGGCGAAGAATTCGAAGTGGTTTCAGACCCATTTTCTGAAGCTGGCGGGATTGCGGTTCATGTGACGACCAAGCGCGATCCCGGCATTCGTGTCCTACGGATTCCGGCGACGGTGCTTCAGAGTGTAAGAAGGCTGAGACTTCACTAGCGGCGGGCAGGTTGTTAATAGGAGTTCAGATGAAGCCACTTCCCTTAATCGGAGTCTTACTGCTCTTGGTCGGATTGCTGTGTTTCGTCGTGCCGATTCCTCATCGAGAGAGCCACGGTGTGAAAATTGGAGACACCAAAATCGGCGTCCAGACCGAAACTAGCGAGAAACTACCTCCTGCGGTAGGTATTGTGTTTCTGGCCGGAGGTGTCCTTTGCTTGGTTCTTGGATCACGCAGGGCTTAGGAACTCTGATTGTGGTCGGGATGTTGAATTTCCGTCTGCTGTGTCTTTTGCCCGCCGATCGCACTGATCTAGCTGTTGCACTCTTTGAGCCGACGCTGTGTGTCGCTGCCGATGCGTGTTTGCAAGTCAATTCTGGTTCGCCCACAAGCACGGCACACCCAGTTGCTCAGCCATTGACACTCAGAGGCGTCCCGCAATTCGTTGAAGTGACGCCCAAGTTGTTTCGGGGTGGGCAACCGACGGACGAAGGATTGGAGGCTCTCGCACGGATGGGCATCGGCACCGTGGTGGACTTACGTGGTTCCCGAAAACGGGAGCGCGACCTGGTGACGAAGCTAGGAATGGAATACGTACCCATACCGTGGCACTGTCCGTTTCCGAAGGACAAGGTCTTCGTGCAGTTCCTGACGCTGCTCCGTCACAACCCAAAGAGGAAGGTATTCGTCCATTGCCGATTGGGTGATGACCGTGTCGGAATGATGATCGCGGCCTTTCGAATGGCGGAACAGGGCTGGACGGCGGACGAGGCGAAGCAGGAGATGAGGTCTGATGGCTTTACGGCTTTACATCATCTGATCTGTCCGGGACTTTCGCGATACGAGGCAGACTTTCCGCAGAGATACAGGACGAGTCCTGCATTCCAAGACCTGCGCACGGGAGCCAAAACTGCATACTAGCGCGGTCCGATGGAACGCTCTGTTCTGGTAATCGAGACGATGCGCACCGCCGATCGCAGGCGGATCACGAGGAGACGATCTTAGAACTCGCGCCTTGACCAAAACCTGCCAAGATCGTGAAGATGATTGCCACCTTTCCATCCCAGTACATTTCAACAACAACTCATAGCAGCCATCGACGACCTACCTAGTGACTAGCTAATGTCAAAGTATCTATTTCGTATGGCTGCACGTGAAGCATTTTCCGTTCCCCTTTCTGCAGCTCTTCTTCGAGCAGGTTGGCCTGTCGAAACTTGCGTTCCTGTCCCAGAAATGAGATTGAGCTTTCCGCCGGGTTGCCTTGTATTTCAAAAGCGCGCACGACAATTCCTGATTCCGCATCAGCCTTCTTCACCGCGCTAAGTACTAGGTTGTCCGCGTTGAACGATAAGAAGGATTCTTCCGGCGGCAGCGGCTTCTCTGAAAGACTGTTCGCCGAAGTTACCGGAATCAATGGCGTACTGAATGCCATCCCTGCACGCCACGATTGCGCGGCAGACCAGTCGCCTTTGCCGGAAGTGAACGAGTATCGAAAACCATACTTTCCGGCCGGCGGCCGTAAGTCCAGAACTGGCTGACCGTTCTTCACAGTCGTCGCTGGACTAAAACGAGTACCGCGTAACATATCGGCTCTTATTCCCTTATTACCCACTTCAATTAGGTTATGATCCGCACTTACCGTGAAGCCCCACTCCTTGGTTCCAACAAATACCCAATCCTGAATCTGTCGCCAGCTCTTCCAGATATCGGGCGATACCTCATCTTCCCGGTACGGGCCGGCCTTTGCCATCAGGTCCGACGCAGCGGCAGTTCCGTAAGGAACCCCGTTTCGCACTTCCACATCCTGCTGCGATATCGGGAAGGCCTGTTCGATGTTCATCGATCGGCCGGGTTTCCAGTCAATCGTGTTATCAATATCGATCTTCTTTATTCCCCGATACAGCGATAGCCGCTGGACGACGGGAATACCACCAACATTCCCGTTGATGCGAAGAACAGTCCGGACAGGGCCATTCTCCTCAAGCTCTACCGAGTCGATCACGTTGATGATGGTGCGACCGCTCGGCACTATGATGTTTTGATCGTCTCCGCCACGCTCCTCGGCAGCCTCGATCTCGATCCCCTTGCTGACCGTTTGTTTCAATTCTTTGTCGAATATCTCAATCCTCCCGGTGGCCCGGTCAACAGATACGCGGTAATACTCGTTCTCTACTACGTCCGATCCAACGGTGTCGTTCGCCTCTTTCGCATTGGTATCGGTGTCTATCTTAACCTCGCATGCGTTTGGGAAAGTGTCCTGGTCTTTCGCGGGAACAAGGTAATAGGTCTTATAACCAAGCGACGGCACTCCATGCGCAACGAACACTAACTCCAGCGAGCGGGAGCTCCCGTCGGTATATTGTTCGACCTGAAATGGCACCGTCGTCCCTTTCTCGTCGAGCAAACGCATTCCTTTCTTATAGTCTTCGATTTCGTCAGTTCCCACTTCACCAAACAACGTCACGTGGGTTTCGACGACGTCGTCCCGCAGCCAACTCAGGGGATTGAACACAACTATGGCCACGCTCCTAGGAAACGGTCTTTGTACGCGTTCCGCGAGATTGCGCAGGGAATCGCGCAGGATTTGACCCGCTCCCAATGTGGCTTGTTGTGCGTACCCTAGCTTGCGTTCATCTCCAATTTCCCCACCCTGACCATCATTGTTGTGGTCCAAAGACTTCAAGTTGTCTTTCCACAGGGACTCGAGCGCACTGCCAGGGTAAGGCGCGTATCCGAGCGCATAGTTGATGGCAGCGAACTTTTCCGCACTGATAAGAGTGTCGGTGCCGGACATCGCAGGAAGCCAAAGTGGGACGAGCGAGGTCGTCAGATTAGCCCAGGAAGACGGAATCTCACCGGTCAGATCGGGGATTTCCTGGGTTCGTGCGGCTGAACGAAAAAACTCGTCGGCGGTAGCCAGTCGAAAATGGACTGGAGCAAGACGCTGATTCAGTACGTCAATGTTCTTGATGAGTGTATCGGTCGGCGCAAAAAGATCGGTACCCCAACCCAGGTACACTGGACCCGTAGTAGTGGCCTCAACCTTCTTGATGTCCTGCGCGATCGCTTGCAGGCGGTCCTTGTCCAATTCAAGGTGCAGGCCCAACCCGATACCCCAGCCATATCCGTTAATTGTGTTCCACACGAGAACCGCTGAGCCGTCCGGAGCTTTCCAGTGGAACAGGGATAGATCACGCGGGCCCATCCGCGTCATAACCATGTAAGGCGTGTTGGCCTTGCTGAGGATTTGCGGATACTGCCGCGTAAATCCTGGGATATCGGCGAGGTGCGCCACCTCCGGATCGACTCCAAAGACATCGCGAGCATAGCGCTTGCCATAGATTAAATTGCGCACCAAGGCTTCACCACGCGTCTGATTTTGATAAATCGCCGCCCACAGCGGTGCAATCTCGATACGGCCTTCCTTGACTAACTGTTGGAAATCCTCTAATTCCTTTGTGCCGCGATGACTCTCCACAAAGTTAGAAACGAATACGTCGGTTTCCAGAAGATAGCGATACTGCGGATAACGCTTTGCAACTTCAATGGCTTTGCTAATGATGAAGTTTCCGCGGCTGAGGCATTCTTCCTGCGTGCACGCCCAATAGAGATCAAGATGCGAGAAGGGCACTACGAAAACTTCAGGGCCGCCAGAATTCTGCTGCTGAGCCCTTGATACAACTCCCGGGAAAGTAGCAATCACAATAAGAGTAATCAGACACTTCGATCTCATCCGTGGTTCCTTCGCCGGAAGATAAGACAAGTCAAATCGTTTTCTCTGCGCCTCACAAACTACCTCGCCGTCTTGATGCGCCAACGGTGCGACTAGTTCAAACAAGAGACTCACGGATCTTGTTTCGGATGCGCAGCGATTTTGGTCTGGCCAGACATTTCCTTAGCGAACTTCATAGTCATGGCCTGGCCCTGGTCCTGTTCGGTGTTCGCCGCCACGGTCAAGTTTGCTTGTTCGGCCGCCGCCTGCTTGAGTCCTAAGCCTTGATAGACGCGGCTTAGCCGGTAGTGATCTTCCACCGACTCAGGCCGCTGCCGGACGCAGATTTCCAGCCAGTGGCGGGCCTCCGCCAATTGCTCCGTCCATTCGAGAGCATGTCCAAGCGAACAGTTCGCAACCGGATCGCCGGGCGCAAGTTTGGTGGCGACGCGCAGACGCCGGATGACGTCTGGAGCAGCGGACTGATTGTCCGCAAGATATGCCTTCCGAAATAGCAGAGCACCGCACCACGTGACTGCGGTCGAATCTGTGATATGGGAAGCCGCTCGGTCGCAAATCGCGTCGACCGCGTTTGGCGCGGGTCCTGCCGCGTTCTCTACCTGCGTGGCGCCGAGATAACTAATTGCCCGGCCCGAGTCGCCATCAAGCTTATCTGCGCGCAAGAATGCGGACACACTATCGTCGTATTTCTCCAGGAAGTAGTAAGCCATTCCCAGGCCCACATAGATTCGAGCCGAATTCGGAAACAGTTCCGCCGCCTGTTGGAACACGGTGACAGCTGGATCGTACGCCCGGTACTGCAGAAGCTCCGCACCCAGCGACAGGCGGTATCGTTCTTCTCCCGGCGCCATGGCGATCGCATTCTGGTGGTTGTGAACGGCTGCGGAAGTATTGCCCCTCTGCTCTTCTATATCGCCGAGTAAATTCTCGATCTCGGCGGAATCGCTTTGTGCTTGCAGCGGCGCCAGCGTCGCAAACGCGTCGTCAAATTGGGCGGAGCTGTATTGTTCGACAGCGAGGTTATGAATGAGAGTTGCATCTTGCCCGCCGGCCATGGTCACTGCTTGCTGCAGTTCTTCTACCGCTTCTGCGTGCCTTTCGGCGGAAGCAAGTATTTCGGCGGAGCGAATCCTCAGGTCCAGCTTCCGCTCGTCGGGCAAACTCAATGCCCGCAGACTCTCTAGAGTCGCCTTGAAATCCGCCTGAGTGGCCAATTGGGCTCGCAGTAGAAGGAGCCCGCTTTCGGGGCTCGGTTGGTCCTTATATAGAGGAGCAACGTTTCGGATACATGCCTTCCACTCTCCTGATTCCGCTTCCGCAATCGACGCGATCAGTTGCAGTTCCGGGTCTGCCGGCGTCACATGCAAGGCCTCTTCGATGGCATGGGCGGCACTCCGCGCGTCACCGAGACCAGAGTGAATCGAGGCCACCAGCCGAAAATAGCGGACTCGGGCGTTGGGATCGGCAGGAGCAGGGACCAAGCGGATCTCAGCTTCCGCCTCTCTATATTTGTGCTCCCTCGCCAAAACCAAAGCTAACTGCGCGCGAGGCTCGGTCAGCTTGGGATGTTGGCGAACGGCGTCCTCAAGAACCGCCTCTGCTGCGCTCAACGATCCCGAACGGATATAAAATCCGGCGAGCGCCGTCTCCGCTGAAGACGATCCGGGATGCAGCCGAAGAGCTTCACGGAACTCCTGCTCCGCTTTGTCACCTTCGCCATTTCTCGCGTAGATATCCGCTAAAGCCAGCCTCGCCTCCAAGTCTGCCGGATGGGCCGAGAGAAAATCCTGCAGTGACCGCACTGCCTCCGCTGTTTGCCCAGCGCGATCTAGCTCGATCGCTCGAGCCGTGGCAGACGTGCTTGCACTTTGGCCCACGATTTCTGGAAGCAAAACGCTGGTCGCCGCAACGAACATGACAAACGTGGCTCTCAAAAGGCTCAGGGACAAGGTTCTTGCACTTTGCTTGGCGATTCGATTCATATCAGGATCTCGGGCGACAGCCGCCAACCCGTCGTGCGTGCGTCACTCAGCCCAATCGCGGGTAATTATACCGTAGTCCCGTAATACGGACTAAGTTCCGCATACGTTTTTGTTTGACCACCCAAAGCGGATTCTGTAGGATGGGCCGCTTGGTTTCGCAAATATCCGATCTGCCATTAATCTTTGACGGGCGTGGATCTTGAAGGCTAAAGAATTTTTGCCCGCAACAAGCTCTGTACAAGCTCCTTTACAGGTCAGGGGAAAGAAAGATGAGTTCAGGGGGGATCTCGAGGCGTCGTTGCTTAGCGTTGATTGGAGCCGGTGCCGCAGCATCGGTCACGTCTGCATTCGGAGACACCGGCCAGGCTACGCCCAAGTCCGCAGTAGAACCGACGGTTGCACCCCAGAGTCTGCTGGAGGAATTGAAGGAACTGGGCGCAGCGCGCGTTTTTGCCCCGACTCCCGTTCAGTTGAGGCCCGAGCACGGAGCATCCACGGCCTCTGAAGCTCAGGGCTTCGGGCAAATTACCCTGCGTGAAGGCTGGCAGTTGCTCGGAGCCGACGACCGGCTCGCTCCCGGCCACTATTCTTCTGACAGCGCTTGGGTCAAAACGCAGATGCCTCGGCCGGTTCAATATGCGCTCATGGAGGCCGGCCAGGTACCCAACCTCTGGTATGGCGACAATTTCAAAAAGCTGCAGTGGATTCAACAGCGGGATTGGTATCTGCGCCGCCGGTTCGTGATCCCCGAATCGTGGCGGGAATCGGTGATCCGCCTGCGATTCGACGGCATGGACTACTTGGGCATGGTCTGGCTCGACGGTGAGTATCTGGGAGGGCATGAGGGCGCCTTCGGCGGTCCTACTTTCGACATCACCACCCGAGTTGTCCCTGGCCAGGAGCATGAACTGCTCGTGCGACTGGTCCATGAGCCTCACGATTTGCTTCCTAACTACGACAGCGCCAGCGAGAATCGCAATCCCAGAGTCGTGAAGCCGGACGCTCAGGATGCGGAAAGCTATCAGTGGGGCAATCGCTACCGCACCATGGGGCTCTACCAGCCCATTCGCCTCATTGCTACCGGCCAGGCCTACATGGAAGCACCTTTTGTGCGCACCGATGCGATCGCTTCAGAGACATCGACGTTATGGGCCCAGGTCATGTTGACCAATACCGGTTCCGCATTTGACGGCGTGATCGATGGGCGCATCGTTGAGGTATCCAATCAGCAAGTCGTGTGGCAGGCGAAATCGCGTCAGAAGGTGCCGTCTGGAAATTCGTTTTGGGAGCGCGAGATCGAACTCAGTCATCCGAAGCTGTGGTGGCCGAACGGCATGGGAGACCAGCCACTCTACCGCCTGGAGTTGAAATTTTTCAAAGACAATACTCAACTTGATTTCGTCACCAGTCGATTTGGCGTACGAATACTCCAACTGAAACGGAATCCGTCGTACCCTGAGACTCCGCGAGCAGTTCCCGCCGACAAGACTCTCGAAGACGAAGCCTACATGTATCTCTGGGTGGCCAACGGCCGGCCCTTTTATGCCAAGGGAGCTTGCTGGATGACGAGCGACGATGTTCTCCAGCTCCCGTATGAGCGTGAAGAATGGATGGTTCGAGCAGCCAAGCTCAGCGGTCAGAATCTGCTCCGGCTGAACGGTGGCACTTCCATATTTGAAACCGAACAGTTCTATAACCTTTGCGATGAGAATGGCATTATCGTGTGGCAGGAAGTGCCCCTGAATTGGGCTGACACTCCCGGAACTACGACTCTGGCCGTCTGGCGGGAACAACTGACGCAAAGCGTTCTGCGCATCCGCCAGCACCCATCGATCGGCATCTATGTAGGGGGAAACGAATACGATCCGTTTCAGGATGGAATCGAGCCGTTTCTCGGTCTGGTGCGGGAAATTTTCGCTGCGTACGATGGCGGCCGCCCCTTCCGCATGAACTCGCCTTGCGGCGGCGACTATCACGCCTACGAACCTCAAGACATCTACACTGCGGACGAGAACTGGTATCACAAGATTTTCGATCGGGGACACAATTTCATTTCGGAGTGGTCCTTCAGCAGCTTCGCGAACATGTCGTTGCTGAAGCGCATGATCCCCCCCGCGGAGCTTGCGACCAAACCAGTTGGCTACGATGTTGAGAAGTTCAAGCGCACGTTTCCAACCATTCGCGATCGCAGCGCTGAACTCGGCTACACCTTTGTCAAGAGCTGGCAACGAGCTTCCTGGTATGGAGACTTTGGGAAGGCGGATCTCGATTACCTGATTGAGTGCAGCCAGATGGGGTACGAACACAACATGGGATGCGTGCTCGAGCAGTGGCGCGCCCAGTTTCCTTACACTGGCGGCGAAACGCTGTGGACCTACAATTCACTCGGACCCATCGCCAACAGCTGGCATCTGATCGACTGGTGCGGCCAGCCCCAGATTCCTTATTATGCTGCCAAGCGCGCGAACGAACCGTTGCACGTGATGGCAGACACGGGATTTTTCTCGTGGGGGCCGGGAGATACATTCACAGCCTCGGTATTTGCCCTCAATGACCACGACCAGACGCTCAAGGGCAGCCACTTCAGGGCCCGCATTTACGACCAGGGAATGCGCGTGGTGCACGAAGAGGAGTGGGTAGCTGACGTCCCACCCAACGGGTACGCCAGCGAGGCCCACGCCGTGCGTTGGCCGATTCCCGCCAATACGCCAGAGGGATATTTGTTTTTCGAGCTCACCATCAGCGATTCCCAGGGAGCAAGACTCTCGCGGCGAGAATACTGGTTGCGTATCCTGCAAATGCTCGCAGATCCTGACGCTCGAAAGCGTTGGCAGGCCGGGCCGGTGGCTGAACCGTTGACTCAGACCGGGCCCTGGTTGAAGCCGCAAGTCGAGCGCGCTGCCACTTCACTGCAGGCGACGGCCAAGCTCGAACGTCAGTCCCGGAAAGAAGCCGAATTGAGCATCACGGTTGAGAATCTGGGAGAAATCCCTGCTTATCCGGTACGCTTGCACCTGCTACCGGATATCTATTCGGTCCTCTGGAGCGACAACTATTTCTGGCTGGCTCCGGGCGAGAAGGTCAGCCTTCAGGGTACGGCGCGCCTGGATATGAGCGGCCTCGATCCCATCACGAAACCGCCGATCGCAAATCCGAAAGACCTTTCGATCCGAGTATCCGCATGGAACGCTCCGGCCGTCGATTTGCACTTACGATGATCGAACGCCGTGGAAAATCGCGTCCGCACTTCCGGCGTTCCTCGTCTATATTGGTAATTCCGCACGGCATTAGCCTACAAACTCGGCCATTCACATTGGAGATGAAATGAAATTCGGCTACTCCTGCCTTGTCGCATGTCTGCTGAGCGTGATCTCGTCTTCTGCGCAGGTCGACGGAACGTGGCGAACTTCCGTACAGGATCACGGCAAGCCTCTGCGTTATGTCCTCCATGTCTCTACGGTCGAAGGGGCGATTGCCGCGAGGGTGGACATCCCCGAACGTTTTGCCTTCGGCAATCCCGTGGACTCCATCTCCTTCGATAATTCGGTCCTGAGATTTCGTGCGGATCAGATCTCCTATGAAGGCTCATTGAGCGCAGATGCACAGTCGATTCAAGGAACCTGGTCACTCGGGGCCGAGAAGCAGAGCATTAGGTTCCAGCGTGCGGCTGTGGCTTCCGACAACCGCGTCGAAGAGGTAGCAACTCAGCTGAAATCCTTGATGTACCTTCCCGCTGAGAAATGGAACATTCACCCTGGAGACGTTCCCCATGGTGAGGCGGTTGATCTCGACGACAGTTCATGGAAGACCGCAGGACCCGGCAGTGCTGCTCCGTATGAAGCCACATGGTATCGCCGGTGGGTCGAAGTTCCTAAGGTTCTGAATGGCTACGATCTCACTGGAGCAAGAATCTGGTTCCACTTCCAGGAAGACGCGAACGGCCCGGTTCCGGAGATCATCTATTTCAATGGGCGGCGCGTGGCGATGGGGGACGACCTTGAGCCGATCCCGCTCTTCGATCCGGCAAAACCCGGTGACAAAATCCTGGTTGCGGTAAAACTCGCGCACACAGTCGATCAAAAACATTTCAACGGTGCCGACCTTCGGATCGACTTCCCCAGTACACGGCCCAATCCGACCCAACTATTTCAGGAGATGGGGGCGGTTTCGATTCTTGCACCGTATTCCGGAGCATCTTCTCAGAAGCTGCAGGCTGAACTCGCGAAGGTTGCCGACGCAGTGGATCGGGACGCTTTGGCACAATCTAATCAGGCCGGGTTTGATGCATCACTCACCAAGGCGCACGCATTACTCGCGCTATTGAAACCGGACTTGCAACAAACGTCGGTCCGACTGACTGGCAATTCACACATTGACGCGGCGTGGCTCTGGCCATGGACGGAAACCGTGGACGTCGTACACCGCACATTCGGCACGGCACTGCAGTTGATGGACGAATATCCCCAATATACGTACACGCAATCTGCCGCCGCCTACAGCGAGTGGATGTATGAAAAATATCCGTCGATGCACGATCAGATTCTTGATCGCGTGAAGCAGGGACGCTGGGAGATGGTTGGCGGGATGTGGGTGGAGCCAGACTTGAATATGCCGGACGGCGAGTCGCTGGTGCGGCAACTCCTGATCGGCAAACGGTTCTTTAAAGAAAAGTTTGGCAGCGACGTGCGCATCGGTTGGAATCCCGACTCCTTTGGGTACAACTGGCAGTTGCCGCAGATCTACAAAAAGTCCGGCATCGACTACTTTGTCACCCAGAAAATGACGTGGAACGACAGCAATCAGTTGCCCATGAAACTGTTCTGGTGGCAATCCCCCGACGGTAGCAGGGTTCTCACTTACTTTCCACACGACTACGTCAACGATATCGAACCGCTAAGAATTGCCACGGACGTCGCTGCGCTTCAGGCCGCCGCTCCGGGTGTGCCCGAGATGATGCACCTTTTTGGAATCGGCGATCATGGCGGTGGTCCTACCCGCGTGATGCTTGAGGCGGGGGAGCATTGGTCTAGCCCAGGAGTGATTTTTCCGAAGGCCAGCTTTGGTGTCGCCCAGGGATTTTTCTCTGACATCGCGCCGAAGGTCGACACTGCGCATTCGCCGGTATGGAACTACAAAGTCCTCGCAACCGGAGACGCGAAGTTGCCGGCTCCGCCAGAGGGGAAAATCAGCGTGCCGGTTTGGAATGATGAGTTGTATTTCGAATACCATCGCGGCGTCTTCTCCACACAGGCGAATCACAAGCGGAATATGCGGGAAAGCGAGGAGCAGGTGCTCAATGCCGAGAAGTATTCGTCATTGGCATGGCTTTCAGGAGTCCCCTATCCAGGCGCCGAACTGACGGAGGCATGGAAGAAAGTTCTCTTCAATCAGTTTCACGACCTCGCTGCTGGCTCGGGCATTGCCGACATCTATCGGGACTCCCAGCGCGACTACGATTTCGTGCGATTGCAAACCGAGCATGTGACTTCCAAGGCTCTTCAAACAGTAGCAAGCCAGATCGACACCAGGGGACCGAGCCACGCAGTACCGGTTCTCGTGATGAATCCCCTCGCCTGGCAGAGAACCGACCTGGTGACAATCAACATCCAGATGCCGGCGCCGTCCAACGGTGAGCTTTCGGTTCTTAATGCTCAGGGCCAGCCGCAACCCTTCCAAGTGCTTTCGAAAGATCCAAACCTGAATACGTATCAGCTATTGACGGAAGCCAGGAATGTGCCGTCTTTGGGCTATGAGGTTCTCCACGTCGTTCCCGGCGGGAGTGCGATGCACACAGACCTGGAGGTGCATGGATTTACTCTTGAGAATGCCGCTCTCCGTGTGACCGTCGACCCGAAGACCGGCTGCATTACAAGTCTCTACGATAAGAACTCGAAATTCGAGTCGGTCGCGACAAACGGCTGTGGGAATGAGTTGATAGCTTTCAAAGACACTCCGAAAGACTACGATGCGTGGAACATTGATGCCGATTTCGAGCAACAGTTCACAAAACTCGATATGGCGGATTCAGTAGAGGTGATCGAAAAAGGCCCGTTGCGGGCCACTATTCGGGTCGTGCGCACTTGGAAGAAATCGAAGTTCGTTCAGAATATCTCTATCTATGCGGGCCTCAATCGGGTGGACGTGGGGAATGAAATCGATTGGCACGAAACGCACGTCTTGCTGAAGGCGGCTTTCCCGTTGGCGGCTTATGGCAGCGAAGCCACCTACGAAATTCCCTACGGCGCGATCGAGCGCCCGACGACACGCAACAATCGCTTTGAAGTGGCCAAGTTCGAAGTCCCCGCACTGCGCTGGGCCGATCTCGGCGACGGGGCCCATGGCTTTAGCCTGATCAACGAGTCAAAGTATGGCTATGACGCAAAAGCTAATGTCTTGCGGATCTCGTTACTCCGCTCGCCCACATGGCCGGATCCTGATGCCGACCGGGGTCACCATAGCTTCAGCTATTCTCTCTACCCACATTCGGGAGATTGGAAGCAGGCTCTCAGCGTGCGCCACGGGTATGAATTCAATTACAAGCTTTCCGCCATGCAGGTCGAGTCTCACGAAGGAACTCTCCCCGCAGTCCACGCGTTCGTGGATATCAAGCAAAATAATGTCGTTCTCACAGCTGTGAAGAAAACGGAAGATGGGAACTCTCTATTACTCCGGTTCTATGAGTGGGCAGGCAAAGCCGGAGAGGCGCAGCTCACCGTTCCGCCAGGGGCAATATCAGCAACGCTCACCAATCTAATGGAGCAGCCCGAAGGTTCGCCACTGCCGCTGAAAGGAACGAATCAGATCACGGTGCCGGTTCATCCGTACGAGATTGTGTCGGTGCGTGTGGACTACAAAGGCGATTCTGCGTCCCATTGAGCGGCGGTGAGCGTCTACACTCTTTACTAAAAGTGGAAACCTAGTGGCGGGGCTCTTCAATCGTCATGACACGGTCCACATCGACGTTGTGGACTTCCTGTTTTATTCCGCTCGGCCAGCGAATCTGGATCTCCTTGATGCGCCGGTTGGCTCCCAGCCCAAAATGCACGCGGCTGTCGCTGGAAGACGCGTATCCGACGGACGTTGTGACGTGATTCCACTGCGACTTGCCGTCCTCGGTGGTGATGCGAACCTGCGCGCCGATCGCCATGCGATTGCTCTTGGTGCCCACCAGGTTAAGCAGGATCCAATGATTCTTGTTGGCCGAGATGTTATGAAATAATTTGACCGGCCCGCCCAGGACTGAAACGACCATGTCCATGCGCCCGTCGTTGTCGAAATCTCCGAACGCAACGCCGCGATGCGCAGCCTCCAGTTGGAAGTCCGATCCCGCCGTAGCACTGACGTCTTCAAACTTGCCGTTGCCCAGGTTCCGCAAGAGCGTGTTGGGCTCCATGTAGCGCCGGTTCGGGAACACGAGGTTGATGTTGTCCATTACGTTCGAGCGTGCGACAAACAGGTCCTTCCAGCCGTCGTTATCGAAGTCGACGATCCCATTGCCCCATCCGGACATGCCTCCCGTCAACCGCGCCAAGCCGCTGGCGGCCGTGGCGTCGAAGAAATTTCCGTCACTGCGGTAAAGGTAGAGCGGAAACGTCTCATGCTCTATGGCCGTATGCCAGATGTCGGGCCGGCCATCATTATTAATGTCGCGGAAATCTGACCCCATACCGGAGAGCGCGGAGCCATACGCGCCGTAAGCCACGCCTGCCTCTACGCCGATCTCCTCGAATCGCTTGCCATCAACGTTGTGGAACAGGAAGTTCCGGGTCGTATCGTTCGCCACGAAAATATCGAGAAATCCGTCGTCGTCATAGTCAGCGAAGGAGACGCTCATCCCTTTCCCCATTTTCGCCGCGATCCCCGTCGACTCGGAGACATCGGTGAACGTTCCATCGCCATTGTTTCGGTACAGCGTGTTGTGTAACGGGGCATAGTACTTAGGATGGCAGTATCCTCGCACTTCACCATTGACCAGGCAAGCGGGATCCTTGTTCACCTCCCACTTGCAATAGTTGACGACGAACAGATCGAGCAAGCCATCATTGTTATAGTCGAACCAGCCGGCACCGACCGACCACATCTTCTTCCCGTCCAGCAATGCGCCACCTAACCCCGCCTTCGCACTCACGTCCGTGAAGGTTCCGTCGCCATTGTTATGAAAGAGCTGGTTGCCGGCGACGTTGGCGACGAACAAATCCGGCCAGCCATCATTGTCATAGTCGCCCACCGCGACGCCCATCCCGTAGCCCGATCCGGCCACGCCGGCCTTCTCCGTCACGTCCGTGAAGGTTCCATCGTGGTTGTTGTGAAAAAGGCGGTTCCAATATTCAGGAGATTCCTTCTGCAGAGATGGAATGGCAGCGCCGCTGACCAGATATATATCCAGGTAACCGTCACGGTCATAGTCAAACAACGCAACTCCGGCAACCATCGCCTCAGGCTGATTCTTGTTCGGAGTCGCACAGTTGGCGGTCACAAAGTGCAGCCCACTCTTCGCCGCGATCTCCTCAAATCGAATCGCCTCCGCAATGGGAGCATTCGGGCGCAATTCTTTCTGGGCGCACCACAGCTCTTGCGGCCTAAGCCAGAGCGCTCCTGCAGCGGCTGCAGACTTGCCGATAAAACGTCTTCTATCCATGAGAACCTGTTTCGATTCACTCTTGCGGCTTGGTGATGTGTCGCCCCGATCGCTCTGCGCTTACAGGGACACCGGCCGATCCCACAAATTTCAGTGAACCATCGCCGTCGCTGACGACGCTCTCACCATTCGAAATGTTGTATTCCGCGAAAGGGGAAAGACCACCCACGGTAAACCGGCGCATGCCCGATCCGGGCACCTGTACCGAAAACTTGTCGCGCGCGTAGTCCACTTGCAATGCGCCCATGTGGAAGCGGTATGCGCTGGGACCAAAAGGACGTATCGTAACATTGCGATTGCCAACCTGGATGCCGTAGCGCATCTCGCGCAGAATCATGGTAAGGATATCGGGGTACTCGTGATAATACCCGTTGTGCGCGGGTGCGCCGGCGTCGTCATACCGTTCAGGCAGCCAGACGTCACGCAGCAGGTCGCCTTCGATGTTGCCGAGCAGGCGATCGAATGTGGCTTCGTCGTTCATGCGAACACGCGCCAGCATGTCTAGCCACCAGATGCGTGCCATGGCAACGTCGGAGTCGCCGTCGTTTTCGCCATAGCAGTCCGCCTTCTCGTAACGCTTCTCGGACACCCACGTCCCTCGTCCTCCTGGGTGCGTGTGCTGGCCACTATCTAATCGATGCAGCAACTTCTCTTCGGCTACGCGATCGTCGAGCACGCCGAAAGCGAGAGCGGCGAAGTTGCCATCATAGTCGACGAAGTCGCGCGTGCTGCCATCCGAGTTCCGCTGCGTCAAAAAGTGGTCGTCGCCGTTCCAAAGTCTCTGGCGTAAGCCAACTTTCAGTCTGTTTGCGAAATCAAGATAGCGGCGGGTTCCCGCGGAATCGCCGCAAACCTCTGCCGCCTCGGCCATGCGATTCAGGAGGTAAATCGCCATGACGTTTGTGTCCAGGGTGCCGCCACTGCGGCGGAAGACGTCAATAAATAATGGCCCTTCCGCGTGCAGCAGGCTGTCTTTCTCGTCGAAATGCGCCAGAATCCACTCGGTTGCCTGACGCAGATGCGCATAATGCGAACGCAGCCACGGCTCATCCCCTGAACCCGCGGCATATTCTGTTGCGGCGAGCGCCCAAAATATATTCGGCCCCGTTTGCTTGGATTTCGCGATTGACAGGAAAACGGGTTTTCCCCCTTCGAAGTGATGCGGTATCTGACCGTCCGGCAACATTCCAGCCTCACTCCGTTCCAGAATCTCACGCGCTTCACGCTGCAGCAGCGGGTCGCCGGAAAATGCCAGCGCGTTCACCACCGACCACGTGTCTGGATCGAAGAAGTTGAAAGCGTCGCCATAGGGCCGATCGGGAAAGGCGAGGGTCGGGTAGGCACTGCCACGTTCCTCGTACGATCCGAGGACGCCGGCTGCACTGCCGTAGACCGCGGTCAGGTAAGCCGTCGAGTCCTGGCCCTTCGGGTCGTCGGAGGACTCGATGAATCGATCAGACTGGTGCGCCGGAAACGGGAGATCGTTCGCATACAGCCGAAACGCAAGCCTAGCTGGCGCATGCGCCGCTACTGGCATTGGGTGATCGGCCGCGAGATCCTGCCACCTGTTAAGCGCCGCATCAGACACTCCCGTTCGAAGCTCGATTCCACTCGGAAACAACGAGCCATCACCGGAGAGAAGAGCGACCTCGGCAAGCGGGCCTTCAGGAATCAGAGCGATGGAACCGTTCTCGCGATCCACGGTGTAGAAGAGCCGGAGCGGATCACGGGAAGTGAAGGATTGCTTTTGGCCCGCAATTCCTTGCACGACGCCGCGTTCGAAAAGACCCATCAGTAGGAATTGTCTGAGGTAGAACCGCACACCGTCGCCAGACTGTTTCGCGTTCTTTGCTGCGGGGAACGCCACCTTTACGCCTACCCCGTGATCATTAGCGTCGAGTGACAGCGTAAGCTCAGGATCTTGTGCGGGGGCGCTCGTGCGAAAGCGAACCGTGACATGTTCCGGGCGGTCGTCGATGATGTCAGTTTTCCACGCGACACCATGCCCTGCAGCCTGTGCGTCAGGGCTTCCAATCAGAATGCCGGGGCTGGAAAGCAGGTTGCTACGAAAAGACCCGCTGCCTGTGTAATCGGCAGAGACTTCGACGACGGAATGAAGTGCCAGACTAGCTACAACTCTGACAAAGCCATTGGCAAGCGTGACGCGTCCATCGGACTGGGACAAACTCACCTTGACTTCAGTGGCCGGTCCTCGGGCAATAGGCTGCGTGACTTGTTGTGTGAGCCCGAGCGGCAGTGCAAGCAGCAGCAGGCTCACGATTTGCAGCTCTTTTTTCAATTAGGTTCCTTCTCGATTATGCTGCGAACGCAACCACTGACCTCGCAAAACAAACATGGTCTCTCAAATTGTTGTGAGCGGGAGATGATTTACCGATGGTTGCGAATCCCCGGCCTGTCGATCGTCAGCTTTTCCCCACAAGCATAACCGCCTGCGCTCCGGCTGGAAACGCAGGCGGACAGTCCTGCTTCGCGATTGGCAAGGCTAGGGGAGCGGGGGTGTTGGGGTGGGGGCCGCTCCCCTAGGTTCGGCTAGAACGTATAACGGAGCGCAAACTGGATCTCGCGCTGGTTGTCGGGCAGAGTGCCGTTGATTTGTGCACCACCGTTTGCTGCCTGATCGGGATTACGGCCGGGCAGACCGAACTGGGGGTGATTGAAAATGTTGAACATTTCCGCACGGAATTGCAGCTGTTGCCTCTCGGTGATTCTGAAACTCTTGAATGCCGAGAAATCAAAGTTCACCTGGTGCGGCCCCAGAAGGTCGCCATTTCCGGAGTTTCCGAACATGTGAGCAGAACTTTGCCGTGGCGCCAACCCTGGCACCGCAAAGGCGGCCGGGTTGTAAAAGCACCTGAGGGTCTGATGGCCCGGGTTATCGCAACCATCGGCGGCTTGTTGGGCGATGTTAAAGGAAAAGTCGGTCGGATCGTGGATGATATCCGGCATTGCAGCGGTGCCGGTGTTGGTGGGATCGGACGAGAGGAAGGCGGTGTAATGCTCCCCGCTTCGTATCGTGGTGATGCCACTCACCTGCCATCCTCCCGCCACGCCATTCACGACGGGGTTCATACTTGAGCCGTAAGCCTTGCCTCGGCCAAACGGCAACTCGTACGTGTAGCTGAGCGTGAAGCGATGGCGATAGTCTGGATCAATATTGCCTCGCTGCGCGCCGGGATTTGAAGCGATCTGAGTGTTCCCGGTATGAGCTCCCTGCCAGCTGCCGATGTCATGCGACCAGGTGTACGAAGCAAGAAGTGTGAAACCAGTGGAGAATCGCTTTTCCAGTTTGGACTCCAAGCCATGGAAAGTGATATCGAAGTTTGGGTAATCGATCGGGTTAATGACCGCGAGGAAGGGCAAAGCGTTGAAGTACGGACGTCCGTAGTTTCCCGACCCTAAGGGATCCAGCGCCGGATTGCTCGTGAAGTTGGTGTCCAGCGGCTGGAGCGGCTGGTTCAGGTTGCTGTCTTCATTGTTCCAGATACCAGTAGCCCGGGTTCCCACGTATGCAAGATGCAACACCCAGTTTCGCGCGAGTTCGCGCTGGACTGACAGGTTCCACTCCAGAACGCGCGGCGCCCTGCGCACGGGGCCGGTTGTTTTCACCTGGCCAGAAGGGCTGGCCGGGTTGCTGGTGGGGAGTACTGCAGGGAACCCCGAATCAATCATGGTGGCGAAGCTGGGAATGGTAGTGGGAGAGGTATTGAGCTGGTAAAACTGAAGATTCGGCGGATTCTCACCGAGGTCGTTAAACTGATTGCCCTCGGGCGCATAGAAAATGCCGAATGCGCTGCTGATCACGGTTTTGCGGTCGTCGAAAGGCGACCAGGCGAAGCCGATGCGGGGTCCAAAGTCCTTTTTGTCATAGCCCACCCCGGCATTTGATTTTGCACCGGATCCAAAGTTCAGGTCGACGACGTTTGTGGCCAGATTAAAATTCCCCACCTTTCCGCCCACGGGAGAGAAAATGTCGTAGCGCAGTCCGAGATTCAGTGTGAAGTTGCTTTTCAGCCGGATGTCATCCTGGATGAACTCACCAAGTTCCCACATGCGGGTATGGTCTTTGTAGGCCAACCCATCCTGCTCTCGATAATTGGGCACGCCGAGCAAGAGATCGGCAAGCCCGTTCTGAGGAGAGTTCGAAACCAGGTCCTGAGTGAATTGTCCCGAGAAGCTGAACTGTCCAAAAGCCGCTTGAGACTGGAAGAAGTTGCGCTGGTAACGCCGGAAGTCGGCGCCCATCTTGATGGTATGCTTTCCCCGAATCCAGCTGACCGAGTCCGCGATTTGATAGGTGTTGTCGGCTGAGAGCTCAGGGATCCAGTTCGAGTTGCCCAGGTTGTTGTAGCCGTTAATGTTGATATTTGCCAGACCTGAAGTCTCTGGATTCCCGCGATTCGCATTCGGAATACCCACCATATCCGATACGTTCTGGCCAAAGTTAGCCGGAGTGGACTTTACCGCGTAGCGAACAAAGGAAAGACGAAGATCGTTCAGCAAGTTACTGCCGAAGGTGTGGGTATAACCAACGGCGTGATTCTGTTCGCGCATGTTCATATTGCCGCCGCAGCAGCCACCGGCCAAACCCGGTAACGGCACCGGGGCAAACTGAGGATGGTCCTCAACCGAAGCGTGGCCAAACAGTTGGTCATGATCCGAGATTTTGTGGTCTATCCGGACATCACCCTGGTTGCCGGACAGGGTCGCAACCGGATACAGAATGAAATTGGAGTTCGTCGCCGTGAGGTAACCGGGCCGGTTGGGAAGGGGATAGAGGTTTGCGATGTTCTGTCCGATCGTATCGATGCGACCGGCAGGAATCACCGAAGGGTTGGCAGGGTTCAAAAGTTGGCGCGCGCCATTTGCCTGAGTGGTATTCGGGTCGTAAAGAATCAAACCGCGATCGGTGAAATCGCCGGCGCGCTCTGCCGCCGTGGGAACGGTAGATATGTCGATCCCGGCTTCATGTAGCCGTGAGCCTTGATAGTCCCCGAAGATGAAGGTTCGGTTCTTGATGATCGGTCCCCCGATAAAAGCGCCGAACTGGTTGCGGTGCAATGGGGCCTTGGGGCCATTGCTGGCTGGATCGAAGTAGTTTCTGGCATCGAGCGCGTCGTTTCTCAGGTATTCAAAAACTCCGCCGTGGACTTGGTTGGTCCCCGACTTCAGGGCTGCATTCACCGCCGCTCCACCACGGCCAAACTCCGCCTTCATGGAATTTTCTTCGACCCGAAACTCTCCGATTGCGTCCGGAGAAGGGTTGACGGCGATCGTGCCGTCCCCGATGCCGTTGTTGTCCACGCCGTCCAGCAGGAAGTTGTTGTCAAAAGCCCACAGCCCATTTACCGCCAACTGGATGCCGGGGCGGTTGTCGTCGGTGGAACCGCTGAGTCCTATCCCGGAACTTGAGCCGGGAGTGGTTCCAGGCCCCAGCCACGCAAGTTGCGTGAACAGCCTGCCATTGAGCGGCAAATCGACGATCCTCTGCTGAGTCTCGATTGTTCCCAGGGAGGATGTTTCCGTGGCAATGAGTGGGGGCGCAGCCGTTACTTCCGTGATCTGACTCGTCGTTCCCAGCTTGAGCTGCACATCCACGCGCACGACTTGGTTGACGTTCAGCTGAATGCCGGTTTGAACCGTCTTCTGAAAACCACTGGCCACCGCCTCCACCGAGTAATTGCCAATGCGGAGAAGGCTGGCACTGTAGCTGCCGTCGCTCCCGGTCTTGAGGGTTACGGCTTGGCCGGTACCCTGGTTGGTAACGGTCACCGTCGCGCCGGCCAGCAGGGCACCAGTCGGATCTGAAATCACACCGGAAATGCTCGCCCGGTCGATTTGCGCTTCGACCGTGCAGACGATGAGAAATACAGCAAGGAAACAAGTGATTCGGCGGATTGTCTTGCTGTGAGTGGTCACAGGGCCTCCACGACGTGGTGATTTTTCGGGCTTTTCTTTGGGGGAACCTTGGTCAAGCGCTTTTCGCGAAGTGCGCGAGCGGACTCAGTCGCGGTGGACACAGTGTCGTCCACCTCCACGAGCCGACGGTTTGCCGGTAAATTCATGGACTGCATCAAAGCGCTTAGACCGTGAGCTGACGAAGAAAAACCGGCTCATCCTACAAAATCGCCTGTGCTACGTCAATACAAAAAAGGAATCGTGTCCGTATTACGGAATTACGGGAATTATTCTTTTGGAGAAGTTGCGGAAAAGGCTTGCTAGTCCGCACTGGCGTGCTGATAAGAGGAGGCCGCATCCGCAGCCAGCCCGCTCGGCGATAGCATCCGCGACAAGGTCAGGGCTGAGTTCCGGACCTCTTCCTGGATCTGGGAAAGCTTGGGCTCCATGCGGGTCGCGGGACCCGATATGCTGAGGCCGGCAATCGCGCGTCCTGCCTGGTCGAATATGGGAGCGGCTACGCAAACGACACCGGAAAGATTTTCCTCCATGTCAAACGCGACAGCTCGTTCACGAACCGAGGCCAGGTGCTCGAAGAGATGCTTCTTCTGGGTAATCGTCTTCGGAGTTCGTCGAATCAGCGGATGATGCGTCGAGGATCGCCTCAACCTGGCTCTCG
Organism: uncultured Acidobacteriota bacterium; assembly: GCA_963711675.1. Lineage (GTDB taxonomy): Bacteria > Acidobacteriota > Terriglobia > Terriglobales > Acidobacteriaceae > CAVQFB01. The sequence continues at coordinate 210,198 of CAVQFB010000017.1, read as the reverse complement.
GGGAGAAATGCCAGCATGGCCTTCCCCAGTGCCGTGCTATGAACTGGGTTCCGCTCCCCGGGAACTGCCGCGATGCGTAGCGCGCTGGGACTTTGTAAAACGTCGATATACGCTACCTGGCCGTCCTCCAGCACGCCGAGATTAATGGTCTCGCTAAAGCGAAGCAGTAGATTCTGCATCACGCCCTTGGAAAGCGACTTTAAGCGCCGAAAGTGGATGGCCGGTCCAGTCAGTTCGAAGAACTTGGCGGCCAGCTGGTAGTGTGATTTGAGTTCGTCTTTCTCGACGTATCCGAGTCTCTCCAGCGAATACAAAATCCGATGAACCGTGGTTCTGGCAAAGGGAACCGCACCTGCAACCTCCACGAACGCGACCGACCGCTGCTTGCTGCCCCTCTCCACAAAGTATTCGAGAACGGTAAAGATCTTGCCCATGACTTCGATGTAATTCTTGTCGGCCTGGACATGCAGCGGTTTGCTGGATCGCTTCTTGGGCACTTCAGCCTCTCTTCAATGCCAACTAGACTGCGAATTCGGCCTCGCGAACCAATTTCTCAGTGCGCACAAATGACGCCTGCGAGTTTTCTCGAGGCGGAGGAGAAATCCCGGGAGCCACGCGCGTCTCCTCGAAACCAAGCATTACACGATAATTATGAGCAAAGCGCAAGCGCCAGTCAAATACGGGACAACGTCCGTGATACGGGATGTTGACGAAACGGGGCACGCACCGTTATGATCCCGCGGTGCCCGGCGTCCGGGCGACGGGAAACAGAACAGGGTTCGCAAGAATTGCGGAGAGTGGTTCTCCTGGCTATGCCCAACGGTCCGGGACCGGCCTTGCACTCCTGAATCCTGTATTTAGCTTCTCAACCGTGGCGTCCGCGGAAACGAACTAAGAGCGAGGACTACCTTGACCAAGAGCAGGTTACTGAAGAAGTTGCGAGCCGGGGATTTCGTACGGGTGGTTAACTTTAATCGGGTTACAGAACCGTGGCTGACCGAGGTCGCAGGTAGTTTAGGCTTCGATGTGATCTGGCTCGACATGGAACACCGGGCCTTCGGCTACGACGTCGTCGATCGCGTGTCTCTGGCGTGCCGGGCGACCGGCGTGGACCTCATGGTTCGAATTCGCAAGACCGGATATACCAGCGCCCAGCGTGCCCTGGAACTCGGCGCCAATGGAATCATGCTGCCCCATTGTCGCAGCGTTGAGGAGGCTCAGCAGTGGGCCGATTGGACCCGATTTCCCCCGCAGGGAACCAGAGGCTTTGACAACGCGGGAGCCGATGCCGACTACACTCTGACCGATACTCTCCGGTTCCTGAAGGAGCGGAATGAGGAGACCTTCCTCATGGTCCAAATCGAGGATCGCGAGGCCGTCGAGTGTGTTGAGGGCATCGCCGCCGTGGAAGGCGTAGATTTGTTGTTCATCGGGCCGGGAGATCTAACCATCAGCTACGGCGTTCCCATGCAGCGCCAGCATCCGTTGGTACAGCGTGCCATGGACAGAGTGGCAAATGCCGCGGAGAAGGCTGGCAAGTGGTGGGGAACTGTGACCGAGACGCCGGAAGTAGCGCAGGCGGAAATGGACCGGGGCGCACGAATGGTAACTTGCGCGGATGACCACTTCTTGCTGGTCGATGGCCTGCGCGACGCCTATCAGCGATTTGAGCACATCAAGGTCCGCTAAGGGATCCTCTTACACAGGGCAAATAGGCATGGAGATTTATCCCGGGGCGGACCTGATCGAGTGTGAGATCGGCGGGCGTCCGCTGTATTTGCCGCTTCTGAGGGAAGGGAATGAGGCGCTGCTCCTCGACTGTGGGACGTCCAGTCACGCCGCCAAAGACGTTCCTGCATTCCTGAATCAATTGGGGTTGGGACCCGAACACCTGACCTGGCTGATCATGACGCATCCCGACGGAGATCACTGCGGGGGGTCGGCTGAAATCAAGCGTCACTACCCTGAGGTCCGACTTGCGTGCGGCGATTCGGATAGGGAGCTCATCGAGTCTCCCGAGCATCTGTTCACGTTCCGCTACGACGCTTACCGGCAAAACCATGGGATTTTTTTTGACCCCGCGACTGCGAAGGAAATAAAGAATTGCTCATCGGGGTCACAACCAGTAACGTTCACTTTCGTGGGCGGCGAAGTCATGCGCCTCGGCAGTAATCGGATTCTGGAAATTTGGCATCTGCCTGGGCACAGTCACGGACACCTAGGTGTCTACGACCGAAACCACGGCGTACTCTACTACGGAGATGCGATCCAGGGCGCGGGATATAGATCGCTTCGCGGAGGCTGGTCGCTATGCCCGACCTACCTGTACGTGAACGCCTATCTTCAGACAATCCGCACGATCGAGAATTCCCCCGCGCAGATGATTGTCGGCTGCCATTGGCCGATTTTGCGCGGCAAGGAAGCGATCCGGCAGTTCTGTTCCGAATCGCGGAACTTTGTTACGCAAGCAGATCGCCTCATCACCGACTATCTTCGCTGCCATGTTTCGGGCGTGACGCTGCGGGAGCTTTGCGAACAGTTGTCAGATCAACTTGGAGAGTGGCCCAGAGAGGTAGCGCTGGAGTTGGCCAACGCGTTCTCTGGGCATCTTGACCGTGGTCTTGAGATGGGCCAATTCGAAGTGGACCGCTCTTCCTCTCCATTCCGGTACAAACTCCGCGCCGCCTGAGTGGCGAAACTGAGAACCAATTGGAACAAGAGAGCATTAAAGAGATCTCAAAAAACGACCTTAACGAACGGCGTGCGGTAGTTACGGGCGCTGCCAATGGACTTGGCCTCGCCATCGCGCGACGCCTGTCTGCGGGTGGGGCTCAGGTGTTATTGGTGGACAGCGATAAGACCGTCCTTTCCAGGATTGGCGAAACGGACCTTCCCCCAAGCAGAGCCTTCGCGGTCGTGAAGGATTTGTCCGAGCAGGATGCAGCATCCTTCGTTTTTGATCAGGTGGCCAAGACCCTCGGCCTTGCGGACACTCTCATCAACAACGCGGCCTGGAGTTTTCACAAGCCGATGTTGGAAGTCACCGCAGAGGAATTTGACCGCGTGGTAAGTGTCAACCAGCGAGCGCCTTTTTTCCTGGCCCAGGAATTTTTGCGTCACATTTCTCAATCCAGCGTGCGGCCGCGTGATCCCGCGATTGTAAACATTGGTTCGGTGAACGCGCTCGTGGGCAATCCTAATCTTGTGCCCTACGCCGGGACCAAAGGGGCTTTGATCGCCATGACTCGTGCGATGGCCGTCGAAATGAAAGACTTCAAGGTCCGGGTAAACGCCGTTAGCCCTGCAGCCGTCGAGACGTTTGTAACCAGGAAACTTATTGCCGCAGGGCAGATCGATCCCCCGAAGCTTCTGGAAGACTATCTGATCAAGCGATTTGCCAGCTGCGAGGAAGTCGCGGAGTTGGTTGCTTACCTGTGCAGTGGAGCGGCAACGTATGTCAACGGGGCCAACTGGGTGATTGACGGAGGATATCTCGCTCAGTGACTCCGTTAACGATGAAACGAAGCTGGCGAGCGGATCAGCGTTCATTACGTCACTGACCATGCGGTCGCCAGAACTCCGTTGTATCGGACGAAGCGAGAGGGTGAGGTAAATCGAAATGAAGGTGGTCAAAGTTGAAGCGTTTCTTATAGGCGCTGGCTGGCGGAATTTTACTTTCGTCAAGATTCAAACCGACTCTGGTCTGGTCGGCTGGGGCGAAGGCACGCTGGGATGGAAGGAGACTGCGGTTCGCGAATTGATTCTCGACTTCGGCAGGCGTTACGTCGTCGGGCAAAATCCATTCGACATCGAAGATCTCTGGTTTCGCCTTTATCAGATTGAGCACAACACCGGCCCGGTCATGTTCTCCGCCATGGCCGGCATCGAGATGGCGCTCTGGGACATCGTCGGAAAAGCCTGCGGACAGCCAGTGTTCAACCTTGTGGGCGGCAAAGTCAGAAGCAAGGTTAAAGCGTACGCGAATGGCTGGTATAGCGACATTCAGGACCTGAAGCACCTCACCGACAGGTGTAGCGACGTCGTAGGTAGAGGCTACAAAGCTCTCAAGTTCGATCCTTTTGGTCCCGGCGGCCGGGAGATTACTCGCGCCGATTTGCGCCGGGCATGCAAAACGGTTGAGACGGTTCGCAGAGCAATCGGCGACGATGTCGATATCCTGCTGGAGTTCCACGGACGGTTCAGCCCGATCATGGCGCTGGAAGCGATTCGCGCGATGGTTCCCTACAATCCAGCCTGGTGCGAAGAACCGATTCCCGCCCATAATAATGATTCGATGGCTCAGGTGGTTGCGGGTTCTCCTCTCCGCGTGGCCACCGGCGAGCATATCTACAGCCGTTTTGGCTTTCTCGATCTCCTGCAGCGCAAGGCAGCTCACGTCATACAGCCGGACATCACGTATTCGGGGGGCTTCCTGGAGACCAAGAAGATCGCGGCCATTGCCGAGGCGCACTACGTCAGTGTGGCGCCGCACAACTGCGACGGGCCACTGAAGACTGTGGCCGGAATTCACCTCGCCGCCAACATCCCAAACTTCCTGATCCTCGAGACCTTTCAGGATTACGACGTTGCCTGGCGCGAAGAGTTGACGTCAGGAACTCCTCGTGTGAAGGACGGGTACTACGACGTGCCAACCGCGCCGGGCTGGGGCATTGAGGTGAACGAGGCGACATTCGCGGCTCACCCGGAAAATCCCGACGCCAAATTGAACATGTTCTCTGCAGACTGGGAACAGCACATGTGCCGGTGACGCCGTCTCGACTTTCTGGCGTAAAGCAAAAATAAGGAGATTGCTGATCACGATGCTGCGACGCCAAACCCTGCGTGTGGTACTCGTTCTGGCTGTTCTTGCCATCGCTGCCGGCGCACAGGATAAGCCGGGCGGAAACCTGGCTCGGGCGGCTCGGGTGACTGTTTCCAGCGAGTCCGAGGGCACTAAGGCAGAGAACCTTACCGATGGAATTTTCACGGACTCGCAGTGGACCGCGAAAGATGGAACCGACCCGGCAACCACGTGGGTGGAACTCAACTGGTCCAGCCCGATGGAAATGCAGGAAGTCGTTATCCGGCAGGAAGGGGACCCGAAGTTAAGTCATGTCACCTTAGAAGTGCGCGATGCCAGCGGCCGGTGGCGCCTGCTGCAGTCCGTGGGCGACTCGCAGCATCTGCTGCCTCGTCTCATCCTTGCGCAATTCGCCGCGCTAAATACGAGCGGCGTTCGCTTCTCCAATTTCGCCGGCAAAGTTAGCCTCACGGAAATTGAGGTGTACGATCGAACTGATCCACCGGTAATCGAACTCGCCTCCGATCTCCTCAATCATATTTTTGGCATTGTGACCGATGGTTTCGGAACGCTGCCCTTTGCGAATGCCGTTGTGCAATTACAAGGGACAGCCGGTGGAAAGCCATGGCACGCCTCCGCCCAAAGCGATGCGAGCGGTATGTATCAGGTCGAAATGCCCGTCGGCCTGGAGGGTGATGTAACCGCCACTGCACAGCTTCCAGGCGGTATTTCTGCCAAGCGAACAGTGCAAGCCGGAGATCTGTCTCCGGGATTGAGCCTGCCCGACGATAGTGCACCGCCACTCAGCCTCGATGGCACCTGGCGATTCAAGCCTGATCCAGAGCCGGGTTTTTTTCAGACGAATTTCTCCGACGCGAACTGGAAAGATATCAAGGTCCCGTCACACTGGGCGATGGAAGGCTTCGATAGTCAGACTGGAACCGGAGGCTATCGTCGGCACCTGCAAATCCCGCTTAGCTTCCGAGGCCGCCGCATCAAGCTGCTTTTCGACGGCGTCTACAGCGGAGCCGAGGTTTGGCTCAACGGCAAGCGTGTCGGCTCCCACGAGGGAGGCTTCGCTCCCTTTGAACTCGATGTCACCAATGCCGCGCACGTCGGCGGAGACAATCTCCTCGCTGTCCTGGTCCGTGAAGAGACCATCTCGTCTCACCTGGACAAGATGAGCTACTACGCGAACTTCCCGCTCACGGGAATTTTCCGCTCAGTCATGCTCTTCGCCGTGCCGGAAACTCATGTGCGGCGTTTTCATGTGCAGACGGTTTTCGATTCGAGCTACAAAGATGCCACTCTGACTCTGGATTTGTCCGTCGAGAACGAATCCGGCCACGAGGTCAATGGTGCTTCCCCTTGTCTTTTCCCTGAAGGATCCTGAAGGCCGTCTCGTCTCACTCGCAACACGATCATCTCGACATCAAGCTTGCTCCATGGTCGCGCCTGGAACAACGGGTGGAATTTCACGTCGCCGGCCCAGAACATTGGGAGGCGGAGCATCCTCGCCTCTACACCCTGAGCGCCAAGCTATCTGGCGCTTCAGCGCCCAATGAAGTTGTCTCCCGCCGCGTGGGTTTCCGCCAGGTGGAGATCCGTGGCACCCAGTTTCTGATCAACGGTGTGCCGGTGAAATTGCGAGGGACCGGGTATTTTGAAGCGGATCCTCTCACCGGCCGCACGATCACGCCGGAGGCCGCTCGCCGCGATCTGCAAATGATGAAGGAAGCCAATCTCGATGCCTTCCGCACCGAGGTGATTCTGCCTGCCGAAGATCTTTATGACGACGCTGATGAACTCGGCCTCTACGTCGAGGCCGAAAGTCCCTTCTGCTGGGTGGATGAAAGTTCTGACCTCCGCTATTTGCCGACCTTCGTGCAACGAACTGCCGAGATATTGGATCGGGACAGATCTCATCCCAGCGTCATCGTTTGGTCGGTGGGAAATGAAAGCACCTGGGGACCGGATTTTGAGGCTGCCCACCAGTTCGTGAAGAAACAGGACCTCACGCGTCCGGCGAGCGCTGGCCAAAGCGCAACCCTTGAGCTCGACACCATGCACAACCCGATTTCCCTCGCGCGCATGAAGGAGCGCGAAAACGTAAAAGTGCCGATCATTTGGGACGAGAGTTTCTGCATCTTCCAGGGCGACCTCTGGGGCGACACGAAAGAAGTGTGGCTTGACCCTGGCGACCGCGACTACTACATTGCGCCGCTGATTCCGGTTTGGGATGCGGTGCAGACCAGCAACAACGTCCAGGGCAGCATGATCTGGGCCTGGGTAGACGACATATTTCTGGTTCCGGGCCGCGACTCCGAATATGGACGGGGTGGAATCGGAAATCCGGAACACTACTTGGACCGCATTTATCACATGCCCGGACGTGGCATCGTCGGCGACGCTCCCTGGGGCGTCGTGGACGGTTGGCGTCGCAAGAAGCCGGAGTTCTGGCACGTGAAGATGCTTATGTCGCCGGTGCACCTGCAGGATTCCGACTTTTCTGCATGGATGCCTGGGGATCCCGCCACGTTCACCGTCGACAATCGCTACGAATTCACCAATCTCTCAGAGTTGAGTTTGGAATGGTCGATTGGCGATCAACACGGAACACTCCATCCTGACATCGCGCCGCACAGCACGGGCAAGATTTCTATTCCGGTGGGATCTCAGACCAAGCCCGGCGAAATGTTGTCGCTGCGCTTTGTGGACAACAAGGGCCAGTTAGTGATTCCACATCGCATGCAAGTTGGGAATCGCTCCCGTCGTCGAGTTCCGCCCGCACTCAACCAAGGCCGGCTATGCTTCGCTATGTGCACGAAGATTTTTGGTTGGGCGGTCCGATGGAACGATTCCTCGGCGACAACTTCGAGATCGCCTTCGATGGGACGAATGGCCGCATTCGGCGAGCGCTGGTAGATCGTCATTCGGTTTTATACGGAACGCCCAAACTTCACGTTTTGCCGATCGAAGCCAGCCTCAACGAGTTTCCCATCTTTGAGACTTGGCGGCTCACCAAGCCCTTAGAGATTCGCCCTGCCGGCGACGACTATGAGGTGATCGAAGCAGGAACTTACCGCGATCTCTCTGGTGAACTTCGCTTTCGCGTCACTCCTCAGGGCGGCCTCAAGGTGAGTTACGACTTCACTTATACGGGCACGGACGCACGCGCCCGTGAGGTTGGCCTGCAGTTCGGCGTCCCCCTGTGGTGTGACAAGCTGCAATGGCACCGGCTCGGCGAATGGACCGTCTATCCGGACGATCACATCGGGCGAAATGACGGCATGGCTACGGCGCATGCTCCGGCGGCGCAAACAGTCCCTCCAATCCAACCGTTTGCGCTCGACGACACTCCTATCGGTACCAACGACTTTCGCAGCACCAAGCGCAACTTTGTTTTCGCCTCACTTACCGACAAAGACGGGTACGGCGTGGGCATCGAGGCGATTGGCTCGCAGCATCTGCGCGCATCGATCGACACCGATCTGATCGAAGTAAATGTCAACGACTGGTTCGGCGGGGTCGCCGCCACAGCCTGGGGAGAGTGGTGGCAGAACTATGGCCAGGGACGCGACATTCGTCCCGATGACCCGAGCCAGGGGGTTGCGCACAATAACCTGCGCGGAGCCATGCAACTGTATCTGCTGAGTCCCCAGACATCGGCGGCTTGGCGGCAGAGAATGCAACCCGCGTCAACTATGGCGGAAACGAAGTAAGAAGAATGCTCCAAGGGCATCGTGATCGAACTCTCGTTCCGGAAAATGTCCACCTCTTGTTTGCTTAGTCGACTCAAGAAACCTATGCGGATGCCAACCGCTCGCTTCTGGTTTCTGATTCCGTTGCTCCCCCTGCTCATCTTTGGCGGTGCAAAAAATCAGCCACTGAAGGATGGGGGCTTTGAAGCCGCAACCGTCGCGGAATTCTGGCAAGTTGAATCCTCCGAAGCCAAACCGGAGTTCTCCATCAGCCTGGACAAAGGGGATGCCAAGGAGGGAAGCCAGTCGTTATTGGTGGCAGCAGAGCATCCCACTAACGTGACTCTGCACCAGGAAGTATTTCTTCCGGTTGGCACCCTATGGCGATTGACCGGTTGGATAAGGGCCGCAGCTTCCTCGGATTCTGGAAGTCCCAACGACGCACCTCGAATTGGAATTGAAGCGCAGGCTGGCGATCAGGGCTTCAGCGCGCCACCTCGATCTGGAGGGTGGCAACGAGAAAGCGTTCTTTTTCGTGTGCCTTCTCCAGGGAGAGTCGGCGTCGCCCTGAATGCGTTCAACAACAGCGCTGGCAAAGTGTGGTTCGACGATATCCGGATCGAGCCCGTGCCGGAATCTCTTGCAGAACAAGAAATCAACATTTCAGACACCCGGCTGAGCAAACTTCCGATTGACCTGAAGCAGGGCGGCCAGTTCATCGAACCGATCTATAACTTGATGCCCTCGATGATTGCCCAACAAGTCGTCTCCACCAGCTTCGAAGCCGAGACGCCGTGGACCCAGGCTTACAAGCGGGAAATCGATAAACCTTATCGTCCCTGGTATCCCGATGGCAGTGTGCATGTCGCCGAGATATTCCTTTGACACCGACAATCCATTCAACGGCAAGCGCTCGCAAAAGATTGAATTGCCGCTGGCAAATACCTGGGCCGGCATTTCCCAAGACGGTTTCTATTTGGAAGCGGGACACTCCTATCGCTTGAAGCTGCACCTGCGCAGTGACGCCAACGTTCAGGTTCGAGCGTCTCTGCACGGAGATGGGCGAATGATTGCCGGGCCGGTTTCGATCGGCCGCGGAACGGCGGATTGGCGCGGCACCGAAGTCCTGCTGACCGCGAAACGCACGGTGCAAAATGCCACGCTGACGATCGAATTCGAAGGGCCGGGCGCACTCTGGTTGGATCGCGTGTATCTGATCGACACGAATGCGGTGCTTGGCCTCTGGCGTCCGGATGTAGTCGCGGCGCTCAAGGCCATGAACCCGGGAGTGGTCCGTTTTGGCGGCAGCACCATTGAGCAGTTTGAGTGGGAGCAGACATTAGGAAGCTGGGATACGCGCGTGCCTTACGCGGACGATCCCTGGGGCGGCTTGCAGGAGAACTTTGTCGGTCTCGAAGAGTTCGTTCAGCTGATTCAGTACATCGGTGCGGAGCCCCTGATTTGCGTTCGCTGGACGGGCAAGACTCCGCAAGACGCAGCCGAGGAGGTTGAATACTTCAACGGCAGCAGTCTTACAAAATGGGGCCAGTTGCGCGCGAAGAACGGCCACCCGTCGCCCTATCTGGTTAAGTACTGGCAAATCGGCAACGAAGTCAGCGGGTCCGATTACGATGCCTCGCTGAAGGCGTTTGGGGAAGCCATGCGCCGTGCAGATCCCACCATCAAAATTCTGTCTTCCTTTCCCTCGTCCGACACCGTGCGCATGGCCGATGGAGAGATCGACTACCTGAGTCCCCATCATTACTCGGTTGGGGACTTGAGCGGCACAGAAGAAGAATTCCAGCGGCTGCGCGAGGAAATCGCTCGCGACGGAAAAGGAAAAGGTATCCGTGTTGCTGTGACCGAGTGGAACACCACCGGCGGTGAGTTTGGATTGAACCGCGGGATGCTGCTGACCATGGGCAATGCGCTCAGTCTGTCGCGCTACCAGAACCTCCTGCATCGCTACAGCGATCTGGTCGAGATTGCGAACCGCTCGAATCTTTCCGACAGCCTCGGTTCCGGAGCTCTTGAGCCAGGTCCAGCGTGGCTTTACTTCACGCCTGCCTACTATTCCCAAGGCTTGTACCAGCGCGCAGCCGGTTCGTTCCCGCTCAAGATCGAGCGTCCTAACTCGCTCTCGTTTTACCTGCAGGAGCCGGACGTAGATGCGACCTTGAGTTCTGATGGCAAAACGCTTCGTATATACGCGGTGAATTCGACTGGCGACACACGCCGAGTTCGATTCAACTTGCATGCGTCGTTGGGCTCGGTGAATGGAGGGGAAGTGTTCGTTCTCGGCGATAGCGATCCGAGACCTGATTCTGAGGCTATGAACTCTCACGACCAGCCCCACCGTGTTACGGTCGGAATTCGGAAAGCGAGCATCAGCGGATCGCAGTTCGCGTACGAATTTGCTCCTTTTACCGTAACGCTGCTTGAACTCGAATTGCGTCGGCAAAACTGATGCGTTACGCGGAAGAAACAACTATGCTCGATTCCGTATTACGGACACGTGACTACAAAGTGTATGGGATGGTGTACGATACTCGCCGGCTTGGCTCAGCGCGTTACGCTCAAGCTCGCCGAATGTGCTGGCCAAGTGACGCGGAGAAGGAGTGAGCGTGAAGAACAGTGACTGGACTCGTCGTGAGTTCATGCTGGTTGGAAGTGCTGCAGCCGCCACTGGTGTGGCAGGAAAATTCACCTTACTGCGGCCGGCGCCTCTCTGGGCATCGGACCGGCGGATCGCGCCCAGTGACACGGTGCGCTTCGCCTCGATTGGTACTGGGGTGCGGGGCTGTGAACTCCTTCAGGCATCCCTGCAGGTGCCGGGAGTCGAGTGCGCGGCTGTTTGCGACCTCTATGACTCGCGCCACACGGCAGCGCAAGAAGCTGTTAAGAAAACTCTCCCCGCCACACGCAATTACAAGCAGATTCTCGATCGCAAGGACGTTGACGCAGTCTTCATTGCGGTTACGGATCATCAGCACCGTAAGGTGTTTGAGGATGCATGCGCTGCCGGCAAGGACGTGTACTGCGAAAAGCCGATGTCGCACACAGTGGAAGACGGCTTCGCAATGGTCGAGGCCGCACAGAAGAACAATCGCATCGTGCAGGTCGGCAGCCAGCGCGTTTCCTCCATACTCTACGCGCGCGCCAAAGAAATCTACGACTCCGGCAAAATGGGCGACGTTTACGCGATCGAGGCGTACTGGGACCGCAATTCTCCAGGTGGGGCCTTTGTGAGTCCCATTCCGTCTGACGCAAGCGAGCAAACCATCGACTGGAACGCCTTCCTCGACGGCGCACCCAAGCGGCCGTTTGATCCGGTGCGTTTTTTTCGCTGGCGCTGTTTCACCGATTACGGCGCAGGCCTGGCCGGTGATTTGTTCGTGCATTTGATTTCCGGGATTCATTTCATCACGGGGACGAATACCGTGGCGCGCCGCGCCCAGTCTTCGGGCGGACTCTTCCGCTGGAAAGACGGCAGAGACTTCCCGGATCTGATCCAGACCTTCTATGACTACCCAAATTTCCGCGTGATGCTTCGCTGCAACCTGAACAACGATCAGGGACAGTTCTTCGGATTTTACGGAACCAAAGGCACGCTGATAATCAAGGAGTCGCTGTTGACTTACACGCCGCAGGACACGCGGCCGGAGCCCGAGAGCTACTCCATAAATGGGTGGCCTGCCCGACTGCGCGATGAATACCTTGCGAACTGGCAAAAAGAGCACCCGTCGCCTCGTCCGTTCCAGGTTGAAGAAGAGAGCGAAACGTTCGGCGTAGAGTCCGGGTACAGCGACCTTGTGGACCATGAAGCGAATTTTTTCAATGCGGTTCGCTCGCGAAAGAAAACGGTCGAAGACGAGGAATTCGGCAACAACGCGGCCATCGGTTGCCATCTGGCAAATTACTCGTACTTCAAGGAAACTGCCGCGGTGTGGGACAGCGCAGCCAAGCGTATCAGAGGATAGCTTTTGCAGCTCTCGACTTAGTTAGTGTGACGCACAAGGAGGGAAGTTAATGGACCGGCGTACTTTCCTGGGCACGATGGCGGCGGCGACAATTCTGGCCCCTAAGTTAAGTTGGGCTTCAAATGAACACCGCATCGAGACCCTTGGCATCCAGCTCTACACGGTCCGAGACCGGGTGGAGCAAGATTTCGAGGGCACACTCGCTCAGCTCGCAAACATCGGCTATCGCGAAGTGGAGCTTGGTGGCTTGGACAAACCTCCTAAAGTTGTGCGTGCTGCTTTGGATCGCCACGGTCTGGTCGCACCCTCCACGCACGTGAACTATGCCAGCCTCGGTGAGAGCTGGCCGAAGGTGATTGAAGACAGCAAAGTGATTGGGCACACTTACATCGTCAATCCATGGATTGACGATGAAGTTCGAGCTCTGCCCGATGGCTGGAAGCGCGCTGCCGCGACCTTCAATCGCGCCGGAGAAATCAGCAAAAGAGCCGGCATCCAGTTTGCATACCATAATCATTGGGTCGAATTTATCCCCACATCGGATGGAAAGCTTCCCTACGACATCTTGTTGGCGGAGTGTGACCCAAATCTGGTAAAGATGGAAATGGACCTGTGCTGGATCACGGTAGGTGGCGAAGACCCCGTGAAGTATTTCGCTCGCTATCCCGGGCGCTTTCCGATGGTGCACGTCAAAGACTTGAAGAAGGTCCCTAATCTCGCCACGGTACGAGGTGGCAGATTTGCGGGCGCAAGCATGGATGTCCTTACGGATGTGGGCAGCGGTGTCATTGACTGGAAGCGGATATTCTCCCATTCAGAACAAGCAGGTATAAAGCACTACTTTGTGGAGCACGATAACCCAAAGAACTCGATTGAAACCGCCCGCGTCAGTTATGGGTATCTAGAGCGCCTTCGCTTCTAAACAGAACAGAAATCTGAATCCAGTAACACAGGTAATGGGCCAACTATGTCCTTTTCGCTGCAATTAATCGACTGGTGTGTTTGTCTGGTCGTTTTGGGCTCAAGCATCTTCCTCGGCTTATATCTGGCCATCCGGAAGAAATCGTCTGTAGATAGCGCTCACTTCTTCCTTGCGGACCGCAGCCTGTCCTGGCCGCTCGTTGGCGCATCACTCTTCGCCACCAATATCGGCGCAGAACACCTGGTAGGTCTCTCGGGCGATTCCTATCGGTACGGGCTGTCGGCAGGCACGGTAGAACTCACAACCTGTATATGCGTAGGTTTTGCGGCGGCGTTTCTCTATCCCTTTTACATTCGCAACCGGGTATTTACGACCCCGGAATTTCTGGAGACGCGCTACCATCCGGCAGCCCGCATCTTATTTTCGGCGCTGATGCTGGTTATCTCCATCACCACCAAGATGGCCTTTCACCTTTATGCCGGCGCACTGGTACTGCGCGGCCTGCTTGGCTGGGACGTGATGACCGTGGTCTGGGTCATGGGAGCGAGTGGCCGCGTGTGTGACGATCATCGGCGGATTTACTGCTATCGCATACACAGATTCGATTCAGACCGGCATCATTATTCTAGGCTGCACCGTAATGGTGCTCACCGGGTTGCACAAGGTTGGCGGATGGCACGAACTTGTCTCGCACGTGCCTCAGGCAATGCATATCCATCGTCCCTACGATGATCCGAACTATCCATTTGTCGGTGTCATCCTTTCCGCATTCTATGGCGGCATCTTTTACTGGGGCGTCGACCAAGTAAATGTTCAGCGTGTTCTTGGCGCCCGCAATATTGACCAGGCACGTTGGGGCGGCATGTTCGCCATTGTCCTGAAGTTTTTCCCCGTATTCATTTTTGCCTTGCCTGGAGTGATTGCTCTGGCCCTCTTTCCCGGGCGCGAGAGTAAAACAACATTCGTGACGCTGGTGAACGAATTGCTGCCAACCGGAATCCGCGGACTGGTTCTTGCCGCTCTGCTCGCGTCGCTGATTTCCTCAACGTTGTCGGTCATGAACTCTGTTTCAACCCTCGCCGTACGCGATTTCATTCTGCGCCTTCGCCCTCAAACCAGCGAACGGGCTCAGGTTCTTTTGGGACGGTGTGTGATTGTAATTGCCACCGTACTCGGTGTCATGGCGGCTTATGCCGTCTATAAGACACCCGACGGCCTCTACAAATACCTACAGACCGTGTCTATCTACCTGATCATGCCCGTTGCGCCGGCGATCATATTCGGCGTCCTGAGCAAGCGCGTGACCGCAATGGGTGCACTCGCCTCGGTGATTGTGGGCTGCGTCCTGGCGACTTTGTTCGTAACGGATCAGCTGATTGGAGTGCAGGAGGGAAGCAAGCTGTTTCCCTGGCTGCATACCAAGCTAACGCTCAACTACACCTACCGTGGGCTGTGGGGGAGTATCGCTTGCGTTGTTACGATGTTCGCTGTGTCATCTTTTACCAAAAAGACTGATCCGGCAAAACTGGAGAAGCTCACCGTGAGTTGGACGGGGCAATCCGAGGCCTTTCGCGGCATCTTTGACTGGCGATTGCAGCTGGTCGTCCTCTCAGCCATCACCGTCGTACTCTACTGGCTGATTTGGTAAACAGGAATCCAATAGCGCAAGTGAGGAACTTCCTCGAGGCTCGCCCGGGAATCTGGTCACAGTCACCGCTTCAACTCGTACCCGCTACTTCAATGCACTATTCGTAAGTGCCGACCAGGCTGTTTTGACCGCCAAATCGCGGCAGGTGCCGTTTACGAACAGAGTGTTTGGCGGGGGCAGGCAACACTCTGCGGGCGCGTAGGTCAAGGGGCACGCGCAATGCGTCAAAATACTTGCCAAGTCGAACGTCTTGAGACAGAATCGTGCACTGCTGTCCGCAACGGTAGCCGTTCCAATCCAGGCCGGCGCGGAATGTGCGGATGGGGGGCGGCCACAACAACACCAATCTTGAAGGAGATCTGAACATGAAGAGACGTCTGGTTCACTCAAGTTCGCTGGTTGCGCTCTTGGTGCTGGGTTGCATCTGCCTGGCCAATGTCGCCCTGGCACAGGATGTTAGCGTAAAGCCGCAAGGAAGATATGTCGTTCTGCCACCCAGGCTGCGCAATGACGTGATTGCACCAGCAGCCACCTTGCAGACCTGGAACGGTTCTTTCACTTACTCCGGGCAGAATTACAGTTACAACATGGTGGGAACGGCGCCATCTACGAATTCGTCTACTACCGTTCCGGTTTACCTGATCCCGGTGAAGATCGTGATCACCCCGCGGAGGGGCTCGAAAACGACGTACGATCCGGCTCACGTGCTGGCGAACGGCCGGACCGTAACGAACAATACCGCGGTCTCGCCGATCTTTGATTCCACCACCACCTACATCCAGGGCGGAACGAACGTGGGAACCACCCAGTACATCGATGCATTCCAGCGCGCCAATTTCTGGGGGACGGTGCAGACAGACACGAGTTACCACCTGTTGCTGGGTGGACCAACGGTTACCGCAGAGCAGACTCTGAGTCCGCCTTCGCGCTATGGAACTACCGGCACGGTATTCGGCTTCAAGGCCGGTCTGGTAGACATCAACTGGTTTGACGCGCAACTGCCGAGCATCATCAACAGTCTGGGAATTGCGCCGAATGCGTTTCCGATTTTCCTGACTTATGACGTGTACCTGACGCAAAACGGCGGCTGCTGCATCGGCGGGTACCACAGCTCGGAAGGCAGCGTGAATAATCCACAGGCCTACGCGCAAGCGACCTATGTGGACCATGTCGGCGTGTTCGCCCAGGATGTGTCCGCCCTATCGCACGAGGTGGGCGAGTGGGCCGACGATCCATTGGTGGTCAATATCAATGGCAACAACACGCCCTGCGGGATTCTGGAGGTAGGAGATCCGGAGGAAGGCTTTGCGAACTACGGAGCCTTCCCGTACACAGTGAACGGGTTCACCTACGACTTACAAGACCTGGTGACGCTGCCCTATTTCGGCGCACCCACGAGTACGTCGGTCCACGGGTGGCTGAGCTTTCAAGGCAATTCATCGCTCTCCATTTGCTCCAACGGTTCGTAAATTTGGGAAGGGTTGGATTGGCAGGCCCGCTTCGGTCGAAGCGGGCCCCTTCCGATGTCTGCGTGAATCGCCGCGACACTCAGGCTCGGTAGTGCCTGCAGGTCGGAAGGCAGACACACCGAACCCTTCCTCGAAGAACCGGTTACTTTCGTTACCCGCCTGGTTACCTTCCATCTTCAACGGCGCACCGGCTCTAGCTACGATCAAGACTTCACATCAACGTATTTGTGTGTCGAAGCCTCGAAGCTGTTGGCACCTACGGCGACCGGACATTAAAGCCGCTTTCCACGGCGGTCTTTCAGACTGGCAAGAGATAGGCCCATGCGCATTGTGCCGCACACTGAAAATGCAGATCTGAGTCCCGCGCTGCGATTGGTCAGCACGCGCGCTTTGGTGCTCACAGGTGGCACTGGCGCCGCTGTTGCGCTTGCCGACAAGGGATCCATGATTTGCCGGGCAAGTGTAGGGGCCAGCGTCCCTGCTTTGGGATGGCAGCTGGACGTCACGTCCAGTTTTTCCGGAGAGTGTGTGCGCACCGGCAAAGCTCTGCGCTGTG
The DNA here is from genome assembly GCA_963711675.1 of uncultured Acidobacteriota bacterium. Taxonomy (GTDB): domain Bacteria; phylum Acidobacteriota; class Terriglobia; order Terriglobales; family Acidobacteriaceae; genus CAVQFB01. The sequence goes on along the minus strand of CAVQFB010000017.1, from coordinate 193,121 downwards.
ACGATTCGGAAACAGATCCCCGTGTGGACGTTGCAAGCTGTCGCCGCCTTGGAATCCGATCCATCCTGGCAGCACCTATCCATCGTGGCCGCGACGTAATCGGGCTCCTGGAGGTTTTCTCGACTCAACCATTTGCCTTTGACGATGGCCATCTCGTCGTCGTCGAGCGCCTGGCACAGGCGGCGCTTCCCACCCTGCCGCCCTTAGCGACCACGCCACCACCCAAACTGCTTGTTCAAAGAGAGCCGGGGTATCGTGTCTTCCTTCGCAACCTGATCGACATTGTGCTTCCGCCGCGGATGGCGCCATTAAAGCTGACTTCTACACCAGCACCGTTCTGGGCCGATGTGTTTGTATCTGCCCAACTACCTTGGGAACGATTTGTTCAATCGATAGTGGTGCACGTAATCATGATCTTGGCGCTGGGGAGTGTTCTTGAATTCTGGCTTGCCCAGCAGCATTCGGTGCGTCGCCTCGCTTTCAACAAGTCGGATGTCATTTATTACTCACCCTCGGAGTATCTTCAGGCGCTTCGGGCGGAAAGAGCACCAATGTACGTGCCGAGGAGGCAGCAGTCCATCGCCAAGCAGCCTGCCTTCAGAGTGCCGCGCGAACGGGATCGCCGCGCGCAGACGGAAATCGCACCGCCCAACGTAAAGATGAAGCATGGACTGCGATTGCTCCAACTGGTGGCTTTCAATTCGGCCGCTCCAGCGGTGCCGTTCTCGGCGACGACCCGACGACTGGACACGCCAGCCGTTCTCTCAGCGGTGGTTGCGCCGGCTCCGGAAGTCAATCGGATCACAGGAATCCGAAGCTCAAACGGCTTCAATACGACCACCGTAGTCGGACCGCCACCCGAGGTTTCGGCCATATCAAGTTTGCGCGCTCCAACCGCGCCGCAAGCCCGAGTGATTGGGCCGCCGCCGGAAGTTGCGTCCATCTCGGGGCCGAGAGCGCGAACCACGTCGGCGACAGAAGTGATTGGGCCTCCACCTGAGGTCGCGTCCATGTCGAGACCGCGGGCATTGACTGCGCCGCCGACAGCGGTAATTGCCCCACCACCTCCGGCGCAACAATTAGTTCGCCAGATTGGCGGAATCAACGTTGGCTACGTTGAAGTCGTCGCCCCCGCTCCTCGCGTGTCGCTGCATGAGCAAGGCGCACTTTCGGCAATGGTTCAGGCTGGCTTGCGCGGTTCGGTGACTTCGGTTGTGCCACCACCACCGTCGGTTAACGGCGCTGGGACTGGGGGCCCCGGGAGGCAAGGCACGAACACGCTGTCTGCCGCTGCCGCCATGCAGGTTGCGCTGCCTCCTGTTGTTGTCCGGAGCGCTAGCGACACAGTTGGAAACGGAGGCGGTCCTGCCACGTCAGGCACACGCCCGCCATCGGTGCCGTCACCCAAGGAGACGGTCGACGACAGTTCAGAATCTTCCGCAAGAACAAGAGAAATGAGCGTGAGCTTCGTTGGGCTGGCGTTGGCGCTTCCCAGTTCCTCCTACTTTTCAAGCCACGAGGTTTTCCTCGCAGAAGATCGGCTCAGCCGGTACCGATCCCGGCTCATAAAGCTCATCTACGAGTATCTTCCTTACCAGCCTCGACTCTCAGACTACGGTCCAAACTACCCGGCCCTGGACAACCTCCGGGTCACAAGAGATCCAACTTGCGACGAGACTCTGGTGCAAGTGATGTCCTCAGCGAATATGCCGCGAGGGACGCAACCCGATCGACTGCAAGACTTGAAGGCTGCTGACAAGCTTGAGAGGTTGGAATGTTACCGCACAACCGCGGACGACTACCGCAGAGCCCAAGCCCGCCACCGCTAAGAACCATTCCCGCGACCGTCCCGTTGCTAGTCTAGGTCTCTCAGTCGTTACCTTCGTGTCCCGCAGTTCTAAGGTTCCTGGGATCAGTTGCCGAATAGTTCTAATGCCACACTGCAGTCGGATAGGCACTACTTTGCTCATGCCAAGATGCGCCGGACGTCCGTGTGCAAAACAGGCGATGTATCCCCCGGTTATTGACCCCATGCTGACATCTTCGACGTGCGGAGCGGCGGCGTAATGGCTGGAACGGCCCATGTTCGCGAGATCGTATCGGCCGGAGGAGAAACCGGTTCTGCTCCTTTGAAGTTACTGATCATCGACAAGGACACGCGCCTACAGGATTCAATCTGCTCCACGGTCTCTCGCGAAAAGGTTGCAGTCTTTACTGCCAGCGATGTCGAAAGCGCACTAAGCCTTTTCGCCAGCGTTGCTCCACGCATCGTTATCCTTGACCTTTCTCTCGGTGGCTCATTGCTTCTGGACCGGATTATCCAGACTGATCCAGGCGTCGACATTATCGTGACTGCGGAGCAATACTCGACTGAGGCCGCCATCGCCGCGATACAGAAAGGTGCCTGTGATTTTCTAAGCAAGCCTCTGGATATTGACAAGGTGCGCCAGCGACTGGACGCACTCGTTGCCCAAACCGAAGAACGTCAACGTACCTTCCAACTGGACCAGGAGCTGGTGGCAGCATACCGCTTTCAGGGTATTGTCGGCAGGAGTCCTGCGATCATGCAGTTGTTCGCCAACATCCGGCGAGTCGCCCCGCACTATCAGACCGTTCTCGTGACTGGGGCCACAGGCACGGGCAAAGAACTTGCCGCCAGGGCGCTGCATCAACTTAGCCCAGCCTCTGCTGGACCCTTTGTTGTGTGCAACTGCTCCGCGCTCGTCGAGACGCTCGTGGAGAGTGAATTGTTTGGCTATGTCAAAGGTGCGTTCACCGGCGCCGTGAACGACAAGACCGGGGTTTTTGAGTACGCAGACTCAGGCACCGTCTTTCTCGATGAGATAGGCGAACTCCCGCTTTCGGCACAGGCGAAGTTGCTTCGAATCCTGCAAAACCACGAGGTTCAGGCTGTGGGCTCACCCGTTGTGCGCACGGTTGACGTCAGGGTGATCGCCGCTACCAATCGCGATCTCCGAAGTCTCGTGGCGAGCGGCAGGTTCCGAGAAGATCTCTATTACCGGATTTCGATGATCGAGATCAACCTGCCCGATCTCTCCGAGCGCCGCGAGGATCTACCCCTCCTCCAGCGCTTCTTTGTCAGCAAGTTCGCTAACCAATATCAAAAACCCGTGACCGGCCTCACGCGGCGCGCACAAGCTGCCTTGGCACGACACCCGTGGCCGGGAAACGTCCGGGAACTCGAGAACGTCATTGGGAGTGCTTGCATGATGGCGGCGGGTAATGTGATCGATGTCGCGGACCTACCCCAATACCTGCGCGACGTGACATCAAGGCCAGACCGTGGCGATCCCGGATTGATCACCCTGGAAGAGGTGCAATGGCGGCACGTGAACTACGTGTTACAGCGAGTCCACGGGAACAAGGCTCGCGCCGCAGAGATCCTGGGAATCAGCCGTTGTACGGTCTACGAAATCCTGGAAAGAATGAAAAAAGCTGGCCGATACGAGAACCCCGGAAAGGCCTCTGAGACTCAATAACTACCCTGCCACATGGGCGCCAGCCAGGAACTGAAGCGCGCCAAAATCGTCCTGCCACACTGTTCGGCTTTTGTAACTAAGCGTAATCTTCTTCGCACTTTGCCCGGAAGGCGCAAATAATGAAACTACGCTGGGTGATGTGAAAGTCGGCCAAGTACGAGCGCACTTTGTCCTCCTGGGTTGGCAGGGTACAGCCGGGTCCGTTAACACCGCACGGGTGTGCGCGGAGCGTGAGACTTTTCTCGATTTGGATTCTGCTGACTGTGGTTTTCTCTGTTCACGCATTTGCCTCTGAGCCTTCCTTTACCGCCATCTCTCTCCCTGCACGAATTGTTGTGCCGATCAGTATTTTGGTCGTAGTCCTCATCAATCTGATCTTAGTTGGCATTGCACTCCAGGTTCGCAAGTGGCAGGTTGCCGTTCGCGAGCTCCAGAAGGCCAATGAAGACTTGGAACGGAGATTTAAGGAACGTACACAACAGCTCGAGGCCGTAAACCGGGCACTATCCAACGAAGTTGCCGAGCGAAAGGTCGCGGAGGAGACACTCCAGGAGCAGCGTGAGTTCCTTCGCTTGGTCATCGATACCGATCCCAATCCTATCTTCGTAAAGAATCTCGACGGCGAATTCGTTCTGGCGAACCGGGCCACAGCAGAAGTTTATGGGATGACTCCGGAAGACCTGATTGGCAGAAAAGACGCCGATTTCAATACCACGCGGGAGGAAGTCGAGCGGCTTCGGCGAGATGACCAGGAGGTTATCGCTCTCAGGAAGGCGAAGTTCATACCCGAAGAGCCGATCACCGATTCACGCACTGGACACGTTCGTTGGTTTCAAACGCACAAGGTCCCCTTGCTAACGAACCATAGGCCACCAACACAACTCCTGGGCGTATCCACCGACATCAGTGAAAGAAAACTTGCCGAGCAAGAGCTCAAATCCATCCACCAGCAGCTTCTCCAGGCTCAAAAGATGGAGGCCGTAGGTCAGTTGGCAGGCAGCATAGCTCACGAATTCAACAATCTCCTGATGTTGATTAGCACACACTCGGAACTGATCAAGGACCACGCGTGCGACAGGCAGAAGGTTTTGGACTACGCCGATCACATCTACGAGGCGGTGAGAAATGCGGCATCGATCGCTAAACGACTACTGGCGTTCGGCCGAAAACAGCCGCAACAACTGAGGATCTTGAATCTGAACGTCATCGTGTCTGAATTTTGCAAGGTCTTGCCAAAGTTCCTGGGCGAAGATATTGAGCTGCAGGTCGTGCCGGAGGCAGAGTCGGGACTGGTATTGGCTGATTCCGGACAGCTGGAGCAGGTCATCATGAACCTGGTGGTGAACGCCCGCGACGCCATCAACGGAACCGGGCGGCTGACCATTGAAACCAAAGAAGTGGAACTTGGCGATGATGATGCCCGCTTTCATCGCGCTCACATACCCCGGGGGCGATATGTCATGTTGGCCGTAAGCGACACCGGACGCGGCATGGATGCTCAGACTCAATCTCGGTTGTTTGAGCCCTTCTTCACTACCAAGCAAGTAGGCAAAGGAACTGGACTGGGCCTCGCCACCGTCTATGGGATCGTTAAGCAGCATCGGGGATTTGTGTGGGTCTACAGTGAACTGGGCAAGGGAAGCACGTTCAAGATCTATTTGCCTCGAACCAGCGGCCACATCGCTCCCGAATCTCCTGTCCCCGTTCCCGAATCCGCTACGGGCAAGGGTCAGACGATCTTGCTCCTTGAAGACGATGATCCTCTGCGGGAAGTCGTCGGCGAATATTTGAAATCGCGAGGTTATAACGTTTTGCCCGCGAGTGACGGTTCGACGGCCACAGAGATTGCCACCAGGCACAATGTGTCCATCGATGTGTTATTGACAGATATTGACGTCGGGGGCAAGAAGGGGCCCGATGTTGCGAAACTAGTGTCCGCTACCCACCCAAAAGTCAAAGTAATCTACATGTCAGGCTACACGGAACGCGCGCTGGACCTTGGGTATGGTCCCGAGTCCGCCGCAGTGTATCTGGAGAAGCCTCTACGGCTGGGCACCCTCGCACAGAAGATTAGTGACGTCCTCGGTCGGCAGGATCACCCCGAAGCCAGGCCTTCAGCGTGATGACGATATCTCACACCCGAAGGTCGACCCAGAATCCAAGGTAATCGTCCAACTGCTCTTGGCCCTTCCCATGCATACCAAGTGGGCAGAAGTTGCCCGTGTCTCATGCTCTTCTAATTCACGATTAGGTCAGGATCTGGCATGAAAAGGGTTCTCCATCAGGATGAAATCGACGCCATGGTGCACGCAACCCGTGGAGCGGGCGACAATGCGAGGGCCGGTCAGCGCACGATCGGGCCGTGTACTTTCCAACAATCCGGACAGCTTGCAGGGGAGCAGGTTCGTGCGATCGGGGGGCTGCTGGAACCGTTCGCCCGAAATCTGGCTCAGTCATTGGGCGCCTACCTGAGTGTCCCGTTCGAAGTAAAGCTGGCTTCAGTCGAACAGCTGGCATATGGGGAGTTTCTGGAGCGAGTCCCTGAAGTCACCTATATGGTGTCCTTTCTCGTTTCACCTATCAACACCGCGGCGGCGATGCAGATCGACAACTCCCTGGTTTTCCCGCTGATCGACATTCTTCTGGGTGGTACTGGCGAATGTCAGGAGTTGGCAAGAGAGGTCAGTGAGATTGAGGAACAGATCATGGAGGATGTCGCCAAGAACATCTGTCGCGAACTAGCTGCCGTATTTTTGCCTCTCGGAACCAAGCTCCAGTTAGAAGGGCGTGAATCACCCGCCCAGATACAAAGATTTCTGGGCCCACCAGAAAAGACGCTATGTGTGAGTTTCGAAATCAAGCTCGCCAATAAGCAGGGGATGTTGAATCTTATATTTCCGGTAGCGGTTTCAAACCCCCTGGTCCGGAAGTTGTGCTCGGCAGTACCTTCCTCGGTAACTCGGGTCACTACGGGCTCGGCCTGCCAGCTGAAAGAAAGAATGCTGGAGTGTTCATTTCCCGCCGCGCTCGATCTGACTTCCATCGAACTTTCCATTCAAGAGTTGCTCGCTCTCTCGCCAGGAAAGGTATGTACTCTTGCCGTTCCCGCCCAAAAACCGGCATCCCTGGTAGTGGCAGGTCGAGAAGTGTTTGAGGCAACACCGGTGCGGCATGCACGTCAGCGAGCCGCCCAGATTCGTGAGCGACTAATCGTAGCGGAAGAAGAAAAGAGGCCGTAGTATGCCGCCCATCGCGCCAGGTACTCCGTTGCACGCCTTCGTCGATTCCATTCGTAAGGCCGCGAGCGAAGTGTTCTCGGAAGCACTTTCATCATCCTGGAGCGCCGAAATAAGCGCCGACGATTCCAGTCAGCCCACAGACGCTTCCCATGTATGTTTTTCGTTCGCGGCGTCTGGGAGTCTCCAAGGAACTGTCGTTCTCCAGATTAAGAACGCGGATGCCTTAATGTTCGCCCAGAAGTTCCTCGCGGAACCTGTCGAAGCAACCGCAGAGTTAGATAGCGGGCGGAAGGGGGCAGTCGAAGAACTGCTTCGACAAGTGGCAGGCGTAGCTGCCACTGCAATGAAAAGTCTGTTCGGAGAGGTGCAGCTGCAGGTCAGCATGACCACGGTTCCGGCATGGTTAGGAGTCACTGTTGTTTTCCTGCTTTCCGAACCTTCCTCTGCGAAATTGCCGGTGGAACTCCGGCTCAGCACCGAGCTATTGGCCAGTGTGTCGGCCGCAAAAGTGACTACTACGGTCAACGAGGCAAATCCCAAGCCGGAGAGCCAGCTGAGCGATGATCAAAGTGGCCTTGGGCGCCTGTTGGGTGTTAACCTCAATCTTTCCCTCAGATTTGGACAGCGGTCGTTGACTCTTCGCGAAATCCTCGACCTCAACTCGGGTGCGGTGATCGAACTCGACCGGCAAGTACAGGAACCCGCCGACTTGCTCCTCGGCGAGAGGGTGATCGCCCGAGGCGAAGTCATTATTGTCGATGGAAACTACGGCATTCGCGTTACCGAAGTGGTGGGTACATGAGGCCACGACCGGCTGGCGCCTTCTGCATCCGGACCCAACTGCCAGTTGTGACAAAGCGAACCTTATTCCTGTGGTTAGTACTTCATGACACTTTGCTCGTCATGGCGCCGCAATAGTGGTGGCTCGCGCCTCGCAAGAATCAGTGAGTTGTTGAGACGGCTGGCTGAGGGTCAACGCCGGCCCGGCCAAGTTGCAAGCTGCGCGAATTCTGCTCTGCCTGCGGGTTGTGTGCAACCACGACAACATCGACACGGCGATTGGTCTTCCGACCTTCCTCGGTGTCGTTCTTCGCCAGCGGCCGATATTGCGAATATCCTGCTGCCGAGACCTGCCCGGGATTGAATCCGTAGTCTTCCACCAGCAACGCAACCACCTCGGTGGCTCGCGCGGTCGACAATTCCCAGTTCGATTTGAAGCGGGGCGTATGGATGGGAACATTGTCGGTGTGCCCCTCCACGCGTATCTGGAAGCCAGCCTTGTTGAGAGCCTTGGCGATCCGTCCGAGTGTCGATTTGCCCCCGGACAGCAGCGTTGCGTCACCACTGTCAAAGAAACCTATTTCGCGCAAGCTGACGACGAGACCCTCGGGCGTTACCCTCATTTCTATCTCATGATTCTTGATCTCTTCGCCAAGGGCCTGTTCGAGTTCACGCTTCAGCTCTTCAACGTTCGGCCCGGATCCACTCCCCGCCCCCTCTTTGCTCGTTTTGGGCACCAGGTTCGATAGGTCCGGAGCCGTTGTTGGGTCGTTGTTGGTGGGAGGGGCCGCCGCTTCTGCCCACATGATCGGTCCAGGCGCGGAGCCGGAGAATACTCCCAGCTCCTGGAAGGCCCCTTCAATGGCTGCGGATACTCGTGCCGCCTTCTTGTGGTCCTGCTGCGACGAGGCATACAGCACGACAAAAAAAGCGAACAGCAACGTGATGAAATCCGCGTACGACACCAACCAACGCTCATGATTGGCGTGCTCATGTCGCTTCTTTCGCCGGCTCATGCGGGGTGGGGCTCCGCCTGCTTTTGATCCTCGAGATAGCCCAGCAGCTTGGTCTCGAGCATCCTGGGATTCATGCCTTCCAGGATCGAAATGACTCCTTCGAGCGTCATCTCTCGCAGTACTTGTTCTTCGCGAGACTTAATTTTCAGCTTGCCCGATGACGGGAGAAAAAACAGGTTGGCCGCTCCGACGCCATAGATCGTCGCCACAAACGCTACCGCGATTCCTTTTCCGACCTCGTCAATGTTCTCCAGGTGCTGCATAACCTGGATCAGCCCAAGGACTGCGCCAATGATGCCGATGGTCGGCGAGAAGCCCCCGGCAGACTCGAATACCTGTGCGACCTTTTCGGAACGCTCAGCTTCGTTGTCGAGTTCGAGTTCCATCATCTTTCGCAGTTCCTGCGGTTCCGTCCCATCGACCGCCAGCATCAGTGTCTTTTTCAGGAAAGGATCGCTGATGTTCTTGAGTTCGGCGTCAAGTGATACGATCCCGTCTTTCCGGGCCCGTTGTGCGTATCCGACCATGTCCTTTATCAGTGTTGTGGGATCTTGGCGCCGATCGAGGAATACGTGGGCGAGGCGCTTAAAGGCCTTTAACACGATAGGCATCGGGAACTGCACCATGACAGCACCCAACGTTCCGCCAAACACGATCATGGCCGCAGTCGGCTGCAGGATCTGAGCGAGCTTTCCGCCCTCGATCAGAAGCCCCGCCAGGATCCCCGCCATCGCAAGGAACAGTCCTGCAATCGTGCTTTTATCCACGGTGGGTGTCCTCTGAGCGTGAGTGCAGAGGCGCTCGGTTTATGGATCGGTTCGCGGCCGCCACGACATTGGGGTCATTCCCCGCGCAGGTGGTTCCGGCGAGAACGGCCCGCCGAAATTCGATCATTCTTTCTATGACTTGGTCCGTCGTCTCGCGGACCACTACCTTTTCCCCAGTGATCAAGGTAAGAACGGTATCGGGAGCGTTCTCTACAAACTTGATTAGATCCGAATTAACCGCAAGTGGCTGGCTGTTCAGTCGGGTCAGTCGTATCACGGGGTGCCTTCCGAGCCGCGCGCGTGCAGGTCAGCGCGCTATGCCCGACCAGTTATCGGCAGTACTGTCCGGATTCTAAAGGGTCATTGTCCTGAAGATATTCAGGTCGCCATTACCAAGGTTATGTTCCCGGCTGAAGATCAAGCCGCAAGTGCCGATAAGTAGTCCGGTCACAACTAAACCACCTGCTCGAAATGGCGGGCACTCAACCTTGAGCATCGCTAGACTAGGGCCGCGACTGTCGGTGCAGGCGGAACAAACTAAGGAGAATTAGAAAATGTCACTTAGCATCCTGAATAACATTCCGTCGCTGATGGCACAGAACTCGTTGAGTATGACGGGGGCGTCATTAACCTCGACGCTGCAGCAATTGTCCACCGGCTCGCGGATTAACTCTGGCGCGGACGACGCCGCTGGGTTGGCCATCGCCAATGGATTGCAGGCCAACATCACTGCTCTGACACAGTCAGCGCGCAACGCCACCGACGGCGTGGGTTCGCTGCAGGTCGCCGACGGCGCCCTGTCGCAGATCACCAGCCTCCTGAACCGTGCGGTCACACTGGCCACGGAAGCCGCTACCGGCACCGTATCCAACGCGCAACGTTCATCTCTGGATGCTGAGTATCAGGCGATCCAGGCGGAAATCACCCAGATCGGCTCAAACACCAACTACAACGGTACCGCGGTATTTAACAATTCGCTCTCCGTTTTCTTGAGCGATTCCGTCACCAACAGCCCAATCAGCGCATCCACGAGCGCCGTTTCCGCCGCAGGTCTCCTCGGTGGAAACGCCACTGCGACGCTGGCCTTCAGCGCCGTGCCGACAACTGGTGACACCGTGGTAGTCGGCGGCACGACCTACACGTTCAAAACCGCTCTCTCCACCGGTCCTCAGGTAGCCAATCAGGTCCTGATCGGCAGCGGCGGTACTGCCGCGCAGAACCTCGCAGCCTCGATTTCGAACCTGGCAGCTGCCGTAAACGGCGGACCCGGTGCGGGAACCGTCTACGGCTCGCCAACGGTTGCCAACGCTGACGCCACCGCGTCAGTCGCGGGCGATACCGTTACTTTCTCGGCGACTGCAGCTGGGAACGCGTTGATCACCGGCGGCGGAACTATCGTCTCCACCTCGAGCAACGCAGCGAACGCCTTCCTGAACGGCGGAACCTTCGCGGGTGGCGCGACGAGCGATCTGACCACGGCTAACAACGCTCAGGCTGCTCTTACCTCCATCAACGCTGCCATCGCTACGGTCGCCAATGAACGCGGCACCTTGGGCGCCGCCATCAACCGGCTCCAGGCAGCCAGCGGCGTCATGACCAACCAGGTCCAGAACCTTACCAGCGCCGAGAGTGGCATTATGTCAGCTGACATAGGCCAGGTGACGGCTAACCTGTCGAAGTACAGCATCCTGCAGCAGACCGGTATCGCTGCCTTACAGCAGTCGAACCAGATGCAGCAGACGGTACTGAAATTGCTCCAATAGTTGACAAAAGAGGTGGTGAGACGATCCCGTTCTCACCACCTTTTAACCTTACCGGCTGGCTGGACCTAAGGAACTAGTAAAGATGAGTACCAGCAACGTAGATATCAGCTCGTTATTGTCCGCTCTGGGTTCATCTTCATCCGGCATCAACATCTCCCAGGCGGTCGGTGCCGCGATCGCGGCTGATCGCGCTCCGGAGCAGGTATGGCAGCAGCAGCAACAAACCCTGCAAACCCAGACCAATGCTATCAATCAGGTTGTTAGCTCCCTGACCACGCTCTCGGACAGCTTGAATTCGCTTTCTGACCCTGTCGGAGCGCTCACGTCGATGGGCGTCACCTCGTCCAATACCGGTTTGGTCACGGCCTCTGCTACACCCGGCACGGTGGCCGGCACCCACACAGTTGTCGTCAACAATCTCGCTACCACCGGCTCTTGGTATTCTGCCGCCGTGGCCACCAGCAGTACTCCATTGCCGGCCGGCGGCTTCACTCTGCAAGTAGGGTCTGGGTCGCCAACAACTATAACGATCGGAAGTGGTGTCAATACCCTCGATCAGCTCGCCAGTTCCATTAACTCTCAGAATCTCGGCGTCACCGCTAGCGTGGTCAACGACTCTTCAGGCGCGCGCCTTGCCATCGTAAGTAACAGTTCAGGAAGCGCAAACGACGTCACCATCACCAATGCATCCGGGCTGGGATTCACCCGTGCGAACACTGGCCAGGACGCGTCGCTCACAGTGGATGGGATCCCGATCAGCAGCGCGTCCAACACCGTGACCGGAGCCGTCACCGGACTGACTCTCAATCTCGTCGGAGCTTCCCCCGGCACGCAAGTAAATCTATCGATCTCGCCGGACGCGAATCAGATCTCCTCGGCCATCACCAGCTTTGTCAACGCGTACAACACAGTCATCGGGCAAGTAAATTCTCAATTCGCTGTTGACCCAACGAGCCAGACCTCGGGACCGCTTGCTGGAGACAGTACCCTTCGAATGTTGCAGGGCGATCTACTCCAGGCAATGAGCTACTCAACCACAGGTACTTCCGTTTCCACGCTCGCTGATCTTGGCATAACGATGAACAACGATGGCACCCTTAGCCTCGATAACTCCCAGTTGGCTAATGCCGTACAGAACAACTTCAGCGCGGTGCAAACCTTCCTGCAGGGAACGGCCTCGAATGGCTTTGCATCCTCCCTCAACAACCAGCTGAATACTCTGACCGACCCTGCTCAAGGCGCATTCACAGTCGACCTGCAGAGCATCAGTAATGAGCAAACCGACCTTACGAATCAGATCAACAACTTTGAGCTGTACATCTCAAACCAACAAACCGTCCTGACCAACGAATACACCCAAGCAGACATCCTGATGCAACAGCTTTCGACCCAGATCAGCCAGGTACAGGCGGAACTCGGTCTTAACCAGACGACCAACAAGCCATGAATTGGAAGACCACAGAACTCTCGTATCGTAGGGCGGCCGTGGAGAATGCATCGGCGGTCGGTTTGGTTATCATCCTGTACGACGTTCTAGTGCGCGACCTCAAGCGGGCAATCGAGGCGATGCAGCTGCACGACATAGAAAAACGCTCTGCTGAGTTGAAGCATGCCCTGCTGGTTCTGCAGCAGCTTGAAGGCTCTTTGGACATGGAGAGTGGAGCCGAGGCAGCTCGCAACCTCTCAAGCTTCTACTCAGCGGTACGTGCCAAGGTTATGGAAGCTCAAGTGAAAAGCAGTCCGGAGATACTTGACCGGCAGATTGAACTTCTGCTTGACGTTCGCACAGCTTGGCAACAAGTGGATCCAAACCAGTCAGCGCCGGCAGACTCGGCTGCCATCTTGCCCCAGCAATCATCATCCAAAGTTAGTACCACCACTTCTGATGAGCTCCAGCACGCGAACTGGACGGCTTAGACCTTAAAGCACGCCGCTCCGCGCGCTGGAACGCGGTATTTGCCCTCTCTGGAACGAAGGCGTTCAGCCGCTCGCCGGCAAGCTTGGATTTATCATTGCGCAACAGCGGCAGGGATGTTGGGTGTAGCTCGCCGGACGCTACTTCAGATAGTCCATCAGACTAGGCGGCAAAACCTTGGCGGCAGCGGCTAAGCCGGAGTTGTAGGCCATCTCTGCCTGGGAAAGGTTGGTGGCTGCCTGGGCGGGATCAATGCCGACCAAGTCATTCTGCTGGGTTTGAAGATTGACCTTTTCCTGTTGCAGGAACGACTGGTTGGAAGTCAGCTGATTAATCGCATTGCCATAAAAGACCCGCTGTTGTGAAAGTGAGTCCAAAGCAGTTTTCAGCTGTGTAGTTGCTGTGCCGCTCGCCGTAGTATTACCACTCTGCAACGCTGTTATCAGCTGTTGGAGCGACCCCATCACGTCTCCTCCGGGCGATTGGAAGACTTGGGTGCCTGGAACATTGACTTGAATACTCCTGCCATTCGCAATGTCGACACTGTTCACGCCAGTGTTTCCATTGTAAGTGACTCCGTCAGTCTGAGTCGGGTCAAGAACGTAGGGCGGAGCTGTGGTTGCGGTTCCGGCAAATATGTAGCTACCTTCATAGGAAGAATTGGCGAGTTGGACTACCTGGGCGAAAACCCCTTGTAACTGCTGTACGACAGCCTGCCGATTCGATGACGAGAGCGTGCCGGTTGATCCCTGCACGCCCAGTCCGATCGCCTGGTTCAGAGCCGTCACGACTGAGCTGAGCGCTGAGTCGGCGGTTTGGAGAAGCCCTTCTACCGAAGATGTGTTTTGTAAATATTGATCTGTCTGGCTGCTGAGTGCGAGATTTTGAACCAGTTCCGCTGCGGCTGCCGGATCATCGGAGGGCACGTTTACGCGCTTGCCGGTAGCGACCTCCTGAACTGCTTTTTGCTGTTGCAATTCCGCCTGAGAGATTGCGTTGAGTATGTCGGAGGTGATGTTTGGATTTATGCGCATAAGTTTAGTACACCGTCGGTGCCGAGGCTCCCATTCCGATTATGGTTTGAGTCAGTTGGTCGACCGTCGTCACCACGCGGGCTGCGGCCTCAAAGGCTCGCTGGTAGGTGATGAGATTTGCGGATTCCTGGTCAATCGAAACGCCCGAGATCGAACCCCGCTGGTCGTTGAGCTGGTTGAGGCTGGCCGTGCTCGCGCTCACCTCAGCCTGCGCCTGAGACGTTATATTCCCCGTCAAAGACACGACATTGGCATAACTGTCGAGAGGATTAGCACCCGAAGGCAATGCCTGGGTCTGCACGGCCATGAGCTGGGCAATGTTTCCGTTGCTGCCCGCTGAGCCGTCAGAACTCGCGGCAATTGCATTCGGGTTGGTGATAGCAACTTTCAGGCTGGATGCCGCTCCGGCCCCGGCCGTAACCGAGAAGAAGGCCGCACCAGGATTCCCCGAGAGATCGAATCCCGCTTCATGCGCGGTGTTGAAACTCGTCGCAAACTGGCTGGCGAGCGTGTCGACCTGATTGAGGATTCCGGGAATAACCGTGTCCCGGATCTGCAATGTGCCGCCGAGCTGCCCGTTCTGGATCGAGCCCGTGATGTCCTGTCCTTGGGCAAAGATATGCTCCATCCCCGAAGCAGTAGGCGCAGTTTGCAGGCTGAAGCTCTGGCCGCCAACCACCAGGGCGGTCCCGCCGCTGCTGGTTATCGTTTCACCGTGTTCCGTCTGTATGACGGAGACGTCCGTCAGCTGCGACAGTTGCTGCACCAGCTGATTTTCCTGATCGGCGAGCACTCCGGGATCTTTCCCCAGACTCTGCAACTGACCGACCTGAGCGTTCAGCTGTGCAATCTGCTGGGTGAGGCTATTGATCTGAGTCACTGTGTCTGAAACCGACTGATTGAGGTCGGACTGTATCGTGTTCAGATTGGATTCGGTCTGCTGGAAAGAGCTCACAAGATTCTGGGCAGCCGTCAGTACCGATTGACGTTGCGGAACGCTCGTCGGATTGGTGGAGAGCTGGCTGATGCTGTTGAAGAATGCGGTCAGGTCCGCACCAATGCCCTGGGTCGAATCGGAGAAGAGCGCTTGGACCTGTTGCATCGCGCTGAGCTGTGATTGCGCGCTGCCCTGTTGCTGGGTCTCTTCCGAAATGCGAAGATCCAGCAACTGGTCTCGCACGCTCTGAATCTTGTCAAGCGTGACTCCGTTGCCATACACCAGCCCACCTTCTACGGTCGGAGGCGCCTCGTTGAGGATGGCAACTTCCCGAGTGTAGCCAGGAGTATTTGCATTTGAAATGTTGTTGGTGGTAGTGGCCAGGGCTCCTTGATCTGCCAACAAGGATTGCGTCGCCATCAAGAGCGAGGATGTTAGACCTGGCATGGTGCTAGACCTCGCATGATAGGGTTCGACGCTCTGGCAGTTGCTGACCAGAGGTCCTGCCGTATGTACCGGCGGAGCTTTGATACAAAGCTGCCAGGAGACTGGTTGACCGCTTCGAACGTTTAACGACTGCGGCAAAAATGCGATTCGCGTCTGCTAGCTGAATACACGCGCTGCTGAGATCTTTTTCTGCGGAAAACCCTCCGCCAGGGCCGCGTCGATTAGTTCCGCCGTCGGAGAGGACTGCTTTCAACCCCGTGTCAATGCCGGCCGCAATGGCCTCTTGATTCGCCAGGCAGCGCAGGAATTCATTCAGATTGTTGTGTTCGAGGGCGGAGGTTGCACCGGTGATCGCGCGAGTCAGTTCACGCAGCCTGGACGCGAAGTCTGCTTGCGTTGATCGTCGGCCTGGACTGAGTTCGTGCATGGATATTCAACATCTCTCTTAGTTTTCGTCTCTTTGAACCGGCACATCCGTCCGTGCCGGGACGACCACACTCTTCGGCCGGTAGGTGCGCGCAGACAGTTACCGGGCTGCCTGCTCCATCATCGCTTCCGCGACCTTCTGTGGATCTACCGAGTACTGCCCGCTCTGAACCGACTGCCGTAGGCGAGCAACGAGTTCCTGCCGCACCTCCGGCATCGACATCGCCCGGGAAGCGAGACCCGTAAGACGAACCGTGTCCTGTGAGTACGCGCTGTCCGGCTCTTTGGCCGCGTCGGCCATGCCCGCTGGTGCGGGGGACTTGGCTGATTTTTCCGCTGCTACCCTCTGGGGAACCGATGAATTAAGGTCGATTCTCATAAGCAAAACCTCGCAGTTAGTGGTGAAAGTTCATCGGCATATTTGGCACAAAACTTTAGTCGATGCACCGAAGTCATAGTTACTAGCCGTAAGTTATTCATAAACCTAAGTTTCATCGACCTTTGGGGGTGCCCTGATTACCCGCCCCTGGTCCACCCTCTGCGGTTTTTTCCGCCGATTTGGGGATCTGATCATTATTAGTAAGATGTTTCACGATCATCGACGCAATCCCGAGCCCGCCGGATTTGGTTAGGCTCGTAGCGAGGGACTGCATTGCAATACTCTGCAGCTGATCGTGTCCAGGGTCAGCCTGCTGATCCGGATCCCCTCCCGGGACCGTCGCGAAGGATTTTTCCGCTTGTTCCAGCCATTGCCCCACAAGGACACTTTCAAAGTCCTGTGCTGCCTTCTGGACCTTTGCCTTTGAGGTCGGGTCCGATCCTGCGCCTGTCCTCAACGCTCGCAGAGTTTGTTCGCTCCTGCTTTGTGCCAGGTTCTGGCCTCCGGCGACTGGACGTAGCGTTTGAATTCCACCCATGGCCTAGATCACCTCCAACTCGGCCTGCAGTCCGCCCGAAGCTTTGATAGCCTGAATGATCGCAACGATGTCCGACGCGGTCGCTCCCATCGTGTGCAATCCATTAATCAACTCTTCCACCGTTGCGCCTTCTTTCAGGCGGATCGAACGGGCTGGGCCTTCATCGGCATGAACCTCCGTCTCCGGCACGACGGTGGTCTTGCCTTTGGAAAACGGCTCAGGTTGCGATACGGCGAATGTGGTTGTTACTTCTACACTCAGGTTTCCGTGCAGGACGGATACCGGAGAAAGCTTCACATCACCACCCATAACAACTGTTCCGGTGCGTTCGTTCATGATGACCTTTGCCGGTGGGTGGAAACTGATCGCAAGGTTCTGCACTTCGGAAATCAGAGTGGGTACCGACGCCGTGCCTGACGCGCTCACATTGATGTCTATGCGGCGGCTGTCCAGCGCAGTGGCAATCTCTTTTCCATAACTGTGGTTGACGGCGGTGGCAATGTCGCGAGCCGCTGTGAAGTCAGGGTTTCGCAACACGAACGACACCGTCTTGAAGTGACTCAGATCGACCGCAGTGTCCCGCTCCACAGTCCCGCCCTCGGGGATACGTCCTACGTTTGCGTGGTTAACCTGCTTCGAATTGCCGGTCGAGCCCGCGGTGTAGCCTCCCAGGGTTAGCGGCCCCTGTGCCTCTGCGTAGATCTGACCATCGGGACCACGCATCGGTGTCATGAGCAAGACTCCACCTTGCAGGCTTTTGGCATCGCCAATGGAAGCGACAGTGACATCAAGCGTCGTGCCTGACCGTGCGAATGGCGGAAGAGAGCCGGTTACAATTACTGAAGCGACGTTGCGAACCTGCACCTGGGCAGCGGGTATTTGCACGCCCAGCCTCTGCAGAATATTAGCCAGCGTCTGCGTGGTGAAGAGCGTTTGCTGGCGGTCTCCGGTACCGGTTAAACCGACCACCAGGCCATAACCGACGAGTGAGTTTTCCCGGACGCCCTCAATGGTCGCGATGTCGCGAATCAGTACCTGCTTGGAGGACGTTTCGCCGTATCCCAGAGATGCTGCCAGCGAAAGTGCAAAACACATTGCAGCGCGCACGATGCGGCTCTGCACGATGCGCTTCACCATTCGGATGGTCGGCGAGTTCAAAAACCTATCAACCATAGCAATGCCCGCACTGCAGGATTCGGCCGGCGCGTTGAATCGCTGATCACGCCTTTACCCTTCAACTCAACTTCAAGGTTCGATAGTGCTGTCGAGGGTGCGGTGTTGGACGTGCTTATATCTCCGGGACGCAACACCCCGCGCACAATCATGGTCTCGTGTTGATCATTCATGAAGACTTCGCGTTGTGCTTCTACTATCAGATTGCCGTTAGGCAACAGTCCAATCACTCGCCCGGAAAGGCTGGTCTGCAGTTGCGAAGTATTGGTGGCGGCGCCCTGGCCTTTTAACTGAGTTGACGAATTCGCTCCAAAGAGCGGATTGACTCCGCCGGTCTTCATTCTTCCTGGCAGGCCGGTAATTGCAGAGCTCGTTTGGAATGTTCGCTGCGAGTTAACGTTGCCAGACGATTGAGCAGTAGTCTGCTCGGTGACAACGATTGTGACGATGTCATCCAGTCGCCGGGCTTTATAGTCGGAAGCTACGTCTGTCAATGCACCGCCAGGAACCCACAGACTTCCCATGGTCCGGCCTGGTTCCGCGGTGGGTGACTGCTGCTGCACCCGCGTAATGTAGTCATTTCTCGCCTGCTGCGGATCTTGTTTGGCGCTCTTCGCCATCACCGCGGGTGCTCCGCCCGCGAAGATGATGGCGATCACGCCCGCTACCCACTGCCGCATTAGCGCATGGATTTTCATGGGTCCTTAAAGAGTGCCTTTCACCAATCCCGTTTCAATAACTTCAGCCTCGTAAATTTTCCTGTGATCCCTGCTCGACACTCGGATGCTTTGTCCCAAGGAACCATTTTGTAAACAAATCACTGGCATCACGATTCGCATGTCCTTACCCTCGAGGACGAGCGTGGCGCGATCGCCACCTTTGACAGCTCGTTGTTTTTCGGCACGGGACGTTTGGCCAGGACCTCCGGCTGAAGCCTCTGTGGCCGTGCGCGCCAAGGTCTTGGCCACGTCTCCAGCATGCAACACAACATAGAACGGAAGGCAGTCACTTGACCTTTGACAGCGTAGCTTTACCGCCGCGCCATTACGGTGTAGACGTTCCACTCCGACTACGGAAAATTTCGCGTTGGGGATCGCTCGCACTTCTCCCAGAAATTCCACTTGGCTTGCCGAAATTGGCGCTCCCGCCGTCGCCGAAATCGCCTCGGCGACACCCTGTCGCATCACCTGCGTCCACGTTTTGCTGGATGCTTCCGCCGCTGGCCCGGCCATCACCAAGCACAGCAGAAAGATACCTATCGATTTTCCAGTTGTGCCCGTTTTAGCCCGCATTATCGACCCACGTTATTGAGATCCTGGAACATCTGGTCCGCTGCGCTGACCACGCGCGAGTTCGACTCGTACGCGCGTTGTGCAACAATCATCTCGATGAACTCGTCAACCACGTTGACATTCGACTGTTCCAGCATCCCCTGCTGCAAGCTGCCGAGTCCCTCGCTGCCTCCGGGTGCGCCGACAATGGGATCGCCCGATGCTGTCGTGGGTAGGAACAAGTTGTTACCGACGCTGTTTAATCCGCCGGGATTCGCGAAGAGTGCGAGCTGAATCGTCCCCACCTGTTGAGCCGCTGTCTGCCCGGGCTGAGTCACGGATACCGTGCCGTCTGCACCGATCGTGACGTTGGTCGCATCGGCAGGGATCGTGATGTTCGGCTGGAGAGCATTACCGTCTGCCGTGACGATGTTGCCTTGAGCATCCATGTGGAACGAGCCCGACCGGGTGTACGCGACCTGGCCGTTGGGGAGTGTCACCTGAAAGAATCCTTGTCCCTGAATAGCCATATCCAGAGGATTGCCGGTGGTGCTGAAATCGCCCTGGGCTTGCACCACTTCGGACGCCGCAGGCTTTGTTCCTAAACCGATCTGCAAACCCGCGGCTACCGTGGTCTGCTGCGAAGCCGCCGCTCCCGGCATGATCGCGTTTTGGTAGATCAAATCGGAAAATTGCACGCGTCGGCGGCGAAACCCGGCAGTACTCGAGTTCGCCAGGTTGTTGGCGATGTTGTCCAGGTTCATTTGCTGGGCAGCCATCCCGCTTGCTGCCGTGTAGAGTGCACGAAACATGAACGCTCCTTGTGTTTAACTACTGGTGACCCGCGGCAAGTCTTCTGTCGCAACCTTATTAATGTCGGAATTGAAGGTCGACAAAGCGCGCTGCACAAGTTCCGCATAGCGCTGCACCGCGACTAGTTCCACTGCGCTGGCAACTGCGTTTACGTTTGAGGATTCCAGAGTTCCCTGCTGAACGCTCGTATTCGTTGCGGCGCTCTCGGCCTTTGCCGGCGCCGAGTAATAGGTTTTCCCAATACTCTCGATTGCGGTACCTGCCGGGAACTCCACCAGCTTCAGCTTTCCGGCCAAGGCACCGTTCACCGAGAGTGTGCCGTCAGAACTCACTGATACCGGCCCGCCTACGATCTGAATCGGACCATCCTCGCCCATCACCGCATCACCCTCACTTGTCACCAGGTTGCCCTGGGGCGACACATGAAAGTTGCCGTTGCGTGTGTACGCCTTTCCTGCGGCCGTCTTTACAACGAAGAAGCCCTGGCCTTCTATGCCAAAGTCGAGATCATTACCGGTCTTTTCCAGGCTGCCCTGCGTAAGATCAATCTGGCTCCCGCCGAGGATTCCAAAATTATTGATGGCTTGATTCAGAGAGGATTCAGGATGACTTGAGGACGCCAGCAGCGAACGAAAAATATTGTGCTGGGCACGATAACCGGGCGTGCTTGTGTTTGCCAGGTTGTTGGCTACAAGATCTAACGCCTGTGTTCGAGCCATCAGCGCGGTGCACGCCGCATAGTAGCCGCTGTCCATGGATCCTCCTCGGATCAGCCTGTGCACATTCATGGCCAGACTATTAGGGCTAGCCTGTCGATCTAAGTTGTTGAATGGCGGTGAACGCCGATCTTTTGGTGAGAACTAAATTAGAGATCCAGCAAGTCAGCGATCCGAACAGAAAGACAGCAACCGCTTTTCTAACCAGTCCTTAGTTTTTGCGAACATCTGTGGTGAAGCCGTCGCTGCACTGCAGTGACTGCGAATACTCAGCGTCGGCGATGCCTTGCAGTTCCACGTCGAGCACCCACTCCACGGCAGTTTTGACGATCTCACGGATAAGCTGCGAGTTGGATGCCGGATCCTTGTGTTTGCCTTGACGCATGCCTTCCAGGATCACCTGGGGAAAGTTCCAGGCGCATGCGAAGCGGTAGCCCAATTCGTGAGGGTCGGTAGCCTGCGCCTGGCGGCCGTCGCGGTGGAGAGAGCGAAGACAGTAACCAAGATGGTGAAACAAACCGGCCACATATGCTCTATCCGAGTCAACGGCCCCGGTGCGGGCAGCCAGGTACTCGGCCGCGAGAGCGGTCAGCCGCGCTCGCTTCCAGGCCCGTTCACATGCCCGTAAGTCGGTTGGACCGTTGGGATGGCGCGTCAAAATTACCGCTTGCGCGGCGAGCTGCCGAATCCTTCCCAGCCCTAGGTGAATAACCAACTCCTCAAAGCGCGGCAGCTGTTCGGGGAGGGCACACACATCACGGACTGCGACCGGCAGAAATCGAGCCGCCAAACCGATGTCACTTCGGATCGCCTCACTGATTGCGGCAACGTCGGCCGTCGGCGCATTTAGTGCCAATTGCAGCTTCAGGAGCGGTCCTGGCATGGAAGGCAAGTCCGGGAACGAAATCCCAGAGGGAGACGAGTCGCCAGCCGAGGGCTTTGTTTTGGGCTTGCGGACGGGGCGAACAACCAGGCGCGGACCGGGATGATTCCGATTTGTCATTGTCGAGACCGTTCCCGCTTCTAATCGGCCTCAAACCGTCTCGACTTTAGTGCCGGGCTACTAAATCCCGCCCTTTATGTGGTGCCCCCTGGCCGTTCTAATTGGCTTGCCGGAAAAGCACGTCAAACTCCTTTGTTCGGCTCGAGAAGCGGGTCCAAAGGTAATCACGGCATATTCCAAACCGCACTTGATCAGCGCCGAGTTGCAACAGGTAGTTGCGAGCTATTCGCGCCATCTCCAATGAACTGGAGGTCCGCTCGAAGGTAACCTCCTGGTTGTCGCAGCTACGCAGGAAAGAGGGCAAGTGCATTTCAAATTGACGAGCCGCAATGAAGCAGGGAGTGGTGCTGCACTCCGTCATTTGTTCGATCATGTGAAGCACTTGATGGTGTACGCCTCTCACGCAACCCATCATGAGTTTGCGTCCGGCCTCCGCGAAGTGGACGGGCAATATACCGTAGAGTTCCAGCAGCGTCCGCGGTATTCGAACATTTGTTGGCAAGGACTTACTCTTGATAGTAAAGACTGGGCATCCCCACTGTGCGGCAACCGCCGACGTAACCTGCTCTTGTGTGGCAAAACCGAGCAACTGGATCGCCTGCCCTATATTGACGCCAAGCTCACGTTGCCGATCCACCGCCGTGCGTAGTTGCTCTTCCGTAATCGCACCCCGGGAAACCAATAACAGGCCAAGGGGCATGCGTGCTCGTCGCGTCTCTTCCAGCCTGACTCGTGTCGAGAGAAGCTGCGCGAACTTGACTTCGACCGCCTCCTCGAAACAATCGGCACTGCAAAACCAATCTTCCGAGACCGACACTCCTTCCCGTCGGCCCCAGATCGTTTGCCACACTCGGCTCCGCCTGCAGGTTAAGTTAGCGCAGTTCGGCACCCAACTGGGCCACGTTGGAGGGCATTTGGCCAGCTCGGCGATATTCATATCAAACTCTTTCTCCTTGAGAGTTACGGACTTTCAGCAGCGTTGCCGGGTTGCCAGATGGCTCGATCCTGACGAAGCGCACTCTCTTAAACGTAGTTCTCGTTTATCGACGCCTTCTGCAGGGCCGCTCTCAGCTTGGGCAGCGCTAAAGCGTGAATCTGGGAAACTCTGGACTCTGCCAGATGCAGCACTTGTGCGATTTCTTTCATCGTCAGTTCGTCACGATAATAGAGAGAAACCACGAGCTGCTCTTTCTCAGACAAAGTGGAAATCGCCCGGGCCAGCTGATCCTTGATCTCCGAGCGAAGGCAGATCTTGAACGAATCGTCATCCTTGCTCGGCGCCGATTCGATCAAATCCTGCCTCTCCGAACGATCATGCAGGGAACTTACTTCCTGTCCTACCAGCGACAGACCGTCCAGTCGCTGCAGAAGGTGATGGAGTTTGGCGACCGAGATCCCAAGTTCGTTTGCGATCTCCTCCTCGCCAGGCTGGCGACCCAGCTTTGCCGCGAGCGTGGAGATGGCCTCCTCTACCTGACGGCCCTTCCGCCGCAGGGGCCGCGAGCCCCAATCCAGTTCACGCAAGCTGTCAAGGATCGCGCCGCGAATGCGGAACTTCGCAAATGACTTCAGAGTGACGCCCTTGCTGGAGTCGTAGCTGCGAACCGCTTCAATCAGCCCTACGACACCGGCATGGACCAAGTCCTCAAAAGGCACGTGCTGCGGAAGACGCTCATGAACCCGCCGCGCGATGTAGTAAACCTGAGGGAGCTCTCCGAGAATCAGCTCGTCGCGCTCCTCAGTTGCCAACTTCTCTCTGTATTCAGCCTGTGCGTATGTCATGTATCCCTCTATTCCTGACTCTCAATCAAACTCATCGCACCGCTCCGATCGATTGCACTGGAATCATCGGCGGAATTTCGGTGGGTGCAAGAACCACAACTTTTGGCAAGAACGGTTCGAGCAGACGACGCAGATAGAATCTGCCGGGCGACGAACACAACAGCACCGGTGGCGCAGTTATGATCTGGTCGCCGAATGCCGCCCGCAGGCCATCCAAAACCCGGCGCGCAGTGTTGGGTTGCAGAGTGGATGGGCCGTTTACCGTCGCCTGCGGGGTTACCGCGCGGGCGCAGTCTTCTTCAATCCCGCGATCCAAGGTTACGACCTTGAGTTCTCCCTGTTCGTTGAGCAGAGGTCTGACCAGCGCTCGTCCCAACGCGTGTCTGGCCGCTTCTACCAGCAGTACCGGATTTTTGTTGATCGGGGCGGCCTCGACCAGAGTCTCCAAAATCGTGCCCAGATCGCGAATGGAAACCTGCTCACGCAATATTTGTTGCAGAACCTTCTGAACTTCGCCCAACGTCATGTACTTGGGAATAAGTTCTTCGACCAACTTGGGATGGGATTCGCCCAGTCGATCGATCAGGCGCTTTGTTTCCTGGCGGGTCAGGAGATCATGGGCATTCTGCTTGACGATCTCACTCAGATGCGTGGCCAGCGCTGCGGTTTGATCGACCACCAGATAACCCGCCGCCAAGGCTTGCGGCTGAAGTTCAGGCGGGATCCACTTCGCCATAGCATTGAAAGCCGGCTCCCGAGTCTCCTGTCCGGCTAAAGGCGCCGGATTTGCGTTCGAACTCATTGCCAACAGACAATCCCGCTTCATTTCCCACCGGGCAATCTCTACTCCGCGCAGATAGATGACATACTCACGTTCTTTAAGTGCCAGATTGTCGGTGATGTGGATCGGCGGCACCAGAAATCCGAGTTGAGATGCTAGCCGCTTCCTCAACGAGCGGACTTTGTTAAGCAGTTGGCCTCCCTGCTTGACGTCGACCAGCGGAACCAGCCCAAGGCCTACTTCGAGCATCAACTCGTCCAGTTTGATGGCCGAATCCATCGGATCCTGGGTTGGCGTGAGTGCGCCCTTCTCTTTTCCAGGTACGGCAGCACCCTCAGGCCGTTTCTCGTCTGTCGTATCGGTACTCGCCCGTCGGGCCAGGATCACCATCAAGGCGGACATCAAAATGAAAGAAAGCTTCGGCAGCCCTGGTATAAGCGCAAGGCCGCCCATCACTCCCGCCGCTATCCACAGCGCTCGCCGCTTCCCGAACAATTGCTTGCCCACATCCGTTCCGAGGGTGTTATCGGAAGAGGCGCGGGTCACTACGATGCCGCCTGCAACTGAAACCAGCAGGGAAGGCAGCATGGTTACAAGTCCGTCACCCACGGTGAGGACCGTGTAGGTCTTCAGGGCCTCCATGAACGGAACGCCTTGCTGGAAGACGCCGATGAGGAATCCGGCGATGATATTGATGGCCGTGATCAGAATGGTCGCGAGCGCATCCCGCTGATTGAATCGCGCGGCGCCGTCCATCGCGCCATAAAACTCAGCTTCATGCGCAATTTGTTCGCGGCGGGCCCGGGCCTGTGTCTCATCGATCAGGCCGGCATTCAAGTCCGCGTCGATGGCCATCTGCTTGCCCGGCATGGCGTCCAAGGTGAAACGCGCGGTAACTTCCGCCGTGCGCACCGCACCGTGGCTGACCACCATGTACTGAATCGCAATGAGGGCCAGAAAGAGAACGAAGCCCACAACGTAGTTTCCGCCCACCACAAACTGGCCAAATGACTCGATAACTTTTCCCGCAGCGGACGGACCTTCGCTTCCATGCAGCAGGATTCGACGGCTGCTCGCGAGGTCGAGGGAGAGCCGCAACAATGTCAAAAGCAATAACAAGCTGGGAAAAACGGAGAACTGAACTGGCCTGAGAATCTGGACTGCAACCAGCAGAACGAGCACTGATGCCGTAATGCTGAAGGCCAGCAGGACATCGACAATTACGGCCGGGAGAGGAACGAGCATGACAAAAACCATGCTCACCGCCGCCGCCGGTACGATCCATTCGAGGCTCGTTCCCTTTGTCTTTGTCGCCGCTTTCGGAAGATTAGCCATCAGTCCTCATTGCTGTCTGTCGAATGCTCAACGCGCTGGCCCTCTGGCCTGCTTCGCCTGTGCTTGTGCACGGAATACAAATGCCAGAATTTCCGCAACAGCCGTGTAGAGTTTCGCGGGAATCGGCTGCCCCAATTCCACAGTTCGGTAAAGTGCCTGCGCGAGCGGCGGATTTTCCATAATCGCGATGCCGTGCCAGCGGGCGACTTCCTTGATTTGCTGTGCGATCAGATCGCGCCCCTTGGCGACAACCACCGGAGCCTCCATATCAAGCTCGTAGCGAAGCGCGACGGCATAGTGCGTTGGGTTCGTGATCACGACGCTTGCTTTTTCAGCATCACGCAGCATCTGCTTCCGCCGCATCTGACGCTGGATCCTGCGAATCCGCACTTTGATCGCAGGATTGCCTTCACTTTCCTTTACTTCCTGCTTCAGTTCCTGCTTGGTCATCTTCAGGTCGCCTTCGAGCTTCCTCCAGACCAGCAGATAGTCCACGCCCGACCACGCTACCAGCACCAGAACTGACTTCCAGAGCATCTCCCAGACAAGCGCGAGGACGAAGTTTCCGAAAGCAGCGACTCCCAGATAGGACGCGTTCATGAAACTGTGCCATTCCCGCATTACGATCGCTGCCGCAATCCATACCACTACCGCGAATGGCAGAAGCGATTTCAGAAGCCCACTAAGGCCCGTCAACGAGAACATGCTCTTGAGCTTGCCGACGGGGCTCATCCTCTCGAACTTCGGAGCGAGTGCCTCAGGCGCAAACACGAAGCCACCCTGGGCCAGACTGCTGCCGACCGCAAGTACCCAAGAGGTCAGCATGACCGGAGCCGTCCAAGTCAGGACCCCGACTCCGCTCCAGAACATGGCCGGCCCATTCGGCGTGAGTGGCTGCGTGATGGAGACCTCAAGTGCGTTCTGCAGAAGCCCGCGCCATTGGCGAACCACGGACGGAGCTTGCCATGCGATGACCGCAATGGCGCCGCCCCAGGCGAGCGCGCTCGCAAAGTCGCGAGATCGCGCAACCTGCCCTTTCTGGCGGGCTTTTCGCCGCCTTTGCGGTGTCGGTTTTTCTGTCCTGTTCTCAGCCATCGATCAATGTCCGGCCACGCGCAATAGCTGCTCCGTGTAATGCATGGACTTCGCAAAATATCCTTCAAACAATGTCGGCCAATAGTGAATCGTCGCCGCGAGCACCGATAGACCAAGCATGCTCTTCAGTGCCGGCCCCAGAATCAGGAGCGGCATCTGCGGAGACGCTTTTCCGAGCAACCCGAGTACAACGTCCGCGAGAAGCGTTGCAGCCAGCACCGGGGCTGCGATCTGCACTCCGGTTTCCAGGATGATGGCGCCCTCGTGCAGGAACGTGCGCACAAACAGCGGATTTATGGTGGCACTGCCGGGTGGCAAGTACTCGAAGCTCTTGGCGACTGCCCTCAGAATCCAGTGATGTACGTTGAGCTCGAGGAAGATCAGCATGGCAATCGTCTGATGGAATACGGTCATCACCGTGGTGTCCACCTCGGTGTTGGGGTCGAGAATGTTCACCAGTGAATGCCCGATCTGCACGCTCAGCACCTGTCCGGTTAACTGCGCAGCTTCGAAAACCAGGTTGGTGGACACTCCAATCGCAACTCCGAGGAGAGTTTCGCTGGCTACCACCGCCGGCCAGCGAGCCAAACTCATCGTTCCCAACTGCGGGGAATAGACCGGATACAGAAGTGCCGTTAAGGCGATGATCAATACGATCTTCACCCGCGGTGGAATGACCATGCTGCCAAAGAAGGGCGCGAAGATGACAAGCCCCGACACGCGCAGACCGATGACCAGGACGTGATTCAGGATGTCGCTGATAGAGATTTCCATAGCTTGTCATCGCAGGTACAAATGAAAGTCCGAAAAGATCTGTATTGTGAACTGGCACAATTGCTTCCACATCCAGGGCATGAGGAAGAAGGTGGTGCCGCCCACCGCGAGCAACCGCGGTACTGCCGATATCGTCACTTCCTGCAGCGATGTCAGCACTTGGACGATGTTGACCAGCAAGCTCACGACGACTGCTGCCGCGAGAATCGGGCTTGCTACCAGCAGCACCTCCTGCAGCGTCAATCGTCCGAGAGTTACGGCGTGTTCAATGGGCATATGGGTGTCAACTGAAGCTCTTCATCAGCGAACCGACCAAAAGGTTCCAGCCATCGACCATCACAAAAAGCAGCAACTTGAGCGGCGTGGAAATAACTACGGGCGGCAACTGCATCATGCCCACCGACGTGGTAATCGACGCGACGATCATGTCGATCGCAATGAAAGGCAGGAATAATACCGATCCTATTTGGAAGCCCGCTTTCAACTCCGACAGGATGTACGCGGGAACCAGCACGCGCATGGACAGGTCTGCCGGGCTATTCGGTTGCGGCTCCTTGGCCAGGTCGACGAAGAGTGCTACGTCCTTTTCGCGCACGTAGTGCAGCATGAATTGACGTACCGGCTCGGCGCCCTTCTCGATGGCTTCCATGGCGGTAATCTGTCCGCCCTGCAGTGGAACCACCGAGTTCTCGTAGATGCTTGCCCCGACTGGTTGCATGAGAAAGAAGGTGAGCACCAGTGCAAGCCCGATCAGTGTTTGATTGGTAGGCGTGGTTTGCAATCCAAGGGCTTGGCGCAAAAAATGAAACACGACCAGAAGGCGTGCAAACGGCGTCATACACAACAAAAGGGAAGGAATTAGTGTGAGGAATGTCAGCAATACGACGACAGTCCAGGGCACTGAACCGTTACCGACGCCGGAGATTCGAAGTTCGCTGGGCTCAGGCTGCACACTTGGTTTCGCTTTGTGAGCCACGCGCGCGGCGAGCCGCGGGAAAGCAGTGGGAGAACTCCTGATGGAATTGGGCTCTGGAGGATCCGCTGCCCAAGCTTGAACACTGCTTAAGATGAGCAGTGAGACGCAACGCGACCTCGACGCATTTGAGTGCACATTCCTTCATCTGGGGTCTCGTTCCAACGCGCAACGCTGGCCCAGCACATCTGCGAAGGCTGGTTGCGGCTCGAGGTGAGCCAACATTGCGACAGACGACGAAGACCCACCCACCAGAAACTGGTCGCCGTCGACCTCCACCACAGCGATGAAACGCTTTTCTCCGAGAGAGACGGTTTCACACACGCGCAGCCGCTTCTTTGCCTGCTGCGACTTGAACCATCCGTGAATCCACGCTGATGCCCGTACGATGGCCTCGATCACTTTCTTCAGGCTGTCCGCGAAAGTCTCCGTCACGGTCTTCACGTCCCAGTCCGCCGGAACGATTCTGATCGTCGTCGTCGCTTCTGTGGTGTTGCGGCGAATCACGAATTGCGGAGTGAACCGGCGGCCATTCATCCCCTTTTCGACGCTCATGCCAACTCCGTAATGCGGACCGCCAAGCGGTCAGCAATGACTTCAAATTCCGTCCATCCGATAAGCAAGCCGTTCACCCGAAGGGGAATGTCGTGTGTGTTATGACACTGAGTTTCGACAATGGAACCCACTTTCAGGCGGACCAGGTCGCCCACCGTAAATCCGGTAACAGGAATCTGCAGCGTGAGCCGGCATGGCAGCCAGCCAAACGCGTCTGTGCGATCCTCTGGCGCACTTGCGGCTTCGACCGCTTGTGATTCGCTCTTCTGCTCGACCGTAGCATCCATAGTTCGCCAGCCCGTTCTTACCGCTGCATCAGGAATTCCGTGAAATAAACTTCATGAGCACCCAGTTCCGGAGCCCGGTCGTCTAGTGCCTGCAGAATGCGCTCTTTTAACTTCTGCTTGCCTTCAAGTGAAACCAGATCGCCCGGCTTCGCAGCCATCAGAACCGTCAAGATCGTGTCCCGCACCAGCGCGGTGGGCGGCGCCTTGCTCCCACTTTTCGTTTCGTGGTCGAGTCCTAGATCGAGGCCTACCCGCAGGTAGGTCCTCTGGTCCGGGTCGCTCAGATCGACCGTGAAGGTCTCCAGATGGAGGACTTCTTTGACCTTCGGCTTGTCGTCGTCGGTTCGCGGCCGAGGATGTCCGAACAGCACAACCCCTGCGCTCCCGATCCCCAGACCAGCCAGGAGGGCGAGCGCAATCAACGCAAACGGAGATTTTCTTTTCGACTCCTGGGTCTCTGCCGAAACTGCCATCACTTGAGCCTTGTCGGACAACCGACAAAATGCAATTGAGCGGCCAAGCTTGCATTCCCGGTTAACGCCGGGGCTTACCTTCGAGTTCGACAGTTAGCACGCAGAAAGAACAACTTGGCGGCAGGCGCATGAGTTGCTGCGCCCGGAAGCAGGTGGGCCTATTAGAAGACAAGTAGAGATGCGAGGCTCGCGGCCGCCCTGGGTGTGACTGGCCGCGAGTCCTCTAATCTCACGCTAATTCAACCCCTGATTACTGGGCGGGTTTCAGAGCGATCGTGTCTTGCGTAATCTGATCGAACGTCGTAACTACGCGCGCGTTCGCTTCAAATCCCCGCTGGGTCACGATCAACTTTGTGAACTCCTGGGAGATGTCGACGTTGGACAGCTCCAACGCGCCACCTGCCAGAGTTCCCCTTCCACCAGTGTTCGCTGTTCCGATTACGGCCGCTCCCGATGCCAAGGTCGAGGTGTAGCTGTTGCCACCCACTCGTTCGAGGCCCTGGGTGTTCGAGAAGCTGGCAAGGGCAATCTGGCCGATCGCCAAGGTTTGTCCATTACTGAACGCGCCCTGGATGATGCCGTCCGCTCCGATGGTGAAGTTCTGAAGAGTGCCGCTGGTGTAGCCGTTCTGGTTAGTCGCGGATGTGGAACTTGCCGATGCTACCTGGGTGAGTGTCGGATTCCCGTTGGCGTCGAGCAGATTCCAGTTGAAGTTCATGGTGGCCGCGCCGTCTGCCAACCCGGCGATCGTCCCTGCAACCGGCGTGGTCGGTGCTGTCAGCGTGCCGTTGCCGTTGAAGGTCAGATTGCCATTTGCGACGACAGTCGGCGCTCCCACTCCACCTGTATCCGCCGCCGGGAGAGTGATCTGATAACTCCAGGCGTTCGATGCCGTCTTCGTGAATTGGAAGGTGAGTACATGCGAAGAGCCCAAGGAGTCATAAACTGTAATCGGCGTCGAATAGGTGTCGCCAACGGCCGCGCTCGCGTCCAGATTCGTGTTCTGCGTTACGGTGGTGGTAGCGGACGGTGGGCTCACTTGTCCCTGCCCAAGTTGAAGCGGGCCCAGGTTCTGGCCGCTGATCACGCCGTTCGCTGCCGGATACCCCATCACGTTCTGGCCGTCTTGCGTCACCAGTTGCCCTGAGGTATTCACGGTGAAGTTACCTGCCCGGGTGAATTCCAGTGCTCCCTGGTTTTGGGTAACGAAGAAGCCGTTGCCGCTGATGGCAACGTCAGTCGGAACGCCGGTAGTCTCGACGCTCCCCCCAGTGAAGTTGGTTGTCACTGCTTGTACGGCCGCGCCTGCACCCATCTGCACCGGATCGCCGGAACCGTTGGTGCCGAAGCTCGAATAGAAGAGATCGCGAAAACTTGTCGCCTGATCTTTGTAGCCAACGGTATTCAGGTTGGACAGATTGTTCGCAATGACTGACAGAGCATCCGAACTGGCAGTCAAGCCGGAAAGTGGAATTGAGAATAGTGGCATTAGTTTCCTCCTGCTGCTGCCGGTTGGGTTGCTCCGGAACCCGAATTTGCTGGATTCAAGGTCGAGCCCTGGAGAAACTGGTTGATTTGGATGAGCTGATTAAGCTCGTTCATGTTCAACATCTGTCCTACCATCTGCGTCGGATCCATTGGAGCCGTTGGGTCCTGAGTCTTCATCTCGGTGATGAGCAGATTCATAAAGATACTTTCGGAACTGGTTGCCGACTGGGTCGAGCTTGAGCTGGAGCTAGTGCTGGAGCTCGATCCGGTACCGGTCGTGGCCGGTGTTGATGGGGCGAGATTGGTTACCTGCCCGCCTGCAGTTGCTGCACTGATAATCATGGTCTGTTCTCCCTTAACATGCTTCTTTCGCAAAATCGCTACTACATGTGAAGATCAATTCCGGATCCTTGGTTTGCCTCGGTGGCAGACATGGCATCGAACATTCCCGGACCGGACTCTCGCGAACTTTCTTCTCGTGGCATAGAGTTCGTTTGTGGCGCACGTCTCTCCTCTCGTGATCTCTGCTCGAGATTCGAAGAGCTTCCGCTGCTGTACTCCTGGATCGTCACCCTCGGGAACGGAACCTGCTGCTCGGATAATCTGCTGTGCAGAGCAGGCAGCTCTGATGTCATGACGCGGCCAAGCTCGCCTCGCTCAACGGAAATTTCCGCAGTGAACTGATGTTTGCCAAGCGCCGTGCGGATATCGACGTTTCCGAGATCACCGCCCTGGATCCCCACACGCATCTCGGTGTGTCCGATTCGTTCGATAAGTTTCGCCGAATTTACCAGAGTGCCCGGAAATGGATTGGCGGGCTCATTCGCATCTGCATCATGCGCAGCAGAGACCGGCTGCCCTGCTGCATTCGCCTGGGAACCGGACTTGGGCAAGTCTTGTGCGGATGCGGCCGGTTTGCTTGTGACGGGCACAGACTGACTGCGATCGGCATCGCTCACCTTTGTGCTCGCAGTGTCAGGCGGATTCGTCGTCACGTCTTTCACAGGGGAAGCGCCTTTATCTAAACCGCCCTGGGACACGCTCTCCGGCTTGTGTACCTTGTTGGCGTCCTTGAGATTCGTTTGGGGCTCGTTTGTCGCTGAGCTGCTTACAGCCGCTTTGGCCGTGCTGCTCACTTGTAACTGAGAATTCTTGCCGACCGCGGGCAGTGGAGACTTGGAAGCGTTCCCGGTATTGCCTTTAGTGAGATCCGCTGAGCTGGGTGGCGAAACCATCACCCGCATCGCGACTGAATCCGTGGCATGGCGGCCGTCCGCCGCAATTACCGAGTTCGCTCTGGATTCCAATGCAGCCTGCATCTCCTTAGGCTGTTTCATGGCAGGGCTTGCAGACGCCGCGGCCGCATGTTGCGGGTCTGATCCCCCGGTGGTGTTGGCGCTTCGGATGGTCTGCGGATTCTCGGTTGGGGTTGCAAGCCCTCCGGTCGGCGGTGCCTTGGTGGACTGTCCCGGCAATGTCTTTAATTCGATCTCCGTCTCGGTCCCCGTCTTCTCACTCGGACGTTTCGGCACTTGGAACTGCACTCCCGATGTCTTTTCGCTCGGCGCCAGCTTTTCGCCATTCGTGGCAGGAGTGTTCATTGATTGGTCGCCCACGGGTGTCGATGTCTCCGGCATGAGACCTGTTTTGTCCCCACCGGTAGAGGCATTTCCCAACACCGGTTTCATGGTGTCGGTGGTGGACGTGTTTTCGAACACAGACTTCATGGCGTCTCGTGGAGAAATACTTTCGGCCAACGACTGTGCAGTGTTTGTAGCGGCCACGTCTCCGATCGCCGGTTTCACAGCGGTTGTGGTCAGCGCCGCCGGCGGTAGCAGCGAAGGCGAAACTGCCAGGGCGTCAACCGTGGCGAGACTCTCACTACCGCCTTGCGGTGCTTGCATAACCTGATTCGCTGCAAGCGCCTCAGACTTTGCTTTGACACCTGACACGTCTGGACCGTTCCACGGCAGAGTCTGCACGACCGGCGGATTCTGAACCACGGCAGTCGAAACGTTTGGAAGCGTCTGGCTTATTCCTTCCTTGCCCGGCTCTGGAGCATTCTTGGATGCATTGTTTAATTTCCCGACCGAACCAGAAGTCTTGGGGCCATTGAGAAGGATTGCAGTGTTTTGAGTTGCCCCGCTTCCAGCTTTCGAGGCAGCGCTTTGGTCCAGGCTTCCAAGTGCATTGGAAGCAGGACCTGACGACTGCATTGCGCCGGTCAGAACCTTGGCGAACACGCCTGGCGCGGCCGGGGCGGCGGGCGCCGAGTTCGCGGACAGTCCCAAAATCCCGAGTTGAATGACGGGCGTATTCACGCAATTCTCCAGACCACCAAAGCATTGCAAGTCGCTAACCAAAATTTCCGGATTAGAGACTCTTCCCAGATCGAAAATAGTTTGTTGGAGGCTAAAGACTTCCGCGCGACTTGCCGATTAGGATTGGTGCGTGGATTGTCCGGCTGGAGAAACTGGGCAAGACTTGCCCGGAAATTACTAGGCAAGGTCTGCCTAGTTGAGGTGTTTGCGTCGCGAAAGAAACAGATCGTCCAAGGCGCTTTGCTGCCGCTTTGCTTCGTGCCGCAGGTATTCGTTGAGTTGCCGCTCCCGCAGTTCTTCCATAACCTCGCGCTTTCGCCTCGCCTGTTGGTATTCCAGCAGACACTGGCTTCGTTTTGAATGAAGCTCCCGGAGTTGTGAATCCAGCATTGCTAACCGCTGCTCTAAAGTCAGCATCTCCTCATACTGCGACTGTAGACGGATGGAAGATGTCCCCTTGGACAGTTCTGTTTCTCGATTCCTGACGCAGGCCGACAGCCACTCCAAGGTCTGCGTTCGTTGTGTCTCGGCTTGCAGAATTACCTGCTGGATCTTCTCCAGCTCAGAATATGCTCTGTCTTCAACGAGCTTTCGGAAAACAAGAACGGGAGCTAATGAGAATCGGAACGCCATATCAGGAGGGGAGCGTCATCAGCCGGGAACGCATCTCAACAAAAGGAGTCGCTTCTTCCGGATGTTGACTCAGAAAGCGGTTAATTTCTGGCATGGCGGTGATCGCTTTATCCAAAACCGCGTCGGTGCCTTTCTGATATGCGCCGATTCGAATCAGATCTTCTGCTCGCCTGTAGGCTGCAACCAACATCCGCAAGGCGCCCGCCTTTTCGAGATGTTCCCGGTCGCAAACACTCGGCATCAAGCGGCTCAGACTCTCGAGAACCGAGATTGGAGGATAGTGGTTTTCAAGGCTCAGATTCCGGTCGAGGACGATATGACCATCCAGCAACGACCGCACCGTGTCGACAATGGGATCCTGCTGGTCATCTCCCTCCATCAAAACGGTATAGAAAGCGGTGATGCTGCCATTGGCAAGACGACCGGATCGCTCCACCAAACGTGCCAACATATTAAGGACCGACGGCGTGTAGCCCTTCGACGTGGGAGGCTCCCCGGCGGCGAGTCCGATCTCCCGCTGAGCCATCGCGAACCGCGTCAACGAGTCAACCACCAGGAGCACATTCTTCCCACGCGCACAGAAATATTCCGCCACCGCGGTAGCGGCGAGTGCCCCCCTAACCCGTAACAATGGTGACTGGTCGGATGTCGATACAACCACCACGGATCTGCGCATGCCCTCGGCTCCGAGAACCTTCAAGAACTCCCCAACTTCACGGCCTCGTTCCCCCACCAATGCAAGCACAGTCATATCGGCGGCCGTGCCTCGCGCCATCATTCCGAGGAGCGTACTTTTCCCCACGCCGCTTCCACCAAAAATTCCGATCCGCTGTCCTCGACCACACGTGAGAAATCCGTCCACCGCTCGAATCCCACAGGCCAGCGGTTCGTCGATGAGTGTCCGTTCCAGCGGCAAGGGTGCGGACCCATCCACCGCCATTTGACGCGTAGCGCGATACTCGCCTTTTGAGTCCAGCGGCCGTCCGACCGCGTCAATGACTCGGCCCAGCAGATCCGGACCTACCCGAAGCGAAGGCCTGGCGCCCCAACTGACCACCTGGTCTCCGAAACGGATGCCGTGCG
This sequence comes from uncultured Acidobacteriota bacterium, assembly GCA_963711675.1. Classification (GTDB taxonomy): domain Bacteria; phylum Acidobacteriota; class Terriglobia; order Terriglobales; family Acidobacteriaceae; genus CAVQFB01. The sequence continues at coordinate 157,824 of CAVQFB010000017.1, read as the reverse complement.
GTTTCTCCAGGCTCATGGAGAGCACATTGGACCCGCGAAACCCGACTATTTCACCTGCGTACCGGGTTCCTCCCGAATCCACAATCTCGCAGCATTCTCCTACGGAACTGAAAGGTCCGGCTGATTCCACCAGATTGCCTACCACCTGAGTGACACGTCCGGTCCAGCGAACGGTCGAACATGTCCGCAGCCAGTTCGCGTAGGAATCGAGGTGAGGTGAGGTCATTTGGGCTCAGGCCGTTGTGCCAATAGATCGAAGAACCCCTGTTCGATCTCCTTGAGTTGCGCATTCAGGCCCATATCTGTAGTGCCGAGTTCGGTCTCGAGCGCGCACCCCATGGGCTCAACCGAAATGTCATCCACCACCTGCACGTGGATGTTCTCGCGAAAGAAATTCTGCCAGGCGGGCACATCTTCTGGCCGCACTCGAGCCACAACTTTGGTATCGCGGTTCAGTCTCTCCAGCATCACCTTCACCAGGCCGGCTACTAACAAACGATCCACCTGTGCTTCACGATGAAGGATTTTTGCAGCAATGGCCATCGCCAGGTGCACAAGCTCAATCTCGACTTTCGCGAAATACTGCGAGCGCTCGGCCTGGAAAGCCGTGACTGCCTGCGCTACCCGGCTCCGCTCCAGCTCCAGCTCTTTCTCGAAAGCCATCCTCGCGCGATGCTCGCCTTCCCGCATTCCCTCGGTAAGGCTCTCGCTTCTGAGGCGCAAGACCTGTTCTTTGCTCAACTCAGGCGAGTGGCCGTTCTGACCGTTCCCGTTTAGTGGGGATTGCGTCGCCGGCAGGCTCGGTTCTGCGAAGTTCTGTACGGGGCCGAGAGCGTCCTTGTACACGAACGCTTGGACTTCGGTGGCGTCTGCATCCATCGCAGGTCTCCTAAACGACGTATTCATCATCGCCCTCGGTCCTTAATACGACTTTGCCGTCGGCTTCCAGCTTTCGAATTACCGCCACCGACTCCTGCTGCGCAGCCGCCACGTCTTTTGCTCGCACCGGTCCCAGCACTTCCATGTCCTCCTTCAACATATCAACGGCGCGCGATGACATGGTCTTGAAGATATGATTCTTGAGATCCTCGGATGCGCCTTTTAGTGCCATGGCCAAAACCTTCTTGTCCATGGAGCCAGCCCATTCGCGGATCGACGCCTCCGAGACGCCGAGCATATCTTCAAAGGTGAACATCAGGTTCCGAATTTTGATGGCCAACTTGGCGTCTTCCCGCTCAATGTTCTCGAGAATTGCTTTGGCTTCGTCTGGTTCGAGCCGGTTCATCACGTCAGCCACGCTCTCGCAACCGGCGTATGTCTTCCGGCTCTTTTCGCCCAGCGACTGTAGCCGGCGATGGAGGATGACCGACACTTTTTCAGCCATTTCCGGAGAGAACTGCCGAAGCTGTGCGAGCCGCTTCACGAGTTCTGCTCGATCCTTTTCCGGGAGCCTCATGAGGAGCGTCGAAGCTTGCTTGCCATCAAGGTGCGCCAAGATAAGGGCGATTGTCTGCGGGTGCTCGTCTTCCAGGAACTTGGCTAGCTGATGTGGATCCGCTTTCTGCAGTGACTCGAGCTGCCCCGCACTCAATTGCTGTAGCCGCACGACGCGCTGCAAAAGACCTTTTGCCCGCTCTTCCCCAAAAGCCTTTATCAATAGGCGAGCGGCAAATTCCAGACCTCCTTGTGCGAGGTAATCCTCGGTCAAGGTGACCTGGTGGTACTCTTCCAAAATCTGCGAAGCGACGTCAGCGGATATCTTCCCAACCTCCGCAATTTCCCTGGTCAAGAGTTGCACGTCTTCATCGGAGAGGTGCGAATACACGGCTGAGGCAGCATCCTCGCCCATAATGGCCATGAGGACAGCTGCCTTGCGAATGCCAGCCAGTGGAGCAGAAGGGCGCCCGCTCATTTTCCACCCTCATGGAGCCAGGCTTGGATGAGCCTGCTGGTATCAGCCGGTCCCGTTTTGGTTTTATCAATTAGCTGCTTCTTGATGCTCATGGTTCGTTGCTGTTCCGCTGAAAGCGCCTGGGCTTCGTCGCCAACGCTGATTTCGCCTTTCGCAGTTGACAATGATGACTTCTGCGTGGCTCGGGCCGGTAGTTCGCGGAACGTGGTCATCAATTGTTTCTTCAGCGGGCGCAACATCAGCAAGTACGCCAACAGGAAAAGCAGGAGGATGGCTCCGTAGCGCACGAGGCTCGAGTAGTCGTTCAGGACTACGCGCACGCGGTCAAGCTTCGTGGGCTTAACTGGCGCCTCGACGGGTGGCTGTTCGAACGCCAGGTTTTTCACGGCAAGACTGTCGCCGCGGCTAACATCCAGCCCAATCGCGGCTGACGCCAGTTCTTCAATCTGCTTCAGCTCCTCTGGGGTGCGCGGCCTGCGCGCGGCCACGCTCTTTCCGTTTTCCTGCTTGATCTCAACTGCGTTATCCACCAGGAGGGCAGCAGTGATCCTTCGGATTCGCCCCGCCGGCTGCGTCGTGCGGCGGACCACGCGGTTCACAGCAAACGTGCTGCTTTCGCTCTTCGAGGTCTGATTTCCGTCTCCGGTGACTACAACCGGTTTTGAACCCGCTGTCTCGGTGGGAACGTTGCTGGATGTTCCCGGGACTCCACCGTTCAGTGCGCCTCCCACCTGCTCTTCCGATTTCTGCAGGGTCACGGCGACCGCACTCTTCGGATCGTACGTTTCCTGGTTTTCTTCGCTGGTGCTGGAGTCGTAGTCCACGTTCACACTGGCCCGGACATGGTCGGCACCGACAACTGGATCAAGGGTCGCCACCAGGCGCTTCGACAGTTCCTGTTCCAGGTTGCCGTCGCCTGAGAAACCGTCGCGCTTTGGGACTCCGAGGGGGCGGTTTGTCTCCGCATCAATTACGGTCACATCTTCGGGCTGCAGCTTATCAACCGCGCCTGCGACTAATCGCGCGATGCCAAGCTGTGTCTCCTCGGAGAGCTTTCCACTGCGCAGCGTCAGTACAACCGAGGCCTTGGCTTCGCGTTCTTTGTCCAGAAATATCGAGTCCGTGGGCAGTACCAGATGCACACGAGCGCTCTCCACATCTTTTAGCGTTTGGATGGATCTCTCCAGTTCCCCTTCCAGTGCACGCTGGTAGTTCACCTTCTCGTCAAACTCGGTCTGGCCCCAGTTGACTTTGTCGAACAGCTCAAATCCAAACCGGCCACTTCGCGGCATGCCCTGCGAGGCGATCTCCATGCGGCTTGAATCAAGCTTGTCGCTGGGAACGCTGACGCTCTTGCCATCGGTGCTGATCTCGTAAGGGATGGCCTTCGCCGCCAGCTTGGCACCCAGCGCCTGCGCGTCGCTCGCTTCCATGCCCGTGACCAGCGGCTTGAAGTCGGGCGTTCCAATAAGGTGCGTAAAGACCAGAAGAACGGCCACGCTCACGATCACAGCGCCAGCAAGCAGCAGGCGCTGCGTTACCGTCAGTCCCGCGAAGAATTCCTTCGCCTGATTTTGTACTTGAGTTAACGATGCCATGTCTTCGTGTTACCTGTCGGATCGGCTCCGCTCCGCTAGAACTGCATCTTCGAGACTTCCTGGTACGCGTTCAGGATCTTGTTGCGCAACTGCATCATCAATTGAAATGTGACGTCAGCTTTCTCGACAGCGATCATCACGTTGTGAATGTCCTGGCGATCTCCTTGCAATAGCTCGCCGATCTGCTGCTGGGCGTTTTTGTCCAGCTGCCCGGCCTGTTCCATCGCGCCCTTCAGCACCGATCCGAACCCGCCTCCCTCATCGCCACCGCCCGGTACTGTGGGACTGGTCGGCTGGGTTACGGGGACCACCGGCAGTCCCGTCAAGATTGTGTTGTTCATTGCCTGCTCCTTCCGCGCTAGCGCAGGAGATCCAAAGACTGCTGAATCATCTGTTTTGTCGCGCTGACTGCTGACGCATTAAGTTGGTATGAGCGAACCGCGCCCATCAGGTCCACCATCTCTTGCACCGGATTGATCGCCGGATATGCCACGTATCCTTGCGGGTTCGCGTCCGGATGACCGGGCTCATAGCGCATGATTGGCGGTGTCGGATCGGCAACCACTCTCTCGACGCGAACCGACGGAATCATGGGATTTAGCCCATGAAACCCTGCCAGCGCCAGGCGAAAGTTCATGCGGCCTGAACTCGCGAACACCACTTCCTGGCGCTTGTAGGGGCCGCCCTCCGAGGTGCGAGTCGTTTCGGCATTTGCCATGTTTGCGGCCACGACTTCCGCTCTCTGTCGTTCGGCTCCCAGTGCCGCGCCGCTGATTTCAAGCGTAGAGAATATGCTCATCCTTGTTTCCCCTCATTGATTGCAGCCAACAACTGCTGGAACTCATGCTTCACCAGCTGGATGCCGAGACGAAACTGCATCTGTGTCTCCGCCATCAGCAAGCTCTCCCGATCGAGATTCACATCGTTCCCATCCGGGCGTTCCAGCAACCCAGGTACATTCCGCACTACAGGTTGGAAATTCGCCTCTCCGAATCCGTCCGCCTTCTGCAGTTCTGCACGAAAATCCAAGTCTTTTGTGCGATATCCCGGAGTGTCAATGTTCGCCATGTTGGTCGTCACCAGGGTGTGACGTGCCGACGTGACATTCAGGAACCTCTCCAGTTGCTGGATCATTGGTGTTGTGATGTCGCCCATGCGTACCTCCTTGGCGGTAGTCCGAACTCGCGAATCTTGTTACGAATCGTCCTCAGGCTGACGCCCAGCATTTCTGCCGCTTTCGTCCGATTCCCACCGGTTACCTCGAGCGTTGTTTCCAACAGACGGCGCTCCAGTTCGCGCATCGAAGTTCCGGCTCGCACCGGAGCCTTGCTGATCGAAATAGGCAGCGCTGTCTGAGCAGGCTTGACGAGCTCCGTACGCAGGCTGTCTGCCCCGATCTCGTTGCCTTCACTCAGCGTGATCACTCGCCTCAAGTAGTTGGCAAGCTCGCGTACATTGCCCGGCCAGGAATGTTCTTGCAGCCCGCGCACAAACTCTGGGTGCAGCCGCGGGACTGCCCGATCGGACTGTTTCGCAAACTCCCGGGCGAAAAATTCGGCTAAAGCCGGTATGTCCTCCTGGCGCTCCCTGAGAGCTGGCAAAGTCAGGGGAATCACATTCAAGCGGTAGAACAGGTCTGCCCGGAACGTCCCTTCCTCTACCATCTTGTGAAGAGAGACGTTGGTGGTTGCAATGATCCGCACATCTACCTGCACCGTGCGGGTGTCACCTACCCTCTCGATCTCCCTCTCTTGAAGCACCCGCAGCAGTTTCGGCTGGAGACTGATAGACATCTCGCCAATCTCGTCGAGAAGAAGCGTTCCTCCCGCCGCTAACTCAAACTTGCCCGATTTGGAGTTGGTTGCTCCGGTAAACGCGCCCCGCACATGCCCGAACAGTTCGCTCTCAAGCAGTTGCTCCGGCACAGCCGCGCAGTTTACGGCGATGAACGGTTTCGCATGTCGATCGCTCATCTCGTGAATGAAGCGTGCCAGCAATTCCTTGCCTGTGCCGCTCTCCGCCTCGATCAGCACGTCAGCCTTCGTACGCGCTGCGTGACGCGCCCGCGCCAGGGCCCGCAGTAACGCCGGAGCACTTCCCACGATCAAGCCCGTCTGATCTCCTACGGTGGTCATGCTTCCGGCCTGCTGCATCACCTTGATGACTGCGGACTGCAAGCGCTCAAACGAAATGGGCTTCATGAGGTAATCGCAGGCCCCGCCTTGCATGGCCTGCACCGCCTCGGGCACATTTCCAAAAGCAGTCAGCAGAATCACCGCGGTGGAGGGACTGCTATTCCTCACCGTGCGCATCAAGTGCAATCCGTCACCGTCCGGCATGCGTACGTCCGTGACAATCAAGGGAAAGCGCTCGACGCCAAACTTAGTCAGGGCCTCGCGTGCTCCGCTGGCCGTCTCCACTCGCCAACCTTCTCGCTGGAAGTTTGCCTTGAGCGCGAGTTGCATCCCCTGTTCGTCATCTACTACCAGCACCGATTTGTCGGTCGTGCTATTCATGCAACTGGAAACTCCATGCGAAATGTCGCTCCTTGCCCCAATGTGCTCTGCGCGCTTATCGTTCCGCCATGCTGCTCCACGATGCGACGGCAAACCGTCAATCCCAGTCCGGGGCTTTGTCCCGTCGTGCTGAATCCAGGCTCGAATATGTGGGACAGGTCTTCCGGTCTTATTCCTTTGCCGTTGTCGCGGAACTCAACGACTGCTCGGGAGGATCCATGCGTTTCCAGTTTCGCGCTCACCTTGATGTTGCCGCCAGCCGGCGTGTGGCGTAACGCATTGCACACGAGGTTGAGGAACACCTGCTGCAACCCGTTCGGGTCAGCTCTCAACTCTGCGTCTCCCAGAGTCTCCTCAAGCGTGACCTTTACAGCCTTTTGCTCAGCCAGAGGCCTTACGAACTCCATTTCACTGGATAGCAGGCTCGCAAGGTTGACCTGTACGAAATGCGGAGCGCCAAGGCTATAGAAACTGAGAACATTGTTCACTGTTGCCGATAGCGAACGCACACCAGCTTGGACGTTGCTAGTCCACTCTTTTGCAGCATTGCCCAGACCTGGTTCCTCCGTGAGCAGCCTCGCAAACAACTCCAGACTCCCCAGTGGATTGCGAATTTCGTGTGCAAGCACCGTGGCCATTTCTGCCAGGGCCACGATGTTGCGAGTGGACTCCCGCTCGTTTTCGGCTTCTTTTTGAGCGGTGACGTCCCGAATAATCAGGACCGTCCGTGAACCGGCGTGATCACCCACGCCATTTTGTGGACTGCCGCTATCGACGATGTCGCTGCGACGGACTGCCACCCACTGCTTGTTGCTATCTTTCTTGAGGCAGATTTCCTGTTCTCCTGATTGCAGCGCTCCCGGCGAGTCCACGAAGGTTCGGATCCGTGCCGGAAAGTCAGCCCAACTGATGGTTGTGTCAGCCGGCATCCCCAGCATGCGACGCGCTTCGGGATTTATGAGGGCTATGGCGCGATTTGAGTTCTCCACCACGGCCACACCACAGGGCAAGGCCTCAAGAATTCGGTGAAGCGCGATAGTCAGTTCTCGGTTGGTCGCTAAACTCGCGGCGAGCGAAGCGTTTCGCTCTTCCAGTTCCCTACGCAGGCCTTCAACCTCGTCCTGCAAAGAGCCATAAGAATTTTCCAATCGGCTCGCCGCAGTCATAAAGGCGGTGAAGGCATCAGAGAGATGACCCTCTGGCGTCGGCGCGGCTCCCAATGCGACGTTCATTGGAATCGGATGAGAACTAGGCAACATCTGCCCAGTTGAAATGCAAGGGTGGGGCCAAAGAGGGAAACTTGTTGGTGGGACTTTATCTGAGGTAACTAGGCCGCAAGCTTAGAGCACAATGTGAGCGCCGAAGATTTCTCTGCCCTCACCTACCAGAATGCTGGCTCGTTCGATCACATTGCGCAATTCGCGAATGTTGCCCGGCCAACTGTGCTGCTGGAGTAGAGCGACAGCTTCGGAGCTCAAGAAAACCCGCGGACCGCAGAACTTTCTGAGGAAAGTTTCCGCCAGGTCAAGCAAATCACTCATATGTGCCTGCAAGGGAGGCACGTCTATCGGGAACACAGCAATTCGATAATAAAGGTCCTCGCGGAAGCGCCCTTCCTGGATGAGTTTCTTCAAGGGCGCATTGGTTGCCGCAACCACCCGCACGTCGACTCGGAAATTGTCAGAGCTGCCCAGGCGCTGCAACTCCCCCTGCTCAAGGAACCGCAACAACTTCGATTGCAATCCAATGGGCAGTTCACCAATTTCATCGAGAAAGAGTGTGCCCCCCTGCGCGGAGTGAATTCTGCCGATCCGCGATTGGGCGGCTCCCGTGAAAGCTCCTTTCACATAGCCGAACAGCTCAGCCTCGAGGAGAGGCTCGGGTATTGCCGCGCAGTTCACTACTACGAAGGGATTGGCGCGACGCGAACTGAGCTTATGAATGGCACGGGCGACCAGATCTTTGCCCGTTCCACTCGCACCAGTTATAAGGACAGTTGTGTCGCGCCTCGCCACCAGTTGGGTGGTGGCGTAAACCTTGCACATGGCGTCCGAATCTCCCACCATGTCAGGGAGACCCGGCTGCTTCTCCAGCCGATCATCCGCTCCCGAGAACTGAGGAACCACCGCTATTTGCAAAGGCCCCAGCCGCTCCAGAGTGTCGATCACCTTTGTGGTCAGAGGGCCCGGCGTGGGGGAGGGTAGCAACGGCTGTCCCGTGTGCGGATTCACCGTCAAAACTTGAAGATGGGGATATTGCGTCCGCAGCAGCACCCGGAACTCAGCGGCCTGAAGATCGGGCAGCGAAGGGTCGAGCAAAAGCAGCTGATTCTCACCGCCGTCTAATTTATCCAGAGCGTCGGCGCCGCTGACGGCTTCCTGCAGAACCCAGTGGGGCGATTGCAGCTTCGAAATCAGGCTGCGTCGTAATCCGGCATCGGCGCTAACCACCAAAACGCCGACGGCCGCATCATAGACGGGGGAAGAAACGCTGCTCATGGCTTCGACTGAAGGATGTGCACTCATAGGGAATTTGGCTTGCGCATTGGGATCAAAGACGACTTTGGCCCCAGCTCTGACGCGCCGATTCGCGCACGTCGTTCAGGGAACCGATCGCACGCCGGGCATTGCCCAGCGCCACCTCTACCGCGTTTCGGTATTCCTCTACTGTCTCTGCCCTCGACAGAGCCAGTTCCAGCACTCCCTGGAGAATGGTCAACGGCTGAGCCAGCGAATGCAGGCCCGTAGAAATAGCTTCGGCAACAGGTGCAGATTGACGACTTAGTGGCATATCGATCCCGAGTCTTTAATCATCCGACAAAACATAGCCCACGCCCCGGATGGTTCGAATGAGCTTATGTTCAAAAATCCCATCGACTTTGTCGCGCACATACTTGATGTACACGTCGGCCAGATTGCTCGATGCGTCGTACGGCGAATTCCACACGTTCTCCATAATCATCTCGCGGGTGACGGCCGAGCCCGTGTTCCTCATGAGATACTCAAGTACAGCGAACTCCTTGCTGGTCAGATCAAGCCTGCGGCCGGCTCTTTCCACGCGCCAGTTCTTGCGATCCAGCACCAGGTCTCCTACGCGCATGGGGCGTCTGGTCAGGTCTTTGTGCCTGCGCAAGAGGGCACGCAACCTCGCTGAGAGTTCCGTGAAGGAGAAGGGCTTGACCAGGCAGTCGTCCGCCCCATGGTCCAGAGAAACAACCCGATCCTCGACCGCGCTCCGCGCAGTCAGAACCAGGACCGGCAAGTTGGGTTTGAGAGGGCGAACCCGTTCCAGTACCGCCAAGCCGTCCAGCTTCGGCAGGTTGAGATCGAGAATCAACAAGTCGTACTTGCCGTTGGTGACGGCGTTGCATCCCAATTCGCCGTCTTCCGCCAAATCGACGGAATATTCCTCGGTCTGGAGATGTTTCTGGAGAAAATTCGCGAGCGGGCGATCATCTTCTACCACGAGCACGCGGATGCCGTTCTCGATGGAGCGTGGTTCTCCCCGTTGCATGGCCATGAAATCTCTTCTACTCCTTACTGCCCCGGTTAGCCGAGCTACTCACAATGCAGCGGCTTCCGCAACTCACTCCTGCTGGCTAAAGAAGCCACTGCTCTTTGCCGATAAACAGATCAGCTTTCCTAGCCAACGCAGGAGTCTGTCTACGTGACAGCACTCATTGAAATGTGAATTAGTTAGTAAAGGATTAGCACGTTGGGTGCCAGACCTTCGATGTTTGAATTTAGCTGGAATGTCGGCCAAAATGGGTCATCGTTCCGTTTTGGATACGTGCTCCAAGGTCCGGTTTCTGGAAAGTAGTCTGAGTTCTAGACTTTAACAAACAGAATCGGCTATCGACGGATGTCGATGGAAAACGGAATTGGAGTGGGAGATCTCAGTGAAGAATAGCAAAAAGGATGGTGTTCACGATTATGGCTATCGCACACCGAGGTTTCCGGCAGCCTTCCGGTTCCTGATTCGCGTAAACGAACCCACCCCAAGACTTGTTGACGCTCGTTGTATCGACATAAGTGAGCAGGGCTTGGCCGCGCAGCTGACGGAAACCTTGCCGGTGGACTCCGAAGCTGTCCTGATCTTTACCGCGCCCGGCAGCGCCGCTCCGGTTCGAGTTTCGGCGAGAGTTATCAGCCAGCAAGGTGCTTCCCATGGATTTACTTTCCTCTTTTCTTCACAGGCAGAACGCGATCAGATACATGTGTATTTGAGTCTGCTTTGTTCGAATGAACCTGGCTCACCGCGAATGCTGCCGGACTAGCGAGCGCCCGAGCTCCTGCGGTGTTCGGAAGCAAGCCTCCGCGCGTTCTGTCTCATCATTTCCTAATCTGGCGCGCGAAGGTTTATAACACCTGACAATGCCGCTAGGTCGTTGCATGCAAGAGCAGGCAGAATATCGGGAAGCAACCGCATCACCGGCGACAAAGCCTGGCCAATGCCTCATAATGACATTTAACACGTCCTGAGGTATCTAACATGAAGGTCGATCTCACTCCATCCGCGTTAACTCCCAGCGACTCGCAGCAAGTGCGGAAACCTGCTCCGGTTGATCAGACAGGATCATTAGATCAGGTCTCGTCCCCAGAAGGGGACAAAGTCACTCTGTCTCTGGACACTGCGGGAATCGCGTCGCTACAGGCAACGGCCCTGTCGCAGCCCGAGGTACGGGCCGATAAGATACAGGCTCTGAGACAAGCAATTTCCACAGGTCAATACAAAGTCGAACCGGACAAGATCGCGGAAGCGATCGTGAACGAATCGGAAATGAAAGACTAGCCCCCGCACTAACCCCGATGCGCGATGCACTGCCTTCGCGGGGGACTTTGCCTAGATTACAGTTGTGCGCGCTCTTCTTAGGGCTGGCTGTGTTTTCTGCCGGGCCAGGCCTGTCGATCGGGTCGTTACCATCGCTACAGAAGAAGAGTCTCCAAACGGACGATTAATGCGCAAACGGAGCCTGCCGATCTAGGGACGGTCTGTTTCATTGGAAGAGCGATGGAAAACAAGCAAAGTCCTGTGTCCAATCCCAGCCCAGTTCCCCCCCAATCCAAGCAGGAATTGACGGTTACGGTTTCGGCGGTGGACACAAATGGGGAGTCATTCCAGCAAGTGGCCCGTGCTCAGGATCTGACTCGCGAGAGCGTGCTGCTGGCCGGGATGCGGCACCCCGTGCCGCCGGGTCGAGAAATTGAACTGCGATTCAAAGACAAAGGCATCCAAGGACGGGTTACCTGGACTCGTGAAATGGAGCGGCCCGGAACATTTCAGATTGGCGTCAACGTTTTGGACCCTTCCCAATGTCCTTGGCGCCCCAGCGGTACTTCTCAATTCGAAAGTCCAAGGGCATTAGCCATCCCGCGAGAACGCAGACGTCACACTCGCTACAAGCTTGCTCTGGGAGTAGAAGTACATGACCCGAGAAACAACACCCGAGTGCAGCTTTCCACAACTGACGTCAGCGCTTCCGGTTGTTATATGGAAACCATCTTCCCGTCGCCCGTAGGAACCCCACTTCACCTCTCTATCTGGATTCGTGCCGAGAAACTCGATACCGACGCTGTCGTCAGGACCTGTGATGCCGGAGTTGGCATGGGGGTCGAGTTTACGGGATTAGTGCCGACAGATCGGCACCGCCTGGAGGGTTTCCTGCGATCGCAGTTCTTGTGATGCCCTTCATCGGCGAAGCGCGCTTCACCATCTTGTCGTGAAAAACTGATGAGAAGAGAGGTTAAACGGCCAGGCCAGGACGCGTGATGCGGTACTGCTTGATCTTCTGGTAGAGAGAACTGCGGGGGATGCCTAGTCTCTTGGCGGCTGCCTCCACACGTCCTCCTTCCAGGAAGAGAACCTCCTCGATGTACTTGCGTTCCATCTCCTCAAGGGTCTGCACGTCTTCTTCTCTCAGCTTAGGACGTTCCGGACGCGTGTCGAAATGCAAATCTTTTTCGTGAAGAAGACTCTTGCCGCTCAACAACACTGCTCGCTCTAGAACATTTCGCAGTTCTCGAATATTGCCTGGCCACGGATAAGACTGCATGGCGGTAATCGCATCGTGCGCGAGTTCGACAGCACCCATACCTAAGTCTGATGTTATGCGGTCAAGCAAATGGCTCGCCAGCACCGGAATGTCTTCCAAGCGCTGCCGAAGCGGCGGAGTTGTGATGGGAATCGTGCTGATCCGGAAATACAAATCGCTGCGGAAAAGCTTGTCTTGAACCAGCTTCCCTATGTCCTGATGAGTGGCGGCGATAAGCCGAATATCCACGCGAATATCGCGCACATTCCCCAAACGGCGGAACTGTTTTTCCTCCAGGACCTTCAGTAGTTTGGGCTGGACCTGCATGTCGACGTCCCCGATTTCATCCAGGAAGACGGTTCCCTTGTGCGCGATCTCTAACAGGCCACTTTTGCTTTGCACCGCACCAGTAAAGGCGCCGCGTTCATATCCGAACAACTCGGACTCGAGGAGTTCGCGGAAAAGACCGCCGCAGTTCAAGTCGACGAAAGGCTCCGCCGCTCGCGGTCCGCGGTAATGAAACCACCGGGCCAGGACTCCTTTTCCCGTTCCCGTCTCCCCTTGGATGAGGATCGGGCTGTCGGTCATGATGACCCGGTCCACTTTTTCCGCAAGGCTGCGGATGACCGGACTGGAACCGATGAAGGGGTCTTTCAGATCGCGCGCCAGACGGGAGTTTTCAGCCAATTGCTTTTGCCGGTTCCTGACATTCTCAATGCTGCGCTTGATTACGACCAGCAGAGTTGCTAACTCCACCGGCTTGGTCAGGAACTGCTCGGCGCCACGCTTAACGGCTTCTACGGCGAGATCAATGGACCCGTATCCCGTCAAAATGACGATAGGCGTGGAAGCCTCAACCGATCTCAGGCGGGACAGCAGTTCGAGTGCATCCCCATCGGGCAACCTGTAGTCCAATACCGCGATGTCGGGTCGGGCCGTTCGCCAAAAGTGCTCCACGTTCGCACACGAATCAGTGGCGACAACCTCGTAGTCGTGAGTCTCCAGAAAGATCCGGAGAGCCTCACGAAGGTGCACTTCGTCTTCGGCAATGAGTACTCTATCCTTACGCACTAACCAGCCCCCTCGCTACGATCTCTAGCGTGCCCGACACCTCCGAAGGCTTAGCTCGAAGCCTGAGCTTTAGTTCCGCCGATCTCCATCTTCGGGGAAGAAAGATTGCCGGTTTGCTCGGCTCAGCGCAAAATGCACGCGCATGATCTTACATAGCACACTTTTCCAGCAACCGTTTACTCAATCCCCTCTTGTTACGAATTCCAAAACATCGCGTGCACTACATCACCTGGCCAGAATCTGGCTCGGACCTTGCTGACAATTTTTCTGAGCTGAAGCAAAAGGAAGACGACACTCTCGAGAGCCAACACTCGCAGCACAGCGCGGAGGGATCCTGGCCAGAGCGGTGCATTGTGCCCTACATCAGCTTCAAACTACACAGGCAACCGACCTCGTATTCTATTTCGCGAATCGAAACAACGACAACAAAATAAAGATTACCACAAGCGCGGAGTCACCCGGGTCAGTCAATTGTGTGGCCCAACAGGTGCCAATTTTCAGACTGCCACATCATGCGAGGTGATCGACCGAGTGGGGTGGGTCTTCGGGATCTTCAGGGGTTTCAGGTCGGACTACCTCGGCAGGATCGGGCTCCACTTTCGGGGGGCGAGGTCGCTTGCGGGAATTCGCCTCCGCGCCAGTATCGCGGGTCCCCCCGTCCGACAAAGGCACGATTCCTCCAAGCGGCCCTGTACCGAAATCCCCCATCTGTGTACCCGCCATTCCAGCCCGCAGAGGGCGAGAATCGTTCTGGCACTCATCACTGCTATCTATCGGCAGTTCGCGGCAAGGAATCAAGTGCCTTTAGTTTTCTAGACCAAGCCGGAGCTGGCGGACCTGTCGGAATATCCTTCGCTGAGTGTTCGAATTGGCTGAAGTTTCCCGGGGCAACTGCCGATTAGGGGGCGGTGACTGCCAAACCAACCCCGGCACCCGAGAAACCGGATCAGCCCTCAGGCTCGCCGCAAGGGCTGCGCTTCGTTGCACGGCAACCCATTCTGACCGCGGATCAGCAAGTCTTCGGCTACGAGTTGCTCTTCCGCGATGGAGTAGAGACATATTTCCGCAACCCTGATCCGGAAGCCGCCTCGCGTAGCACGCTGGACAGCACCTTCCTGTTTGGTCTGGATACCCTGTGTGACGGCCGGAGGGCCTTCGTAAACTGCACTCGCGACATTCTCCTCAAGGATTATGTAACCCTGCTTCCTCCAGAGCAAACTGTCGTCGAAATCCTGGAGACGGTTGAACCCGACGACTTGGTGATCGCCGCCTGCCGTCGCCTGAGCGACAGCGGCTTTATGATCGCGTTAGACGACTTTGTGCTTGATGATCCCCGCTCTCGACTTACCGACTTCGCCGATCTGATCAAAGTGGATCTGACCATCACGACGAGCGAGCAGCGCGACACGTTGGTGAAGCGCTTCCGCAATCAGCGCTGCCACATGGTGGCAGAAAAAGTCGAGACCAAGGAGGAGTTCGAAGCCTCTCGCAAGATGGGGTTTAGTTACTTCCAGGGCTACTTCTTTCGCCGCCCTGAGATCCTTACGGCACGGGAGATCCCGGCAAGTCGCCTCAATTATCTTCGTATGCTACGACTCGTTTCTGAGCCTGAGCTGGATATGCGGGACATTGAGAAGCTTGTTAAGAGTGAAGCAGGAGTTTGTTACCGCTTCCTGCGCTACCTGAACTCCGCCATATTCGGCTTCTCCAGTGAGATTCGGTCGGTCAGGCAAGGGCTCTCCCTGCTTGGAGAACGCGAAGTGCGCCGCTGGATACGCATGGTGGCCACCATGGCAGCTGGGGAAGGCAAGTCGACAGAACTAATTTCCTCTGCTCTGGTCCGGGCGCGTTTCTGTGAATTGCTCTCCTCGAAGGTCCCCCATGGTGACTCCGACCTTTTCCTCCTGGGGTTGCTCTCATTGATGGATGTAATCATGGAACTTCCCATGTCCACTGTGCTCGAACAGATTCCGCTCGACAAGGACACCAAGGAAGTCTTGCTGGGTAAACCCAGCAGTCTTCGCCCCATCTATCAACTCATGCTGGCGCAGGAGTCGGGTGAGTGGGATCAAGGAAGTGATATTGCCGCCAAGCTTCATCTCGTGGACGGCGTTGTGGCGGATCTGTACTTCGAGGCCATACAGTGGGCCCGGGAAACAAGACTCGGCGCTTGAGCCGGACTATCGGGAAGGTTGATCTCGGTTCCATCCCTGCGCCTGAGGGCAAGTAAGTTGGGACTCGTACATTATGTTCGCAATCATTGGAATCCTGGTGGTGTTTGGGGCTGTAGCCGGTGGCTACCTGATGGAGCACGGCAACATGCGGGTGCTTCTCCAGCCAGCCGAACTCATCATCATCGGGGGCGCCTCGATTGGGACTGTCCTAGTCGCTAATCCTCTGCACATTCTCAAGCAGATTGCGGCGGGCATTGGCAAAGTCTTCGGCGGTTCCCCTTTTACCCAGCAGCGCTATCTCGACTCGCTAAAGATGATGTACGAAGTTTTGAACAAGGCTCGCAAAGAAGGACTGGTTGCCCTCGAAAATGATGTCGAGGACCCATCCAAGAGCCCCATCTTCTCCAAGTATCCTTCCTTTTTAAAAGACCACCACCTGCGCGATTTTGTGTGCGACACCATGCGCATGGCCGTGAGCGGAGGGATCAACGCTTTCGACGTCGATCAAATGATGGAACTCGACATGGAGGTCCACCATCATGAGGCCGGCCTTCCTATCGCGGCTCTGAGCAGCATGGCCGACTCCCTGCCCGGACTGGGCATCGTCGCTGCTGTCTTGGGCGTAGTCATTACGATGGGCGCCTTAGGCGGCCCGCCGGAAGAGATCGGGCACAAGGTCGCCGCCGCGTTGGTCGGCACCTTCCTGGGCATCCTCCTCTGTTATGGCCTTATCGGTCCTATCGCCTCAAACCTCTCCAAGACCGCGGACGACCAGCACGCCTTTTACCATGTCATGCGCGTCCTGATGGTTTCCTTCATCAAGGGATCCGCTCCCATCATGGCTGTGGAGTTTGCCCGGCGAGCGATTCCGGCTCATGTTCGGCCGGGATTCCAACTGACCGAGAAGACCTGTAAGGGTGCTGGATCTGCCAGTGCTGCTGCATCCGGCGCTTAGTTGCGTGCAATACCATGTCTGAATCCACGCCAATCATCGTCATCAAGAAGAAAGCGGGCCATGGCGGCCACCACGGGGGCGCGTGGAAGGTGGCCTACGCCGACTTCGTTACCGCCATGATGGCGCTGTTCATAGTCCTCTGGCTGCTGAACAGCAGCAAGCAGGTTCAGGAGGCAGTCGGCGGATATTTCAAGGATCCCACCGGCAAATCCAAGAAGGTCGGCACAGACGAGAAGGGTTCCGGAGAGAATTTCACGCTCACCAAAGACAACATGTCCAGGCTGAAGGAGGAACTGCAGAAGCAAATTCGCAAAATGACCAACCTGGACAAATTGAACAAACAGATCGAAATGACCGTGACCAGTGAGGGGCTTCGCATCGAGCTTCTGGAATCCGCGGCAGGTACCTTCTTCGAGAGCGGCAGTCCCAAGCCAAATTCGAACGGCAGCGAATTGCTATCCCTGCTTGCCCAGCAGTTGGGCACCCTGCCCAACAAGATTTCCATTGAAGGGCACACCGACTCCAAGCCTTACAACGCAAACCGTGATTACGGGAACTGGGAACTCTCCACTGATCGCGCGAACTCCGCCCGACGTCTTATGCAGCAGAACGGAATCCGGGTGGACCAGATTTCGCAAGTGCGCGGCTACGCCGATCAACGTTTGCGCACCCCCGCCGATCCCATGGATCCATCGAATCGGCGCATTTCTGTGATAGTCCAATACATCACTAAAGATGATGCTGCCGGTGAGAGTGCTGGCGAAAATAGCTCCGAGAATCCCAAGCCGGCGACCGCTGCCGAGCCAAAACCCGAACAACCCACCCCCGAACAGCCCAAGCCTTAGTTTTTCTCACCACATTTGCAAGTTTTCGATCAGAGATGTAGGTTGCTAAGGCGCGTCCACGGCCATCATTCGCGCTGGTGGAGATACATATGTTGCTCCGTAGCAGCCAATTTCTGATTCTGCTTTTTCTTCTGGTCCCAACTCTGTTTGCCCGAACAACGCAAGACAAGTCCCAATCCTCGTCCGGCTTCAACGTGCCCGTCGAATACTACAAGCTGCCCAACGGCTTGCGGGTCGTACTCTCCACCGATCATTCCGCCCCCACGGTCGTAGTCGGCGTCTACTACCGAATTGGATTTCGCGTTGAGCCCAGGGATCGTACTGGGTTCGCTCATCTTTTCGAGCACATGATGTTCCAGGGTTCACAAAATCTGGGGAAGATGGAAATGATTCGGCTGGTCCAACAGAACGGCGGAATTCTCAACGGTTCCACGCGCTTCGATTTCACGAACTACTTTGAGGTCATGCCCGCCAACAAGCTCGAGACCATTCTCTGGGCTGAGTCCGATCGCATGCGAGGTCTTGCCATTAACGAAGACAACCTCAAAAACCAGCAAGGAGTAGTTGGGAACGAGGTCAAAGTCAACGTGATCAACCGGCCTTATGGAGGCTTCCCGTGGCTCGATATGCCACAGTACGCGAATACCAACTGGTACAACGCGCACAATTTCTATGGCGATCTGAAGGACATCGATGCCGCCACCTTGCCTGACGTACAGCAGTTCTTCAAGACCTACTACGCTCCCAACAATGCAGCCCTCACCGTCGTCGGGGACTTTGAGCCGGCCGACGCGAAGAAAATGATCGACAAGTATTTCGCGGACATTCCTTCGGTTCCCGAAGTCAAGCAGCCGGATCTGACCGAGCCCAGACAAGAGAAGGAAAGGCGAGATTCAAAAACCGATGCTCTTGCCAAACGCCCTGCCATCGCGATGGCCTATCACATGCCGGCGCGAAACACGCCGGAGTTCTACGCGATGGGCCTCCTCGATCAGGTGCTGTTGCAGGGCGATGACAGCCTGCTTCACGCGGAGTTGGTAAAAAAGCGGGCTTACACGGCTCAGGTTCAGGGCGGAATCAATCTGCTGGGTAATATGTTCAACTACAACGGTCCGATGCTCTGGATTGCCTATCTGTATCACGACAGCAACGCGAAGCCCGACGACATTGTCGATGCCGCGGAATCTGTGATTGCTCCCCTCCGTTCCAAGCCGGTGGATCAGGCCGTCTTGGATCGTGCTCTTATCAAGTTGCGCTCGGATTTCTACAACCACCTTGGATCGCTGAATGGTTTCGGTCGCGCCGATCTGCTGGCGAGTTTTGCGCTTTTCGACGACAATCCGTCCCGCATCAATGATCTCGAAACCCAGTTCAGAAAAGTCACGCCGGAGCTGATGCAGAAAACCGCATCCGAATACCTGCGTCCCACCAATCGCACGGTTCTGGTGGTTGAGCCCAAGCCTGCAGCTCCCGCCGAGAGCAAGTCCGGCAGATGACTATCGCGGAGAAAGTATGAAAACCCCCGGAACGATCATTTTATCCATTGCATTTCTAGCTCTGGCCTGCAGCTCCATCACCGCCGCTCAGAATCCCGCGGCGAAACAGGCGCCGCCCTCTGGCGGTCCGCCAAGACCATTCCATTTGCCGCCGACGGAGACCTTTTCGCTTCCCAACGGGCTGAAGGTCACGATGGTGCCCTACGGCTCCATCCCCAAGGTTGCCATCAACATTGCGATTCGCGCGGGCAGTCTCAACGAATCGGCTTCGCAGGTCTGGCTGGCGGACCTGACTGGGCAACTGATGAAGGAAGGCACAACGTCTAAAACCTCCGAGCAGGTGGCGCAAGCCGCAGCTTCCATGGGTGGCTCGGTCGAAATTAATGCCGGGCCCGACGTCACTAATGTTTCCGGAGATGTGCTTTCCGAGTTCGGCCCGCAGATGGTCGCCTTACTCGCCGACGTGGTCGAACATCCCTTGTTGCCGGCGTCCGAGCTGCCCCGGCTGAAGCAGGATGCGGTACGACGGCTGAGCATTCAGAAGTCCCAGCCCGGGCCTCTGGCGCGCGAACAATTTCTCAAGACGCTTTATCCCGATCATCCCTACGGCCGCCTATTTTCCACTGAGCCGATGATTAATTCGTTCGAAGTGGAACAGGTTCGGAAGTTTTACGGTGAAAACTTTGGCGCCGCTCGTACCCATGTATACGTCGCCGGCAAGTTTGACGACGAGGCGGTGAAAACCGCGATCACTCGGGCATTCTCAGACTGGACACGCGGTCCCGATCCCGTTGTCGCCATCCCGAAACCCGTCGCGACGCATGGACTCGAAGTGGTTGACCGTCCGGGAGCGGCGCAGTCCACGCTCTACATCGGCCTCCCGACCATCGACCCCAGCAATGCCGACTTCCTGCCGCTCCTGGTGATGAACTCTCTCCTAGGTGGTTCATTCGCCTCCCGTATCACTTCCAATATTCGCGAGCAAAAAGGATACACATACTCCCCGAACAGCCAGGTCTCCGCTCGCTATCGTGATGCGTATTGGGTGGAGGTTGCAGACGTGACCACCGCTGTCACGGGCCCCTCCATCAAAGAGATCCTTTACGAAATCGATCGATTGCAGAAAACTCCACCATCCACCGCTGAGTTGGACGGTATCAAGAATTATTTGGCCGGAGTGTTTGTGCTACGAAATTCAAGTCGCGACGGACTTATCACCCAGCTTCAGTTCGTCGATCTTCATCAACTCGGGGGACAGTATCTGGAAACCTACGTTCAAAAAGTGTATGCAGTCACCCCCGAGCAGATTAGCAACATGGCTCGTCAGTACATTGTTAATGACAAGCTGACCATGGTGGTTGTGGGCGACAAGTCGCAAATTGCAGGTCAAATCTCTCTTTACGAGAAGGCTGCAAACTAGAGCAACTCCGGAGGCGGCATGGCATTGAACGCGAATCTGGCCAAGAGCACCGTCGTGGCAGCTTTGGGCGGCTTGCTGTTTGGATTTGACACTGCGGTTATTTCTGGCACGACAGCGGCCTTGACGCAAACCTACCAACTCACCCCGTCTCTGTTGGGTGTCACCGTGGCTAGTGCGCTCGGCGGCACGATTGTGGGTGCGATGTTAGCCGGAATTCCAGGTGAGCGCTATGGCCGGCGTGACAGCCTGCGGGTTATGGCAGTTCTGTATCTGGTGTCGGCCCTCGGGTGTGCTTTGGCCTGGAATTGGTACTCGCTGGTTGCATTCAGGTTTATCGGCGGGCTTGGCATAGGCGGGTCGTCCGTGTTAGGGCCCATGTACATAGCGGAAATCGCTCCGGCAAAATCGCGGGGGCGGCTCGTAGGATTTTTTCAGTTCAACGTCGTCTTCGGAATCTTGCTCGCCTACTTCTCCAATTATCTGATCGGCCTCGCCTCATTCGGCGCCTCGGAATGGCGATGGGAACTGGGCATCGCCGCCCTACCCGCGGCCTTCTTCTTCCTGATGCTGTTCATGATTCCTCGCAGCCCGCGCTGGCTGGTCAAGAAAAGCCGCGTCGATGAGGCTAGGGATGTGCTTAAGGCAATCGGGGAGGAAAATTACGAGGCAGAACTCAAGGACATCGTCGACTCCATTCACTTCGAAAGGCTGCAGGCGGAAGAAACACTGTTTTCGCGGAAATACGCCTTGCCAATCTTTCTTGCCGTCAGCATTGGCATGTTTAACCAGCTGTCCGGCATCAATGCGATTCTCTACTACCTGAACGACATCTTCGCTCACGCCGGTTTCAGCAAGGTATCAGGAAATCTTCAAGCGGTTGCGGTCGGGGCCACCAATCTGATTTTCACCATGGTGGCCATGTCGGTGATCGACAAGCTGGGGCGTAAGAAGTTGCTCCTCGTCGGCGCCGTGGGTACAGCGGCATGCCTGGCTGGAGTCTCGGTAATTTTCTTCACCCACCGCAACGAACAGTTCCTGGTCTGGTTGCTCATCGGGTATATCGCGTTCTTCGCGTTTTCGCAGGGCGCCGTGATCTGGGTCTACCTCAGTGAAGTATTTCCCAACACGGTTCGGGCAAAAGGACAGAGCTTGGGTAGCTTCTCGCACTGGCTGATGAATGGCATCATCTCGTTAACCTTCCCTCTCCTCGCGGCATCCTCAGGCGCTTACCCCTTTGTGTTCTTCTCCGTGATGATGGTCGTCCAGTTCTTTGTCGTGCTGTTTGTCTACCCTGAAACCAAAGGCTTGACCCTGGAGGAAATGCAAAAAGAGATGGAACGGGCAGCCGTCTGACCGCGGTCCTCCTTGCAACCAGCAGAAACGCGCTCGAATCCGAGCGCCGCTCATTAGCGCTTTCAGCACAAAAACATTGCGGCACAAATCGTCAACACCGAATCTTGTAATAAGTAGATTCGATACGTTGGAATACAAAAACTAATAGCTGTCCGGTGGTCACAGAAATTCGGAAGAAATATTGTGTAGAAGTGCCTCAACTGCCCGTCATTCTTCACTTTTGGCTTGACTTCCATCGCCTCACCACTACACTTTTCGGCTAACGGGATTCGGTATAGCGATTGCTTTACCTCGAAGTGAGGGGGGGCTCATGTCTGGGTTGGCTTGCCGTAGGTTGTGGTGTTTCTTGCTGTGCCTCGAGTTGCTCGTTCCTCTTCCTTCTTTTGGCCAAAAAATCACCGGTGACATCGAAGGCGACGTGAAGGATTCCAGCGGTGCCGCTTTGGCGAGCGCAACCGCGACCGCACGAAATGTCGACACTGGCCTCGTCCGCACTGCCACCACTAGCGGCACGGGTATCTTCAGAATTACCGACTTGCCTATCGGCAACTACGAAGTCGCGGTTTCGGCTGCGGGGTTCAAGACCACGGAGCGCCCGGTCGCGGTCGCCGCCGGTGCGGTGACTCGTGTCGACTATTCACTTCAGGTAGGGCAGCGCACCGAAATGGTCGAAGTGGAAGGCGAGGCGCCTCTGGTCGAGTTTTCCAGCAACAACAACAACTACGTCGATGCTGCAAAGATCGAGTCCGTCCCGTTGAATGGCCGCGATTTCAACTCACTGCTAGCGATTACCCCCGGCGTGCAGCGTGCCCCAGGTGGCGGTTTCCTGGCGATCAGTATCAATGGCGCCCGTACCACTTCGAATAACTACTTCATCGATGGGCTGTACAACAACGATCGTTACTACGGCGACTCTGCAATCGGCGAGACCGGCATCGTGGGCATTCCGGCTGTCACGTTCCCGCCGGAGGCGATTGAAGAGTTGAGCGTCCAGGAGACCCCTTCTTCAGAATTTGGCGTGAAAGGTGGCGCTCCCATCCTTCTGAACATGAAAAGCGGAACCAACTCGTGGCACGGTTCCGGCACTTGGGTCAATCACAGCGGTTTCGGGGATGCGGTCAACTACTTTTCGAACCACACCTTCGACAATTGCGCCAGTCCTGGCGAGTGCCAGAAGACGAACATTCACAACAACCAGATGAACGGCACGCTCGGCGGTCCCATCATCAAAGACAAAGCCTTCTTCTTTCTCTACTACGAGGGACAGCGCCTCAAATCCTTGGCGGTGAGCAATCGTGCCGTGCCAACTCCCGCAGAGATTCAGGGCGCGAAAGCCGACATCGCTGCCAGCGGTCTTACCGTAGATCCTGCAGGTCTTAACCTGCTGAACCTCTTCCCCACCTCGACCACCGGCAAATTCACAGCCAACACCCCTACTACGGCAAGCCAGAACGGGTTCGGCGTCAAGTTCGATTACAAGATCAATTCGAACAATTCGATCGCGGTTCGTTATATTTTCGGCGACAGCTTTCAGAGCGCGCCTCCATTCGCGGGTTTACCGGCTGCCGGGAGCAGTCCGGGACTGTTCAATTCGGTCGCGCCTTCGCGTGCCCAAATGGCAGGCGTCAGCTGGACCACAAACATCGGCAACAACAAGATCCTCGAAAGCCGGCTCGGCTATACACGATTTGCTCAAGTGCTGGGTATCAACAACAAGATCGACCCTAAGAGTCTGGGGATCGACACCGGCCCGCTCGGTGCTGCCGACTTTGGCGTTCCTTACGTTTACATGTACCACCTCGGCTACGGTGGGTACATTGGGGGAGTGCAAGGCTATCCCCTGGTAACGCAGCCGGACGCGACCTGGGATTGGTCCGAACACTTTTCCTGGGTGAAGGGAAATCACGTCATCAAGATTGGCGGAAATTTCCAGCGAGCCTACACCAACAGCATTCGCAACGAAGCCCGCACCGGATTGGCTGTGGGATATTTCAGCTACTATGCCCCAGTCTCTAATGATCCCGTCCAGAACGACGTAGAAGAATTGCTGCTGGGAAAAGCCGATCTGGCCGATCGCAGCTTCGGCAATACTCACCGCCATATCACCCAGAATTCGGTAGGCTTCTACATTCAGGACGACTGGAAGATCAAGCCCCGCCTTACGCTCAGCTACGGCCTGCGCTATGACATTAACGGCACCATGCGGGACACCAATGACTTGGAAGCTAACTTCATTCCAGGCACTGGTCTTGTGCAGGTTGGCAAGGGTATCAGCGGGATTCACAACGTGGACTACGGCGACTTTGGTCCGCATCTCGGCTTTGCCTGGGATGTCTACGGCACGGGCAAGACCGCACTGCGCGGGGGCTATTCCCTCTCCTATGACGTCGCCAATTTCGGCGCGCTCGCTTCACCCTATTCCTTCGCCAAGGCGCGAACCGGCGTATTTACTCAGGCCAATCTGGGTTTCTTCAATGTCAGTAACGAATCGGACGTTGCCAGCGGAATTGCCACAACTCCCCCCAACACGGCTAACAGTGTCCTGGGCCAGGGTTGTTACGATCCGACTGCTCATGTGGGCCAGTACATTTGCTTCGACTCGGCGGTCGCCGGCCCGCTGTTTGGACCGAATCCAACCGGCACTGGTCCCATCAATGCGTTCTCCGTGGTGCAGAATTTCAAGACTCCTCGCTACCACAACTTCAACCTCAGCGTCCAGCAAGAGGTCTTCCACAACAGCGTTTTGACTTTGGCGTATTCGGGTCAGCGCGGCAGAGATCTCGTCATCTACCAGGATCTTAATGCCTCTCCGATCGGCAGTCCGTGCACCAGCCAATCGCAGTGCGATCCCTTCCGGCCGTACAGCACGATTGAACCGTCGCTGAATCTCCGCCATCTCATACAAGCGACCAACGGTGCCAGCTCGCAGTACGACAGTTTGCAAGCGTCTTTCAACCAGCGCGGATGGCATGGGTTCAACACGCAATACAACCTTACCTGGAGCAAATGTTACGACGAGAATTCCGTCAACCGAGGCGGAGCCGGCGACTACCCGCAAATCAACAACTCCAACCCGGTAGGAAGTACGGCGTTGGGGCGCGCGAATTTCGCTGACTCGCGCGGGTTGTGTGACCACGATGTCCGGCTGAATTTCAACGTGGGCGGCGTCTATACAGCGCCCAAGATCGCATTCCTGGGCAAGCGGGCTGGCGATGGGTGGCAACTCAGCACTATATTTACAGCTATCAGTGGTCGCCCCTTCAGTGCATTGCTTAGCGGCAATGATCCCACTGGCCAGGGCATGAGCGGAAACGGCATCCGCGCTGCCTATGACGGCACTCCGATCCACTACAACACGCGCAACCCGGACCAGTATGTTGAGGAGACCTACACCGCCCCCGGCCAGGCTGATCCTTGCGGGAACGTCAGCGCCACCGGAGGTTTACCCCTGTCGCCCTTCTACAACCCGTGCTCTGGCGTCGGCAATTCTCGCCGCAACCAACTTATTGGACCGGGACTCGCCCAGTGGGATCTCTCCCTCATCAAAGACACAAAGATTTCTGAGCGGTTGAGCGTTCAAGTGCGATGGGAGGTTTTTAACGTCCTCAACCGCGGCAATTTCTACTACCTGCCCAACGACGCCCTTACCGTCTGCGGAAACGTTGTGGGCAATCGATGCGCGTCGGTCAATTCTGGAAACTTCGGGACCATCACGGAGACGTCCGACACCGCTGCCGGCAATCCCGTTATCGCGCAGGGCGGGCCGAGAAACATGAACTTCGTGCTCAAGTTCATTTTCTAGTTCCGCGGTGAGTGCGATTCGAGGGAGTCTGCCCGCACTCCTATCCGGCGTAACGAGGGCATAGACCTGGACCTTGTGGAAATGTTAGCGTTTGGGGCGTAGGGAATATTGAAGGTGGCTACCATGATGGCACAATGCTTCACACACACCTCCTGCTCTCTCGGTTGGGAAGAAGTGACATCATTGACGGATCGCCAGCTGATGTCTTAGAGAATGAGTGGGGCGTTTACGGTTGCGGCGGCAGAAGTGCAAGGGAAAGGAAGCTCAGCTGGTATGACAGGACTCTGAAATTAACGCTCGAAGAGGATGACGAGACAATCCAGGCTACGTGCGATGAGATTGTCCGAGGAAGCCGGACGTTCAAACTAACTTTAAAAGCGTCGAGAATTTTGCTCACGGAGGAAGACGGAGTCCCTAGCACTGTGCCCGATGTGCTAAACGAGCTAGTTGAGTGGATGAAGCAACCGAGGCGCGACGTTGCTATGCGGTCCCTGAACTTATCGAGTGCATGGTAGACTCCCTCTCACTCTATGGTGGTTCGTCGTCTCGGTTTCCTGTTGTTTCTCTTCCTGGGAAGCGCCATCTGCCTCGCTGCGCCCGTCGAGCGTCCCAACATCATTCTTATTACCCTCGACACCACGCGCGCCGATCGCATGGGCTTTCTTGGCTCGAAGCGTGGGCTGACGCCGAATCTTGATGCGGTTGCCCGCCAGGGCGTCGTCTTCACGCACGCGTACTCGCACGTTCCTTTGACCACGGCATCGCACGCCACCATCCTGACCGGTACGTATCCTCAGTTCAACCACGTGAACGATTTCGGAGTCCCGATTTCTCCGCGTCTTCCTTACCTGCCGGACTTGCTCCACCAGCAGGGCTACCACACGGGAGCCTTCGTGGGCTCTCTGATCCTCGATCCTCTCGACGGCACAGCCCCCGGCTTCGATCGCGGTTTTGACATTTATGACGCAGGCTTCCAACTTCGCCGTCATGGCGCGGACCGGTACAAAACCGTCGAACGGCGTGCGAGCGTGGTGGTTGACCATGCGCTCGGTTGGCTCAGCCACCTCGACAGTCCTCCTTTCTTTCTCTGGATACATCTCTACGATGCGCACGACCCCTACGATCCTCCTCCTCCATTCAAAGAGCGCTATGCGTCTCAGCCATACGACGGCGAGATCGCGTACGCAGATTCCATCCTGGGCAAGCTATTTGCCGAGTTGCGAAAACATGGGCTCTTCGATGAGACCCTGATTGCGGTGATGGCCGATCATGGAGAGTCGCTTGGCGCACACGGCGAGAACACCCATGGCATCTTCCTCTATGACGAAACCTTGCATGTGCCCCTGATGATGAAACTGCCGCTAAACCGCACTGCAGGAAAGCGGGTTGAGACTCGCGTCGGCCTTGTCGACGTTGCGCCTACTTTGTTGCAGGAATCTGCCATTGCGATTCCCAAGGAGATGCAGGGCGAGTCCTTGCTGGCAGCGATCAAGTCCGCTGCGGCAACAAGCACATCGCACTCCACGTCCAACCAACAGCAAGCGAGCAAGTCTTCCGCTGGCGAGGCAGTGGATCGCCCCGCCTACGCCGAGACCGACTACCCACACCGCGCCTTCGGATGGAGTTCTCTACGTGCGTTGCGCAATGGAAAATATCTCTACATTCAGGCGCCCAACCGCGAGCTCTACGACGAATCTGCCGATCCCGCCGCCGCTCACAATCTCGCAGTCAAGTCACGAGCTGTGGCTGATACCTTCGGGTTTCAGCTCGACGAATTCCGCAAGAAGACCAGTCAGACGCTCGTTGCCCTCTCGAAGCCCGATCCTGAGCAGCTGCAGAAGCTGCAGGCTCTCGGCTACGTTGGGTCAGACTCCGGCTCTGCATCCGATGACAAGAGTCTTTCCGGCGCCGATCCCAAGTCCAAAATCGAAGTCGCCAATCTGCTCCATGACGCCATGTTTGATGTGGAAGACGCGCGCTACGAGCAGGCGGCGCCTTTGCTTGAACGTGTGCTGGAGCAGGCGCCAGATATGCCCGTGGCCAACATGCAATACGGCATGGCAGAGGCTGGACTGCGGAACTACGCCAAAGCCGTTACCGCGTTACAGAAAGCGGTCAAGCTGCTTCCCGATTCAGGCATGGGCCATTACGAACTTGGTCTCGCGCTCTTCGAGACCGGCAACTGGAAGGAAGCCGCGCCGGAGTTCGAGGCGGCCGTTGCCCGCGCGCCCCGGTGGGCCGATGCACACTTCTCGTTGGCCGCCGTCTACGCCCGCATCGATCGCGTTCCCGATGCCATGCAGGAACTTGACACGACACTCAATCTCAACCCGGACCACTACCGCGCCAATCTTCTTCTTGGCAGGATTCTCTCCTTGCAAGGCCACCCCGCGGACGCGCTTCCCAACCTTCAGAAGGCTGCGCAAGTTGAACCGAATTCCCGGGAAGCTCACGAGTTTCTCGCCGACGCCTACGATCAGCTGGGACGACAGCAAGACGCACAACGCGAACGCTCAGAGGCGCAGCAGCTGAATCCGCCAGCAAAACCTTAATCGGTGGCGAAGAACCTTGGTTCGTCTCAGGGCTTTGCTTCAGCGATGCCACAATTGCCGAGTGGAATCAATGTTGGTTTTAGCCGAACACGAGCCTAAATCCCTTGTCATCCCGAGCGAAACGCTTTTTATCGTGAAGCGAGGGATCTGGCGCGGGGCTATCACAGGATGTGGACATCACTACTGTTAGCAACTAGACCGCGTCACTATCATGGTCCTCCGCGACGCCACCCTCCCCAAAATGCTAAATTGTAAGATTCATGTCAGCCCCCGAATCCCGCTTCGTACGGGCGTGTAGAGCCCAGCCCGTCGATCGCACTCCGGTATGGTTCATGCGTCAGGC
Source organism: uncultured Acidobacteriota bacterium (assembly GCA_963711675.1). Lineage (GTDB taxonomy): Bacteria > Acidobacteriota > Terriglobia > Terriglobales > Acidobacteriaceae > CAVQFB01. The sequence continues at coordinate 129,756 of CAVQFB010000017.1, read as the reverse complement.
TGGGCGATACATGGCCGAATACCGCGCTGTCAGAAAAGAACACTCGCTGATCGAGATCTGCAAGAAGCCCGAACTCGCCGCGGAGGTTACCATCACCGCCGCCGAAGCTTTGGGCGTCGACGCTGCCATCATCTTCGCTGATCTCTTGCTCCCCTTAGAAGTCATGGGGCTGCCGTTTCGCTTCGAAGCCGGCGAAGGGCCAGTGATCGAGAAGCCGCTGCGGGAGAAAGCCGACGTCGTCCGCCTTCGAACTGATCGTGCCGCTGAACTAGGTTACGTCTCCGACGCCATTCGACTCGTCTGCAAGCATTTCGGTGACACCCTCCCGATGATCGGCTTCTGCGGAGCTCCATTCACCCTTGCCAGCTACATGATCGAAGGCGGCGGCTCGCGGAACTACGTCCACACCAAAAAGATGATGTACAACGCGCCGGCTGTGTGGGACGAACTTATGCGAAAGCTGGTTGCGGTCGTCGCCGAGTACGCCGCTGAACAGGTAACTGCTGGCGCCGACACGATTCAGGTATTTGACAGCTGGGTGGGCTGCCTCAGCGTCGAAGACTATCGAAAATATGTGCTCGCCCACGCGACCACACTCGTGAAAAAGCTTCAGAAGACCGGCGTCCCCGTCATCTATTTCGGGACTGACAGCTCTACCTTGCTGCCTTCCATGAAAGAAACTGGCGCCGACGTCATCGGCCTCGACTGGCGGGTCCCGCTTGATGAAGGTTGGCGTGCCCTGGACTTCAAGGGAGCGGTGCAAGGTAATCTCGATCCTGTCCTGCTGTTCGCGAGTTGGAATGAGCTGAAAGCTCGCACCGAAGAGATTCTCCGCCGCGCTGCGGGACGTCCGGGACACATTTTCAACCTCGGCCATGGCATTCTGCCCGAGACTCCGGTACAGAATGTGAAGGACCTGGCAAGTTTTCTGCGGGAACGCTCTGCGCAGTTCCCCTCAGTGGCCCATTGAACGGAAATTCTTTTGCCCTCGAATCCAAAATCGGCCGTTCTCCTGCTGGCTCACGGCAGTCCCGACAACGCCGAGGAAATGCCTGAGTATCTCCGTCTTGTGACCGGCGGGCGCGGCCTTCCGCAACCTGTGATCGACGAGATTACGCACCGTTACACGCTCGTCGGCTTTTCTCCGCTTACCTGCTGGACCATGAAGCAGGCTGACCAGCTGTCGTCCTCTCTCCATATGCCCGTGTACGTGGGCATGCGCAACTGGAAGCCCTTCATCCCTGATGTCGTCCGCACCATGGCAGCCGACGGCATCCAGCATGCCGTCGCCATCTGCCTTGCTCCACAGAATTCCCGCACCAGCGTTGGCCTGTACCGCCGTGCCGTCGAAGGGGCGACAGGAACTCCTTTCACTCTGGATTTTGTCGAGTCCTGGCATGATCACCCACTGCTGATCAAAGCCTTCGCGGAGAAGCTGAAAACTGGCTGGGACCGCGCCTCCGCGGAAGCCGAAGCGGCGGCTGTCCCCATTATCTTCACCGCCCACAGCGTGCCCCAACGCACCATCGCAGAAGGCGACCCGTATCAGGCGCAAGCACAGGAGACAGCTGAATTAGTTGCCAGAGAAGCCGGGCTCGGTTGTGGTGCGTGGAACTTTGCTTTCCAGAGTCAGGGTATGTCTGGGGGCCCGTGGATCGGGCCCACAGTCGAAGAGACCATTCTCGCCTTCAAGCAGGCTGGACATCGCGGCGTGTTCATCCAGCCCATCGGATTCCTGTGCGATCATGTCGAAGTCTTGTATGACATCGACATCGCCTTCAAAGAGTTCGCCCAGAAGAACGCCATGCGCCTGTGGCGTGCCGAGTCACTCAACGGCTCCTCGACCCTGACCGCGGCCCTGGCTGACATTGCCCTCTTCCGGCTGAAGACAGCCGCGATCGAATCCAAGGCATGAAACGCGTCGCTATCATCGGCGGCGGGATCTCCGGACTTTCGGCCGCTTATGCTCTCGAACAGCATCGCCGTGCCGGCGGCCAGATCGAATATTCTCTGTTTGAAAGCAGCTCGCGGTTAGGTGGCGTCTTGGTCACCGATCGCGTCGACGGATGCCTCATCGAAGCCGGCCCCGACTCTTTCCTCACCGAAAAGCCGTGGGCAGCGGATCTCTGCCGCCAGATCGGAATCGGTGATCAACTCATCGGCTCCAACGACGCGCAGCGGAAGACCTACATTCTCGTGAACGGCAGGCTAGTGGTCATGCCCGATGGCCTGATGTTCATGGTGCCGACCAAAATCCTGCCCACAGTATTTTCACCGTTATTTTCCTTCGGCACGAAGTTCCGCATGGCGCGCGAGTGGTTTCACCCGCCGCACAAAGCCGAGCAAGACGAAAGCGTTGCCGCGATGGTAGAGCGGCATTACGGGCCGGAGATGGTTGATCGCCTCGCCGACCCGCTGCTCTCCGGCGTCTATGGCGGCGAAGCTTCGCAACTCAGCGTTCGCGCCGTGCTGTCGCGCTTTGCCGAGATGGAAGCCAAACATGGCAGCCTGGGACGTGCCATGCTCGCGGCGCGCAAGAAGATGGCCGTTGCTACGCACCGGCGCACGCCCCTTGTTCACTTCGCTTCGCAACGGCATGCAGCAGATGGTAGACGCTCTGGTGGCCCGGCTGTCGCATCGCTCGCTACTGAATGGCGCACGTGCCAATGCTCGGGCCGCCGTGCCGACGGCTGGGTGGTTTCGGCCGATCGCAACGCGACCACTTTGATGCCGTCATCGTCGCCACTCCAGCTCAGCTGCGGCCGCGTCGCTGCTGCGATGACGTCCAGCGCGAAACTATCGCGCGAACTCGGAGAGATTCGTTACAGTTCGTCGGTCACCGTCACCCTCGGCTACGACAGAGAAGGTGCGCGATTCGCTGCCGCCGGGCTTCGGTTTCCTCGTGCCGCGCAGTGAAGGCAAGCGCATGCTGGCTGCCACTTTCGTGCACAACAAGTTTCCCCATCGTGCGCCGGAGGATCGCGCCCTTATCCGCTGCTTTCTTGGAGGTGCGCGCGACGAAGAGATCCTCACCGCCTCCGACGACGCAGATTCTCTGCATCGTCCGCTGCGAGCTGCAAGCAGATCATCTCGCCTTTCCGCAGAACCTCTGTTTGCGCGCGTCTACAAATGGGAGGGGGCCATGGCGCAATACGGCGTCGGTCATCTCGAACGCCTCGAACGAATCGAACGCCTTCGCCAACAGTTGCCCGGGTTGGCCCTCGCAGGCAACGGATATAAAGGTATTGGTGTTCCCGATTGCGTCCGCTCCGGCACAGAAGCCGCGGCGCAAGTATTGAGTTTTCTGGGTCTCGCTCCAGCCCAATCTCCGTCGAAGGTTACCCAGCACGCCTAGTCTTGCCCGCTCAACTGCTTGCGCGCCGAATCTGGTCGCAGAAACTACCCGTGCCCGGCGGGGTTCAATAGACTGAGAGGAAGATTGAGGTTTCGAATGAACCAGCGACTTCTGGCCACCATCCTTGCTGCAGTATTCTGCCTCGCCGCGGCACAGGCCCAAACAAATAATGCCGGGAATCAGGCGAGCCAACACAATATGGCCGGCATGGATATGTCCGGACACGACATGTCGGACCAGAAAGATATGTCCAACGCCGCCGGCGACGACAGCGCTTCCGCCATGCACTCCATGGAGGGGCGTCACATGGACATGGGGCCGCACATGAAGATGACGGCTTTGCGGACTCCGAGGCCCGGCGACCAGGAGCGTGCCACCCAAATCGTCGAAGCCGCTCGCAAGGCCGCTGCCAAGTACGAGGACTACCAGGTCGCGCTGAACGACGGTTTCAAGATTTTTCTCCCCAACGTTCCCCAGAAGCAGTACCACTTCACCAATTACACCTTCGCATTCGAAGCGAGGTTCTCCTTCAATCCCGAGCATCCCACCTCATTGCTTTACGAGAAACACGGCGACGACTACAAACTGGTCGGCGTGATGTACACCGCGCCGAAAAGTATGACCGAGGACGAACTGGACCAGCGCATCCCCCTAAGCATCGCCCAGTGGCACGAGCACGTAAATTTCTGCGCCCCTCCGCCGGACAAAAAGCAGGAGCTATTTGTGCCTCAAGCCAGGTTCGGCTTGCGAGGCTCTATCGCCACGAAGGATGAGTGCGATCTGGCAGGCGGAACCTTCAAACCGATCATTTTCAATTGGATGGTCCACGTCTATCCGTTTGAAAAGAATCCCGCTGACATCTGGGCGGTGGAGCGCGGAATGGATCACCACGACTGAGTTCCCGCGGCCCTCATTCGCTAAACACCAGGCGGTCGCTCACCACGAAGTTGACAACCGAACACGTCGCAATTGTGATCAGGTTGGCCACTACGTAGTTCATGTGTGCCACGTCGACAAGCGCTTTCATCAACACCAGGTTGCCGACAATCGAAAACAAGCCCGTGCTCATGTTGAATCTCAGAAAGCGTGCCAGCGATTCGCGTGGCGAGATTTCCACCCGATCCACCCACGTGAAGCGTTCGTGCCAGAGAAAGTTGTGCACAACTGCGGCTTCCACGGCCACAGCAGTTGCGAGCATTAGATGGAGGTGCAAGCCAGTCCTCAACAGGGCAAGCACCATCAACTGCACCCCGATTCCAATCGCGCCCACGAAGTTGAACTTCAACCAGCGCCAGCCTGCCGCGTTGAAAGAATTGCGGCTTAGCCGGCGCATCGAATCTTCTCCTGCCGATAGAGCTTGTACGTGTTCTGCGCCGTGACAAAGGCGAGCATCAGGCTCATCCCGGCCAGCCCAATCGCTCCGCCCAGATCGAACAACCGGAATCGTCCGTGCAACACCATCGGATGAAAGATCAGCGCGACATTCCCGATCGCTAGCAGTAGGCGTAGCTCCGTTGGCCCGAATCTCCAGAACGAAAGATGAAATTCCCCGAGGGTGTAGGTCGCAAGATACGACTGAATGGAGAGCAACAGGAAAGCCACCAGCAGCCCGATCGCAATAAATGGATGCATGTAACCGGATAGCACAAGCCCGCCCATCAGGGCCACGGCGCCAAGACTGTCCACCATGTGGTCCACGTAGAACCCGTAGCGAGGGCGTTCCTCCCGGCGAACCCGCGCGAGTGTACCGTCGAGACTGTCGCCCAGCCAATTCAGCGCGAGGCATGCGATCACGCCGAGGAGAGCATAGCGATTCCAACTCGCCAGCGCGTACCCCGCCCCCGCCATAATCTGGGCAGCAAGTGCCATCGCGGTAAGGTGATCGGAGTTGATCCAGCGGGGCGTCCGCTCAGCCGTCCACGCCAGAAGACGCTTTTCCCGAGCCGCCAGAAAGCTCCCATGGATCCGCCGGGCGTTCGCCACTTTTGGCCTCTTCAGCCTGGCCTCTTCCAATATCAGAGGATTGCTTTGCTCGCAGTAATCAATGAGCGGGGTCGCCATGTCGCACCTCCATGGCGCCCACTTTGCGACAAGAGCCGAGAGGCGGCAATGCATCCGGGGTAAAATGCGAGACGAGGGAAGATCAACCGGTAAGTTATTGAATCTAGGGTAGTTGCTTCTTGAGGTAAATCGCGCTAAGGACTCGGCAAAACTGGGACGACTGCAGAGGTCGGCCTAATTAGCTGCGGCCGTCTCTTCCACAGCCAGCCTAAACTGTGTGACTGCCCATTCGATCTCCTCCTCCTTAATCACGGCAGGCGGCGCCAACAGCACATGATCCCCTGCAATCCCGTCTACACACCCCTGCATGGGATAAACAAGCAAACCACGCTTGGCGGCCGCTCTCCCGACGCCGCCGGCAAAGTTCGATTGCGCTGGAAATGGGCGCTTGCTCTTCCTGTCCGCTACGAACTCCACCCCCCAAAGCATGCCAATGCCTCGAACGTCGCCCACCGTCGGAATATCGCGGAGCGTCTCGAGGGCCAGCTTCAATCTCGCTCCGGCTGTAGCTTCACCGGACGAGTCCGCGGCCTCCACCAGCTTGTGCTTTTGGATGAATCGCAACACAGCCCTTCCTGCTGCCAGGGAGATTGGATGCGCGTTGTAAGTAAAGCCGTGCAGAAACGCTCCGGAACCGGAAGCGATCGCGTCCACGACTTTCTTGCTCGCGATCACTGCCCCCAAAGGCGCATATCCGCTCGAAAGCCCCTTCGCCGTCACCAAAATATCCGGCGCAATGCCCCAGTGCCCGACCGCAAAATTCTTGCCTGTGCGACCCATCCCGGTCATGACCTCATCAGCCACCAGCAAAACGCCGTGGGCTTGGCAGACTTCAGCCACTCGGGCCAAATACCCCTCCGGCGGCACAACCGCGCCGAGCGTCGCGCCGCTCACCGGTTCGAAGAAGAACGCGGCCGCCTCTCCGTGCGCCGCTTCGATAGCGCGCTCCAACTCCCTCGCGTACTCTTGCCCACAGTTCCAGCATCCATCGGTGCAATCGTAGGCGCAGCGGTAGCAGTACGGCATGCTCACATGCTCGAACTCACGCACCATGGGCAAATAGATTTCGCGCCTTCGCCGGTTGCCTGAAACCGCCAGCGCTCCCAGCGTCGCTCCGTGATAGCTCTGCTGCCGGCTCAGCATCCGATGTCGCTTGGATTGGCCGATCTCCACCTGATATTGCCTCGCCAGCTTCAACGCTGTTTCGATCGACTCCGAGCCTCCGCACGTGAAGTACACGGCTCCGCCGCGGAAATTCTCCCCCGCAAATTCAAGCAGTTCCTGTGCGTACTCTTCCGCAACTGGAGTCGTGAATTGGCTGGTGTGCACGAATTCGAGCTTGGCGGCCTGCTCTGCCATCGCGGCAGAGATCTCCCGTACGCCGTGGCCAATGAAGTTCACAGCCGCCGAACCCGAGAAATCCAGATACTTCTTACCCTCGGCGTCCCAAACGAACACACCGTCTCCACGAACTGCGGAAGGATACTCACGCAGAAAAGAACGCCGGAAAACTGGCGAACGGGTATGAACTGCTGTGCGATCGGTCACATTCGGATTATCGGTTCTGTTTCGAGGGACTGTCAAAACGGCTTATGCGCAGCCGGCACGAACCACAGGCATTCCTAATGGCCCGTTCATAAGCATGTAGAATCGGCGCATCGATGGAAAATGTTCCAAGTCCCCCGTCAGGCACGCCGCTGACCCGATTTGACCGAGTTTTGCGACTCTTTCGCCCTTCCCACCAGCACACCGCCTTCTCCGCCACGCTTGCTTCTGATGACGGCGGTCATGGCCTCCCGAGTCATCGGCTACGTTCGCGAAGCTTACATCGCATACGCTTTCGGTGCCGGCCAGCAGACTGACGCATACGTGGCGGCGTTCACCTTGCCTGACTGGCTGAATTACGTCGTCGCCGGCGCCGCCGCCTCCATCACTTTCATCTCGATCTACACGCGGTTCTTGGCGGCGAAGCGTGAGGACGAAGCCGAAAAGACCTTTTCCGTCGTCATCACGGTCATGACCACCGTGCTGATCATCGGCACCATAATTGGCGAAATCTTCACGCCTCAATTTGCCCACTGGATGTTTCGTGGCTTCAACGCAGAGCAGCTTCGCCTGTGTGTTCATCTGACTCGCATACTGTTGCCGGCCCAGATCTTCTTTTATATTGGGGGCATCGTCTCCGCAGTCTTGCTCTCGCACCGCCTGTTTCTCTTTCCCGCCTTTGGCCCGCTGATCTACAACGTCTTTATCATTTTCGGTGGTGTGGTCGGGGGAAAGCATCTGGGAATCTCCTCCCTGGCCTACGGCGCGCTCCTGGGAAGCTTTGCCGGGCCTTTCCTGGTGAACGCGATCGGAGCGGCCCGCATCGGCCCGCGTTATCGCCCCTCGTTCGACATCAGCAATGTAGCCTTTCGGGAGTGGGTTCGCCTGTCTATCCCGCTGATGCTCGGCGTGTCTCTAGTGACCGCCGACGATTGGATCCTGCGCTATTTCGCTTCCAGCGGCATTGGTGACATCGCCCGCCTGAACTACGCGAAGCGTTTGATGGCAGTACCGATCGCAGTTCTTGGCCAAGCCACCGGGCAGGCATCGTTACCCTTTTTTGCCCGCCTATTTGGTGAGAAACGCATTCAGGAATTCGCCGCGACGGTGAACGACTCGGTTTACCGGGTTTCCGCAGCCTCTTTTCTTGCCGCCGGTTGGATGATGGCATCGGCCCTTCCTCTGGTGGACCTCGTCTATCGGCGGGGACGCTTCCTCTTCTCTGACTCGCAGAACACAGCGATGTATTTCTTCCTGTTCTCGCTCTCCCTCGCTTTTTGGTCCGCGCAAGGGCTCTACGCCCGCGCCTTCTATGCGGCCGGGGACACACTGACCCCGATGATCGCAGGCACGATCATCACGGTTGCATCCTTACCCCTGTATTCCGCACTCTTTCACCACTTCTCAGTCATCGGCCTGGCCGTCGCTTCCGATGTCGGCATCGTTGCCAACACACTGGTGCTGGCCATTCTGCTCGATCGCCGACGGCTGGTTGAACTCAGGAGTCTTCAGTGGAATGAAATGGGGAAGTCCGTAGCGACCGCGGCGGTTGCTTTCTTGCTCAGCTATGAAGTTGGGAAGCTGGTTCCGCTGAATGGAAGCCGCAGAGCTGATCTGCTTTCGCTTGGTTTAGTTTCGACAACCTGGGCAGGTGCTGTTGCAGCCGGGCTTTGGCTGCTGCGTTCCGAGTTGCCAAGTGATCTCCGCCGTCGTAAGCCGACTGCCTATCCTCACGTGGCAGAGAATCAGGCCAAGGAAACACTGGACTCGGGCCGCCAGCCTTAGAGGCGGAAGCCACGCCTCACTCCATGCTGGTACCCATGGGGTGGTACCTGTACTTCTTGCCGTCCCAGAAAAGTGCGGAGATCGTCCCTTCCCCCTCGTGCGACTCTTCCGCATAAATCGCCATCACCTGTTTCTTGCGCAGCGTCATCTTCTTCATGGCTAGTTGTTTGAAGGGCAGATTAATAATCAGAAACTTGGCCTTGGGGGTGGCCGCGCGCCAGGCGTCCGCCCCCGCGCCGTGAATCACCAGCAGTGAGATTCCTCTCAACTCCGGATCTTCCGACGCGAATTGAGTAGTCACTTTCGGGTCGCCAAAGCCGAAGTAATCGTTGTACGGATCAATGACGCGAAAATTGTGTTCCGTCTGATCGGGTAGCGGATTCTTGCACTTTGCGACGATGACGATGTCCTCGATGCCATCCCCGTCCAGATCCCCCTTGATCGGTGCCGGGCCGGGCGTGAGTGTGCAGCTGTCCCCAAACTGCTTCTGAATAAAATCGTTATCGATTTTCGGCGAATTGTCTGCGTTCGCCTGCGACGGGGTTTGCTGAGCGAGCAGGGGAAGCGCGAGGGCTAAGAGTACAAAAGGAAACGCAAAACGTGAGAACTGCATGACTCCAATCTAGTCTCCCGTCAGACCGGAAACTAGAGGCTAGGCAGGTAACAGAAGGACTAGTCCATCGACAAACGGCAGCTTGACGGCCACCTCATCTTCTGAAGTGTTCCCATCCTTGCGGCTTGAGAACCTGCCCGGCACCGCCCTCGTGTACAAGAACCATGCGTTTATTTCGAGTGATGTCTCCGATCAACGTAACCGGAACCCCGGCGATCCGACCCGGAACGCCCTTATTCGTCGGCGCCGTGAAAAGCAACTCGTAGTCGTCGCCGCCATGCAACGCGAGGCGCAGATCAACTTCGTTTTGCTGCCTGCCAAGCGTCGCGCGCGGAATCGCTTCTGCCAGTATCTCGGCACCTACGCCGGACTCTTCGCAAAGATGTGCCAGATCTGTCGAAAGTCCGTCACTGATGTCGATCATCGCCGAAGCAATATTCTTCTCCCGCAAGACGCGTCCAACTTGAACTCGCGGAAGGGGATGAAAATGTTGCGGAAAATCTCCCGGCCTGATCTTTGCCGTACCGCGCATCAAACCCTCGATTGCCGCCGACGACCCTCCCAATGCCCCCGTGACATACACTCGGTCTCCTGCCCGAGCGCCAGAACGGAGGAGCCCCTTCCCCTTCGGAACCGACCCCAATACCATGATGTCCGCGAGCACTCCGTCTGGAGACTGCGCTGTATCCCCACCCGCCAGCGGCACGTTGAACTCCTTCGCCAATTTCAGGAATCCTTCCAGAAATCGATCCACCCAACTCTGCTGTAGCTTCGGCGGCAGAGCCAGAGACAGAAATGCGGCCCTTGGCTCTCCTCCCATCGCGGCAATATCGCTCAGACCCCTCGTCAGACATCGGTGCCCCACTACTTCCGGCGTATGCCAGTCCCGCCGAAAGTGAATGCCCTCCAGGGAAAAGTCTGTCGTGATCAAAACTTCGTGTCCTTTGGGGATACGCAATACAGCGCAATCGTCACCGATTCCCTGGATCAAGCCGCTTCGATCCCGGCGCATCCGCGCGCGCTGGCGAACCCGCGCGACCAGTTTTTTCTCTTCGAGGGGCAAGGCGAAATCAATATATAAGAAACCAAACCGCAGAGGATTGAGCACGGGAACAACCGGAGAAACGCGGCCAATCTCGAGCTTTGCAGCCGCAATTCGGGGTATATTTCAGTCCAACAGTCTGTGTTTTCCAGGCAATCCCCGCCGTCCAAATCACATCTCCATACGAGCATAGGGTCCGCCAAACCGCCCGTCTGGGGCCGAATCCGGCGGGTTTGCGCCAGATACCGATTGTCCCTGGTAACACGTCCCTGGGTACGGTCTCTCCCTACGGGTCCTTGGTAACCCAAAAATCGGACTGCCGCCGTTGACAGGGGGAACCTACTTTGTTACCGTTTGGATGCGTTCCAAACACCTTTGGCTGAAGTAAGTGCTGTGTTCGCTTTGTTTTGCAGCTATTAGTTTAGTTCTTGCCTGGTTCCGGTAGGTTAACGGGCACTGATGAGCCGCATCCTCCAGATAGTGGCTTAGCCCGGAATCAAAACGGATTTTAGGGCTCCTGTAACAGCAGACCAGCTTGCTGGGTTCGTTTTGGATTCCTAACGGTAAAGGAAAATATTTGCGTAAACGCTTTTACATCCTTTTTGTCGCGCGCGATGAAGACGGGCAACTGCGCAAGATCTCGATCCCCGTCCACTATCTGTACGTGTTTGTAGTCGGCGCGGCCATTGGTTTTCTGGGCCTGACGGGAATCGCCAGTTCCTACATGCGCATGCTGTTGAAGGTTTCGCGCTTCAACCAGTTGAAGACAGAAAAGGAACAACTGAAGGACCGCTATTCGCGGCTGGAACAGGTGGCCAACGAGCGTGACATTCAGGTTGCGTCGCTGGGCTCGCTGGCCGGTGAGGTATCGGCTCTATACGGGCTTAAATCCGAGCCCATCCTGGTTACCGCCAGCGCTCAGGAGATCAAAGACGCGCAGGTGAGTTCCTCGCTCGACCAGCTCTACGCGTTGAAGACCTCTGCCCTCAGTGGAGCGGCAACCGTCGGCATTTCTCTGGGGTTAAGCAAGAATGTAACGACTGCGGATTGGCTGCGTGCTTCGGCCGCGCCTAATCTGTGGCCGGTCGAGGGGCCGATCACCGGATCGTTCGGTGAGCGGACAGATCCCTTCAATGGCGAGGGTGCGTTCCACTCGGGCGTTGACATCTCAGCCAGCTACGGCCAGCCGGTAATTGCCCCGGCTGACGGCACAGTAACCTTTGCCGATTTCCTGGGTGGTTACGGTCGCGCAATCGTTCTTGACCACAGCCACGGGATCTCCACTCGCTACGGCCATCTCGCTAACTTTGCGGTTATCGCCGGCCAGCATGTCCAGCGCGGAGACACAATCGGATATGTGGGCTTGAGCGGTCGTAGTACCGGTCCACATCTTCACTACGAAGTCCGCATCAATGACACACCCGTCAATCCCCAAAGGTACCTGCGCATTTCTCTCGCCCATGCGGGTGGGTTCGCCGCCGGACGCTAGGGCCTCTAGATTCCCTCGCACCGTTGAGCAAATAGATACACACTCGTGCCTGCTCTTTTCAGGAGTTACCTCGAGCGAATAACAAGGGAAAGAAGAGGAGTGTGGGCTACTGCCGCAAGCCGGTCCACTTCTCGGAGATCACCATCGAGTTTCCTGGATTGTGCGGATCGTAGCGGACCGATGTGGGCAGGCCGAGCCGGCAGGACTGGAGATTGATCCACTGCCGCAAGTAGGTCACATCCTGTGAAGCCTCGTACGAGACACCCGCCACGTCATATTTGAAGATCAACATCGTCATCGAACGGCTTCCATTTGCGGCGAGTTCCTGAACGTCAATGACCGTGCCATCCGTAATGCGGCCAATTTCGCACAGCCACTGACGGCGCTCACGCTCAATATCCTCGGCTGACTTGGGTTTCCGTCGCAACAAGGCGTAAGCGCCCAGCGTGATTGCGCCTCCGCCGGCAGCCAGAGTGTACCAATGCATCCCGTTAATCATTTGAGTCAAGGAAGTCATGCCTACGAGGCGACTGCTTGTGTAAACAGGATAAGCCGGAAATCAGAATCGCGGAAGAGTTTAGGTAGTGACCAAGGTGGCGTGTCCAAAATAATGACTGCGATAGCACTACTCATTCATCCACAACGGGGGATCTCAGCGTTCCCACTCCTTCTACCGTGACCTCGACTACATCCCCCGCCACCACCGGTCCCACACCCTGCGGAGTTCCTGTGGCGATCAAATCCCCCGGCACGAGAGTCATAACATCAGCGATATACCGCATGATGACATCCAGAGCGAAAATGAAATCGCGTGTGTTGCCCTGCTGCCGCACCGCTCCATTCACTCGCGTTTCCACTCCGACCCCGGCCCAGGGGTCAATTTCGTCGGTCACCACGGGACCGACAGGGCAAAAAGTGTCGAAGCCCTTGGCTCGTGCCCATTGGCCGTCCTTGTTCTGAAGATCTCTGGCGGTGAAGTCATTTAGTGCCGTATACCCGAGAATGTACGGGCGAACGTCCTCGTCGGCTCTCAGCTTGTGACAGCGTCTCCCGATTACAACGGCAAGTTCCCCTTCGAAGTCGGTGCGCTCCGAAAGTCTTGGCCGGCGAATCGGCGCACCCGGATCCAGCAACGACGAGGCTGGCTTGAAGAAGAGCAACGGTTCCTTCGGAACCTCATGCCCCAATTCTGCTGCATGCTCGCGGTAGTTGCGCCCGACGCACACGATCTTCGACGGACGCACCGGAGCCAGCAGGGTGGCTTCCTCCGCCGCCACCTGCGTCATGCGCTTCGTAGCCATGTCCTCCATGTCGCCGCCAACTTCTTCCGGAGGTCTCACCAGCAAGCGCGTAATCTGTTCCTTCCCGGCCACGGACTCGACCAGTCCGTACTGGGGCTGGCCGTCTAATTGGAATCGGCAATATTTCATAGAGGTTCTATATAACCACAAAGAATCGTGCGCGCAGAAACGTTTTTGGCTGCAGAGTACGATCTAGGGAACGTTCTCTTCGGCTTTCTCCGAATGTCCACTCTCGTTGCCGCGCAAATCAACCGCGGTTACCGAATACACGTACTTTTTCCGGCGAGACACGCCGCTGTCCCGATACGCGGGCGTGTTCACTGGTTTGGCATTCAGCCTCACCTCTGTACTCCCCGCTTCACTGCGGTACACGTTGTATCCCGCCAGATCGGCATCCGCGTCCGGCGCCCAGATCAAGTCCACAAACGGCTGCTGTTCGAGCCCTGAGGACACGGCCTGCAGCCCGGCGGGCACGCCTGGTGGAAAAACGTCGCGGGTAAAGACCTGGACCGGCGTTGCGTCATCACCTTCGATTTGCACTTCGGGTTTTTTCGGCGGCGATACAAAAGTCACGACTGTGAGGCGGTACTCATACTTCTTTTCCCACTCGAAGCTGTGATCCACAAAACTCACCTCGCCCGGACCCGTGAGAGGCAGGTCGGCAATCGGAGTTGAGTTCTGGGTGGTCTCTTCCCGCCTGTATACGCGATAACGGTGGCTGATCTCGGGAACCTCATGCGGATCCGTCGTTCCCGACCACCTCAGCACTACGCCCGCGGACGTCACATTTGCCGCGAAGTCGCTTGGGGGTGGGAGAACCGGTGCTGCTGGAACTTGCACTCGGTTGGATGGTCCAACGCCACGTCCGCTTTGGTTTAACACCTCGACCGCATACGTGAATTGTCCGAGCGGATTCTGTTGCTCGACGGAAGCCCCAAGCGTATCGGTGTAGTGCATTTTCGCGCTGGTCTGGACGCTCTTCGCAGTCCCGATAGAGGCCGATTCCTGCCGCCGTACCTCTCCCACTTGCGTACTGCAGCCCTCCATCACGGTTCCCAGACTACGGCAGACACGCGTCGCTCCGATGTGTCGAATGCTCTGTCGGTCGGTAGTCTGAACCGGCTGCGTCCAACTCAGATAGACCCTGTCTCCTTTTCTCGTGGCCGTCAGATCCGCTGGAGGTTTCGGGAGTTCGAGCGTAGGCGGCATCGGTGCGCCTGTTGAGGCGCAGCCAACAAGCGCAGCTGTCGTGACGAGCGCCAAAAACGCGCCAGGCAGATGGCGGCACAATTTCATGCAGTGAAGCTATGAGGTTAACACGCTCTCCGCTGCGCGGCTCGCCCCTAGGCTGCCAGCAGTTCTTTGACGGCTTCGCGGAAAACCCGCGTGTGGTGGTCGACATCCTCCGCAGCCGTCAGCGGTGACATCAGAGCCATGTTGTGAAACGGCGTCAACAAGATGCCCCGGTTCATGGCGTAGAGATGCATGAAGCGCTCGAGCTCGAAGTCCATCGCATCGTGGGCCTCGGTACCGTTCTTAGGAGTCTTGGAGCTGAACAGGTATTCGGCTCGGCATCCCAAGCGAGTCACGTGCCAGGGCACCTTGAATTCAGCGACGACCTTCTCCACTCCCTTGGTCCAGCGCTCCGCAGCAGGAATCATTCGCTCAAAGGCCTCTTTCGTCAGCACCTTCGAAAGAGTAGCCCTCATCGCCGCCAGCGACAAGGCGTTACCCGCCAGCGTTCCTCCTATTCCGCCCGTGTCGCAATCCTCCAGACTCTGCCCCGCCGTAATTTGCTCTGCGACTGCTTTGGTAAGTCCGTAGGCTGCTCCTGGCACTCCGCCGGCAATCGGCTTGCCGAATATCAGGAAGTCTGGCTGCAAATTGTGCGCCTGCGTATAGCCCCCGGCTCCGGCACAGATGGTATGAGTTTCATCGATGAGGAGCAACGTGCCATGCTTGCGCGTCAACTCGCGCAACGCCTCATGGTAGCCGGGTTCAGGGTGCACGATACCCACGTTGGTCATTGCCGGCTCAGCCAGAACGCAGGCGACATCCCCCGCCGCTAGCGCCTTTTCCAGGGCGGGAAGATCGTTGAATTCGACAACCTTCGTGGTCACTCCCGGGTCAACTGGTGGCCCGATATTTCCCCGCCTTGCGGTGACCTTGCCGTCCTTTTCCAAAGTGATGAAGCTCTCATCCACGCTTCCGTGATAGCACCAGTTGAACACCAGGATCTTCGGGCGCTTTGTGATCTGGCGCGCCAGCCGGATCGAAAACCGGTTCGCATCCGTGGCCGTAAGAGCAAACTGCCAGTATGGCAGGCCAAATCGTTTCTGCAGTTCTTCCGCAACCCAGATCGCATCCTCGCTTGGCAGCATCAGTGTGATCCCGCGTTTCACCTGCTGGTCAATCGCACTCACCGTCGCGGACGGCGAGTGTCCCGTCATCGCGCCCGTGTCCCCAAGGCAAAAATCAATGTAACGATGCCCATCGACATCAAAAAAATGCGCCCCTTGCGCTTCCCTGACAAAGGGAGGGAACGCTCCGGCCCACTTCATCA
Source organism: uncultured Acidobacteriota bacterium (assembly GCA_963711675.1). Classification (GTDB taxonomy): domain Bacteria; phylum Acidobacteriota; class Terriglobia; order Terriglobales; family Acidobacteriaceae; genus CAVQFB01. The sequence continues at coordinate 114,002 of CAVQFB010000017.1, read as the reverse complement.
TCCAGTTCATGGGCACGCCGGCCAGCAGGGATTTCGTCGCCCTTTCGAACAAGGCTTTGGATTTGGGGCGTTCATCCACGAAGCGCTTTTGTTCGCGCTCCATCAACGACTTCAACCGCTTCCGGTCGACGGTCACCATGTGGCTCTGGGCTCCCTCATGTTTGTAGGGATACAAGACTACCGGATGTGGGAAACGAAAGGGAGAGGCGAACCAGAAACTGCAAGAAGAGCCTCGATGACGACAACATGATCTCAGGCACAGCCGTCGGGCGGCACGTCGAGGATCCGGCTATTGGCAAGGCCAATCCGTGAACCGGCTCGAAGGCCTTGGCGTCCGGCTACTGTAGTCCGCCCTGGGTCAGCTTTACGCCGCAGTGAGTATTCGCACAGGTGCCAACGGTGGAGTTGGTCAAAGTACTGAAGTAAACGCTGGAGGCCTGCGCCTGAGAGCTGACGTTGTCGACAGACACCGCACTGACACCGCCCGGATAGTTTACGTTATTCAGGCCTTGCGTGATGACCCCGGTGCTGATGTCATCCGTAATGATGTAGCCGTTAGCGCCCGCCGCCGTGAGCCCACTGACTATCAGATCGTGGTGGCCTGCTACTCCTCCCAAATTCAGATTGGGATTGTAAAACTCGGTGTAAGGAGTGCACGGTACGCCGGCGCGAGCGACGCGCTGCGGTCCCTGGGTTGCCGTCGAGTCCATCGTTGGATACGCCGTGAACCCGATCCACCAGTGATACGGGATCGTGTTTGTAGTGTTCGTTCCGCACAGGAAAATATGTCCGCCGCTGGGTATTCCGTTCAGATAAGTATTGTCAAATGCGCCGTCGTGCAGATCGACGTTGGTTGTAGTGTTGGCCACGCTCCCGATGCCAACGTGCACGCGCACCGCCCCGGTGAGATTTTCATTCAGTTGTACTACCGTGGCGCTCTTACCGGCCGTACCGTCATTTCCCGTGAATGCGAAAAGCTTTGGGCCGGTGACGTCAACCAGCGGAGACTCGGTAACGCCGTACGATTTGCCGCTCGCGGTGCACGGCGCGGGCGTGCCAGTGCGGCCCGGAGGATTCGTGGTGGTGCAGCCGCCACCGCCAATCATGACCGGCCCGGCGAAAACGGTGGGCGTGCCCGCCACGTTCAGAACCCAGAGTTCACCTAGAGAGTCTGCGATGATCAATCGCTGGGTAGTGAAGTCATATACGGGCCCGCTGGGGACCGGCGCAGCACCGCCCGTACCTGCTACCGGCAATGTGAACGTCCAGTCGATCGTCGGCGCCTTATTAAGAGGACAACTGAAAGCACAGCTCAGGCGATACACCTTGCCGTCATCGCTGGCCACATAGGCCTTGTCGCTTGGATAGTCGATCCACGGTGGAGCCAGCGTAGTCGTAGATGTGCTCGAGTAAGTCACCGAAACCAGGCACGAGCTAGTAGCGGTGCAATTGTTGGGCAGAGTCGGCGCCGCCGAGGTCGTTGCGGACGTCCCTTCGCCGGCCTTCCATGTCAGGACATGGAAAATCGAGGATGTTGCTGTGCTCTCCACGTAAGCGACCTTCGTGCCATCCGTCGAGAGCTGGACCGACGTCAGAACCGTTCCTCCGGCGGTGCTCCCGTTGTAAGCCCAATACACGTTCGGTGTTGTTCCGCAAAGACCCGTTGGATTGCTGCCGCTGTAGAGCTTATTAATTCCCACCACATTTCCCTGACCGCCAGTGACTCCCGCCACGTTCAGTGCGAACACGACGTAATCATTGGTGCAATCGGGGTTTGCGCTCAGATTAAAGCTGTACTTCGCCGGAAACATGTTCGCGGCGACCGTGCCCGTTCCCAGGGAAACGCTCCAGTCAAGTTTCAACGCTCTTGCGTTGGTTGCTATCCCAGGTGTGCCGTCAACGTCAGGCTGCCGGACGATTGGTTCGGGTAGATCGCCGGCATCCCCACCAAGGACCGGCTCATTCCCTCTGACCGTCGCGCCAACAAGGTTGCGCTCCGCCAGACGGAAAAGAATGCGCGGTTCACTTTTCGCGAGCTTCAGGTTTGCGGGAGTCAGGCCGCCTCCAGCCACCAGGTGGTGATAGCTGGAATCGGTCACCCTGCCAACGTGCTTCGGGCCGCTCGCGTTCTGCTCCTGACCCGTCGCCGCTAGGCTCAGAGAAGCCAACACCAACAACAAAATTCGCAGGCTTCGACCCAAACCTGACATAGAGCCCCCTAGAATTTGCAAGGTCTTCTGTCTATTAGTCTAAAGGAGCCACTTCCGCTTCGGGACCGTCCTTTTTGGGGAAGGAACAAACTTTAGTAACGAGTTTGATATGGTCAAGTGGTTGAAAATACTGCCTTTAATTAATTCGCGCCCGCTCGTTATCTTTCTCACGCGGGCTGAGTCTGACAAATATACCGGCCGGACTCCACTGCCCTCTGACCGCTAGCGGTAACCGCGGTCGCCGGCTGAGCGGGAATTCTCTGGCGAGAGTTTGCTTGCGCGCCAACTTTCGCATGGCTCGCCGTCGCCTGCGTTGACTTGCTCGACCAACGCTCCTAACATGTTCGCGCCAGCGTACTTCCTCTCGTGCTTGGTCAAACCATTTCGCACTACCGCATCACCGGGAAACTCGGGGGTGGGGGAATGGGCGTGGTTTACCTGGCCGAGGATACGCGTCTCCACCGCGCCGTCGCCCTCAAGTTCCTTCCCGACGAATTGGCCAAGAATCCGCAGGCTCTGGAGCGGTTCCGGCGCGAGGCTCGCGCGGCATCGCAGTTGAATCATCCCAACATCTGCACCATTCACGACATTGACGAAGATAACGGCCACACCTTTATTGTGATGGAGCGCCTCGAAGGCGAGAGCCTGAAGCAGCGCATGAACAGTGTGCCGCTGCAGACCCTGGAGATGCTCGATATCAGCGTGCAGGTTGCCGATGCGCTGGCCGCCTCGCACGCCAAGAACATCGTCCACCGCGATATCAAGCCTGCCAATATTTTCCTGACCGCTGGCGGCCGGGCCAAGATCCTGGATTTTGGCTTGGCCAAACTGGCGCGCGAGCAGCATGGTGGCGATGATCAGGTCTACACCGAGGACTCACTCACCGCCATGGGGTTGATTCCCGGCACCGCGGGATACATGTCTCCGGAGCAGGCGCGCAGCGATGACCTCGACCCGCGCAGCGACATCTTCTCGCTCGGCGTGGTGCTCTACGAAATGGCAACCGGGAAGAAACCGTTCACCGGCTCCAACGTGGTCACAATCCTCGATTCTGTCCTCCATCACAAGCCGCAGTCGCCGCTCGTACTCAATCGCAACCTTCCGACTGATTTGGAAGGTGTGATCGGCAAGGCGCTGGAGAAGGATCGCAAGCAGCGCTACCAGTCGGCCGCAGACATGAAGACCGACTTGCAGCGACTCAAGATCGTCGCGGAGTCGGGACTCGCCAGAACCGGTCCTCGCGACTCGCGCCTGCGGATGGTCACCGACGCGTTTGAAAAAACAGGCTCGCTGCGACACACAATCCTGCTCGGTGTCCTTGGATTACTGCTTGCGGCGTTGGTCGCGGTGGCAGTCTGGTCGTACAAGCATCGGCCAGAAGCCAGCTCCGCGCAAAGCCACAACAATACGGTCGCTGTGCTGCCACTCGCGAACATCAACAACGATTCCAGCGTCGACTACCTGGGTCTGGCGATTGCGGATCAGATCGCCAACGTCCTGAGCTACACGCGATCGCTCGATGTCCGCCCGACGATTTCTACTTCACGGTTCGCCAACTCGAAGCTCGAACCGCAGCAGATCGGGAAAGAATTGAAGGTTGCGACCGTGCTGGCCGGGCATTACTTCCGCCAGGACCAGCAGTTGATCGTCACCGAAGAAGCCATCGAGGTCAGCACCAACAAGCTTCTATGGCAAAGCACCTTCAACGCCTCGGCCCAGGATCTCATCTCGCTGCAGGCCCAGATGGCCAATCAGATTCGACAAGGCCTGCTGCCCGCCCTCGGAGCCGCTTCCGGTTTCCTGGATACCGCCACGCAGCCCAAAAATCCCGATGCCTACAACCTGTACCTGGGGACGCTCACCGTGTCCCACGACACGGCTCCAAACAAAGCCGTCATCAAAGTCCTGGAGCAAGTCGTAAAGATGGATCCGACCTATGCTCCCGCCTGGGAGGCATTCGGCAACCGATACTATTACGACTCCAACTACGGCGGTGGCGGCGAAGAATCGTTCCAACAGTCGAACGCCGCCTACGCTCGTGCTCTGGATCTTGACCCGAACCTCATTGCCGCTGCCGGAAGCCTGATCACGAACCGCGTGGAGCGCGGGGAACTGGGGCTCGCATACCGGCAAGCCAACGATCTGGTTCGCCGCCGTCCGGAGAGCAGTCAGGCGCACTTCACTCTGGCGTATGTCCTTCGCTACGCCGGGCTGCTCGAGGAATCGGCGCGCGAGTGCGAGACCGCACTAAGCCTCGATCCCGGGAACTTCGAGCTCCGCGCCTGTGCCTGGACTTTTGTGGACCTGGGTAAGACACAACGCGCTCTCGACTTTGTGCGTTTGGACGCTGGATCGGAGTGGGCAAAGGCGATCACGCCGCCGATCCTTCTGCGTGAACGAAAAGTCGAAGAAGCGCGCCAGGCGGTGCGGGCGATGTCGGCCAATCCCACCTGGCACAAGGATCTTCTGAGAGCTGTCTCAGCGTGCGACCCGACCCGAATCTGGACCAGGTCGCGTTGCAAACCGAGCGCCGCGTGATGGCTGAACCCGATCCCGAACCGTGGTACACCCAGGGAGCGATTCTTGCGTACTGTGGCAAGAAGGACATCGCGTACCGGTTGATCGCAAGGGCGATCGGGCAGAACTACTGCGCCTATGGCGCTCTGCAGTCCGATCCCATCCTCGACAAGATTCGTGACACGGCGGAATTCGATAAGCTGCTCGCCGACGGAAAAGACTGCCAGGACAGGGCGGTCGCAGCACCAAGCGAACCTACGCAGTGAAGGGTGTGGTCGCGCCAGTCGTTCCCATTTCTTTGGCTGCAGCTCAGCCCCTTCTTTTTGTCATTCCGAGCCGGCGGGCTGAGCTTGCGGGAGTCCACTTTCCCCACTCTTTGTGATCCTGAGCGGAGTGGGATCATTCGCGTTGCGAATGATCGCGCGCAGTCGAAAGCCTGCCGGACTAATCCTCGCGCTGCGAGGGGAGTCGAATGGGGACCTGCTTTTGAATCACCACGACCGGGTGCCCCACTCTTTCGCGGTTTTTTTGCGAAAGGGTGGGTTCAGGGCCGATGCCGCTGGGGAATTACCTCGCCGGACGGGGTATACCCCCCCTCCCCCTTGATCTTGCAAAATATCCAGAATCATCGGGTTAGCGAATTTCTCTTGGATCACGGGAGACGGTGAGGAGACTGGCCGCAATCGTCTGAATCCCTGGAGGGTGCCCCGCCTCAAGCTCCGCTTGGGCGGCGTCTCCCGGGTGACCGCACCTTCTCAGCCACTCAACCTTGATCACAGCCACTGCTAAACTCTCTGTTTCCTTCCCCCAGAAGTTCGTAAGATGACACAACTTTCCCTCAAGCCGACGCACGCCGCCGTCAAGAACTACTACGCCGCCCTCCATCAAGTCGGACAACTTCATTTTAGCATCGAAGCCCAGGTCAGCGACGCCTTTGCCAAACTCCTCGCCGATTGCGGACGAAAGCTCCATCTCACGTTCATTCCTCAGTTCCCTGATCCAGCGCGCCAAGACCCGCGTCATCGTCGACGGCGCACTGCTGACACCTTTCACCTGCCCACGGCTACTGGGAAGCCAAAGACGAAAAAGACGATCTTGAACGCGAAATCAAAGTCAAACTCGACAAAGGCTACCCTCGCGACAACATTATTTTCCAGGCTCCCGAGCGCGCCATTCTCTACCAGGGCGGGGCACGCATCCTCGACGAGGACATCTCCAGGCCCGACTCCCTCGTCCACGTCGTCAACCAGTTCTTCGACTACAAGGCTCCCCACATTCAGGAGTGGGAGCACGCGGTCAGCGGATTTCTCCGAGCGCATTCCGGAGCTGGCCGCCGCCGTCAAGAAGACCATTGATGAAGAACGCCGCCGGAATCCGGCCTTCGTCCGCAGCTTCGACGACTTCTACGCCCTTTGCCGCCAGGCCATCAATCCCAATCTCTCGGAAGAAGCGGTCGAGCGCATGCTCGTCCAGCATCTGCTCACCGAGCGCATCTTCCGCAAGATATTCGACAACCCGGATTTCACCCGCCGCAATGTGGTCGCGGCCGAGATCGAAAAGGTCATCAGCGAACTCACCAAACGCGCCTTCAATCGCGACGAATTTCTGGGCAACCTCGACCGCTTCTACAAGGCCATCGAGCAGAGCGCGGAAAACGCCACCAGCTTCTCCGAAAAGCAGGCATTCCTCAACAAAGTTTACGAGCGCTTCTTCCAGGGCTATTCGCCGAAAGAGGCCGACACTCACGGCATCGTCTACACGCCGCAGCCCATCGTCAATTTCATGGTGCGCAGCGTCGAGGAGATTCTGCAAAAAGAATTCGGACGCTCGCTCGGCGACAAAGGCGTCCACATCCTCGATCCCTTCGTCGGCACCGGCAACTTCATCGTGCGCATCATGCAGGAGATCAAGGCCACCGACCTGCAATACAAGTACGAGAACGAACTGCACTGCAACGAGGTCATGCTGCTGCCCTACTACATCGCCAGCATGAACATCGAGCACGCCTACTTCGAGCGAACGGGTGAGTACAAGGCGTTTCCGGGAATTTGCTTGGTGGATACGTTCGAACTGGCGGAGGCAGAGCAAGCATCGCTTGGCTTCATGACTGCCGAAAACGCCGAGCGGGTGAAGAAGCAGAAGGAGACGCCGATCTTCGTGGTCATCGGCAATCCGCCGTACAACGCTTGGCAGGTGGACGAGAACGACAACAACAAAAACAGGCAAGTACTCCGTGGTTGACAAGCTGCTTTCCGAGACCTACGCGAAAGATTCTGCGGCGACCAGCTAGACCTCGCTCTCGCGACCCCTATATGAAAGCGATCCGGTGGGCATCCGACCGTATAAAGCGACGAAGGAATTGTTGCCTTCGTGACAAATAACAGTTTCTTCGACAGCATAGCTACTTGACGGAATGCGCGCTGCACCTAGCGCAAGATTTTGACGCGATCTACATCCTGGACCTTGGTGGAAACGTGCGAAGAAATCCGAAGCTATCTGGAACCACTCATAACGTATTCGGTATTCAGGTCGGCGTCAGCATCAACCTATTCGTCACGACGCGCTGAACGACGTAACGCGATGCAAGATTCTCTACGCACAGTCAAGAAGCATGGACGCAAAGAACAAAAATACGCACTCCTGGACGAACTTAGCCAGACCGGCAAGGTTGACTTGGCAAGACCTCACACCGGACGCAAACTACAACTGGATCACCGAGGGACTGCGCTCGGAGTTTGAGCGCGGTTTCTCTGGCTTGGCAGGTGACGCAGGCAGTCTTTAGCGCCGTTTACATCACGGAGTGAAGAGTAACCGTGATTCTGGGCCTACAACTTCAGCTCTGACGCGCTGAAACTCGAAACGTCAAGAACCTATGACTTTTACAACTCACGAAGTTGCCGGTGGGCGCGAGCCGGTAAGCCAAAACCCGATGTCGACGAGTTTGTACGCTACGATCGACGCCGCGATTAGTTGGAGCGATGACCTCAAGGCAAGATCTGGAGACGGGGATGAAGCCGGAGTTCGACGAGTCGAAGATCAGGCGATGCGCTATATCGCCCATTCACTGAGAAACTCTTTGCTTCGACCGCTTGCTGAACGACCGAGGTCTATCAGTTCCCTCGCATATTGCCGACGCGAAGGCAGAGAAAGAGAACCGCCTCATCTGCGGTCGTCAATGAGGCTCAGATTCCGTTCTCCGTTCGCACACTTGCGAGTCAGCCTCCCGTGCCTTCACTGCGGCGGAGGCAGATCCCAATGCTTCCCCTTCTACACCTACGCCGAAGACGGCAGCAACCGGCGCGAGAACATCACCGACTGGGCGCTCGAACAATTCCGCGCCCGCTACCACGATCCCTCCATCAGCAAGTGGGACATCTTCCACTACATCTACGCCGTCCTGCACCACCCCGAGTACCGCGAGCGCTACGCCGCCAACCTGCGGCGCGAGCTGCCGCGCATTCCGTTCGTCTCGGCCTCAACCCCTACTCTCTCATCCCGTCGGACGCGGAGTCGAGGGACCCGGCGTCTGCCGGTACCGCGGCAACGCAAAGTCGGCAGGGAATTCTCTGCACGAACTTCGCCCAGGCGGGTGCTTGGTGAGAATGCCTTTCAGGGCCGCGGCAGACGCAGAGAACTCGGGGTCTTTCGACTCCGTGAATGGACTCGCGAGCGAATCCATTCGCTACGCTCAAGATGACAGAGTTATACAGGATCAACGGAACAAACGACGCGCGAGTTTTTCGCGCCTTCGTGAAAGCAGGCGAGCGGCTAGCGGAAATTCATATTCACTACGAGAAGCAAACCGAATATCCGCTCACCAAAACGGAAAAAGCCGGAGAAAAGCTGGACTGGCGCGTCACCAAGATGCGCCTGAGCAAAGACAAGACCTCGCTCATCTACAACCAGTTCCTGACCCTCAGCGGCATCCCAAAGGAAACCTACGAATATCGCCTCGGCAACCGCTCCGCTCTCGAATGGGTGATCGATCAATACCAGGTCTCGACCGACAAGCGCAGCGGCATCACCAATGATCCGAATCGCGCCGACGATCCGCATTACATCGTGCGGCTGATCGGTCAGGTCATTACGGTTAGCTTGGAGACAGTGAAGATTGTGGCCAGCCTCCCATCTCTTGGCCTGCCGGAATAGCGTTTCGCATAGCCCGGGCGGGGTTGTCAATCTGAATGCAACAGGCACTACGTGTAACCTCTCCTCCGTGACCTTAGTCTTGTGACTCACGTCCTTGACCGCCTAAATCTCACAGCTAATCATGTTCTTCATAGTATAGCTATTGTGCCGAGGGGGCAGTTCACCTGCCGCGCGCCTGAGCGCGAGCGGTAGCCTTGGAATCCGATAGCCTCGATCTAAGTTCTTTGGCTCTGGATTTTGGCTGTAAGCTCTTTGACATCTAGATTTTGCAAGGCACGGCGCGATTTTCAGAGTGTTTTTGTGCTCTAACTCCTTATTTCATAATATTTTGCAAGCAACTCCTTTAGGCTCTAGATTTTGCACGGCAAGAGGTGGAGCTAACTTTATTGTTATCTGGATTTTGCGCAGAAAGGGCTGAACCCGAGGGGGGAGGGGGGTGATGTACTTACTAGTTAAGACGACACGAAAGGTGTTAGCAATTTCGCCGCCTTATCCCCTGCGCAAATGCCCTTCCATCTCATCGACTGGAAGGGCATCCTCGTTGCTTCAGGTCTGGCGGAAACCAGCCGCTACTGCTTGTCGTAAACCCCGCTGTATGACACCTTCTTGCCCTTGGAATCGGTTCCACTCACGGTGACGGTGCGGCTCTTGCCGTCAGCCGAGATGACAATCTGGCCGGTGAGAGTTACCTTGCCGCCTTTCTTGTTGGTTAAGTCGGTGGTGTGGGCATCCACTGTTTTGTACGACCGCGTGTCTGCGCTCGGATCGCCGGTGAGAGGGTAGTCTTTCCCGTCGAATTTTCCAGTCCACTCGTTGTGCGCGGGCTTGCCCTCGCCGTCGGTGCCATCTACCGTGACCTTGATGTTGTCGCCTGCGGCCTCGTAGACGACGGTATGGTTCTTCGTGGCCCCGGCCGGGATCTTCGACTTGGCCTCATTCAGCTTCCAGGTGCCCATATTCGGGTTGCTGGCGAAGCCCATGACCACTGCAACCAACCAAAACGCCGCTGTCAAAACCATCGTTCTCGTCTTCATGTGTCGCTCCTGTGAGAAGCATTTATGGACTTATTGAAGCGGCAGCCATTCTAGTGGTGCGCGGCCCAGTCAGCAAATCGCTTTCGACAAGACTTTTGCGGTTTGATGACGCGTGCCCGCGGAAGCTGGTTTAATCGCGGCCGCTTAGTTTTGCCCGGCCTGAAAGACGGCGGAGGACAGTGGCATTGCGCGCGAGCCTTCAAGCTTGAACTTCACGCTTACCGAGCCTTCGTACCCGCACGCCCTGCATTCCGCGTTGGTCTTCTGAACATCCGTGCGCACTTCGAGTTTTTCAAAATTTACCGCCGCGCACATCGGCGTAATAGCGCCGGCGCCCGCGGGCACCGCTTTGTCCATCGCCGCGGTGACGGCCGAGAAATCGATCAGCGTCGGCCCGGATTTCTGTAAGATCCAGAACTCGCCGGTGCACCACAGGTCGCGGCTGCTCGTCGAGTCGTCAGTAAACAGCACCTTGGAATCGCCGGCTGTCATCACGCCGATGGTCGACGGAGGCCACGTCCAGAATCCTCCTTCATTCCTCAGCAGGAATATCTCGCGATACATTCCGGGCAAGCTCTCTGCGATGATCGATTTCCAGTACGACCGCAGCGGTTGACTCGCCGCACGGTCGTCGGCATCTTTTGGCTTTGCCTCTATCGTGTATAAGACCTGGAATACCTTTTTGACCGAACGGCGCGCCAATCTCCTGCTGTGACGACTCCACCTTGTCTTCATCGCAGACCGACTTGACGGCACAGTCGTCGGTGGCGGCTCGCAGGAACTCCTGCTGCCGCTCCGTCGAGAGGTAGTATTGGAGCGGGTGGTCGCCGCTGGGCGTGCGACGCTCGAAGTAGCCATCGGTGCCCGTCCACCCCATTTCCACCCGCTCGCTCTGAGCGAATCCCGAGGCGCAGACCGCGACCAGCAAAACCGCTGCTCCAGCTAACAACCGCATAGCGCCCGACAGTGTAGCACTCTCCATCGCCGATGCCGATCGCCACGGACGCCAGACAATTTGTTCGAAGGTCCGGGAGTGTTTTGCGGTCGGCGAACGAAAAGTGAGTTGGTAGTTGAAGGCTGAAACGCTGGCCTCTGAAAATGGAAAGTTCCGTCGCGCCCATCCATAGTGAACGTTGCCGTGACTCGATTGCCGCCACTCCATTGCCCGCCACGGGGAACAATCTCAAGCATGCTTCTAACGGAGCAGCGAGGTGATACAGTGTTGCAACTCTTCAAGCAAGCGCCGGAAGGGGAGCAACATTTTTCAACTTGGTAAGCCCAGGAGACAAAATGATTTTTAGATCTGTCTTCATGTCCTTCATCGTACTCACCGCCGCACTAACAAACTATGCGGCAGCGGCGGTCACTTATCATGTAGGCTCCATTCAAGAAATCAGCCAGGGATGCGCTCCGAGTGCGGAAGTGGAGCAAGCGGTCGATCCAACCCAAAGCAAGTATGTGTATGAGGCGTGGATCGGGTGCCAAGGCATCGGCTTTGCCCGCTCCACGAATGGTGGGGTCAGGTTCTCGGCGCCGATAACGATGCCGCAGTCTTCGGGTTCCTGGGATCCTGCCCTTGCGGTCGGCCCCGATGGCACTTTATATGTGGCGTATATGTCGACCAGCAGCACGCAAGTTTTCCCAGTGGTTGCTGCGTCGTTTGATCATGGGATTAGCTTCCCGCAGGTGACGCAGCTTCTTCCACCCGATCAGTACAACTGGGGCGACCGCGTCTTCCTCGCGAGCGGGTCCGATGGCGCGCTCTATGCCACGTGGGATTACGGCCCGTCCATTTCGTACATACAGCTTATTTGTTCGCAAGGCGGGAGTTGCTCTTATTCCTACGGCGATCTGAATGCCGTGGTGCAAAAGTCGACGGACCGGGGCACGACGTTCGGTCCCATGGTTCATGTGAGTCCGGATTTCCCCGGGGGTGGAGCCGAGGCCGCTCCCATGGTGGTGGAATCGAGCGGCGAGGTCGACACCTATTACCAGGCAGACCGCACCCTCAACCAGCAGACCTTCCAGTTAGCCCCCGGCGGTGGACACTTCACCTCGTCCGTCGATGGCGGCGAACAGTGGTCCAAGCCAATTTACTTTACTTCCCGCACGGGAAAAGTAGCGCTTCAGGTGTGGTGGATCGACGGCGCGATTGGCATTGATGCCGGCGACAATCTTTACGCAACCTGGGACACGCAGGGCAAAAACTCCGATGGCAGCCTGAACGACATCGGCTGGTTCTCTTATTCGACCGACCACGGCAAAAACTGGTCGACGCCCATCAAGCCGATCCCGGACAAGCTCAATGTTCCGCACATCATCGAAGTTGCCGGGGGTGCGAACGGAATTGCTTATGTGGCGTGGCTCTCCGACAGCGATTCACGCGGATACGCGCTTTACCTGCGGACATTTTCCATCACGAAAGGATGGCTTACTCCGCCGGTTCGCATTTCGAAGGGGTTTGGGGATAGCGGCGTGTGGCCCGGCGACACGTTTGGCATTTCGACCAGGAGTCCCAACAGTCTCGTCTTAAGCTGGGGGAGCACCGTGTCACCTGACAACCAGCCCAACATCTACGCTGTGCCGGTTAAAGTGAGCTTTTAACTTCTAGCGGGAATGGCCGCACGAGGAACTCGTAGCTCTACTATGTGGCCATTCCTTCTCGTTAAGAATCCGGCGAAAGTTTGCACCAGGCGCTAATCCAAACACCTCCCTACGGTCGGATGGCAACTTCGTATTCGGCAATTTCCGGGTCCTTCAGATTGCCTCACAATGTTGATCGGAACGGGCAGGTGATTTGCGAACTCTTCTGATAAGAACCGATAGTTTCGAACTGGCGTCTTGAGTCGTTTAGCTTCCGATTAGCCGACCGACCATCCGGAACCGATCTCGCCGCTCCAGGTCGTCCCCGCATAGTGATGTTAACTCTCTGATTCACCGTTGTACAAAAACTAGGTCCGGCCAAGCCATAATGAAGATCGACATCCATGCCGATTCTCGTACGACCGCGATTGTCCGAGGGAATGTCTGCGAGGTTCTGCCTATCGAGGTATGGACCGATGAAAAGATCTTCAAAAATAGCGTGGCTGTTGTGCGCTTGCGTCCTCGTATTACTCGCGGGCTGCACCCGCATAGCCCGGTTTTTTTATCTGAGCAGCTATGATCACGAGATCAGCAGTTCCACAAAGGCTATCGAGAGCGCTCGCGATAACGCCCACCGCGCAGAGGCGTATGCAAGGCGAGGCAGCGCCTATTCGGAAAAAGCCCGCTATAGCCGGGCCTTCAAGCTGATCTCCAGAGATGAATACGATCGCTTGTTCGGCCTTGCCGTCAAAGATCATGACCAGGCCGTAGCGCTCGATCCCAGCGCCGAGGCTTATTACACCCGCGGGGTAACCTATTACGACCGGGCCGACCTGGAGGCCGTGGTGGACGGCCATTTGGTGGGCAGCGATGCCGACCGGAAGGCTTGGTTCGACCCGGCAACCGCCGATTTCAAGAAGGCCATCGAGAGGGACGGCCGGTTCTATATGGCGTGGGACAGACTCGGCTTGATCCATGAGACCACCGGCGAACTCGACGAGGCTATCAGCGACTACGCGCAAGAGATGGCGCTGAATCCGCTGGGCAGGTCGCGCTTGGCCGACGCCTACTGCGCACGCGGGTTCTCGAGCAAAGACAAGAAGTATGATGCCATTATCGCGGATTACGAGAAATCAATCGACATCGGCGCCACCGCCGACGGGTGCTCGTGCGATCCCTACAATCCTCTGATCAGACTCTACGCAGAGGGCCGACGATACGACCAAAGCTGGGGAGCCGTCCACAGGGCGCAGAAGTCTGGGAAATGGATCGACCCCGAAGCGCTGGAGAGACTGAAGAAGGAGTCCGGACGCAGCAACTAGACTCGTGACGCTGTACCCGAGCGCATACCCAAAGATCTCGAAAGCGGAAAGTGGAGCGGCGATGAGAACGGAATTGCTGCGATTCAACGGCGCTATCGAGCGGGATCCCGCCATCGATGCGTGGATGAAAGACCATGCAGGTGGATTGGGAGCCATCGCGCATCAGTGGTTTGAGGTGATGCGAAAATGCGGGGACGAAGTCCGAGAGCTTTTGCATGACGGCTGTCCGGTGGCATGTTTGGGAGATGCGCCCTTCGGTTACGTAAATGTATTCACTTCGCACGTAAACGTGGGGTTCTTTCATGGCGCAGCGCTGCCGGATCCGGCCCGCTTGTTGCAAGGCACCGGCAAGTTCATGCGCCATGTGAAGCTGAGACCGGGAACGGCCACAAACTCCGCAGCGCTAAGCAGGCTGATCGCTGCTGCGTACTCGGATATAAAGGCGCGCGTCGAACACGGCTAGCTCAGGGAACATAGTTCTGAAAACTCCTGGACAAAAAGGTACGGGGGTTTCTAGGGGGGCCGGCGGCAAGAAACGTGAGGAGTCTAACCTATGGCGCGTGCAGCTCAATGACCTTTTGCAAAACCAGTCAATGCAATACCGAACCGCTGCTCTGCAGCGTCCCCTCGCAAGCTCTTTCTGGCGCATTCGTTTCGCGATGCGACTTGATCTTGGGGTACTCGCGGTCGGCAATCGAAAGGTGTGCTCGTAAGCGAAGGCGGGATAGCTGACGGCTGAAAATGGTCGGGACGGGCAGATTTGAACTGCCGACCCCTCGCACCCCAAGCGAGTGCTCTACCAGGCTGAGCCACGTCCCGACGGCAGGAGCCGCCGCATTTTCGCGGCGGCGGGGTTGACTTAGGAATTTTACACTACGGCAGGGGCTTCAGCGTTCAAACTGCTATCCGGAGCCTTTCCTTTTCCGAGTGGGCTTGGACGAGGTCGCTTCCGAGCACCGCGAACTGGATCTTCTTCTCCACCGGATCGATGCGGTCCACCAGCACACGTATCTTCTGTCCCAGACCGTAGATCTTGCGCGATGCGCTGGCCGATAATCTGCGCGCGTGTTTTCATGAAAGGTGTAGTGGTCGTCGGTCAGTGATTGCCAGCGGAACCAGCCCTTCGACGAACAGGTCGGTGAGTTCCACGAAAAATCCGAACTTGGTCACGCTGATGATCAGGCCGTCGAAGTCTTCGCCCACGCGGTCCTGCATGAACTTCACTTTTTTCCATTCCATCAGTTCGCGCTCGGCCTCGTCGGCGCGGCGCTCGGACTGGCTGGACTCTTCTGCGATGTCGTGCAATTCGTCGAGCGAAATTGGGCCGCCCACGGGCTCGATGGCTTCGCGAGCGCGCAGTGATCGCGGCGCTTCGACCAGGGGACGGCGCGTCTGCTTCGATATGGGCCTTCCCGTCGCGCGGACTGCTTGGGTGCCGCGCACCGGCCTCGGGCCGCTTCGTGCGAATCCGAAACGCCGACTGCGACCTCTCCGTCCCATCTCTCGGCGGAATCGCGCAACACCTGCTTTCAGAATGCGATGAACAATCAGGTCGGGATAGCGGCGGATGGGGGAAGTGAAGTGAGTGTAGCTGGTCGCGGCAAGCGCAAAGTGGCCGGGGTTTTCCTCGGAGTAGCGCGCCTGCTTCAGCGAGCGCAACATCAGGTAACTAAGAATTCGCTCCTCAGGCTTGCCGGCGATTTTCTCGGCGAGCTTCTGGTACATGCGCGGAGTGATGTGGACTTCCTTCGGAATCTCGATCTTCACGTGCGCGCTTGCCCGTGCCGTGACTTGCGCGCCGGTCGGACTTGAACTGCACGCGTTGAATGGGCAGCGCGCCCACTCCCAGCGAATAGCCGAAAGTTGCCGCGATTACTTCGAAATCGTAAACACGCTTGGCATCGGGCTTGTCGTGGATGCGGTAAAGCGACGCCACTCGCTTGTTTTCGAGATAATGGGCGACGCACTCGTTTGCCGAGAGCATGAACTCTTCGATCAGGCGGTGCGCGATGTTCCTCTCCGAGCGGGTCATGCTCTTCATCATCCCAAGTTCGTCAAATTCGATCACCGGTTCCGGCAAATCGAAGTCGATGGACCCGCGACGCTTGCGTTTGCGGTTGAGAATCATCGCCAGGTCTCGCATCATCTCGAACTGCCCAACCAATGGCGCGTACCGAGATCGAATTCCTGCATCGCCCTCGATGATCGCGTTCACGTCTGTGTAGGTCATGCGCTCAGCGGAGCGGATGATTCCTTCGTTCAGTTCATACCCAACGATTTCACCTTGATGGTCGATTTCCATGATGCAGGAGAGCACGAGCCGGTCGATGTGTGGCCTCAAGCTGCAGATATCGGTCGAAAGCTCGAGCGGCAGCATAGGGACTGCGCGATCGGGGAAGTAGACGGAGGTCCCGCGCAGGCGAGCTTCCTGGTCGAGACTCGACCCCGGCGTCACGTAGTGGGCCACATCCGCGATGTGCACCTGCAGCTCGAAATTTCCGTTCTCGAGGTGACGCACAGTTACCGCATCGTCAAAGTCTCGCGCAGTTTCGCCGTCAATCGTCACGATCGGAAGCTGGCGGTAGTCCCGGCGCTTCTGCAGCTCCGATGCCGGGATGACGTTCTCTACGTCCTGCGCTTCAGCCAGAACTTCCGGAGGGAAACGGTGAGGCAGGTGAAACTTGCGGATGGCGATCTCGACATCGACTCCAAAATCGTCTTCGTGTCCAAGAATCTCGGTCACGCGTCCGCGCGGATTCTGGGTTGGCGTGGGCCAGTCGGTGATTTCCACATCGACGATCACATTGTCCAAATCTTCCCAGCTCGTGTGACGCGCGGCTTCTTCGCCCAGCACTCGGTGAGCCGGCTTCCTTCGCTTACCGGGCGCTTGCTCGGGGGAAGTGTCCGCCGGCTCAACTTGCGTTCTCTCTTCCGGGTACTCGAAGCCGGAGGGAATGATGATCTCCTGCGAAATCTTGTCATCCATCGGCGTAACGTAGTTGCGGCGGCTTCCGTAATGAAACTTCCCAACCACCGTGGGATGCGCGCGAGCTACTGGCCTGACAATGCGGCCCTCAGCGCGGCCATCGGGGCGCACGGTTCCGACTTCGACCAAAACTCGATCGCCGTGCATGGCCGATCCAACGGCATGAGGCGGAATGAAAATGTCTCCCGCCAAGCGCGACTTGAGTCCAGGATTCAGCGAACTCGCATCCGGAATCACGAACCCGTATCCGTCGCGATGCAGGCTTAACCGGCCCACCAGCGCGTTCTTGCCCGGGGCGGTATTGGGCAGAGCGTAGCGGTCAGAATCCACCTGGATAAGCTGGCCACTCTTCAGAAGTGCCTGCAGACGATTCTTAAGTTCCTTGCGGTCTTCGTTGTGCACTCCCAGCTCGCGCACCAGCTGCTTGTATCCAGCGGAGCGTTTCGGTTGGCGTTCAATTTTCCTGAGAATCGCGGCGTCGGAGAGACTGGCCATGACACTTCCACTCACACCCAAGAACACGATAGCACGTTGAATTTAGGTTGTTGTGTTTTGCGAGCGCTTTGCGATTGACGCTTACGAAGCGGTTCGGAGACGTGCTCCTTGAACACGCGAGAAGAGTAGAGTTTTCTGTACCGTCTCTAGACAAAACAAATGAGTCATGTGCCGGTAGCGTGGGAGTTCGGATCCTGCTAACGCCGGTGAATCCTTGCCGTCCAACGCTGTGATCGCGGTTAGAAGGAAACGGAACTTTTCTGAAACGGTTACGTATCTTGACGCGATGGATGGTGGATGTCGGGACTGGAGAGATCAGCCCGAATTTGACAGGCAAAAAATTGCGGGGTTAAAGGGACTGTCTCACGCTCGGTTTGGCGGCCCAGATGAGATCAATCCCTGTAGCGAGCACGGACTTTTGCAGCCCAAACTCTTTCTTAACCCCGACGCGCAGCATTGTAGGCCTTTTGCCGAGAAACGCAATGTTTTCCGCGATTGGCCGGAGAAAGCCGCCCAGAGCCGGTTCCCGACGGTTTTTCGGGAAAGAATGAGGAGAGTCATGAAGTTGTCAAGAGTATCCAAAGGGTTGGTGCTGGGGCTGGCTTTGCTGCTGGCTACGAGTGTGTTTGCGAGCAACACAGGTTCTCTGAACGTGCAAGAGGCGATCACCGTGAGCGGCAAGCAACTGCCGGCGGGAGACTACAAAGTGAAGTGGGATGGCACCGGCTCGAATGTCGAGATCAGCATTGTGAAAGGCAAGACAGTCCTGGCGACCGCTCCCGCGAGGCTTGTCGACCTGAAGGAATCTTCACCAAGCGATGCCGCAGTCGTGCGGAAGAACGACAACGGCTCGCGCTCGCTCTCTGAAATTCGTTTCTCCGGAAAGAAATTCGCTCTGGCTCTGGGGACCGAACAGGCGAAGGCCGATGGGGGCGATACGGGCAAGTAGTCGAGAGAAACAACTAAGAAGCACAGTAGCAGCGAGTGAAAATGGCACAGGGAGCGCGATCGCGCTCCCTGTCGTTCCAACTGCTGAATCCAGGTTTTCTTTAGTACTTGGGCATTCTCGGGTCGACCCGGTCGGCCCACGCCAGAATTCCGCCGGCGAGATTGTGGACTTTCTTAAATCCAGCCTGCCGCAGAAAGTCGACGGCCTTCCCGCTGCGCACTCCAGACCGGCAATGAGCCACGATCTCGCGGCTGGAGTCGAGTTCATTCACGCGCTTGGGCAGATCGCCAAGCGGAATGAGATACCCGCCAATGTTGCAGATCTGGTACTCGTGCGGCTCGCGCACGTCGAGGACGAACAGATCATCCCCGGCATCCAACCTGCGCTTAAGTTCTTCCACCTGCATTTCGGGCAAATTCGTCACGACAGCAGTCTCCTCGCCCCGGATTCCACAAAACTCGTTGTAGTCTATCAGTTTCGTGACCGTCGGATGCGTGCCGCAAACCGGGCAGTCCGGATTCTTGCGCAGCTTGAGTTCGCGGAACTTCATGCCCAGCGCGTCGATCAGGAGAAGACGTCCAATCAGCGGCTCGCCTTTGCCCAGGATCAGCTTGATCACTTCGGTGGCCTGCATCACACCCACGAGTCCCGGCAGAATTCCGAGCACTCCGCCCTCGGCACAAGAAGGAACCAGTCCCGGCGGTGGTGGCTCAGGATACAGGCAGCGATAGCACGGGCCGTCTTTGGTTGCGAAGACACTGGCTTGGCCTTCAAAGCGGAAGATCGAGCCATAGACGTTCGGCTTGCCGGTTAACACGCAGGCGTCGTTCACAAGATAACGCGTAGGGAAATTGTCGGTGCCGTCGGCGATGATATCGAACTCGGCGAACAGCTCGAGCGCATTTTCGCTGGTGAGCCTGGTTTCGAATGGCCGAATGTTGAGAAATGGATTGATGGCCTTCAGTTTTTCCGCGGCGGAATCCAGCTTCTTACGACCTACGTCGGCGGTGGTGTGAATGATCTGGCGCTGCAGGTTTGTGTAGTCCACCACGTCGAAGTCCACAATGCCGAGCGTGCCGATTCCCGCCGCGCCAAGATAAAGCGCCAGCGGCGAGCCCAGGCCGCCTGCGCCGATACACAGGACCCGGGCTGCTTTCAGCTTCTGCTGCCCCTCCATGCCGACCTCGGGCATGATCAGATGGCGCGAGTAGCGCAGGATTTCGTCTTTGCTCAACGTTGCGGCTTCGGGTTTGAGTTCTACTGTGGTGGCCATCGCGACCTCTGCATTCGGGATTTATGGGATTTCTGAACCGGCGGATTGCTGAAGGATCAGCAACAGCGACAGGCGGGACAACAACACATTGTGCGGCAGGAGATCAATTCGCTAGTCCCCAGATTCGAGAATCGGTCTTCGTTGTGGCTCTGCGAGCCCCCGGCGATCGAAGGCACGATCGAAATACTATCACTGTCCTTCACCGTGGTGGACTCTTTCTGCATGTATCGAATGTCCTCGTCGTTCAAGTAGACATTCACGAACGCGCGCAGCTTGCCGTCGTCGGTGTAGAGGTGCCGCTTCAAGTCGGGGTGCTGGCTCACCAGTCCGTCCAGTGCTTCGCCGACCGTAGCGCCACGCACCTCCACCGTCGCCTGCTTGCCCGCGTACTGCCGGAGCGGTGTGGGAATGTGGATCTTCGTCATATAACTCATTTTAAATAAGATGCCGGAAAATGGGAGGGGATTCAGGGAGTGGAGAGAGGGGAAGTCCAGACGGGTTGGTTACGAGATGCCGATCAACCGGGACCTAGCCAAATGGAACGTTTCACCAGAAGTTACGGCAGTCCGTGGAAAAAGCAGGCGGGGGTACTCCTCACTACAATACAAGAGGCCTCGTCAGGAGCCCAAAAAGTACTGCATTGAACCGCACATTCATCATCGGCGGACGCGAGATAGTCATCAATGCGCTTGGGCAGTCCATGGATAGAGCATTCGACCGTCTACACGCGGCCTACTTTGGAAACGCTCCACTACCATGGGAAGAATTTACGGCTGCCGCACTCCAGTACTTCGACGAGAACGTCGGGTCCGCGACTGCGCACGATGCGTACTTTAATGCCTTCACTATTATCTGGCAGTCCATCCTGGATGCAGGAAGATTGGACCACGCGGAGCACTTCTGGAAACGAGCCCTCGAACCGGCTCACCAATGGGAGCAAGCTCATCAAGGCCAACACGTCCACAAGGGAACTCCAAATTACTTCTGGGCGATGACTGCGCTCCTACGCGGCGATCTGGATCACGGCTACCTCCTAATGCACCAAGGCGTCGAAGAGGACATCCGCACATCGGGACAGCAAACCCCCGATACTCCTGGCTACGCTTTCGTCACCCTTAATTTCAACAAAATCCAGCAAGCATTTCGGCAATGGGTCGTAGAGCAAGCTGCCTTCTTCAACGACCTGATCACGAACCACGCCACTACATATCACCGGGCCCTCACCATCGAGGATGTGAAACGCCGGTTTATCGACATTCCGAGTAGCCTCGAGACGGTCTTCCTCCTCACGTATACCATCGACCGTTTGAGAAAGATTGCAAGACTCCCTGATCATGCCACGAGCAGCCCCTTCGCTGGACAGCTCCAACTCAACTTGCTCTTCGACGTCACGTTAGTGATCGACACCGCGATCAAAATGAAGAACGCACACCAGTGGCAATTCATCCACCATGCAGAACACCTCCTTCTAAGAGGCGGTCACCAACTCACGAACCAACAGCTCGGGGCTATCAATTCGCAATTCGAGAACAATTTCGACGGCACCCTCCAGACAGCCCTGGACGGCACCCTCGTCGTAGCGCCAAACACCACTTTAGACCGCCTGCAGTGCGATGTCGCTCTGGCCTACGGCCTCCGAAATCGTGGCGCGCACAATCTCGAGACCGCGCTGACCATTCGGAATCGCTTCCGCGACGTGCAACAGGCGCTCTTCCACGTTCTGTTCGCCACGATTGACTACCTCTATTAGGAAGCCGGGTTCCGAACAGCTACAACAGGTGGCGCTTGATGTTCACACGCAGGGATACTAGGTCATCTCAATCGTCTCGTCGGTGAACTTCTTGTCGTTCTCGTCCATGCCGGAGAGCTCGAAGGAGTTGGTGACATCCGCCTTGCCCTGCGCCACGCGTGTGATCACGTAAGAACAGCCGAACCAGTGGGCTTCGGCAAGATCGGTTTGTGACCACTGTGCTGGGTGGTCGGGATGGGAGTGGTAGAAGCCGACGATATCCTCGCCGCGCTTGCGGCCTTCGCTCTGGATTTTCACCAGTTCCCGCGGATCGATGTTGTAGCGATTGTGCGGCGAGTCGTCGCGCGTGTTGCCGCAGCGGACGACGGAGCTGACGGTTCGCATGTCGTCTTCGATCTGGCCGAGCATGACGCCACAGCATTCGTGGGGGTAGGTCTCTTCGCCGTGGCGGCGTAGCGCATCGTAATTTGTCTTGGTGATTTTGAGCATCGGGTCAGAAGTTGGAAATCAGAATCGTCTCATGAGTGGCATAGCAAAATTCCACAGGGGCTAAAGCCCTCGTGTTTATTGGCTCTAGGTGGCACGGCTGAAGCCGTGCCCTCCCGCATGCAGTAAGTGAAAGGGCTTAGGTCGTGCCCTCCCCGAATGCCATGAGCGGAGAGGCAGAAATCGTGCCGTGATACGAATGACAAGTGATTCGGCTCGCTCTGCCCAGGATGACAGCTTCGGAAATGTGCCGTCGCCGCGCCGTTTTACTTTTCCTCCCAAAATCGCTCGCTCAAATACTTGTCGCCGGAATCGCACAGAATCGTCACAATGACCGCGCGCTGTCCCGGCTTTACCTGCTCCGCGACCTTCAACGATCCAACGACAGCCGCCGCTGCTGACACGCCAACCAGCAGTCCCTCTTCGCGAGCCAGACGCCGCGCCATGTCATAAGCATCTTCCGTCGCGATGTTGATGTTTTCGTCTGCCAGGGCGGGATCATAAATCCTGGGAACAATCGCACTCGCCATATTCTTGGCGCCTTCAATGCCATGAAAGGCCGAATCTGGCTGCAGCGAGATGCAACGAATCTTCGGGTTCAGCTCTTTGAGACGGCGCGTGGTCCCCATGA
Source organism: uncultured Acidobacteriota bacterium (assembly GCA_963711675.1). Taxonomy (GTDB): domain Bacteria; phylum Acidobacteriota; class Terriglobia; order Terriglobales; family Acidobacteriaceae; genus CAVQFB01. Next base: position 91,617 of record CAVQFB010000017.1, on the reverse strand, counting down.
ACGTCCCACTGGTGCCGAGCATCGAAACAAAATGAGTAATGCGTCCTTCGGTTTGTTGCCAGATTTCGTTCGCCGTGCCGAGGTAATGTGCCCGCCAGTTCGCGTCGTTCGAATACTGGTCAGCATAGAAATAAAGATCGGGATGCTTGGCGGCAAGTTCGCGCGCCAGTCGTATCGCTCCGTCGGAACCTTCCCCCGGATCGGTAAAGAGGATGGTCGCACCGTAAGCCTGCAGGATGCGCTTGCGCTCGTGCGAAACGTTCTCCGGAACACACAACGTCACCGGAAATCCCATAGCGGCGCCGATCATGGCATACGCGATGCCCGTGTTCCCACTCGTTGAATCGAGCAGCGTTTTGCCGGACTCGAATTTCCCGTTTCGGCACGCCTCTGCGACGATGTTCGCCGCCGCGCGGTCTTTCACGGAGCCGCCCGGGTTGTACCATTCTGCCTTGGCCAGCAACTCGATTCCGGGCAGGTGGCTGGCCACGCGCTCCAGGCGAACCAGCGGAGTGTTTCCCACTTGCTCCAAAAGTTTTTGTCCCACCGTGCTGGGCAGACGGGCGTCTCCTGCTGTACTCTCATGTGCTACAGCGGAAAGAGCTTTGGTGAACTCAGGCGAAGGTGATGTCATGCCGCGTTTGTGCCCGTGACCATCGTAATGTGCCTAATTCGGCGAAAAAGGGTATTTACTACCTGAGTCTGACGGCGATTCATTGCCACCATTTAGATTAGCGAAGTGTGCCGGGGGATTCCATCGAAGTTTGAAAATGCCCCTTTGGCGGTTCCTGCATCTAAGTCTGCGAGAGGATTAACGTAAGTCGATGACTACTAAAGTAGAAGAACGCACTTATGACGAAGCCGTCTCCTGGCTTCGCGATCATGGCTTCGACCTGATCGAAGCTCCGGGCACGCAGGGGCGTGTCTTTTTGAAGAAGTACAACTGCTCCGCCGCTATCCAGAAGAACGGCGACGATGGCGTGAAGATTTTCGCGTATCCCGGCTGCCTGATCGGCGGCGAAATCTCGAAGCTGGTGAACAAGGGCTACCAGCAATTCCTGAAGACGGCGAAGACAGAAGTACCGGCGACTGCCGACCACTTGAAGGCACTGCACCAGTTCTCGGAAGAGTTGAAGGAAGCTTTGAATCTTCCCAGCCTGTACAACGAATCACTCGGGACGGTCAGCGAGTCCTACCATTACGACCGCATTAAGGATCGTGACAAGCCGCAAGTGGAACGCCCCAAGCGTCCCTGGCAGGCAGTGACCACCAAGGTGATCAAGACGAAGAAGAGCGGGCGGTAACCTCTTCGTGCGAGACTGTTGACCTCATCTGGAGGTCCGCTTGCGCATTCAAGGTTTCCTGGCCGTCTTACCTTGTCTGTTCCTCTTGTTCTTCCCCGCGGCGCGTGCCGCTGGAACACCAGCAGAAACAGCAGCAACATCGTCCATCGAGCAAGTTCTCCATCAACAGCAAGACGCCTGGAATCGCCACGACATTGAAGCGTTCATGACCGGCTACTGGAATTCTTCGGAGCTTACATTCTTTTCGGGCGGGAAGGAGATTTCAGGCTGGGCGCCGACGCTGGCGCGCTACCAGGAGAAATATCAGGGCGAAGGCAAGGAGATGGGAAAACTGGAATTTTCCAATCTCCGTATTCAGCCGCTGGGGCCGGACTCGGCTTTCGTCCGCGGCGCCTGGCATCTAACCATGTCGGACGGCAAGACGCCGCACGGGATTTTCACTCTGATCTTCAGGAGGTTTCCTGACGGCTGGAAGATCGTGCACGACCACACATCCGCCGCGGAGTGAAACAGCCGGCTCTGCCCACACGGAAGTACTATCGTTTCAGCCGCCCTTGCACTTTTGCGCCTTCGGGCAGCTTGCCGCTGACCAGTTCAATGACACCGTCATGCACGATCCCCTCGAATTCGTCTGAGCGAATTTTCCCAGCCTCGGGAGTGACCGGTGCGTTCCGTCCCATTCCCTTATCCATGGCCTCATTTGCCAGACGATCCGCATCGCGGTTGCCTTCGCGCAGGGTATGTTGCATCGAGAACCAGTCCAGTTTGCGGATCAACGTCTTCGCCCGCGCGTGCAACTCCTGCAGAGCCGGATTCTTGACCTTGTACTCGCCGCGAATCTGTTTCACCATCAATTCCGAATCACTGACCACCTTCAACGCTTTGGACCCATGCTTGATCGCATAATCGAGCGCGGCCAATAGTCCGCTGTACTCGGCAAAATTGTTGGTCTGATGTCCGAGGTACTCGCTGAGCCCGGCTACTTTGTGTCCCTCTTGGTCAGTGATCGCAACCCCGTAACCCGCAGGTCCCGGATTGCCGCGTGCTCCACCGTCAATGTGCGCGATGAGGTGGGATTCGGGTGCCGCTGAACTTGCTGACGAACTTTCAGGAAAAAGGCTGGGCGATCCGTGCCTGCGATGAATGGGAGACATGCTGGCAGTTTACAACGGAGAATGCGCGGTCAGCGTCCGGTGGCCAGCCGCGTCGCCAGGCGCTGTGGAAGATTGGCAGCCATGATGCGCTCTTGCGCGCTCTTCAGGTCGTAGGGCGTACGGTGGAAGGAGACACTCCATTTGTCGGAGTCGAATACGGCAAAGCCCGCGCGCCAGTCGCCGTCTCTCGGCTGTCCCACCGATCCGGGATTCACCAGATAGCGCAAGTCCCGATTCATCGGCCATTCGCAGGATTCCGTCTGTCCCACGGTCCGATAGGCGGGCCGGAACGAATCACTACCCTTCGAATTCGAAGAAAATCCGCCTTGCAGGTGGGTGTGGCCGAAGAAAGTCACGGGTACAGAAAAAGCGAGCAGGGGTTCGAGGGCATCACGCAAAGTCACCAGGTACTCGTCTTCGCCGAGTGGTGACCCGTGTACGAACTGCACGTCTGGTACATCCTCAAACTCGACCGGCCCTTGCGGCAGATTCTTGAGCCATTCCAGGTTTTCCGGGGTCAGCTGATCGCGAGTCCACAGCGCAGCCAGCCCGGCAATGGGATTGAAATCATTCAACTCGACCAGTCCCGCAGCCGCTTTGTCGTGATTGCCGCGGACGAACGTCGCCCCTAGTTCGCGGGACTTGTCGATCACCTCATTAGGGCTGCCACCGTAGCCGACAATGTCGCCGAGATTGACCACGCGGTCATACGGGGGAGCGGCGGCGAGGCACGCCTCCAGCGCTTCCAGATTGCTGTGGACATCACTGAGAACCAGTATTCGCACGAGGCTCCAAAGCAAAGCGGTGATTATAGCCCCTTATCTTGACCGGAGGCATCATCGCTGCGCTGTTTTGTGTTTCGCGAAACTCCGAGGACAGGCTGCTATTCAACGCGGGGCGTTTACTACCGGACACCGGGCCCAGTGCTGTGGGGCGACTTCTGCGATCGGCGGCAAGGCTGTTTTGCAGTCGGCAATTCTGAACCCGCAGCGTGGCTCGAAAGGGCATCCGGCTGGAATGGCCTGGGGCGAGGGAACTACGCCTTCGATCGTCTCCAGGGGCCGGTTGCGTTCGGTCTGCAGCGTCGGAACCGCGTGCAGCAGTCCTCGCGTGTAGGGATGTGCTGCCGCACGAAACAAATCCTGTCTGCTGCCGATCTCCACCAGACTTCCCGCATACATCACGGCCACGCGATCAGCGACCTTTGATACAACGGCCAGGTCATGCGAGATGAACAGCATGGCCAGACCAAACCGGTTGCGCAGTTCTGCCAGGAGGTCAAGAATCTGTGCCTGAATCGTCACGTCAAGGGCGGTAGTGGGCTCGTCTGCAATCAGCAGCCTTGGACGATTGACAATCGCCATCGCGATCATCACTCTCTGGCGCATGCCTCCCGAGAGCTGATGTGGATAGTCACGGGCGCGGCGGTCGGCGTCGACGATGGCGACGTCCTTCATCGCCTCCACCGAACGGCTCCATGCCTCCTGCTTTGTGACTTTCGCTTCCGGGCCCCCGTGCGCCAGGATGGCCTCGGCGATCTGTTCGCCTACACGCATGGTTGGATTCAGCGCAGTCATTGGCTCCTGAAAAATCATGGCAATCCCCGAGCCCCGAATCCTGCGGATTCGCTCTTCAGGAAGCTGCAGCAGGTTTTGGGACGAGCCTCCGTCGGCGAATTGAATCTCGCCTGAAATGCTTGCCTGGCGCGGTAAAAGCCGCATCACCGCCAAAGACGTAACCGACTTGCCCGATCCCGATTCACCGACCAGGCCGAGCACCTCGCCCGGAGCGATCTGGAAAGAAAGATCGCGTACGGCGATTTGCGCCAGCCCGTTGCCGGCCCTCCCGGTGGTTCGCCTCGATGAGGGGAATTCGACCGTGAGATTGCGAACGTCTAGCAGGGAAGCCACGACATCATCCTGGCAGTCTGTGGGCCCGTCATTTGCCCCCAGGATCATTGCCCGAGAATCAGGGGCAACCCGTTCTTGCTGTTCCCAATCACCACGACTTTTGCGTTCCCGCTTTTTGCCAGGTTTTCGGTCGCTTCAATGCCCTTCCATTCCAGGAGCGCGGGGCTGATGCCCTGGGCGACGATCTGCTGGAAATCGCGAATACCGGCCGCTTCGATCCGTTTCCGCTCGGCCTCCTGCTTTTCCTTCTGCAGCCGGAAATTCATGGCCAGGGCTTCCTGCTCGGCCTGCTGTTTGGACTCTATCGAGGCTTTCAGCGTCATGGGCAGCTGGATGTCGCGGAGCAGGACGTTCTCCACGAGCAACCCGCGCTTGTTCAGTTCAGAGGTGAGCTGATCGTAGATTTGTTTGGCCACCATTTCACGTTCCCCGGTGTAGAGTGCGTTCGCCGTGTGCGAAGCGGTTGCCTCGCGGATCGCGGCTCGAAGTGTGGGTTCCACGACTACGTTTTCATAATTGGCGCCGATCTTCTGGTAGACCTCCGACGCCTTGTCGGGGTTGAGATGGTAGATCAGTGACGTGTCCAGGTTCATCACCAGCCCCTCACTCGAGGGCACGCTGGCCGATTCCTTGATGGTCTGCGTCTGAATGGACATCTCATTGTTTGTCTTGAGCGGATTGATCAGGTGCATGCCCTCGGGCAAGACTTCTCCAGTCACGCGCCCAAAGAGTGTGAGCACTCCCACTTGGCCAGTCCCCACGCGGGTGACGGCAGAAAACGCCAGGATCACAATGATGAAGGCCAAAATGCCGAGACCCAGCATTCGCAAGAGCGGCTTCCCGTCTACATCGATAACCTTGCCTCCGGGGCCGGTATAGATTGTCATGAACCAGTTCCTCCCGAGGAGATTCTAGGGGGCCACGCTCACCTGCATAAGTAGCTTGGCGGACGACCGGCGTTGACGAAGATCGCCGCCATTTCGATTTTTCGATTCGGCGGCTTCTTCGCGAAGCACGGAGCTGCACATCCGTTTTCGTCGGTGTTTCCATGGTACGAGACAGATCCAGTCCCTCAGCGGCTAAAGCCGACGTTATTGGCGTCGACGAACGGCACGCCTAAAGGAGTGCCCTGATACAAAGACAGGCCCCCTTCTCACCAGCCGGAACCCTTGCCAGAGCCACTTCTGCACGATTTTTCACACCCTCGGGTCGATTACGGAGTCCGATCTCTGTCTGTTAACCGCGCATGAAATCCGCGAAAAATCGTGCGCAAATGGAATCAGCGCCGAATTCCGTTCACAGGGCTGCACCAAAAGGTGTCATGGGGTTGTGGGAGAGCTGCACATGGTTGAGGGGGAAGGAGATAGAGGGGGGAGTTTTTGTTTGACTGTAAAACTAGAAGGAGTAAAACATAACTCGTTCTTTGACACGTTCTAAGTTTTCCCGGTTGGTGCAGCGTCCGGGGCTCGAGCTGAGTCACTTCCGACACCGCAAGGTGGAAACTGGAGGAGGGCTAGGTAAGGGTCTATAGCAAAGTGCTGGTCGAGGCGAACGAGAACATCATGTCGAAGGCAAGATAGAGTCCCGAGGCGTTAGGCTGGTTTATCCAGTTGGCGGTAAGCCCGGAGCCCGAGTCAAGATCGCGCGGAGCGTCCTCGCAAGGGAAGCGACGAGAGCAGGTCGGCGAGGGTCTAAAGCGAGCTACTGGCTGAGAGGAATGAGCTTAACATCACCTCGGGACTCTTAATTTATTTCTACTACCCAGCCCCCACAAAGTCCCTCCCGGTTTTATGATCGCCCGACGCAAGCATGAAGCGGGGCGATCTTTTGTCTGTGCAACCCCGCTGTTCTATCCAGCTCCGCACCAAAGGTCGTAGAGCGCCTTCCTTACCTCACCGATAGCAATCTGTGAGGGACACCGTGAAATTCTCTGTCTGGGTCATTGGATTCCTTGTCGCGATCGCCGTTGCGCCTCTGTGGGCGCAGAACGGCCAGGCTGCCGACAGCTCGAAGACCGCGACGCCAGAGTACTGGCGCACGGTGGCCGCTGCGGCGCTGATCACCTCCGCTGACGCCTACACCACGGCCCGTTACGTGGGGCACAGTCAGAATTGCAATGTGGAAGGCTGGTCGCCCTGGTTATATGGGCGCAGAGCGCCCGACGGGAGAGTCTTTGCGGTGATGACCGCTGAGGTGACCGCGAACTCCTTGTTCAGCTACTACCTCAAGAAGCGTCACTCAAGAGTATGGTTCGTGCCGCTGGTTGCGATGGGTACCGCGCACGGCTTAGGCGCTGTGCATAACGCGAGGAGTTGCCCTCAATAGGAAACCGCACTTCTCACGCAGGCTTCGGCTTGCGGGCTCGCAACAAGATCCAGGTCACAACACCGACCGCTACCACGGCGAGCACCCAGAGGAGATGGTGCCGGAATAGTTCGGCGGTCAGGTGCACGACTTCCGGCCCGAATTTCAGAGTCAGCACGCCGAGAATGAGGAAGCGGATAAAACGTCCGGCGAAAATCGCCGCCAGGAAATTAATGAAACGCATCTCAGCCGCAGCTGCCGCGAGGACAAACAGTTTAAACGGTGTGGGCGGCGGGAGCATGGCAGGAAGCATAAGCGCCCAGAACTCGTGCTTCTCGAAGGACGCGTGAATTTTTTCATAGCGCGCCGCGGGCATCCGCTTGCGCAACAGCGTCTCGCCCCCGAGGTAACCGATCACGTACAGGACGCAGCTTCCGGCCGCAGAGCCCGCCGACGCCAGAATAACGTAGAAAAAAAGATGTGGCCGGTCGTTGTACACGTAACCGGCCACGATTGCGTCCAGCGGCAATCCCAGGAACGAGCCGTCGACTGCGGCGATGGCGAAAACACCCCATGGTCCCAACGGCGCCAGTAAACTCCAGATCCACTTCGTGTATCGCGCAAATATATGTTTGACGGTTTGCAAGATGGAACTGTCAGTCTACGCGACGCCTTCGTTCTTGACCCTACATTTTGGGGAAATTCGGGTCGGCCTTCACCTCGTTGATCTGCTTGGTGTGTCTTTCGCTGTGAGCGGCGATGAAGAGTATCCACTCGTACCCGTAGAGCTTCTTTCCGAAGGGGCTGTCGATTGCGTGATCGCGCAGGTCGTTCGTTTTGCGCAGAAATTCGATAGTCTGTCCCCGGCTTTCTTCGAAATGCTTCAGCGCGCCCTCGGGGGAACCAAATCGGTTCGTCGGTTTCAGCGGTTCGGGAGCCTGCCGTTTTTGCGTGCGGTCAGGGACAGCTTTCAACACGAGCTCATCAAGCGCCTTCACATCGTCTCCCGCCGGGCGGGCAGGTGCTTTCATGACCTGCGTCTCGACCATGCCTCGGAGCAGGTCTTCGGCGGCAGCGATGTGTTCCATCACTTGCGCCACCGACCAGCGCTCGGGCGCGGGCTTGAAATTCCATTGCGCCTCCGAAAGTACGAAAAATCTGGAATGGAATTAAGGGGGCGCTCAACCCATCAGTCGTGTTTTGTATTTCCGCTGAGCAACTGCAGTGCGTGCGGAAGTAGTTCGACAACAGCCTCGAGCGACTCGACGGCCCCCCTGGGGCTGCCCGGCACGTTCAGGACCAGGGTCTGTCCTCGAATTCCACACACGCCCCGGCTCAGCGCAGCAAAAGGTGTCGTTCGAGCGCCTTCGAGACGCATGCGTTCCGCTACCCCTTCCAGTTCACGGTCGCAGACTGCCCGGGTCGCCTCGGGCGTCACGTCGCGAGGAGCGATGCCGGTTCCTCCGGTTGTGACGATTAACTGTGCTTGTCCGGTGAGCTTGATCAGAACGTTCTCAATTGCGGCTTGATCGTCGGGGACGGTCTCGCGAGCGACTACCTGAAAATTTCTTCGTTCCAGCACCTGAACCACCGCCGGGCCCGAGAGATCGCGCTGGTCGCCCCGCGAGCAGGAATCGCTGACAGTGACGACGACAGCCGTCAGCGGCTCAGGTGTCGAGGAGGACATCTTCTTCCTCCTCCTGGTCGCCGGCACTTTCCGAGTCGCTGTCGCGCTTGGCTTCGTCCAGCAGGCGCAAACCTTCCATCAGCAAACCCTGCGTGTTGAGCTGAGTGGTCTGCTGGTTGGTTTTCTTGTCGAAATCAATCTGGAAATTGCCACCGGTCCAGCGAAGAACCTTAAACACAGCCTGGTCGCCGGTCATCGAACCGTAAGCCGCGTGTACTACCTGGCCTTCGGCGAAATACATCTCGCATTTTTCGTCTTCCTTGGTCATGGTGAGCAGGCAACTCTTGCGTCCCATCTCCAGGGACTGGACCAGGTCAATCACGTTCATCTGCGAGAGGTTCCCGCGCAGCACGCCGTCGGTGGATGCTGACTTGGCCATCTTCTCAAGAGCAATCTTGTCGATCACCCGCTTGATGCGGCGAGTCGCTTCCTTCAGGAAGAAAGGTTTCTCCACGAGCTCGTCGGCCGTATCCTGCTGCGAAAGTTTCTCCGTGATGTCATTTTTTGTGGCCAGTAGAATTACTGAGACGCCGGCTGTGGTGGGGCGGCTCTTGAGCTTCTCGACCAATTGCCGTCCATCCATCCCCGGCATGCGATAGTCGCTGACCAGCAAATCCGGCGGGTCGTCCACCGCCTTGAGCAGAGCGTCTGCGCCGTCGGTTGCGGTCGTGACCCCGGCCAGTTGGGAAAGCGCCTGCCGCAGCATCCCCAGTACCATGGGATTGTCGTCAACCAGCAGAATTTTGACGTTACTTGCCATGCAGAATTCGGCGCTTACTTCTGGGGCGAAGATAGTCTCCGCTCTTTCCTCCGGATTTTTTCTCCAGCACGATCTCGCGAATCTCGATGCCCTTGTCCAGCGCTTTGCACATGTCGTAGACCGTGAGTGCGGCCACACTGGCGGCGACCAGCGCTTCCATCTCGACTCCTGTGGTCGCGGTAGTCTTAACTTTCGAGATAACAGCGACGCCATTCTCGCACAGCCGCATGGTCACATCAACGAAAGACAGGGGCAGCGGGTGACACATCGGAATCAATTCTGAGGTACGCTTCGCTGCCATGATCCCGGCCAACCGGGCGACTTCCATGGGGTTGCCTTTGCGATTCTCCGGCAGGGCATCGAGGACCGCAGGCTTCATGACCACGAACGCGCTGGCCTCAGCTTCCCGTTCGGTCGCGGCTTTGGGTGATACGTCCACCATTCTTGCGCGGCCGGCACGATCATAGTGGGAGAGCTTTTTCGCCATCTGTGATGACCTTATCTTAATCTTACATGTCTCCGCAGCTCCATATCGCTATCTGGCCTCGACCGCAAAATTGTTACCTGCAGGTTCTGAGTTTTTGAATACAATCGCAACGGCTCGGCAATCGGCGATCGAGAAGCGTTCGTCGAAGGGCTTAACTACATGATCGGCGAAACCATCTCCCATTACCGCATTTTGCAGAAGCTCGGAGGCGGAGGTATGGGTGTGGTTTACGAGGCCGAGGATCTGAAGCTTGGGCGGCATGTGGCCCTCAAATTCCTTCCCCCGGACCTTTCCCAGCAGCCGCAAAGTCTCGACCGTTTTCAGCGCGAAGCCCGCGCGGCTTCCGCTCTTAATCATCCACACATTTGCACCATCTACGAGATCGGAGAGTACCAGGGGCAGCCGTTCCTCAGCATGGAACTTCTGGAGGGCCAGACTCTAAAACACGTGATTGCCAATGGCCGGATCGAGCTTGATAGCACGCTGGAATGGGGGGCTCAGATCGCCGACGCGCTTGACGCTGCTCATTCCAAAGGCATCGTTCATCGCGACATCAAGCCGGCTAACATCTTTGTGACCAACCGTGGCCAGGCAAAAATCCTCGATTTTGGACTGGCCAAGCAAGCCGAGGAGGGAAGCGGTGCGTCCACTCTCGGAACGTCGCCCACGATTTCCGACCACTTGACCAGTCCGGGAACGACGCTCGGCACGGTGGCATATATGTCGCCGGAACAGGCACGGGGCCGCGCACTCGACGCTCGGACTGACTTGTTCTCGTTCGGCGTAGTTCTTTATGAGATGACCACCGGCGCACTTCCTTTTCAAGGTGCCAGCACGGCTGAGATTTTTGACGCTATCCTCAATCGCGAACCGGTCTCCGTGGCACGCCTGGCTCCTGCTGCACCCGCTGACCTGGAGCGAATCATTCTGAAGGCGCTCGAGAAAGACCGCGCCGTGCGTTACCAGCACGCCTCCGAAATGGGCGCCGATCTAAAGCGCCTTCGTCGCGACTCTGAATCCGGGCGCACGACAGTCGTGGCGCCGGTTGCGCCGCAACCTTCTTCCCGCCGCGGAACGCTCCTGATCGGTGGCATATTTGCGCTTGCCGCTGTTGTCTTTCTGTTCGAACTCTATGCCTGGAATGCTCGGTCACGCGTAACTCCGGCGGGAGGCGGAAATGCGGCGGGCGCAGCATCTTCATCTCAGCCTGCAGTGCACACGGTTGCCGTACTTCCGTTCCGCTCGCTCTCGGGTGCTCCTGCGGATGAATCCTGGGGTATCGGGATGACCGACGCCATCATTACGCGCCTGGCTTCGCTCCAGAATCTCGCGGTCCGGCCAACCAGTTCGGTATTGAAGTACGTCAAGGACCCTGCCGATCCGGCGCAGGTTGCGAAGGATCTCCAGGTGGATTCGGTACTGGAGGGAACTTACCAGAAAGTCTCCAACGTCATTCGCGTCTCCGTACAACTTATCGATCGGCAGAATCAGTCGACGCGCTGGGCAGCGCGCTACGACTTGCATGCGGATGACATGCTGAAGTTCCAGGACGAGGTTGCGCAAAAAGTAGTGGATGGCCTAAAAGTCGATCTATCCGGCAAAGAGCAGCAGGGTCTGGAAGCCCCACTCACGTCGTCGCCGGAAGCCTACAACCTTTATCTGCAGGCACGCTTTTTTCGCAATGAATATTTCATGACGTCGCAACTGGGCAGCCTGCAACGTGGGCAGAAACTGCTGGAACAGGCCATCTCCGAGGACCCGTCCTTTGCCGATGCCCACGCTTTGCTCGCCTCAATCTACGGTATGGAGAGCGCAAATTTTCCAGAGAACAGTGCGCAAAACGTCGAGCGGGCGGAGGCGGTAGCTCGCAGGGCGGTTGCGCTAAAACCGACTTCGATCGAGGCGCTGACTGCTTTGGGCGGCGCACTGGCCGAAGGGGGGAAGAACCTGGAGGCCATCAGAACGCTGCGGAAAGCGGTAACGATCGCTCCTAACTTCGACCTGGCGTGGGATCTTCTTGGCTACACCTACCACTACGCCGGTTTGCTGGACCTCGCCGAAAGCGCCTACGACCGGAGCATCGAACTGAACCCGACTACGATTCGCGTTCACTGGATGCACGCGCGCATGCACTTGTACCAGGGACGGCCGCAGGAGGCCGAGCAAGAGATGCGACGGGTGCTGGCGAACAATCCGGATCAGTTCAAAGCCTTGTCCTATCTGGGTGAGTTCCTGTATTACGAGGACAAGCCGAACGAGGCGGAACCGGTTTTCGCGCGCGCCATCGAACTCGGCCGGAACACCGGCGATGATTCGCCCTTTCTGCTGGCCGGCTTTCTCTACGCCTCCAGAGGAGAAAGGTCCAAGATCGATCCAGTCGTTTTCAAGTACCGCCCGGAGCAAGTCATCGATGGAGATCAAGCCTATTGGACGGGAGGGATATACGCCTTGCTCGGCGAGAAAGCACAGGCGCTGGCGTGGCTGAGGCGAGCAGTCGCTCTGGGCAATCATAATTACCCGTGGTTCCAGCGCGACAAAAACTACAACGGCCTGCGAAACGATCCTGAGTACGAGAAGATCATGGAAGAAGTTCGCAGCCACCTGCAGCAATACCGCGACGCAGCCGAACAAAACTGACCCGTCACTGCGGCAGCACCGCTACCCACTCGCCAGCCGCAATCTTTTCGCGATCGGGAGGAATGACCAGGAAGCAGTTGGCTCGCGCAGTGGCCGCGACATCTCCTGATCCCTGCCAGCGAGCCAGTTCGACCTCGGCGTGCTCAAATTCGCCTGAGAGCACCGCGGGCAGAAATCGCGTCAGGCCGGTCTTGGTCTTGATCTCGGTCTTCAACCGCGCATGAAGGAAGATGAGCTTGCGCGGCGAAAGGCCCGCAAGTGCTTCCAGCAGGGGCCGCACAAACAATGCAAAGGTCACCATTGTGGAGACCGGGTTTCCCGGAAGACCGAAGAAGTACTTTGCCGTGACCCGGCCGAACACGACCGGCTTTCCCGGCTGAATCTTTGCGCCGGTGAAGAAGAATTCAGCGCCCAGATCTTGCAGGGCTTGCTCTACCAGGTCGTACTTTCCCATGGACACTCCGCCAGTAAGCAATAACAACTCCGACTGAAGTCCCTCGCGGATCAGTTTGCCCAGCTTCCCTGGCTCATCGGGTGCTACGGGCAGCAGTACCGGCTCTCCACCGGCTTCCAACACCTGTGCTGCCAGGGAGTAGGTGTTGGAGTTGCGGATCTGGTTTAACTCAGGCTGAGTGTGAACATCCACAACCTCGTCGCCGGTCGAGAGAATCGCAACTTTAGGCCTCAAGTAGACCTCCAGTCTCGTCTTCCCGACCGATGCCGCCATAGCGATGCCCGCATAGTCGATTCGCGTTCCCGTAGGGAGCAGAACCTCTCCTCGCTTCGCCTCCGTACCAGTGGGCACAATGTTTTCACCACTACTTGCCGGCCTGAGCAACGTGACTTGGTCGCTTACCCGCGACGTGTGTTCCACCATCACCACGGCATCGGAGCCGTCAGGCGCCGGCGCGCCCGTCATGATGGCTGCAGCTTGGCCGGGTTTGATGCCGACGAAAGCCGCGCTGGAAGACATGCCGGCTTTGATCTCTCCGACTAGCTTCAGCGTCGCAGGGACTTGACCGACATCAGCAGCCCGCACCGCGTATCCATCTCTGGTCGAACGGCGAAAGGGCGGGAAGTCGCGATCGGCGATTAAGGATTCAGCCAACACCCTGCGCAATCCTTGCAGAAGTTCTATCGGCTCAGTTCCCCGCGCCTTGAGCCCGGCGGCATGCTCTTCTACGGTGTGTCGTGCGTCCTCAAAACTGAGAATGGTCGCGGGCGATTCCTGAGCCGGCATGTACCTGATCATACAAATAGGAAGGAGCAAAATCTAACCTTAAGCTGCTGTAATACCGCTGGGAAGGAGTGCTGTGAGCGGCGAAACGAAGACCACAACAAAGCGCAATAGCGTTATCGCGCCAGTTCCTGCTTCAGGACGGAGGGATTAGTGGCGTAGGCGAGCCCGGTTTCCAGATGAATGACTCCGGCCCGAACGAGCTTTGCGATCTCGCCATCGAAATGCTGCATGCCGTCGGTGCGCCCGTTCATAATGGCGTCGAGGAAGCTCTTGCCTGACTGTTCCCCGTGTTCCATGGGCCACCGAGTTGCGGGTGTCGATTTCAGAATCTCAACGACCGGTACCCGGCCGGTGCGATCTGCTTTCGGAATCAGCTGCTGAGAGACAATGCAGCGGAAATTCTTGGCCAGTCGGCTGCGTATCGATGGCTGGTCCGCCGAGGGAAAAGCACCCACGATCCGTTCCACGGTTTTGGATGCGTCCACCGTATTCAAGCTGGAAAGTACCAGATGGCCCGTCTCGGCGGCTTCCAACACGGTTTGCATCGTCTCGCGGTCGCGCAGTTCGCCCACCAGGATAACCTTGGGAGACTGCCGCATCGCCGCCCTCAAGGCCAAGGCAAAGTCCGGCGTGTCGCTGTGAAGCTCACGCTGGTGAACCGTGGACCGCTTGTGATTGTGCAGGAACTCGATGGGGTCTTCCACGGTGATGATGTGATAGCAGTGCTGGCTGTTGATGCGGTCGAGCAACGCCGCCAGCGTGGATGACTTGCCAGAGGCCGTCGGCCCCGTCACCAGCACGATTCCGTTCTGGATGTCGGCTACCTCCGCAAGCTGGGAAGGCAGGTGCAGTGCGGCGAAGTCGGGTATCGCCGTCGGAATCACCCGCATCACGACCGCGCAACTGCCACGCTGAATGAAAACATTCACCCGGAAACGAGCGGCTCCCGCCAGTCCGTACGACACGTCGCAAGAACCCTGCTCCCGCAACACGTTGATAGCCTGTTTGTTGGTGCCGATCAGATCCGCGGCAATGCGCCTTGTGTCGTCCGCGGTCAAACTGGTCGAATCCCGGAACTCGACGCCGATCAGCTGTCCGTCCACTTCGATCTGGGGAGGGCGTCCGGGCGAGAAGATGAGATCACTGACCTTTTCTGACGCACGCAGCATCGCTCCCAGCAGGGTCTCGGTCGCTACCGACCCCGTGCTGGGAATTCCCTCAAGGTGCACCGAGATCGGTCCGTGCCCAGGCGCTGCCATTGGCTCCTCGTAAAGGGTCCGAAATGTGAGGGGGAGGGCTCTCGCTTAGATCGGGCCAGAATCCTACTCTAGCCTTTGTGCGCCGATTCTCGTAGGACTGCAGGTACGTAGACCTTGGTAATCGAACCGCCATTCTAACCGCATTCCAACCATAAAAAAGAGGCAGCCTTGAAGCTGCCTCTGTTGATTCTGGACTCTGGACCCTACTGCTTCTTCGCGCCTGCCTTCTTCTTGCCGAACTGGGTTTCTACTGTTGCACCGATGCTGGCGAGCATCTGCTTAGCGGGTTCCGCATACGTTCCTGTTGGAGCCAGTTCCAGGTACTTGTTGAAGGCATCCGCTGTGCCATCGGGGGCCACCATCTTGTCGCCCTTCAGAGTGGCCTTGCCGATCATGTTCACGCCTTTCCAGTAGTAAGCGTCGGCCTTGGTGGGATCGGCGGCAATCACCTTGTCGAATGCCACGATGGCGTCGTCGACTTTGCCGGCGTTGGTAAGCACCGCTCCCACGTTGAATTCATACTGTGCCGCACCGGCGGGGTTGATCTGCGCAGCCTGCGTGTAGCTTTTGACCGCGTCGTCAACCTTCCCCGATTTTGCATAGACCTCGGCAAGATTGTTGTAGTACGCAGCCAATTGCTGCGCCGAAGGGTTGGCCGGGGCACTTTGGCCTGCCGGAGCCGCCTGGCCCGGCGTTCCCGCAGCGGATTGATCGCCTTTAATCTGGATCGCCTTTTTGTAGTCCTCGACCGCCGAATCGTAGCGCTTCTGTTTCTCGGCAGGATCAGTTTGCTTCGTGGCTGACATACGATAGGCGTCACCCAGCTTGAACCAGAGCAGATCTCGCGACGGATCCATCTGGGTTGCCTCGGCCAGAATCGTAATTGCCTGTTCGTAGTCCCCCGCCTGGCTAGCTTGATTCGAAGCGGCTAGCTTCTCATTCAACGTCTTGACCGTCATGTTCTCTTTTTGAGCTTTTGCCTGCTGCTCCTGCACCGCCTTTACCTGCTCGGCGCTCATGCCTTGCTTCGCAGCGCTGGATACCTGCTCCTTCTTGAGGTCGAAATCAAGGTCCAGTTCGTCGAGGCTCACACTGACATTGTTGATGTGCCAGATCTCCGCGTTGTCCTTCAAAAGGCGGACGTTGTACTTCCCGGGCGCAATGCCCAGCGAGAAATACTCGCCTTTGTTGTTGGTTTTCAGATTGTACTTGCGCCCGGTTTCGGTGCTGGTCCACTCGACGGTGGCACCCGCAATTATGTTGCCTTGCTGATCCTTACACACGCCTTTGACGCTTCCGGTCTGTGCAAGGGCCGCAGGCGCGCCAAGGCCTGCCAAAAAACCCACGAACGCAATCATGACGATGAAACGGTTTCTCATATTCTGGCCTCCCGGCAAGAACCAAAGAGTTTACGATTTCCGATTTTCAATTGCCACTCGCCACCCGCCGACACCGAGGCGGTGACAATTGAAAACGGGAAACCCGCCACAGTCAAACCTTGCCTGCCACTTGTGCGTACGGGATGGGGTCTGCGGTCCCGGCGTCCCGAAACGCGCGCAAGCGCAGCGCACAACTGTCGCATACGCCACAGGCAAAATCCCCGCGACTATAGCAAGACCACGTTAAATCGAACGGCGCGCCCAGTTCAAGGCCAAGCGTCACAATCTCCGACTTGCGAAGCGCTATCAGGGGTGTGACCACCTCGATCCGACCTTCCTTCGTTCCCGCTCTCACCACTTCGTTGAATGCCTTGTAATAGGCCGGCCGGCAGTCCGGGTAGCCGGAACTATCCTGTTCGACGGCACCGATGTAGACCTTAGTGGCGCCCAGCACTTCAGCCCAGCTCACCGCCACGGCAAGAAAATGCGCGTTTCGAAACGGAACATAAGTGACCGGTATGCCGTGGCCCATCGCCGACGATTCCGGGACGGCGATATTGGTGTCCGTCAAAGCTGAACCACCAATGGCGCGAAACACCTCGTTGCGGACGGTCAGGCGATCCCGAATACCCAGCCGGTCACAAATCTGAAAGAACGACCGGCGCTCGCGCTCCTCAGTACGTTGCCCGTAGCTGATGTGGACTGCGGCCGCCTGCGAGTCCCGAGCCGCCAGCGCTGCGCAGACGCAGGAATCCATTCCTCCGCTGAGCAGGACTACGGCGCGCTGGGTTCGGTCGGTCATGGAGGAATTAGAGGACGGCTGGTGCTAAGAATTTCCCACTACACGCTCTTCAGAGCAGGATCCCAAATAAATTTGTGGATTTGAAGTCCCAGGCGCGCGGGGATATTATCCGCGAGCATCCACTCGGCGAGTTCCCGCGGGTCCACCAGGCAATGGGTCGTGTCGCGCGCGCCAGTCGCATCCTTGCTGAAAGCCGGAGACAAAATCACGGTCTTCACCCGAGTTGGGAGGTCGTGCCGCATCATGAAGTCCCGAGCAAACTCATAGTCAGTTCGATCGCTCACGACAAACTTCACTTCATCGCGCGGGCTCAGAACATCCAGGTTTTCCATGTCGAACGAGTCGCCCTCGCCGGAATTGGGGCATTTCACGTCGACGATCTTGATTACCTGACCAGGCACGTGTGCAAGTGGCCGCTCTCCGCTGGTCTCAAGGAGCACGGTGTAGCCCGTGGTCAGAAATCGCTCCATCAGCGGCACAAGCTCACGCTCCTGGAGCATCGGTTCGCCCCCGGTGATCTCAATGAGCCCGCCCTCCGGGCTGAGAGATTCGACTTCTGCTTCGATCTGCTCCAGGCTCATGCGATGTCCACCGGTGAAGGTGTATTCGCTGTCGCACCAGTTGCAGCGCAGATTGCATCCCGTAAGACGAACAAATACGCATGGCAATCCTGCGTAACTGGACTCACCCTGGATCGACTTGTAGATCTCGGTTATCTGCATGAAGCAACCGATGCCTTGACACGCAGTCGCAAGGAATTACTCGCTATAGCTCGCCGTGGTCGTGTCAGTTTCAAAGATGGTGACGTGCTTCACGTGGACGCGCCCGCTGGTCACTTTATCCAGCTTGATATTGGTTTCGTCATAAAAATACTTCGCCAGGTTCTCGGCCGAGGGATTGAGCACGGTGAAGGGCTCCAGTTCATTGATCATCTGGTGGTCCAGGCGGTCAATCACGTGTTTCATGGCTTCGCGCAGATCCTTGAAGTCGAGCAGCAATCCCGCTTTGTCCAGTTGCTGGCCAGCCAGCGTGATCCGCACTTTGTAATTGTGCCCGTGCGGATTTTCGCACTTGCCCTTGTAATTGCGCAGGTAGTGTCCCGCTGCAAACGTGTCTTCCACCGTGACTTCGAACATTCGCCCTCTCGCGAGCTGTCCGAGTGACGGTGCAACTCGCTGCACAAACCTTTATTTTACCGCTAAAGTGGGGCGGGATACTCCGCGAATAAGGTGTTCGCAGGGTCGGTTCCTGACGCTGGTAGAGATGCACGCAAGATTCTTCGCTCCACCTGAAAGACGGCTTCGCTCAGAATGACCACGCTGAATGGGTTGTTTCTAGGCCTGATCTCCAGCTCCAAAGAACTCTTCCACCTGCCGCAATTCCGTGGTCCGGCGGTAGTTGGGCAAGCTTTCTACGAATATTCGACCATAGGCTTTCTTCAGAATGCGGTTGTCGAGCAGCGCCAGCAATCCGCGATCGTGCAAGGAGCGGATCAGCCTTCCGAAACCCTGCTTCAACGTGATCACCGCCGCTGGTACCTGGTACTGAAAAAAAGCGTTCCCGCCTTCGGCATCGATAGACTTCACGCGCGCCGCCACAATTGGGTCGCTGGGAACGGCAAATGGCAGGCGATCGATGATCACGCAACTGAGCTGCTCCCCCTGCACATCCACTCCCTGCCAGAAAGAGGACGTCGCAAACAAGACTGCGTGTGGGGTCAGCCGGAACTCCTCGAGCAGCGCACTCTTGGGAGCATCACCCTGCAAGAGCATCGGATATTCGAGCTCCCCCAGCAGGCGTTGATAGACATCGTTCATCTGGGCATAGCTGGTAAAGAGTACGAACGCCCGCCCGCGAGTGATTTCCAGCAAACGCCGGATGCGGTCTGCGGCTTTTGTCGCAAACTGCGGTGTGCGAGGGTCGGGCAGATCCGGCGGCACATAGAGCATGGCCTGACTCGCGTAGTCGAAGTGCGAAGCCAGTACCAGTTCGCGGGCGTGCTCAAGGCCCACCCGTCGCCGCATGTACTCGAAACCGCCGCCCACCGCCAGAGTCGCCGACGTAAGCACCGCGCATTCCAACTGGTCGAAGAGACAGCTCTTCAGGATCGGCGCGACGTCGATCGGTGTGGCCTGGAGAAACACATTCTGTCTTTGCCTGGGCGGGCCGCCCCCTCCGCTACGGTTGCCCCGACGCTCGATCCAGAAAACCGTGTTGTGATCCTCGGACTCCATCACGAAGCCCAGCTGCACCTGCAACTCTTGCGAGCGCCGGCTGAAGTTGAAGACCTCCTCGGGCTTCGACTGCATGTTCTCAATCTCAGAAGCCAGTCGGCGCAGCGCCTGTTGCAGAGCGATGAACTCGTCGCCGTTCTCTTCCAGGAACTCATGCCGGTTCTCGAAGGAAAAGCGTCCGTCTCCCGGGGGCAAGAGGGCAAAGAAGAATTGCGCCCGCTCACGCAGACTCTTCAGCGCCCCGGAGAGCGAAGCCGAGAGCAGCTTGTTTCGCTGGAGCGAGGCTTCCACGTCGCGGCAAAGATCTTCCACCCGCGAATTGCTCACCGATATCCCGAAGTAACTTCCTGCCACATCCTCCAATTCGTGCGCCTCGTCGAAAATGACGGCCCCAACTTCGGGGAGGATTCCCGCATCCGGGGCATACTCCGACGCCTGTTTGATCGCCAGGTCGGCAAAGAAAAGGTGGTGGTTCACGATGATGATGTCGCTCTCCATCGCGCGCCGGTGCATCTCGGTGATGAAGCATTTGTCCCAACTGCTGCACTTTTGACCCAGGCAGGTGTCGGCACGCGCGTCCAGCTTGTGCCACAGAGCACTCGCCTCAGGCAGTTCGGCCAGTTCGGAGCGATCCCCGGTGCCCGTCGTCTTTTCCCACGCCGCAATCGACCGGTAATGCTCAATTTCCTCCAGGCCGCTCAGCACGGGTTGATCGGTGAGGTCGTAGAGCTTCTTACGACACAAATAGTTATTCCGACCCTTCATATAACAGACGTTCAGCTTCCCCTCGCCATGAGGGAAAAGCGCCTGCTCGAGAAAGGGAACGTCCTTGTAGAAAAGCTGCTCCTGCAGATTCTTTGTGCCGGTCGAGATGATCACACGCTTGCCCGAGCGGATCACGGGCAGCAGGTATGCGAGCGTCTTGCCAGTGCCCGTACCAGCTTCCACGATCAAATGGCGTTTTTCCTCGAGGGCCTGCTCAACCGCTTGCGCCATCTGCAACTGTCCCCGGCGGAATTCGTAGGCGGGATGAGTCCGCGAAAGCACGCCGCCAGGCGCGAAAAAGCTGTAGAGAGAGCCGCTTTGGTCGCGGCTTTTGGGGGAGCTTGGGACTGCGGGCTGAGTGGGAGAGGCCACGGAGTCTCTATAATAGACGCACGCACCGTGTAAGGTCAGGCGCAACAAGTCGACGCCTCGCTTCTTCGGGTATCCATGCTTCAGCTCGCTGAAAAACCCGCCTCCGTCACCACGCTCCCGATCCTCGCTATCGTAGGTCGCCCAAACGTGGGCAAATCAACGCTCTTCAATCGATTGGTCGGCTCCCGGCGCGCTATCGTCGGCGACGAGCCCGGCATTACCCGCGACCGCCTGTACGGCGAAGGAGAATGGCTCGGACATCATTACCGTGTCGTGGATACCGGCGGCATCATTCCCGAAGAAAAAGATTTCATCCCGTCTGAGATCTTTCGACAGGCTAAAGTGGCCCTCGTGGAAGCGGCGGCGGTGATCATGGTGGTCGACGCCCGCACCGAACTTGCCTCCGCCGACCTTGAACTCGCGCGCCTGCTGATCAAGACCGGCAAGCCGCTCTTCCTCGCCGTCAACAAGGTCGATAGCGACAAGCAGACGGCGTTGACCAGCGACTTCCACCGGCTCGGCATTTCGAAACTATTTCCCGTCTCTGCCGAACATGGCCGCGGTGTCGACGATTTGCTGGATGCGGTCTTCGAAACGATCGAGCCCGACGGGGCGCGCCCTCAGGTTTCGCAATCCGAACCGGCACAGTCGGAGGAAGGCTCAGCCGAAGCGCCCGAACCGAGGGGAGCCAAAGAGCCGGAAGAGACCAAGATTGCCATCATCGGCCATCCCAACGTCGGCAAATCGACGCTGCTTAACCGCCTCACTGGAACATCGCGCTCTATTGTCTCGCCCATCCCTGGCACTACGCGCGATGCGGTCGACGAAATCGTTGAGCACAATCAGAGCCGGTTCCGGTTCATCGACACCGCCGGTATTCGCCGCAAAGGCAAAACCGAGCTGATGGCGGAGAAGCTGTCTGTCGTCATGGCCCGCAAGCATCTCGAAGCTGCCGATATCGCCCTACTCGTGATCGACGCCACCGAGGGCGTGACCGCGCTCGACGCTACCATCGCCGGTTACGCGCACGAGAGCGGCCGGTCCGTCATTATTGTCGTCAACAAATGGGATCTGATCACTGCCGGGAAGAACCGTCCCATCAGCCAGTCCAAAGCTGCGCGAATGCAGGAGAGCAAGCGGACCGGGGACCGCGCTGAATACGAGTACAAACTTCGCGATGCATTGAAGTTTCTCAGCTACGCGCCGGTGCTATTCGTTTCCGGCGCGACCGGCAAAGGCACGGACAAGATACTGCCCATGATCGAGAAGGTCGCCACCGAGCGCCGCAAGCGCATTCCGACCGCCGAAATGAACCGGTTCATCAAGCACGTCGATTTCGAGCGCGCGTCTGTTCCCATGCGCCAGCGCGTCAAGATCATGTATATGACGCAATCGAACGTTGCCCCGCCCACGTTCATTTTGTTCACCGATCGCGCGGTGAAGTTGCACTTCTCCTACCAGCGATTCTTAGAGAATCAGATCCGTCACGCCTTCGGCTTTGTGGGCACGCCGATCTGGATCAAGAATCGGGCGTGAGAGCAGCATTTGTCCGGGAATGCATTGCTTGTCATCCTGAGCAAGCGTTTTTTTGCGCAGCGAAGGACCTGGGCGAGCCGCGCGACCCGTCGCGCTCGGTGCGACGCAATAACCGCGCGTCCGGCTCGCTTCCGTTTCCCCCCGGCTCATTTACAATCCACCTTCGGCTCGATCTCATGCGTAAGGCAATCCTGCTCTACAACCCAGCCTCCGGAAATAAGCACGAGCGTCGCCTTTCGGACGTCGAAGCTGCGCTCGCGGTGGTGCGCTCTGCTGGCGTGGAGGCGTCGACGTCGCCGACCGGCTCCAGCACCGAGGCTGCCGAGCAGGCTCGCGAGGCGGTTGCAGCCGGATGTGACACCATCTTCGCCTGCGGCGGCGACGGCACGATCCACGACGTGATTCAGGGCATGGCGGGCAGTCAGGTGTCGCTTGCCATCATTCCACTCGGCACCGCAAACTGCCTGGCTCACGATCTCGGCCTTCCGTGGGACCCAGCTGCCGCCGCAAAAGCCGCGCTCGATGCTCGTCCTCGTGCCGATTGCGCTGGGGCGCGCCCAGTTTCTTGACCTGCAGGGAAGCCAGACCACTCGATATTTCATCGTCGCCGCGGGGGTAGGCGTGGACGCGCACCTCTTTTACCAGCTCGATGCGGGCCTCAAGAAAAGCCTCGGCATGATGGCCTATTACGCCAAGGCGACTCACCTTTGGCTGACCGACCGGATGCCGCTATTTATTGCTGACTTTCGTGAGAGTGGCGCACCTGAGCCGAGGCGCGCCCTGGTCTCGCAGCTTCTCGCGGTGCGAATCCGGAAGTTCGGCGGTGTCTTGCGCGAACTCGCGCCGGGGGCGTCGCTTGAGCGGCCCGACGCCAGACTGGTTCTCTTCCGTACGCGCAACCGCTTCGCCTATTTGCTGTACATCATCCGCGGATTGCTGGGGCTGGCGTACCAGGTGCGGGGCATCGAACTGGTCCACGGCGAGAAAGCCGTGTGCCACAACCTGCCGACATCGTTGCCCAGAAATGGCAACCCGCGCGTGAATCCCAGAATTTTCGTGGAGCTCGATGGCGAACTGGTAGGCACGCTTCCGGCGGAGATCACTGTGGTTCCCGATGCACTGAACTTGCTGGCTCCGTGAAAATGAAAATCTCCTTGCGTCGTCGCGCTCTGGCCTGCATCTACAGACTTCACTGCAGCTTCATTGACGCATAGGTTGGGTTGTGAAGTATCCTCAACCACCTCGAACGCAAAGGAAGGCATCGCTCGCAGCTTGGAACCTGTCACTCACTTCCTGACCGGCGCGTGCATGGGACGTGCCGGACTCAACCGTAAAACGGCGCTCGCCACTGCCACGCTGACGCTTGCCGCGGAAGCCCCTGACCTCGATGTTTTCGGACGCTTCAAAGGGCCCGTCTTTGGCTTTGCCCATCATCGCGGCTTCACGCACTCCTTCCTCGGAGTTCCGCTCGTGGCTGCGGTCGTGGTCGCGTTCGTGTATATGATCTGGCGGCTGCGTGGACGCAAGACCAACACCCCTGACCTTCCACCCCGCTGGGGTCTGCTCTACGGATACGCCTGCCTGGCGGGGTTGAGCCACATCCTGCTCGACTTCACCAACAACTATGGCGTGCGCCCCTTCTGGCCTTTCTGGGAGAAGTGGTATTCCTGGGACATCGTTTTCATCTTCGAGCCGGTGCTTTTTGTGTTCCTGTTGGCAGGATTGCTGGTGCCTTCTTTCTTTTCGCTAATCAACGAAGAGATTGGCGCGCGCAAGAAGGGGCCGCCGGGGAGGCTTGCCGCCAGCCTCGCCTTGATCGGCGTGGTTCTGTTGTGGGGAGTTCGCGACTACGAACACCGGCGCGCGGTGAACGCTTTGCAGGCGCGTCTCTACGAGGGCGCGGACCCGATCCGGGTGTCGGCCTTTCCGCTCTGGCTCAACCCGTTTCGTTGGAATGGTGTGGTCGAGACACAAAACTTCTTTGCCACCATGCCTGTCGACTCTCTTACGCCGGACGTCGATCCGGGCGGCCAGATGCGCCTGCACTTCAAGCCCGAGGAAACGCCCATGACCCTCGCCGCGAAGAAATCGTACCTGGGGAGGGTCTATCTCGACTGGGCGGATTATCCGATCACGGAAACGCAAACCCTTAGCTCGGCGGACGGATACGTGGTCCATTTCAGCGACCTGCGCTTCGAAGGCATGGGATTTGGCAAGCGAAAGCCTTTGTCGGCGGGCGTGGAACTCGATAACGAGCTGAGGGTCACGGGCTACGTCTTCGGAACGACCCGATGGCCAGCGGAACAAGGGAGTGGCCAAGGCAGCGGCAACAAGTCGCCCTAGGCCGAACTATTGCCGTGAGCCGTGTCACATTTTTGTCGTTCACTTGACGCCACCGCTGCCAAGCGCCACAATCCTTGTTTGAAGTTTCTGAGGTGATCATGCTGCCCTATCTATTCGTCCTGCTGGCTGTTGCGGTTCGTTTCCTGCCCCATCCCCTGGCGTTCACTCCGGTTGCCGCCTCGCTTTTGTTCTTCGGGTCGCGCGGAGGGCGCCGGCAGCTGTGGATTCCGCTCGTGCTGCTGGCCGCGTCCGACGTGATCCTCACCAAGTTCGTCTATTCGTACGCCTTCACCTGGGACCACTTCGTGACCTGGCTTTGGTACGCCGCCATCCTATGGCTCGGAACCAGGCTCGGACGTGAGGCTCGTCCGCTGCCCGTGATCGGCGCGGCGCTCGCGAGTTCCGTCTCGTTTTTCCTGGTGAGCAATTTTGCCGCGTGGGGCGCCTGGACCGACATGTACCCCCGCAGCTTCAACGGCTTGATGCTGGCTTATGACGCCGGCCTGCCGTTCTTCCGCCGCGGAATCGAAGGCGACCTGCTGTTCACCGCAGCCATGTTCGCCACGCCGGTCGTTTTTGCGGCGATCTCGCGAGCCATGGACCGGGCGGGCGATCACAGCGCCGCTGCGTAGGAAATGGCGTCTGAACCCAAGGACGACACTCAAAAGTCGATGAAGAACACGACGAACGGGCGTTCTCCCCTCGCACTGACAGTCAATGGGAAGGCCGAGTACGTATCTGGTGATGAGGCTCTCCGGGAAGAGATCGCAGAAAATCGCGACACGATGGCAAGCATCCGCCGAGGTCTTGTGCAAGCGAAGAAGAGAATGGGGAGACCAGCGGACGACGTGCTGCGCGAGTTGGAACGGGAAACCCAAAAAGCCTAGATACCTACGTTCTCGCAATTACTCCCGAGGCGGAAGCTGTTCTTTGTGCAGTCACGGACTGGGGGAAAGGTGGCATCGGTCCACTCGATGGGAGAATTCAGGAACAATTGAGAATGTCCTCGCGGCCTGACCCAACCTAGTAGTAACCCTCGACTTCCGCATCGACGGACACAACGCAGCTACCCCGCGTTTTCGGTTTCCGAATTGGCTGGTGCCACAGTTCGTTCACGATTTCTGCACCACCGATGTCAGAAACGCGATTGCAACGCCAGTTCGCGCTAGACCCATCCTCTTGTAGCCCACGCGAGCTATACCCATCGTACTGGTAGTAAAGGACATTAACTTCGCCCTCACCCGATTTGCCAATGAGATATGGACACACCTTACGTTCAGGCTCGTCCAGCTTGGAGATCCTACAGGGTTTCTTGGTGAGGATAGCTACCCGTAGCGTTTCATATATAGTCATCGGAAGCCAACTACCTTCTGAGCGGGATAATCCCCTAGGTGTTTAGAAGGGGATATCCTCTTCTAAATCCGGTTTGGAATCGGGAGTGGCTGGTTCCTCTCGAACGTCCTCCGCGACGGCGGTCAAACTCAATGGCTGATCGAATGCCGAATCCACCAACTCCTGCGGGAGGGACTTGGTGGGCTTTACTCCCAGTTCCTTGAGCATCTCAGCCTGTCGAATCAGATTGCCTCGGCCCTGGACGAGTTTATTGCGGGCATTGTCGTAACTCTCACCAGCCTGCCTAATGCGATTGCCGACGCTAGCAAGTTCCTCGACAAAACCGACGAGCTTGTCGTAAAACTCGGCCCCTCGTTTTGCAATCTCTTGCACGCTACGGGTTGCCTGTTCCTGCCGCCAAAGGTAGGCAACGGTACGAACCACAAATAAGAATGTGCTGGGGCTGACCAAGAGCACATTCTGCTTCCAAGCACTCTCGCACAGCTTGTTGTCTTGGACGATAGCAAGCATGAAGGCGGGCTCGACGGGGACAAACATAATGACAAAGTCGAGCGACTTCAGACCGTAAAGTGTTTGGTAGTTCTTCTCGGACAATTCCTTGATATGGCGCCGCACGGAATCGAGATGAAGGCCAACCGTCTCTTTCCGGTCGGAATCGTTTTCCGCACTGGCGTAGTCAGCGTAGGCTGTGAGTGACACTTTGGCATCCACCACCAGGTGTTTATCGTCAGGAAGATGGATGACTACGTCCGGCTGTGCGCGACTGCCGTCCTCTCGTTTGTAGGTCTCGCGGAGGTCGTACTCTTGCCCTTGGCGCAAACCGGATGCTTCTAGTACGCGCTCCAAAATCACCTCGCCCCAATCACCTTGTGTCTTGCCTGAGCCCTTGAGCGCCCGCGTGAGGTTGTGCGCGTCCTGAGAAAGTTGCTGGTTGAGATCCATCAACTGTTTGACCTGCAAGGCAAGCGCGGTGCGATCTTTGCCTTCTTTATCGTAAACATCCTCAACTTTGCTCTGGAATTCTTGGAGCTTCGTGGCCAACGGCCCGAGCAACTGGCCGAGGTTCGTCCGGTTCTGCTCGGTAAAACGCTTAGACGTGTCTTCGAGGACGCGACTAGCTAGAGACTCAAATTCCCGTGGGAAGTTCTCTTTCGCCTCGGAGACCCCAAGTTTGGTTCGAAGCTCGGCAGCCTCTTGACTGAGTCTTTGAACTTCGCTGGTGGCAGACTCCAGCAACCTCTGGAGTTCGGGGAGGCGGGCGTTCTGTTCCGTCAGCGTTGCTACTTTATTGGTTTCCCCTTGCAAGCGTGAGGCATATTCTCCAAGCTTAGCCTCGACTTCAGCGCATCTGCCAGCGCGCTCGCCCAGACGGGCTATCTCAATCTGACCCTCATTCCTCGTCTCCCTCCTGATCGCCTCGATGCGGCCCTGCAGAATCCACCAGGTCACGGCCGAAGCTATCGTGACGCCGACCATGATCCCGATAAACAGAGGAACCAACACCGGAGATTGCAATCCCACTTTCTCCTCCTCGACAGACCAATCCCAAATTGTACGCTCCTTTCGAGGCAAACAAAAGGCGAAATAAACACTGTGCAACGTTCCCTGGTTTTTTATACCGCGATGTTCCCGTGTTTCTTCGGCGGGTTCTTGTCGCGCTTGGTCTCCAACGCCTCTAACACCTGAATTAAGATCAAAGGCTCGACCTTTGAGGAACCGCTTGTGCTCGGCTCGCTCGCGACTTGTAGGATACTTGACCAAAGGTACCGTATATGTTACCATTACGGCCAGTTGCGATCTTCGAATACCTCGACTGGAATGGCCGCAGCCCTTATGCCGAGTGGTTTGGAAGCCTGAACGCGCAGGCCGCAGCCAAGGTGGCGGTAGCGATTACGAGACTGGCACAGGGCAACTTCTCCAATGTGAAGGGAGTTGGCGGCGTTTATGAGTGCCGAGTCAATTTTGGGCCCGGCTTCCGGATTTATTTCGGAAAGGACGGAGAGCGCCTGGTCATTCTGCTGGCTGGGGGAACCAAGAAACGGCAGCAGAAGGACATTGAGGACGCGATAGCCAGATGGCAGGACTATAAGAGGAGAAAGCTGCGCGAGTAAATCAACCATGCCCTTGACCCGCGATTTCAAAGAAACCATCCGAGCCCGCGTACGGCGCGACGCAGCGTTCCGCAAAGAGCTTTTGCGCGAAAGCGTCGAATGCTTTCTCTTGGGAGACGTCGAAACCGGCAAGGCTGTGCTGCGTGATTACATTAACGCTACCATCGGTTTTGCCGAGCTTGCGGAAGTCACGCACCACTCTCCCAAGAGCCTGATGCGGATGCTCGGCCCGTCCGGCAATCCGCAGGCGCGCAACCTGTTCGAGATTGTCGAGTACCTGCAGCGCAAGGAGCGAGTCCGCTTCAAGGTTGCTGCAGCCGCCAGGTAGTAACAGGCGACCGACCGAAGGCCGCGGGCGCGGGAGCCCCGCGCCACACCAACCTATAGCGGTATGTTCCCGTGCTTCTTAGGCGGGTTTTTGTCGCGTTTGGTTTCGAGCATCTCCAGCGCTTGGATCAGCTTCTTGCGGGTCTCGTGCGGCAGGATGACCGCATCCACAAAACCTCGATCCGCCGCCACATAGGGATTGGCAAAGCGGTTGCGGAATTCGTCGATCTTCTGCTGGCGCATCTCTTCCTTGTTGGCGGCCCGCTCCAGTTCGCGCTTGTAGACGATGTCCACCGCGCCCTCCGGGCCCATCACCGCGATCTCGGCCGTCGGCCAGGCATAGTTCACGTCGGTGCGAATGTGCTTTGACGCCATGACGCAATACGCGCCTCCGTAGGCTTTGCGGGTGATCACCGTTACTTTTGGGAACTGTCGCCTCGGCAAATGCATAGAGCAATTTTGCGCCGTGCTTGATGATGCCGCCGTATTCCTGCTGCGTCCCCGGCAAAAATCCGGGCACGTCTTCGAAGGTGACGAGCGGAATATTGAAGCAGTCGCAGAAGCGCACGAAGCGCGCGCCCTTGATCGAGGCGTTGATGTCGAGCGTTCCCGCCAGCATTGCAGGCTGGTTCGCGACCACGATCCCACAGACCTTCCGTTCAGCCGCGCGAACCCTACGACTATATTTTTCGCGTAGTGCTCGTGAACTTCGAGGAAGTAGCCGTCATCGACCACGGCGTGAATCACGTCTTTCATGTCGTAGGGCTGGTTCGACTGGTCGGGAACGATGCTGTCGAGCGCGGCATCGACGCGATCAATGGGGTCGGTGCACGGACTTGCGCGGCGGGTCTTCCAGATTGTTCGACGGCATGAAGCTGAGCAATTCGCGGACGGTCGAGAGGCACTCGGCATCGTCATGTGCCACGAAATGCGCGACGCCGGAAACTTCGTTGTGGGTCATGCGCGCCGCCGAGCTGGTCTTTCGTGACCTCCTCCATGCGTGACGGTCTTGATCACGTCGGGCCCGGTGATGAACATGTAGGAAGTCTTGTCGACCATGAGAATGAAATCGGTGATCGCGGGCGAGTAGACCGCGCCGCCGGCGCACGGTCCCATGATCGCGGAGATCTGCGGCACGACGCCGCTGTAGAAGGTGTTGCGCAGAAAAATGTCGGCATAGCCTGCGAGCGACATCACGCCTTCCTGGATGCGCGCGCCGCCGGAATCGTTCAGCCCGATGACGGGCGCGCCCATCTTGGCCGCGAGGTCCATGATCTTGACGATTTTGGGGGCGTTGGTTCCAGAGAGCGAGCCGCCGAAAACCGTGAAGTCCTGCGCGAAAACGAAGACGAGGCGGCCTTCGACTCGGCCATAGCCGGTGATGAAGCCGTCCCCGTAGAACTTTTGTTCCTGCATGCCGAAATCGTGGCAGCGGTGGGTCACGAGCTTGTCGGTCTCCTCGAAGGTGCCTTCGTCGAGCAGGAACTCGATGCGCTCGCGGGCGGACATCTTGCCCTCTTTGTGCTGGCGTTCGCGGCGTTTCGCTCCGCCGCCTTCTTCGGCGAGGTGGTCGCGCTTCTTCAACTCTTCCAGCTTCTGTTCGAGCTTCATGCGCGTGATTATATGCCGTGGTGGGTTCGGGAAGGCGGAAGGGTTCACCGTGACCTCAGCGGCTAAAGCCACTTTTCTGATCTTCAGGTTGGCACGACTGAAGTCGTGCCCTCCCGTTGGTGATGACAACGCAAGCGTGCCACGAGGCTGGTAGCAAACGGAACAGTAAGGCTTGACAGAACGGGGCGAGGCGGGATCACAACAAAAAACGGATCCACCCGCTTCCGCGAGAGGATCCGTCGTGAATGGCTCTGCTTGTAGCCGAACTTGCTTCTAATTACGCGCGTGCTGCGCTGGCCACTGCGGGTTCGGGCGAAGCGCCCTTCGCTTCCTCCGCGCCATTGGCCTTCTGTCCGGTGCGGCGGATATCGATTCCGCCCTTGAAGAATGCGCCGTCTTCGATACTGATACGGGCGGCCACGACATCGCCGGTGAGCGAGCCGTCGCTGCGAATGTCGACGCGGTCACTGGCGGTCAGGTTGCCGCGAACCTTGCCCAGCACAACGATTTCGCGCGCGTTGATATTCGCCGAAACGATGCCGTTCCGGCCGACGGTCACCCGGTTGCCGGCAAGGTTGATCGATCCCTCGACACGGCCATCAATGTAAAGCGACTCTGAACCGGTCACTTCGCCCTTGATCACCAGCGATTTGCCGATCGTCGCCTGGTCCGCCGTGCTCGTCGATACCGGACGTGCCGCGGGAGCGGGCTCGCTCGTGACAGGCGTCGTCATCGGTGTGTTCATAGCAGGGCGCTCCGGCTCAGGCGTGCCCGGTCGCGCAGGGGTCGTGGGCTGATTTGTGGGCTTCCACATGTTGCGAAAAATCCTTTCCTCGTTGGAGTAAGGTCAGATCCTTTTTTCGGGGGACCAGATGCATTTTACTCCCCGGATAACCGATTCGTAACTGTGGAAATTGGCGATTTATTGATTGCGCGACGAAACCAAAGTCTTACTCCAATAGGGCATTCGCCTTAGTGTTCCATGCGAATCTAGCCAATCTTCAGCACGACTTTGCCAAAGTTTTTTCTCTCGAGCAACAACTTGTACGCTTCCGCGACCCGCTCCATCGGCAAGACGTGTCCAATCACAGGGTGCAGTTTGCCCTCCTCGATCCACTGGCAAAGCTGCGTCCATGCCTGCGCCATCAGGTCTGCCTTGCCCGACAGATACGTCAGCCACAGGCCGTGAACGCTGGCGCCCTTCGCATACAGGGCGCGGCTGTCAAGCTGTGCCGGTCTTCCGGTCGCCGATCCGTAGATGATCACGCGGCCGAAATCGCGAAGGCAGCGCGTGCTTTTGCCGGTATGCTCGCCACCGAGCATTTCGAAGGCTGCATCCACTCCCTCACCCTTGGTCATCTCGCGGACGACATCTTCATAGTCGTTCAGCTTGTAGTTGATGGCGTGCTGCAGGCCGAGTTCCTTCACTTTCGCAAGCTTCTCATCCGACGACGATGTTCCATACATTTCGATGCCGAGGATCTTTCCGATCTCTACCGCGGCCGTTCCGACTCCTCCTGCCACGGCATGAATCAACACCTTCGCATCCTGGGATTTTTCCAGAAGCCCGGCCTTCCAGTACGCGAAGTACGCCGTGAAATAGTTCACCGGGAATGCGGCCGCTTGCTCGGAACTCCAGCCCTCAGGGACCGGCCACAATAACTCGCGCCGCGCCGCAAGAGCTTCCGCAAACGCTCCCCACTGGGCATACCCCATAAGGCGCTTGCCGGTATGCTGGTCAATGCCGGCGAACTCGCGGCCGGCGATCAGGGGTGGCTGTGGCGCCCCGGGATATCCGCCTTGCGAGGTCATGATATCGGCGAAGTTAACCCCTCCCGCCTCCACCCGGACCAGGACTTGACCTGCCGCTGCTACCGGTTCCGGGACCTGCTGCAACTCGATGGATTCAGGTCCCCCTAAACGCGTAATCATCAGGGCTTTCATGAGGTCGAGTTTACCAGTCAATCTGGGACGTCTCGGTTCTCCCATTCCGGCCACCTGCCGAAAATGGCCCGCCTTTTGTCCGTGTGCGGGATTTCGTGCAGGTATATACTTCCGGTGGATATTAGCTGTCTTCCCGGTCGCAGATCGTGGCTGGGGCGGAGCGCCGGTTCATTTATTCATAGGCTCCGTTTTCTAACATTCGCCAGCGGCCGGAGTTCGGGTCCCGGAAAGCTGGCGCGGGGATAGTCATCGTGCCGTGCCGTTCGCGGCATATTTCCCCGGGGAGGTCCTCCGTGGACTTAGTTTTTGTTCGTTTTTTATTTGTTCTCATTGTTGCTGTTGCTTGTTACGTCATCGAGCCCTTCGGGTTGACCCGCCAAGGTCGATGCGGCTGTGGGAGGTTGGGCATCGGTTTGGCCATCATCGTCTTCGAATGGCGCCTGCGCCTCGTCAGCCTGAAGCGCCTGATCGGCGCGGCCATCGGCAGCATCCTCGGCATCTATCGGCGCCTATCTTTTTGCCCTGGTCATTCGCAACAGCGTCCCTGCCGGGCATACCCAGAGCTTCCTGCAGATCCTGGTCATGCTGCTGATGGCCTATGTGGGCCTGGTGGTGGGAGCCAACAAGGGCGACCTGCTGAATCTGGCGGCCTTGGGCGGCATCTTCGGCGGTGAGAAGCAGGGCAGGAAAAGCTACAAGATTCTCGATACCAGCGTCATCATCGACGGCCGTATCGCCGACATCGCCGAGACCGGATTCCTCGACGGCATCATCGTGACTCCGCAGTTCGTTTTGCGCGAACTGCAGCTGGTAGCAGACTCCGCCGACTCGCTCAAACGGAACCGCGGCCGGCGTGGACTCGACATCCTGCAACGCCTGCAGAAGGTCGCATCGCTTCAGATTCAGATCGTGGAAGATGACTTCCCCAGCGTACGCGAAGTCGATCTGAAACTGATCGAACTTGCCAAGCTTTATGAAGGCAAGATCATCACCAACGACTTCAATCTGAACAAAGTGGCACAACTGCAGGGGGTTGAGGTGCTGAACATCAATGAGCTGGCCAATTCCCTGAAGCCGATTGTGCTGCCGGGCGAAACCATGAAGGTCTTCATCCTGAAAGAAGGCAAGGAATACAACCAGGGTGTCGCTTATCTCGATGATGGCACCATGGTGGTCGTCGACAACGCCCGCAAGATGATCGGCAAGAATGTCGACATTTCGGTGACGTCCGTGTTGCAGACCACGGCGGGCAAGATGATCTTCGGCAAATGGGATGAGCGTATGGCGATGGGCCGTCAAGAGTCGCGCCCCGTAACCGCCCCGGTGGCAGCGGTTTCTACCGGCTCCGGACCGGTGGATGTGAAGAAGGCGCAGCCCATCATGGTGGATCGCCCGGCGGAATAACCGGCGTGGGCCAACACAGAAAATAAAATACAGAGGCGGGATTTGCTCCCGCCTCTTTAATCTTGCATCAATCTCGAACTTCACAACCTGGTTACTGCTGTCCGCCTTGGACTGAATCTACCTTCATCGTTTCTCCGGTAAGGACGCCGGTGATGGTCACGCGCTCTCCGGCAAACTTATCCAGATACGCGGTTCCTCCCTCCAGGGCGTAAACGTTGTCACCATCGACCAAAACATATTTGCCGCCCCTTTTGAGGCAAACTTTGGTGCAGGCACTGGCGCTCTGATTCATTGCCGTGTCGTGCTTTCCTTTGCAGAGGGAGTCGCTGATCACGCCGGAAATTCTGGTGGCGCCGCTGATCTCCTGGCCTGCGGCTTCCTGAGCTGCAGTTGGGCCGCTGGTCGTCGCCGCACCCTTTTCACCCCAGGCCGCGGCGCTCGACCCGATTGCTGCCAGGCCCAGAGCCAAAGTCACCGCGACGGTGGCGCATAGGGCGATCAGCTCCAACCACCCACGATTACGACTCATTTGGTGTCCTTTCAATAAATAGGATCGGACCGACGAAGGTCTAAGTTCGTTCCCGGCCGACTCGCTCTCCCAGCGCCCTCCCGCACCGGTTGGCATCGCAACTTCGTTGCCATCCCTCGTCGCCGCTTGCGAAAACTGTAAGGCAATGGCGCCACTGCCACTTTGCCATCAGCGATCTTGTGATGGTCTCCCAGGCAGAAACGTTGTCCGGGCAGGAAATTCACGGATTCGGGCAAATTTCACGATGTTGCAGCGGGTGATGAAACTGATCTCATTTTGAACTCACGTTGAGCCGGACGTATACTAAGCGCCCCTCTATGAAGGTGGTGGTCATCATTCCGGCAGCCGGACTCGGTACGCGTATGGCTCCTACCCCGGCGAAAGGAAAGAAGCCGGTTGCCTCCAAGCAATTCACCGAACTGAATGGAACGCCGATCCTTATTCACACCCTGCGAAAGTTCGCCGCAGTTCCCCAGGTGGCGGAGATTTTCATTGCACTGCGCAAGAACGAAATCGGCGGTTTTCGCGAACGCCTCGAATCCGAAGCGAAGGATATTCTGCAGAAATCCATCCAGTTCGTCGAAGGCGGCGAGCACCGGCAGCAATCCGTCGCCAATGCGCTGGCCGCGGTGAACGCTGCGCCCAGCGACATCGTTCTCGTTCATGACGCGGTGCGCCCGTTTGTTACCCCAGAGATCATAGGGGAAGTGATCAGCGCTGCCGAGAAGCATGGTGCCGCGATCGCCGGCATGCCCGCATCGGACACGATCAAGCAAGTGGAACGCACCTCGGAAGGCGCGGTGATAAACAGCACGATCCCGCGAGAGCGCGTGGTCATGGCGCAGACGCCGCAGGGTTTTCGTTACGAAGTGATCCGGAAGGCCTTTGACGAGGCCACGGCCGACGGTTTCATGGGCACCGACGAAGCGTCCCTCGTCGAGCGCTCCGGCCATGTGGTGGCGGTAGTGATGGGCTCACCGCGTAATATCAAGATCACTACGCCGGCAGACATGGAGTTGGCCGAGTTCTATCTTCGAAAATGATTTGACGCCAGGCGCGTGAGAACGAATGCCCCCAAAAAAGACAGGAACTGCACAACTCGAAACTCGCATCGGCTACGGCTGGGATTCGCACGAATTCAAGTCGGGCATTCCGCTCAAGATTGGCGGCGTGACTCTCCCTCACAAGAAAGGTCTGGGCGGCCACTCGGATGGCGATGTCCTGCTTCACGCGATTACAGACGCGCTGCTGGGAGCGATTGCGGCTCCGGACATCGGCTCGCTCTTCCCGCCTTCTGACCCGCAATGGAAGGGCGCCGATTCAGCGGTTTTTCTTGAGGAAGCTCAGCGGAGGGTCCGGGAGGCTGGCTATGCGATCGCGAATCTGGACTCCACGCTCATTCTGGCCGCGCCAAAGATTGGCCCGCACGCGGCGGAGATTCGCGCTCGCGTCTCGGAATTGCTGAACCTGGCAGAAGATGCCATTGGATTGAAAGCCAAGACTCCGGAAGGCATGGGTACCGACAACGCGGCTATCGCGCACGTCGTGGTTTTGCTGAAGAAGTCACCACCGAAAACGGCTTCAAAACGCCACATTCACTGACAGCTAAGGGTTCGCAATCGCCTGATTCGAACTAGCGCGCGCTTCTCTGTCGCGCGGCTTCCACTAAAGCGCGAAAGATGGCTTTGGAGGGCTGATCCTCCGATCGCTCGGGGTGCCACTGCACGGCAAGCACAAAATGATCAGGCGCCGTTCCCTCTAAGGCCTCTATGACGCCATCTTCAGAGCAGCGCGCCACCACGCGCAACCCCTCGCCCACTTTCTCAGCAGACTGATGATGGCTGGAGTTCACCGGGACTCCCGATGACTTCTTGTTGCCATTCTCCACCATTCCCGCGAGGAGCGATCCTGGGTCCACTTCTACGGTGTGCGCGACTTCCACTTTGCGGCCAGCCTCGTGGTTGATCCCTTTCTTCTCCGGCGGAAGGAAGTCGTCGATGTCCTGAATCAGGGTTCCTTTGCGGTAGACGTTCAGACTCTGCAGTCCATAACAGATGCCGAGAATCGGCTTGCGGGACTTGTAGGCCTCATCGAGAAGAAGCCGATCGACGCCATCGCGTTTGGCGTCGACTTCGGCAGTCTTGGGGTGACGGGAAGCCTGAAATTTTTCGGGATCGACGTCGGCGCGGCTGCCGGGGAGGAGCACGCCATCGCAACTCTCCGCGATTTTGGTTACCTCGGCCGCCGCCAGATCCAAAGGAACGCGCACTGGCTCTCCACCAGCCCGCCTCACAGCCTCTTCATATTGGGGAAGGGAGCGTTCGGCATACTCGGCGTCTCCAGAGTGCGGCACAGGAATGGCAATGCGGGGTGGCATCGGTTTCATTTTACTGATTCAGACTGGTGGCGCGCTCGTTACCATGACACATCGCGGCAGTGCAGCTTGATGGCAGTGGCGGTGCGCGCAAGATCCTTCGCTCCGCCTTAAGAACGGCTACGCTCAGGATGACCGCCACTGAGCAAGTAGTTGGAAGGAATTCCCACCTGCCCCGCTTACCAGACTGATAGGCATTTATCCCCTTACCCTGCTCGCTCAATGCTATTCAGCGCTTTCGCCTGGCGATAGTGCCGGATCTCCATGACTAAGGAACTCACCAGTGCAACTGTCCCGACAACACATGCCACAGGAAGGGCGACATAGCGGTACGCGAGCGGCAAATAGGGTGTTGCTCCCCTCGCTTTCGCCACCCCCACGACTCCAAGTATCGCAAGGAGCAGGCTTACCGCGAAGGTAAGCAAGGTCACAAGAAAGGTGACCAGCACTACCCTCACGACAATGCCGTACCACCGGGGGCCCGGGCGTGGCCGCTTGTTCTCCATTACTCCTTAAAATTACACGATTTACCGGCTTTGGAGCAGCGTTACCGACGCGGTGCGCTAGAATAGCCCTATATGTCGCAAGCCGCGCCCGCGATTACCCGTCCACCGGCTGAGGTAGTCCGGCACACACCCGTCTCGCAAGCTCCGAATGGAATCTGTTACGCCGTTTCCGGCGAGGTCATAGTCTCAGAATCCGATCTTGAACGGATGGTCGCCGCCGTGCCGCGCGCGGCTGCCGCGGCCCTGGAGCGCAAGGCCTACTACTTTGTTCCGCTCACGGTCAATCAGGGCGATGAAACCGTTATCGCCGACCGCTATGACGTCGCCCTCAGCGACAACGCCGTCTGTCATCGCAATCTCGAACTAGGGCGACTCGCAGTGCGTTTTCATCTCGACGCGCCTGATGGACGACAAGTTCTCGGTAGCCTTTGAGTTCTATATCAACGTTGGGCACGCCATCGTGGAACGCGCGGGAGTGTCGCGAGGCGTTCGCCGATCTGGTGTGGAAGCAGGTGGAGGCCGGCGTGCGAGGCGAGACTTCTCTGGATGCCTGGGAATCGCGCAAACTTGCAACCGGCACGGGCCCGGACACCGAGAAGTACAAGAACGAATATCTCGCCGCCACTTTCGCCGATGCGATTTCGATCTACCTGCTATCGCTATATCTCGACGTTGACTACTACGACCTGCGCGAGCGCGATTACCCACTCCTGGCTCCGACCCCGATGGCGGAGCGGCTGCGGAAAGTCGCAGAGCTGTTTCCGCCGAACCCTGGATTCGACTTCGCGATCTACTACAAGCGGCGAGGGTAACGTTCTTGCAAGGGGCCGTTGTGGGTTCAGTTTGAAACATCCGCGCCAGGTCCCCGTTCGACTCGGCCTCGCCTGCGCTCCGCCTCGCTCAGGGCAGGCTCTCGCCCCGCTGGTGAAGACGCGGGACATCGGGATGACATTCTCTAGAAAAATCAAACTGACCCAATACTAAAGGGTCGCTCCTTTGTGCTCCTTCGTGTCCTTTGTGGTTAAATCATCCCTCCATGCACGTCACCGTCCGATCCTTCGCGAAGATCAATCTTGGGCCTGCGTATCGGGCCGCTCCGCCCGGACGGATTTCATGATCTCCACACCGTCTACCAGACGGTCGCACTTGCACGATCTGATTTGTGTTCACGCCAAGCGCGGCGATGGGATCGAAATCCGTTGCGCCGACGCGCGGGTCCCTTGTGACCAGTCCAACACCTGTTATCGCATCGCAGAGCGCGCCTTGGCGAGCACTCAATGTCCGATCACATCTCACCATCGAAATCGAAAAGCGCTTGCCCGTCCAGGGGGACTCGGCGCTGGGTCGGCGAATGCTGTTGCAACGCTGCTTGCCATCGAGCGCGCGCTCAAGAAATCATCCCCCATGAAGACAAGCTAGCGATAGCTGCCACGTCGGCTCAGACCTGCCGCTGTTCCTAATCGGCGGGACAGTCCTGGGGGTTGGCCACGGCGAGGAAGTTTTCCCCTTCCCGATCTTCCTCCCACCATCTGCGTGATTGCCACTCCCGAAATTGGGGTCTCCACCCCGAAGGCCTTCGCCGACTGGGACCATACTTGGCTCCGAGACCAAAGCCGGGATCAGCCAAGGCTGAAGCCGCGCCCGCTTCCTCCGACATTCAGCCATCTGCAAAATTGACGGCTCCTCTCCTCCTCCGATAGAATGTTGGAGTTCAGCCGAGCGGTTTCTTCGTGGCTGAGTGGTTACCCAGAAAACTGGGAGGCCAGTATCCGGTGTCCCTGTGAGTAGGCAGGGGCCGGGCCGAGACCCCGCTTCTCGACCTCGTCCGTACCGGGATCGAAAACGACTTCGAACGGTCGTCTTTCCTCAGTATCCCGAATTGCGCGAGGTCAAGTGTCTTCTGGAGCGGCATGGGGCGATCTATGCGTCGCTATCCGGTTCCGGCTCTGCACTTTTCGGTTTGTTCCGGAAGCGGGGAACGGCGGCCAAGGCAGCGGCGAACTTGCGGCGGATGGGGATACCCGCACAGGTGACCAGCACACTGACGCGCCCGCAGTATTGGAAGAAAGTTTTTGATTGTTGATTTTCTATTATTGTTTGAAATTAGATTGCAGTCGTTCATTCGACCGTCAAAAAGCGAAAATCAACAACCGTTTTCTGGGCCGTCGACTAATGGTAGGTCAAGTGCCTTTGGAGCACTTTGTCTAGGTTCGAATCCTAGCGGCCCAGCCAGAAGATTCGAGTAACGCAGTTAAGAAAATAGATTCGGCAACCGAACGCTAGACCTGGTGTCAGCCACGAACGTAGTAGTCAACCAGCTACCACGGAGAGCCCATGGCAACTCTTGGCAACAGCGACGGAAAAGAAGAATCAGCCCGTGTCGGACGAGAAGCCGGAGCGCAAGCCTCAGCGCACCCGCGTCGACGACAAGTTCAAGATCTTCTGTGGCACCGCCAACGAACCGCTGGCAGACGAGGTTTGCGCGTTTCTCGGTCTGATCCGCGGCCAGGCGCAGGTCACGCGCTTCAAGGATGGTGAAGCGTACGTCCAGATCCAGGAGAACGTTCGCGGCTCCGATGTCTTCGTCATGCAGCCGACGTGCCAGCCGGTCGACGAGCATCTGATGGAGCTGCTGTTGATGATTGACGCGCTCAAGCGCGCTTCGGCGCGGCGCATCACCGCCGTGATTCCGTATTTTGGCTATGCGCGGCAGGATCGCAAAGATAAGCCGCGGGTGCCGATTTCTTCGAAGCTGGTGGCAGATCTGTTGACCACTGCGGGCGCGCATCGGGCCTTGGTCGTCGATTTGCACGCGCCGCAGTTGCAGGGATTTTTCAATATTCCGGTAGACCACCTGTTCGCTTCTCCGGTGCTGGTGGACTACTTCAGGAGGCTGAATCTGCCCAACCTGACGGTGGTTTCTCCGGATGCAGGCGGTGTGGAACGTGCCCGGTTTTTTGCCAAGAAGATGGACGCAGCCCTGGCTATCGTCGACAAACGCCGCGTCGAGATGAACGTGGCTGAAGTTATGCACGTCATCGGCGATGTGGACGGTCGTACTTGCCTGGTGATCGACGATTTGATTGACACTGCAGGCACGCTGGTGAAGACTGCGACCGCCTTGATCGAAAACGGCGCGACTGCGATCCATGCTTGCGCTTCGCACGCGGTGCTCTCCGACCCGGGTCTGGAGAACATCGCGAACTCTAAGCTTACGGAAGTGGTGGTGACCAACACCATCCCGCTGACCGAAGCGCGCAAGAAACGAGCGCAAGATCAAGGTGCTATCGATCGCAGGGCTGATTGGCCGGGCCATTCAGTCCATTCACGAAGAGACTTCGGTAAGTAAATTATTTTTGTAGAACAGGAATCAAAATTATGGCAACCGCAACTGATAACAACACGAGTACAACTCTGGAA
Source organism: uncultured Acidobacteriota bacterium (assembly GCA_963711675.1). Lineage (GTDB taxonomy): Bacteria > Acidobacteriota > Terriglobia > Terriglobales > Acidobacteriaceae > CAVQFB01. Next base: position 51,865 of record CAVQFB010000017.1, on the reverse strand, counting down.
GCGCAACCGCGCGCAGCCGGGAACAAGAACGTGGCCCGGCGGGTGCGCCGCGGCGGCAAAATTCCCGCTGTGGTTTATGGCGCCGGCAAAGCAGGCCGCGTCGGTCAGCGTGGATCCGCGCCAGGTGCTGCGCATTCTGCACTCCGAAACCGGGCACAACACGATATTCGATCTTTCGCTGGACGGCGGCGAGCGTGCCAAGGCCATGATCGTCGATTGGCAGTACGAGCCTATCAAAGGCAAGCTGCTGCACATCGACCTGAAGCGCATCGCGATGGACCAGAAGCTGAAGGTCATGGTTCCGATCGAGCTCAAGGGCGAACCTGCCGGCGTGAAGCAGCAGGGCGGCTTCTCGAGCAGATGCTGCGCGAGGTCGAGGTTGAGTGTTTGCCTGCCGACATCCCAAGCTTCATCGAGGCCGATGTCAGCGAGCTGGTGTTTGGCAAGGTGCTGCGCGTGTCGGACCTGCCGCACACCGACAAGATCAAGTTCATCACGGACGCAAATCAGCCCGTGGCGCACATCACGTCGGTGAAAGAAGAAGCTGCTCCGACTCCGGAAGCCGCGGCTGCCGAAGCTGCTGCCGCTCCCGCCGAGCCCGAAGTCATCAAGAAGGGCAAGCAGGAGACTGAGGAAGAGGGTGCCGAAGCCGCACCCGAAAAGCCGGAGAAGGCTGAGAAGAAAGAGAAGAAGTGAAGTCAGTAGTCATTGGTTGTTCGTGGCGGGTCGTTGGAACCTGCGTGCGACCAAGGTGTTCGGTGCGGCTAGGAGCTAAAAGCTTAAGAGCTAAAACGTGAAACTGATCGTCGGTTTGGGCAATCCGGGAATCGAGTATCAGTTCACGCCGCACAACCTGGGGTTCCTTGCCGTCGATCGCATTGCAGAACGGTGCGGAGTGGAAGTGAGAAACCGCCAGTGCAAGGCGCTCACGGCTCGAGGCTTGATCGGCGAAGAGGAAGTGTTGCTGGCCAAGCCCGAGACTTACATGAACCTGAGCGGCATGTCGGTGCGGGAGTTGGTCGCCAAGTATGAAGCCGATCCGGCGACGGACTTGGTTGTGATTTACGACGAACTGGATCTGCCTTTGGGCACGATCCGCATTCGTCAACGTGGCACGTTCGGCGGGTCATAACGGCATGGAATCGGTGATAGGAGCGCTGGACACAACGGAATTTCTTGCGCATCCGCCTGGGTGTGGCGCCCGGAAGAAGCTCAGCGACAGCGTAGTTATCTGCTGACGCCGTTGCGCAAGGCGCAGTTGAAGACGGTGGACGACATGCTCGATACGGCTGCCGATGCGGTAGAGGTCGCTTTGAAAGAGGGACCTGCGGCGGCGATGAACCGCTTCAACCGCAAGCCCGAAATAGAAGCTTAGCCCGGATGGCGACGGATGTTGGCTTCAACTGAGCCCGTTGCACTCCGGACCGTGGAATTTGGAGAGAAAGCATGAACCGTACTTATGAATTGATGTTTATTGTCCGGCCCGACATGGTGGAAGAAGATCAGGACAAGCTCATCTCCACCCTGGAATCGCAGGTCACATCCTCCGGCGGCACCGTGAAGAGCGTGGAGAGTATGGGCAAGCGTCGTCTTGCCTATATGGTCCGCAAGTTCTCGGATGGTCTCTACATCCTTCTCACTGTGGAAGGAAGTGGCGGCCTGATCCACGAACTGGAGCGCCGTTTGCGAGTCACGGAGCCCGTGATCAAGTTCCTCACCGTGCGAATCGACGAGGAACAGAAGCGGCTGGACAAGATCAAGACGATTCGCGAGTCGCGCAAGAAGGCTCCGCCCCCGGCTCCGGCCGAGGCGGGTGGCGAGACGGCTGCCGTAACCGCCTAGCCTTAATACGCGCAACGACTAACGACGAAAGACTGATTTCTAAGGAGCATCATGGCTGAAGAAACTCGATGCTACATCTACAAGCGAGCACTCCTCGGGGGGTGACCGGCCCGACCGTTTCGGCGATCGCCGCGGCCCTCGGCCCGCAGGCGGTCCCGGGGGCAGGGCGCGAAGGCGGCCGGAAGTATTTCCGCCGCAAGAAGGTCTGCAAGTTCTGCGTGGAAAAAATTGAAGCGATCAATTACAAGGACGTTCGTTTGCTCGCGCAATTCGTGGCGGAGAGCGGCAAGATCGTTCCCCGGCGCCTGACCGGTGTATGCACACCGCATCAACGCCGTCTTTCCACGGCTATCAAGCAGGCTCGCAATATCGCCCTGCTGCCTTTTGCCGGCCGCGCGTCGTAAACGAGCGTGGCTTGAACGGCGTGCTGCACGGAGACGGAAGGCCGAGAAGCTCTGCCCTCGATTCTTTGGTCCCTTCGCGCTATTAGCGCCGCTAAAATTCAAAACGGAGTCATGACATGGAAGTCATCCTGAAGGAAGATGTCCCATAGGTCGGTTCGCGTGGCGACGTGGTGAAGGTCGCGGAGGGTTTTGGCCGAAATTTTCTGCTGCCCAGAAGCTCGCCATCGAGGCCAATGCCGCCAACAAAGCTGTCATCGAGCAGATGAAGGCCGCGGCAGTGCGCCGTTTCGCCAAAGAGAAGGCGGGCGCTGAGGAACTGGCAAAGCAGTTTGACGGCGTGTCCGTCTCGTTTCAGCGCCGCTCGGGTGAGCACGATCAGCTATTCGGATCGGTCACGTCGGGCGACATCGCCGACGCCCTCGTCAAGAAGGGCTTTACCGTGGACCGCCGCAAGATTCAGCTCCATGAGCCCATCAAGACGCTCGGCGACTTTACGGTTCCCATCAAGCTGCACCGCGACGTCACCACCCATCTGAAAGTAGTGATTGAGAAAGAAGCCGAGGAGTAGCGTTGGCCACTAGGAATGCGAGGCGGGCCTTGCGCCCGCCTTTCCCATTACCGGAGTTTTGAAGCTGACGTCGCCGTCACCACAAACAACTCAAACCTGTTTAGCCTCGCTGCTGCAATAGCTTAGACAGCCCTGTCCGGTCGCATCCTCGTGCCAAACCCCTTATAATCGCTGCTCACAGTTCTCATCCTGATACGTCCAAACCAGTGCAAACCGGAAAAAAGAAAGGCACTGGCAATCGGGTTTGCTGAGGACTGAGAGAAATGCCGGCCGATGCGTGGGCTGTACCTTTTGCGGTTGGCGAGTGTTCACGCCCGGGCGTAGCAAGCGCCAAGGCGGAACGAAGCAACGGAACCCAGGACCCCTACATGCGGGGCCAAATGGCTGGGCAAAGTCTAGGCCGCATAGATGACACGATGCTCATCCGGGAGGCTCAGCGCGGCAACCGCGCTGCCTTCGAGGAATTGGTGCGGCACTACGATCAAGCGGTCCTACGGCTAGCTCTCCACCTCACCGGCTCGGAACACGACGCCCAGGACATCTACCAGGACGCCTTCCTGAAGGCGTACAAGAACGTCGGAAGTTTCCGTTTCGAATGCTCCTTCTACACCTGGATATATCGGATCGTGACCAATCTGTGCCTGGATCACCTCCGCAAAAGGCAAGTGCGCAAGGAAGACGCCCCGGTTGCTGTCGACTCGTCAGGCGGCGAGTACGACTTGCTAGATCAGGTAGCCGACGCCCGGCCTGCGGCCAATCCGGAACGCGATCTGATGACGCGCGAATTGGGCAGCCGCATCAATCGGGCGTTGGAAAGGCTCACGCCCCGCGAGCGGATGGTTTTTGAATTGAAGCACTATCACGGCCTGAAGTTGCGGACCGTGGGCGAGATTTTGCATACGACCGAGGAGACCGCGAAGAACACGTTATTTCGTGCGACGCAGAAGCTTCGTGGCTCCCTGGCAGATATGAGATGAAAGGAATTTGTGCGACTCAGATGATTGAGATTTTGATACTGCCCCTGAGGGGGTGCAATGATGAAATGTGAATGGGTAAGAGAGAATCTCCTGCTCTACGTCTATAACGAGCTGGCTGATGACAGCCGGTATGAGCTTGAGCAACACCTCGGCCGATGCCCGGAATGCACCACGGAACTCAAGGCTACACGCAAGTTCCACGCCACGATTTCCCAGCACCCGGTGCAGGAGCCAACTCCGAACCTTGTGACCGCTGCCCGAATGCGATTGCAGGAATCGCTCGAAACAGCCGAGCAGGGCGGCTTCTGGCGTCGCGTCACATTCGATCCGGCAGGCTGGTTGCGCCAGATTCGGTTCTCTCCAGCGTTGGCCGCTGCGATTCTGATTGTGGGTTTTGCTGGCGGCATCGGGACAATGTACAAGGTCGCTCCCGCCTCAAGTCCAGACACCGCCGCCATCTCCCAGCCCGCCAACGCAACCCAGCCTGTAGAGTCATCCATCACTGGAATTCAGTCCATAAACCAGTCCCCCGGATCCAACCAGATCAGCATCAAGTACAGCACGGTATCCACGCAGGAAGCGCAAGGATCACTGAACGACCAGCGCATCCAGCAGTTGCTCCTTTTTGCTGCGCGTAACAACTACAACTCGGGCGTGCGCATGGACTCGGTCGATCTACTTACGCAGAAGCCTGACGATAACCATGTTCGCGAAGCCCTGATCTACGCGTTGCGCTATGACTCGAACCCGGGGGTCCGTCTCAAGGCGCTCGAAGGCCTTGGTCCTTACGTGAAAGATGACGTGCGCGTTCGCGACGCCGTCATGCAGGCCCTGATTAGCGATGCCAACCCCGGCGTTCGCACCCAGGCGCTCCATCTGCTTGAGCCGGTGAAGGCAGACGGCAGCGTGCGAGGAGTATTGCAACGCCTGGCGGACAACGACCAAAACACTTACATCCGGTCGCAAGCCAGAACCGTGCTTGCGCAATTGCCGGAGATTGATTAGGAACACTCAGCTTGAGAGGATGTACAGAATTTTGATGGCAGGTGAATGTTGAAGCAACGACAAAAATCCGCTGGAGTGCTCGCACTGCTGGCACTCCTGGCGCCTCTGGCCACAGCTCAGCAGTCGCGAATTTTTCGGGAGGGAGGCAGCTGGGTTCAGGAAATTACTGGTTCTCTGGCTACCGCCAGGAATCTTCACGTGAAAGTTGATGTCGGTTCTGTTCGCATAACCGGTGGTTCCGAGCAAGGCATTACTTATAAGATTCGCACTCTTGCTTGCATCTCTTCCGAAGATTCGGCTCGACGTCAATTCGAGTCATACAAGATCAGCGCTAACGTTCGCGGAGATACCGCCTGGATTACGGGTGACTGGCAAGGCGGCAGGCCGCGGAAGTTCTCCGGCGAGTTCGTAATCAATGTGCCTCGCGACATCGTTGAGGCACGTGTGGAAACCGAGGGTGGCAACGTCAGCACCACGGGTATCACCGGCCGGCTCGATGCACAAAGTGGCGGGGGAAGCTTAAAGCTGGATGACATCGGCGGTGCCGTCACCGCCGAGACTGGCGGTGGCTCGATCGACGTGGGAACGGTCGGTAGCGAGCTTACGCTCCACACCGGTGGAGGCGCCATCAACATTCATTCGGCCAAGGGCAAAATTGTTGCCGAGAGCGGCGGTGGCAGTGTCGTTCTTGTCTCTGGTTTGCAGGGTGCTGTGCTGGAGACCGGTGGGGGCGGCATTCAGGTGAAGCAGTGCAATGGCCGCGTGAAGGCCACAACAGGCGGCGGCAGTATCGATCTTGGGGATATCGGGGGGCCGGCCGAAATCGAGACCGGCGGCGGGAGCATCAAGCTCGGGTGGGCCAAAGGCTTTGTTCGCGCGGAGACGGGTGGCGGCAGCATTGAGCTGAATGGCGTTCCCGCAGCTCGCGCCGAAACCAGCGCCGGCGGTATCGTGGCCAAGTTTGTCTCCTCTGGCGAGCGTTCCGACTCAGTGCTGGAGACATCCGCCGGAGATATCAACGTCTATCTGGCCGCCGACTTGGCCATTACCGTTCGGGCCAGCATCGATTTGGCAAACGGACACAACATCCGCTCGGATTTCACCGACATTCGTATCAACTCCGAAGGCGGGGACTATGGCCCCAGGACCATTACCGCCGAAGGAAGGCTCAACGGTGGAGGCCCCGTGCTGAAGGTTCGCACTACAACGGGTGATATCACGTTCCACCGCGCCAGCCGCTAACGCTGTCATATTGGACTTGTAACAAGAACCTATAGAGTTCGAGTGCCTGCCGAGAGGCCGCTTTCGAACCGGGGGAGTTGCTATGAGGATATATGTCTCGATTGCGATGAGCCTCTTGTTGCTGGCTGGGGTCTCCAGCGCGGATGAGTCCAACTTCAACTTGGGTGATACCTTCGGGTATTCGAGCGAGGAAGGTGGCACCAGTTCCTATCTGGGCGTCGACATCACCGACGTTACAGCGGAGCGGCTTGCCGACCTGAAGCTCAAGGATGAGCGCGGCGTCGAAGTCACTATGGTGGATCAGGACGCTCCCGCCGGAAAAGCCGGCATCAAGGAGCACGACGTCATCGTCAGCATGAACGATACCCCGGTTGAGAGCGGAGCCCAACTGCGCCGCATGATCCACGAAACGCCGCCCGGCCGCGTGGTCACCTTTGGCATCAGCCGCGACGGGCAGCCGATCACCATAAAAGTTCAACTGTCTGACAAGCGCAAGGCTTTCGCCTGGTCAGGACCCGGTAACGGCATGAACTTCAACATGCCCAAGATCGAAATTCCTCCCATGCCGGACTTCGATATCCCTGTTTCTGTGGTCGTTGTCCACTCCTCGCTGCGCAGCGGTCTGATGGTGGAGAACATTACGCCCCAGCTTGGCGAATTTTTCGGGGTCAAGGATGGCAAGGGCGTCATGGTCCGATCCGTCGACAAGGGCAGTCGGGCGGAGAAGGCCGGTTTCCGGGCCGGCGACGTCATCGTACGGGTGAATGACCAGACCGTTCATGACACCAGCGACTTTACCCATGCTCTTCGGGGGAGCGGCGCGTCCCCGGCTGCGATCGGCATCGTCAGGGATAAGAAGGAGCAGACTCTCACCCTCCCGCTGCCGCAGCGTAAGGATACCGGCAAGTTGATCGAGGAGACTTTCGACTTGCCTGAGGTCGATGCTGAAACCAGGATCGCCTTGAGTGAAGTCGACTCAGAGCTGGCTCGGGTTCGGCCAGAAATCGAGTTGGCGGTTCAGGAATCCCGACAGGAATTGCAAAGCGTTAAGCCTCAAATCGAGGAAGCACGCCGCGCTGCTGAAGACGCTCGCAAGCAATTGTGCTCGCAGCGCGAAGAACTGAATAAAGCACGCAAAGAAACCCAGCAGCAAGCCCGCGAGATGCGCAAACAGCTTCTCGAGCAACAGCGCGAGATGCGAGAACAGAAGCGCAAGCTTCAGGAGCGGTTGCGGCACGAACTTCGCGGAGAGTGGATGGAAATCTGACCGCCTTGGTGATCTGGAAAAGGAAGAAGGCCCGGCTGTTCTCAGTCGGGCCTTACTTTTTCTGAATCTACTGAATGGAGCGTGCGGCAGAACTCCTTTTCAAAGCGGGCGCCAGACACACACAATTTCGTCCGGCCTGCTTCGCGGCATACAGACCGGCGTCTGCCGCTTTCACCAGCTCGTCACGCGTGACTCCATGGTCTGGATAAGCCGCCGCACCCGCGCTGATGGTCACCGATCGGGGCACGCCCGGAAACTGCCAGGCCTCCACCATGCGCCGCAACTTCTCTGCGACACCCATGGCGTGCTCCTGATTCGTCTGCGAGAGCAGAATGGCAAATTCCTCTCCGCCATAGCGGCAAACCACGTCAATTTTTCTGAGCTGCTGATGGAAAATCGAGGAAACTTGCCTGAGTACTTCATCACCCAAGAGGTGGCCGAACTCGTCGTTCAGTCGCTTGAACTGATCGAGGTCGACCATGATCACGGCCATTCCGGCGTCGAACCGGCGCGAGCGCTCAATCTCTTCTGCAATGCGCAACTCGAAGTAGCGTCGGTTGAAGATGCCCGTCAAACCGTCCAGATACGCCAACTGCTTCACCCGCTCTACGTAGTTAGCGTTCTGGATCGCGGTGGCGCAGATGTCGGCAACTGACTCAAGGGGTTGCATATCGATGTGCCGGAAAGCACCCGCCTGGGAGCCGTCTATGGCGAGCACTCCCAGCGTCTGTCCGAAGGAAATGAGAGGGATGCAGATCCGCGACCCAGTCTCCTGGTAAAAACCTTCATATTCGGGGATCGTGTGTACGTTATCTTCCAGCACCGTCTTCCCGGTGCTCACGGCTTGTCCCCAGGGTCCCTTGCCAGCCGGAACCCTGCCTCCCTCCAGAGTGCGCGGCGTCAGACTGCCGTGATGGGCGCGCAGAACCAGATCATCGTCCTCCCGCAGCAACACCGACACGTGGTCCACCTGAAAAGCGTCCCGGATGAGCGAACACACCTTGGCGAGCAACTCCTTGAAGTCCAACACCGCGGTGGTATGCTGAGCGATCGCGTTGATCGCTTCGAGCTGTTGCGCACGCCGGCGCTCCAAAGAATAAAGGCGCGCATTCTGCAACGCCATCGATGCCTGCGTGGAGAAAAGCGTCAGCAGATCGATGGTCTCGCTGTCGAAGTGGTTGAGATTTTCGCTCTGACAGTCGAGCACGCCCACCACCTCGTCGCGCACCATCAGCGGGATGGCCAACTCCGACTTCGTGGCGCTCGAAGATCCCACATACTTAGGTTCCGTCGCGACGTTCGGTGCGTAGAAGGGGCGTTTCTGTTTCGCGGCTGTGCCGGTGATTCCTTCCCCGACCAGGATGTGAAGCTGGCGCATGCCGGTATCCCCGATCTGGCTGCGCACGCAGAGTTCGTTGGTTTCCTTGTCGAGGAGCAGGATCGCCACATTTTGAAGATGGAAGTAGTCGCGGGCTATGACCAGGATTCGCTGCAGGACTTCGTCCAGGTCGACCGTCGACAGGACGGCCTGACTCGCATCGTAAAGGAGGGCGATTTTCTGCATTTTGGTCTGCCAGATTTTAATCCCATTAGAACCCGCGTATTAGGTTCCGAAAGTAACCAAGTCCTGCCCGCCGCTGACCTTCTGCCAGACCGGCCAGGGAAGACTCTACCGGTTGCGACCGCTCCGGCGTTCCCACCATCCGACCGCCATCTTCACGATTCCCAGCGCCACAAGGCAGAACCAGAAGTCCACGGCCAGGCCCCAGTCCCGGTGGAAGACCCGGTGCTGCGCCGCAGGCGGGAGATGCGGCATCAGCCAGAAATACGCCGCATTCCCAGCGATGACCGCAATCAGAGCTTGTACGAAATTTCTTTTCGTTGACACCTCAACTCCGGGACAGGAAAGGTATCTCCTACGAAGAGAAAGACCTACCGACTTCCTCCGCTGGCATGATTCTCTCGCTCGCTACTCCTGCTACCATTCTTTTTCCAGATGCTTGAGCTCTCCACCTCCGTCCAGTTTGTAAAGGGAGTCGGCCCCAGACTATCCGAAATTTTGGCCGCCAAGGGCATCTCCACCGTCGACGATCTCCTCCACTACCTGCCATTTCGCTACGAAGACCGGCTGAATCCGCGCGGGATCGCCGAACTCCGTCCCGGCGAGATGGCCACGGTCATCGCGGAGGTCCGCACTTCCGGACTATTTCGCACGCGCCGCATGCCAATCTTCCAGATGACGGCAGGCCAGGGAAGAGTCAGGTTGAGATGCATGTGGTTCAACGGGACTTACCTGAAAGACCGATTCAAGCCCGGGCAAATGGTGGCCCTCTACGGCAAGGTGGACGTCGATCGCAACGGGGAAATGCAGATTGTTCAACCTCAATTTGAGGTTCTTGACGACGGGCCCGATGAAGGCCCGACCGGTGCCGCGGAGCAGAAGCTAGCCAGTTCCCTAGAGATTGGCCGCATCGTCCCCATATACGAATCGGCAGGGCAGGGGAAGCTTACATCGCGCTGGTTTCGCCGCATCATCCGCACTACACTGGACAACCTTACGCCCGATCTCCCTGACCCGATACCAGCCTCGGTTCGCAATCGTACTGGCCTCATCGCACCGCGTAAGGCCCTGAACGAGGTCCACTGGCCCGATCCGGGCGAGAGTCTACAGAACTTGCAGTCTTCCCGCACGCCGGCCCACTTGAGGCTCATCTTTGAGGAATTGTTCTTCGTGGAGCTTGGCCTCGAGCTGAAGCGCCGCCAGCAGAAAGCCCAGACCGGCATCTCCTTCCATTTGAATGATGAGGTGCGCGTGGCAATCAAGAAAATTTTGCCCTTCCACCCCACCGCCGCGCAAAAAAGAGTGCTCAAGGAAATTGCCACGGACATGGAGAAGCCCTTCCCCATGCGCCGCCTGCTTCAGGGCGATGTCGGTTCCGGCAAGACCATCGTAGCGTTCGAAGCCGCCATCATTGCCATCGAGAACGGGTATCAAGTCGCCCTTATGGCGCCGACCGAAATCCTGGCCCAGCAGCATTATTTTTCCGCGCGCCGCATTCTTGAGCCGACCGGCTACCGCATCGTTCTGTTGACTGGCTCTCTGGAGCAGGACCGAAAGCGGGAGATCCGCCGCCACATCGCGCAGGGCAATGCGCAGCTGGTGATCGGCACCCACGCTCTCATCGAAGAGAAGGTGGAATTTGCCAAACTGGGCCTGGTGATCGTCGACGAGCAGCATCGCTTTGGCGTGATGCAGCGCCTCAAGCTGATGAAGAAGAGCGTCGAGAGTGTGGACGACTCGGGCGCTGATGTGTCTGGCTCCTTGCAGGTGACGTCCCGTCCAGCCAACGGAAAAGCCCCATCGTCGTTAGCTGCCCCTCCGAATTCGTCTGCACAGAGGCCCGAGCCTCCTGAGCCGGATGTTCTGGTCATGACCGCAACCCCAATCCCCCGCACGCTGGCGCTTACTCTTTACGGGGACCTCGACATCAGCGTGCTCGACGAGATGCCGCCTGGCCGCACTCCGATCGCTACCCGCCGTGTTCCTGACGAGCGCTCCGATGAAGTCTGGGACTTTGTCCGGAAACAGCTCACCGCAGGGCATCAGGCCTACATCGTTTATCCGGTGATTGAAGAGAGCGAAGAGAACGAGCTAAAAGCCGCCATCAAGATGTTCCGGCTGATGCGCGAGCGAATATTTCCATCCCATCATGTGGGCCTGTTGCACGGCCGTCTTGATCCCGCCGAGAAAGATCGGGTCATGCGTGAGTTCCAGAAGGGAGATATCAACGTCCTGGTCTCCACTACAGTCATCGAAGTCGGTGTCGACGTGCCGAACGCAAGTGTCATGGTAGTTGAGCACGCCGAACGCTTTGGCTTGGCTCAGCTCCACCAGCTTCGCGGACGGATTGGCCGTGGAGCTGCCAAGTCGTATTGCATCCTGATGACTGGCGGCAAGGTGTCAGAAGAAGGCGAACGCCGCCTTGATGCCATGGTCCGCACCAACGATGGCTTTCAGATCGCCGAGCTCGATCTGGAGTTGCGGGGCCCGGGGGAATTCTTTGGCACCCGGCAGGCCGGCATTCCCAGCTTCCGCGTGGCCAACCTCATTCGAGATCGGGAGATCCTCGAGCTCGCCAAACGCGAGGCGGCCGCGGTCGTCGCGGGTCCTACGGCTGAGATCTCTCAGGACGAAATCACACGCGCTCTGCGTTACATGCGCCAGCGCTGGCAGAATACCTACGGATTGGTAGAAGTGGGGTAACCACGGTTGCCTCAGCGACCCGTGTAAAATAGATCTCCTGATGGCAGGTTCCTCCCAGCTCGTCCAGATTGCGACCGGACCTCCTATCCGGCAGCCTAAACCCGAATGGCTGAAGGCGCGCGCGCCCGTCGGCGACAACTTTCATCAGCTCAAGAAGTTAGCGCGGGGGATGGGCCTGCATACGGTCTGCGAGTCGGCGCAGTGTCCCAACATCGGCGAGTGCTGGAACCATCGCACTGCGACTTTCATGTTGTTGGGGGACATTTGCACCCGGCGCTGTGGCTTTTGCGCCGTACCGAAGGGGCGTCCCGAGCCGATCGACTGGGACGAACCACGCAGAGTCGCCGAAGCCGTTGCCACGTTGGGCCTGAAGCACGCCGTGGTCACCAGCGTGAATCGGGACGATGACAACGTGGGCGGCGCCAGGATTTTCGCTGAGACCATCCGGCTGATTCGCGAGCGTACTCCCGACTGCCGGGTTGAGGTTCTGATCCCCGATTTCCAGGGACTCGCTGAGCCTCTCAAGATCGTTCTCGAAGCCCAGCCCAATGTGCTGAACCACAACACGGAAACCGTTCCTCGGCTCTACCGCGTCGCCCGGTCCGGAGCCCGCTACGAACGGACTCTCAATCTTCTCGAGAATGCCAAGAAAGTTTCACCCGGCATGGTGACCAAGACCGGTCTGATGGTGGGACTCGGGGAGACTATTCCAGAACTGGTGGATGTGTTCCGCGATCTCGGCCAGCGGTCCGTAGACATTCTGACCGTTGGGCAGTACTTGCGTCCTTCGCGTGACCACTTGCCGATAGCGCGTTTCTACACGCCCAACGAGTTCCAGTATCTCAAAGAAGAGGCCCTGCGCTTTGGATTTCGCCACGTCGAATCCGGACCGCTGGTCCGCTCCAGCTATCACGCGCACGAACAGGCTGCGGCGACTTCCAGTTCGCCGGTTGCCTGAACCACTTTTTCTGGATTTCGCCACGCTGACTCGCCCGGATTAGAAAATCCTCACTTTGAAGGTGAGGTATTTCTTGGGGTTCTCGCGAATGGACTTAACCAGTTCCCGGGTTTCCATCAGCATCTGATCGCTGTTGTTGTAGAGCGATGGATCCTTGAGCAGCTTTCCCGCTGTGCCTTGCCCCGCTTCCAGTTGATCGGTCAAGGCCGACACTTTGTTCATAGTGTTTTGAAGTTTGTCGGCGAATTCCTGATCGCGCGCCAGCTTGCCGATTGCGCCTTTGCCGGCGTTGATGTCGTCGGTCAACTTCTTGACATTCGCGATGGTGTCGTTGGCATTGTTGTAGAGAGTTGGATCCTTCAGGAACTTGCCGGCGCTGCCCTTGCCCTGCTGCAGTTCGTCGATGATTGCGTTCAGCTTGTCCACTGCAGCTACAGCCTTCTTGTACGCTTCGTCGCTGCCGATCAGCTGGCCGATGCTGCCTTGCCCGTTCTTTACCTCGTCCACGATGCCCTTGAATTCGTTGATGGTCGAATTGAATCTGTCATACAGTGACGGATCGTAGATCAGTTTTCCGATTGATCCTTGCCCGCTTTCCACGAACGCCAGGATGCGGTCCGTACGCTTCAGCAGGGCGTCCATGTTCTGCAGCGTGCTCTGGCTGGACCGCACAACATCATTGAAATCAGGGTGGTCGCGCGTGGCAAGGGTATCTCCGTTTTGAGCCGGAGGGCCCTTCGCGGTCGAACTGTCAATATCGATGTACGTCTCGCCTAGCACCCCGGCAGTGGAGAGCGAAGTGAGGGAATCCTTGCGCAACTCAAAGTTGTACTTCGTATTGACCTTCATGGTGACTTCGACTGGGGTCAGAGGTTTCCCCGAGACCACCCGGATCGCAGTCACGTTTCCCACGTCTACGCCGTCGAGGCGCACCGGAGCGCCATCACGCAGGCCACTGGCATTATCGAAAAACGATTTCAGGACTATTTTCGGAGTGAACAACCCGGCGGTACCCGACATCAGGAGGATCAGAACGGCCAGCGTGATGCAGGCGAAGATCACGGTCGTGCCTACCCGCAGTTGCGACCATTTCAACTGCTTCTGGCTAGGCAAGTTGTCTCCCGAGCGACGCCATCAGGGCCATTATCGCGCTCTCCGCCTCGCAGTTTCCAGATAAGGAGTTGGCTTGCATGATAACAGACACGTTGGCTCCTTCCCATTAGCTCGGCGTGCACTCGAGCGTGCGTGAAAGCCCGAGAGCCAGCAGATACGCGAACGCACCGCATCCCAGAGTGACGTTCATGCCGAAATGAATGGCGATCACCACTGCCAGCACGGACCCAAGCACACTCGAAGCTGCGTTCATCGCCCACGCCCACTCGACCGCGTTTTCATTGGATGCGCTTGCCGCGCCTTTCGAATCTTCTCGCCTATCCTCAGCTGTGGGGAATTCCGGCACCGGAGAACTAGCCAGAGCCCGCAGTCCAGTCGGGAAGGGCATGCCCATGCCAAATCCAAGCGGCGCCAGCAGCGGGAAACTGATCAGCAATTTTAAAATAAAGGGAAGCCCTACCAGATAAGACAGCAGGCCGGGCAGAACGAAAACATAGGCAACAAGCGCCGCTGCAATCAGCGCCAGCGGCATCCATAGTTGCCCGGCATTCGAAATCCATCGGCGCGACACCACGCTGCCCGCACCACTCGAAAGCAACAAGAGGAAAATTACGACCGTGAGCGCGTAGGTCGGATGACCAAGAAACAGCACAAATCGCTGAATGAATGCGATCTCCGCCAGAATGTAGCCCAGCCCTATCGCGACAAAATACAAAAGCGACAATGCGCGCTTCGGGCGCTGTCCCCCGCGCACCAGCATGGGAATGATCAGGAATGCCAGCACCGCGACCACCGAGATCACGAGGACCATCCCCAGCACGGCGACTCCCAGATTCACCTTCCAGTCGATCCCCTGTTGCAGGCTCTCTTCGTTCAGGATCTGGCTGGTCTTCAGGGTAAAGAAGAAGAAGGGAGCGTTGTCGGTCACGGGCGTCACATTGTACGGATATGTCTTCGCAAACGCGTAAGGATCGTTGCTTCCAATCAGGGCCGTATAAGGATTGGCTTCCGCTTCCGATGGCAGGAACAGCGCGTTCAGCACCGGATGTGCGGCCAGGTGAGCCTGTACGATGCTTTCTTCCTCTGGCGTAAACGGGGACTTCTTGGCCAGCACGATGACGGGAATTCCATCCTCGTCGAGTTCTCCTTCGGAAATCACCATGAAGTGCTTGGCCGGATTCGTCACTCCTAGCCGATGCAGGGCCTCCATGGCCACTGAAACCACGCGAAGAGCTTCGCGGGGCTGTTTGAACTCCCAGCGCGTGATTGCAATCATGCCGTCCGGTTTCAGGTGGTCGAAGTACTCGCGGAACGCCTCCACCGTGTACAGGTTGTTCTCGCTCAAGGCGAATGCGCCGGCTGCGGTCGAGGCCCAAGTATCCACCAGCGTCATCTGCAGCACGTCGAAGCGGTCGGCGGAGTTGCGCACGAATGACCGGCCATCGCTCACGTGAACGTTCACTTCCGGGATCTCATACAGGTGATGCGCGTAGTTCGCATACTTACCCCGCATGATCCGGTTCACGATGATCGGGTTGATCTCAATGCCGGTGACCTTCGGGCTGCCGCTGGTCACTGCGCGCAGCACATCCACACCGCCACCCGGGCCGATGATAGCGAACTCGCCATGCGGCCTGAGCACGTTGGCGACTGAGGGTGCCGTCCCCATGAGCACGCCGACCAGCGTCCGCTGCCAGTCTGTGTTCCGCCATTCGTGCGGGTCCACGCTCATGACGGCCGTGCCAGCGTCGGCATCGATGATGATGTTCTTCGATCCGTCCGGATGGCCATCGACCTCCACACGCGAAATTGCATTCCATCGCACGTACTCCACGCCCGTAGACTTGTCGCGCCGTTCGCCTTTGGCGTACACCACGTCGATCAGAGTGCCGTAGTAATTTCCGGCGATGATCGTCAGCAGGACGGCGCTCCAAAGTACTCCGCGCTTCCGCCCGCCCGACGTCGGCGACCATACTGCGCTAGCGAGCAGCATGCCCACGCCCGCGAAGAGAATTGTGTTCGGGCCGCCGATCCAGTTGAGCAGGGGCACAAGGGCCAGGCAGGCAACCGCCCCGCCCGCCAGGTCCGCACCGTAGAGTCGACCGATGGAGTGTGTTTCGCGCGCGAACACGACCGCGAAGATCAGGCCCGTCAGGAAGAAGGGAATCGCCGCCGAAAGATAAATGACGGTGAGGTTCCCAAAATTCGCCCAGGAAATCTCGAGGGATACCGGAACATGAATGACAACTTCCAGCGCCGCCAGCACCAACACGCCGTTGATAAGGCACACCGTGGAAGCCAGCTGGCGCGTCTCAATACGGGCCAGGCGCTGCTTGTACAGATAGGAAAAAACGCCGCCGGCGCCCAGGCCCAGCAATGCGATCGAAATCGACAGAAAAGCAAAGTGATAGAACAGGACTACCGAGAACAGACGAGTCAGCGCCAATTCCAGCAACAAAGTGGCAAAGCTGCTCAGTCCAATTCCAAACAGCAACGCGCGTTCACGGTTTTCAAGTTGGGCTTGAGGCAGGACCGCTGCAGTCTTGACGGCAGGCATCGTTGGAATTTGTTCCGGAAGCGACAGTCTACCAGAACGTCCGCAGTCAGCTTTCCAGAATTACTTGTGCCATCGCCTGCTCTGCAGTGTGCGTCAGCGACAGTGCCGCGTTCGTCGCGCCAAGCTTCGCGGCGAATTCGGCGGCTCGCCCGTGAAAAACGATGGTCGGCCGGCCACCGGGCTTGCGTGCCACTTCAATGTCGCGCCAGCGCACTCCGTAGTTCCATCCTGTGCCCAGCGCCTTCATAGCCGCTTCCTTGGCGGCAAACCGGGCGGCAAATCGTTCCACGCGATTTGCTTTGGATTGGCAGTATCGAATCTCGCCGTCGGTATAAATGCGGTGCAGAAAACGGTCACCAAAGCGCTCGATCGCCTGCCGAATGCGTGGGACTTCTGCAATATCGATGCCGGTGCCGACAATCACCCGACCAACCTACCACAGGAGAGTGGGCACTTGCCCATCGAACTCCAGGCGTGGTTCAGAACAACCGGTCACCCTTATAGATCACATCATCTCCTACCAACTGGGCCTCGACCGTCAGCTTGTGTGCCTTGAGCGGTCCTTCCGCATCGATGTGCAGGACTTCGTTCCCGTGGGCAACCAGCCAATCGGAGACCAGCATGCGATGGCAGTGAAAATAAACCCTCTCCGCGCACATGTATGCCGTTTTCTCTTCCTGGGCAAGACCGAGCAGCGCCGAAATGCCCCGCCGGAAATCGGTCGTCAACATGTAGTCGGCGTAGTTGCGGAAGCTGGGGTTTCGCAACGCGACATTGGGAGAGTCATCCCGAATCTTCTTCCGCCTTCCACCCAGTTCCTTGAGCCAGTGGTATTCGATGCCTACCTTTGGCAACGCCTGTTCCAGCGACTCCCGGTTGAAATGCGGAAGCCTGCGTGACATGGGAAACGAACGGATGTCAACGAGCCTTTTAATTTCGTGTGCCTGCAGGGCCGAAATCAACTCCTCGAGTGTGCGGGTGGAGTGGCCGATGGTGTAGAGAGTTGCCAAAACGAATTACTGAGCCGGCTGCGGTCAACCAGCAAAGGCCTGAAGCGCTTTCACAATGCAATCATCCTGCTCCGGGAAAACGGTCCGCAGGTCTAGCAGCACGCGTCCTTCTTCCACGCGAGCAATAATCGGCGGATCACCGCCGCGCAGGCGGGTTGCGATCTCATCGGCGCTCCGGCCCTCCATCGTTAACGCCAGCAATCGCGTCGGAAGGACCGCCGACGGCGCCGCTCCTCCCCCGATCACCGACTCACCATCTGCCACGTCGAGGGAAATCGCGGAAGACCTCACTTTCCCGGCAATCGCTTCAGCACGCGCGCTGATGTCTTCTTTCGACAGGCTCATCATTCGCAAGACCGGGATGGCATCGTAGTCTCGTTTGACGTACGACAGCAGCGTCGCTTCGAGAGCAGCGTAGGTCAGCTTATCCACCCGCAGGGCGCGGAAAAGCGAATTACCGCGCATCCGCTGGATGAGGTCCGTTCTCCCGCTCAACATCCCCGCCTGCGGCCCGCCCAGCAGCTTGTCGCCGCTGTAGGTCACCACATCCACGCCCTGCCGCAAGCTGTCGAGAACGCCGGGCTCGCCTTTAATGCCAATCGCGTGCAGATCGAAGAGAGCGCCGCTGCCGAGATCTTCCATGAGTGGTAGCCCACGCTTGCGCGCGAGTTCCACTAACTCTTCCAGTAATGGCTGCTCCGTGAAGCCGGTGATCTCAAAGTTCGACCGATGCACGCGGAGCAGTAGCCTGGTCTTTTCATTGATGGCAGCTTCGTAGTCGGAGAGTCTCGTGCGATTGGTTGTTCCGACTTCACGCAAGGCTGCACCGGACTTCGACATCACGTCCGGGATACGAAACGAACCGCCGATCTCCACCAGCTCTCCTCGCGAGACGATGACTTCTCCGCCCTCGGCGAGAGTGTTCAGCGCTAGGAGCACCGCGGCCGCATTGTTGTTAACCACGATGGTGGAGACGCCTCGGGAGCCGTTTCCGTCTCTGTCCAGCAGCTTCTGGAAGAGCCGCTCCACGTGAACGTCACGTTTGCCGCGCCCGCCCGGGGCCACATCGAATTCCAGGTTCGAATAGCCACCTGCGGTTTCTTGGATGTGATCGAGAGCAGCTACTCCGAGCGGAGCACGCCCAAGGTTGGTATGCAGGATTACGCCAGTCGCGTTGATCACGGAGCGTAGAGAATAGGAGAGTTCCTGGCGCAGCTGGCGTTCAATCGTCTGAGGTATGCCCTGCAGAGCCAGATCGATGCTCCCTGGGTTCACCCGTCCCGCGCCGATTTCGTCCCGCAGGCGCGCAACTACCTTGCGCGCCGCATCCGCTACCGCGGTGGGGCCTTCTTCGGCGACGAACTTCGCTAGTTCCGGAGCGCGTAGAAGCTCGTCCACCGAAGGGAGCTTACGAAATAAGTCCGACTTGGCCTCGATTTTCACCGCTCTTGATTATCCCATGACCCGAACTTCAAGTGAGGCAGCGGCCCGGCGGTGGCTCAATTTGGATCGCTCCGCGCTAGATCCCCGTTCGACTCACTCGCTTAGGCTCGTGTCGCTCAGGGCAGGCTCTCGCTCCGCTGGAGAAAACGCGGAGCTTCGGGATGACCGCCCGATAGAACGATGGCAAATCAAGCTACTACAAGCGGGCTTCACAGCGTGTGCAGGTAGGCGAGCAAGTCCTGCACCTGCTGCTGCGTCAACACCTGGCCGTAGGCGGGCATCTTGCTTCTGCCGGAGAGAATGAGCTCGCTAACGCGGTCGTCGTTGGCGGGCAATCCGCTCAGTTCAAGATATTGCCGCTTGAAAACCCCCTTCATGCTTGGCCCTTGCTTTCCGCGGGAAGAATAGGGTTCATGACAGCGGTCGCAATAGCTGTCATATACGCGCCGCCCCGCGGCTTGTTGCGGCGTGAGGCCGAGTTCTGCGTCACTCAGGCGCCGCTCCGGCTTGCAGGCCCCGGAAAGAAGCAGGATCGCCACCGTAACAGCGCACATGAGAAGGTTCGAAGATGGGCCCAGGAACTTCACCCCGCCCACACCACTTTGCCACCGCGTCCTCTTCCCAATGAGAATCATCTCTTAATGTTTTCTCCGCTGTCGCAGGAAACGTCTTGCCGGACAGACGTACAATAATAGAGCAACACCATGTCCATTGCGGTCAAACGGGTTTACGAAAAAGCGGCGCGCGCCGATGGCAAGCGCATTCTGGTGGATCGCCTGTGGCCTCGCGGGGTCAGTAAGTCGGAGGCAAAACTGCATGCCTGGCTGCGAGACCTGGCCCCTTCCGACGAACTGCGCCACTGGTTCCATGCGCAGCCCGCGGCATGGCAACTATTCCGCAACCGCTACATGAAAGAGTTGAAAGCTCCCCAGGCGGTAGAAGCGGTGGAAGAGCTCCATCGTCTCGCAGACAAACACCCGCGCATTACGTTGCTCTTCGCCTCGAAAAACGAAACTCGCAACAACGCGGTGGTATTGAAGGAATTTCTCGATGGCATGCGCAAGCCTCCAACTGGCACGGGCCCGGCAGCCGTCAGAGGGATGCGCGTGCGCCAGGCCGCGCGAAAACCGCGCTGATCGAAGAAGACTTCCCCAAAATTTTGGCGTTGCTTCGCGGACGGTCTTACTTGCTGGGTGCGTCGTCCGCGATCGCTTCGACAATCCGATCGATCGTGTCGGTGACGCGTTTTCCGGAGAGATTGAAGTTGTTGGACAGGATCGAAAATGCAACCTGCTCACCGCGTGCCGTCGTTGCGTATCCTGAAAGCGTCTTGACCCCGGCAAGGGATCCAGTCTTCCCATGGATCTTGCCTAGCAACGAGCCACTCTTGAAGCGATCTGACAGCGACCCGTCCACGCCGGACACCGGAAAGGTACTGAGGTAGTCGGAACTCCAGGGCTGTGTGCTGGCGTAGCGCAGCAGCTGTACTACTGCGTGAGGAGTCACCAGATTTTGCCGGGAGAGACCAGAGCCGTCGTAGAACAGGTATTCCTCGCTTGGAACCCCCGCTTGCGTCAGGAATCCCCGCAGCACCTCCAGCCCGCCTTCGATCGTCCCCGCAGTGCCTTTCTCGCGCCCCAGCAAGCGCAGCAGAATCTCGGCATGCAGGTTCTGGCTGACCTTGTTGATGACTCTCAAATCCTCGATCAGCGGCTTGGAGTCGTAACTGGCGAGCACCAGAGATTGGCTGGTAGGCAGCGGCTGCAGTTGAACCGTCTCGCCGCCACGTGATGGAGCGATCGTGGTGACGCTGAACGTGGAAAGGCTGGCCAGATCCGTATGGTGGGTGCGCTGCTTTCCATACACCGCGATACCACGCTTCTCCAGCAGACTGCGGAAAAGCTGTGCGGCAAATTCCGCTGGATCCTCAATTGCGAGCCCCTCGTTCGCACCCTGGTCGTCGAGGGGCATATTGCCCCACAGAGTCAGAACCGTCGAACCTGGTTCGCGATTGATAAAGATCTTTCGCCCTGTACCTGGTGGCGTCGTGATGATCCGGTTGTCTACCCGGTAATAGTCCGAGAACGGCGTCACGCTGACAAACGCGCGCTCTCCCGCGCGGTCCGCGGGCAGGATGTTCACGAACACCACGTTGTCGTTGATAGTTAAAGCGGAAACCGGAGCGCCGTCCGCCCACACCAGATCATCCTGACTCCAGCCTTCCCCATAACGCTCAAACGCGAAGTACGAATCGTCGGCGACCACGTCGCCGTCCACATACTTCACGCCCTTGGTCACCAGGGAATCGGCAAGATTCTCCAGCACCTGGATGGGGTGATCGTTTCGCTGCGTGCGCAGATCGTAGGGCAATTCGCGCCCCGAAAGATTGGGATCGCCTCGTCCCACAAGCAGCAAGTCGCCCGTGAGTCTGCCATAGCGGTCAAGCGTACCGTTGGTCTCAACCGTGGTGTGGAACTTGTACTCGGGCCCAACCAGCGCCAGCGCTGCCGCGGTTGTAAAAAGCTTGGTATTGGAGGCGGGGGTAAAAAGCTTGTCTGAGTTCTGCGAGTAAAGAACCCGCCCATCTGGCAAGGAGATCACCTCAATGCCCCAGAAACCGCGCTGCAAATCGGGATCGGAAAGCACCGACGCGATGCGCGTCTGCAGCGGCTTTGCCCCCGCCGCATAGACATGGGTGGCCAGCAGCAGACACAGCAACGGCAACAGCGACAGCGAAGAGCGCGTACGGCGCATGGTGGTATCTAGATTTTAGCACCGGTTTGAGGGCACCCTAAGTAGGGCTGCGGATTCCCCTGACCCCCTGTCAATCCCGTGTTACACAGTGGTTTAGAATCAGGACAATGCGGACAGTCTTCCAGTGGAGCGTCGGATCGCGAGTCCTGGAACTCGGGAAACGCACACTCATCATGGGTGTGCTCAACGTAACGCCCGATTCTTTCTCGGACGGCAGCCTTTACTTCGACAAGGATCGCGCGATCCAGCGGGGCCTTGCTCTATTTGCAGAAGGAGCCGACATCGTAGACGTGGGCGGTGAGTCAACCCGCCCAGGTGCGAAGGTTCAGACCGCCCCTGCCAAGGAGTCGAAGAAGGCAGCTTCGAAAGCGGCGCAGCCGGACGCTAATGCGGTGAGCGAGAAGGAAGAACTGGAGCGGGTTGTTCCGGTGATCGCAGCCATCAGGCAGGCGAAAAAGGATGCGCTGATCTCCGTGGATACCTACCGAGCCAGCGTCGCGAAGGCTGCCATCGATGCGGGAGCGGAAATCGTCAATGATGTGAGCGGGCTTCGCTGGGACCTCAAAATGCCAAAATCCCTGGCCGAACAGAAGTGTGGGGTCGTCGTGATGCACATGCGCGGCCGGCCCGAAGAGTGGCGTACGCTGCCTCCCATCGGCGATGCCGTCCTGCTGGTCAAGCGCGAATTGCGGCAGTGGGCTGACAATGCCACCAGCGCGGGGATCAAGCGGGACCGCATAGTGCTCGATCCCGGCTTTGGCTTCGGCAAGAAGTTTGAGGAGAACTATCCGCTGATCGCACGCTTCAAGGACCTGCAGGCGCTGGGTTTTCCCCTGATGGTGGGTACTTCCCGGAAGTCTTTTATTGGCAGAACCCTGGCTCGTGACGGAAAGGACGCGCCGGCAGATCAGCGGCTATACGGGACCTTGGCGACGCAAACCGCGCTGATTCTGAACGGCGCGCATATAGTTCGTTCCCATGACGTTCGCGCCGCCCTGGAGGCAGCTCGCATCGCCGACGCAATTCTGGTCGCGGCATGACGCGCTCTTATGCGCGATAACGTTCATGGATGACCTGACGGCACTGTGCTCCGATCCTCGCGTTAGCGTCCGTCGCAAAGAACCGCTCAATCCTGAATGCGCCTGCGTTGTGTACTGGATGCAGCGTGCCCAACGTGGGGTTGACAATCCTGCTCTCGACGTTGCCGTTCAGGCGGGAAACGCCCTGAACAAGCCGGTGGTTGTATTCTTTGCGCCGGTACCCTTCTACCCTCGCGCCAATCTGCGGCACTACCGTTTCCTCACGGAAGGAATACCCGACATCGCCGCAGCCCTGGAAAAACGGGATGTTGGCCTCGTACTTCGCCGTTATCCAGACCACAGCCTGCTGCAGTTCTGGGAAGAAGTGCGGCCTTCGCTGGTCGTGGGAGACGAAAACCCGCTGCGTGAGGCCGAAGCCTGGCGTCAGACGGCATCCGCAAAACTTCGAGTTCCGCTATGGACGGTAGACGCCGATGTGATCGTGCCTTCCAAATTGCTCGAGAAAGCGCAATACGCCGCTCGCATCATTCGCCCCCGTTTGAACGCTCACCTCAAGGACTTTCTCGTCCCCTCCCATAATCCCAAGGCAAAGGTGAAGTGGAAAAAACTGCGCGGCCTGTCCTCTCTGCCTGCAGAGTTCAATATCACCGAAGGATGGAAAATCGATCGCTCGGTCAGCCCGGTTCGTAATCTGCGCGGGGGAACTCGTGAGGGCATGCGTCTGCTCAAACTATTTGTGACAGGAAAACTCTCGCACTACGACGAACAGCGTAACCACCCGGAACTCGACGGAACGAGCGGGCTATCTCCCTATCTGCACTTCGGGCATATTTCTCCGGTTACTGTGGCTCTTGCAGTGCAGAATGCGCATGCTGCGGAATCAGAGAAAGCCGCGTTTCTTGATCAGCTCATCACCTGGAGGGAACTGGCAGTCAATTTCGTCAAGTTCAACTCTGAATACGATTCGTTCGAATGCGCCGAACCCTGGGCTCATCGCTCGCTGGCCAAGCATCTGAAAGATCGGCGGCCGGTGCGCTACACGGAACGCCAGCTCGAGAATGCCGAGACCCATGACCCGCTCTGGAATGCGGCTCAAATGCAGATGGTGACCGGGGCCTGGATGCACAACTATGTCCGCATGTACTGGGGGAAGAAGATTCTGGAGTGGAGTCGAACACCCGCCGAAGCCTACCGGATTGCCGTGCACCTTAACGACAAGTACGAAATGGATGGCCGCGATCCGAACGGCTATGCTGGCATCGCCTGGTCCATCGTTGGGAAGTTCGATCGGCCATGGACCGATCGGCCGATTTTTGGGCAAATTCGGTACATGTCGCTCGCAAGCACGGGCAGGAAATTCGACAGCAGGAGATATATCGAGCAGCAACGTTGACGTGCGCGTGCGGGGACGGCACTAGAACGTTTTCGCAGAGTCGAGCATGATCGTGACCGGCCCTTCGTTTACCAGCTCAACCTGCATCATCTCCTGAAATCTTCCGGTCTCGCACTTCAGCCCGAAACTGCGCACTCGCTCGACAGAATACTCGTACAGTTCACGCGCCTTCTGCGGTGGCGCAGCTGCGTCAAATGACGGACGTTTGCCCCGCCGCACATCGCCGTAAAGGGTGAACTGCGACACTACCAGCACCGACCCACCAACATCCTGCACGCTCCGGTTCATCTTTCCAGCATCGTCCTCAAAGATGCGAAGGCCGACGATTTTTTCTGTGAGGTAGTCCGCGTCGGCTTGGGCATCGTTCTGGCCGACGCCAAGCAGCACGAGCAGCCCGGTACCAATCTCACTGGTGACTTCGCCGCCGATGGTCACCTTCGCACGACTTACTCTCTGAACGACTGCCCGCATATCCGCTCCGCCACAGAGTTACTTCTTGGTTTCCGTCACGAGCGATTCCTGAGCGGCAACTGCCTGCCAGCGACCATCGCGGAACAGGTAAATGTCGGTGAACCGGACTCTGGCCCTGATTTTGCCCTCCGCATCCACGAGCGTGGCTAATCCCCGGATGTAACCGACCTCGCCGTATAGGTGTGGTTGCAGTTCGCTCAGACGGTTGCTCCCTGGTCGCCGGTGCGGAACCCCGGCCAGCGTATCGGCCCGGTCATGGACGATCCCGTCCGGGTCGAAATCCTGAAACTCGTCCGCCAAAAGGCATCCCAACGCCGCGCTGTCATGCTGCTCGAGTGCTTTGGCCCAATGCTGCTCTTGTTGAATCAGCGCGTTTCCATCCTTTGCCTGACCGCCAGGACACGTCGCGGCTGCGCTGGCACAAACCGTCGCGCCGCAGAAAATTGCTAACCAGAATGCACATTTCACGTCTGAATCCTCTTGTACCGAAAAGGTGGACCATCATATCCCAGTCGCGATTCCGAATGCCCTCTCCAATGCGGCGGTTGACGCTGGTCGCCCGGAAAACTAGAATTCGCGTTCGCTCTCAAGTGGAGTTCCCTACAATGTTTCGCGCCACGATACGTTTCTTTCTCTTTCTGCGGTTCACATCTGCAATTCTGCTCTTCACCGCGCTCGCGCCGGCGCAGATGACGCCGTCTTCATCCACTCATAACGAGATCGTGATTCGTAACGCCGTCGTCATGACGGCCACTCACGGCAACATCAAGAATGGCAGTGTGTACATCAAGGATGGGAAGATCGCGGCCGTCGGCGAAAACGTGAAAGCCCCGTCCTCGGCGACGGTGATTGACGCCGGAGGGAAGTATCTGACCCCCGGCATCATCGATTCTCACTCCCACATTGCGCTCGACGATGACGTGAACGAAGCCACCAGCCCTATTACTCCGCAGATGATGATGATCGATGCCTTCGACTATCAGGACAAAGCCATCTATCGCGGACTGGCCGGCGGCGTGACTACATCCCTCCTGCTGCACGGTTCCGCTAACATGATCGGTGGCCAGGCGATCGTCATCAAGCACAAGTACGGCTTGAACCGCGACGCCATGTTGTTCCCAGGCGCGCCACGCTCCATCAAGTTTGCCAGCGGTGAGAATCCGAAGCGCGTATACGGAAGCAAGGATCAACTTCCCTCCACCCGCATGGGGAATTTTGCGGTGCAGCGCGAGGCGCTGGTGCAGGCTCAGGACTACATGCGCGAGTGGGACGACTACGACGCCAAGGTCAAGCGCGGCGACAAAGATGCCAAACCACCCAAGCACGACCTGAAGCTGGAGGCTCTCGCCGACGTTCTGCGCGGCAAGTTGCTGGTTCAGATCCATTGCTATCGCGCCGACGAACTTCTCACCGAGATGGCCATGGCAAAAGAATTCGGCTACAAGGTGCGAGCTTTTCATCACGCGCTCGAAGCCTACAAAGTAGCGGATCAGCTTGCCGCCAACGGCGTCGGCATTGCGACGTTTGCCGACTGGTGGGGCTTCAAACACGAAGCCTGGGATGCGATCCCGTGGAATGCGGTCATATCGATGCGCAAGGGCGTTCGTGTCGCCATCAAGAGCGACTCCGAAGATTTCGCCCGGCGTCTGAATCAGGAAGCGGCCAAGACCATCCGCTACGGCGGAGCTACGGAAGAAGAAGCCTTGAAGATGATCACGCTTAACGCCGCTTGGATCATCGGTGTCGACGACCGCGTAGGCTCGATCGATGTCGGCAAGGACGCCGACCTCGTTCTGTGGGACGGCTATCCGCTCTCCAGCTCTGGCGTTCCCAACAGAGTCTGGATCGATGGAGATGTCTACTTTGACCGCTCGCTGCCCGGCTTCGGCATGCCGCATTACCAGGAGGGACAATGAAAATCCAACTCTTGCCGGCAGCGCTGGCCTGCTGCCTGATTTCTGCGATGGCCGTGGCTCAGCAAGGGCCTGTTGTTCTCAAAGGCGGGAAATTGCTCACCGTTTCGCACGGCACGATCGAGAACGGCGTCCTCATCATTGAGAATGGAAAGATCGCCGCCATAGGTTCGGGGATCGCGGTAAAGTTGCCTGGCAATGCGCGCGTCATCGACGTCACCGGTATGACCGTCTATCCAGGTTTGATCGACTCCGAAACGAATCTTGGCCTCACCGAGATTTCCGCCGAGCAGATGTCTAATGACCTCCTCGAGCCCAGCGACGAGATCATGCCCCACATGCATGTCTACGATGCATTTCATGCCGAGTCGGAACTGATTCCCGTCACTCGCATCAACGGCATCACCAACGCGATCGTGGCCCCCAACAACCGGGACACTCTGCCCGGCCAGGACTCATTCGTGCAACTGGATGGTAAGTCGGCGCTGGAAATGCTGCTGGTTCGCGACATCGCGATGCCGTTGAACTTCACCGGAGCGCAGCGTCACAATGAATCGTGGGACAAGCGCAGGTTCCCTCAGACCCGCATGGGTATGGCCGCCCAACTGCGACAGGCTTTCCTGGATGCCCAGGACTACCGCCAAAAGTGGAGTGACTACGAAAAGAAGAAGTCAGAGCCTGCCAAGGCCGATGAGAAGAAGGATGAGAAGAAGTCGGAGCCCACTCCACCAAAACGCGATCTCAAACTGGAAGCGCTTCTGCCTTACCTGGACGGCAAGAAGTCCATCGTTCTGGCCGCGGAAGGGCCGAGCGATCTGGAAACCGCTGTTTCTCTGGCACATGAGTTCAATCTGAAATTCGTGCTCAACCACATCAGCCATTCACAGCCGGTGCTCGACTACGTTGCCGGTCTGAAGGTCCCGGTGATCGTCGGCCCGATCTACGAGGATCCCAAAGATTACGAGCGCTATGACGCCGTCTACAGTCTTCCCGCCCAGCTCTACAAGCGCGGTGTGAAGATCGTATTTGCGACCTACGATGCGCATAACGCCCGCAACCTCCCATATCAGGC
Source organism: uncultured Acidobacteriota bacterium (assembly GCA_963711675.1). Lineage (GTDB taxonomy): Bacteria > Acidobacteriota > Terriglobia > Terriglobales > Acidobacteriaceae > CAVQFB01. Next base: position 24,572 of record CAVQFB010000017.1, on the reverse strand, counting down.
CGGTTTCGCGGTCGGGTTCGGTCTGCCCCCGGATGAGGCATTGAAAGCGGTCACTTTGAATGCGGCAGAAATCTGGGGTGTCGCCGACAAGTTAGGCTCGCTCGACGTCGGGAAAACTGCCAATGTGGTGGTTGCCAATGGCGATCCGCTGGACGTCAAGACTGACGTAAAACATGTCTTTATCGAAGGGCGGGAGGTTCCGCTCACCAGTCGCCAGACGCAGCTACGCGATCAGTATTCAGGCCAGTAGCGTTCTGGAAAACGCGCTGCCGATTCAGGTGGCTGGGGCCTGACGTTGACCGCCCCCTGCACACCGTTTAGGATTCTGAGGGCGGTCGGGTCGGAGTTTCGGTTCCGGTTTGCTGGCCCCTTCCTTTACACTAATTCAGCGTCCCAATTACACTACTCGTTCCTTTTATCGCCGCGGAGGTGGCATAGCTATGGCATCAGTCAATGAGAAAGTGAAACAGATCGTGGCGGAGCAGTTGGGTGTCGATGAGGGCGAAGTGACCCCAAGCGCGTCTTTCGTGGATGACTTGGGAGCCGACTCCCTCGACCAGGTCGAGTTGGTCATGGCCTTCGAAGAAGCTTTCGACATCGAGATTCCCGACGAGGATGCCGAGAAAATCCGCACCGTCCAGGATGCCAGCGATTACATCGGGAAGCGGGCCAAGGTCGCCAAGGCATAGCATCCGCAACTGCGACAAACATCTGACACCAACAGAACAGGCGGAGCGCTGGCTTGCGCATCGCCGACTAGGAGAGCAATGGCTGCCGTTGACGAAAAGGTAAAGCAGATTATCGTGGAACAGCTGGGAGTCGATGAAGGTGAAGTTACGTCAAACGCCTCCTTCGTGGATGACTTGGGCGCCGACTCGCTGGACACCGTCGAACTCGTGATGGCCTTCGAAGAAGCCTTCGATATCGAGATTCCCGACGAAGACGCCGAAAAGATTCGCACCGTCCAGGACGCGATCGATTACGTCGGAAAGCATGCGAAAGGCGGAAAGTAGTTGGGACGGCGGGTCGTCGTTACCGGTCTCGGCCTGATTTGCGGCGTCGGGAACTCCACCGAGGAGGTCTGGAAGAACCTCCTGGCCGGCAAGAGCGGTGTCGCCCGCATTACGCACTTCGACAGCGCCAATTTTGCCTGTCAGATCGCCGCTGAAGTCAAGAATTTCGACCCTCTGAATTTCGTCGAGAAAAAAGAACTCAAGAAGATGGGCCGGTTCATTCACTTGGCCCTCGCTGCCAGCGAAGAGGCAATGAAGTCCTCTGCGCTCCAGGTCACGCCGGAGATTGCCGAGCGCGTCGGTGTTCACATCGGTTCCGGCATCGGTGGATTCGATGTCATCGAGCGCGAGCACTTCAACCTCATCAACGGAGGGCCGCGCAAGATCTCTCCCTTCTTCATTCCGGCGTCGATCATCAACCTAGCGGCTGGGCATGTGTCCATGCGCTTCGGCGCCAAAGGGCCGAACGAAGCCACCGCGACCGCCTGCACCACAAGCGCACATTCCGTCGGGGACTCGTTCCGCATCATCCAGCACGGGGATGCCGACGTCATGATCGCCGGCGGCACCGAAGCGGCTATAACACCTATGGGCGTCGGTGGCTTTGCGGCCATGCGCGCTCTCTCTACGCGCAACGCGGAACCTGAGAAAGCAAGCCGACCGTGGGACGCGGCGCGCGATGGATTCGTGATCGGCGAAGGTGCGGGTATCCTCATTCTCGAAGAGATGGAACATGCGCAGCGTCGCAACGCGCCCATTCTGGCCGAGGTCGTTGGCTATGGCATGAGCGGGGACGCCTACCACATCACGCAGCCCGCTCCGGAACATGAAGGTGGTTTTCGCGTAATGCAGAACGCCGCGGCAGATGCGAAGCTGAAACCTAGCGACATCGGCTACGTCAACGCGCACGGCACCTCAACACCGATCGGCGACACTCTGGAAGCGCACGCCATCCGCAATTTCTTTGGCAGTCATCGCGTCGCGGTGAGCTCTACCAAGTCTATGACCGGACACTTACTGGGTGGTGCAGGGGGCCTGGAAGCGGGGATTACTGTTCTTGCCTTGCGCGATCAGATATTGCCCCCGACCATAAATCTGGAAGTCCAGGACCCCGACACAGCCGGAATGGACTTTGTCCCCAACCAGGCCCGCAAAGTCGAGGTCGAATACGCCATGTCCAACTCCTTCGGGTTCGGCGGAACCAACGGCGCGCTTCTGTTCCGTCGCATGTCGGCATAAGTTTCTTTCACTCTATCCGTAATTGCCCCCTGAGCTTGCCAGAACCCATATCTGGCAAGGCTTTACAAGGACCAGCCGTACTCCCCAGTGCATTTCGGGTAATTGTACTTAGGTACCCCTGTATTGGCCTTCTTCCACTTTGCCTTTGCCGATCTTGCGAGACAGAATGGTTTTCGAGCCGGAATCGGCCCACTTATGGATAGAGCCCTGGATACTGCAGTTGCATCCTTCCCCGCCAGCAGCAAGGCAACCGCCCGAGTAGCCTTCGTGGACCTGAAGGAATCCCAGCGTGTGGTTCTGGGCGACTGTTTCCGTCAATATGGCATAGAAAGCGTCGCCATGTCGCCGCAGGAGGCGGAACGTCTTTACCACCAGAAGTTCGAGGCATGCGTCCTCAGGCTGGTCCCCGGAGCCGAAACCGTGATGCAAGCCGCGCGTACCTCGCCATCGAATAGCCGCATCGTTATTTACGGTCTCGGCGGAAGCGCTCAAGATGCCATGCGTTTTTCAAAATTCGGCATCAACGCCATTTTCCACGAACCACTAGATCGCTCGGCTGCTCTTAAGCTGGTGCGCGCCACCCGCATGCTGGTGACTCACGAGTTTCGCCGCTACGCGCGCATCCCGGTGATGACAGAAGTCTCCGTCGTATGCGCTGATGGCCGCCGCTTCTCCGCCACCAGCTTGGAAGTCAGCTCCGGCGGTATGTCCCTGAAGAGCTCCGAGGGCGTCACGTCGGACCATGCGATCGAAGTTTCCTTTGCCCTGCTTACTCTGCCCCGGCTCTGGATTCGCGGCAGTGTCAGCTGGAAGAACCCCAAGGGATCCTTCGGCGTCAAGTTTGACCCCGGCGACGAGCGCCGCGGCGCACTCAAAGCCTGGATCGACGCTTACATCGAAAATTAAGGAGCATTTCCCGCCCCTGAATCTCGCCAGCGTTCCTGCGTGGTTACAATAGCGCTGTGAGCGCTACGCCCACGACGACGGTTTCATCCGATCCCACATCCCAAACGCCGTCCTTCACATGGAAGCAGCGCTTCTCTCTATGGCTGATTTCCTGGTCCGGCTATCTCGCCATCCGCCTGATATGTCCGACCCTTCGGTTTTCACTCTCCGTCGAACCTGGGGCCCCCGCCGGTCCGGAGGCGCAGCCCATCGTTTTTTCCTTCTGGCATCGCTGTGTTTTTCCCGCGACTTATTTCTGGCGCAATTGGAATCTTCGTGTCATGACCAGCCGAAGTTTCGACGGTGAATACATCGCGAGAATCATTGGGAAGTTTGGCTTCGTGCCGGTTCGCGGCTCCAGCAACCGCGGCGCCGTCGGGGCGCTCCTCGGGATGCGCCGTGAAATCGAGCAGGGAGCAACTGTAGCGTTCACCATTGATGGCCCTCGCGGTCCTCGCTACGTCGCCAAGCCTGGGCCTGTTCTGCTAGCGAGCGCAACGGGAGCACCGATGTCTGTCTTTTATATCGCCGTGGAGCGTGCCTGGGTTCTCAACACGTGGGACGCCTTCATGATCCCCAAGCCTTTTTCTCGCGCATTGGTCCGCATGGGCCGCAAGATCACGGTTCCTGCCAACGCACGCCGCGAACAGATCGATCAACTGCACGGCGAACTTCAGGCCTCGCTCGAACGGGTCCGCGAATTTGCAGAAGCGAACGTGTCGCGAGTCGGTAGTCAGGAATTTCCACTGTTTCGGCGAGAACGCTCGTGATTACCGCGCAGTGAAGGGTCGGTTTCTGACAGCGGTGGAGATCCACGCCAGATCCTTCGCTCCGCCTGAAGGACGGCTACGCTCAGGATTACACCGATTTAGAAGTAGATTGATCAAAACCCTTACTCACCTGATTTGTTCCGGTTTGACACACCCTCCAAACCCCGAGTAAATTTCTCACACGCTTTTTCTGCTCTTTGACATTCCTTTGGTTCGCGCGAACTAACCGTCTGTCCTCAGGATGGTTGGGAAGCGGGTGAGATTCCCGTGCTGCCGCGCAACTGTAAGCGAGGAAATCGCAGTCGGCCACTGGGGCCCATGCCCTGGGAAGGACGGCTGTCGTGGTCGGACGCTACGTCCTTACTCGCGAAGCCAGGAGACCGGCGCGAACCGCCAACATCAACCCCTTTCGCGTGTAAAGGAGAGTGTCATGCGCACGATTCGTCTCTTCCTCGCTATTCTTTTTCTGCAGTCCATCGTCTTTGCAGCCGACCTCAAAGTCAAAGTTGTAGATCCGCAATCCGCTACCGTGGCTGGCGTGCAGGTCTTGCTGGTCAAAGAGGGCGCGACTACCCCCCTCGGCATCAACACCACCTCCGGTGACGGAGTAGCCGTTTTCGGCGGCCTTAGCGATGGAAAATACAGCGTTCAAGTGCTTGCCCCCGGTTTTGCGCCCGGCAGCGAAACGGTCTCTCTGCCTCAATCATCAACGGTGACCATCAACTTGCGCATTGCCACTCCCACGGAGAACGTTGTCGTCAGCGCCACTCGATCTCCCGCCCCGGCGGAAGAGACCGCGACAAGCGTCTCCACGCTGGATGCTGGACAGCTCGCGGTCATGCAGCCGCTTTCCGCCTCTGACGCGATCGGGTTTCTCCCGGGTGCGATTATCGCGACAGTCGGCCAGCGCGGAGGTCAGGCATCCCTGTTCGTTCGCGGCGGAGATTCGCGGTACAACAAGGTTCTTATCGACGGTGTCCCGGTTGACGAACCCGGAGGCACGTTTGACTTCGGCGTCGTTCCCCTCGCCGAAGTCGATCGTCTTGAATTCCTTCGCGGCGCGCAGAGCACCCTGTACGGCTCCGACGCTATGACCAGCGTCGTACAGATCTTTACCCGGGCTGGCAGTTCGGCCACACCAGAACTTCGCTTCGGCGCCGACGGAGGGAATCTTGGAACTGCGCACGGATATGCGTCTGTCTCGGGTGCCCGTAGTGTCTTCGACTATAACTTCTTTGCCGATCAGTTCAATACTTCCGGGCAGGGAGTCAACAATGACTATTCGAACTCTCTCCAGGGCGGCAATGTGGGCATTCAGCTAAACCGCGGTGTGGCCCTGCGAGTTCGCGCCCGCCACTCCAACAACCGGAGCGGCGTGCCCGGGGAGTGGAACTTCAACGGTCAGCCGCTTCTTCCACCGGATATCGATGCCCGGGCCCGGCAAAACAATTTTCTTGCCAGCGCAGACTTGGTCATCTCTACGCAGTCCCAGTGGCAACACCGGTTGACCGGATTCGAATACAACCACCGAACCTTGAACCGCGACGACATCCCCGATCGCGGCTGTGACCCCGCAACCTTCAACTTCACGGATTGCTTTTTCTCCGACACGGCTCACATCAATCGCGCGGGCCTCAATTACCAGGGCGACTACACGCCCCGCGTCTGGGCGCAGACCACCTTGGGATACGAGTTCGAAGACGAGAATGCCGTTTTCAACTCGGCATTTACCACCGTCGACGCCAACAACAATCCCATCCTCGGTCTCCAGCAGACACGCGGGCTGCGCCCCAACCACGCGTTGTTTGCGCAGCAGCGCATCACGCGGGGGCGTCTTTCCGTCGTAGGAGGATTGCGGTACGTCCACAATGACAGCTTCGGCGACCGGGCTGTTCCCCGCGTTGCCGCGACGTTTCTTGCCCTCAAGGGAGGCGAGTGGTTTTCGGGAACTCGTCTGCGTTTTGCTTACGCAGATGGAATCAAAGAACCGCGCTTTGCGGAGTCCTTCGGCATCTCCGGCATCTTTCCCGCGAATCCGAATCCGAACCTCAAGGCGGAAGAAAATCGCTCCTTTGAAGCTGGCGCCGAGCAGAGTCTTTTCGGAGGCAAGTACGCTTTCTCAGCCGTCTACTATCACAATCTCTTTCGCAATCAGATCGAGTTTGAGACCCTTCCTATCACGTTCGTCGGCGAATACGTCAACGTGAATCGCAGTCTGGCGCATGGCGCTGAGGTCGAATTCTCGGGCCAGGTACTCCGCAATCTGAGTCTGCGGTCGAGTTACACCTACACCTCGACCCAGATCCTTGAAGCTCCACTCTGCACGCCAGCGAACTTTTGCGATCCCCTGCTTGCCGCCGGCCAGCCCTTGATTCGACGCCCGAAACACTCTGGCAGCTTGCTTCTTACCTACCTGGGTTCGCGCTGGGGTGGGAACCTGGGCGGCAGTTTCATAGGACGCCGCGCCGACTCGGACTTCGAAGGCCTCGGCTTTAACCACGCCGCGGGCTACGCTCGCGTCGACTTCGGTGCCTGGCGTCAAATCAACTCACACGTCTCTGCTTATTTCAATGTGGAGAACGCCCTCAACAAGCATTACGAGGAGGTCGTTGGCTATCCAGCGCTGCGCATCAACTTTCGCGCAGGCCTGCGGTTCAGGGTCGGGGGAGACTAGTTTCGCGGTGGGCCTAGCGGTGAGCTTTCCGCCGACTACCGGGCTCCGACAGAGACTCGGATTCCGGGTGGGGATGGTTGCCGTCATGGCTGCTTCGACCATTGTGTGGAAGTTGCAAAGGCATCGGCGCAACCGACTTCGCCCCGGCGTATTTGCTGCGGGCAACGATCAGTTTCTCGATCTCGCGCTCGCTGAGGGGCTGTTCCTGGCCCAGCAGGTGCGATACCAGCGCTATTTTGGCGAAGTGCTCTACCGTTTCCATCTTCATGTACGCACAGGCTAAGGTCTCGCCGTAAGTGACGACGCCATGATTCTTCATCAGGATGGCGTCGTATTGCGGGACCAGGGGCGCCAGCGCGTCGGTCAATTCCGGCGTACCGGGGGTGCCGTAACGGGCCAGCGGGATGCAGCCCAAACCGATCACGACTTCGCACACCAGCGGTTGAGTGAGGGCGGCCCCGCAAGCCGCAAAGCCGGTTGCCGTGGGCGGGTGCGCATGCACAATGCCCTTGACATCAGGCCGCAAGCGATAAATCAGAAGGTGCATCCCGATTTCGCTCGAGACCGCGCGCTTCCCGCTGATCCGGTGCCCATCCATATTCACTATGACCAGGTCGGACGCCCGCATCATGCCCTTGCTCATCGAGGTCGGGGTGACCAAAATGCGCTCGTCATCAAGCCGGACCGACAGGTTGCCGTCCGTGGCCGCTACGAATCCGCAGCCGTGCAGCGTCCGCCCGTAGCGGACGATTTCCTCCCGATGTTTGCGTTCACTGGCCATGGAACGACTCGCGGCGGGCTCCCTAAAACTCGGCTGGCGTATGTTACAGCAACTGCTGGGGTTCAGACAATGCGCGTGACACCCTAATCTAATCGTTTTTTTCTGACAATTTATGGCTGGTTCCAGGCGATCCCGGACTCCTTTTGCTTTGCGCCTGCGCTTCCGGGGGCTGATGCCCTCCCTATCTGAGCGCTCTTTATAATCCCAAACGTGCTGGTTTCCGATTTCGACTACCATCTACCCGAAGAACTGATCGCCCAGCAGCCTCTTCCCGACCGGGCTGCCTCTCGCATGCTGCATCTGGACCGTGCCGAACCCCGCCTTCAGGACCGCAGTTTCTTGCAGTTCCCTGACCTGCTCAGGCCCGACGACCTGGTCGTTCTGAACAACACCCGCGTGTTTCGGGCCCGACTATACGGAACTCGACAAGGGTTGCACTCCCAACCCGTCAGTGCCCGCAACCCGGCGGCCCGCGAATTCCTGCGAGGACGCGTTGAGGTTCTTTTGACCCGCCAACTCTCGCAAACCCCCAATGAATGGGAGTGCCTGGTGCGCCCCGGGCGAAAAATCGGAATTGGTGAACATCTTTCCTTTGGCGAGTCGAATGAGCTTCAGGCCGAGGTTATCGGTCGCGGAGATTATGGCGAGAGGCGGCTGCGATTCGCTCCTGTGTCAGACTTCTTCCAGACGTTAGAGAGGATCGGCCACGTCCCTTTGCCGCCCTACATCGAGCGTGAGGACCGCTCCGACGATCAGCAACGCTACCAGACCGTCTATGCCCGAGAACCTGGTGCGATTGCTGCGCCGACTGCCGGCCTGCACTTCACGCCGGAGATACTTGCCCGCATGAAGGCGCGTGGTATCCAGGTCGCCGAAATAACCTTGCACGTCGGCATCGGCACATTTCAGCCCCTGCACGTGATCGAAGTCGAGAAGCATCGCATGCATAGCGAGTACTACTCGATCTCGAGTGAGACCGCTGCTTCCGTCAACGAGGTACTCCGATCCGGGCGCCGAGTCGTAGCCATCGGTACTACGACGGTGCGCACACTGGAGTTCGCCGCAAAGAAGTCGGGTGCGAGGGAAATTGCGGCTGGCGCCGGTGAGTGTGACCTCTTCATCCATCCCGGCTTCGATTTCAAGGTGGTCGGCGCTCTTCTCACGAACTTCCACCTTCCGCAATCCACCTTGCTGATGTTGGTCTGTGCCTTTGCCGGTCGCGACCGGGTTCTGGAAGCATATCGCCACGCGGTGCTCGAGAAATATCGCTTCTACTCCTATGGCGACTGCATGTTCCTGGAGTGAGAAGGCGCTGTTAATCACGAGGGGTGTCCTGACTTTTACTCATAGACCCGCTCCCGGCTATACTGTCACCCCGGATGACCAACATGAGCTCCCACACCGTGACGAACCGCGTTTCGATCACTGATTTCGCTGCAGAATTGCGCAAATTTCCGCAGGCTGCCTTCGACCGGACCGACCAGATCGTTGCCTTCCTGGCCACCGCTCCCGTCGTCCCCGAAACTCTCGAGCCCTTCCTCACCTGGGACCGCCAGCACTACACTCGGAATCTCATCGACAAGACGCCGCTCTACGAATTGATCGCCATTTGCTGGGAGGTAGGTCAGGCCAGTTCCGTCCACAATCATCGCGACCAGAACTGCTGGATGGCAGTGCCCATCGGGCGCCTGCTCGTGGAAAATTTTCGGGTGGTTTACCAGAATGTGGAACAGGGCAAGTGTGAGCTAAAGCCTGCCGACACGGTTGAGATGAACCCCAGTCACCCCTGCGCGGTCGATCCACTCGAACCTGTCCACAGAGTTCTGAATCCGCGTGAATTCAATCAGCGCGCGGTGAGCCTGCACGTGTATTCCCGGCCTTTCGATTCCTGTGTAGTCTATTCACCAGAGCAGGGCACGTGTGGTGAGATTAAATTGCACTACACGACCCAGTTCGGCAAACCCTGCTGACCTGCTTTATCGAACTCCCAGGGGTCAGCCCAGGGTGAGTTTCGAGGTCGACCGGTGAAGAATGCGATAGTCAACGCAGCCGTCGTCGTGGTACTTGCCGTCGGTGGGTACTTCCTGTACGAGCACCATCTTGCCTCTCAGTCGCCACAGCCACAGGCAGCGCCGCCGGTCGAGAGCTTGGACCGGATCGTGGTCAGGAAGCAGTTGCCGCCCTTGCACTTCCTGCACCAGACCTTCACCGTCGACAAGTATCAGGCGTTTGTCTTCGAAGTCCCGCCCAGCACGGTTATGCCGAAATTGCACGGCACGTTTCAGTCCTTCGTCACGCGTCCAGCCGGGGAGGTAAGCGACGAAGTTGCGGAGGTGGAAGTGATGCTGATGAGCCCTGAGCAGTATAGCGATTTCATCCATGGCCGTCACGCCACGTCGATTTACGCCGTCGATCCTTCCTACCATCAAGAGGTCCAGTATTCGCTGGCCCCGACCCAGGCTGACCCTGCCAAGTACTACCTTGTCTTCCGAAGCTACTCCGGTGGCCCTAAGTCCGTGAAGGCCGATTTCGAAGTGACCTCCGACTAACATCCGGAAAAGTACTGATGTTATGTCCGCGACGAACTAGCGGCTGACGTTCATCCCCAAGCCCTCCGGTCCGCGCTCGCCTGCTAAACTAAATTCTTGCCGCCCCGGAAGAAATCCGCCGTGAAAACGGAAGACGCCGCACCCGCAGAGGTGTCCCCGCCCGTTCCCGCGCCAAAGCTGAAACCGCTGGACAGCAAGGGCCGCATCTTCCTCATCGACACCATGTCCTTCATCTTCCGCGCCTACCACGCCATGGCGCGGCAGAGACCCATGTCGACGAAAACGGGTCTGCCCACCGCAGCCATCTATGTTTTCGTCAATATGCTCCGCAAGTTGCGCGACGACTTCGATCCTGAATACCTTGCGGCGGTTTTCGATGTCGGTGCTCCAACGTTCCGAGATCAGCAGGCCGGCACTCTCAAGGTGGTTCGCAAGTTCGACATCAAGACCCAGACTTTCCAGGAAACCGAGTACCACGGGTACAAAGCCAACCGCGCAGAAATGCCGCCCGATCTTGCCCAACAGGTGCCATACATCCGGCGCGCTCTTGAGGCCTACCGCATTCCCATTCTTCAGTCGGAAGGTTATGAAGCCGACGACGTAATCGGTACGCTCGCCCGCAAGGCGGCTGCCCAGTCCCGCCCCGTCTTTGTAGTGTCCAGCGACAAGGACATGCTGCAGCTCGTCGACGACAAGGTTTGGGTACTGAATCCGCCCAAGGACAACCTTATTTGCGATCCTGCCAAGGTCGAGGAGATCCTGGGCGTGCCGCCCAATCGTGTCGTCGATGTGATGGCGCTTCGTGGCGACGCCATAGACAATATCCCCGGCGCCCCCGGAATCGGCGACAAGGGTTCTGTCGATCTCATCAATCGCTTCGGTTCCGTCGAACAGGCGCTGGACCGCGCTGCGGAAGTGGAGAAGAAAACCTATCGCGAGTCGTTGCAGAACAATCGCGACGCTGTCCTTCTGAGCAAACAACTCGCCACCATCGATACCAACGTCCCCATCGAACTGGATGTCGACGCCATGAAGGTGGGATCTCCCGACGTGGAGGTCCTTCGCGAGCTTTTCACCGAGCTGGAGTTTACTTCGCTCCTCAAGGAATTACTTCCCGTCGTCGAGGTCAGCGAGGGCCACTACATCGAAGCGGAGTCGGCCGCGGATATTGAAGCTGTTTTGAAGGTAATGCCAGCAAACGGAGCGCTCGCCGTCGCCATCGAAGCGATCGCTAGTTCAGCATTCGAGGAAGATGCGGACTCGGAAGAGATTGAAGAACCGCAGGAAGCGATGTTGCCTTTGCAGCACGAGCCAGCTGCGACCGGCTCGAGTGTCACGAACCAGAAGCTAGCCATTTCTTCCACGCCCGGAACGGCGGCAACGGTCTCTTTCTCAAACTCCGAGGCTGCGGCTAGGCTGGGAGATGTGCTGGCAGATCCCTCGATCACCAAGGCCGTCCACGACTACAAGAGTGTCCTGCATGCGCTCGACCCGTCCGGCGTGGAACTCCGCGGCGTTCGTCATGATCCCATGCTGTATTCCTATCTCATTAACCCCACTTACTCTTCGCATCACCTGGCAGAGGTTGCCCTGCGCCGCTTTAACATGAAGCTCGGAGGATCGCTCCCCGAGGCGGCCGACATCACCGGTCGCCTGACGACCGCTCTGCGCCAAGAAGTTGAAGACTCGGATCTCGCCAAGGTCTACGAGGATATCGATCTGCCTCTGGTGCCCGTGCTCGCGCGCATGGAACAAGCGGGAGTGAAGATTGACCGGAAGGCCTTGGCGGAAATGTCCTCGCGCCTGGAGGGAGAAATCGGCGCCAAGGCGAAAGAGATCTACGAAGCTGCGGGCACTGAATTCAACATAAGCTCGCCCAAACAGCTTGGTGACGTCCTGTTCAACCAGCTGAACCTTCCCAAGCCCGTCAAATACGGCAAAGGGAAGACGATCTCCACCGCAGTCGATGTTCTCGAAGGGCTGGCGGAAGAACACCCTGTGCCGCGCATGGTCCTCGACTACCGGCAGCTTACGAAACTAAAGTCAACGTACGTGGATGCCTTGCCCGCGCTGTTGAACCCGGTGACGGGTCGCCTTCACACTACGTTCGGACAGACCGGAACAGCCACGGGCCGGCTCTCTTCGACGAATCCGAACCTGCAGAACATTCCTGTTCGCACAGAACTCGGCCGTGAAATCCGAGCTGCCTTTACCGCTGACCCCGGCCACGTCCTGCTGGCGGCCGATTACTCGCAAATTGAGTTGCGCCTGCTCGCGCACTTTTCCAAAGATCCGCTCCTCGTGGAGGCATACCGGCGCGGCGACGACATCCATACGCTCACCGCTTCGCAGGTCTTTGGTGTCCCGCCGCTCATGGTTACTCCTGACCACCGCCGCCAGGCTAAAGTCGTCAACTTTGGCATCGTGTACGGGTTGTCCGCGTTTGGCCTCTCGCAGAACCTCGGCATCGAGACCGCGGAAGCCAAACAGTTCATCACGGCGTATTTTGAAAAATACAAAGGCGTTCGCGCTTTTATTGATCGGACTCTCGACGAGGCTCGCCGCGATCAGAAAGTCAAAACCTTGTTTGGACGTGTGCGCCCTATTCCCGACATCAACAGCCGGAATGCGAACCTGCGCGGTTTTGCCGAACGCACGGCAGTTAACACGCCCCTGCAGGGGACAGCTGCTGACCTGATCAAGCTGGCTATGATCCGGATCGACGCCGCGCTTCAGGCTGGCGGATTGAAGTCGCGCATGACGCTGCAGGTCCACGATGAACTTGTCTTCGAAGTTCCCGAATGCGAGTTAGACACCATGCGCTCTCTGGTCCGCGATCACATGGAGAATGTCCACGCGCTCTCGGTGCCCCTGTTGGTCGAAATCGGTGTGGGACAGAATTGGCGCGATCTGGAGTATTAACGGGCAACGCGAGAAAGCCGAAGAGGTCGAGGACAATATCTTTCCAGCACCTGGCGGGAAGCTCTACTCCCGGTGTGGATCGTCGCCCATCACGGATGAGATGCTTTCATCCATCATCCTTCTGAGACGGAGGTTGGCGATTCTTCTCGCCCGCAGAAATTTTCTCAGGAACACCCAATAGACAAACCAAAGCAGCGTGGCCAGTGCCGCCAGCATCATGCCTAGGTTCCACAGACCGACGACGCCGCGTAAAGTGTCCATTACTCACAATCATTGCTGATCTTGTATGGGACGGACACTCTTGCCCGCCTCTTCGTATGGAGCGCACGCGGGCTAGTCGGAAGCCCGCGATTTTCCTTACACGCCCAACGCGGCGCGGATGCTGTCCGCAATCGACGTGGCAATGCGCTTCATCTGCTCTTCGGTCTCAGCTTCCACCATCACGCGAGCCAGAGTCTCCGTCCCTGAATAGCGCACCACCACGCGCCCATTGCCGTCGAGTTCACGCTCGGCAGCGTCAATTGCGCTCTGAATCTGGGGCACTTTCGCAAACGGAACCTTCTCGCGCACGCGGACATTCTTTATGACCTGCGGAAAGACCTTCAAATCCGAGACCAGTTCGTACAGAGGCCGGCCGCTCCGCGCCATGACCTCCATGACATGCAGAGCCGTCAGCAGGCCATCGCCGGTCGTGGCTTCTCCGTCGCGAAAAATGATATGCCCCGATTGCTCTCCACCCAGCGTTGCGCCCGACTTCTGCATCTCTTCGAGCACGTACTTGTCCCCGACGTTCGCTCTGAGCATGCGCAGTCCTGACCGCTTCAATGCAATCTCCAGCCCCATGTTCGACATGGTGGTCGCGACCACGGTTGAGTTCGTCAGCGTACCTCGCGAATTCATGTCTCGAGCGGCCAGCAACAACACCGCATCGCCGTTCACGATGTTGCCTTTAGCGTCGCTGAACAGCGCACGATCGGCGTCTCCGTCAAAGGTGACTCCGAGATCGAACGCCCCCTTGCTCTCTGCGATTAGCTTCGCAACCGTCTCTGGGTGCAAGGCCCCACAGCTTTCGTTGATGTTCCGGCCATCCGGAGAGGAGTGAATGAATTCGGCTTTAATGCCGCATTCGCGGAACAATTCCGGAGCCTCGGCGGCCGCTGCACCATTCGCGCAGTCAACCAGCACGCGAAGCCTGCTCAAATCGCTTTTGACGTTGTGCGCCAACCACTCGATGTAGGCACGCCGCAATTCGGCGTCGCCTGGCAGGCTCGGCTTACTGGCGGGCACATTTTCGATACCATCCGGCGGGTTCTGGATCAGCGCGAAAATTTCTTTTTCAATCGCCAGTTCATGGCTGTCAGGAAGCTTGTATCCATCGCTGGAAAAAACTTTGATGCCATTGTCAGTCCAGGGATTGTGCGACGCCGATACTACGATGCCCGCGTCGAATCCCCGGGAATGGGCCAGATAGGCTACGCCGGGCGTCGTGATCACTCCTGCGCTAGCGACCTCGACCCCGCGTGACGACAGTCCTTGCGTCAGACGGTCTGCGATCCACTGGCTGGACTCGCGGGTGTCCTGACCAATGACTGCCCGCGCCTGCGGATTGCTCTTTTTCAGATCGTGGCCCAGGGCAAGGCCAATGATGTACACATTTTCCCGCGTTAGCGGGAATTCACCCGCCAGGCCGCGGATACCGTCAGTGCCGAAGAGTTGTCGCGTTTGTGTCATTCTGATTTTGCTTGCCAGGAAACCGGATTACAGGCCGCCGGGAGCCCCAGCAGCCCTTTCCATGATAACGGTCACTCTTATTGGGCCAGGCTGAACCACCTGGACGAGAGGATCGGAAACATAGGCGTGCGTCGTAAACGATGCCCGATCCATCGCGCCCGAAGCGTCTACGGGATCGGTTGTCGCTGATTCGATCATCTCTACCCTCTTCCGCGGTCCGCTGATCATCACTGTCGAGGGTACAGCCTCCAATCGGGCTATGCGCAGACCCGAAGCAAAAGTGCCGGTAACCCGCGGTCGAATTTCGATTTGGCGCCTCATGCGCGTGTCCAACGAAACTTGCAGCTGTGCGGGTATGATCTGTTTAACCTGAAACTCTCGCGGTTCCTTCACTTGTTGCGCCGTCAGGTCGAAGGTTCGTTCCCCAGCTGGCGTTCCCGTGAGGTCAATTTCCACATGGATGTCAGCGGCGGTCAACCGGCGTATAGCCCGCTCGGGACCCTGCACTCGCACCTGTGCCTGTGGCACGCTCTCAGAAGCGATCTCCATGTTGTCCGGAATGTGATGGAACTCGATAGGCACCACGATTTCCGTCACCGCGATGGGATTGTGCGACACCGCCAGCCACAACCCGAACGCTACAAACGCGGAAACTATCTTGAGATCCAGGTTGCGAAAAACGTAGCGCCGCAGGAAGGTGCTCATGATTGCTCGTCGACTCCGGTTTGCACACCCGGGTCAATATCCCGTGGTACAGAGGCCCGTGGTGGCGTGTCGGTGTCACTTCGGGCGGCGTCACTGGCGGCGATCGGAGTGGGTAGCGTGGACGGCGCCACAAACCGCCTCAGCAACGCACTCAAACGCTCCCGCAAGTGCTCGACGCTCATCTCGCGCTCGATCTTGCCGCCCACCGCCAGGCTGATTGAGCCGGTCTCCTCGGAGACGATGACGGCAATCGCATCGGTCTCTTCGGTGATGCCGATGCCCGCGCGATGCCGGGTGCCGAGTTGCGTCGAAAGCACCGGGTTCATCGACAGAGGCAGAAAACATGCTGCCGCCGCGATCCGGTCTTTCTGGATAATGACCGCTCCATCGTGCAGGGGAGCGCTGGGACGAAACACGGTAGCCAGTAGATCGTAGGAAAGACGCGCATCCAGTGGAACTCCGCTCTCAATGTAGGTACGCAACCCAATTTCACGTTCGATGATGATCAGCGCGCCGGTCTGGTTTTGGGAGAACAGATTAGCGGCGAGGACGATGTCGTCGTAGGCCTCCGCCTCTGACGATGAGGTTCGGCTGAAGGTTAGCCTGCTTCCCAGTCCGGCCAGAGCGTGCCGGATCTCCGACTGAAAGACTACGATCAGTGCGAATACGACGTAGGGAATCACCCGGTTGAGCAACCAGTTGACCGTGGTCAGTTCGCCGATGCGAGCAATGTAGAAGGCGAGCGCGATGACCACGACGCCCAGCAGCATGGGCGCGGCACGGGTGCCGCGGATCAGCAGCAGAAACTCATAAATGATCACCGCCACCAGAAAGATGTCGATAACCGACAGCACCGACACGTGTGGCAACGGCAAGAGCCACTGCATCAATGATTACCTCTTTCCCGACTCAAACAGAAATGCCGTCAACCCCCTTCATTGTAATCCAGTCCTCATCCAGCCCAGCGGTGTCACCGCGTGTTCCCGGAGGCTGCGCGAACGTACCTCGCGTGGTTTTTCTCTTGTCCAATCCGATTGCAAGAAGGGGAACAATTCTTCGTGACGCCGCTCTTCTAGTTTCCAGGCGCTGTCTTCTTTACCGCAGCTGTAAGATTCCCGTGAGCGACGCGCGCCGTGATTTCGTCGCCGACCTTTACCTTGGCGGCATCCTTGACCAGCCTTCCCGAAGAGTCGAAGACGAGCGCGTACCCCCGATTAAGAATTGCGAGCGGTGAGAGCGCTTCCAGGCTCGCCGACGAACGCTCCAGTTGATTTCGCCGATGCAGCAGGCGATTTTCGATGAGTGCTGTCATTGCCGCGATCTTGGCAGCCAGTTCCTGCCGCGCGCTTCCCAGCATCCGGCGTACGTCATAATGCCGCACCGCCGCTGCGGCCAGCTCCCAGCGCCGGCGATGGTGCTCCAGAACCTGCCGCTGGGCACGCTCCAAGCGATACAACGCATCGTCCAGCCGCTGCTGTCTCTGGTTGATGGCGTCCACCATCCTGGCGAACGCGCCGTGCTGGGCCAGTTCCGTGAGGGCTTGCCTTCCCATCAGCAAGCGGTAGCGCATGGCCCTCTCCAACCGGTCATAGAGGCCCTCGGCTTGATTTTCCACCTCCTGGCGTGAGCGGATCACGAGCTCCGCAGCAGCCGAGGGAGTCGGCGCCCTCAAGTCAGCGACAAAATCTATGATGGTAAAGTCCGTCTCGTGCCCGACCGCCGAGATAATCGGAATCGTCGAACTTGCCACCACTCGAGCCAGACTCTCATCGTTGAACGCAGCCAGGTCCTCGGCTGACCCGCCGCCGCGTGCCACGATGATCACATCCACGGTGCCAGCCTTGTTGAAATAGCGAATCCCGGCGCTCACCTCCAGCGGTGCGCTTTCACCTTGCACCTGCGCGGGATAAATCACGACGTTCGCGGTGTGATGCCGGCGATGCAGAATATTGAGAACGTCTTGCAGAGCGGCCGCCTGGGGCGAGGTCACAACCCCAATGCACCGCGGCATCGAAGGGATTGCTTTCTTTCGCGACTGATCGAACAGTCCTTCCGCGTGCAGTTTAGTCTTGAGCTGCTCGAACGCAATCTGCAGCGCGCCAGCACCCTTCGGCTCAATGTATTCGGCGGAGATCTGCAGCTCGCCCCGCCCTTCGTAAACCGTCACCCGGCCGCGCACCAGCACCTGCATACCGTTGTCCGGCCGGAAACGAAGCAGCCGGGCTTGCGAGCGGAACATCACCACGCGCAGCTGCGCGCCTTCGTCTTTAAGCGTGAAGTAAAGATGCCCCGACTCCGCCGCGCGATAGTTAGAGATCTCGCCTTCCACCAGCGCGTCGGTGTATTCGCGTTCCAGCTGGGTACGCACTGCGGACACGAGGTCGCGCACCGTCCAGATGCGCCTCTCCGGGGGGCGGAAACTGAAGTCGAGTTGATCGCCAAGTGACACTGCAGGAAGTTTACAGGAACGATTAACGCCTGAACCGGCCGATCAAGTACATGACAACGGTAAGTACTACGCTCAACAAGACGCAGGTCGCGAGGGGAAAATAGAAAGTAGTGTTCTTGCCGCGGTAAACGATGTCGCCCGGAAGACGCCCGATGGGAAGGTTCGTTTTCCCGAGCAGAACGAACACCAGCCCGATTACCAGCAGCATTCCGCCCAGGAACACAAGCAATTTGCCGAGGTCCGCCATCAGGAAAAGTGTAAATCACGCGGGAATGCTCTGGTCGGTAGGGATGAACTAGAAACATCCGATAAAACACTTTGTAGGAGGGCACGACTTGTGGGAGGGCACGACTTCAGTCGTGCCGCTTAACGCTCGGTGGAGATCGGGCTTTAGCCGCTGAGGTTAAAGCAGCAGATTGGCACGCACACTTATGAGATCAGGTCTGCCGAAAAAGCTAGAAGCCGGATGGCTTATTCCCTAGTGCTAAAATCTCGCCTGATGAAATCGCGTTCTCTTCTCCTCCCGCTCCTTCTCGTCGCGGCTATTGCCCTCAGTGCTCAGACCTCGCAGGAAGTCGAAATTACCTCCGAGCCTCATCACCACCTTGCCATCGAGAACGAATACATCCGCGCCTTCAAGGTCGAGGTGCCGCCGAAGGAAGCCACGCTCATGCACCGCCACCGGCACGACTACGTCTTCGTGACTCTAGGCGATTCCGATGTTTCAAACGAGGTCGAAGGCTGGCAGCCGATCGAGCTCAAGATTCAGGACGGTGAGACCCGCTTCGCCCCCGGCAATTTTGCCCACATCGCGCGTAACCTGGCGAAAACACCGTTTCGCAACATCACCATCGAACTCTTGCAGGACGAGAAGGCGAAGCGGTCCCCGCCCCCACCCTGGGATGAGGAGCGCGGCCTGGACGTGCTTAATGCCGGGACCAAACATATTCTCTTCGTCAAAGACGGCGTGCGCGTGACTGAGTTTGAACTGCAGGCGGGAGGTGTTGTACCCAGCCATCACCATGCGGGGCCACATCTATTGGTCGCGATCAGCGATCTTGATATG
The DNA here is from genome assembly GCA_963711675.1 of uncultured Acidobacteriota bacterium. Classification (GTDB taxonomy): domain Bacteria; phylum Acidobacteriota; class Terriglobia; order Terriglobales; family Acidobacteriaceae; genus CAVQFB01. The sequence goes on along the minus strand of CAVQFB010000017.1, from coordinate 5,728 downwards.
CGCAGTGATGTCGAGGGCCAGGGCCCAATGCTCGGCAAGTTCAAGGCTGGAGACATCAAGTGGCTTCCCGGCGGCTATATGCACATCTTGACGAACGTGGGCAAAAAGCCGGCGAAGTTCGTCACTCTGGAATTTCACTGATCGGCCAAGAGCTAATAGCTAAGGGCCAAGAGCTCCTCGTCTCTTACACAACTTTACGTTCCTTGACCGACTCTTTACTCCTGCCGCACCGCTACTTTCATCTACTCCAAGTGTTGATACCTGTGGAAGTTGGAGTTAGGAAGGGGACTCAGGCAGGTCGTAACGAGGACGGCAGATGTTTTTCAATCCGATATCTTCGGCGAAGTCGATCTTTCCAACCTGGGAAAGCCTTCTGTGGTCGATGGCAGTAACCTTTCCAACTTGGGCTGGCGTCATATCGATCCTTTATAGCGTTACCCTGGGCGGGCTGCCTTTCATAAACGTAGGCCAGCACCAGCAGTTCGCCCAGCCTGTCATCACAAATCCCCCCAAGTAGTCAGCCGCTCGATTTTCAAAGCGATGGCCCATGACAACGCTGCTGCTGCCGCGTCTATCATTCGACGCTGGAGTGGCGCATGAGCAAATGGGTGATCCCTGTCGTTGCGCTGATGGTCTTCTTGACCACAGCGGTCGGACAGCAGGCCAAGCCTCCGGCAAGAGCCGCGAGCACAGCGTCGTCTATCCGCCGTCTTGACGGCACCACGATC
>CAVQFB010000016.1:0-217486 GCA_963711675.1 uncultured Acidobacteriota bacterium | reverse complement strand
GGGACGGCTGAACCAAAACCTATAGCTCTTTCATCGTTGTCATTCCGAGCCGCCCGCAACCGCGCTCGCGCCGCGACGGCGCGCAAGGAATCTGCAGTTCTGTTGTTCCAGCACTCGGGTGGTCGTCGCGACCCGTCAAAAATAGAAAAGCCACGGGGATCACTCCCTCGTGGCCTTGCCATCTCGGTGCCCCAGGTTCGCGCCCCGGTTTTGGGCGATAACCTCGGCGTTTGACCGTCTACCGCGATACTGCCGCGAACAGCTCTGAATGCATCAGCGACTGGAATTTCTGATCGTCCGACTTGAAGTGCAGTTGCAGGTCCGAGCTGCTGGAGTCTACGGTCATGCTCTCCAGCGCCATCTTCTCCGCGGGAGTTGCACTCATCTTCTTGTAGAGCACGCCCGCCTTCACCAGCGAAGCCAGTGTCGCCGCGGTCATCGAATCCGACGTCACCACATCCAGATCGAAGTTCACGCCGCTCTGGAAATTCATCATGTAGCGCGATCCCAGGAGCCGCTTCTTCACCGTCTCGTAATCCGCGATCTTCGACGCATCTCCCAGCGCCGAGCGCATCATGTTCTGCGTGCCCTGCTGGTCCAGGATGCTCCATACCGGCGCCGAATCCACCGCCGACATCATATCCGCCATCTGGGCATTGGCGTCCAGGTTCGTGATGTAGCCATCGCGTGCGTTCAGCGCACCCTGCACCGCCGTCTGATTCCCGAACAGCAGTGTCGAATCGTCGAGGAAGGTCATCAGCATCCCGTTCCCCATCGAATACAGATCCGTGGTGTGGTACTTCACTGGCTTCACTTTCCTCAGCGTCATCTTCTTGAGGAAAGCCTTCACCGGAAACTGTCCCTGCGCCACGCCCACCACCTGAACGCCGGTCTTCCCAGAGCGGTAGGACGCGAACGTCAACTGGTCCAGATCCTTGTCGGTATCAATCCCGATTCCCTTCAACGCGCTTTCAAACTGTTTGAGGTTCTCCGGCAACACTTGCTGCTTCAAGGCCATAGCGGTATCAGAATTCTTGAGCGCCCGATAATCCACCGAAATGAGCTGTTGCAGATCGGAGGGCACCACCGACCGCGAACTTGTGCCCAACGGCATCGCCATCGCCGCGGCACTTACAAGTAGAAGGAGAATAACGGACCAGAATTTCATAGCAACCTCTATCAAAACCTAGTGGGGATACAGGTAATTGGATGCGAGGCATAGCCTCGGGGTCATCCCTATCCTGGTTAAATTGTAAGCCCCTGATCGGCTTAGGGGACCACACGAAAGTCCAAGGGTAACGTAACCGACTCGGCAACCCCGGTGGACGATCGAAACCCCTCCACCGTTCCCCACCGCTAGCCCCTCAGGGCTCTCGTCCTTTGACGCATCTCTCCTACGAATGCCTCATCTTTCAGGGATTGCAGGTTAATTTCGACATTGGCCAGCGCCCCGGTAATCGCAGCCTCCGCCAGAGCGATTCCCGTCGTCAAGTCCGACGCCATATTAGGATTCGTGATCGGGCCCAGCTTCTCCGCGATCGCCGCCACTTCCCTCGACCGCTCAGCCACCCCTAATGGCACCGACGTCGCCTGCTTCAACGCCGCGCTGATCAATCCCTCGCCGTCCGACGATTCCTTAGCCTGCTTGTAAGCCTTCATCACCGCGTTATATGACTCGGCATCGGCGTCGATCGACGCTTTGAGTTCCTCGCGTAACTGCCCGAGACGCGCGATCGCCTCACTCAATTCCCGCTCGTACTGAACGTATGCCTTCTTTCCTCGTGACATCGAAGCCACCATCGTGGCGAGACCCGCCGCCATGGCTCCGCTCGCTGCCGCCGCACTGCCACCGCCTGGAGTCGCCGTGGGCGCAGCCAGTTGCTCTACAAACGGCTCAACCCCGGCGCGCAATCCACCGACAGCCATCTTGCCACCCATCACCGCGGTGAGACGGTTCTCCAGAATCAATGACGAATCGAAGTTCTCCACCTGCAGGAACCACTCCGCCGCCTGTTCGAGCGCCTTCTTGGGGATCAGGCCCACAATCTCGCTGCTCACCGGCATGACGCCGTATCGCGCCGCCTCGCGCTTCACATATTCGAAGACTCGGTGGATCGGCGTCTGCTCAAAGTCGGTCAGGTTCATCGAGACCTGCGCCAGGCCTCGCACCAGGAAGCCCGCGCCCTTCACATAGCGCAGCCCTCCGCTCGAAAACCGCACCGCCTTCGCGATTTTTTTCGCGATGTCGACATCGCTCGTGTTCAGGAAGACGTTGTACGCGATGAGCGCCTTCCGCGCGCCTACCACTGTCGCGCCCGCCGTGGGATGCACCCTCGGATCGCCGAAGTCCGGTTTGCGTGCCGGATTGGTTGCGATGTCCGCGCGAATCCCTTCAAATTGCCCCCGCCGGATGTTCTCCAGGTTCTGGCGCTCAGGTGACGTCGCCGCCGCTTCGTACAAATAAACCGGAATCTGGTGGCGTTTCCATATCTCCGCGCCCACGTGCCGCGCCATTGCCACGCAATCTTCGATCGTCACCCCCTCGATCGGGATAAAGGGCACCACGTCCGACGCGCCCATCCTCGGGTGCGCTCCCTGGTGCTTGGTCAGGTCGATCAGTTCGGCGGCTTTCCCCACTCCTCGAATCGCGGCTTCCTGAATGGGCTCGCGCTCACCCACCAGCGTGATGACACAACGGTTGTGGTCGGCATCCATCTCGCGATCCAGAAGGTACACGCCATCGATCTTCATCGCGCCGACGATGGCGTCCACCTTCGCCTTGTCGCGGCCTTCAGAGAAGTTCGGCACACACTCTACGAGCGTTGACATAACGAGGAAGCATATAGGTCCGAGATGACCGCCCGCAACTCTACCCGCGCTAGGAACGGATTAAAATCCAGGCAGAAAAATGGATTGGGGTCATCCCGAGTGAAGCGCGATTCTTCGCGAAGCGAGAGCCTGCCCTGAGCGACACGAGCGCAAGCGAAGGAGTCGAATGGGGATCCGGCGTGGACCGCCACAGATTTGCGATCCTTGCGCCGATCATAAGCCTTGAACTTTTTTTCTGATCAAGCGTCACAGCGATTCGCTTTGCTATCCTACCCCCCATGCCCCGCGCCTTCCTCATCGATACCGACACCGCCTCCGATGACGCCGTCGCCCTGATCATGGCCTTACGCGCTCCCGACGTCCGCGTCGTCGCCATCACCACAGTGGCCGGCAATGTCAATGTCCAGCAGTCCACCCGCAACGCGCTCTATACCGTCGAACTCTGCGGTGCGGATGTCCCGGTTTATACCGGAGCGGAGAAACCTCTGCTCCGCACCTATCAGAATGCAACCTGGTTTCATGGCCGCGACGGCCTTGGCGATCACGGTTATCCGCCGCCTCGGAGGTCCCCCGGCAAGCTCCACGCCGTCGACGCCATCATCGACGCGGTGGAAGCCAACCCCGGCCTTGTGATCGTGACCCTCGCGCCTCTCACCAACCTCGCCCTCGCTCTTGCAAAGAAGCCATCTATCGCTGCCAAGGTCGGACGCTGCGTGCTCATGGGCGGCGCGCCGTGTTGTGAAGGTAACGTAACGCCCGCCGCCGAGTACAACGTCTGGGTTGATCCCGAGGCGGCTCGTATCGTCATGCTCAGCGGCCTTCCCATTGATCTCGTCGGCTGGCATCTCTCGCGCGGAGACGCCGTCGTTCGCGAGGATGACATCGCCCGCATTCAGAGCTTCAACAGCAAGCTGGCCCACTTCGCCATCGAGTGCAACAGCCATGCCCGCAAGGCTTACAAGGTTCAGACCGGCGAAGACGGCATCTCCCTACCCGATCCCGTGGCCATGACCGTAGCTCTCGACCCAAGTGTTGGCACCGACTGGTCCGAGCACTACGTCGATATCGAAACTCACAGCGACTTAACCCGAGGCATGACCGTCGTGGATCGTCTGAATGTCGCCGACGACGACCGCAACCAGCCGGTCTGGTCACCCGTCCTTCGCGCAAAACGAAAAACCAGGATCTGCTGGACGATTGACACAAAACGCTGGAAACAAGCCCTCTACGCCGCGCTAAAGTAAACAGTGCCACGAGAGGGCAGGGAGGGCACGGCTTAAGCCGTGCCGCAGAACGCATACTCATTGTCATCCCGAGCGGAGCGTGAAGTTCACGAAGTAAACTTCACGCGGAGTCGAGAGCCTGCCCTGAGCGAACCCGAGCTGCGAGAGGGGAGTCGAACGGAGACCTACTTTTTGTCTTTCTGCTGCAACGATGCCGGCGATGGCAGGCTAGTCTTAGGAAGGCACGGTTTTAGCCACTGACCTCCTCAACCGCTGTGCGGCGTCGGCCTCCCTTAACTCTGCCTCAAACCTGTTACCATTACTGCACTCGCGTGGGAGGCCTTATGCGGCTCTCTTTCTTTCTCCTGCTCATCTCTTCCTTCTTTTTCTTCGTTCCCTCTTCCCTGCCTGCGCAGGATTCCGAAGAAGGCATGCATGCCCCCGACGGCAACACGCGCGAGCGCTTCATCAACATCATTCATTCCTGCTGTTCCCAACGCGCCCTTCACCAGCACTGTGAGGGCCGAATGGACGCGAACACTCGAAGACGGTACGACCCTCACCCTGCAGAATCACCGCACTGTTATCCGTGACACTAAGGGCCGCATCTACCAGGAGCGCCGCTCGCTCGTCCCCAAGGACGGCCAAAAAGAATCCGAGGTACAGCGCATTGAAATCAGCGATCCCTCGACCCATGTGAAATACTTCTGCTTCGTGGAGTCGCACACCTGTTACCTCAATGACTATTTGGCGCCTACCAATGCCGACCTGCCTCCGGCCGAGTTCGTCGAAGCAGGGGGCGCCTCCACTACGCGCCAGGATCTTGGCAAGAACATCGTCAATGGCCTCGATGCGGTCGGCACGCTCGAAACTACAACCATCAACGCCGGCGCCATGGGGAACGACCGGCCCATCTCCATCACCAAGGAGTTTTGGTACTCCCCCAAACTCTCCCTGAACCTGAGCGTGAAACGCGTCGATCCACTCCACGGCACGCAAACCTTCAACGTCACCGACATCGGCCTCGCGGATCCCGACCCGAAGTATTTCTCCCTTCCCGCGGGATACACCGTCGTCGACCGCCACACGAAAACCAGGCCAGCAGCTCTGAAGCAGTGAACCCACTCTTAGCCCGCACGCCCGCCAGTTGACAACATGACTGCCGTCGTCGCACCCTAACCAGACCATGCCAGCCCGCCCTCCTCGCCTGTCCGGTCGCGGCTTCACTTGACGGTAATCCTCTAAAACGCCCGTCGGTCGTTTCCCTCTTGTTCCCGAAACACTGAAGTCTTGCACACTTGAAAGGACTACCTATGCACCGCCATTCCCTTGCGACGTCGTTCGCCGCCTTCTTCTATCTATTTTTGCCGCTCGCTTCGACCCAAAGCCAGAACCAGCCGCAAAACCAGCCCAAAGAACGCCACTTCACTTTTCATTACGCCTTCACAGTCAAGAACGTCGCTCCCGGCCAACCGCTTCACGTCTGGATTCCGCTCGCCCACTCCGATGCCAACCAGGATGTTCACGTCCTTTCGCAGACCGGCGACTTGCCTCTGAAGAAGACCGAGGAAAAAGAGTACGGAAATTGGATGCTGTACGCCGAAACCGCGAAGGCAACGAAGTCCGAATACGCGTTCGCCGTCGACTACGACATCGTGCGCCGCGAACACGTCGTCCTCGTCGATGGCCAGCCTGTGCGCGATATGCATGCCGCGAAAGCTCCCAAGCTCGAGCTCGCCCGCTTTCTCCAGCCCGACAAGCTTGTCCCCACCACCGGACTTCCGGCGCAACTCGCGGTCGCGCAGACTAAAGGCGCGTCCACTCAACTCGAAAAAGCTCATGACATCTATGAGTACGTCTTCCACACCATGAAGTACGACAAGACCGGCACCGGCTGGGGTCACGGCGACACGCTTTGGGCGTGCGATTCCAAACGCGGCAACTGCACCGACTTCCACTCCCTCTTCATCTCCATGGCACGCTCGCAGCAGATTCCCTCGCGCTTCGAAATCGGCTTCCCGCTGCCCGCCGACAAGCATGCCTCCGAAATCGCGGGCTATCATTGCTGGACTGAGTTCTGGGTGGATTCCATCGGTTGGATTCCCATCGACATCTCGGAAGCCTGGAAGCACCAGGAGAACGAGAAATACTTCTTCGGCGCCCACGATGTGAACCGCGTGCAATTTACCGTGGGTCGCGATTTAGAGCTCAATCCGCCGCAGGCCGGAGCACCGCTGAATTATTTTGTCTATCCCTACGTGGAGGTCGATGGAAAGGAATATCCCAACGTGTCAATCGCGTTCTCGTTTAAGGACGTCGACGCGGCGGGGCCAGCAGTCGCCGTGCAGTGACATCAAAGGCCTCTCCGCAGGAGAGGCCAAGCCCATGCTATCGAACGAACGCTGCATTGGTTTTGCAGATCTGGCCTCGCGCTTTGCTCTGCGCGCGAGCCTCTCAGCATTCGTATAGAATTCAGCCATGAGGGTTGCGTTTCGACGCACGAGTGCAGTTTGCCCTTACCTAATCGATTTTTCCCGGCTTGGCGGTTCATTTCCACGCTGGGTCATGGTGGCGTATTTTCTGCTTGCCCCTGCGCTACCCCGCCAGCTTTCAGCTCAAAACAATCCACCTCCGCCTTCGACGGAGGTGCGCCCTGCCTCACCGATCGATCTGTCCAAATTCGGCTATCGTGTGCCGTCACGCGTAGACCGGCTCACGGAAGACGAGCCGAGCGTCGCTTTATATTTCATGGACGCCGACCATCTATTGCTCACATTCGATCGAAAAGCGCTTTTCCAGCGCCTACCCACCTGTCCACCTAATCACCAGGACCGCATTATGCACGCGGCAATCCTCGACGTCGTCACCGGGAACGTCGTGCAAGAAACGGACTGGTATCTTCACGATCGCCGGCGATATCTTTGGCCCTTCGGTGCGGGCAAAGTCTTGCTCCGAAGGCTGAACGATCTCTATGTGGTAGGAGCGGACTTACACGAAAAGCTCTTGATGAGCTCACCCAGGGATCTGCTTTGGGTGGCGGTCACGCCCGACGCCAGCCAGATTATCGTGGAAACTGCCGGCGATCCGAACGCTCCGCCCGGCCCATCGCCCACAATTCCGGCAGCGTCCCCAAAACCAAAATATGTGGCGCAATTTCTCGATGCCAAAACCCTGACTCCCGAACAGAGGGTCCCCCTCAACCAGGTCGTGAACCTCATTGGGACCAGGTGGGGTTATGCCGATCTGATCCACAAAGGCGAACTATGGCTGGTCCGTTTCGGACCGAACCCGACACAGCGCCGCAATATTGCGCGAGTGCGATCGCGCATCGTACCCAGCATCATCTATTCCAGCGATAACTCACTGTTGGTCGGAAGGTGTCCATCCGCTGGATGCGAACACACGGTAACTTCATTTTCTATCTCCGGCCACCGCCTCTGGCGGCAGCACTGGCCGGAATATCATTGGTTCCCGACGGTCGCACCCACGGAGGACGGCAGTCGCTTCGGCATCAGCACACTGCGCGTTGTCCGCGACATGCAATCCACTGCAAACGCCGCGGATATTCGGAAAGACCCGTTTCCACCAGAGGTTTCTCAACTCGACGCTTTTCAGCAACAGGTGCAGATGGTCGATACCGCTACGGGGAAGGCCGTCTTCTGCGCGGCGCTCCGCCCCGCGATGGTGACGGGACAGAATTTCGCTCTCACGCCCGACGGTCGAGTTCTGGCAGCCCTCGAGGGCACAACCCTGGAACTGTTCCAGTTGCCGCCTATCACCAAGGAAGAGCGATCGGAGTTTGCCACGCTCAAGTCTGACATTCCGAGTTTGTATGCGCTCACCTCCGAACTCGACTCTGCGGAGACGCTGCAACTCTCCTCCACGACTCCTTCTGCGGTTGCTGACCACGAGGACTCCGGCTCAGCGGAAAGGGAAGAAAATGCCGCAGGCCAGGGCTCTGCGACAGCAACGAACGAGCCCGCGGCCACGTCACCGCAACCTGCCTCTAACGAGCCGGACGCAGAAGCCACCGCCGCGCCACTCACTACGTTTAAGGTCACAACCAAAGCTGTGGTGTTAGATGTTGTGGTGACCGACAGCAAGGGCCAGCCCGTGCACGGCCTGCAACAGAAGGATTTCCAGGTCGCCGAGGACTGGAGGCCACAGGAGATCCGCTACTTCCGCGAGTTCGACGATGCACACTCCACAACCGCAGACATGCCCAAGTCACCTGATTCTGGTGCCGAACAGAACGCCCACAAGCCATCCGCAAACTCCTTCAGCAACCGGGCGGCGGGAGAGCCAGGGGCAGTCACCTTGATCCTGTTCGACCTGCTCAATACGCCGCAGCAGGACCAGGTGTATGCCCGGCAGCAGTTGATCAAGTTTCTTCAGTCCAAACCTCCAAACGCGCAACTTGCTCTCTGCACTCTGAGCGCTGAAAACACTCACCTGCGGCTGATTCAGGGGTTCACGGCCGATGAAACTCTGTTGCTTACCGCTGCCAAGGGCAAAAAGAGTGCGCCGCAAGTGGCCGGCTGGAATGCCTCCGAGGCGGGCGCCGCAAAGGCCATCGAAACAGTGGGGCAACTCGCCCAGGGCGGCCCCATGGGCGGCTTCGCTGGTTTGTTGGGGGCGCTGCAGAGACTGCAGGCAGAACAGCAGGGAACCGATACGGATCAGCGGGTCGCAATCACGCTGGACTCCATGATGATGCTGTCGCGTTATCTTGCGGGAATTCCCGGCCATAAGAACGTCGTATGGCTTTCCGGTTCGTTCCCAATTACTCTTCCCTCCTCTTTCTCGGGAGACACCGCCCGGGGGAACCGCGATTATTCGAACTGGATCAAGCGCGTCACCAATCTTCTCGCCGAAGCACAAGTCGCCGTCTATCCGGTGGACGTCCGAGGTCTGCTTAGCGGCGGCGGCAGTGCGGGGCTGGCGGGCGGCATGGGCGGACCAACGTCCATCGATCCGCCGGCCACAAATGCAGCGAATGTCATCGCGCCGAGCGCGTCCATCTCCGGCAGTCAACAAGCCTTTGCGGTGGAAGCAGCCGAAAGGGAGAGTCTGTTGAGCGTGGCGGCCGCCACCGGCGGGAAAGCCTTCTACAACTCGAACGGCATCGGCGATGCCATCGAAACGGCGGTGAGACAAGGGTCCAATTACTACACCCTTTCGTACAGCCCTGCGAACCAGAACTACGATGGGAAGTTCAGAAAAATCAAAGTCGCGCTGGCGGAGAAAGGCTATGCCCTTCACTATCGGCCTGGATACTTTGCCGAATCCGACGCACCCAGCGAAGCCGAGTTAGCCCGTAGGGCCAGAGCTGTAGCCATGCAGCATGGGTCGCCCCAATCGCGGCAGTTGCTATTTTCCGCAACCGTGGTGCCGGTAGGGCCGAAGAAAAAACTGGAGCGGGCATCGCTTGGCGAAGTTCTGCTGGCATCGAACAAGATGCCCATCTTGCCGGCCACGGTAGAAGCGCAGCACTACAGCGTCGACTACTTACTGAAGGCGGCCGATTTGAAATTCACACCACGCGCTAATGGAAACTATCGCAATTCGCTTGTCTTGATGATCGCGTCCTACGACAGCGAGGGCAGAATGATCGGCGGGAGGTCGACGCTGGGAATCAGTGAACTGCAGTCGTCGGAATACAACCAGGTCATCTCACGGGAAGTCACACTGCACACGGAATTGGATGTACCGGTCGCAGCCGTGTCTCTGCGCCTTGGCCTGCAGGATGAGATGAGCAAGCACATTGGCACGGTCGAGATCGGGTTGCCCCTCCCAACCTCTCCCAAAACTCCACGCCAACGAGTCGACCCCTTGCCTGAAATCGAGCCCGATTGACCCGCTGACGAACCTATCGGCTCATTTGCGAAACCACCCGAACCCTACTCGCACCTGCACGGTGTTAATCCCTGGGTTGGGTGTCGTCAGGCCCGCATTCGAGATGTGCATATAGCGCACCTCAACGCTCACATTCCGCTTGGCGCCAAGAATGTGCGTGCCGAGCGCCGCGCCCGACGTGAAATTCACCGATCCCGTCCCCGTCGGGACGTCCTTGGTCGTAAACAACGTGCCCCCACCCAATTCGAGGTAAGGCACCAGCTTCCGGTGTTGCACAAAATCCCACTTCAATCCCAGCGGATTGATGCCCACCCCATACGCCGTGTTCGCCGGCTGCGAAACCAGAAACACAGGCACCGCATCCACCGCGTATTCGAATCGTCCTTTTAGGAATCCCGGACCATGTGGATCGGTCAGCACCCATCCGTACCGCACACCCAGGTTCCATACCCCGGTGTTCCCCCTGCCTCCGCTCACCGAATGTCCACTGCTCGACCACATCTGGAATTCGTGTCCACCCGACTCCGGCGCCTGGGCGAGACACAGCGAAGAAACAAACAGCAGTCCTGCAAAGAGGCCCTTCACTCTCATTCTTTTCATTTCTGTGGGGAGGGCACGGCCTCAGCCGTGCCGCAGGCTCCTATCCGATGTAGCCGGGGCTTTAGCCGCCGACCACAAACCCAGGCTACGCTCATTACCTGCGCCTATCCGATCCCTTACAGCTCCAGCCCGCCATCCACTGCCATAATCTGCCCGGTAATAAAATGAGGCGCGGTCGCGAAAAACATCACCGCCGTCGCAATCTCCTCAGCCGTCCCATTCCGCCGCATCGGCGTTTGTTTCGCCATGCGCTTCATGAATCCCGCGGCTGGCTTCTCACCCAGATCAATCATCCCCGGCGCCACGCAATTCACCGCAATCTCCGGCGCCAGCGCCTTGGCCATCACCTTGGTCAGCATGTGCAGCGCCGCCTTCGACGAGCAGTAGTGCGCATGCGTCACCCAGGGCTGCAATCCCCCCAGCGACCCCATGTTGATGATCTTCCCTCGCCGCTCCCGCAGATGCCTCAACGCCTCCCGCGTAACCAGAAACGGCCCCCGCGTGTTCGAGGCAAAGATCGCATCCCACTGCTTGACCGTAATCTTCTCAAACTCGACAGTCTCATAATTTGCCGCGTTGTTCACCAGAACGTCGATTCCGCCCAGTTCCTTCACCGCCTCTTTAATCGTGGCCCTCACGCTCTTTTCGTCGGTGACGTCGCACTTCAGCGCCACCGCGCGCACGCCGAAGCTGCTTATATCGATGACCGCGTGCTGCGCTTCTCGCGCCGACGACAGAAATGTGATCGCGACGTCCGCCCCCGCCTGCGCCATCGCGAGAGCCGTGCTCAACCCCAACCGGCGGGCCGCTCCCGTGATCAGCACAGTTTTCCCGCGCATGGGCCTCTGGTTGTCGGTCGACATGTTTGGGATTGTACCTTGGCTCGCTCCGGAGCAGCGGAAGATGCCTGTCCATGATTCGCGGGCCAAGTCTGTCTGATCAATCGCCGCCCGCCATCCGAGCGGTCGGTTGTCCCCTTCGGTCCGCACCCTCTTTGTCTGGAAAAACCGCCAAAACTTCGCTAAACTGCACCGCGATGATGCCCCGCGAAGTCGTCGTTTACTCGCGAAAAGGTTGCCATCTCTGTGAGATCGTCAAGGAGAGCCTGCTGAAATTGCAGCGGCAGGGCGGCTACACCTGGCGGGAAGTTGACGTCGACTCCGACGAAGAACTCCGGCGCCAGTTCACCGACGAAGTTCCCGTCGTCTTCATCGATGGCCGCAAGGCCTTCAAATATCGCATGGATGAGCGCGAATTCCTGCGCAAGCTCGCCAGCTGAGATCGGGCAGCGGAGTCGCACTGACGCCGCTCGTCAACCCTCACTCCCCAAATTTCAACCGGATTCCCACCCGCGCCAGAATCGGCGGTCCCAGGGTCGTCACCGGCGTCTTCCCTGCTTCGCACTGCTGGTTCAGGACATTCTGCACGGCCAAGAATGTCTCCGCATGGCTTCCCAGAGAGCGCGACGCCCACACATCCAGGTTGAAATACGGCGCCAGGGGATACAGATTGAGATCGTCGTCGAATTGCCTGCCGATCGCCCGCCCCTGTACCGCGAAGCTCCACGACCGCCGCGAATAGGCCGATCGAAATGAGAACTGGTGCCGTGCCTGCTGTGGCAAGTCCAACCCGACCATTGCAGGATTTGCCAGAAACTCCAGGACCGTCGAGTCCGCGTACTGATACCCTGCCGTGACAGTCCAATGTCCACGCAGCCGCGCCTCTGCCTCCAGTTGCACTCCGCGCGACCGTATGCGGCCCAGATTCTCTCGCTGCCGCGTGATCAGCGCCGGCGTCGTGCTCAACGTGACGTTGGCAACCGGCCGCGCCACATCATTCCAGAAGAAATTGCCCGACATCGCCAGCCGTTCCCGCAGAGCGACATATCTTGCTCCACCCTCGCCACCCGTCAGCCGCTCGGCCCGCAGGTAAGGATTCGCCAGCGTGTTGGCATTGCCCACGCGGAAGTCGCGGTAGAGCTCGTGCAGCGTCGGCGCTCGAAACGACCTGTACCCCGATGCACTCAACGACAGATTCTGCGTCAGCTTGTACACCGCACCCAGCCGCGGATCGAAAGCTGACTCGTTGCGATCCGCAAACGGCATCTTCGTCGTGATATTGGTGCTGAACGGCGTCTGAAACTTCGCAGCATCCACGTTCTGCCAATAATCAAACCGTCCCGCCGCTGTAACCACTATGCGCGAGCCGAGTCGAATCGAGTCCTGCAGGAAAAATCCAATCGTCTGATCCCTTCCCCCCGTATCGGCAGAAGCGGTAGCTAGGCTGTTCGCATATTTCAGCTCGTCGTTGTGCCCGCGAATGTCTCGCGCCTCCACTCCCCCCACCAGCGTGTGCCTCTGCCCCAGAGCCCGTACCCACTGCACGCTGGCCCCGAGCTGCTGCGTGGGAATAATCTGCGTCCGCGTCAAAGATTCCGAGTCCCGATCCAGCGCGACCGCACTGTAGCTCTGATGTAGCCATTGCGAGCCTCCGTACAACCGCACCCGGAACGTCCCCCAACTGGTGTAACTTTCCGTTCCGGCCGCCAGCTGCCGGAAGTGCGTGCTGTTCGTCTGCAGGGGCGTGCCGTTATGCCGGTCTTCATCGAACATCTCGCCTTCCACGAAGGCCCGTCCCCCATTTTTCAGCCGGTGCGCGAGGTTCAGCACGCCATTCTGATGGTGGGAGTTTGCCGGCGTGTCCACCGTTCCTCGTTGTCCGGTTGGCACGAGGATGTATCCGTCCGTGTGGAGCACATCGCCAGTGAACGTAGCTCCCCATGGCCCGCGTTGCAGGCTTGCCATTACACTTCCATCCTCGGTGGCCCGATTTCCGTAGGATGTCTCCAGCGTCACCAACGAACTTGCCGGTTGCCGCGGAAATATCTGGATCACTCCCCCCAGCGCATCGCTTCCGTACAGGTCAGACGATCCCCCCTGCAGCACCTCCACCCGCTCGATCGCCAAACTGGGAACGCGGCTCCACGGAATGTTTCCCGCAAACGGGTCATTCAGCGGAATCCCATCCGCCAGCACCAGCGCCCGGCTTACTCCGGTTCCACCCAGGCCACGTAGGGCAACTCCTTGCGAGCCGGGATTTGCTGTGAGGCTGTCCGTCCGCCGGAACAAGGTGAAGCCAGGGACCTGCAGCAGAGCGTCATCAATTGCAAGCGCCGCGGTGGTATCCAAGTCGCGTCGTGAAATCACGTCCACGCTCGCCGGCGTCTCTTGCAACTCCATCCCGGTGCGCGATGCTGTAACCGTGACCTGCGAATTCACGCCGCCGGCCTTCAGGACCACCTCAATCTGGCCAGACTCCAGATCATGAGGCGAGACCGTGACATTCGCTTCCGCGAACCCCTCGGCCTGCACCTGCAACGCCGGAACTTGCCCCTCCCGGATTTCGAATCTGAAAGCCCCGTTTTCGTCACTCGTCGCCAGCCGCCGTCCATCCATCCAGACTTCGGCTTTGCTGACAACAGCGCCGCTAGTGTCCCGCATAACCCCACGCAGCTCCCGGCGCGCTTCGGTTCCTGCGGCGCCAGCAACCAGTGCCAGCACGCAAAAAACGATGTCCAGGCGGAAAAGTGCCTTGATTTTTGTGTTCAAGAGATGGCTCGCGGGGAGGATAAAGTTGGCCTAGTATCGCGGACCGGCGGCCAAGCATGCTGTGACTTGCGTCACGCCCGGCAGTGACAAGATTTCGGCCCACGCACCCAACGTCGTTTCCGCTAGAATCACTCCGCATGCTTCGCGACCGACTCTACGCCGACCCGCACGGCCAATTTCTCCACAACGTCATCCTTGAGAGTTGCCGCCGCTTTCCCCAGAAGACTGCCATCATCGATCCGTCTGCCAATCGCCGCCTCACCTACGCGGAATACGGGGAAATCGTGGAAGCTCTGGCGCGCGGCTTGGTCGCCGCAGGACTAAGGCCTGGGGAGGTCATCGCAATCTTTCTGGCCAACTCATGGGAGTTCTGTGTCGCTTACCACGCCGCGACTCTCGCCGGTGCCATACCGACTCTCCTGAACCCCACCTATCGCGAGCGTGAAGTCCGCTACCAGCTGGAAAACTCCGGCGCCGTGTTCCTGATCAGCGACGCGCCGTTTGTAAAGGACATCAACCTCGCCGGACTGCAAAATCTTCGCCGCGTGTTCATGACTCGCCAACCTGTAAGCAGCGCGGAAAATTTCTCCAACCTTCTGCATCCGGCTACCGCAACCCTCCCTTCGCCAGGTCAGCCGCCCAGCGAAGCTCTCGCCGCTCTTCCCTATTCCAGCGGCACCACGGGCCTGCCCAAAGGCGTGATGCTCTCTCACTTCAACCTCGTCGCCAATGTCTATCAGATCATCGGGCCCCATGCGGCCTTCCTCACGCACGATGACGTGCTGCTCTGCTTCTTGCCGCTCTACCACATCTTCGGCCTGAATGTCGGATTGAATCCCATCCTCGCGCTCGGCGCGACACTCGTTCTGATGCCGCGCTTCCATGTGCCTCAGCTTTGCGACCTGCTGGTTCAGGAAGGGGTATCGGTGATGCCGGTCGTACCCCCGGCGCTGAATGCGCTCAGCCAGGCCGCAGAAGCCGGGCAATTTCCCAAGACCCACCGCCTGCACTGGGTCAAATGCGGCGCGGCTCCCCTTGCCCCGGAATTGGCTCGCCGCTTCCGATCCCTCACCGGGGTTCTCGTTTGCCAGGGCTACGGCATGACCGAAGCCTCCCCGGTCACTCATGTGGGATACCTCCAGCCCGAGCTCTATCGCCCCGAGTCCATCGGTCAGCCCCTTTGCCAGACCGATTGCCGCGTGCTCGATGAACTCGGCAACGACGTCCCCGCCGGCCAACCCGGCGAACTCGTCATGCGCGGTCCGCAATTCATGCTGGGATACTGGAAAGAACCAGCCGCGACCGCCGCCGTGTTACGCGACGGCTGGTACTGGTCGGGCGACATCGTCAGCCGTGATGAGCAGGATTTTTTCTTCGTGCTCGACCGCCGCAAAGAGATGATCAAGTACAAAGGCTTCCCGGTGGCGCCCGCTGAAGTCGAATCCGTGCTGCTGGAACATCCCGCTGTGCGCGATTGCGGAGTTATAGCACGGCCCAATGCCGAAGCCGGGGAGGTCCCCTGCGCCTTCGTGGTCACTGCGCGAAGGCTTCGCCGGCTCACAAAGATTGGAAGAGGAAATTTGCGGATTCGTCGCCGACCGTCTCACCCACTACAAGCAGCCCCGCGAAATCCATTTCGTCGACGCCCTGCCCCGCACTCCGTCGGGCAAGATTCTGCGGAGAGAATTGAGAAAGGCGCTGTCGTGAAGGCGGCAGGAGAGATCGGGAGGGCACAGCTTCAGCCGTGCCGAAACCATTGTCCTGTTTGTCATCCCGAGCGGAGCGAAAGCGATTCCAAGCGAATCGTGAGCGAGTCGAGAGCCTGCCCTGAGCGAACCCGAGCCTGTGCGAGGGGAGTCGAAGGGGGACGACCCGCTTTTCACCGCGTTCCATCCCGATCCATCGTAATTGCGTCTCAGAAGAACGATAGGGCCGTGTGGCGCGGGCGCCCTCGCCCGCGTGTCCCGATGACTACGATGTCTATGCGCTGCCCCGGAGGGGCGTCACAATAGCCCACCGCTTTAGCGGTGGGAACGCCGAGAAAAGATGATCCAGTCCCGGAGGGACGGCTGAACGCCTGTTCCGAGGCGGCACCGGATCTACTTCGTCTGGCACGCCTTGGCGTTCCCTCACTCCCCCGTCAAAAACTTATACTGCGCAGCCGTCAGCGGCACCACGCTCAACCTTCCCTGCCTCACCAGCGGCGAGTCCGCGAACAGCTTTTCAGCTTTCACGTCCGCCAGCGTCACCGGCTTCGCCACCGCCTTCCCGACTTTAATCTTCACCTGCGGAGTCTTCGGGTCTGTTGCATCCACGCTAACCACGGTCGCAGTCCCCACCGCACTCTTTTCGTCCCCGGTGTGATAGATCACCAGCCGCTCCCCTGGCTTCATGCCGCGGAGGTTTTTCACTGCGACCGGGTTGGTCACGCCATCCCAGATCGTCGTCTTCTCATGCTCTAAATCAGCGAACGAATAAACGGTAGGCTCGGTCTTGAGGAGATAGTCCATGGTCTTGTCCTTGAGGTGATCTGGAAGGTCAGAACAAAAACTCAATGCCTCTCTGCTTCGGCCTTACTGCGGTTTCTTATCCTGATCCGGTGGATCCTTCTTGTCTGGTTCCGACGGTTTTGCGTCGTCCTTCGGCGTGTTGTTCTGGTCACTATAAATCGAATACTGATCCGTCGGGCGCTTCAGGCGGATCGAAATATCCGTCGTCGGTTTGTCGATGTCGTAATCCTCGCCGAACGTCTGAAATCCATGCGCCAGCACCTGTACGCGCAGCTTCCCGTACGGAACGCCATCGAAACTCGCTTTTCCGTCATTGTCGGTTTTGAGCTCGAATCCGCCACGCGCCTGTTGCCCATTCTTGTTCACCGGATGCAACACCACACTCGCGTTGCGCACCGCCTTTCCGCTATGGTCCCTCACTACCAGAAAACTCAGGCTGGACGTCGGCCCTTCCGACTCACGGTTATTCTGGGCGACCGCCGAGAGTGAAATCAGAGCGCTGGCAAGAATCAGTGCAATCCCGAGCTTCTTCATGGTTCTCCGATTTTAGGCAAACCCGCACCCGCTGTCATCCGCATCCTCCTTGCTGGGTAGATGCACACTCGTCGCATCGACGATGAGTTGTCATCCTGAGCGAAGCGAAAGCCTGCCCTGAGCGAAGCCGAGCTTTCGCGAGGCGAGTCGAACGGGGACCTGCTTTCCCAAATCGGGCGGCGCGTCCTTCGCTCCCCCCTTGACACCCTCTCACTCAACCTTATACAATTAGCACTCGTTGGATGGGAGTGCTAACAATCCAGCGAACCCTACATAACACACTACTTAACCCTTCAAGCTACGAAAGGAGTTTGCAAGACTATGGCTACAAAGTTTACCCCACTCCATGACCGCATTCTGGTCCGCCGCGTGGAAGAAGCCGGCACCACCCGTGGCGGAATCATCATCCCCGACTGCGCCAAAGACAAGCCGCAGGAAGGCGAAGTCATCTCCGTCGGCAAAGGCAAAATCAACGAAGAAGGCAAGGTGCACCCCCTCGACGTAAAAGAAGGCGACCGCATCCTGTTCGGCAAGTATTCCGGCACCGAAATCAAGCTGGACGGCGAAGATTTCATCATCATGCGCGAAGAAGAAGTCCTCGGCGTCATCACCGGCGCCGCCCAAGAAAGAAACCGCAGGCGCCAAGCGGTAACTGATAGCTGACAGCTGAGAGCTGACAGCTTTCCTAGCTTTCTCGCAGGCAGCTGCCTGCACAACATTTCATTCTGAATAGGAGATTCTGAATTATGGCAAAGCAAATCGTTCACGGAGAAGAGTCGCGTCAGGCGATTCTCCGCGGCGTCAACCTCCTGGCCGACGCAGTAAAAGTCACCCTCGGCCCCAAGGGCCGCAACGTGGTCATCGAAAAGAAATTCGGTTCACCGACCATCACCAAGGACGGCGTCACCGTCGCCAAAGAAATCGAGCTGAAAGACGCGTCTCGAGAACATGGGCGCCCAGATGGTTCGCGAAGTCGCCTCCAAGACCTCCGACGTTGCCGGCGACGGCACCACCACCGCCACCGTTCTCGCCCAGGCCATCTACCGCGAAGGCGTGAAGACCGTCGCCGCCGGCGCCAACCCGATGGCCATGAAGCGCGGCATCGAGAAGGCCGTCACCGCCATCTGCGGCAGTCTCGACAAGGAAGGCAACCGCATCAAGGGCGAGCTCGACAAGTTCTCCAAGCCCGTCACCGGCGACATGATCGCCCAGGTCGGCACCATCTCCGCCAACAACGACGAGACCATCGGCAACATCATCGCCGAGGCCATGGAGAAGGTCGGCAAGGACGGCGTCATCACCGTCGAAGAAGCCAAGACGCTCGAGACCCAGCTCGAAGTCGTCGAAGGCATGCAGTTCGACCGCGGCTACCTCTCGCCCTACTTCGTCACCGATCCCGAGCGCATGGAAGCCGCCCTCGAGAACGCCTACATCCTGATCCACGAGAAGAAGATCAGCTCGCATGAAGGACCTGCTTCCCGTTGCTCGAGCAGATCGCCAAGAGCGGCAAGCCGCTGCTGATCATCGCCGAAGACGTCGAAGGCGAAGCGCTCGCCACCCTCGTCGTCAACAAGCTGCGCGGCACGCTGCAAGTCGCCGCCGTCAAGGCGCCCGGCTTCGGCGACCGCCGCAAAGCCATGTTGCAGGACATCGCCATCCTCACCGGCGGCAAGGCCATCACCGAAGATCTCGGCATCAAGCTCGAGAACGTGCAGATCAGCGACCTCGGCCAGGCCAAGAAGATCACCATCGACAAGGACAACACCACGATCGTCGAAGGCAAGGGCAAGCACAGCGAGATCGAAGGCCGCGTGAAGGAGATCCGCAGCCAGATCGACAAGACCACCAGCGACTACGACCGCGAGAAGCTGCAGGAGCGGCTGGCCAAGCTGGTCGGCGGCGTGGCCGTCATCAAAGTCGGCGCCGCGACCGAAACCGAAATGAAAGAGAAGAAAGCCCGCGTCGAAGACGCCATGCACGCCACCCGCGCGGCCGTGGAAGAAGGCATTGTCCCCGGCGGCGGCGTTGCGCTCAGCCGCTGCGTCGCAGCCCTCGACAAGCTCAAGCTCGAGGGCGACGAGCAGATCGGCGTCAACATCGTGCGCCGCGCCCTCCAGGAGCCGCTGCGCCAGATCGCCGAGAACGCCGGCGAAGAAGGCGCCATCGTTCTGGGCAAGGTCGAGGACGCAAAGGACAACAACTTCGGCTACAACGCCCTGACCGGCGAGTACGAAGACCTGGTCAAGGCCGGCGTGCTCGACCCGACCAAGGTCGTGCGCACCGCGCTAACCAACGCCGGCTCGATCGCCTCCCTGATGCTCACCACCGAAGCTCTGGTGGCTGAGATTCCGGAAGAGAAGAAGGGCGCACCGATGCCCGGCGGACACGGCGGCGGCATGGGCGACATGTACTAGGACTGATTGTGTGGCGCGGGCGCCCTCGCCCGCGCTGTGTAGGGCGGACACTCTTGTCCGCCGCTTTTCAGAAGACCCCGCTCACCAGAGCGGGGCTTTTCTTTTTCCCTGAAATTGTCATCCTGAGCGCGCGCGATTGTTGCGCGAGTCGAAGGACCTGGGCGAGCGACCGCGCGTCCGGCAACGCCGGACAATAAAGCGCGACGTGAGCTTCCAAATTACAAGGCCCCGCTCGCCAGAGCGGGGCTTTTCTTCTCTCACTTGTCATCCCGGCAGGTTGAGGCGTTCGCGCGGCATGGCACCCGCGAGCAGAAGAACGGTGCCGCAAAACATCAGTGTATCCGCCATGTAATTAAGACCCTTGTCGAGGCTGGCGCGTTCCACCACGGCGATCGGCACGTACACGACCAACTCCACGAAGAGCACGGTCAAGCCCACCCAGGTCGCCGCGGCGCGGGTTTTCTTGCCGACAAGCAACATGGAGCCTGCGACTGCGTAAACCACGGCCGCCACGTAGGTCCAAATGGCGTGTCCCACAGATCCACGTGGGAGTCAGCACTTCCAGCGGAACGCCGGGAACGTGATCGCCGTGCATAAATTGCTCGAAGCTGTAAAACAGCACGGGAATGGCAACGAAGTATCGCGCAACCGTCGCTAGGATGTTTGTCGCCGCGCTCGCGGCATTCTTCGGTAAGGCTGGCGGCCAGCGCCAGAGGGCCGCCGCTGAAGGAGAGTTCCCGCAGCGTGAGCGCCAGCCCAATCCGGTTTCGCGGATTGCGTAACCAGGCCGGGGCGTCCATCAGCACTACGAAAAGAAAAAACGTCAAAGCGAGCAAACTTGCCGAGAGACGCACCTGAATCTTCGTCACCAGGCTCAGCGCGGCGGCGATAAAGCAAGTGCCGACGAAGTACGCCCAAAACATATGCCACGGAATCCACGCCGGCACGATGCGACGCGATGAGCTTGGTCAGGGTGAAATGTTCGGTGCCGAAGGCCGCGATGGGCGCGGCGTAGAAAATTGGCCCGAACAGAATGAGCTTGTCGAATCCTCGCGCCTTTTGCCATTCGCCGCGAAGAAAAATCGTGACCAGTCCGATTGCAAAAACCACCCAAAAGGAAAAATACGACCAAATCACCTGGCTGGGAATTGCGACGAGAACCACGACTGCCGACGAATTCACCAAGCCACCGCTCATCGACACTCCAGGCAAGGGCGAATGCGTAGCATTAAAAACTGTCTCCGAAGATGAAGGCCTCGCAGATACCTGGACCTAAGCTTCGCATTCCCAGGTGATCAGACTCAATAACCACTTGACGTGCTCTCTGCATAACCATTATGGCCTGAGCCCGATGAAGCCGGGTGCGCCCATCCTTTCCGCCTTTTGCGATAAGTGGGATTCCACGGACATCTCCCGCTAACTCCATTCTTCTCTCAGGGTGTCCCGCCTTTTCCGTCTATCTCATCTTCATCATCTTCTGACACCCGGGGTGCCCCGTTCTTTCGCGTTCTGTGCGAAAGGGCGGGATTCCACTTTCCTCTCTCGCTTGGGATTTCCCCGCCGCATAACCCGAACCTTTCTCCTTCTTGTCCTCCTGAGCGCGCGAGGGAGCGTCGCGGAGGGAATCGGGGGTGCCCCGTTCTTTCGCGTTCTATGCGAAAGGGCGGGATTCCACTTTCCTCTCTCGCTTGGGATTTCCCCGCCGCATTCCATCTTTCCCTTCTTGTCCTCCTGAGCGCGCGAGGGAGCGTAGCGGAGGGAATCGGGGGTGCCCCGTTCTTTCGCGCTCTGTGCGAAAGGGCGGGCACTCGTCACAGACGTCCGGTCCGTCTCCCATTAAGCTCGCCACATGCCGACTGGCCTGCGACGATTCTATGGTTCCCACGATCTGCATTTCATCACCTGCAGCTGCTACCGGCGACGACCGCTCCTCGGAACCCGGTGGCGTCGCGATCTCTTCCTGACAATCTTCGAGCAAGTGCGTCAGCGTTACCGCTTTGTGGTCTCGGGATACGTCGTCATGCCCGAGCACTTTCACCTGCTGGTTGGCGAACCGGAATTCGGAACGCCTTCCACGGTGATGCAGGTGCTCAAACAGCGCTTTGCGTGGTCTCTCCACCGCGGCGATGAGGAGCCGGAATCAGGATCAAAGACGGAAACGGGTCAGGTCTGGCAAGAGCGCTTCTACGATTTCAACGTCTGGACCGGAAAAAAGGAGAAGGAGAAGCTGCAATACATGCACTACAACCCGGTGAAACGTGGGCTGGCAAGCCAACCAGGCGGGTGGGCATGGAGTAGCTATCGCTTCTATTCCGGCCAAGCTGTGGTGGAGGTCAAGCTTAATGCGCAGGAATGTCCGCTGCAGATCAAGGTAGCGGGCCGGGCAGATTGTCAGGCCAGTAGTGCCCGCCCTGAAGGCCTCTTCCTGGCACCCGCCAACGCGGCCCTGAAGGGCCGCTCTTCCACGGTGCCCCGGACATTCAGAGAGATTTTGTGAAAGAGCGGCGCTTTAGCGCCGCGTTACGCCACTTTTCTCTTTGTCATCCTGAGCCGCGCGAGGGAGCGTAGCGGAGGGAGCGCGGAGAAAGCCTGCCCTGAGCGAAGCCGAGCTTTCGCGAGGCGAGTCGAATGGGGACCTGCTTTCACGACACAGCCACGATCGCAATCTATCGTTTTGTCATTCCGAGCCGGCGAGCTGAGCTTGCGGAGGCGAGCCGTGCGAGGAATCTGCATTTCACCGTGAGTGCGATGCCGCGAGCGTGTTTAACACCCCCGGCCTTCGCACAGAACGCGAAAGGCCGGGCCACCCGCCGCGTCCATCCTGATTTCTCCTCCATTCTTGCCCTCTACCACGAAGTTCCCTATCGCGGTCTTGGAAAACTTGACTCCCACGTTTCGAAAGGTGCGAAGAGTGCGGCGCCCGGCTGCTTGACGGGCTCTAATCCCCGATGCCGAAGAATCTGTATGCCTCGTCCCCGTAGACTCCTAGGCCCTTACCCTTCGGGGGGTTGGCGTGCGAAAACTGAGAGATCGCATCCTTCAAAGCCTCTTTCTTAAATGGGATATGGATGACGTGGGCCGTTTCGTTGTTGATCCTCAGGGCAAGCGCTTTCGGCCAATATCCCGACCACGATGACGGACTTCTAATGGGCTTATCGTACACAGTATATGCGGCAATAATTGGTATCCCATAAGTATCTACCGCCTGTTCAATTTCAAACGGGACCCAGTCGGTGTCTTGGCAAGTTGTCTGGCCGATGACCAAAACCATGTTCTTCGAGTTCCTTAGCCGCTCAAGGAGCGAATGGCGCAGAGTGGTGCGCATACTTGTGTCCCGCACGGCAGAAAGCTTTTTCATGGCTGTTGATCATGGTAAAGTCATCGTCTGTTTTCGCTGTCCACGCCTTCAGCAGGTTGTAGTAGTCGATGTCTGACTTCCCCGGTTGGTTTGTGCCAGCCGCGTGAAACGCCACGTAGGTTCCATTCCGGTAAGCCATCCGTTATTCCTTCCAGTGCTGTTTAACATCTCTGAGATCAAGGTCATCAAACCGATCGCGATGCAGTACGATTCGGATTCTTTGGGTCACTTCTTTTGATTTTGTCTCCGTGATCGCTGAAAGGATAATAAGATTCAGGAGGTCACGGGTTGGCAAGCCTAGACCGGATAGGCCGCTGCCAACGAGAGGTAGATTGACCGCGTGACCGCCAGACTCAACCCGTACACGTTGCCAGAGCTCATGCAACGCTACCCACATCATAGTTACGTCGGAGTATGCTTTGCAGGTATCTGGGTCAGCTTTCGCAAACGCGAATGCCAGGTAACGGTCTTGATTGACCGCGATTAGAGCGGTCGCTCCAATCGAGTAGCTCTTGGTTTTCCCGTCGATCTTCGCGACCTCTTCATATTTCATACTCTTCAACTGCTCGTCTACCTGTTTATCGAACGGCTCCGGATAGCCGCCAAAACACTTCTGAAGAAAAAGTCCATGAATACTCTTGTCCGATACCGGCTTGCCGAGTTTGCTGTCGAAGAACTCGCTGACCGCAATCACGCGAATCCCATCTTGCTTGAAAAGGTCTCCAAAAATGACTTCGATAGTTGTGTTGCAGTTCGCGATGGGTATTTCAATTCGAGAAGGCTTCCAAACTTTTCTCGAGTCCGAAGACAACGCTTATGACCACTGCAGTCGTCAGGGCGAAAGGGCCTTCGATCTTAACGGCTGGTATAAAGTGGGTAATACCCTTGACTAGTGTGAAAAGGACACTGAAACTTGTGAATATGTGCTGCGCGGTCTTCCATGGATGCCGGTAAATGCCGCGCCAAAGGTCAAGTCGAGATCTCATTAGTTGATCTTCCTTCGTCTCTTCAAGGAACTACTAGGCACATAGCGGGGTCCTTCCGCCTAAGGTTTCGCTGCGCTCCAGCTACCGAGTGGCTTCTCTAGAATTGTCGATTGGTCAACTCACCTCCTATTTTTGCAGTTCGGCGGTCACATTCACTATCGAGTTGGATTTCACTGCAACTTCCGAAGACCAATCCTTGTAGCCTGAAGCTACCAACTGGACACTATGTTGCCCGCCGTTAGGTGAAGGATTGCGGGGGCGTGGCCCTGGCCTACGGAGTCAATGAATATCTCTGCTCCGTCCGGGTTCGATGTGATCGAGACTGTACCCGCATCGGCAGCGGCGGAAGCAGCGGACGTGTATTCAACCTGGGGCACTGGAACGATTGCGGACTTGCTGGTCATCTCTACGTCGTGCTTTGCTGCAGGTACGACGGGCGGCGGAGCTGAGAGTGCGTCTGTCCTTGGTTTATCGGGAACGACCAGGGCACGTTTGCCGGGAATGTCTTGAACCGGCGGCGCAGGCCCTGCTGCGGCAGCGCTCGCGCTCTGACCGCGTCCGGCCCAATCTGCGACGATGGCTTCGCAGGCGTCCTGAACGGAGTTGCCCAACGACCGGGTGGAGCGGCTCACGATTGCATCTCCGTCTTTATTGAACACCGCTACCTTGTTTCTCCTGCGGAGATAGCCTTTGCCCCCTTCGTGATCGAGAAGGACGATGTAGTCAGCCTTCTCCTGTTTGTTGTTGACAATCACGGGCTCGCAACGCTCGCCGAACGTCTTGATGATTTCTGCCGTCTGTGGCCGGGCACCGCCGCGCATACTGCTGGCGAATGCGCCGTTGGCCCCTCCGGCGGAACCTGCGACCTCCCAGGATTGACTGTCTGTGATGAAGATTCGAGGCTTAGCGGTGTCGGCTGCCGCGTTGCCGCAGAAGACGATTATTCCCGCGGCCAGGATGGCCGCGCACACAACCGACAGACGGCTGGCATTCATAGTCTGCTCCAGTGTGGGATTCCAGGATCGGGGCCGAGAAAGCGGGGGAGAGTACGTGCTTGAAACCGCTAGAGTCTGCGCCCAGAGCCGAAAGTTGTCAAGGGGCGTCCGACCTGGGCCCGGATCATGTCGTCCCGAAAAGCAGGTCCCCATTCGACTCGCCTCGCGAAAGCTCGGCTTCGCTCAGGGCAGGCTTTCTCCGCGCTCCCTCCGCTGCGCTCCCTCGCGCGGATCACGATGACAAACAGGAAAAGGATCGGGTTGGTTCCGCGAGTGTCCGCTCGCTTTTTGGCGCCAGCAAACCGCGCGAACCTAGGCACTCGGCGATGTTTGCGCACACGTTCGTGGAATCCCACCCTAGCGCAAAAAACGCGCTAGGATGGGGCACCCGGCAGTGTGTGACTTATAAGTTACAATGAGCCTGCAACGGAAGTCCGCCGTCGCGTCACTCAAAGAAAGGACACCATGAAACGCAGGGCGAGCATTTCCCATGATGAAGCCGTCGTTCGAGAACTGCGCGATCATCCGGAGTTCGCCGCGGAATACCTTCGGGCCGCGCTCGAGGACGATGACGAACCGAGCGTGCTCCTTGTCGCTTTGCGTCGCATCGCCGAAGCACGAGGCGGCATTGCCAAGGTGGCCAAAGCCGCCGGGATCGAGCGCGAGAGCCTGTACCGCGCCTTATCACGCCGTGGCAACCCCCGACTCTCAACTCTGGTTGCCGTGACGAAAGCCGTGGGTCTTAAGCTCACTGTCGAAGCCGCGCAGTAGTCACGGCTCTTCTGCCGGCTGCCCCACCCTTCGCGGTTTTTCGAAGGTGTGGCATTTACACGGGCGCCTCCCACTAACTCCATATCTCTCTCAGGATGACCCGCCAATCTGTGACCCACGTCCTTGACCTCATTACATCTAAGAGCTAATCATCGTTATGTCTCTATAGCTCACAGCATGAGCACGGAAAAGCTTCTCGGCACCCATGTCGGTGCCCCAGGTTCGCGCCCCGATTTTGGGCGCTAACCTGGGAATCGCCTTCCCCGACAGCCTCGACCTAAGCCCTTTAGGCTCTAGATTTTGGCTGTAAGCTCTTTGACATCTAGATTTTGCGAGGAATCCTACGAGGTCCCGACACCGTAAGTTGTTGATTCTCGGCCTTCGGCGTTGCCTAACTCCTTATTCCGGAATATTTTACGTATAAGCCCTTTGGGCTCTAGATCTTGTACGGAAAGGCGCGGACCTGGAACCGCCAACCGTCCTGTTATCTATATTTTAGGCAAAAGACAGGGGGAGGGGGGAGGGTACCCTGGAATGCCCGTGTACAATCCCAGCTCAAAAGGGGATCCGATGACCCACGCGCACACTCAAGACCACACCGCGACAGGATGCTACGTCCCCCATGCGACCGAGCGAATGGAGTCTCTTGCTGGGGTGCCGCTTGCGTCTTTTGGGAGGCGGGCTGCCGCCTTCCTGCTCGATCTCGTGCTGGTCCTGATCGTGTATGCGCCGGTGATGATCCTGTTGGAGTGGCTGCGCTCGGGCAGGAATCCCAACGCGCATATCGACGTTCACTTCGACTTCCATGACTTGTCGAGCCTGATCTTTGTGGTTTTGTATTTTGGGTTGACCCTGTACGTGGGCAACGGGCGCACACTCGGGAAGCGTCTGTTGGGGATTCGGGTAGTGTCGCTCACTCATCCGCGCATCAGTTTGTGGCAATCGATTGAGCGTGCGCTGGGATACGGAGCGTCATTTCTGGAGGGTAGCTTCGGCTTCTTTCAGTATTTCACCAATCCCAATCGCTGCTGTGTGCATGATCGCATTGCGGAGACGATCGTGGTCAGCGACAGGAAATGATCCCCCTCGTCGCAAAGAAGGCGATGAATCGGGCACCCCGCTCTTTCACAGCCACTACGCTATACTGGACCGCCGCAAGGGGCAAGCTGATGCGACCCATATTGTTCTCTGAGGCTGCGTGTAAATGAATGTTACCGCCCAACCTTCTCGTATGGATCTGGCGCCGCAGCGGAATTTTTTCAAATCATTCTTCAGCTCAGTTCGCTGCTTCACTTCATCGGCCGATAAAGAATTCGATTCTGCAGTTGCGCTTGCTTGCGTGTCGACATGAGCGCGGACGTCCAGTAGCGGCGCGCGCAGGAATAGCAGCGCACCGGACGAACCAGAAATATTCGGGCAATCTTCTCCCATAGTCCGTGGAAGCGCGATCGATAGAATCGCGGATCGCCGCATTCAGGGCAACGCGTAGTCTTGACTGGACTCAATACATCCTCCAACCGACTTGGTTTTCGTTAGTCTGTGATTAGAGGCTATCGAAGCGCGCCGCCGTGAACCATCCGGTAAATCCTGTAACCCTGTTCCGGGAAAAATCCCGCACTGAACTCGCGGCAAACCGTCTGCTAATCAGAAGCGTGTCGGGATTTCCGTCATGCGCGCGCTGTTGACGCGGCTCTCAGCAGTGTTGTGAACCATCGTGATGTAGAAGAACTTTTCCCCAACCGATATTAATCACATCGAGAAAGGGGCTTTCTGCATGCGATTCCGAGTGACTCCGTCGTTCCTCATGTTCACGATTCTTGCCTTGGTAGGTTGCGGAGGAAGTTCCTCCACTTCCAGTTCGTCGCTTACCACAACCAGTTCCACCCGCCTCTACAGCGGCACGGCGTCGGTGGGAGACTTCCTGTCCATTACGCTGGACGCGACGGCGCAAACTATCACGTACACGAACGTGTCGAACGGCGATTCCGGAACCGTGCCGTACACGGTGAATTCCGACGGCACTTACACGTTGAACGATCCGAAGGGCAACCTGATCGCCGCCTTCGAGGTTCCTGACTACGCCTTGTTGATCCAGGCGGCGAAGACGGGCCCGAACCACGACGCCCTGGCGCTGGTCACGGCGGTGGCACAGGCTCCGATTTCGCTGACGAGCATGGCCAACCAGAACTTCAACTACATGCAGTTCCGCACGGCAGCGGGCGGCGTGGAAGTGGGCTCGGTCAGCATCGATGGTCAGGACAACATCAGCAATAACTCCTACTGGCCCTACGGTTCGGTAAGCAGCCAGTCGCCGTTTCACTCGGGCGTTTTCCCGGGCAGCAGTCTCTCGCAGGATCCTTCCGGGAACTTCCTCAAGATGTCCGATGGAAGCGGCACGTACGACTACGTGTTCGGGACGGCGAATGGGATTTTCGCGGTTGACTCGCCGAATGGCGCGATCCTGGGCCTGAAGAAGGCGACGTCGAAGGCTTTCGATCCCACGTTTGCGGGCACATACAAGGCGATCTTCTACCAGAAGACCGGCGCCGCCACCGGCGCGGGCAATGTCGAGACCGGTACCCCCAGCCTGGGCAACGCTACGATTACAGTTGGCTCGGCCGGACAAGTTACAGTCACGAACGGCAGCGGCAAGACCCTGGTGCAGGCCACGCTTACTCCTTTTGCCGACGCAAGCTACCTGTATGGGGCCGGACAGGTCACCGACCCCTGCAATGGCGTGTTCACGTTCCGCGTGACCACCGCTTCTTCGCAGCAGGATGTGTTCGTCACCTTCATGGACCAGGCAATGCTTTTCTCGTCCTTCAGTGCGGACCTGCCCTGGGGATCGGGCAATACTTACAACTACCTTTACGGAGTGGGATTGAAGTAGATCGGAATGCTGTGCGCGATTTGTTCCGGATTCTGGACTTGTTGTAGGTAGGACCTCCTGATCGTTTGCGCCCCGCTCCCGAGAGCGGGGCCTTTTTCTTCGCACTGACCTGGGCGCAGCTCTTCGCTACTCAGCCCCCGATCCCGTCTCAGCTTGTCCCCACATGGATTTGTTGCCCCGCTGCTGTTCAGCGCGATCATCTACGTCCTTGATCGAAAGCGTGTGAGGCAGGTGCAAGCGGTGAGCTAGTGCAAGCTCGCTTGACTTCCCTAGCGCTCGTCTCTACTATGCCGCACGACTCGGGTTTCTAAGGCCCCGCAATCCCTCAAAACCTCGAATCCAGTTTCCAGCAGGAAGCCCAAAAGGAGACAAGTCATGACGCTAGGCAAGAAAACAGCAGCGGAGTTTCTCGGGACATTCTGGCTGGTGTTCGGAGGATGCGGCAGTGCCGTGCTGGCGGCGGCGTTTCCTAATCTCGGGTATCGGATTCGTTGGGGTCGCGCTGGCGTTCGGACTGACCGTCCTTGACCATGGCATTTGCGATCGGCCACATCTCGGGATGCCACCTGAATCCGGCCGTCTCGGTTGGCCTCGCTGTGGGCAAACGGCTTCTCGCTTCGGCACCTGGTCCCCTACGTGGTGGCGCAGGTGCTGGGCGGACTCGCGGGCGCGGGAGTGCTGTATGTAATCGCCAGCGGCAAAGAGGGTTCTCGATCCGCCGGCGGATTCGCATCGAACGGCTACGCTGCACACTCTCCCGGCGGATATTCGTTGCTGGCTTGTCTCGTGGCCGAGGTCGTGCTCACCTTCTTCTTCCTCGTGATCATCCTGGGTTCGACGGACAAGCGCGCGCCGCAGGGCTTTGCGCCAATCGCTATCGGGCTGGGGCTGACGCTGATTCACCTGATCGGAATCCCGGTCACCAACCTGTCGGTGAATCCGGCGCGCAGCACCGGGCCGGCGGTCTTCGTTGGCGGATGGGCCCTGGAGCAACTGTGGCTCTTCTGGGTGGCGCCGATCCTGGGCGCGGCTATCGCGGGGGTTGTGTATCCCTTAGTTGCGGGAGAGTAGCGGATCCTCGTGGTCGCAGGAGTCCTGATGGCAAAGTGTGTAACGGCCGCGCCAACTTAGTTTGTGGCTGACGTGGGTGCCACGCCCCGTTGGTATCGCGACCATCTCGGTTTTGACCAACTCGTATTTTTCCCCAAAGCTGAGCCCTATGTCTGGGCCAGCATGCGCCGTGATGAGATTCAAGTCATGTTGCTGCGAATCGAGGGCTACCAGAAGCCCGACATCGCCCACTTGCGTCCGGCGGGTTTGTGGGACGCTTACATAAGCGTGCGCGGAGTCCGCGAGTTGTACGAAGCGGTGAGGCAAACCACTCCTATCCAAATGCAACTTACGCAACAGCCTTACGGCGATTGGGAGTTTGAAGTGCGCGACCCAAACGGTTACGTACTGGTTTTCAGCGAACTGATCGAGGAGTAGCACACACTAGCAAGTCTCTGAGAACCGGCCTGCGAGTGGAACGCCACGTGCGAGGCGTAATCCGGCAGGCCATTTGTTCGTCGTACAATTCTTTCGGGAGGAAATATGACGCTGAGTTCGGTCCTGCTGCCTGAGTTCGATAAAGAGATGGCCTCTACCCGAGCAACCCTGGAGCGCATTCCCGAAGACAAACTGGGCTGGAAGCCACATGAGAAGTCCATGCCGCTGGGCCGCCTGGCGGGGCATCTGGCGGAACTCGTCTGGTTCGGCAAAGCCGTCGTTCAGACCGACTCGCTCGACTTCGCTCCGCCGGGAGGTTCGAGGCCGATGCAGCCCACAGTGGCAACGTCGCGAGAGCAGGTTTTGGGAATCTTCGACAAGAATGTGACGGAGGCGCGCGCGGCGCTTGCGGCGGCAAGTGACGATCATCTGACCAGGCCCTGGGCCTTGCTCAGCGGCGGCAAGACCTTTATCAGCGACACCCGAATCAACATGCTGCGGCGCATGGTCATGAACCATATCATCCATCATCGCGCTCAACTGGGCGTGTATTTGCGGCTGAACGACGTGGCTGTGCCGTCGATTTACGGGCCGTCAGCGGACGAAGGAGCGCGGCCATCCGCGGCCTAGGTTCTCCCGGGCCTGATCCTCGAAACGATGAAGACCCTTTACGTCAAGAGCCGCGATGAGTGGCGGTCGTGGCTGGAGAAGAACGGAAGGTCCTGCCGCGAGATCTGCCTGATCTACTACAAGAAAAACTCCGGGAAGCCCCGTATCGCGTATGACGATGCCGTCGAGGAGGCGTTGTGCTTCGGGTGGATCGACGGCAAGACTATAAGAATTGACGAGGAGCGGTACGGACAGCGATTCACTCCGCGCAATCCGAAGAGCCACTGGTCTCCTATCAACATCAGGCGGGCGAAGCGTCTGATCAAAGAAGGCAAGATGACGGAGGCGGGCCTGGGGGTGTTCGATCCCTCGCGGAAGACGGAGCCCAGCCGACGGCATTCCCTGACGACCTCGAAAGTAAGTTCAAAACTCGAGCCGCGGCGTGGAAAAACTTCCAGCAGTTCCCGCCGTACTACAGGAAAATGACGGCCGGCTGGGTGGGCAGCGCGAAGAAGGAGGAAACCCGGCTGAAACGCTTGGAGAAGTTGATGGAGTTTTCGGAGCGAAACGAGAGAATCAAGTTTATGTGAGCGGTTGTGTCACGGTTCCACAGCGGCTAAAGCCGGCATTGGTTCCAGGCGCGTGCGGCATCGCTAAAGCAATGCTCTGATACGAACCCGCATGCTCACCTCCCATCGCGCAGATCAGTGCCCCCGCACAAAGTAGTGCCACTTGTCGACGTTCGCAGGCACGGCAATATCAAAGAAGCCGATCATCATCTCGTTGTAGGTATGGTCGCCCCACTGCACGGAAGCGGTGGGATCAGGGTTGTGAGGGTTGTTCTTCGAATTGTCATACCACGCGACGGCATGAAGATCTGTGCCCGCCTTAAGCAGCCGCGGCTCCGCCAGCCGGTAGCTCAGTTGCCAGTAAAAATCGTAATTCACGCGGAGCAGCGTCTCGACACTCTTGTCCGGGTTGACGATGTTGTATTCGAAGCGTTTGCCGCGGAGATGCATGTGAGGGAAGAAGCTGAGCAATGTGGCATCGTTGGGTAGCGTTCCGTGGACTTCGACACGGTAGTTGTCGGCGCCGGGCGGAATGGGAATGGCATCGTGGTCGTTGGCGAGCTGCAGCGTGATCACGCGCTGCTTGGGCGGTTGCTTGGCGAAGACCATGCCCACGGTGGTCTGGTCGCTTCCGGCGTGGCCGTTAGTCGTGTAGTGCATCTGGAAAATGAGATCCGAGTGAGCGGGAATGAACTTGGCCATGCCGTCGGGCCAGTGGTCGGGGGAACTGCCGGGAGCGTAGACGAGAAGCATGTCGCTGTCGGTCTCGTGGGCCTGATGACGCAGCTTATCGTCGTGAAGGCTGGACGCGGTAAATGGCACGCCGACCGGAGCGCCCTTGAGCCATGCGGAATCCGGAGGGCGAATGTAGACGACGGCATGATGCACGTACTGGCGGCTCGAGGGGCGGACCTCTGACATCTGAATCCACTTATCTTCGGCGAAGCCGGTGGGCACGATTTCGTACGTATATTCCACGTCGCCGCGCGCGGGGATGGCGACGGGTTGTCGCATTTGAAGAGTCGAATCGGGCGGCGGGATGTTCCAGCCCTCAGTCCATTGGGCAGGAGGAGGAGCGTCATGCGGATCTCCGGCAGGGGCATCGGCGTCGGCCCAGGCGGCGAGTGTCGTGATCTGCTTTGGAGTGAGAGAAGGATCGTCGGAGAAGTGGCCGCAGCAGGGGTCGGCGAACCAGGGCGGCATCTTTTTCGACCGAACGGTTTCGCTGATTGCGTCGGCCCAGGACCGCGTCTGCTGGTAAGTCACGAAGGGCATCGGTGCAATCTGATTCGGCCGGTGACAGCTTTGGCAATGTTGCTGGAGGATGGGTAGGACATCCTTGTAGAAGGTCGGGGCACTGCTTGAAGTGCTGGATGGAGTATTTGCACCCGCGAAAAAGGTGCTGGGCGCGGCGATGAGGAAAGCGCTGAGTAGCAGTTTGCCGCTCGTGGGTCGGACCAAGGCACACATGAGACGAACACTCTGGAAGGTTCTATGGTAAATCGTCTGCCGGAATGACGTAGAGATTGCACCGAAAATTTCCGTCGTCAAGAAATCCAGGGACTATTGTCCGGCTGCGGCGGATCGGACTTTGGGAACAGTCTCAGGGGCGAGTTCAAGAGCAGCGTCCTGAGGAATATCGGAGGCATTCTCCCTCTTGCGGATGTAGGCCGGGACCTCCCTTACGGCGAAACCGGTCAGGGCGGAAATGATCGACCCAGCGATCGTGACCAGCAGAGTGCCGGCGTAACGACTGAGCCAGGCAAGGCCGGAGGAGGCTTCCGCCGGGGCGCTCGTTTCTCCCTGCCAGGCGAGAGCAACACCGCCGCGGTGAGTTGCGACTGCGAGTGTGCGCTCCGTATTGCGGACGAATTCTCCGCTGACAGTGTCTTCCTGGTTGAAGCCGTCGTCGCCGCTGACATGAACCCGGATTTCATGATTTCCGGGCGAAAGTGGGACCGTGCGCGATAGGCTTCCCTGCACCGACTCGGGGATCAACCCGAATTTCTTGCGCACGTAACCGGTAAGCTTGTCAGAACAGGCCTGCTGGCCGTCGATCCAAACCGAGAGTTCGCCATTGCGAAAGCCGTGCTGGACCTTGAGATGAAGACTTGCGCTGCAGTCCGCGTGGGCGGCGTGAACGGCAAGCAAGGTGGCGGCGATCGAGAAGAGCGCGAGAATAATCCAGAGTTTCAGCGGCACGCGGGCAAGCTTTTGCCGAATGGTATGCAGGAGGGACCGTGTAACGGGAGGGAGATTCGTGGGGTTTTCCTGGGCCATGAGAACTTCTATTCTCCCGCCCGACGAAGGAAAAGCTCCAGTTACTAAGGTGCAACGGCCGGGAATTGGCCGCCAGGTTGGCTCAGTATCCTTTTTGTTTGTCGACGATCCCGAGAAGAGGCTCCCCGTTGAGGTAGCGGCGCAGGTTTTCGCTAAAGAGCGCGTAGTGGCGCTCCCAGAGTTTTTCCGTGAGAGCCGCAGTGTGGGGAGTGATGAGCAGGTTGGGGAGATCCCAGAGCTGGGAGTCCGGGGGCAAGGGCTCCTTGGAGAAGACGTCGAGAGCGGCACCAGCGATTCGCTTCAAGCGGAGAGCAGCGGCAAGCGCGGCTTCGTCGACCAAAGGTCCGCGGCCGACATTGATGAGAAAGGCTCCGGGCTTCATTCTGGCGAGGCGGGAGGCATTAATAAGAGTGCGCGTGGCAGAGGTGACGGGAGCGGCGAGGACGACGTAGTCCGATTGTCGTAGCAGGTCGTCGAGCTGGGCTTGAGACAAGACTTGTTCAGCGCCGTCGCTTCCCTTCTCGGGATGATCGCGAACAGCGATCACGCGCATGCTCAGAGCCGATGCGCGTTTGACCACCTCGCGGCCGATGCTGCCCAATCCCACGAGGCCGATCGTGGCGCCTGCGACTTCGCTGGGATGAGGAAGCTCGTCCCAGACTTGTTGCTGGGCCCAGGTGCGGGTCTGCTGAAAACGGACCGATTGCGGAATCTTCTTGGCCAATGCAAAGATCAGCGCGATGACGTGCTCGGCGACGACGGGCCCATGGACCTCGCGAGCGTTGGTGAGAGTGATGTCGCTATTCACGAGCTCCGGGAAAATCAGCTGGTGGACGGCCGCGGCGGGGGAGTGAATCCAGTTTAGCTTCTGAGCAGACTTGATTTGCTCGGGGCGGACGGACCATGCAATGACGATCTCGGCGTCGAGAATTTCCTCATCGACTCGTTTGTAGTCAGGAAGGTGAACTACATCAAGCTGCCGAAATTCGCTGCGCAGCTTGTCCGGAAACCATGAAGGCGCGTTCCACAGATCGAACGGGTGGCGAACGGCGATGAGGAGTTTCATCCGAAAGAATCTAACCACAAAGGACACTAAGGAACACGAAGGAAATGCAGGTCCTTCGATCGACTAACCCCCGCTGCCCTGCTCCGTTGAGCGGCTAGGCTTGTTTCAGCGATACCCGCAGATCATGCCCCGTCATCTCTTTAGGCTGCGGGATTCCGAGCATGCCGAGCATCGTGGGCGAAATGTCGCGCAAGGAGCCGTCTTGCTTCAGCGAGAACTTCTTGCCATTGTCGGCAACCACGATGAACGGTACCGGATTCGTGGTATGCGCGGTGTGCGGACCGCCGGTTGCCGGGTCAATCATCATCTCGGCGTTGCCGTGGTCAGCGGTGACGAGCATGGCGCCTCCTTTGGCGCGTACCGCTGTTTCGATCTCCGCGAGGCAGGCATCGACAGTTTCCACCGCTTTCACCGTGGGCTCGATCTTGCCGGAGTGGCCGACCATGTCGGCGTTGGCGAAGTTTACGATAACGACGTCGAATGTGCCGTCATTCGTGGCCTTCACCACGGCTTGAGCGATCCCGGCGGCACTCATTTCAGGCTTCAGGTCGTAGGTAGCGACTTTGGGCGAGGGTATCAGCGCGCGGTCTTCGCCGGGGAACGGCTGCTCGACGCCGCCGTTAAAGAAATACGTCACGTGCGCGTACTTTTCGGTTTCGGCGACGCGTAGATTGCGCAGGCTGGCATTACCCATGACGTTGGCAAGGATGTTGTCCAGCGACTCGGCGGGGATGACGACGGGAAGCGCGAACTTCTTGTCGTATTGCGTCATGCAGACGTAGTGCAGATTATTGGGGACGCGATCGCGGGGGATAGTGACGTCAAGGTCGTCGGCGCCAGGGAGATCACGCCCACCTTCGGGATTCAGACCGCTATTGCGGGTGAGGGCGCGCGTGATCTGGCGCACGCGGTCGGCACGAAAGTTGAAGCAGATGCAGGAATCCTCGTCGCGAATGGTGGCGAGGGGCTCGCCGCGGGTGTCGACGCAAACGAACGGAATGATGAACTCGTCGGTGACGCCCTTGTTGTAGGAGTCTTTAACCCCCTGCACGGGGTCGACGTACTTCCCTGCTTCGCCGTCTCCGAAGACCATGGCGTTGAAGGCTTTCAGGATGCGCTCCCAGCGACGGTCGCGGTCCATGGCGTAGTAGCGGCCGTTGACACTGGCAATTTTGCCGCTGCCGTATTCGCGCATCTTCTGCTGCAATTGCTCGATGTATCCGGCCCCGTTGGTGGGAAGCGTGTCGCGGCCATCCATGAAAGCGTGGACGAAGACGCGGTCGACGCCGTTCTGCTTGGCCATGCGCAGAAGCGCGTAGAGGTGAGCCTGCTGCGAGTGCACGCCACCATCCGAAAGCAGGCCGAAAAGATGCAGGCGGCGACCGCCAGTGCGGGCATCTTTCATGGCAGCAAGCAAAGTGGGATCGGAAAACAGTTCGCCGTTCTGGATCATCAGGTCGATGCGCGTGATGTCCATGTGGACGATGCGCCCGGCGCCGATGTTAAGGTGGCCCACCTCGCTGTTGCCCATCTGCCCTTCGGGAAGCCCGACGAACGGACCGCTGGTCTGGATCAGGGTGTTGGGGTATTCGCGCAGCAGGCGGTCATAGGTGGGTTTGCGGGCGAGAGCGATAGCGTTGGCCTTGGTTTCGGCACGATAGCCCCAACCGTCTAGGATGACAAGGACCAGCGGTTTAGGTCTAACCATGGTGCACCGTGGACGAAAAGGACACTGAAAGTGCAATGATCGGGTTTGACATTTATGAGTTCCTGATTATGGTTTCTTCAATTCGATTTTGAATCGTGAGCTGGAGCCGACTTCTTTTTCTGTTGCTCGTCAACGATGGACTGCACGCGGTCGTCAACCTTCTGCATGATCTGCTCCATGTCCTTCTGGATGTGGGCGTAGGAGACCTGCATCGCCTCTTTGGTCATATCCGGCATTTCGCGCAGAATCTTCCGGCCTAACGGCGATGAATAGAAGGCAATCATGCCCTCGAGATCGGACTTGCTAAGGTGCTTCTGGTAGACGGGGACCATGTCATCGAGAATTCCGCTGACGGGATACTCCTTGAACATGGTGTCCATCATGCCCTCGATCTGAGCCAACTGGTCCGGTGAAGCGTTGGGAGCCTTTTTCATGATCATCTCCCGGGTCATGGTTTTAACCTGCGCCTGAGTATTGGCCATCACCTCGCGGGTCTGCTGCTCGACCTGCAGGATTTGGAATAGTTTCAGGACGTCTTCTTTGGAAGGAGAGCCGTCGGACGCGGGAGTCTGCTGAGCCGCCATCCAAGAAGCAACGAGCAACACCATAGAAGGCAACCACAGCAGCCGAACTCTCATGACTCTCTCCTATAAATCTGCAGTCGTCCGTGTTTAAACGGGCAGCCACGCCGAGCGAATAACCCGCGCCCGCGGTCTTCAATCAAACAACGGTTCGTCCGCCAGGTCCGACTGGCGAACTTCTACCGTAGTGCCAAAGCGCTGCAGCACCTTGCGGACCAGCTTGAGGAACCAGCGCTCGGCCTCGGCCGACACATAGATGCCTTGAATCAGACGATCCAGGTCAACTTTCTTCCAGACTCCTTGGCGTTTGTCTGCCAATTCGGTGTGGACGGCATCCATGTCCGTCCACACGGCCCGCAATTCCCGCTCGTACTCGAATGATTTGCGTTTATGTAGCAGGGGCCACCACAGATCGTCGAACGGGATCTGGTCCCGATCATAGGAGATGTACTTGACCTGGCCGATTTTGATGTCTTCGGGAAGAGCATCGCGAAGGCGGGCGTAGGTGGACTGGAGACAAATAGATTGTTCAGCAGCGGCAGAGTAAAGCTGCCACATGGCGGCAGATTCCGACTCGTTCATGTGCCAGCAATTGATGAACGTCGCGCCGCGAACCTTGCGCAACATCTCGCCATACTCTTCGAGGCGGGGGCTTTGGTTCCCTTGCTGGAGGAAGACACGCAGAGGCTGGGACATGGTGCCCTCGAAGCGGTCCTCAAACAGATCTGCGCGGCGGAAGAACAGACCCTGGTCTTCGAGCATCCCAACGAGACGAGCAAAATCCATGTAGCGCCAAACTTTTATGTTGGGGTCGGACGGAGGTTCAAACGCCTTCCGGCGACCCTCCTGCAGTAAAGTTTGCGCGTCCATGGATGCTCTGTTTACTTCCCGGCTCTGTAGTTCAGCGCCTTCAAGCCCAAAAAACGTGCCGTGTCGCCCAACTCTTCTTCGATGCGAAGCAACTGGTTGTACTTTGCGATGCGATCCGTGCGCGAGGCCGATCCGGTCTTGATCTGGCCGGCACCGGTGGCGACAGCGAGGTCGGCAATAAAGGCATCTTCGGTCTCGCCTGAGCGGTGAGAGATCACGCTGGTATAGCCGTTGCGGCGGGCGAGGTCGATGGCGTCGAGCGTCTCACTGACCGTGCCGATCTGATTAACCTTGATAAGGATCGAGTTCCCGACTTTTCGGTCGATGCCTTCCTGCAGACGCGTAGTGTTAGTGACGAAGATGTCGTCGCCGACGAGTTGAATCTTGTTGCCTAGTTCCTTGGTCAGGAACTCCCAGCCTTCCCAGTCATCCTCGGCGAGGCCGTCCTCTAGCGAAACGATGGGATAGTCGCGCACCCACTTCGCCCAGAAGCGCGCCATTTCTTCCGAGCTCTTGGTCGACTTATCGGACTTCTTAAAGACGTACTGGCCGTCTTTGTAAAACTCGCTGGCGGCGGGATCGAGGGCGATGGCGACTTCCTCGCCGGGCTTGTAGCCGGCTTGCTGGATGGCTTCGAGGACAACTTCGATGGCCTCGACATTCGACTTCACCGATGGGGCAAATCCGCCTTCATCCCCCACAGCAGTGTTATAGCCGCGCTTCTTCAACACTCCCTTTAAGGTATGGAAGACTTCGACTCCCCAGCGCAGGGCATCGGAAAACGATTCTGCGCCGACCGGCATAACCATGAACTCCTGGAAGTCGACGTTGTTATCGGCGTGTGCGCCACCGTTGAGGATGTTCATCATGGGGGTAGGCAAGATGTTTGCGCCTGCCCCGCCCAGGTAGCGGTAGAGAGGCAGGCCGTACTCGGCAGCGGCAGCCCGCGCCACCGCCATCGAAACGGCCAGGATGGCGTTGGCGCCGAGGCGGCCTTTGTTCTCGGTGCCGTCGAGTTCGATCATCTTCTGATCGATGGCGCGCTGGTCGGAGGCGTTGAGGTTCGCGAGAGCGTCGGCAATCTCGCCGTTCACGTTCTCCACGGCTTTGAGGACACCTTTGCCGAGGAATCGCTTGCTGTCGCCGTCGCGCAATTCGACAGCCTCGTGCTCGCCGGTAGAGGCTCCGCTGGGAACGATGGCGCGTCCGACTGCGCCGTTGAGGAGATGCACTTCCGCTTCAACCGTAGGATTGCCGCGAGAATCGAGAACTTCACGGGCAATGATGTCACCGATATTAGTCATGGGCTTGCTGTCCTTTTCGTTATCAAGATTAAGAATTCGTGTTTCGTCATCCACCCTGACGCCGGGGTGATCGGGATTAAACGTGAGGCGGCTGCCCGTCAGGTAGCCGACGCCGGTATAGGTCTTTCCCATTGCAGAGGCCGGAACCAGCGATTATATCGGAGGGCGTTGTGAGGCGTCAGTGCGGGAGGGTTACCTGCTGTAGAAGAAGCCGCGCCCATTTGACCAGTCAATCGCAAAGAGCCAGACCTCGGTTGTTACAGATGTAGCGGGCTTCTCTGCCACGAATAGGTCGAAGCCCTCCTTGTGAATCTTT
The DNA here is from genome assembly GCA_963711675.1 of uncultured Acidobacteriota bacterium. Taxonomy (GTDB): domain Bacteria; phylum Acidobacteriota; class Terriglobia; order Terriglobales; family Acidobacteriaceae; genus CAVQFB01. The sequence continues at coordinate 178,121 of CAVQFB010000016.1, read as the reverse complement.
TCGATATCCAGATTCCCCACAAGAACAGGCGGCCACCACGACACATCCGGACTGGGCACACGACCAATAGACGGTGGTAGGACATCCAGGGGCTGCAAGTTTCTGAGAGGATTTTTCGACTCCTCGGGCGCAAACTCGAAAGCACACCATTCCGCGGAGGGGGAAAGGTCGTGGATTTCATGGATGGCCCGCGAACTACGAGGTAGGAAGTCGTCTGGTATCCAACCGCGCATGATTGCGCCGTCCTTGTCGGCTTCGGCGAGAGACGGATAGAACGATTCGGCCCGATCGTTGTGGCAACCGGCAAACGCACAGGTCAAACCAACACACAGTGCGGCCACAATTAGACGCGTTCTTGTCATCCGAATAGGCAGGAATCATAGGAGGGTCAGTCATTGTCTCTGCTGGTTCATTTGCGCGCTCCTCTATTGTTACCGTTTTCCAGCTGATCTAGAGTCGAGATCAAGAGTGGGCTAGCAGAAAATTTCCAAGGCGTCGCATGAAGCGGCGGTTGCGACCGGAAAGATAACTGAGGAGGCACGATGAAGAAGGTGGCGGTATTGCTGGTGGTGGTGGTGCTGATGGTGGCAGCAGGTTGGGCACAGTCCAATCTGACCTTGCCCACCGGAACTGCGCTTAAAGTGAAACTTGAAAACACGCTGGCTACGTACAGCAACAAATCAGGGGACCCGTTCTCGGGAAGAGTGATGGAGGCGGTGGTGATCGACGGAAAAACCGTGATCCCTGTCGGCACGACGGTCCAGGGCCGAGTCACCAAGATCAACGAACCGCGCCGGATAGCGGGCAAGCCAACCATCGGAATCTTCCCCGAGACCATTGTCATGCCCACCGGAGAGCAATACATGCTTAACGCTGCCGTGGTCGACACCAGCGTGCGCCGCGGGACTGATGTCAACGGTGAAGGCCAGTTCAAAGGAACCGGGCACGATGGCAAGGATCTTACCGAGGTTGGCATGGGCACCGGCGGCGGGATGCTGATCGGCGGCCTGGCTGGCGGCGGCAAAGGCCTGCTGATCGGCGGCGCGGTGGGCGCGACCGCAACGGTGACGCATTGGCTGGCGAAACACCGGTCTGCAGTTTTGCCCGCAGGCACGGAGCTGACGATGGAGTTGAGCCGCCCACTGGCGATGACGCCGGCAACTGGCGGTCAGTAAACAAGTCTGGTCTGGAAGTGAATCGGGAGCCGCGGCTCCCGATTTTGTTTTGCAACGAACACAGGGCCTAAAGGCCAAGTCAGGCTTGCGGGCTTACGCGGCCCTGAAGGGCCGCTCTTTCACGGTTGTCCCTCACATCCATGCTTGTCTTAGCATCCAGATCTATTCGTACGATCCTCACTAGCCCCTACCTTCCGCATGGTTCCCACGTCGCAGTTGGTTTCTTATTCGCTACGCCATCGACATCAAGTCGCCTTCGCTGAGCAGTTCCAGCTCGATCCAGCCCTCGAGCGGGAGCGCATCCACGGGCAGGCGATTCTGCCAGAGACTGAATCGCAGTTTCAGCCTGGTTGCCACGGGCTCTGATGTTTTTCCTGCCGGGGCCTTGACCGCGCGGGGCGCAGCCAGTAGCCAGGCAAGCGGCACCTTGAATTCGAAATTGCGGCCGAGCGCCAACTTTGAGGCAGTGCTCCCGGGATGGTACGAGGAAGCCAGGCCTTCCGCTTCCTCCGCGATGCCTATCTTCCACGTCTGCAATTTTCGTCCATTGACTGCCGCATCCAGCCGGACCGAGCGCCGGGGGCGGTGTTCGCCAGAGGCCCAGGACTCGAGGTTCACGACTATTTCGAAGTCCCCTTCCGGCACCTCGTCGACAAAATCCAGGCGACCGTAGACGTACTCTTCGTCGATGCCGGCGTAGACCGCATCCAGCAGAAACTCTTGCCATGCATGGCGCCGGAGCGATGGTCGGCGGTGTAAGCGGCCGCGCCCATCCATTCGAAGTAGCGGACCATCTCGCCGGTAATGCGGGGATGGATGTACGCGGTCTGCGGAAGTGAACGCCGGCCGCGCGCCGGCACCAAAGATGGGCTGCGCCAGGTAGTCGGGCGGGCTCGCGCCGAGCGCCTGGTAAACATTTGAAAGATGCTTGCGGTAGAGTTCGTCGAAGTCGCGATCGTTGGCGGAATGGTGCTCAGGCCCATACCACCAGTTCCAGTCACTGCCTTCGGCGATCAGAATCTCTTCGAAAGCGAGTTTTCGCTGCGCTTCGCTGGCATTGGCGGCGCCTGCTGCATAAAAATTGCGGGCGTGGTAGAGATAGTCCCAAGAGCGGTTGTCTTCGGGCGCGCCGATCCAGACGTTGAAGTTGGCGTTGATCCAGGAGCCCGGAACCAGCGAGGTGAGCGGGCTGAAGTTGCTGGTGACGCTCGATGGCCTCGGAGACGGTGACCGCTTCCATTCCCGGCTCGCGCTGCAGCGCGTCGTAGAAGCGGCGCAGAAACTCCCGGCCCGACTGCGGGATAATATTCCCACGCATTTTCGCCGTCAAGGATGATCGGCACAACGGCATCTTGCCTCTTTCAAGAATCGGTTGCGCGGCCTGCTTAATGTTTTGCATGAGGTGATGCGCGGCTTCTGGAGCGGGCATTCCGGAATAGACGAATCCTATCAAGTCAGAGATCGCGTGGTCGCGAAAAATCAGGTGCATCTGCGTCTGACCGTTTTCGATAACGATGGATGGTGTAGAGCTTCTCGGCCAGTTCGGTCGGGAGGCGGCCGTTGCCATCGCGAGAGAAGAAGACGCCCAGGCTGCGGCCAAGCACGCCTTCGTCGGTCGCCATCCATTTGACGCCGAGACCGTGCGCAGATGCCGAGAGCCTCTTCTGACACGCTACCTTCAGACGGCCACACTCCGGTCGGACGGATCCCAAAGACTTTCTGGTGCAGATCGAGGCCGCGCGGTCAGTTGCTCGCGGGCGTCCTCGGGATGGCGAAAGCGGTTCTGCGGCAGGGGCAGGCCCGGCGATGACACCGCTCCCATGTTGGAATCGCAAACCAAGGGCAAAATTGGGTGGTAAAAAGGCGAAGTCGAAATCTCGATCCCTCCTCGCTTGGCCGCCGCCGCGTGGGCAGGCAGAACCTTGGCCAGCAGTTCGCGCTCACGTGCTGATGACGAACTCTGGTCGTCCAGCGAGTAGTGGCGCCCTTTCTTGATGAGCGCCGCAATATCGGGGTCGTCCAGGAAAAATTCGTCGAACCAGGCGATCTGCGACAATACTTGAAGGTCGGTGAAGTCCTGCGGCAGAAAGTACTTCTCGGCACGCTCTGGAGTGTCGCCGCTGGCCCGAAAACGCTCCCACAACTCCCGGTACCGGGGATAGCGCCCGATCAGGTTGACAGGATTGGCCTGAAAAAGGTATTGCAAAGCAAAACGGCGTTCGTCGAGAGTCAGGTCTGCAGCAGGCTTGGCCGCAACTTGCAGGAACGGATCCTTCGCGGTTCCGGCGACGTAATCCTGAATCTGAGTGATGAGGGACGGAACGAGATTGAAAGTCTGGTGGACGTTGGGAAACTCATCCAGCAGCTTGACCATCCCGTAGTAGTCCTTGAGCGCGTGCAGGCGCACCCAGGGCAGACGGTACTCTCCGCGTGACCAGATCCTTGTAGAAGGGCTGGTGCTGGTGCCAAAGAACGATGACGCGCAGTCGTCGGCATTACCGATTTTCCTGGTAGCGATGGGAGGTCATGAGAACGCTAGTATGGCATAGCACACCGCGCAGCGCGGTAGAGCGGAGGCACTTCTGACGTGCAAAACTGACGTAATGGCGCACATGGGTGCCGCAATGGCGTAGGATGTCGCTGATACACTAGATTGGCAGTCTTCAAGGCAAACATGAGTTCCCACAGCACCCAAACCGGATCGCCCGTGCGTAGCGATGTCAGCCTACTGACCGCTGAAGACCTATATCTATTCAATGAGGGAAGCCACTACCGCATTCACGAGAAAATGGGCGCGCACGTTGTCGAGACGGGCTCCGAACGCGGGACCTGCTTTAGCGTGTGGGCTCCGAATGCGAGCGAAGTTTATGTGATCGGAAGCTTCAACAGCTGGGACCATCATTCTCATCCTCTGCAGGCCAAGGGAGGCTCAGGAATCTGGGAAGGCTTTATTCCTGGTGTCGGCAAAGGGACGCTGTACAAGTTTCACATCGTTTCGCAGCATCATGGGCATGTAGCCGACAAGGCTGATCCGTTCGGCTGTTCAATGAGAAACCGCCCCGCACGGCGTCAGTTGTTTGGGATCTGGATTATCAGTGGGGCGACCGGGACTGGATGGAAGGCCGGCGAGGACGGAACTCGCTGCATGCTCCCATGTCCATCTACGAAGTTCACATCGGTTCCTGGATGCGGGTTCCGGAGGAGCACAACCGGCCGCTGACCTATCGCGAGATGGCGCCGCAGCTGGCGGAATACGTTGAGACGCATGCAGTTCACCCACGTGGAATTCCTGCCCATCATGGAGCATCCGTTTTACGGATCGTGGGGATACCAGACCACCGGCTACTTTGCTCCCACGTCGCGATTCGGATCGCCGCAGGATTTCATGTACCTGGTGGATTACCTGCACCAGCATGGCATCGGCGTGATTCTGGACTGGGTGCCTTCGCACTTCCCTTCCGACGCGCATGGGCTCGCATATTTCGACGGCACGCATCTGTTCGAGCATGCCGATTCGCGACAGGGATTCCATCCCGACTGGAAGACCCACATCTTCAACTACGGGCGGAACGAAGTGCGCAGCTTCCTGATGAGCAGCGCCATGTTCTGGCTGGACAAGTATCACATCGACGGTCTGCGCGTGGATGCGGTCGCCTCGATGCTTTATCTCGACTACTCGCGGAAACAAGGCGAGTGGATTCCGAACCAGTACGGAGGACGGGAAAATCTGGACGCCATCGGGTTCCTGCGCCGCTTTAACGAAGAGACTTACAAGGAGCATCCGGACGTTCAGACGGTGGCGGAAGAGTCGACCGCGTGGCCCATGGTTTCGAGACCGACGTATCTGGGCGGGCTTGGGCTTCGGCTTGAAGTGGGATATGGGCTGGATGCACGACACGCTCAAGTACTTTTCGCAGGATCCGATTCACCGCAAGTACCATCACAACCTGCTGACGTTCCGCATGTTGTACTCCTTCAGGAAAATTTTGTCCTCCCGCTTTCGCACGACGAAGTGGTGCACGGGAAAGGGTCGCTGATCGGAAAATGCCGGGAGACGAATGGCAGAGGTTCGCCAACCTGCGTCTGCTCTACGGCTACATGTTTGCGCAGCCGGGCAAAAAGCTGCTTTTCATGGGAGATGAATTTGGCCAGGTGCGGGAGTGGTCGCACGACATGAGCCTGGAATGGCACGTCCTGCAATACCCGGTGCACCGTGGAATGCAAAACTGGGTGGCAGCAACTGAACCGGACCTATCGCGCCCACCAAGCGCTGCATTAGTTCGACAACGATCCGGCCGGCTTTGAGTGGGTGGACTGCAACGACGCACTCGCCAGCGTGATTTCCCTTGTTCGTAAGGGAAGTCGCCAGATGACGTGGTGCTGGCAGTGTTCAACTTCACGCCGGTCCCGCGCTTAAGCTACCGGGTGGGCGTGCCCTTCGGCGGGTACTGGCGGGAACTGCTGAACAGTGACGCGCAGGACTACGGCGGGACCGGGATGGGTAATTTGGGCGGTGTCCACACGCAGGATGTCCCGGCGCACGGGCGGCCCTACTCCCTGACGTTGACCTTGCCGCCGCTTACGGCGTTGTTCTTCAAGCGATAGCGACACGGCTATTTCCCGGATCATGCAACTGCTCCCCCTGGCCTGTCGAGCAAGTGGCCTATAATGCCCTGACGTTCTGTTCGCAGGGAGGAAGCCATGTCGCGCGTGTCCGCTCTGCTCTCGATCATTCTTCTGCTCTCTCCGCTTACCCACGCAAAAGACAAGAATAAAGTTGTCCTGCCGGCTTACGTTCTGCAGGCCCGAACGGTCCTGGTCGTCATCAATCCTGAAGCCGGAGAGCCACTGACCGATCCGACCGCCAACCGCAAAGCACAGGACGAGGTCGAGAGGGCGCTCACGAAATGGGGACGTTTCAGAATCGTGACGGAATCGCAAAGCGCGGATCTGGTGATGGCGGTTCGCAGGGCCAGCGGGCGGGTCGTGACTCCAACGATCAGCAATTCGCCGATCGACAATAATCCTGTGATTCTGCAGCCAAGTGACGGAGGCGTTCGCATTGGCGGGCACGGCCAGCCTCCCGACCTTACCCAGCCAGGATTAGGTCCTCCACGAAATAACGGACCGCGCATGCAAACAGAGGTTGGCGGGTCGGAGGATTCTTTGGAGGTGTATCGCGGAGGACAGGAGTATCCGTTGGACAGCTCTCCCGTTTGGCGATACCGGGCTAAAGATGCGCTGCGCTCACCCGCGGTTCCCGCAGTAGACCAGTTTCGAAAAGTGGTTGACGAGGCTGAGAAGGCTGCGGCGCAGAAGCAAAAGAAGGCACCTTAATCGGTCAGTGAGGTCTTTCCATCTTCGGGCTGCTCGCTGCTTTCTGATAGTTCACGGCTTCCACTGGCCGACCATGGTCAGCATCTCTGTCAATCCAGCCTTCTTGATAATCTCGCCAACTTCCTCGTGACTGATATGCGATGCGATCGGCTTCTCCTGCTGGGCGACAGTGTAGGCGGTGACGGCCACGATTGCCTCTCCCGCTTTGAAGTCGACGGGATCGACCTTGTCGAAGGTGTCGCTCGACTTGTGGTGAATCTCGCCGTAGTGCGACATGTCGACCCACAGATCAAGGGCGGGAATCCCCTGCAGCACAAATGGACCATGATCGGTGTCGTAGGTGACTTCCATCGAGAGGCCGCCCCCACCAATATCCTTGAGCAGTGAGTCGCTCAGAGGTTGCATGGCGTCACGCAAATCCTTGCGGCCTTCCACCTTCCAGCCCTTCGGATGCCCAGCGCCGTTGTCGGTATTCAGGACAGCGACGCACTTCTCCATCTCTTTGAGATGAGCCTGGGAGTAGGCATAAGAGCCAAGCAGGCCTTGTTCCTCGCCTCCCCACAGAGCAAAACGAACGCTGCGGCGTAGCGGTTTGCCCAGTGCGGCAAGGGCGCGAGCGACTTCGATGACGCTGACCGATCCGGTGCCATTGTCCTGCGCGCCGGTGGCGAAGTCCCAGGAGTCCAGGTGCGCGCCGATGAGAATCCACTCGTCCGGGCGCTCACTGCCACGGATTTCCGCGATCACATTTCTGACCGAGGTCGGACCCGCGATCTTATTGTCTGCTTCGTATTGGATGGTGACGGGCCCTTGCTCCAGGAGCCTGCGGACCAACTTAGCGTCTTCCATGCCCAGTTCACCGGCGGGCAGGGGATTCAGTTTGGCGCCCCAATCCGCACTGTGTGCGTTCCGAACATTACTCAGCTCGCGATCAGGGAAGAGGATCGCTTCCACTCCATTCTCGTGAAAAAATTCGTATGCGGGATCGAGCAAGGGCATGACTTTGACGTAGCCATCGGCAAAGATTTTGGCTGTGTCGAGCAAGACGATTTTTCCCTTGATCTGGCCGGCATGGGGCTTGAGGCTGTCCAGGGAAAGGTCGTCGACCACGAACAGTTCGCCTTTGACGCCCCCTGCCGGCGTCGACGGAGCCCATCCGAGAGAGTCGATGTGCAATGTGCGCGCGAACGGAGCAATCATCTCTGCATGGGCAGTTCCCCGCAGCCAGCCGTTGGCGATGGTAAATGATTCCATATGGACGTTAGGGACGCCAGCAGCGCGAAATTGTTCCTGGGCCCATTCCGCAGCACGATTGTGCGCAGGCGATCCGCTGAGCCGGCCGCCGATTCCGTCGGTCAGGTTCCGTAGCGTCTTCATTGACGGTCCGGTGTAGATGGAAGCAGCGAGCTGGGACGTGGTCTGCTGAAGATCACCAGTTTGCTAGGCGGAAACGGTAAGGATGCAGGCTGAGACGAGAAGAACAGCGAAAAAGCGGCGAAGAATCATTTCACCATCCGATCGTACGGAGTTGCAGAACCTTGTAGCCCGACAAATCTCGGGCGTGGCATTGTGCAACGAATGAGCGAGGCAAAGCAAATATCCAGCTACCCCCGAATTCAACCTGTTGGAATTACTTATGGTCAGTCCTGCCCGACCGTCGAACTGATGGCATTACTTCAAGCGCGGAACTAGTTCTGCGAAATCGCCGTCTTGGCTTGGAGGATCTCGGGCCTTCCTGGTTTGTCCGCATGCTCGCAAACCTTCAGCAGCTGGCGAAAATATCCCTGACTCGCCGAGCGATTTCCGCTGAGCTGCGCAGCTCGCGCCGCTCCATAAAGTGCTCGGAAGCGTTCCGGCTCTTTTATCAGCGTTGCCGCAAATTGCTCCAGCGCCTGCGCCGGCTCATTCATCTCCAGCAACATCTCCCCCATTAGCTCGCGCGCGGGGGCCAGCGGTCCTGGAGTCACGGCGCTCTTCTCAGTTCCATCCTCCAGCTCCGCCGCCCTCTTCATCTGCCGCAGGGCTTCATCTTTTTTGTCCTCCGCGAGCGCTGCCCATGCCTCGACCTCAAGTTCCTGGATTTCCACCTGCCGCGCCCAGTAGTTTTCAGCAGCTGCCAACAGTCGTTCCCGAATCTGCCTAAGCGCTGTCGCCGACTCGCGCGTCCTCTGAACTTGCCCCAGGCGGGATGCGCCTAATCCGCGGGCGAACCAAGTCATGGCCTCGGTATAAGGAAATGGTGTCTCTCTCGGGGCGAGTTGTGCCGCCTGCTTCCAATCCTGACGTTCCAGCGCGTATCGCGCCGGAATCGCCGCCAGAGCGAAGTAGCCTGCCGAGGGGCCGCCGGCACCGCCGATCACCGCTTTGGGATCGAAGCGCGATGCCATCTCGGGCAAGGAAGTCAACAGGCGACTCGCCGCCTCGTCCTGTCCCGTTTGCAGGTAGGCGTAAATTTGGTAGTCGCTGGCATGCAACTCCTCCGCCGTCTGTCCCTCGCGCTTCGCGGCCGCTGCCGCCGCCACATTGCTGTCGATGGAGTCCTGCCAATAGCCGGTGCGAGTGAAGGTATGCGATGGCATGTGCAAGGCGTGCGGGGCATCTGGCGCAATCTCCGAATATCGCCTGGCCGCACTGAGGGCTCGCGGCGCCAGCGCCGGCACATCGTACGTGTGGATGATGTAGTGCGCCAGTCCCGGATGCGAGGGCTCTTCTTCAAACAGTCTATCGAGAATCGCCCCTGCTTTGAGCCGTGCGGCATAACTCTTGTCCGCCGGATCTTCCGACGCCGCGAGCGAAAGCGCGTAGAATATCTGCGCCTCGTGGTCCTCGGGATATTTGGCCGCAACCGCTTCCATGGCGTCGCGGTAGGCGATCAAACGGGCTTGCTGCGGCGTGGCCTCGAAATCGCTGTACAGCTTGTCGACAGCCCCGATGTACGCCCGCTCGCGCTCGGTCTTAGCACCTGCAGCTTTGCCGCGCTCCGCGCTTTCTCTCCCCGCTTGCAACTGTCCCCTGTCTTTCATCCCCGCCGCGAAGGGGTTACTCCACTGACTCAGCGCGATACCCCAGTACGCAATTCCGCACGTCGGGTCGCTCTTCAGGGCCGCGTTGAATCCCTGGATCGCTTTGCTGAACTGAAAGGAGTGCAGCAGAGCTACCGCCCGGTCGAATTCCTTCTGCGCCGCCTGGTTGCACGACGTGGCAAAGTGCACGATTCCCAACTTCTCGTCATTCCCGTGCTGATGCTCTTGAGCCACGCCATTCGCTGCCAGTAGCGTCGCTACAAATCCTGCAATGACTCTCGCCCTGACCATTCGCTCCTCCAGCCTTGAGGATTATAGGAGCCTTCGTCATTTCTAGCCTGGACGTCATCGTGAGGATTTCCCACCCTGAGGCGCTGTTCCGCCACCGTGCTAGACTTTTCGTAGTCTCGGCACGCCGGGCTTCCATGCGGATCCTCACCCGCTACATATTGCGCGAGGTGGTATCGCACGCTGCGATCGGCGCGACGATCTTCACGTTCGTCCTGTTCACCCGCGACCTGGGGCGAATCCTTGAACTGGTAGTTCGGAATAGCGCTCCGCTGCCCAGCGTGGCCGAAATCTTCTTCTTCACTGTTCCGGTCGCGCTGACCTACACGATCCCGATGGGCGTGTTGGTAGGCATCCTGATCGGGCTTAGCCGGCTTGCTGCCGACAGCGAAATCACCGCGATGCGGGCCAGCGGCATCGGCGTGTGGACCTTTCTTCGAGTCATCTCCATTTTCGTGATCGCTGCGTGGCTGCTGGCCATGGTGAACAGCGTATACATCGCACCGCAATCAAAAGCTGCTCTAGGACACCTGCAGGACAGGCTGAAGACATCCCAGGTTTCCTTCGAAGTGCAGCCACGAGTTTTCTACGAAGGCTTCCCCAAGTTTGTCCTGTATGTGCAGGACGTGAAGAGCGCATCGGGGGCTGCGGTTTGGAAGGGCGTCTTTCTGGCCGACATAAGCGACCCTGCCACGCCGCGCATTACGCTGGCGCAGGAAGGGATTCTGGTAAGCGAAGGGCCCGATCTGCTTCACCTCCACCTCACGAACGGGGCGACCCACGAGTCGGACGCGAAGCAGCCCGAGCACTATCAGATATCGACCTTCCAGCAGACCGACATCCCGATCGATGTGCCCAACGCCGAGAACAAGCAGGAGCGCGAACCGGCCACGATCGGGGAGTTGGGAACGTGGGATTTGTGGCGGCAATCGGGGCGGGTCGATCCCATTCTGGGGCGCTGGTACATGATCGAATTCTGGGGCCGGCTGGCGCTGCCGACGGCGTGCATCGTGTTGGCGCTGGTCGGAATTCCGCTCGGCCTCTCGTCGAAGAAGGGCGGCAAGTCTGCGGGCTTTGTGCTCACCATCGTTCTGGTCTTCGGCTACTACTCGGCGTCCCTGATTGGAGTATCTCTCGCGCGCCAGGGCAAGGTGTCGCCAGCTTTCGGAGTATGGCTGGCCGATATCCTCTTCTTTGTGGGTGGCGCGCTTTTGCTGTGGCAGGCAGAACGCCGGCCGATTGAGATTTCCTCGGTGCGCACGGCCTGGGGATATCTGATCAAGGCGTTGCAGAAGTGCGGAGACTTCATTTCGACATCCCGCCGAAGGAAGGATCCATTTGAACGCGCTGCGTCGCGATACCGGGTTTTCTTTGCCCGCTTCCCTACGACGCTGGACGACTACATCCTGCGCGATTTCGTCGTCTACCTGGGAATGATCGTGGGCACGTTCCTGATGTTGCTGCTCGTGTTTACGTTATTCGAGCTGCTGGGGGACATCCTGCGCAACCAGGTATCGCCGCTGGTGGTTGGGGAATACCTGCTCAATGTCTCGCCGTATTTCCTTTACAACATCACTCCCCTGGCGATGCTGCTGGCGGTGCTGATCACGTTCGGAGTGATGCAGCGGGCGAATGAGATTACCGCGATCAAGGCCACTGGGATCAGTATTTACCGTATTATCGTGCCCGTTTTACTCGCCTCGGCGATCGTGGCAGCAGGGCTGTTCTTTTCCGACCAGTGGTATCTGCCTCGCACCAACCGGCGGCAGGACGCGTTGCGCAACCGTATCAAGGGTAAGCCGGCTCAAACTTACCTGCAGCCGGACCGGAAGTGGATCTTCGGCCAGAATTCAGACATTTACTACTATCAATTCTTCGATCCGGATCGCGACCAGTTCGCGAGCATTTCAGTTTTTCAATTCGATCCGCACACCTTCGAAATTACCCGCCGCGTTCAGGCACAACGAGCGCACTGGACCGATTCGCTGGAGCGCTGGGTGTACGAACAGGGCTGGGATCGCGAATTGAAGGGCGTGGCCATTCAGAATTACCGGCAATTCGATGTCGCCACCTTCCCGCAACTCGACGAGCCGCCCACCTACTTCAAGAAGAAGGTCGAGCAGTCATCCGAGATGACGTACGAAGAGCTGCGCCGCTACATTCACGACCTGCAGCAGAGCGGGTTCGATGTCGTGCGGTTGAGGGTACAGCTGCATGAGAAACTGGCCTTCCCCCTGATCACGCTGGTGATGGCGATACTGGGTGTCCCTTTCTCGTTGTCGACGGGGAAGCGAGGAGCGATTGCGGGCGTGGCAACAGCCGTGGGAATAGCAGTGGTGTATACCGTCACCTCACGGCTGTTCGAGGCAATGGGTAACTTGAGCCAGCTACCACCCGCTTTGGCGGCATGGTCTCCCGACCTGATTTTCGGGTTGGTCGGAGGATATCTGATTCTGAAAGTTCCCACCTAGACGGTTCCATCACACCCACACGTTACTTCACCGCGATGCCCGATGGTTGCGCGTCCGTGGTTGCCACCGGAGCCAGCGGAGCAAGGGCTCCGGATTGGGCGGTCATTTGGAAGCCAGAAATGGTGTTGTTTCCGATGTTGACGACGTACAGGAAGTTGGTCATACAGGCGTCGCCAGTGCAACCGTTGCCGCCAGGCTGGAACGCCAATCCCACGGGATTGGTCCCGGTAGAGGCCGTCGGCGGCGAGAGAGCCGTGAGCGCACCCGTGCCAGGACTCACCTTGTAACTGGAGATCTGGTTCGAAGCTCTATCCGCAACGTAAAGGAATGTCCTCGTGGGATCCGTGATCGCGGCGATTGGCCCCAGGCCAGCCGAGTATGGGGATCCTGTCACCTCGGTGAGGCTGCCGTCGGTGTTGATATTGAACACGCTAACGTTATTGGAGCCCTGATTCGTGGAGAAGAGCACACTCACGTTCGAGGTCGTGAGCAGCGCGGTTAGCCCAGAGGGCGAGGTACCCGCCGCAAAGGGAGAGCCGGCAACAGGGGTGAGCGCGCCGGAAGTCGTGTTAAGGGTAAACGCGGAAATCGTATCCTGCCCCTGGTTCGAAACGTAGACGAAGTTCCCGGTCGAGACGGCCACCCCGGCTGGCGCCGGCAAGGCATTGGACGGAGGAAGAGGAGCGGTTCCAGTCGCAAACGGCGACCCACCGACTTCCGTCAGGCTGCCTGGCGATCCAATGGAGTACACAGACACATTGTTGGATCCCTGGTTCACCACGAAGAGAAACTTGCCGCTGGGGTCCATGGTCATGGCGATGGGGTTTGCTCCCGTGGCGGTGTTGCTGCCAGTGGTGGCCAATGTTCCATCGGACTTTACGGTGTAGGCTGAGATAGTGCCGGGACTGGTGGTGGGAGTGGCGATCGAGAAATTGGCGACGTAGGCGGTACTGCCAGTGGAATCGATAATGATGGCGGAGGGAGATGTTCCGGAGGGCACCTGGCCAGCCGTATGAATCTGGGTCAGAACGCCAGTATTGAGGTTCACGCCAAACGAGTCGATTAGCGTAGCTCCCTGGCTGGTCGCGAGAAGAATATTCGATGTTCTCGAGCTGGTGCCACAACTGATGAGAGAAAGGCCTGTGGCGATCACAGTCGCCATTCCGGCGAATCCACGGAACTTGATTGACATTCGGTCTCCCTGCCCCTCCTCGTGGGCGCAAACGGGCTAAATCGCCCTGCTTCGGTCAGATGGAAGGATTATTTACCCTCATTTGTGTATCAGGAATAACCGCGAAGAGCAAACTTTCAAGGCCGCCGGAACATTGAAGATAGTTGGAACCAAGGGGCGGGAAGGAAGTTGCCTGTGCCTACAGATTGAGAGATCAGTGCACCTCGCCGCCGTTCACGGAAACAGGCACGGGGATTTCTACTGAATCATGGACCGGCGACGGCGCCAATGGGAGCCGAATCTCGACGGCCAATCCACCTTCTGGTCGATTAGAGGCAATCACCGAGCCGCCGTGCAGGCGGACGGTTCGGTCGGTAATAGAGAGTCCTAATCCGGCCCCTCCGGTTTGCGGGTTCCGCGCATCGTCAAGACGGTAAAAGGGCCGAAACAGTTTGTCCAAGGCTTCGGAGGGTACTCCAGGCCCCGAGTCGAGGACTCGCAAGATGGCAGTTCCTTCGCCTGTCCCCTTTGCCTTCTCCAGTAACACTTTAACTTCCGTACCCTCCCCGGTATAGCGGGTGGCGTTCCGTATCACATTTTCAATGGCGCTGTGAAGCAAGGACTCACTGCCAACCACAATGCAGTTCTCCTCAACCACGCACTTGACCCGGCAGTTGCGGCTCTGGGCCTCGAAGTCAGCATCCGTGGAAATCTCGCGGACCAGCTCTTCCAAATGGAGCGGCTGTTTCTGCCCTCCGTCCTCACCGCTCTCCAAGCGGGCGATGGTCAGGAGCCTGCCGATCATTTCGTTCAGCCGCTCCGCTTCGCGCTCGATACGGTCCAGAGTGCTTTGGGCTTCCGGCCCGGTACGTTGGCGTGCCAAGCCAAGCGCCACGCTAAGGCGAGCCAGCGGCGAACGCAGTTCGTGGGAAACATCGTTAAGAAGCCGGGATTGAGCGTTGACCAGCGCTTCCAGCCTTGATGCCATGGCATCGAAATCGCGAACCAGTCCGGCCATCTCATCGCGGCGCCGGACCGGGAGACCTCCTGCGCGGGCAGACAGATCACCGGCTGCGAGGCGCTGGGTCGCGGAGCGAAGCCGCACGATCGGGCCCGTCAGGTAGCGCGCCAGAACATAGCAGACCAAACCAGACGATATGAGCGCGATCAGAAACCCTGCTCCGGGGAAGCCGTGCGGCCCGAAGAAAATTCGCGGACCGGGTGGCAGTTCGATCACTAGCATGTAGCGGTGCCCGTCACCGGCAGTGATCGCCTGAGCGAGCACGCGATTGGGCAGAAAATTCCATGGGAAGGCGCGCGGACGAGCAGGCTTGCCCCGCCCGGCAAGTTCGATCCACTCTGGCGCTGCCCGCCGGGAAACCTCGCTTCCAAGTTCGTCGTAAAGAAAAGCACGGATGTGCTGAGACTGTTCCAGATCCTCCAGGTACTGGCGCGCCTCATGCTCACCACCGCGCTGGTAAGCTTGCACGGACTCGTTCAAGGCGCGTGCGCGAAGTCCCTCCCAAGAACCGCGTGCCGGGCGGAATGCCAGAGTCACGAGGATGGCCAGGACAATGAAAAGCGCCTCGGCCAGCCAGAAGGAAAGGAATATCTTCAGGAAGAGACTTCTCATCCAGCGTCGCTCCGTGTAACCTCGCGGGGCCGCGCGAAGATATAACCGACACCGCGGACGGTCTTTATATGCTCTGCTCCGCCCTCTGAGTCTCCGAGTTTCTTGCGCACCTTACTCACGTGCATGTCTATGCTGCGATCGAACGGCGAGAACTTGCGGCTCAAGACCGCGTTCACCAAGCGCTCGCGGGTCACTACACGACCCGCTTCCCGCAACAGCACCTCCAGCAGATTGAACTCAACCGACGTCAGTTCCAACGCCTGTCCGGCCTGTCGCACGGTACGCGTTGCCGGATCGAGTTCGACGTCACCGACTCGCAGAATTTCGGGTGGCCCTGCGCCCTTGTCCCCATTCTTCGAACGCCGCAAAACTGCGCGGATTCGCGCTACCAGTTCACGCGGATTGAAAGGCTTCGGAAGATAATCATCGGCGCCGATCTCGAGGCCGACGATGCGATCCACATCCTGCCCACGCGCGGTGAGCAGCAATACGGGAATGCGCGAAGTATCGCGAATGCGGCGCAGAACATCGAAGCCATTCATGCCGGGCAGCATCACGTCGAGCACCACCATCACGTGCTCGCCGCTCAGCGCCTTTTCGAGTCCGCGCTCGCCGTCGTGCACCGCTTCTGCTTCGTAGCCCTCCGACTCCAGGTATTCGCCTACTAAACTGCAGAGCTCGGTGTCGTCGTCGATGACCAGAATTCGATCCATACCTACAACTCTCTTTTACAACAGCAGCATAGAGGTAAGGCGTAAAGAATTGTCAAAAGGTTGACACTACAGTTTACAAAACTTTACTCCGGTTGACCGACTCTTTACCGCAACACCCCCGCAAAAGGTGTTTCCATAGGCACATAGCAAGCGGTGGCGCTTCGCAGAAGGCAGCGCCGGGAGTCAGAAAAAATGAGATCGAATCGGGTGAAGTGGGTTGTGGCGGCGCTGGTCATCATGTTGGCGGCCGCGGTCGGAGTTTCCCAAACCGTCAAGAAGGTTTCGCAAGCCCGGGTCGGGATGGGCTTCCCCTTTGGCGGCCATATGCTCGGGTTCTTTTCGTCTTATCTTGACCTAACCGACGCACAGCAAGCGCAGGTGAAGGATATTTTGGCGAAAGAGCGGCCTAATATCCAGCCTCTGGCCCAACAACTCATGCAGACCCATCAACAGCTCAGGCAGATGGCGGAGAGTGGCAGCTTCGACGAAACCAAGGCCCGCGCCCTGGTGACCCAGCAATCGCAGACGATGATCGAAGCAGAGGTACAAAAGGCGCGCATCACTTCCGAGCTGTTCCAGGTGCTCACGCCCGATCAGAAAGCCAAGATGGACAAGTTCATGAGCCGTCATGAGCAGCGGATGATGAAACACATGCAGCCAGGGACGGCGTCCGAATAAAGCTTTTGTGTGCGCTGCAGGCGGGGCGACTCTCCTCTCATCCCCCGTCCCGCCTGATTTTTTCGAGCCGTTCGAAGCAAGAAAGGTGGTCCCGCGTGGCAGCGACAGCACTAGATCGAGACTTCATAGAGGCAGTAGCGAGCGAAATGGCGTCAGGAATACATACCGCTGTGGACTGCTGGATGTCTAAAGTTGAGGCCGTATTTAACAATCGCCATTTGACCACGTTGGGGAGAGTGCAGAAGATTCAAGACATCCTCGCCGAGTACCGGCGGCTTTACGGCAAGGCTGAATTGTCCTGCTAAAGATAGTGAAACAGAAGGTTCGGGCATCGATTCGGATGAACTGGCAAACAGCAGAAGCTTCCGGGGCGTGCGAAGGACAAGTATGAATGGCGACATAATCTATTTCTGTTTGATGCTTTTGGGCTGGTTTTTCCTGGCAGGATGGGCCTTGGCGCTTGTTGCCACCTGCGCAGTAGTTTTCCGAGAGGTCCCGAGTGAGGATCGCCTGGAACGTTATCGCCATCCCGCAGTATTCGAGAAGGCCGGTTCACGGCTCGCCTGATAGCAAACCGAGGCATCGCCCAAGTTTCGCAATATCCTGCCCGGGCACTCAGGGCTGCGTTGTCCAGTTCCCTCCGCGAACCTTGGACCGCGGAACATCTGAAGCGCCGACGGCTAGAATCTCATCTAGTAGAAGCACATGGTACCCAAAAGTCTCCGCCCTCTGCTCCCCTATTTAAAGAAATATCGCCGCGGCTACGTGGTGGGGACAGTGTGTGTGTTCCTGACAAATGGCGTTTGGAGTTTGTTCCCTCAGGTCATACAACGCGCGGTCGATGCTCTGAAGCAGGGCATCACGTCTCGAACTCTGCTGATCTATTCTCTGCTGCTGATCGCGATAGCGCTCACGAAGGGGGTGTTCCAGTACCTGACGCGCTGGGTTGTCATCGGCATCTCACGAGAGATCGAGTTCGATCTTCGCAACGATCTGTTCCGGCATCTGGAAGGCCTTTCGTACTCGTTCTATCAGCGCACCCGCACCGGCGACATCATGGCGCGAGCCACAAATGACCTCAACGCGGTGCGCGCGCTCCTGGGACCGGCCATCATGTATTCGGCGAATACGATCGTATTCACGGCCGCGGCCTTGGTGTTCATGTTGAAGATCAGCCCCGGGCTGACGCTCTATGCATTCCTGCCGCTGCCGATCGTGAGCATCGTCGTGCAGTACTTCGGCCGGCGCATTCATGACCGGTTTGAGAAGATCCAGGCCATGTTCTCTGACATTTCGGCCCGAGCGCAGGAAAACTTCTCTGGCGCCCGAGTGATTCGCGCCTACGTGCAGGAGGAGGCAGAGATCAATGCCTTTGAGGGAGCAAATCAGGAGTACATCTCGCGGAGCCTGAAGTTAGTACGCTTGATGGGCATGCTGTGGCCCACGCTGGAAACCATGCTGGGCTTCGCCGTAGTCCTGGTGTTGTGGCTCGGGGGCCGCGAAGTCTTGCTCGGCAAGATAAGCGTCGGCAAATTTGTAGCATTCAACACCTACATGGTGCAGCTAACCTGGCCCATCATCGCTTTGGGCTGGGTCATTAACATCTTCCAGCGCGGCACGGCGTCAATGGGTCGCATCAACGAACTTCTCATCGAAAAAGCTGAGATCGACGATAGCGAGGCGGCGAAATCGCCGCATCCACCTTCCGCCATAGGCGGTGAGATTGAATTCCGCAACCTCGATTTCGCCTACAACGGAACACCGGTTTTACGTGACATCAATCTTCGCATTCCAGCTGGCAGCAGCCTGGCGATCGTCGGTCCAACCGGCTCGGGCAAGACAACCCTGGTGAACCTGATCCCGCGTATTTACGATGCCCCTCCCGGCTCTGTGCTCATCGATGGCCGTCCGGTGCGCGACTACCGACTGGAGGATCTGCGGGGAAGTATCGGGTTCGTCCCCCAGGAAACGTTTCTCTTCAGCGACACCGTTCGCGGGAACATTGCCTTCGGCAAAGAGAATGTGACGGATGAGGAAGTGTACGCGGCCGCCGAAGCAGCCAACATCGCACGCGATATTGAAGGCTTCCCGGAGCGGTACCAGACGATGGTCGGTGAGCGCGGAATTACGTTGTCGGGAGGGCAGAAGCAGCGCACCGCGATCGCCCGCGCAATTCTTCGCGATCCCCGAATTCTGATTCTGGATGACGCATTGTCGAGCGTCGATACGCACACTGAGGACAAGATTCTCAATCATCTGCGCGAAGTGATGCAGGATCGGACCACGATTTTCATCTCCCACCGCGTGTCTACGGTTCGCAACGCGGACCGGATCGCCGTCCTGCACGGAGGGCGGATCGTCGAGATCGGCACCCACGACGAACTCATTGCCCGCAACGGTTACTACACCGACCTCTATAACAAGCAGTTACTCGAGGAAGAGCTGGCGGAAGTGTAAGCGGCCAGCGCTGGCCGGGTGTTACACTTCTGCGGCACTTGTGCGACATGAAGCGAATCCCCAGCCGCGAATTGCTAGATGATGACAACGGCTCACCCGCTGAAGTATCCGACTCGCTGGCTGATCTTCGCTTCTTCAACCATCGTTTTGGCGGCGTCAACACCACCGCGCGCATGGTGGAGCACGCGGCGCGTGTAAGTGGAAAATCGAAGTTCTCTGTGCTGGAAGTGGCGGCAGGCTCCGGAGATTTACCGCAATCGGTGCGCGCCCGACTGCAGCGTCGCGGAATTGACTTGCAGCTGACCCTGCTTGATCGCTGCTCCAGCCATCTGACGAATGGAGAATCCAAGGTTGTCGGCGACGCGCTTTCCCTTCCCTTTCACAATGGCAGTTTCGACTTAATCAGTTGCTGCCTGTTCGTTCATCACCTGCCGCCTGACCAGGTAACGGCTTTTGCTAAAGAGGCTCTCCGCTGCTCCCGTGTAGCCGTATTGATCAACGATCTGGTGCGAAATCCGGTGCATCTGGCGCTGGTTTATGCGGGCCTCCCGATTTACCGCAGCCGCATCACACGCAATGACGCGCCCGCCTCTGTCCGTCAGGCCTACACTCCGGCTGAAATGCGCGAAATGCTGGGATACGCAGGCGCTGCAAGAGTGGAAATCACGCGGCATTACCTTTATCGAATGGGAGTCGTCGTCTGGAAATCGGGAGCGCCCACGAACGGAAGGAAGCCTGCGAATGTATGACCTGATCGTGATCGGCGCAGGTCCGGGTGGATCGTCTGCGGCCATTACGGCGGCTAGCGCAGGCGCACGTGTCTTGCTGCTCGAGCGCGGGCGTTTCCCGCGCAACAAAGCTTGCGGTGAATTTGTTTCTGCAGAGTCGCTGAGCTTGCTTGCGTCGCTGCTGGGCACAAGTGGAAGAAACTTGCTCGAGCAGGCACCCCGCATCGCCCAGACTCGTATTTTCGTCGATGGACTGATGCTGGCGAGTGTGGTCGATCCTCCTGCCGCGAGCATCGCACGGCTTGATCTGGACGCGGCACTCTGGACAGCAGCGCAGAAAAATGGTGTCGAGACGCGCGATCAAATTACTGTTCAAACCATTGGCGGAGACGGCCCCTTCGCAGTCTCCACGAATAGCGACTCGTATGAGAGTCGTGCGGTGATCAATTCCACCGGGCGATGGTCGAACCTGACTACCCCTCCGCCTGAGAGCTACAAGCCGCGACAGAAGTGGCTGGGCGTGAAAGCTCATTTTGCGGAGGAAGCGCCATCGCCATCGGTGGACCTGTATTTTTTTGAGGGCGGGTACTGCGGCGTTCAGCCCGTCACCCTCGAGGATAATCGAAGGCAAAATCGCGTCAACGTTTGCGCCATGGTACGGGCGGACGTAGCCAGCACTCTGGCTGACGTGTTTGAGCGCAATACTCCGCTGCGAGAGCGCAGCCGGAGCTGGCAGCCGCTGACTGATCCAGTAAGCACTTCCCCGCTGCTGTTTCGCGAGCCGCAACCTGTGGAAGGGAGCATTCTGCGGGCGGGCGATGCCGCGGGATTTGTCGATCCCTTCGTGGGCGACGGGATATCTCTGGCACTGCGCGGCGGAGTGTTGGCCGCTCGATCGTTGGCGCCGTTTTTTCAGGGCAAGACTTCTCTAACCGCAAGCATCGAGTCTTACCGCCGCTCTTATGAAAGCGACTTCCTGCCCGTTTTCCGAACGTCCTCGCAAATACGGCACATCTTTCTCCTGCCGCGAATGGTGCGTCTGGTGCTTCTGACAGCGTTGAAACACAGCCCGGCATTGACGCGCTACTTCATCCGGCACACACGGTAAGAGCGCGTCAACTAAGAATGGTTGACTATCGAACTACGAGAACTTCCCGGACGTTGTCACGGGCGAGGAAGAATTTGATAGAAGCGAAGTCGCGGAAAAGGTTCTCGATGTGGCGATTGTTAAACACACGCTGCAGACGGAAACCGCCGCCGACAGCGGAGTGTGCGGCTCCCGTGTGCCCATGCTTGACTTCGCGCGGCGGTACGATGGGCTGCATCTCCAGCAGGTCGTTGCCTACAACATGATAGCGGTAGCAGGGGGCGTCGGGCCCGGCATCGCGCGTGTGAAAGAAAGCCAGGAGAACGCCCCCCGGCTTCAGCATGGACCACAACTTGTCCACGACGGGTTTGACCAGACTCTCGTCCAGGTAGTCCGCGAGATTCCAGCACAGAACGATGTCGAAGTGCGCGTTAGGATAAACCAGGTTATCTGCGAGAAAGCGCTTCGCGTCGAGAGTGGGATGGCCCTGTTCGTCTTTGGTGGCGAGAGAAGGGTCGGTCGAAGCCACCAGCAAGTCTTCGCTGTAGATCTTGTGCCCGCGCTCCGTCAGGTAACGAATATTGGCGGGTGAAGTGGCGCCCAAATCGAGGACACACAGGACTTCTTCCGACGCCAACTGCCGCGCAAGCTCGCCCAGTCCGCTGGACTTGCGTGTCAGCCGCTGCGCAGGTTTGGAGGACGCTGGTGTTTCGGGTCCCGCCGATGTACCGCCACGAAAAATTTTCATTTCGTCGTTGGACGACGGATGCCCTAGATGACTCCAGGCCCCCGCCTATCGCTGATGCCAGCCTAGTTTATCGCGCGTCGTGGAATCGAACCGGTTACTTCTTCTGCTCCGGGGAGGTTAGCGAAGACCCGCCGCCACCGGAAGAAGTGCCGCCCGGCGCGGCTGCCGCCAGCGAAGCGGGGCTTGTCGCCTCGACCTTTGCCTCAGGCTTCGAGCCGGCTCTGGAGGCTTCCTTCTGGATTTCGACTTTTCCCTTTATGTAGGCGCCGTCCTCAATCGCGACGCGCTGTGTGGAAACATCGCCTACCATCACCGCTGAGGCACGCAACTCCACCCGATCGCTGGCCTGAATGCTCCCTTCCAGCTTTCCCTGGACGACAACGCCTTTCGCGTTGATATTGGCCTGGATCTGGCCGTTCGGGCCTATGGTGAGGCGGTTCCCACGGAGTTCGATGGTTCCCGATACCCGACCGTCAATGTACAGATCTTCGCTGCCCGAGAGTTCTCCCTTGATGACTACCGACTTCCCGATGTGAGCGAATTCGCCGCTTTTGGGCGTTTCCATGAGCACAGCCTCCTTGTACTTCGAACGGTCGCCGCCGACATAGATTGGGGCGGCACTACCAACAACGGTCTCCCGCTAGAGCGATCCGAAGGACCGGGTACTGAGCCCGCAGAGGAAACTCGCCGCCAAGCCGGGAATACCTGATTCTAACCCATTCCTCGCAGTTCACGGGGACAGGTGTTGAAAAGCTAACGGAACGTTTTCGGCAACGGACTCCAGCAGATTGCATCGGACGATCACTCCATTTCGAAGGCGACGAACTGCATGACGCCTTGCCGTCCTGTGTTTCGGGGGATGCTGTAGAGCCGGGAAATTTTCTCACCGATCTGCTTCAGGCAACCGCCTTCTCTTCCTTCGTCTCCCACTTCAGAATCTTTAGATCCAGAATAAAGATCGCGTACATGCACGGCACCTGGAGTTTGGTGATCAGGGTAGCCACCAGCAGGCCTCCGATCTGCGCGTAACAAAGTGGCTGCCACAAGGGACCGCCGTGCAATGCCAGCGGGAAGAGCGCCAGCACGGTGGCGAAAACGGTGATCATCACCGCCCGCAGACGGAGAATACCGGCATCGATCACGGCGTCTTCAAAGTCGTCTCCGACGGCGTGTCTTTCTTCGATGAAGTCAAAGAGGACGATGGAATGGCTGACGATCACACCCACCAGGCTGGCGATCCCAAGAAAGGCCATGAACCCGAAGGGCACCTTCATGATCCACAATGCGGCCACCGCGCCCACGATGCCATACGGCGCCGCAGCCAGCACCAACAGAGGCTTTATTCCGTTGTTGAACTGAAATACGAGGGCCAGGAAAATCGCAAAAATAGACACTGCCATCACCATGGCGAGATTCTTGAAGCCGCGGGAAGTCTTGTCGTATTCGCCGCCGATCTGCAAGCGATAACCGGGTGGCATCGACTTTTCAAATTCGCGCAGCCGTGGCATCGCCTCCTTCAAGACCTCGGAACTCAGGACGCCGATGGCCGGAAACGCTCGCACATTGATCGTGCGGAACTGCTCCAGCCGGACAATGCGGCCGGTATCCATGGTCGTCTCGATCTCCGAAACCTGCACGAGCGGAATTTTGGTGTCGGCCTGCGATCCGTACACATAAAGGTTTTGTAGATCGGAAAGCTGTGCCCGCTCGTTCATGCGCAGGCGAGCCACGACAGCAATTTGCTTCTGGCCTTCCTGCAGGGCTGCCACTGGAGTGCCGCTGATCGCAGCTGAAGATGAAGTGGCCACATCGTAGTTCGTAATCCCCGCGAGGTTGGCGCGATCGGGTTCGATCTTGAGCTTGATTTGCGCGCTCTCCTCTCCCCACTCGTTTCGAACCCGATCCGCGACGGGAATACTGCGGAGTATGTCTTCCACCTGACCGGCGAGCCGCCGCAACGTCCGTATGTCCTCAGGCTCCTGGGCCGCGCTGACGTCGGCGGCGCTGGATATGCGTATTTCAATCGGGTAGTCAATCGGGTTGGTCAGCAATTGCCGCACGTCGAGGCGAGCGCCGGGCACGTTGGCCGTCAGCACCGGCTGCAATTGTCGAACGAACACCGGCGTAAGCTCCTTGTCCGTGAGCTCGGTGATGACCTGGGCGTAGTTGAGCTGCTGCAGTTGGGGCGAGGCCGAGAACCAGAAACGCGGGCCGCCGCCGCCGACAAAAGCCGTAACGTACTTCAAGATGTGAGCCGGCTTTCCATCCTTGTCGGGATGCGCGCGGCCATACTTCTCGGCCTCTTCTCGGATGGTCTGCTCCACCTTTTGCGCGGTCTGATTGGTCGTGCCCAGATTAACGTCATTCGGCAACCACACGTCGACGTAAGACCAGTACTGAACGTCCTCGGGGAAAAATGCCAGCTTCAATTGGGAAAAAATCACGGCGCCGATGAGCAGGAAGGCGAGTGATCCGATGAAGAACTTCCAGCGATGTTCGATCGAATATCTCGCTGCGATCACGTAATAGCGCATGAAGCGCCCGTTCCGCCGCTCTTCAATGGTGGGCTCGGGCCCCTTATCGGGTCGCAGAATGTAGTAGCCGAGGAAAGGAATGAACGTCATCGAAGCCAGCCGCGACGCCACCAGCGAACAGGTCATGACGATGGGCAAGCTGTAAAGAAATTCGCCCGTGCTGCCAGTCACGAGCAAGAATGGCACGTAGGCCACGATATTCGTAACCGTGGCGTAGAGGATAGCAGTGGCTAGCTTGGTTGGGCCCAGCCAGGCGGCAACGATATTCGGGTGGCCATCCGCCAGCATTCGCTTGATGGAATCGCCGGCGACCACGGGATCGTCGACCAGCAAACCCAGCGCAATGATCAGCGTGGCCACCGAGACCTGCTGCAGGTCGATTCCCAGGATGTACATCATCCCGAACGTCATGGCCAGTGTGATCGGGATAGAGATGGCCATCAGGAGCGCCGAACGCCACTCCCAAAATCCGATCAGCGAAACGATCACAACCAGGGCGATCGCTTCATACAAGGCATCCATGAACAGGTCGAGGTTTTCTTTCACCTGCAACGGCTGGTCAGAAGTCCGAGCGATCACCAGATCTTCGGGAAGGTAACTCTTCACGTCGGCCAGTTTCGCGTCCACGCTCTTTCCAAACTGGTCGATCTGTTCGCCATCCTTCATTTGGACCGCGATGGTGATAGCGCGACTGCGGTTCCATTTTCCGGCGTTGTCGCGCCAGGTGAGATAGTTCAGGTATTGTGGCGGACTCTGGTATCCGCGTGAAATGTCGACCAGGTCGCGCAGGTAGACGGGGCTGTGTGCCGCCGTGGATGACGTGCCGATGATGACATCGCCAATCGATCGGATGTCTTTGAACTTCCCGGAGGGATTGATCAGAACGCTTTTAGATCCAACCTCCAGCGTTCCCCCGGGCTGGGTGATGTTGCGTGCGCCCAGAATGTCTTTGAGACCGGAGGGCTTTATCCCGTATTCCGCCAGCCGCTCCTGGGAATAATCCAGAAAGACTTGCTCCGGGAGCACACCCTTGCGCTCGATCTTCGAGACCTCAGGTGCACCCTGAAGCGTGCGGCCGATCAGGTCGGTGAAGTCATCGAGTTCGCGATAGGAATACTTGTCCCCCGCCACCGCTGCCAGTTTGGCTTCTGTGTCCTGGGGATCGCGAATGAAGGCGGCTGGCCAAGTGTCGGGATGAATTTCGGACCGATGCAACCGCTCCTGGACCAAGCGATCTCCCCAGGTCCGCAGATCTTCGTCACTGAGCTGAGAGCTGACATCCAGACCGACGAAGCCCGACCCTTGCAAAACATGAGGATCCGACAGCAGTTTACGTTGCAAGGCCAACTGCGCGATGTAGTTGAAGGAGTCACTGACCAGATCGACCGACACCGACTGCGGGAAGCAGTAGACGATGCTCACACGCGGTTGGGCAGCATGTTTCGACTCGGAAGCGCGCACCTGCTCGATGGCTTTGCGGATCGACTGCGCCCTGATCGCCACCTCGACTGGCCCGACGCGGGGACTTGCCACCGTGAGCATCAGAGCGGAGGTGTCACCAAAATCGCTGTTGAACAGGATCGGTCCAGCCCCTTGCGGGAGCCGTCCGTTGAGCGCATTCAGCTTGAGATTCATGTCGCTGAACTGCTTGCGCGTGTCCTTCAAGTTGTCGTCGAGCTGTACGTAAACGAGGGATAGGCCAGGAAAGCTGATCGATCGAATGCTGAAGTCAGACGGGATGGGTGGTTTGAGGAAAGCGTTTTGTGCAACGGTCTGCTCGATCGGGCGGGTAACGAGCTGTTCGACCTCTTGTGCAGTGGCTCCCGGCCACTGGGTGCTGGCCACTGCGACGCGCACAGGAAGGCTCGGGTCCTTGCGCTTCGGCATGTGATGGTAGCCGTACCAACCCCATACAAACGTCCCCAACAAGAGGATGAGCGCGACCTGCCGGTGCTCGGTGAAGAAACGAGCAGTGTTATGAGTGTGCGCGATCAGCTCGGCATCAGTTTTATGCGCCATGGGCAAAGCTCAGAAGGCCGAAAGCTCCTACTCGAACCGCATTGTCAGGGTATGACGCGCACCTGGTCGCCACTCTTGATCAACGTTACGCCCGTAGTGACGACACGCTCACCCTGCTTGACTCCGCCGGTAACCTCAATCATGTTTCCGTAAGCGTCACCCAGTGTGACTGTGCGTGCGCGCGCCGTCACCGTGTCTCCCGCGCCATCCACGACGAGCACTGCGAAATTATTCTGTTGTTGCGGATCGCGAATGACCGCGGCGAGAGGAACGGCGACAACCGGATGCGGCAGTTCCTCTCCGCCCAACGAAAGCGACGCAATCATGCCCGATTTCAACCGGTTTTGCGGGTTGGCAATCGTGACTTCGACGGAATAGACCCGGCTCTTTGGGTCCGCCGCGGGAGAAATAGTGGAAACATGCCCTTCGAATTCGCCCGGCACAGCGTCTGTCGTAATTGCCTGCCGCTGACCCAACTTCACCCGCTGCATCGAAGTGTCTGGCACGCCGAACACTGCTTTTACGGATCTGGTATCCGCGATCGAGAAGCCATTCGTCGCCGGACCCACCAGACTGCCGACGTCAACGCCGCGCTTGACGATCCACCCGTCAAAAGGCGCTTTTAACGAGGCATAGCCGAGCGCGACCTGGGCCTCGCTGATCTGCGCTTTCGCGCTGCTCACCGTCGCTGCGGTGCTATCAAGCTGGGCTTTGGCGGAGTCGAAGTCGGGCTTGGTCGCGCTCTGTGTGGCATAGAGCGCGGACGTGCGGTCAAAGCTCAACTTCGCTTTGTCATATTCCGCTTGCGCTCGCGCCAGCTGCGCGTTCGCTTGATCCAGCTTGTCGAGATAGTCCTGCTGGTGAACGACGGCCAGCACCGTGCCCTTTGTCACCCAATCGCCTTCGTCCACATTGCGCACCCGGCCGTCGGCTCCCTTGACCTGGAGAATACTGTCCACATATCCCGCAGACTTGAAGGCCAAATCGACTTGCGCATAGGGCACGATATTCGCCGAATACCTGACCGTGCTGCCGACCTGGATGGTCTGCACTTCGGCTGTGCGCACGGGGGGCAGCGGCTTCGGAGTGGAATTGGCCGGGCTGCAGGCAGCAAGGGTCAGGGCAAGCAGTCCCGCGATTGCTAACGTGAATAAGCGTAGCGTTGGAGTCACGGCGTCACGGTTCACGGCCATTAGTCCTCCCCCAATGATTTCTCGAAGTCCGCCTTCGCCGTCCAGAACGACAGGAGGGCCTGTTCGTAATCACTGTTTGCGCTGGCTACGGCAGCTTGTTGCTGCAAAACATCCCGCAGCAGGACCGCCTGTTGCCCGAACTTGTCGGTCACTTCCTTCAGTTTCTCGTTGGCGGCGTCGCGTGCGACCTTGGCCACGCCCAAAAGAACACGCGACTCATCCAGCTTGCGAAAGCGGTTATTCACATCCAGCAGGACCTTTGACTGAGCGTCCTTCAGTTGGTATTGGCTCTGCTCCAGCGCCAGTTTCTTCTGGTTGATAACGTCCTTGCGACGGCCCCACTCGAACGGCTCCCAGCTGAGCTCGACGCCCGCACTTGCAATATTCTGAGGAACAATGGGAACGTTGAGTGGTGCGATGTAGTGGACCGCCAGACCGACATCAGGGATGTAATCCGCCTTGGCGATTTTCCGGTCATAGTCGGCCTTCTTCACGCCGATCTCAGCTTCCTTGATCTCCGGACGCTGGGTGAGAGCGGTTTGCTGAGCAAGTTTCAAATCGCCTTCCTCGGACGTGATTGTGGCAACCTGCTGGGTTCGAAAATCGACGCTCAGATCGCGTCCCAGCAAATCGTTGAGCTGTTCCTTGCCGGTCTGCAGATTGTTGCGCAACTGCACGACCTGATATTGGGCTTGTGCCAGTTTGGCCTTCACGTCCAGGCTCTCGGATTTGAGCACCACCTCCTGTGAGAGGTACTGCTGCATGAGGCGGTCGAATTCCTGGTAGTGCTTGACGCCGGCCTCAGTGGCTTCAAGTGCACTCTCCGCTTGCAGGATTGCGTAGTAAGCCTGCTTCACCTGAGCTACTACTGACTGGCGCTTGGAGCGAAACTCCTGGCTGGAATAGTCGCCTGCAAGCCGTTGCTCCCTGATCCCGAGATTAATCTTGTAGAGCTGGGATAACGGCTGCTGCGCCTGGGCTACTACATATGCCGTGAAACTTTGTGAGGGGCTGATCGAGATATCGCGCGACGGGTTGGGTTTCCCTCCGAGAAGTCCCAGCGAGCCTTCCTTGAAGGTAAAGTCGAGCGGAACCAGCTGACCGGAGCCGAAGAGGTAGGTATTGAAGGCCGGCAGGCGTTTGGTCTTGGCGGCGGCGACCTGCCACTTCGACACGTCTATGTTCAGGCTGGCAATCTTCAGCGATCGATTGTTGGCAATGGCCAGCTGAATTGCATCGTCCAGGGTCAGCAGGGGAGCAGGTTCGCTCGCATCCTGAGCGGCAGCCTCCTGCGACAGGAATGTCACAGCAAGGATCAGGATGACCAGTAGTCCTTTTCTAGATGATGACACTCCGAACATGTCCCTTCCTGCAAAATTGCCAACCTGGTACTAGAACCCGATGACCCGAATACACATCAGTCGCAGTTATATCCACTGAATCTGCCCCCGATTTGGGCTCGGGAACCATTGGACAAGCGCTGGGTGAGACCGCAACGCCGGGAAGCCATCCTCAGAAAAGTGGCTTCTAGCCTTCAACTTAGAGTGGGAACGGTACGCGATGACTGATGGTTTGTCAACGAGGCGGGGTGCCTGCGTAAAGAGTCTCCAAACCCCGTCGACACTGGTGCTCGTGGGGTAATTCTTTGGACGATAGTAGTGGGTGTCGCACCAACGGAACCTTGCATTCAAGCCCCGCAGACGCGAGAATCGGAGCTTATGTTGGGTAGGACTCACGGGCGGCTTGGTATTGTCACGTCGAGGATAAGTGCTTGCTTGGCCCTCGCCGTGTTGACCGCCAGCCTTTTTGGACAGAGCAACACGGGTGAGTTGCGCCTGAGGGTGACCGATCCCGATGGCCTTGGTTTGAAGAGCACGGTCGAACTGGTAAGCGAGATGAACCGGTTCCGGAAGAGTCTCCGCACCGACGAAGTGGGAAGCCTGGTGGTGAAAGGCCTGCCGTTTGGGTTCTACCGACTGGAAGTACGGCGGGAAGGATTTGCCGACCTCAATGATTCTGTGGAGATTCGATCTGCCGTTCCGACCGAGCATCAGTTCACACTCAGTATTTCTCCTTTAAGCACTGCCGTTACGGTAAATGCGATCGACGAAACCCTGATTGACCCACATCGCACCGGCACAATCAATCGCATCGGGTCCGACGAGATCGACACCCGAGTCGCTTCTCTTCCCGGCCGCTCACTGCAGGACCTGGTCAACTCCCAGCCGGGCTGGCTCTACGAAGGCAACGCCGTGCTGCATCCGCGGGGCTCAGAGTATCAGACGCAGTTTGTGGTCGACGGAATTCCCCTGACCGAGAATCGCTCTCCCAGTTTCGGACCCGAGATTGAGGCCTCCGATGTTCAATCCATGAGCGTCTATACGGCTGGCATTCCGGCCGAATACGGAAGAAAAATGGGCGGGGTGATTGAGATCAACACGGTGCGCGATACGCGGCCCGGACTGCACGGGGATTTCGATCTTTCCGGCGGCAGTTTCGACACGGGCCAGGCTTTTGGAGCGCTGCAGTATGGCTGGGGCAAAAATACCCTGGGCGCCAGCGCCAACGGCAGCATGACCGACCGCTATCTGAATCCTCCCGTGCTCCAGAATTACACCAACACAGGCACGACCGGGGACTTCGCCCTGAACTACGAGCGCGATCTGAACCCGCGTGATCGCCTGAGCTTTGTAGTGCGGCACGAACTTTCACGCTTTCTCGTCCCCAATGAACTGGTGCAGGAGACCGCAGGCCAGCGCCAGGATCGGAACAACTTCGAGACCATGGGCATGGTCTCCTATCAGCATGTATTTTCCGCGGATGTGCTGGGAGACTTTCGAGGGATGGTGCGAGACGCCTCGGAAGGCACGTTCTCCAATGCCTTCTCCACGCCGATCGTCGCGTTTCAGGATAACGGATTCAGGGAAGGCTATTTCAAGGGCACTGTGTCTGTTCATCATGGCAATCAGGAATGGAAAGCCGGTGTCGAGTCCGATGCCGTGTTTCTTCGCGAGAAGTTCAGCTACCAGATCACAGACTTCACGCAGTTCGCTCCCGGCACTCCGGCATCGTTCAGCTTCGTGGGGAATCGTCCGGATCTCGAACAGTCGGCCTTCGTGCAGGACCAGATACGCCTGGGCAAATGGACGGTCAGCGCCGGACTTCGGTGGGATCATTACCAGCTCATCGTGAATCAGAATGCGGTCAGCCCGCGGCTGGGAATCGCGCGCTACATTTCGTCGGCCGATCTGCTGATCCATGCCTCGTATGACCGGGTGTTCCAGACTCCTGACTTTGAGAACATCCTGCTCTCCAGTTCTCCGGCAGTGGTCTCGCTGAACGACCAGGTTTTGCGCTTGCCGGTAAAACCCTCTCACGGAGATTATTACGAAGTCGGCGCGACCAAGGGCCTATTCAAGGTGATGAGCCTCGACGTAAACGGCTTCAACCGGCGCGTAAACAGCTTCGCCGATGATGACCAGCTCCTCGACACTGCAGTCAGTTTTCCCATAGCGTTCGAGAAGGCCAATATCTACGGTGCGGAGGCCAAGCTAAGCGTCCCACATCTGTGGCGGCGACTCTCCGGTTTTGCCAGCTATTCCTACATGGTTGGCTCGGCGTATCTGCCGGTTACGGGAGGCCTGTTCCTTGGCGACGACGCCAGCAACGCTCTGAGCCAGACCAACGGCCGCTTCTGGGTCTCGCAGGATCAGCGCAACACGATGCGCACTAGATTCCGTTACCAGCTCGTGCCCAAAGCGTGGGTCGCATTCGGAACAGAATACGGAAGCGGCCTTCCCTTTGCATTCACCGGCACGCAACAGAACGCGGTCGCGCAATTCGGGCAGGCGATCGTCGATCGAGTGAACTTCGCCACGGGCCGCGTGCGGCCATCCTTATCTTTGAATGCGTCTGCCGGCGCCGAGGTGTTGAAGAAAGATCGCGTCACGATGCGCCTGCAAGCCGACGTGCAGAACCTGAACAACCGGTTGAACTTGATCGACTTTGCCGGTCTTTTCTCCGGCAACGCCATCGCGCCGCCGCGTAGCTACGCCGTCCGTTTGGAGACTAGCTTCTAGGCAAGGCTGGGCATTGGCTTAGGAATGCCTGGGTATCATCTCTCACTTTTCACTGGGAACTCTGGTTTCGCTCCGCCAGAAACCTGTTCTGGCACGCCTTGGCAGCGGAGAGCAACCCGCTGAACTCAGAGGTCCCGCGGAGCTTCACCAATAAAGGATCTTTTTGCAGGGCGGTGTAGGAGCAGTAGTTGTGCTCTATGGCGTTCCGCAGCAGGCGAACCGAGGCATCCTTCTGACCACAATATGACAACAAGGCCCCGACGGAATACCGAGGCTCCACATCAGTTCCTGCGAGCGCAGCACTCTCGGCCTTTTGAGCCGCCGCGTGGCATTGAGAGGACCGTTGGGGGTCAAAGCAGGTTTCCAACAAATCGCGACCTACTAACGGAGACCCCGACGCTCTCTGGATGGCTTGCCGCGCTTCGGTGACTTTAGCCTGGCCCAGGAGAACAGCCGCGGTTTGCATGGCAGCATATTGCGAGCCTGCATCGAGACGAACGAAATCCATTGCCCTTTCTGGCTGGTTTAGTTGCGCAAAGACTCCCGAGCATGACCGAATCTGGTAGTTGGCCTGGTCCAAGGCAAGAGCGGCGTCACACTCGCGCGCCGATTCGTCCAACAGTCCCGCATAGCGCAGGACATAGGACAGAGCGAAACGGGCCATGGCGTCTTTCGGGCGGCGCCTGACGAGGGCCACGGCTTGCGCATAGGCGTGTACAAGGTCGCCTCCCTCCGTTTGGTTAGTGATCAAGAGTCCAGCGGCAGAAATCAAGTTTGGATCGAGTGCCAAAGCACGTTCCATGGCGGAGTCCGAACGCTTGAGCATCGGTTCCCCGCCGTCACCATAGGCACCGTCAAAGTAATACCGCCGCCCCAAAGCTTCCCAAACGGGCGCATAGCTGGGGTCAATACTTACTGCACGCTCCAGTATTGCGATCGCGTCCTTGTTGGGAGCAACATCATGCGGAACTGCGATGCTGCGCAAGTACAAATCGTAGGCCTGCTCGTTGCTGGGCCTAGTCTCTGCCCCCCCAGACGCGGACAATCCTCCAAGAACAGGGACGAGGCCCTGCCGAACGCTCGACGTGACCAGGTCCCGCATCGCAATCTTGTCCAGCGCGGCAACACTAATCGTATCTCGCCAGACACTGCGGTTGTTCGCCACGTCGACCGCTTCCAGTGTGACCTCCAACTGGTTGCCTTCGGTGAGGTAATGACCCGTCACGATGGAGGTCACTCCCATCTCCCGGCCTGCCTGCTGCAAGTCCACGTTCGGCCCGTTGTACTTGCTAGTCGTGGCAAAGGGACGGATCGAGAAAGAGGGCACATAGCTCAACGTAGTCGCAATCTCATCCGGCAAGGCGAGCTGCAGGAAATCCGTGTTTTTGTCGGAGCCAGCATTCTGGAACGGTAGTACCGCGATCGCTCTCAGGCTTGCGGAACCGGCCGGTGAGGCGGAGGGGCGGCGCCTTGCCCCCCACACCATGAGAGCAATCACGAGTGCAGCGATGACGCCAACGGCGCCGACAGCGGCCCATGGAAACCGTCTTTCGCGATAAGCCGGCACCGATTCGGTCACAGTGACAGACTTACCCGACTCCGTATCCCGTTGGAGACGCTGTAAGTCGGCTCGCATGTCGGAGGCATGCTGATATCGCAGATCGCGGTTCTTCTCCAGCGCCTTGAAGATGATCTCTTCCAGCCGGGGCGACAACTTTGGATTGAACCGGGAGGGCGGGATGGGCGGCTCATGCAGGATGGCGCCAAAAGTTGATCCCGTGGTCTCCCTCTCGAATGGGGAGCGAGCCGTTGCCATCTCGTAGAGGATTACGCCGAACGAGAAGAGGTCAGTCCGCCTATCCAGCGGCTTGCCGGCAACCTGCTCAGGAGACATATAGGTGACTGTCCCCATGGTGCTGCCGTTTGTGGTCAGCTCTTTGTCGGCGAGTGTCGGTTCGTCTGAACCCGAGCTTGATTCTCGCTTTGGGCCGCTCGCGTCCATTTTTGCGATTCCGAAGTCAAGAATCTTGGCGTGGCCGCGCTTGGTCACAAAGATGTTCGCCGCCTTGATGTCCCGATGCACGATGCCAGCCGCATGAGCGGCATCGAGTGCATCCGCGATCTCGATCGCAAGGGGGAGTAGCTTTTCGGACTCCAGAGGATGCAAGCCTATGTGGCGCTTCAGCGTTTCTCCCTCCAGGAGTTCCATGGCGATGAAGGCGTGGCCAGCCTGCTCCCCGATGTCATGGATGGTGCAGATATTGGGATGGTTGAGGGCCGAAGCGGCCTTGGCTTCACGGCGGAAGCGCTCCAGCGCCTGGTGGTCTTGAGCCAAATCTTGAGGAAGAAACTTCAGGGCTACGAAGCGGTCAAGCCGCGTGTCTTCTGCCTTGTAGACAACACCCATCCCGCCACCGCCCAGCTTCTCGACAATGCGGTAGTGAGAGATGGTTTCGCCGATCATGGAGTCGGGCCAATGTTAGGCGGGAGGCGAGGGCAAGTCAACGCAACTCCGCATGAGGGAGACTGCGCTTTCAGGGCTTACGCGCGAAGATGTAAGCCCTTCGGCTCTGGTACTCCACTTCCGGGGAATAAGGTTCCCGTTCGATGATCTCCTCAATTGCGAACCCGGCATCTCTCCAGCGAGCGTCGAATCGCGGCGGGCTCAAGAAGGAAGAAGTCCATGGAGATAGGCCGCCCCCACAATTCGTCCTCGTGAAGGGTTTCGTCGCCCGTGTGAAATGCGAGTAGCAGCAACCCGCCTGACTGCAGTACTCGCTGCATCTCGCGAAACACCGTGGGCAGAGATTCCTTGGGAATGTTGACGATGGCGTAGAAGGCGGCGATTCCCGCAAGCGCTCCATCCGGAAGGTCCAGGGCCAGCATGTTCCCTTCCCGGAAGGAGATGTCGGGGTTCAACTGTCGAGCCTGTTCTACCATTCGCGGAGAAAGATCCAGCCCGAAGATGTTGGCACCCGCGTCGCGCAGGTAGCGGGCAACTTGACCAGGACCACAACCCATGTCGCAAACGTCGCCCCGTCCTTTCACGTCGGCGGCGAAGCGATCAAGTAATTCGCGGTCGCGCGGCTTGTGCTGAAGCTCGTCAAAAATCCGGCGGGCATACTCGTCCGCGAGTACATCGTAGCTATCGCGAATCGATCTCGTGGGGTCGTCCTTCATACAGGGCTCTGTAGTATCGATGCGGAGCAATCATAGGGGAGCTATTCCTGATCGAGCACCTTGCGAACCATGCGTCCCAGCGCTTCTCGCGAGAAGGGCTTCTCCAGCACATCGGCGTTCTGCCCGACTGAATCACCGCTCAAGGACGGGTGCTCGGGGTAACCAGACATGAACAGCACCTTGAGTTCCGGGACGCACCTCCCTCAAGCGGTGGACGAGTTCTCTGCCTCCCATTTTCGGCATGACGATATCGGTGACCAGCAGATGAATGAGATCTTCGTGACCTTCGGCAATGCGGAGCGCCTCGGCGCCATCCACCGCATCCAAAGCCTTGTAGCCCAGGCTCTGCAGAAACTCGCAGGCCACTTCACGAATACCTTCTTCGTCTTCCACTACGAGCACTGTCTCACTACCCGTAGGGACTGAGGCTGGGTCTTTTCTCTTATCCCCGAGTCCAGAACGTTCTTCTCTCTCAGCGGCTTCCGGGAGATAGATTTCGAAGGCAGTGCCCTGGCCCGGTTCGCTCTTTACGTGCGTCCAGCCGCCGGTCTGCTTCACGATTCCATAGACCGTGGACAGCCCCAGGCCCGTACCTTTGCCCGGCTCCTTGGTAGTAAAGAAAGGCTCAAACATCCGGGATTGGGTCTCACTGTCCATCCCCACACCCGTATCGACGACGACCAGCACCACATATCTGCCAGGTGAAATGCCTTCCCGAAGCCTGGGATCCGCGGGACCAATTTCGATGTCCCGAGTCTCAATCGTAAGACGCCCACCATCCGGCATGGCATCGCGCGCATTCATCGCAAGGTTGAGGATGACCTGCTCGATCTGCCCGGGATCTGCCTTGACGAGTGAAGGCGACAAAGATAGCTCTACCTTCAACGTAATGCTGGTGCCGATCACGCGAGCCAATATTCTTGCAACTTCGGTCACCACTTCATTCAGGTCCAAGACCCTGACCTGCAGCACCTGCTTGCGGCTGAAAGCCAGCAACTGCCGGGTAAGGGCCGCTGCCCGAGCCACGATTTTGTCGATCTGAAAAGAATCTCTGCGTCCAGCATCGTCACGGCTCAGACGCACCCGCAAGCGTTCGTTATGGGCCTGAATGAGCATGAGCAGGTTATTGAAATCGTGAGCGACGCCCCCGGCCATCTGGCCCATGGCTTCCATCTTCTGCGCCTGCCGTAACTGATCCTCCAGGCGCTTGTGCTCGGTGATGTCATACATCAGACCCTGCATCAGAAACCTGTGAGGATCCGTCTCTTGCAGCGTGATCGCTTCGTCACGAAACCACAGGACCCTGCCGTCCCGGGCTATCATGCGATATTCCACCTGGAGAAACTCATGGGTCTCCTGAAAGCGCCTCTCGGCGGCCAAGGCAGTTTCGCGGTCCTCCACGTGGATACGGTTCACCCAGCTGACGGGATCGGCCAGCCACTCCTGGGGCGAGAAACCCAAAATCGATTCAATCTGCGGACTCACGTAGTACCAGCGGCCGCTAACGCCCATCTCGGCTATGTACGTGATTGCCGGCAGACGCTCGACGAGCGTGCGATACCGGGTTTCCGCCAGACGGAGTTCGGCCTTGTCGCGATCGCTCTCTATGGCGATGCGAGCCAGGTGAGTGACGTGCGCAATCAACTTCAGGTGTTCAACATCCGGGGTGCGAGGTTCGCGATAGTAGACCGCGAATGTCCCCAGAACCTTGTCTTCTCGCGAGTTGATGGGCGTAGACCAGCACGCCCGCAGGCCGTGAGGCAGTGCCAGATGGCGGTACTTCTCCCACAGTTTGTCCGTAGCGATGTCAGAAACGATGACCGGCTGACGCCGGTAGGCGGCCGTACCACAAGAGCCCTGGTAAGGACCGATCGCTGTGCCGTCAATCGCCCGGCTGTATTCGGTGGGAAGAGAGGGGGAAGCGCCGTGGCGTAGAGTCACGCCGTCAGAATCCAGAAGAAGAACGGAACATAACAAGCCCTTGTAGCGCTTCTCTATTTCCTCGCACAGAACGGTCAAGATTTCCGCCAGAGACGCCTGGCCGAGCACCATCGCCAGAATTTTTTCATCGAGCAGCGTCAGTGCTTCCGGTGATCGTTGATGCGCGAAGTTCGCCATCTCTGGAACTCGTGTAGAGCCTGCGTGCAATTGAAAATCGGGCCAGACTTCTTTGTCTCTTTAGACGACCTTCCCACTATGAATGAAAAGAAATCTTTGCGGGAGACAATGAGAACGGACTAGATAAAGACGGGAAAACAAATAAAGGGAGGCACCGGGGTTTAACCCAGTGTATGAAATTGGAGCGGACGAGTGGAGGACTGGGACCATGGCGCGTGGCTCCGGGGCCATTGTACTCTCGAAAAATGTGATGTCTAGGGCTTGTGGGTGGTCGTCACCACGGGGAGTGATCGGAGGCAATTCCTGGGATTCTCAGCAGCCTCGCGGCGGCTACCTGGAGAGGAGAAGAGTCTGGTAGCCCCGGGGTGATTCGAACACCCGACCAACGGTTTAGGAAACCGCTGCTCTGTCCATCTGAGCTACGGGGCCACGCGGCCAGCGATTCCATTTTACCGTAAGGATTCTTGCACGAAGAGACTGCATGCTGGGAGTCTACAAGCAGGATTGCCGGAACTGGCCACGCTAGCTGCGTTAGCCGCCAGCCTCGAACACGTTACGGTCGTACGCATCTCTGTCTTTTCTCGCGTCGCGGGAGCGCCCCCACGTCCGCAGATAAAGCATGTAGAGCACCACCGCCAGGTTGACGACAAGAATTGAGACATGCAGAAGACTGGGCTTCGCCATCAGTTCGATGATCTCGAACGGCAGATAGATGGCGCCTGACGCGAACGCCAGCCACTCCGCCCATGGGCAAGCGTTCCACAATCCGTAAGCTTCCACAAAGCGCAGCGCCGAGTAGATGAGAGCGATGCCGGCAGCCGACAGCAAGTTCGTGTCGGTGATGCGGTCCGCGGCATCCAGAAGGGCCTGGGCGAAGTGGCGATAGGGGTCGATGTGCAGAAACTCGAGCGTACCCTCGACCACGTCCCAGGGATCGCGGTGAATTATGGAGAGCAGGCCGAACGCAAGCAGCAGCACGGCGACGCCCTTGGCAAACTCAAACGAGGCTACGGTGCGAAGGCCTTTCAAGTGCCGGTTGTGACTGGCATCAGGACAAATTTGCAAGGAGTTGTTGGGACCTCACCCGTTCCAAAGTTCGTTCGGCTTTCTTAAGCTTAACCTGTTCGTCCTCGTTCTACTACCAGTCACTTCGTCTGAAGGC
Organism: uncultured Acidobacteriota bacterium; assembly: GCA_963711675.1. Lineage (GTDB taxonomy): Bacteria > Acidobacteriota > Terriglobia > Terriglobales > Acidobacteriaceae > CAVQFB01. The sequence continues at coordinate 140,327 of CAVQFB010000016.1, read as the reverse complement.
AATTACGAAAGAGGAACCTGAGAGCGAATTCACCGAGCATACACATCGGTTACGCCTCGCCGGGTCCGAAAGGCGCCGTCAGCCTCATTAAAATGAAGAACTTCCGGGCGGGGCTGCTGAATTCCTGAACACCTGCTTCCGCAAAAGACCGAATCGGCTCCCGGGATGCAATGTGCGGCCCTTCACCTGAGCTTGTGATAACTATCACAGGTTCGTGCGACCCGCGAGACCATAATTTAGTCAGACACCAGGGCCCCTAATTCGGACCTGTCAGGAAGGAGAACAGACATGAAAACCTGGCATGTCATGATTCTGGTTATCGCGCTGATTGCGGCGGTTGTGCCAGCATTTTGTGCTCAGAAACCCGCCAGCCCGGCGGTCCCCAAGTACGATGTGGCTACCGAGGCCACATTTAAGGGCACCATAGAGGAAGTGAGGGACCGTCAGTGCCCGGTGAGCGGCGGAATGGGCTCCCACATTATTCTGAAATTGTCGGACGGCAAGACAATCGAGGTCCACCTGGCCACCACCAAGTTCGTGCAACAGTACGAACTCGTGTTCAGTAAGGGCGATCAGGTCGAAGTGGTGGGATCGAAAGTGAAGTTCGAAGACGTTGACACGATTTTCGCTCGCGAGATCCGGCGCGGCACGGACACCTTCGTATTCCGCGACAAGACTGGCGCTCCGATCTGGTAGTAAGTGAAGAGCAGTGAAGGAGGCGCGGGTCAGAACGGCCCGCGCCTATGCTCAAGACCTCAGTAGCCACCGCCCGACGCTTTGCTCTGAGATGCGGCCTCGGGGGGCGCCACGTAAATCACCGGCACGCTCTCTTTCTTCATCATTTCATTCAGCGCGACCAGGTCAGTGGACTTGATCTGTTTCCACTGCGCGATGAGGGGCGCAGCTTGCGCGCTGAGTTCCTGAAACGCGTCGTACTCTTGCTTCGTGGGGGCGGCATCAGCGCTGCCGACGGCGAACGCCAGGCCGTGCAGGCGCTCGTCGATGAGCACCGGGAAGTTCAGAGTTGCCTCCGAGCTCTTGGCCTTCACCTGGAGTAGTTGCTCCTCCACCGGCGTCATCTTCTTGTCGAGATCGGTGGAGGCGGTGGAAATCGCCTTGAAGCGCGAATCGCTCTCGAGCCTGCCGCTCAAAGTGTGTATCTGCGTACGCACCTCGCGAATTTCGCGAGCAGACTGGTGGATCCCGCTGATCTGGTCGCGAATCTTGATGGCCAGATCGAACTGCTTTTGCAGGTCGGACGGCGAGACAGTCACTCGCGGGTCGGTCTTGAGCTCCAGAGGAGCCGTGAACGTCTTTCCATTTGCGGTGAGCCTGACTTGGTAATTGCCGGGAAGCGCATAGGGGCCGCGGTCGCGAAACTCCGCACCCGGTTCTCCCGGTAGTTCGGCTGGGCCCTCATAACGGAGATCCCAGGCAACCCGGTTGATTCCTACCTCAGCGGGAATCTTCTCCTGGGGCGTTTCCATATCCGGCCACTCGGGCGGTGTCTCTGCTTTCTTTGCGTCTTCGCTGGAGTATTTGCGTACGACCTTTCCCTGCGCGTCCAGAATTTCCAGGGTCACGGCCCCTTTGGGAGCGCTCTTCAGGTAGTAGTAAAGCACCGCGCCTGTAGGCGGGTTGGCGCCAACCGGTTGCCGCCTCTCAAAGAATTCGGGCCAGCGGAGAATGTAAGTTAGCTCAGGCTTGTATAGGACAACGTCATCGCTGCTCGCCGCAGCTGCCTGCCGCAGAGGCGTGATGTTATCCAGAATCCAGAACGAGCGGCCGTGCGTGGCCACGGCCAGATCGTCATTCTTGACGATCAGATCGTGAATGGGAGTTTGCGGGAGATTCAATCGCAGCGATTGCCAATGGCTGCCGTCATCGAAAGAGACGTAGATGCCGGTTTCCGTGCCCGCGTAGAGCAAGCCCTTCTGCTTGGGATCCTCGCGAACCACGTGGGTATAGGCGCCGTCCGGAATACCGTCAGTAATCTTCTTCCACGTCTTCCCGAAGTCGTTCGTCTTGAAGAGGTACGGTTTGAGGTCATCGAGCTTGTGCGTGTCCACGGCAACGTAGGCCGTCCCAGCGTCGTGCGGTGAGGGATCGATCAGGCTGACCAGGCTCCATTCGGGGATGCTCTTCGGCGTGACATTCGTCCACGTCTTACCACCGTCCCGCGTGACTTGAATCAAGCCATCATCGGTGCCCGCCCAGATCAGGTCCTTCTGCACCGGCGATTCCGCTACGGTGAACACCAAGTCGTAGTACTCGACGCTGGTGTTGTCCTTGGTCAGCGGGCCGCCCGAAGACTCCTGCTTGCTCTTGTCATTGCGGGTGAGATCGGGGCTGATGGGAGTCCAGCTTGCGCCATGGTCCGTGGTCTTGAAGACGACTTCGGTCGCGGTGTACATCACGTCAGGATTGTTCGGAGAAATCTGTATGGGATCGGTCCACGCCTGCCGATACTTCAGGTCCTTCGCGCCGTGTCCCGTACCGTCGACCGGCCAGACGGTAATGTCCTGCGTCTGCATGGTGCGCCTATCCAGGCGCGTGATGCCGCCGCCGTTGCTGCCGGCGTAAACGACATTTGAATCGCGCGGATCCGGCTGAATGTATCCACTCTCACCGCCACCGACGTCATACCAATGCTGGCGGCCGATGTAACCGTCGTCGGTGCGGCTGGCGATACCCACGGTCGAGTTGTCCTGCTGCGCGCCGTAGAGGTAGTAGAGGAACTGGTTGTCGGCGGCGACGTGGTAGAACTGCGCCGTCGGCTGGTTGTATTGCGTTGACCAGGTCTTGCCGCCATCGACGCTGATGGTGGCGCCTCCGTCATTGCTGTTGATCATGCGCGAAGGATTGGTGGGATCGATCCAGAAGCCGTGATGATCGCCATGCGGCGCGGGCAGCAGAGTCAGCGATTTGCCTCCATCGCTTGAGCGGAACAGCCCCGTGTTCAGAATGTAGACCGTATCCGCGCTCTTGGGATCGGCGAAAATGTGCGTGAAATACCAGGCACGCTGCGTCATGCGCTGGTCATCGTTGACTTTGCTCCAGGTATCGCCGCCGTCGTCGGAGCGATACAGGCCGCTTTCTTTTGATTCAATCAGCGCATAGACCCGCTCGGAGTCGGCGCCAGACACGGATACACCGATGCGCCCCAGAATTCCGGACGGCATGCCCTTCCCTTCCAGGCGCTTCCAGGTGGCGCCGCCATCGACAGACTTGTAGAGTCCACTGCCCGGTCCGCCGCTGTTCAAGCTCCACGGCGTGCGTTGCACTTCCCACAAAGCGGCAAACAGTACATTCGGATTGTGCGGGTCGAACGAGAGATCGATGGCGCCAGTCTTGTCATCCTTGAACAGAACTTTTTCCCAGGTCTTGCCGCCGTCGGCGGTGCGAAACACCCCACGATCAGGGTTGGGGCCATAAGCGTGCCCGAGCGCAGCAACGTAAACCAGATCTGGATTGCGGGGGTTAATCAGAACTCTCGCGATGTGCTGCGTATTTTCGAGGCCGATGTGAGTCCATGTCTTGCCGCCATCGGTCGACTTGTACATTCCGTTGCCGTAAGAAATATTGCCGCGGATGCAGGACTCCCCCGTACCCACGTAGATCACGTTGGGATTGGAGTCGGCCACGGCGATTGCGCCAACGGAGGAAATCGGGTCTTTGTCGGTAAGCGCGGTCCAGGTCATGCCGCCGTTCACGGTCCGCCAGACGCCCCCCGCGACGCCGCCGAAATAGAAGGTATAGGGGTCGCCGGGAATTCCGGTGACGGCCAGAACGCGGCCACCACGAAACGGGCCGACCACTCGCCACTTCATGCCTTTAAATGTGTCGGGGTTGTACTGCTGGGCAGAAGCTGTGATCAGCAAGAAAGAAATCGAGAAAAGAAAAGCGAACAGACCGACGCGGCGCGGCTTCATGAAGAGACGGACCTCCTGAGATGTGGAAGGGCCAACTATCTTAACTCGTAGAGGGGGTTGGAGTCATTGAGTTCTGACGTGTATTAACGTCAACAATGGTGCATTTCGAGACTACGGGATACAAGCAAATAGGAGGGCGGTAGGGCTTAGCCAGAAACTTGCCAAACGAGAGGTAGAATTCCGACGTGAAGCCGATCCCTTTGCGGGTACAGCTGACTCTGGTGGCCGTAGGCTACGGCGCAGTGCTGGCGACTGCGACCCTGCTGGTTTTTGTGCGCTACATGCAGTATGTCTACCACCGGGAAGAGGTCACGGCGTCGGGCGGGATGTATGCCGCTGGCGACTTGATGCTGGAAATCTTCATTGCCTGCATGCTGCTTGTTCCGACTTTTGTTCTGGCGCTGGTTATCCGCAAGTCCGAGAACCTCTACATCCGGTATTCCAAGATCCTGCTAGGCTTGAGCCTCACAGCGCCGATTTGCCTGGGAGTGCTCAGTATTCCGGCGGTCAACCAGGGGAAGATGATCCTGGGGTGGATTTGCATGGCGCGGCTGTTTGCCTCGCCAGTCGTGTTAGTAGGGTTGGGGTTCAGCCGGCTGCTGGCACGGTTTGACCGGGCAAAACGCTTGACTTTCTATGCGCTGCTGATCGAGATCCTGACATTAGTTTTCATGGCAGCACTGTTTGTATTCTTGTGAACGCCCACCAGAGCTAAGCGCCAATGCGCGATACCCTGATGTGACCAACGAACTTCCGGCCTTAACCGGCGAAACATACCCGAGCCCGACTTTGCACGCGAATTGGGTCGACACGCTATGATGTGCCGTCTGCATGGCTTCCGATCTGATCGAACGAACCGCTCGCTGGCTCACGCCCCAACGCGTGCGCGTGCACGGCTTGCTCCTCGCGGTCTGCCTTTGGTCGGTGTACGCGTGGAACTTCGCCACGCCGGGATTACTCGATCGCCATGGCCTGCTTAAAGGCACTGACTTCCTGCATTTCTATACGATCGGGTCGCTTGTGCTTCAGCATCGTGTCGGCGATCTCTACGACATGGCTGCCCAGGCCGAACTGGCCCACAAACTCGTTCCCGCTTCGGCGGGAATTTCCTATCTTCCTCTTTACGGTCCGCAGGTAGCGCTGTTCTTTGCGCCGTTTGCTGGGCTTTCTTACGGCTGGGCGCTGACCGTCTGGCTCCTGTTGAACGCGGCGACCTATCTGTTGTGTTGCTTTGCTGTGTGGCGAAAATGCCCCAACTTGCGGGACCAGGCGACCACGGTTCTAGTTCTGGCCATTGCCTATCCTGCCTTCTTCCATCTGATCGCGTGGGGTCAGACGTCAGTTATGGCACTGGCGTGCTTCACCCTTGCGTTTCTGGCGCTGCGATCCGACCGCCGACTGCTGGCTGGATTGGCAATTGGCCTGTTGATTTTCAAACCGCAACTGGGACTGGCGGCAGCCTTCGTTTTTCTCCTGGCAAGCGAATGGAAGATCGTGCTTGGAGCCATGGTGTCGGCGACGGCGGAGCTGGCATTGGCTTGGGGATTTTTCGGCAAGGTAGTCATGGGCGACTATGCAAATCATTTACTGCGTGTGGGCGATGTGCTTCCTTTGCTCGAACCCAGACCGTACCAGTTGCACTCGCTGCGAGCATTCTGGTCGCTGTTGTTGCCGTGGACGGGGGTTGCGTTCTGGATGCACATTGCATCGGCGCTCGCTCTGCTGATCGCGACGACACTCTTTTGGCGCAGTCGCTCGGCCTTGGGTCTTCGCTACGCGGCCCTGCTGCTCTGCACGGTTCTGGTCGACCCGCATCTCACTGTCTACGATCTGACCATTCTTGCGCCGGCGTTTCTTCTGATCGCCGATTGGGCATCGGGTCAGCGCCCACGCGAATTTGCCGCGTCCATTCCTCCCCTCCTTTATCTGTGTTACGCCCTGCCTTTGGTGGGACCGCTGGCGCGATGGACGCATTTGCAGTTGTCAGTGATAGCAATGGTGATTTTGTTGTGGGTGTTGATTCGGATTTCTCGCAGACCGCAGCCGAGCCTCAGGGGCTAAAGCCCCATTTTGGGTGGCGCTGGCGGCACGACTGAAGTCGTGCCCTCCCGCAAAAGCACTCGCTGGTCGAAATGCTCCGCGTATTAGTCTACTTCCCGAACAAAAACGCGAGCGCCTCGGGAAAGCGTGCCGCCCACGCACCCTCGTTGTGACCCGCCTCTTCGTCAATACGCAAACGCAGCCGCTGCTCCTGCAGGCCTGATCGCCGGAGAATTTCTGCGAGCTCGCGCACGTCATCGACGATTTCGAAGTTCTTGTCTTCCCGGCCAGTTTCCTTGCCGCCTATGCCGAGGAAAACTCGCGCCGGCCACTCTCGGAACCGCCGGCTCTCTTTCAGAATTTGTCCGTTCGAAATGAAGAGAGACGGGCTTTCGATCAGCAGCCGTCCAAATATTCCCGGCATCGTGATCGCCGAATGCAAGGAAATCAGTCCCCCCAGCGACGACCCGCCCAGCCCTGTGTGCTCCGGCCCTTTCGCCGTGCGATAGTTCTGCTGCACAAACGGCATGACTTCAAGGGCAAGAAACTCGGGGTAGCGCTTGCCCAGCGGGCGCAGGATCGGCGGACTGAACGTGCGATAGGGCACGTATTCCCGCATACGCTCGTTCTGAGTGTTGTCGATCCCCACAATAATCATCGGCGGGATCACGCCTTCACGAATCAGGCGATCGGCAGTCTCATCCACCTGCCACTCGACACCCGCAAACGCGGTGGCACGATCAAAAAGGTTCTGACCGTCGTTCAGGTAAAGAATGGGATAACGCTGGGCATTGCCGGCATCGTCATAACCGGGTGGCAACCACACGCGCAACATCCGTGTGTTGCGGAAAATCCGGCTTTTGAATTCGTGCAGCCGAAGATCACCGACAACCGACGAATTTGTCGTCGCGGGCGCCGCTGGTTGCTCTTCGGTCAACTCTGCCATGTTCAGGAATCGCGCCTGGAATGAATCAGCAGCACGGCTGACAGGAACGTGATCGCACTGATAAAGGCCAGCGATGAAAGACACAAAATGCACCACGCCGACAGAATGAATCCTTCCACGTAGGTGAGATAAAGAGCAAAGGCTAACCCGGGAACCGCCGCCGCCAGCAGCAAAGTGGGAGTTTCGTCATTGCTGCGGGAGAAAGTCGAGAGCCCGAACAGCGCAGCGTAGCCCAGTATCCCGATCAGCGCGACCGGAATGCCTACGATGACGGAGTACTGGCTTCGGTTTACCACGTCGCAGTTGAAACTCTCGCTGAAGTCGCAAAAGGAAGACTTGTCCTTGGCGTAGTGATTGCGAAGTGCGACGGAAGAAACCACGACACCTGCCACGGCCAGCACTGCAATCGCCAAAAACAGTTTTTGTGCCTTGGGCGTCATGGCAACGGGCATGAGGACTTCTGGCTGAGTTCTTCGAGTTCAAAAACGCGCGCCTCGCGCGTTCCATCGGGGAAAACCCAGGTTGGAAACTGCTTGACGCCGGCCTGCAGACACTGCTGGGTCTCCGCCCTGCGCTCGCCGGGCACTCCGCATTCGATGTAAGGAACGTATTCGAACGACGCGTCGAACTTTTCCTTCTGCTCCGCGCAATGCGGGCACCAGTATGCCCCATACATCTTCAGCTGCTTTTGCGACAGGCACTCTGCGAACGCGTCGAGCTTATGCGCTTTCCGGTGATAGGCAAAGTAATAGATGCCAAACGCCACCAGCACTACCCCAGCCGCGATCAGAATCTTCCGGAACGCGCGACCGGTTGGCGGGGGATTCTCGCGTTCTTCCTTCCGTTTTCTGCGTTGCTCTGACATGAAATGTCCCTTATACCACGACATTCAGCGCCGACGGTAAAACGTCCAGCGTCTCGCACTGCAGGGTCAACACCTCGCCATCTACCATCACATCAACCGGCTGCTCGAGATGAAAGTCAATGCGGCTGGCAGCGTGCCTTTCGGCCATGGGGTGCCGGACATGAGTTCCATCATAAAGGGTGGGGAGATTCTTGATCAGGCCGAGACGGCCGATCGGTCCCCAGCGCACATATTCGACCAGGCCGTCGTTCACCTCAGCCTGCGGCGCGATCATCATGGTTCCGCCGGTGAACTTGCTGTTGTTGAAGGTCACGAACAGGCAGCGCCGCTGGTCGATTTTTCCCTGACGGTCAACTTCCAGCGCGAACGGGCGGCGATTCAAACGCGTCAGGCAGGTAAAGATCGCCATCAGGTATCCCAGATGTCCATAGTTCTGGAAACGGCGCGCGCGATACGTGGCGACATCGGCGGTGAATCCCATGCTGAGAAGATTGATGTAGTGAATGACGCCTTGTGAGTGTTTCATACGTAACACGTCGCACGGTTGAGAACGTCGCGCGACCAGGGCCTGGATCGCGAACTCGACACCACGATCACTGAAGTCGCGCAGAAACGAATTCCCCGTACCCAGAGGCAGGAAGCCAAGCGTGGGACGCTCCCCGGTCTGCGCCGCCGGGAATAGCCCATTCACAATCTCGTAAGACGTGCCGTCGCCGCCGACAGCGAGAAATTTCCGGTAGCCGCGACTGTAGCCATCCCGCGCAACTTCGGTGGCTTGGGTCGGGGAGTTTGTTTCAATCACATCCAGCAGGATTCCCGCCGCGCGCAAGCGTTCCAGCGCCGGGCCTACGAGTCTGCGGCAGCGTCCTCCGCCCGCGGCCGGATTCACCACTGCCAGGAACGCTTCACTCACAGTTCTTTGATTGCGGACCCGCGATTCAGACTCTTTCCAATATCGACAGCGAGTTCGGTGCGCTTGATCTTCATGGACGCCGTGCGCGGAAAGTCCTTGTCCCAGATTACATAGCCGCCCACGCGCTTGAAGTCGGGCAAGCGGCGATTGCGGGCGACCAGTTCGTCGCGCAACGCTGAAGTAAATGTCTGACCCGAGTCGAGGCGCAGGACGATGACCAGCATCTCCCTAACTAGAGTCTTCACCGGCCACACGTAGTTGGCGGCGAACACACAGTATTCCTTGACCGGCAGGCCATCAAAAACAGTTTCCACGTCTTCGGGGTAGATGTTCTTCCCACCCTCGGTCACGATCATGTTCTTCTTGCGCCCGAAGAGTTGGAGATGTCCCTTGCCGTCGAAGCGGCCCAGATCGCCCGTCAGCAGCCAGCCGTCAACGATCGTGGCCGCCGTGAGTTCCGGATCGTCCAGGTAGTGTGACATCACCGTCCGGCTCCGCACCGCGATCTCGCCGATGCCGTCCACGTCAGGACTCAACACGCGCAACTCGGTCCCCGGTAGTGGTTTGCCGACTGTGTCCGGGCGAAAGGGTTTGAAGTCGTTGAGCGTAAGCACAGTACACGCCTCGGTGAGGCCGTATCCATTTCCCACGGGAATGCCGAGATCGTAGAAGAACTGCAGGGTGGAGGGCTCCATGAACGCTCCGCCAGTAAACATCGCGCGCAGCTGGCCGCCAAAGGCCTTGTGTACCTGGGACAGCAGCATCCGGCTCAGCGCCACGTGCGGCCGCCTGCGCGTGAGCAGCTTGTTGAGTCCGATCATGCGGTCAAGCACAAAGCGCTTCGGCTTGGATTGCTCATCAAACTTGGCACGAAGCCCCCTTTCCAGGTTCTTGAGCACCATGGGCACCAGGCTCAGGTATGTGATGCGATACCGCACCAGCGCGTCGCGCACATACTCCGGCCGCAAGGTCCGTAAATGAATTACGCAGGCGCCGCACACGAAGGGTCCAATGAAACCCACCATAAAATCGATGGCATGATTCGTCGGCAAGATGCTCAGGTAGCGAACGCCCGGCCAGAAGGGATACCACGCGGTCAGCGCGACGCACTGTTCCAGATAATTCTCATGCGTCAGCACGCATCCCTTGGGACGCCCGCCGGTGCCGGAGGAATAAACAATGCAAGCCACGTCTTCCCGGCTACGAGGCACAAACACCGGCTCGCCCTTGCGATGGAAATCCTCCCAACGGTAAGCCCCGGCGAGGTCAACGCCCGCAGGAGCCTCGGTCACAAGAACCAGCTGGAGCTGCCCTTTCTTGAAGCCCGGAGACTGAGTGATCGCCCGCCAAAGGTAATATTCGACGAACAGTAACTTCGCTTTGGAATGAGCTAGCAACTGGAGGTGCTCGGCGGCAGTCAGCTTGTAATCCAGCGGGATCAGAATGCCACCCGAATAAAAGATGGCATAGGCCGAAATCAGCCACTTCGACTGATTGGTCATGATGATCGCGGCCCGGTCGCCCGGCTTGAAGTCGGCGTCTTCAATTGCGCGCGTCAGCGGGAGGGCAATATCTTTGAAATCGGAGTAGGTGAGCCGCGTCTTCTCGCGGTCGCGGTCGGCCTCGACCAGGCAAGTCTCGTTTGGCCAGCGGTCCAAGGCAGCGCGCAGCGCAGCGCCTAAGCTCTGATAATTGTGCAGATCAAGCATTGGGAAGAACTACCAATTTTCAATCGCCGGATTGCGCTTGCCAATTGGCAAGCGAGTTCCCTACAGAGTCGGAGAGTGTCGCTCGCCAATCGTGCATCTCATAATCTCGCTTGGATGCGGATGGCCAGCGTGCGGAAATCAGAAACTCCCTGCAACTCGTAGTCAGGCAACTCGATATGAAAATGGTTTTCGAGGCGCGTGAGCAGGTCAAGAGCCTGCAGGCTGTCGATGCCGAGCGTCTTGAAGAAATCCTCATCCGGTGCGAGCTTCTCCTTCGCCACTTTGAAGTGCGCGGCGGCCAACGTCAGGATCTCGTCGAGCGTCTGTTCCGAAGTTTGCATGGGCATGTTGGAATGGTCCTATTCTAGAACGGTTCTGTGTTTATGCGCTCTTGGCGCACCCCGGGGAACGCCGTTCATGGCAAATATGGCTGCGCGTCCGAGCTCTCCACAAACTTGCGCAGGCCCTGTTCGACCGCGGGCCGCATAAACAGGTCGCAGAAGATATCAATCTCCTGCTTCAATTCTTCATACGGAATTGGCTTGATGAATTTCTTGGCCGCGACCGCAGTTTCGCGGTCAAACTTGCCGATCTGCGCTGCGGCGGCTCGAGCGACCTTTAGCGCCTCGCCTTCCGCCACGACTTGGCTGATCAATCCTGCGGCTTGCGCCTTGGTGGCATTGAAGCTGCGGCCGGTGAGCAGCAAGTCACGCACCACGCCGTTCCCCAGATCGCGCTTCAGGCGCGGGATGCCACCGAAGCCAGGGATCAGTCCTAACCGCAATTCCGGAAAGCAGAAGCGCGCCATCTTGTCGGCGATGATCAAATCGCAGACGAGCGCCAGCTCAAATCCTCCGCCGAAGGTGACGCCGTGCACCGCTGCAATCGTGGTCAGCGGAGCCGCGTCAATCGTGTTCATCACTTTGTGGATGCGCTCAAGAAAATCCCGCACTCCCTTGGCCGCATCGCTCTTCGCCATCTCCTGCGAACGCTCGTAAAGCTCGCGCAGATCCGCCCCTGCGCAAAAACCCGGCTTCATGGTGCTATGAATAATGAGTGCATGGGCGCTCGCGGCAAGACCATGCAGGGCATTGGCAAAATTCTCCAGTTCCTCCAGTGTGAGCGAGCCAATCTCGTTGCACGGGCCGCGGTGCAGCGCCAGCTCGATCACGCCGTCTTTTGTATCCCAGGATAGGGACTGGCCCTGCCAGCTTTTCATGACGCTTGCTTCTGTTTATACAAGTCTTCGATCTGCGCCCGCAGCCGCTCGGCTATGACATCGCGCTTCAGCTTTCCATTCGCGGTCAAAAGACCATTCGCAATGGAAAACGGCTCGGCATGGATGTGAAACGCCCGAACCTGCTTGTAGTGCGGAAGCTCAAGATTCACGGCATCCAGCGCGGCCTGCACTTTTTCGGAGGGCATGGCTCCCGTAACGATCGCTGACAAATATCCGCGTCCGTTGCCTACGAGCACGACCTGCTGTGCGCCCTGAAGATGCTGCAGCAACTTGTCCTCGATTGGCTCGGGCGCGACGTTATGCCCTGAACTAAGAATAATAAGGTTCTTGATGCGCCCTATAATCCGCCAGTTCCCTTCCGCGTTGACTTCACCCTGATCACCGGTGTGAAACCAGCCGTCGCGCAGCACCTTGGCAGTTTCCTGCGGACGATTCCAGTAGCCCGGAAAGATGTTTGGGCCGCGAACGATGACCTCTTCATTTTCTCCCAGCCTCATCTCGATGCCTTCAATCGCGGGGCCGACGCGTCCGGGTTCGACATGGCGCGGGTCATCCATCGTACAGATAGCGGTCGTCTCGGTGAGGCCGTAGACCTGCAGAACCGGGATGCCCAGCATCGCGAAGTAAAGTTGCGTCTCGGGATTGAGCGGCGCCGAGCCGCAGATGAGCGCCTTCAGGTTCGAGCCAATCATCTTCTTGCGAATTGCCGGAAAGACCACCGATCTCGCCGTCGCGAGCCAAAACGCATCCAGGCCGCGCGCCCCGCCTTCGTGCTTTCGCGCCCATGCTCCCTTGGCGCGGCTGTAAAGGGTTTGCACGAATCCGCCGGCTTGCCAAAGCTGCTCGTCTACGGCTTTGCGCATGCGCTCCAGCAACGCGGGGACATTCAGGAAATAGTCAGGCGCCGCGCTTCGCATCTCACTGGAAAGTTTCGTCAGGTCAGTATTAAGCGTGAGCAAACTGCCGCGCAGCAGACAGGTCAGCAGCATGATCCAGGAACCAGCGAAGCAGAACGGCAGGTAGTGAAACACACGGTCCTGCCCGGCCGATCCCCGCGACGTTCCCTCCATCAGCACGTCAAGACGCGCCGAGGTGCATCCTACCATGTGATTGAGGTTACCGGCATTGAGAACGACGCCCTTGGCTTCTCCCGACGTACCGGAGGTATAGACGATCGCGACGGGGTCGGAGTCCGCGACGCTCACGTCGGTGGGGACGGACTTTCCGGTGGTCGGGGGGCTCGAAAAAACATCGTCAAACAGGAGTTGTGCGGGCGCATCCGGCCACGCTTGAATGATCCCATCGCGAAGCGCGCTATCCCCGCAACAGATCAGCGATGGACGACAATCCTGCATCATGGCAGCGAGTTCGGCTGGCGCCTGCCGCGCATAGAGCGGCACCACGATGAGGCCTTCCGCCATGATCGCCAGGTCCATCGCGACCCAGCGAATTCCGTTGTTCGCCAGCAAAGCGCAGCGGTCGCCGCGTGTCAACTTTCTTGCAGCCAGGCCTGCGCGCGCGGTACTCACCAACTCCAGCAGCTGCGAACCGGTGACACTCACGACGTTTCCGTCGCGAAACTCCTGCAGCACGGTCGTGTCGTGCGCCTTTTCGAGTCGCCCGAGAATGTCTTGCAGAAAACTCATCGTGACTGTTGGAGCGGGATCAGTTGTAGGTCTCGACCAGACGGCGCAGGTTAGGACTGATCGGCGGAAGATAATCTTCCCAGCTGTACTCGCCGCGCCGAGTCGGGAATTCAGGATACCGTCGCTGCACTTCCTCTTCGAAGTACACGCCCATGCGCGCCATTACTTTCAGATTCTTCACCACCGTGCGGCCAATCCCGGACGCTATCCCGTCGCCGTCGCTGCTCAACTTGTCGAGAGCCACGCCTAGTCTTTCTTCCAGGTCCGGGTCGTCCACGTTCATGAGCAAATCGCCATGACCGCGCTCGTTCATCAGATTGCGAATGCGCTCATCCATGGTGATACCCGCGGAGGGAACCAGGCCCGGCATGGAAGTTACGATCCCGTGATAGCGCGATGACACCATCATGGAGCAACTGCGCAGAATGCTCACCAGTTGGTACATGTCGTAGTCGTCGGAACTCAGGACGGGAACGCCTCCCAGCCTTTCCGAGATACGCCGCGCCGGGCGCGCGTCCAGCCGCTCTGTCGCTACCATGATCACGAATACGTTTTGCCTTTGGCGAAACGCCGCGACTGCGTTGGCGATCGCAGTCAGATAGCGCTCGTAGGCTCGCTCCAACTCAGGCCCGGAGTTGTGAAAATAGATCGAACGATAGTAGCTGTCCTTGTACGCGCCAAAGGCCTTGTGGGCCACTAGCTTCGACACCGAGGGGCGCACCGGCCATTCGAACGGGTTGATGGGGCAGACGACGAGCACAGGCGTCTTGCCATCCCATCCAACGTCTGACAAAGCCTTGCGTCCGTACTCGCAGGGAGTCGGCTCAAACGTCCAGGCGGTATCGGTGCCAAGTTCTGTGGGAACGCCGAGTTCGCGCAAGAGCGTCCGTGATTCTTCGTTGCGGGTGATGATCAGCGATTCGCGGCAGAAGCGGCCGCACATCTTCGCCACCAGCGGATCCATGTGCCCGGCCTCCGCGCCGTAGCCCACGGAAAGCTTGTTCTGGGCCGCCGCAATTCCCAGTGAGCCGATCATCATCGTGGTCAACGCGTTCGCGAACTTGCTCTTGAACATCGAGCCTTCACAGGCGACAACTCCGTGGTGCTTGGGGACTTCTTTCGCGAGAAACGGCGGGAAGATGTTGGGCAGGTGAACCTGGTTCGCGCCTTCGAAGTAACCGCGCGAACGATTGTGATCGAAGGTCATCATGCTGAATTCGACGCGATCCGCGCCCAATATGTGCCGCACCTGGCGCAGCATCTCCTCCACACGAACGTCGGAGCCGGTGTTGCGCGTGCCGTTATATCCGGCAAAGAGCAACTTCAACTTCTCGCCGGGCTGCCACGGCTTCCCGGCACCGAGCATCCAGGAGAGTTTCTTGCGTTCGATGATCTCGCTGACCCACGCTTCCAGAACGAAGTCCATCATGCAGCGGATCCTCCGGCCTTGGCGGCAGGCCAGTCCTGGTAGGGATAGGTAAAGTTGGTGTCGCGGCTGAACTTGAGCAGCGGGAAGCTGTATTGCGAAAACGGCACCGGCTTTCTGCCAAGTTCCGTTGTCACGCGCGTGTTGTCAAACACCGTATTCCAGACCAGGTATGGCAGAAACACTTTCATGAGCGATGCGCCATTGCCAATGGGAGTCTTGCGATTGGAAAGTGTATTGACGACCGACGTGAAGGGCTTCTCCAACCCGCGAACAAAGATTGGTCCCCGTTTTTGCTGCGCCGCCGCCAGAGTATTCGTCAGCTCGCGGAACATCTGGGACGCGGTGCCCGATGAAAGATGGTACGTGTCGAAACCGGGCTGGTCCTTCTGGTGAAGCGTCGCAATCGCGTCCGCGACAAAGTCCACGTTCACGATGTCAATCTTGTCGGTGGGACGGAACGGCAGAACCTTGAGCCCTGCAAGAAACACGAAGGCACGCACCATGTCGAATTGCGTAGTCTGCGCGTACCGGCTATCGCCGAGAACAATGCTCGGACGAAAGATCGTGATGGGTACCTCGGGAAGCAGCTCGCGCACCATGTGTTCGCAGAATTTCTTGGTGCGGGCATACGGGTCGTAGTCCGAGCGATCCCACTCGATCGACTTGTCTTCCGTGACGACTTCATTCTGCCGCTTGCCAGCGACAGCCACGGTGCTCACGTTACTGAACCGGCGCAGGCCGTGATAGTAGTGGCTTTTGCGCGCAAGCTGTACCACTTCAAGCGTGCCTCGCAGATTCACGTTTAGACAACTCTTCTCCGATTTGCGATTCAACGACGCGGCGCAGTGGAGCACCGAGTCTGTCGTGTGAATCAGGCGGTCATAGTCGTCGTTGTCGAGGCCAAATTTCGGCGCTGTGAGATCGCCACGAAAAATCCTGACCCGCGTTTGCAGATGCTCATAGAAGCGCGGGAAATCCATGTGTAGCTGCATGGCGTGCCACAGACGCACTTCGGCCTCGTGCGCATCTCGCGCCCGTATCAGAAGGTTCAGGGAGCTGCTGTACCCGTCCAGCAGATTGGCCGCAACATGCGCCCCAATGTAGCCGGTCGAGCCGGTCAGGAATATCGCCACGTTGCCCCGTTAGTTCCGGTCTTGACGGTCTCGCCGTTGTGGTTCGCTTCGCTTGAAAGCTGGAAAGTGCGCGGCGGCCTCGCTTCGAGCGGGCGTCCCTCGATCAGGGGATACGTCCAGCGGCGCAGGGCCGGAATGTGAATGTCGATCCAGTACTCCCACCAGTCGATGGAAGCAGTGTCGTAGCCGAAACTCGCACGCTCTTCCGGCACCAGAGCGAAAGAGAGCTTCTCCACGTTGTCCGCCACGAAATCCAGTTCGTTCTGCAGAATGAAAGGCTCAAAGAGCCCAATGAGTTTTTCGACGCGCTCCAGACTCCGCTCGGCGCGGGCCAGCGGTGTCTTCTTCAAGGGCAGCGGCGACATAACTCTCTGGATCGATTTCACGATCATTTTCTGCGCTGGCGCCGACATGCGCTTGTAGCGTTCTTTGGAAACCGGAATCGCGTCAAACCGCAACCGCAGCCATGACTCCAGGCCTTCTTGCGCGCGATAGTGCTTGCGGTGCGCTAGCGATGTCAATTCGATCGATCGTCCCATGTCGCACGGATTCGTAACCGAAGTGGCCAGCTGATACAATATGTCGTTGCGGCGTTCGATGACGGCCGCTGCGATCAAGGTCATACCCCGGCAAACCGAATCCACGGGAATGATGTCGAGCCGCTTGCGCTCGTTGGAGGGCAACTGCCGGAAATAGGTACCGAGCAGATAGGAAAGCGAAGCCGAAGTATTGATGCCTTCGTTCCAGCCCAGAAAAGGCTTTTCGATTGAGGTTTCTACGATCGCAGGCCGCACCACGGCGATGGGAAGTCCGGCGCCGTACTTGTAGATCAGCGACTCAGCCAGGCTCTTGCTCAGCGTATAGGTGTTGGGCCAACCCAGTTCCTTGGCGCGGGCCGCTCCCGCCTCGGTCAGGTAGTTGCGCAGCCAGCGAATCCGATTTTTGCGAATCTGGTTATCCAGCGCTGCGCCGTGCAGGTCTTTTGCAGCGTGTTCCTTCGCGAGCGCCTGCCCTTTCAGTTCCTCGGTAACTTCCGGGCCTTCAGCTTTTGCCTCGGCATCTTTGACCAGGTCATGCAGAGAGCGCCATTCCTCCTCGGCATCGAACCCGCCCTTGCCAATCGGTGTGTAGTTGGGGCGTATCTTCTCGTTGGCCCGCCCATCGCGGGCGCCTGCCACATAGCAGGTGGAGAGATGGAGCAGCCCCGCGTGTCGCGACTGGCGGACGAACTCGACCACGTGTACCGCGGCATCCACGTTCGTTGCCAGCGCATCCCGCAGGTCAGGGTTGAAGTCAGTGAGCCCTGAGCTGTTGATGATTAAGTCCAGGTTCTTGCGCAGACGGTCGCCCACATCCGGCGCTAACCCGAGATCGGGCTGCGAAACGTCCCCCTCGATAATCTCAACCTTCTCCGCCAGGTATCGCGATGTATCCGCGCCATACTTTTCAAATAGAGGATCGAATACGGGAGACTCCTCGATCATCTTTTCGAACCGGTTGATCGCCGGATTCGACTTCTGCGCGCGAATCAAGAGATAAATCCGGGCAATATCTGGCAAATCCAGCAGCGTATTCACCAGCCAGACTTTGCCGATAAATCCTGTCACACCGATCAGCATGACGTGCTTGCCAGCCATCGCCTTGCGTACCGAAAGTGGTGGGGTGGCGCCGTTCCCGTCATAGTGCACGACGGGCCGCGTCACGACGGGAATCTTGCGCTCCGCTGTCGTCACTGCTGCGCGCAGATCTTCCTCACCCTTGAAACCCAGGTCCCGGACTAGCTTTTCCGCTGAGCGGCGCCCATCCGGCGATTCTTCGAAGATTCTCGCGAACAGGCCTCGCGGCCGAACCACCGGGTCGAGCAACCGCCCTGTAGCAAAGCCATTGCGAAACTCGAGGCGGTTGGCAATCAGGTGCGTTACGCCCAGGTGGCGTGCCAGCGGACGCATCACGTGGTCCAAACCTTGGCTGACGAGAACCACATTTGCGCCCGACTCAACCAACGCCCTCAGCTGGCGTACGCCTTCAGACTTCAGGTAGGGCTTCAACTTGTATTGGAAGTATTCGTCGCCGAGCAGGTCGAGACGATCGCGACTCACGCCCCTAAGAACGGTATGCACCACTCTTGTAGCAAATACCCGGTTGGTGGCGTAGAGAAACGGGCGCAGCACGGCCATCAGGAAGACGGACCCACGCCGCATCCAGCGTTCCGCAAACGTCTGGGCATTCCAGGTAAAGAAGGCGACGGGCTGAACCGTGGACAGGTTCAGCAGGCTTCCTTCTACCCGCCAGAACACACTCGGGGGAGGGCTGGCATGGCCAGAATTGTGATTTGACTGGTCCAATTCGTTTAGTAAGCTCTACAGCGCAACGACTTATCGCCCCTTCACCTCCGGGGGTTGCCAAGGCCTTCTATTGTAAACAATCAGGCCCCAAGGACGAAGAAGAGCCTTTATGTATCGGATTGGTTCAGCGCCGGCAAGACAGCTTTGGGAAGAAGCTCCTGGTTCCGCTCCGGACGAATCAGCAACACCGCCAGACCGCTTAGAGCCAAAGTCCCGCCAATTGCGAGCAGGCCGCCCTTGAAGTCACCGGTAGCCTTCTTGACCAGGCCGATGATATAGGGCCCGAAGAAACCGCCCAGGTTCCCGACCGAATTGATCAGGGCGATGCCCGCGGCGGCGGCCGTGCCGCTCAGGAGCGTGGTCGGCATGGCCCAGAACGGCCCGCACATGGCAAATACGCCCAGGACTGCCACGCTCAGCGCCGCGACTGAAGGGGCCGTCGACCGGGAATAAGCCGCAACCACCAGCGCCAGCGCACCTGCGAGGGCGGGAACCGCTGTGTGCCACCTTCGCTCTCCTGAGTGGTCGGAGTGCAGGCCGACTCGAACCATGGCCAGCGCCGCCGCAATGTACGGAATGGCAGACAGCAGCCCGATAACGAAATTGCTCACTCCCGACAAGCTGCGAATTACATTTGGGAGCCATAGGCTGACCCCATAGGAGACGGTCGTCAGCCCGAAGTAGACGAAGCAAAGCAACCAGATCTTCCCGCTCTTGAAGGCGTCCGCAAATCCCGAATTGCCTGCGGCGGAGCACGCTTCCCGTTCGCGAGCCAGGGTCTCTACGAGCCATGCTTGCCGGCCTTCTCCCAGCCAGTGCACGTTTTCGGGCCGATCGGCCAGATAGACAAACACGACCACGCCCAGCAGGATCGCCGGCAACCCTTCGATCAGAAACAACCACTGCCAGCCCGCCAGTCCAGCCTTGGCGTGAAGCGAGAGCAGGGCACCGGAAATGGGCCCACCGATCACGCCCGAGAGCGGCGCTGCCGTCATAAAGCGGGCCACGGTACGGGCGCGGGCCACGGGAGGAAACCAGTTCCGGATGTAGAGGATCATCCCCGGAAAGAATCCTGCTTCCGCTGATCCCAGAAGGAAGCGCAGAACGTAGAAGCTTCTCGGCGTGGTCACAAAGATCATCGAGGACGAGATCACTCCCCAGGTGATCATCAGCAGCGCAATCCATCGCTTGGCGCCGACACGCTGGAGCACGAGATTACTGGGCAACTGCAAGAAGAAGTATCCGGCAAAGAACATACCCGCGCCGAGCCCGTAAACCGCGTCGTTGAAGTGGAGTTGCTTGCTGCATCTGGAGGGCGGCAAACCCGACATTGATGCGATCGAGATAAGCGACGATGTACAGCAAGAAGAGGAACGGCACCAGCCGCCGGGTGAGCTGTGCGACGGTTGCGGCTTCGAGGTCGGGAGGTGCCATGGGAGAGTGATGGCTGAGCAGCTCTCAGATAAGGAAGCGAGCCAAAACGCGCGATCATTGGGTCGCACATAACGCGACGCGCTCGCGCGGCTCGCCCAGGTTCCTCGCCACGCAAAGAACGCTCGCTCGGGATGACAAGCACCTTTACTAAGCTACGGATTGTACGCTAAGCCGAGCCTGGCGCGGATTTCGCTGACGATCTCCTCCGGCGTCTGGTTTACCTCGACGGTGATAGCGTCGCTCGGCTCCTCCAGAGTCTCGAACTGGCTGGCGAGCAGGTCGCTGTCGGCGAAGTGTCCCTTGCGCTGGATTAGGCGCTCGTAGATGAGTTTGTAGTCCCCTTTCAGGTACACCAGCTTCGCCTCCGGGCCGTGGTATAGCTGTTCACGGTAACTCTGCTTCAGCACCGAGCATGCGAGCACTGCGTTTTTCTTCTCAGCAACCCACTGCAACATAGCGTCGCGGATGGCACGAAGCCAGGGGGCACGCTCTTCGTCTGTCAGGGGAGTGCCCTTACGAATCCGCTCGATGTTTTCGGCGGAGTGGAAATTGTCGGCGTCGGCGAATTCCCAGCCAAGCTGCTGAGCGAGGAGCGAGCCGATGGTGGTCTTGCCCGAGCCGGCGACACCCATGATGACGACGATCAAGCATTACTCCTGTCCGCCTGGACATAGTAAACCGGAGCCCAACTCCCCTCTGGTTCTGCTCTGGAATCATCGTGAGGAATCAATGTGCGTGAGGACTAGTGCGTACGCGACGGTTGAACAGCCCGCCAGTCGAAAAATGCAGATTCCTCACCCAAAGAACGGGCTCGGAATGACAAGGGAGAAAGAGGGAGAAAGAGAAAGAGGTGGTGGGAACAAACGCTAAGGGCTGGAGGCCACGAGAGCAAGGGCCTCAGCACTCCTAGTGGGACTGAGCCCAAAGTGAGAGGTCACGGCAGGTGCGGCGGATCAACTCCTGCGCGTCGGAGTTGGGCTCGACAAACTGGAAGCCGTAGCGGAAGGCGTCGCGCTGCTTTACCAGGGCGCGGACAGCGACCGGGCCATGCGGCAGCTTGAATTCGAGTTGCACGACCTCATTGAGTGGGACCTCGAGCTTGAACATGGCCGCAATGCCAGACTCACTGATGTCCACCGTTCGCCCGGCGAGCAGGCCAATATTCCGCGAATAGATCTTGATGCCCACATCCAGTTTGTGACGAGGGCTGATGCGCTTCTCGATAAATTCTGGGTTGGGCTGCGCTCCGAACTGTTTTTCAGCTTCCAACTTCTCCTCCTGCAGGTCGAATCCTGTACAAATCAGGACTCGATGTGCCACCGGGGCGCAGCTTTGCCCGCGATGTCGGCATCAACCTAACCCTATCGGCACAAATGCTGGGGAACGTTAGGTAGGCCCGGATTTCTTGGCGCGCAGCGCCTGCCAATCGGCATAGGGGGGAGAGTCACCTCTCCTCCCCTGCCACACCACCGTACATGCGGGTCCGCATACGGCGGTTCAGTTCGGTTAAGCTGGAGCTACATCTAGCAATCGCGGAAGACCGAGCGCGTCGAAGTAAGCAGCCGGAAAGGCGATGGACAAGGCGGGACTGTTCGCCAGGCGCCAAGGTCCATGGGGACTACCCGCGGTCTGTGCCGCGAGTGCAGTTCCGACGTTCCGTTGGCGTAGCTGAGCAACCCGCACTCCGCGCCGCTTCCACTGCTTCCAGATCACGGATCGCAGCCTGCGCCGGATCCACTGATCCAGACCACTCAACACCGAGGGCGTCTGGCTGTAGCCGAAGTAACTCTTCCAGCCACGCAAGTAGCGGGCGAGT
This sequence comes from uncultured Acidobacteriota bacterium, assembly GCA_963711675.1. Classification (GTDB taxonomy): domain Bacteria; phylum Acidobacteriota; class Terriglobia; order Terriglobales; family Acidobacteriaceae; genus CAVQFB01. The sequence continues at coordinate 118,879 of CAVQFB010000016.1, read as the reverse complement.
TCCTTCGTCATCTGTTGCAGACTGATGCCCCGTGTCCGTCGCGTCAGTTCCCGTACTCTTTGCTTACACCGCAGCAGAGCCTTGGGCGCAATGCGCCGTTTTGGTTCTGTCCCGTAGGTGAAACTAAAGCCCAGAAACTTCCGCTCCTGCGGTCTCGCCACTGCGCTCTTCGCCTCGTTCACCTTGAGCTGGAGTCGCCGCCAGATGAAACTAGTCACGCTTTGCATGACTCGCTTCCCCGCCCGTTCACTCGCCACGTAGATATTGCAATCATCCGCGTAGCGCACGAAACGGTGTTGACGCCGTTCCAACTCGCGGTCGAGTTCGTCGAGCACGAGATTCGACAGCAGCGGAGACAAGGGCCCTCCTTGCGGAGTTCCTTCCTCCACCGGACTCACCAGCCCGTTCTCCATCACGCCCGACTCCAGAATGGCTCGTATCAGCTTGAGCATCCTCTTGTCGCTCACCCGCCGCGCGATCGCCGCCATCAGCTTGTCGTGGTTGACTCGATCGAAAAACTTTTCCAGATCGAGATCCACCACCCAGCGGTTGCCCTCGGCGATATACTGCTGCGCCTTGGCCACCGCCTGATGCGCGGAGCGTTGCGGACGAAAGCCGTGACTGTGCTCGGAAAACGTCCGGTCCCACCTGCTTTGCAAAACCTGCATCAACGCCTGCTGGATGAACCGATCCAGCACCGTCGGAATGCCCAGCTTGCGCACTCCTCCGTCCGGCTTGGCGATCTCTACCCGCCTCACCGGTCGCGGTTGGTAAGTTCCGCTCAGCAACTGTTCCCGGATGACTGGCCAGTGCTGCTTCAGGTAGCCCGCTAACTCGCCGACCTTCATGCCGTCGATTCCCGGACTTCCCTGGTTGGCCCTCACTCGTCGTAAAGCCCGCTTCAGGTTCTCCCTATCGCAGACCTCTTCCAGCAACTGCTCCGTTCCAGCCGGGCTTTCGGTTTCGCAGTTCGCCGTGAGCGATTCGGTCCCTTCCCGTCGAGCCTTCGGAGCTTCACTCCTCCCCTCGCCAGTAAAGGCCAGCACCATCTGTAGCTGGTTCTTCTGCCGCTTGTCGTTCATCGAGTCCTGCGTCCTACTCGCCGCTCCTTGCTGTTTGGGCCTTCGGCCTTGCGGCCTACTATGCCCTCTGCTGACTCCCGCTGCACGGTCAGGATGGATCACTCCATCCTCAGTCACGATTCCGTGACATGCGGCGGGTCTCCCGAAGTAAATTCGACCGCCTTCCGCGCACAACCGCCGGATTTACCACCAGTGCTCTTTGGTGGACACGGGCTTCACTGTCAGTTGCCAGCTCGCCCTGCACCGTAGGCCTCATCATCCGGTTCTTGTTCATCGGCTCACGCGTTTGATCCACGCTTCTTTCAGACCTCGCCTCGCGACGACGCCCTTGCGCTTCTCTAGCCCTTCACCTCCACCAGGCTGGACAGGGGACCTGCACCCCCAAGCTGTCGAACATGTTCGGCACACAACAAAAAGACCGCCTTTCGGCGGCCTTGGATTGGCATGAAACAGGAGACGGGCAAATCTGCCTTTAATAAATTACTTTTCTTAGTCGCCGGCGACGGGCTCGACCACCTCGGGCCGCGGCGCCTGAGCGCCACTCCCGTTGGAAGGCTTGACCAGCGCGCCGAGCGGAATAAAGCCGCCCTCGGAGGTGGGCGTCTTCTCTTTCAGCACGACCTCGCGATAGAGCGCCGCCATGCGCGCGTTATAGGCTTCGTCGTTCTTCTGCGCGCCGCGCTGCGCTTCCTTCTGCTTGGCATCGCGGGCACGGGTTTTCTCTTCACGAGCGTTCTTTGCGATACCGAGCCGATCAAGGTCGTGCTGCTCTTCGTTGGTGACGATTTCGTCCTTGAGCACAAGCGAGTGCGTGGCATCTTCCATCTGGACCTTCTTGCCACCCGCGAAAATTTCATGACGGCCATGCTCTTCGTACCACTTGGTGAGCGTGGCGGTCATGTGCATCTTCTCGATGATGTTGCGCCATCCCACGCCGGTGTTGTAGGCGCAGAAGGAGATTTCGCCTTCCTGCGTGGCGTAGGGAATGATGCATTGCTCGGTGCGGCGGAAATCATAGTTGAACAGATCCTGGAACCACATGCCCGCTATAAAGAGGAAGTTCCAGCGGTCCTGGCGGCGCTTGATCACATCGTCAATGGTACGGTCGGGACCAACCTTGCCATAGTTCTTACCGGTGGCGTTGAAGTTCTTGTCGAACTTCTTGAGCAGGTCCATGAGTTTGAAGTGCGTGGGCGACTGGAACGGATCGTAGTTCTTCATGAGGCACAGGGCCATGCCCACGATGGTAAGGAACTTGCCGCGCGCCGCGTCGTTGACCTTGGCGATGTCCTTGGCGAGTTGATCGCCCTTGAGGAACGCCGTGACCGGGACGGCTTCCTTGGTTTCCTTGTCGATCATGACGGCCATGCCGGTGCCGCAGTTCGGGTGGCAGCCGCAGCTGAGTTGGCCCCAGTCATTCTTCACGTCGTTGACGTGCATCAGGTCGGCCCAGTCAGAGAACGTGCCCATGAACGAGATGGGGAACCAGTCACGAGAAGGCTCGCCGAGTCCAGTCTGATTCTTCACATCGTGTGCGAGATGAGAGAGCGTGTAGCGCTGCGCCTGGCGACGCTCGTCGGTGACGGCTTCGTCGCGACCGGTGAAAGAGACCGGCTGGAAGGAGAGGAAACCGATCTTCTTGGGGTTGTCGAGCGCAAATTTGATGATGCGGCCGACCTGCTCGTTGTTGATACCGTTCACGATGGTGATGACGGGCACGATCTCAACACCGGCCTTGTGCAGGTTGTCGATGGCCTTGAGTTTCACGTCGAACAGGTTGCCGACCTTGCGGTGCGCGTTGGCCGCGTTGCCGATACCGTCGAACTGCAGGTAGGCATAGCGCATGCCGGCTTCGGCGGCCTGCTGGGCGAACTCGAGGCTCTTGGCGAATTCGATGCCGTTGGTCGCGGCCTGCACGCTGTTGTATCCAACCTTGCGCGCGTAGCGTACGGCGTCCAGGAAGTACGGAGAAAGCGTGGGCTCCCCACCAGAGAATTGCACGGACATCTGCCGACGCGGCTTGATGGTGATGGCGTTGTCGAGCATCGTCTTGATTTCTTCCCACGTGAGTTCATGCACGAAGCCGACCTGGTTGGCGTCCATGAAACAGGGATCGCACATCATGTTGCAGCGGTTGGTGAGGTCGATGGTCAACACCGAGCCGCGGCCGTATTTCACAGTCGAGGAGCCGTGGTGATGCAGCTTCTCATCGTTGTGCGCGAGGATGTCGCGGCCGGGAAAGACTTCTTCGAGATGGCGCGAAAACTCGGTGTCGATCGACATCACGTCTTCGAAGTGGCCGTGCTTGGGGCAGTCCTTGACCATAAGGATCTTGCCGTCGCGCTCGACGATGGTGGCCTTGATTTCGCCGACCTTTTCGTTCATCAGGACTTCATGGGGCAGATGGCCGTCAAGAATCTGCTGCCGAATTTCAGGCACGCACTTGGGGCAAAGAGAATCAGTAGCGCGAGGCCAGCCCAGAGGCGGCTTGGACTTCTCGTAGGACTTGAGCAGCGGCTTGTCGGACCACTTGGGCTTGGGAGAGGGATTGGGGTGAATACGGTTCAGTCGTTCGAAGACTGCCCACACTCCAGTTGCGGCGACTGTCACTGCCTTTTCGACGTATTTAACCGGCTTATGCATGTCCTCTCGCTTTCGGCGACCTACTCAGAAATGGCTTGATCCTGGGTTGAACCGGGAGCTGATAACCCACGCCGCCTGAAGGACGTATAGCTCTGCCCAGAGTTGGGTGGGTACAGGATCATCATAGGGAATGGGTAACTCGGGTTCATCCATTACCCAATGAAAGGGGCAAAATGGGGGTTTAGCGGTGGAATCATGCATTGGATGGAGCTAAGTGATTGAAAACGAAAGGAGTAGATTGACACATACTGCCAATTGAGGCCGAACGGAAGGTGTCGTGATGGCCATTCGTGATCTGGACGTGGGCCGAGGTTTTCCACAGAGTTACCAGTATAGGCAACGGATTGTGTGACGTAGGCCACAGCAAATCCGGTTCCGGCAGGAGTAGGGTAATAGTGCCGCCCCTCGTCGAAAGGAACGACCCAGCCATGTCAAACAGTAACGGTCTCCGAGCGATGCCCACTGTGTCGTCCTTCGAACAGGACGTAAAGAAAGATTCGAACTCTGCCCGCAGAACGCTGAACGCGGGTGAACTCCAGGCAGAGAAACAGGCCCTCGTCAGCTTCCAGCAAGGTTCTGGTGGGGACCTGCAGGGTTCGGCGAAGTCGTCCGCTGCGGTCGGCTCGAGCCGAGACGGTACATGGAACGAAGGGTCGCAATTCGACGTGATGGCCTAAGGCGTCATGACCGAAGACGAGCGGTTCAGTCGTTCCTGATCTGCAAGACACCTGCTCCGTTGATCTCACTTCGCTTCAGAGCCTGCAGGGCTTGGTTTGCCTTTTCCAACTCGAAGATCTGAATTTCTGTTTGCAGAGGAACCTCCGCGGCGAGTTCCAGAAATTCGCGGCAGTCCTGACGTGTGCTGTTGGCTGCGCTGCGAATGGTGCGCTCATGGTAGAGCAAAGAGTAGTCGAGCGCGGGAATCTGGGACATCGTAATTCCGGCGAGAGCCAGCGTTCCAGCCTTGCGCAGATTCTGCAGAGCGTGAGGAACCAGCGATCCTGCCGGAGCAAAGATGATGGCGGCGTCGAGAAGACTGGGCGGCGACTCCTCGGCGGTGCCAGTCCATGCGGCGCCGAGCTTTTTGGCAAGATCGCGATGCGATTGCCCGCGAGTGAAGACGTAAACCTCACATCCCAGGTGCCGCGCAAACTGAAGAACAAGATGCGCCGAAGCGCCGAATCCATATAAGCCCAGCCGCTCGCCCCGACGAATTCCGCTCAAACGATAAGAGCGGTAGCCGATGATGCCCGCGCACAGCAGAGGAGCGGCATTCTCATCCGAGAAGATCTTGGGGATGGGATAGGCGAAGTCTTCGTGAACGACGGCGAACTCGGCGTAGCCGCCGTCGACCTGATATCCGGTAAACTTCGCGTATTCGCAAAGATTCTCCAATCCCATGCGGCAGTATGCGCACTTGCCACAGGTCCAGTGCAGCCAGGGAATTCCGGCGCGGTCGCCGGACTTCAGGGTGCGAACACCGCGACCCACCACATCGACAAATCCGACAATCTGGTGCCCGGGAATGAGTGGAAGCTTGGGCAGAGGAAGTTCGCCCTCGACAGTGTGCAGGTCCGTGTGACAGAGGCCGCAACAGCGCACTTCGACGCGCACTTCGCCCGGGCCGGGCAGGGGCAGGGTAATCTCTTCGAGGCGCAACGGGGAGCCGTCGACTGGTCCGGGAGTTTTGAGCACCATCGCGCGCATAAATCCATACTAGTTGGAGAAAAGCGTGAAGCGAAGACGAATGGAGACAGTGTCCATTAAGAGTTCTATTGGCACTACAGGAGTATGGCTGCAACTTCGATGAGACCCAGAACCAGCCAGCAGGCGGCGCGGCCACGTTGCGCAGCCAGCCAGAAGCCGCTCGCAGCACTGAAACAAAGGATTGCGCTGGTCCATCCACTTGCTAATGCGGCCGGCTTGCTCAGCAGTTCCAGAATTTTCATCGGAAGAGTCTATTCGAAATCTGCGCCTGGACACTATTGGAATCGACTAGTCTGAAGCCGATTGATAGCGGCTGAGGACAGCTTCGCGCGATACTACGCCTTCCAGCTTGCGCATGTCAGCGCGATTGACGACAGGAACCAGGGCAAAGTTGCTGATGTGGCGTAGCGCGACGTCGAGGGGAAGATCCGGATAAAGATATGGCAATTGCTTGATGGGGAGCACGGAACGCAGCGAGAGTTCACCCTTCCCTTCCCCCCTCATGCGAGTAAGCACATCGCGCGCGATCGTGTTCCAGCCGCTCGGGCTCATCTCCACCAGAAAGACGTTTTCCTTTGAAGCTTGAGTGCGGCGAAGGGCCTCGTCCACGGTGTCTTCGGAATCGAGCAGGGGTGAGGTTAGCGGTTTCATCGCGTCCTCGACTCGGAGCACCGTTTCCTCGCGTTGCTCTTCGAGCGAAGGGAGTACAAGGCCGTCCTGACGGGTCAAGAGATCGAAAATCGGTACTGGTTGCAGGCTGCGCGAGATGACGTAGGCGAAGGTGTTGGCGACAATCACGGGCACAATGATGGAATAGTTGCCGCTGACTTCGAGCACCATGAATACCGATGTCATGGGGGCGCGGAGAAATCCGGCAAACAGCACGCCCATCCCAACCAATGCATAGGTAGCGGTCGAGCCGGTGAGGTGGGGAAAGAAATGCCGTTCGACGCCGACGACGGCGCCGCCCAGCATGGCGCCGATAAATAAGGTGGGAGCAAACATGCCGCCGGGAGTTCCGCTGACGAAAGAGAGCGTCGTGGACAGGATTTTCAGGCCCGCCAGAATCGCGAGCATCTGCCAGGTGAATTGATCGTGCATGGCCTGGTCGATGTATTCGTAGCCGGCGCCCATTACCTGCGGGGCGCCGAAGAAGCCGATGAGCCCGATCAAGAGACCGGCCGCTGCAGGCTGGACGTACTGAGTCCAATTCGGCCACGCACGCAGGCGAAGACGAAAATAGCCTATGGCTCGGGCGAAGACGACAGCGGCGATACCCCCTACGATCCCGAGCACGACGTAGGCGATTAATTCGGCCGGGCGCAGCAAGGCGACGCTTGGAATACGGAAGAGAGGCTCGGAGCCGAGGAACCAACGCACGATGACGACACTTGATACGGCAGAGAGCACCACGGAACCGAGAATCCCGGCAGTCCAGCGCCCGATGACTTCCTCGATGACGAAAAGAACCGCCGAGATGGGCGCGTTGAAGGCGGCAGCCAAACCCGCGGCTGCACCGACCGGCGCCATGAGCCGTACCTTGTCGCGGGAAAGATCAAGCCAGCGACCGAGGAAGGAAGCGAGGGTCGCGCCAATCTGCAGGGAAGGATCCTCGGGACCAAGCGAGTGACCCGATCCGATGGACAACGCAGCAGTGATGAACTTCCCCACCGCCGTCTGGATGGGAATGTTCCCGTTGAAAATGTAAAGAGCTGCCTTGGTCTGATTGACGCCACTGCCACGAACCCCGCGGAAGACGTGAATCACGAGGACGGCCACCACCAGACTTACGAGAGCAGGGGCTAGCAGCAACCGAATATTGTGAGGTTCGGGGACGGGTCCGAGGAGTGCGATCTTGCTCCACTCAATCGCCAGGCGGAAACAGACGACGGCAAGACCCGCGAAAATTCCGATGAACACCGAGAGCACCAGGAAGAAACGATCTTCGCGGAACGCCGCTTGCCAAGCAGATCGGGCAGCGTTGCGGCGAATCCAGTCTTTCGCCCCATTCTCGGCAGCGACGGGGGCAGGAACCGGAGGAACGCTCATCGGTCGACTCCTGCGCGGTCATGCGAGATCAAAAGTAGAGCAAGGTCTTCGCCTTCGGCGCCGCCACAGTTTTTTTGTGTCTGTTGTTCGATCTGAAAGACCAGATCCATGATCGCGTCGGGTAGGTCGGATTCCGTCTGACGATTCATGGTGCGAAGCTTGGGCTTCATTTCGCTCCATTGCGACTTGAGTGACGCGAGTTCAGGGGACACGGGAGTCAAATCCGCACTCACTCCGCCATTGGTCAACGCACACTTGTCTAGCCGCCCGCCCGCCCGCTCAAATGCCGCGCGGATTCTGCGATTTCTTTCGGCGTCGGAGATGCCACGGCGGAACGGGTCAGACTGCAGCACAAGGCTTGCAGTCTGCAATTGGGGTTTTGCACGCGGCTCGGGCGGCGATGCGTTGGCCGCGCTTTGTAAATAATTCTGGGCGGTGCGATAGCGGCCCAACTGGAACGCGGCCTGGCCAGCGCCGAAGAGCGCTGCGGAGTTGTTACGGTCTTCCCGGAGCGCGGCCTGATACTGGCTCAGGGCGGAGGCGGCGTCCTGAGCGCGCATGAACAGATCGGCGACTTGAATGTGGAGACCGGCATCTGGTGGAAGCGTGGGAAGGAGCGCAATCAGTTCCGATTGGGCCTCGGTGTGGGCGTTCTTCTGAAGCAGGAAATCGATCAACTCGAACCGCGCCATGCGGCGGTTGGCCTCGGGATCGGATTTCCAGACCCCGTAGATTGCGTTGTGATAGTAGCGCAGCACGTCATCAAGATTGCCGCGACGCGCTGCCAGGCGACCCAGCGCAAAATTGATGGTGCTGTCCTGGGGAGCCCGCTCCCACAGGGTCAGAAGATAAGACTCGGCCTCGTCGAGGCGGCCTGTATCGCGCAAGGCGCGACCGAGGCTGAGCTGGATCTGATCGTTATCGGGATCATAGATGAGGGCCGCGCGGAACTGATCAATGGCACGCTCAGGCTGACCGGTCTGCTGGTAGGAAAGACCCAACCTGTAAATTTCGCTCGCCCATGTACGCTGGTAAATGCGGTAGTGGCTTACCAATCGGCCCACGATCACAAAACCTAAGACCGCAAGAATGACCAAGAGAGCTAGTATGATCGGGGGGCGACGAAAAAATGGCTTCTGGGCAGCGACTGTCATTTCTTGCGCAGCGACTATCGTAAACCAGACAGGGGGCGTTGTGCTGACATAGTGACTCAGGCCGGCTGGATAAGCTCTGCCGCTACGAGGTCTTCGAGCGCGTTGCCCACGCTTTTGAAGAGAGTGATGTCCTCGGCACTGGTCCGAATTTGTTTCTTGTCGTTCAGCATTTCGTGCAAGTCGCTGAGAATGTGGTTGCGCGTGATGAGCCCCTTGTTGATCGGGATCAGCAAATCACCGGCTTCGGCCAGAGCCCCGTCGTAGGTGTCGACCATGACGCGCGCTCGCTGAACCGTCGCATCGTCAATCTCGCGGCTTTGCGGCTGGAAGGCGCCGATGGCATTGATGTGCGTGCCAGGACGCAGCAGTTTGCCGTCAAAAAGCGGCGTTTTCGAGGTGGTGCAGGTGCAGAGAACATCGGATTCGGCGGCGCAGGCACGGGAATATACGGACTCGACTTTCGCGCCCAGTTCCTGGGCCATCCGTTGGGCAAATTCGCGGCTTTCGCCCACATCGAGACCGGAAACCAGGAAGCTCTCAAACTTCCTCACCAGCCGGAGCACCTGCAGGTGCGCCCGGGCTTGACGGCCCGTGCCAAAAACTCCCAGAACCTTCGCGTCTTCGCGCGCTAGATATTTGGTGGCGACGGCGGAGACAGCAGCGGTGCGAATATCGGTGAGCGCGTTGGCGGGGATGAGCAGCTTAGGGTGGCCGGTCGCCGAATCCAGAAGGAGATAGTTGGCGTGAATCTTGTCTTCGGTCTTGCTGTTGCACACCATAATCAGCTTCATGCCGAGGCCGCGACCCTCGCGGTCATAACAAGGCATGATCAGGAATACGCCGTCAGCCAGATTCATTTGCGTGCGGACGGGCAGGAGCGTCGAGGGATAGCGGCGTCGAAACGCGTCTTCGAGGGCTGTAATGAGGCGCGCGGGATCGAGAAGGTTGCGTACCTGGGATTCGTCGAGCGATTGCAAGGGCTGGCTCCGGACCGGTATTGACGGATCGGGGTAGGTTCCTAGTGTAGCTGAGAGCAGAAGAACGGCAAAAAGCCTAAATCACAGAGGCCACAGAGAATCACAGAGGAAAAGCACTAACCACAAAGGAAACGAAGGGCCACGAAGGAAAAGCTTTGTTGGTGATCCAGCGGCTGGTTGTGATATTTTTCGCTAGCCCGGTCGGACGCCTTGCCTACGCATGAACCGCGAATATTACAAAGGTTACAGCCAGGAACTGCACCGCGACATGGAGATGCTGATTTTTGGTCATGCCGGCACTCCCGTGCTGGTTTTTCCCAGTTCGAGGGGCCGGTTTTTCGAGTATGAGGATGCGGGCATGATCGGAGCGCTCGCGTCGAAGATCGATCGCGGCGAGTTGCAGGTTTTCTGTCCGGATTCGGTGGACGGTGAGAGCTGGTACAACAAGGGCGTGCATCCGCGGGTGCGGGTGCTGCGGCATCTGGACTATGAGCGCTACATTCTGCACGAACTGCTTCCCTTCCTGCGCTGGAAAAATCAGTCCCAGAACCTGGCGGTAACCGGCGCGAGCTTTGGCGGCTATCACGCGGTGAACTTCGCGTTGAAACATCCCGATGTGGTGACTCACTGTGTGAGCATGAGCGGGGCGTTCGATATCCAGCAGTTTCTCGACGGCTACTACGACAACGATTGCTACTTCAACTGCCCGCAGGATTTTCTCCCGAACATGAGCGACGACTGGTTCCTGAGCCGCTACCGGCAGATGAAGATTGTGCTGGGGTCGGCGGACTGGGATATGTGTCTTGACCAGAATGTAAAGTTGTCGGCGAAGTTGAATGACAAAGCCGTGCCGCATTGGCTGGATGTGTGGAACGATAATTCCAAGCATGATTGGCCGTTGTGGCGGAGGATGGCGGGAAAGTATTTCTAGACTTCTGGTTTCAGGATTCTTGGTTTCGAGTTTCAAGTTTCAAAGTTTCAGGTTTCGAAGATTGGCGGGAGCTTCTGATGGCAAACAAAGTCGGAATCATTTTCGGTATGGAAAACACTTTTCCGCCAGCCGTGGTGGAAAAGATCAACAACATGAAGGTGCCGGGCGTGACGGCGGAATTCGTCAAGCTCGGCGGTGTGAGGATGGCTGGGCCGAGCGGGTATCGCGTCATCATCGACCGCATCTCGCAGGACATTTCGTTCTACCGCGTCCTATCTGAAGAACGCGGCGTTGAACGGCACCATCGTCATCAACAACCCGTTCTGGTGGACGGCGGACGACAAATTCTTCAACTATGCGCTGGCGACCAAGCTGGGAGTTGCGATTCCGCCGACGGTTCTGCTGCCCCACAATCAACACCCGCCGGGAACCACGGACCAGTCGATGCGGAACCTGATTTATCCGCTGAACTGGGAAGAGATTTTCGACTACGTCGGCTTCCCTGCGTTCCTTAAGCCATACGACGGTGGCGGGTGGAAACATGTTTATAAGGTTCACTCGCCTGAAGAATTCTTCAAGTGCTACAACGAGACCGGGTCCCTGTGCATGACGCTGCAGCGTGGAGTGGAGTTCAAGGAGTACTTCCGCTGCTATGTGATTGGTCAGGAAAAGGTGCACGTTATGCCCTACGACCCGAAAGCGCCGTTTCATGAGCGGTACGTAAAGAATCCGCCGCTCTACGACCCCAGGTTGCTGGATCGGGTGGTCAAGGATGCGCAGACCTTGTGCCAGGCTCTGGGGTATGACCTGAATACGGTGGAGTTTGCGGTAGAGGACGGCGTGCCCTATGCCATCGACTTCATGAACCCTGCCCCGGATGCTGATGTGAATTCGGTGGGCAAGGCGAACTTTGAGTGGGTGGTGAATGCGGTTGCGGAACTTGCAGTAAAGAAGGCACTTAGCGAAGAGAATCCGGCAAAGGAGCTGCGCTGGGCGGCGTTCCTGGCAGGCGAAAAGCCGGCGGCGGTCCAGACGGCAAAGGCGCCAGCAAAGAAAAAAGTGGCCGCGAAATAGCGGATCGCGATTGTTATACTGCTAGCTCAGAAACGGGCCACTTCAGCCATTTCCCCTCGCAGGCTGTTGGCGGGCGCCCCGCGCGGTAGAGCATGTCCATGAATCCGGTCTTCACCATCGGGATCGAAGAGGAATATCAGACGGTGGATCCCGTCACGCGGGATCTTCGCTCGCACATCCACGCCGAAATGATTGAGAAGGGCAGGATGATGCTGCAGGAGCGGGTCAAGGCTGAGATGCACCAGTCTGTGGTTGAGGTAGGAACATCCGTCTGCAACAACATCAAGGAAGCTAAGACCGAGGTCAAGAAGCTGCGCCGGGACATGATCCAGCTGGCCAAGGAAAACGGCTTGCGGCTGGCCTCGGCGGCGACGCATCCGTTTGCGGACTGGCGAGTGCAGGAGATCACGGCGGACGAGCGCTACAAGAATATTGTTGAAGACCTGCAGCTGGTGGCGCGGGCGAACCTGATTTTTGGGCTGCACGTGCATGTGGGAGTGGAAGACCGGGAGACGGCGATCCACCTGATGAATCACGCGCGCTATTTTCTGCCGCACATTCTTGCGCTCTCTACCAATTCGCCGTTCTGGCTGGGAATGAATACGGGGTTGAAGTCGTACCGCTGCAAGGTGTTCGACAAGTTTCCGCGGACGAACATTCCCGATTATTTTCCGAGCTGGGGAGAATACGACAGCTTCATCAAGCTGCTGATCAAAACCGGGTGCATCGATAACGCGAAGAAGATCTGGTGGGACATCAGGCCCCATCCATTCTTTAACACCCTGGAATTCCGGGTTTGCGACATTCCGATGCGGGTGGATGAAACCATAGCGCTGGCGGCGCTTATCCAGGCCACGATCGCGAAGCTCTACAAGCTCTATTCCGCGAATCAGGGGTTCCGCCTCTATCGGCGTGCGCTCATCATGGAGAACAAGTGGCGTGCCGCGCGGTATGGGCTGGACGGCAAGCTGATCGATTTCGGCAAGCAGAAGGAAGTTCCGGCGCGTGACCTGATCCACGAATACCTGGAGTTCATCGACGATGTGGTGGATGAACTGGATTCGCGAGAGGAGATTGACTACATCCACGAAATCCTGGAAACGGGTACCGGTGCCGACCGGACCCTGCGTGTTTACCAGGAAACAGGCGACATGAAGAAGGTCGTCGACTATATTATCGAAGAGACGGAAGTGGGAGTCGCCGACACCGAAGCCGAAGCTTCCGCTAGAAAAGTAGGGTAATGAACGTTCCTGCCGGTCAAGCCACTCAATCTACCCTGGGCAAGTCAGGCAAGGGGTCGGACGCCTTAACCAATCTTCCTTTCGATCTGGAATTGAGTCCCGGAGCCCGCAATGCAGTGAACGTCTGCCTGCGGGTGCAGCCTGAAGAAAAGGTGTGCGTCATCACGGATGAGGTCACCAAGCAGATTGCGGCGGCGATTATCCGCGAGTTGCGGTCAGTGGGTGCGCCTTATGAGGCGTGGATATTGGAGGATTTGGCACGTCGTCCGCTCACGGAGTTGCCGCGCGAGATTCTGGACGATCTCGAAGACAGCCAGGTCAGCATCTTCGCCGTGCAGGCGCAGATGAACGAACTGCAGTCGCGCATGCAGATGACGGACGTGGTGAACCGGCGCAAGATTCGCCACGCGCATATGGTGAACATCAACCGTCAGATCATGCTGGAGGGAATGCGGGCGGACTACAACAAGGTAGACCGCATCAGCACCAAGGTGGTTGAGATCGCGCGCAAAGCGAAGCAGATTCGGGCGACGACGCCTGCCGGGACGGACCTGGTTGCCGACATGAATCCGAACTATCACTGGCTGAAGACGAGCGGGATTATCAGCCGGGACAAATGGGGGAATCTGCCGGGAGGCGAAATTTTCACCACGCCGGGTGAAGTCAACGGGACATTCGTGATTGACGGCGTGGTCGGCGATTATCTGTGCGCCAAGTTCGGCAGCTTGCGGGAGAATCCCCTGACCATCGAGGTGAAGGGCAATCGCCTGACCAGGGCGTATTCGGCGAATCGCGAGCTGCAGGAAGACTTCTGGCGTTACACGCATACAGACGAGAACAGCGATCTGGTGGGCGAGTTCGCGATCGGGACCAACGTCGAATTGAAAGACGTGATCGGGCAGATTCTGCAGGACGAGAAGTATCCCGGCGTACACATTGCCTTCGGCAATCCGTACGGCGCGCACACGGGTGCGGAGTGGTACTCGTCGACCCACATTGACGTAGTGGGGCGAAATTTCGACATCTGGGCCGACGGCCAGCAGATCATGCGACGGGGACAGTTCCTGCTGGAAGCGTAGAGAACCTTTTCACCACAGAGGCACCGAAACACGGAGAATCGCGCCAGGCGAGAAATGCAGATTCCTCGGCGCCAGCGCCTCTCGGAATGGCCATCTCCAATTTTGTTGGTTGAAACCAGATCATGATCCCCTCTCTCCGCCGGCAATTCAACGCAGATTACAGGCCAGAGATGTACCAGGCTTTCCTCCAGCACATGGAGGAGCAGTGTGGGACGCCGGTAAAGTTCCGGGTGTCAGAGACGCCGTGCTTCTTTCCGAAGTCTCTGCTGGAACGCATGGCGCGGTTCGGGCAGGAACTCGTCCATCAGTTAGTGGACGATCCCAAGTATCACGCCATATCGAACGAATCGATTCCCGCCGAGTTTAATGTGCCCTCCGAGCCGCCAAATCCCATGTTCGTTCAGGTGGATTTTGGAATGGTTCGGGATCACGCCGGCGAACTGCAGCCCAAGCTGGTCGAATTGCAGGCCTTCCCTTCTCTGTACGCGTATCAGCCGGTCCTCGCGAAAAGCTACATCGACGTGTTTGGTTTGGATCGCGAGCTGAAATATTTGCTGGGCGGGCTCGAGCGAAGATTCTTATCAGAAGCTCTTACGGCGGGCGATTGTTGGCGATCACGATCCGGAAAATGTGGTGCTGATGGAGATCGACCCTCTACATCAGAAGACGTTACCGGATTTCCTGCTCACCGAAAAATTGCTGGGCGTTAAGGCGGTCTGCATCACCAAGATCAAGAAAGAAGGCAACCGGCTTTTATACGAGGACGCCGGCAGGCGGGTCCCGATCGAACGCATTTACAACCGGGCGATTGTGGATGAACTGGAGCGCAAAGGAATCAAGCCAGCTTTTGATTTTCGGGATGAATTGGATGTCGAGTGGGCGGGGCACCCGAACTGGTATTTCCGCATCAGCAAATATTCGATCCCGTACTTGAAGCACGAATCGGTGCCGAAGACCTGGTTTCTGGACAAACTCGACCGCATGCCGGACGATCTGGAAAACTATGCCTTGAAACCGCTGTACTCATTCGCAGGGCTTGGAGTGATCATCGCCCCGAAAAAGGAAGATGTTACTGGAGTTCCGGCCGACAAGCGGTCGCAGTACATCCTGCAGGAAAGGATGCATTTCGAGTCCGTGATCGAGAGTCCGTTTGGCGGCACCAAGGCCGAAGTTCGGATCATGTACATCTGGCTGGAAGAGTTGGTCCCGGTGCTGACCATCATCCGCATGGGCCGCGGCTTGATGATGGGCGTCGACCACAACCGGGATATGGAGTGGGTGGGATCTTCGGCCGGGCTGTATTTGGACGCGTGAATGACCTAGGTGCCGTGCGTCTCTTCGCGCTCTCTCCGAACGATCCGGGTCCTGAGTTGCTCGCCGTTCCGGCGCTTCAAAATCATGTTGTCCCCTTCAAAGAAGACTTCCACCGGAGCGCCTGCATTGAACTCGGTTGGGGTGTAGTCTCCGGAAGTTGCTGGGTCGTACTCGCCGGTGTAGGTCACGCCATCGATCTTTATCCTCAGGTGACGGATTCCGGGCGTTGCCCGCCGCGTCGTGAGGGGTTGAAATCGCTTGGGCCGCGAGGCGTGCCCTGACTTCGGCTTCCGCTTGCACCCAGTTTTCCAGATCGTGGCCTGGCACTTTTCCGTGGAGTTCATAGAGTTGCTGGGCACGCTGGCGAACAGCCTCGGTGAATTCGGGCGAGGCATGATGATCGGGCTCAGGTATTCGGAGGAACAATTCTGTACGCGTTTCCATCGCCGTATCGCAACTTCGGGTCTAGCGCACTCCGAAGTCTCAGAATGAGTATCGGCCCTTGCAGGAATTTGGTCTGTGACATCGAGGACACGGAGGTCTACGTCTGTTAGTGGGCCAACTTGCCAGACCCCGCAGCGAGATCCCCGCTCGACTCGCTCGATAAGGCTCGCGTCGCTCAGGGCAGGCTCTCGCCCCGCTGGAGAAAACGCGGGGCTTCGGGATGACAAAAAATGGAATGAAAAGCAAACTGACCCACCGCTTTAGGTCTTTCCGGGTTGACCGGACCTTGGCCAGGGCCTAACATAGCCGCCGACAGGAGCGAGACCTCCCCATGATCGGCCAAACGGTCTCCCACTATCGCATCCTGGGTAAACTCGGCGGCGGTGGCATGGGAATAGTGTATGAAGCGGAAGATACCCGTCTGGGGCGGCACGTTGCTCTCAAGTTCATTCCTGAAAACCTGGTTGGAGACCGCAAGTCTCTGGATCGCTTTGAACGCGAAGCGCGAGCGGCATCGCAGTTAAACCACCCGAATATCTGCACCATCCACGACATCGAGGACAACAACGGGCATCCATTCATCGTAATGGAGAAGCTGGAAGGCGAGAGCCTGAAGCAGCGTATTCATGGCAAGCCCCTGCAACTGGATCAGATTCTCGAAGTCGGAATGCAGACTGCGGACGCGCTGGCGGCCTCACACGCCAAAGGCATCGTTCATCGCGACGTAAAGCCGGCAAACATCTTTTTGACCAAAAGCGGCCAGGTGAAGGTTCTCGATTTCGGATTGGCGAAGCTCGCGCGCGACCGCGCGTCGGGAGGCGACGGTCCCGTCGAGGATTCCCTGACCGCAGTCGGCGTCATTCCTGGTACAGCTGTCTATATGTCTCCGGAACAAGCTCGGAGCGAGAACCTGGACGCACGCAGCGACATCTTCTCCTTCGGGACTGTGTTGTACGAGATGGCTACAGGGAAAAAGCCGTTCTCGGGCACGAATATCGTCACCACTCTGGACGCCGTTCTTCACCAGAAGCCTGCGCCGCCAACCTCCGTCAATCCGAATGTCCCAAAGGAACTCGAAGCCATCATCGGAAAGGCGATGGACAAGGACCGCGAGAAGCGGTACCAGACCGCCGCGGAGATGAAGGCCGATCTTCAGAAGTTGCGGAAAGAAACCGAGTCTGGACTCGTCAAGAGCGGCTCGCACCTGACCTCCCCGCTTCGAGGGTCCACAAAAACCTTCCAAAGTTCCAGCCGCAGTTTTTTGTATCTACTGCTGGGTGCGCTGGCGCTGTTGGTGACGCTGATGGTTCCCTTCGGAGCCTGGTGGCTCAAACACCGTGCAGCGGGAACTGCGGCCACCGTGGCTCGGAATACGATTGCGGTGCTGCCGCTGCGCAACATGAATAACGACCAGGCCAGCGATTACCTGCGATTTGCTCTTGCGGATGAAATCGCCAATGCCTTGACGTATATGCATTACCTCGAAATTCGCCCGTCGAGTACGACGCAGAAGTACAGCGGCCCGGACGTAGATCCGCAAAAGGCCGGACAGGAACTGCGCGTGGCGAATGTGCTCACGGGGCATTTCATCCGCCAGGATAAGAACCTGATCGTGACGCTGGAGGCGATCGAGGTAAGGGATAACCGTCTGCTTTGGCAAACCACGGTGGATGCTCCGGCCAACGATTTCATCGCGCTGCAGGCGGCGCTGACGAAGAGAGTGCGGCAAGGGCTGCTTCCGGCTCTGGGAGCTGCGGGCGGTTCGATGGATACGAGTACGTACCCCACGAATCCGGAAGCCTACGACCTCTACTTGCGTACGGTGAACATGCCGCACGATCCGGGCCCCAATCGCAATGCGATCACCATGCTTGAGCGCGCGGTGCAACTGGACCCGACTTACGCTCCGGCATGGGAAGTTCTGGGACGGCGCTACTATTTCGACGCAGTGTACTCCGGCGGCGGAGAGGACTTGTACAAGAAGTCGGATGCAGCTTATGAGCGCGCGCTGTCGCTGGAGCCGAGTCGAGTGTCGGCTGCCGGATATCTCGCCCAGAATCGCGTGGAACACGGAAATCTGAAGCAGGCCTATATGGACGCCGATGACCTGGTGAAGCGGCGTCCTGAAAACGCGATGGCACACTTCTCGCTCTCCTACGTATTGCGCTATGCAGGTCTGCTCGATGAAGCGCAGCAGGAATGTGAAGCCGCCTCCGGGATCGATTCCGGAAACTACAATTTTCGCTCATGTGGATTCGCCTTCTTCGAGGCAGGAAAGAACCAGCGGGCGCTCGACTATCTGAGGATGGACACCGGGTCGGAATATTCGACAGCGGTGAGCGCGTCGGTGTACCTGCGCATGGGCAAACTGGACGACACCCGGCAGATGGTCCAGCGCATGTCGGACAATCCCATGTGGATGCGCGGCTTCATGACGGCTTGTCTGGATGGCAATAACGCGGAAATGGATAAGATTGCGAGCACAGCGGAGACGAGCCTGCTGCCGGAGCGGGACTCAGAACTCAAGTACTATCAGGGTGCGATCTTCGCGCACTGCGGCGAGAAGACCACAGCCGTCAAGTTTCTGCGGCGAGCCATTGAGGAGAATTACTGTGCGGTAAGCGCCCTGCAGGACGATCCATTACTACAGACTCTGCGAGGAGGCCCGGAGTTCGCCGAGTTGCGCAACCTGGCGAGCGGGTGCCAGCAGAGGTTCATGGCCGGGCGGAGAGCACCGTAAAGGTTTAGACTTGTGGCGGGCGTTGCACCGGCAGGTTGGCAAACTGCTAACCGTTGCCGCGCGAGGCAGTCCAATACTCAAGTACCACCTGAAAACATTTTGCTTCCTATTGCCCCAAGAACCATCCTTTTTAAGATGATAAAGTCCGGCCCCGAGGCCTTTCCCCGTCGATTTCCCTACATTATTTTGACCGTCGGCTCGGTTTTGTTGCTGGCCACGCTTTTCGTCTTCGCGGCGCCACCGGAGACTAGCGGGGACCATGCTGATCCCGTCAAGCCGCTTCCGCAGGATTCCGGCTTTACCGGATTGAAGGAGGTGCTCCGCCGCCTGAACACTACGGCGCGCCTGATGCAGACTACTGCGCACCCGGACGATGAAGATGGCGGCATGCTGACGCTCGAATCACGAGGAAAGGGCGTCTCGACACTGTTGCTTACGTTGACCCGGGGCGAGGGCGGTCAGAACAAGGTGGGCAGCAATCTGTTCGATGTGCTGGGGGTTTTGCGAACGCTCGAACTTCTGGCCTCGGATCGCTATTACGGAGTGGAGCAAAGATTCAGCCGCGTGGCTGACTTCGGCTTCTCGAAGAGTCCTGACGAGACGTTCCAGAAATGGCATGGCCATGATATCGCGCTTGAGGATATGGTGCGGGTCATACGAACCTTCCGGCCCGATGTGCTGATAGCAAGATTCAGCGGCACAGATCGCGATGGACATGGTCACCACCAGGCCTCAGCCATTGTGACGAAGGAGGCGTTTCGTGCGGCCGCCGATCCCGCGCGTTTTCCCGAACAGATCAAGGAAGGCCTGGCGCCATGGCAGGCGAAGAAGCTCTATATCGGGAATGTGTGTGGATTCATGGCCAACACCTGTCCGGATGAGAACTACACCCTGCGCCTGAATACAGGACAGAAAGATGACCTGCTGCAGACTTCGTACATTCAGTTCGCGATGCGGGGTTTGAAGCATCAGCTGTCGCAGGGGGCAGGGGGGTGGTCGGTGGAACCGGGAGATCGGTTCACGTATTACAAGTTGATCGACTCGGTTTTGTCGGCGCCGGCAGACAAGAAAGCACACGAAGAAAACTTCTTTGACGGGATCGATACGACGCTGCCCGGCCTGGCGTCCGACCTAGGGTCTGAAGAAACGAAGGTTCCGTTTCTCCGTCCCGCATTGGCGAAGACTCAGAAAGATGTGACCGACGCTGGTCACGTGGACGAGAACAGCGCGCCGGATGCCGCGAAGCCGCTGCTGGACGGGCTGGCAATCGTGGAAGATTTGATTCAGCAGATTAACAAGAATTCAGGATTGTCGAAGCCGGCACAGCAAACATTGCTCGCCGCGCTCCGAACCAAGCGAGACCAGTTTGAAAAGGCTGCAAACCTCGCGCTGGGAGTCGAATTCACCGTGTCGGTGGATGCTCCTGCAGGAAAGACGCCGGAAGAAGCGTTTATGGCGATTCCGGGGCAGAGCTTTAAGGTAAAGGTCAGCGCAAGCGTTGCGAGTAACGTGCAAGGACAGCCAGTCATACTTGACTTGCCTGTGGGCTGGAAATCGAAATCCGTTTTTAAGGCGATTACAGGTACACCGGCGGTATTCTATCTGGAGAACTTTCAGATCACAGTTCCGGCTGACGCGCCATACACGCGGCCATACTGGCATCGAGACGATCCGGAGACGGAAACGATCAACAAGATCGACGAGCCCCAATGTGTGACTCTTCCCTTCCCGCCTCCTCCGGTACGTGCGCACCTGGACTACACGTTCGGCGGGAAACGCGGAACCGCTCGTGCGGTAGCGATGGTGGACTACGGCACGCCCGATGGCCCGAGGGAACGATCCCTTGCCGTGGGACCGCCGTTTTCTGTGGCGCTGGAGCCCTCAACGTCCGTGATCCCGGTCAGCCATCAGGGCGCCACGTCAATCACGGTTGGCGTCAAGGATTATCTGACGGGACCGCTAGAATCGCATGTGCGACTGGAGCTTCCAAAAGGATGGCGCTCCGAACCATCGCAACAGCCGATCCCATTCCAAGAAGCTGGCGAGTCGAAGGACGCGGAATTCCGCGTTACCCCCGGAGATCTCAAAGAACAGCGCCAGCGCGTTGAGGCAGTGCTCGAGCACTCCAGCAAGAGATATGCGGACGGCTTCAATGTCGTGACCCGCGACGATCTCGATACTTTCTACTACTACCAGCCCGCTGTGCAGCGAGTGAGCATCGTGGATGTAAGAGTTCCCACCAATTTGAAAGTCGGCTATGTAATGGGAGCAGGCGACGACATTCCCACTGTGCTGAACCAGCTCGGAATGAATGTCACGCCGGTACCCGCAGAGAAGCTGGCAAGTGAAGACCTGAGCCGTTTCGGAACTATCGTGCTGGGCATCCGCGCCTATGACACGCAGAAAGATCTGGTGGCGAATAACAAGCGGCTGCTCGATTTTGTGTTCGCCGGAGGAACGCTGGTCGTGCAGTACAACGCCGGGGTGGGCGACTTCAATAGCGGGCACTTCACGCCGTTTCCGGCCCAACTCAGCCGGGCGCGGGTTTCAGTAGAAGAGGCGCCGGTGGAGATCCTCGCCAAAGATGACCCCATCTTTCGCTACCCCAACGAAATCACGCAGCACGACTTCGATGGCTGGGTGCAGGAACGCGGTCTGTATTTCATGAATCAGTGGGACAAGGCGTTCACGCCGCTGCTGGCGTGCCATGATCCCGGCGAGCAACCTCAGCAAGGTGGATTACTGCGGGCACAGTTTGGCAAAGGGACATACATCTATACCGGATACTCGTTCTTTCGCCAGTTGCCGGCCGGGGTTCCCGGAGCGGTGCGGCTCTACGTGAATATTCTGAGCGCCGGGCATCAGAAGTAGGGTCTGGTCGTTAGTCGTTCGTCTTTCGTTACTGATTGTTGGTTATTAGTCGTGTGCCCTTCGGCGGTCGTCGTTGGATGAGGCGGGCTCGGTTTAGTCGCATCCGTTGTAGTCAGCATACCTACCTGAGCATGTGAAGGAAATTTCACCCCAAGACGAGAAGAATCCAAAAGAACCACAGCTGATCCGTGGGGTCGGTTTGGGCAGCGCGACCGCGCTGAACATGATCGACATGATCGGGGTCGGTCCGTTTATCACCATCCCGTTGATCATCAGCGCGATGGGCGGGCCGCAGGCCATGCTGGGCTGGATATTGGGCGCGGTGCTGGCGATCTCCGACGGGTTGGTTTGGGCGGAACTGGGCGCCGCCATGCCAGGGTCGGGCGGGTCATACCGCTATCTGAAAGAGATCTACGGACCGCGCAGGCTGGGCCGCCTGATTTCCTTCTTGTTCATCTGGCAGCTCTCGTTCAGTGCGCCGCTTTCGATTGCGTCGGGAAGTATAGGCCTGTCGCAGTACGCAGCTTTTTTCTGGCCGCAACTGGAACACGTGTGGGTGCAAAAGAGCATGAGCGCCAGCGTGCCGATTCTTGGGACACTCCAGCTAAGCTGGGTCGCAATGCCGGCCACGTTTCTGGCGATCGGCGTCTGCGCTCTCACGGCCTTTTTGCTCTACCGGCGCATCACCGCGATTGCTCGGATTACTAAACTGCTTTGGGCCGGGGTGATGGGCACCATCGGGTGGATCATCTTTGCCGGCCTGACGCACTTCAACGCGCATCAGGCGTTTGACCTGCCTCCGGGCGCATTTTCCTTCTCGCGGGATTTCTTTCACGGATTGGGCGGGGCGATGTTGATCGCTGCCTACGATATCGGCGGGTATTACAACGTCTGCTTCCTCGGAGATGAAGTCAAGGAGCCGGAGAAAAACATTCCGCGGGCGCTGTTGCTATCCATTCTGGCGGTTGCCTGTCTATATGTAGTGATGAACATCAGCATTCTTGGTGTCATTCCGTGGCGGGAGCTGGCGCAGTCGGGGGCGGCGAATAACAAACTATACGTGGTCTCGACGTTGATGTTGCGCGTGTACGGGCACGGGGCGGCGTCGGCGATATCGGTTCTTGTCATGTGGACGGCATTTGCGTCGGTGTTTTCGCTCACCTTGGGGTATTCGCGGGTCCCATACGCGGCGGCCTTGGATGGAAACTATTTTCGGGTGTTTGCGCGCGTACACCCAGTGCATAAGTTTCCGTATGTATCGCTGCTGGCTCTGGCCGGGACAGCGGCCCTGTTCTGCTTCCTGCGGCTGGCCGATTTAATTGCTGCGCTGATCGTGATCCGCATTGTTCTGCAGTTCCTCGTGCAAAGCATCGGCGTGATCGTGTTGCGCATACGGCGGCCGGAGATGAACCGGCCTTTCCGGATGTGGCTGTATCCCTTGCCGGCATTGATTGCGGCGGCGAGCTTCCTGTTCATTCTGGTTTCGCGGAAGGATTTCCTGCGGGAAGTTCGCTACGCCACGTTAATCCTCGTCGTCGGCCTGATCATTTATGTGATTCGCGCCTGGCGCAGCGGTGAGTGGCCATTTGGAGAGGGCACGTCCGGTCGCAACGCAGATGGCGTCCGGCGACTGATCTATGGCCGAGTCCGCGAAAATCTCAATCGCGAGAGTGCCCTCCCCAGGGCGAATCAGTCCGGCGTGGGCGCCGTTGCGAGAGCCGCTTTTCCGCTCGCTGTGGGTGGCATCCGTTATCTCCTATACCGGCACATGGATGCAGAACGTCGGCGCCGGATGGTTGATGACGCAGCTGACGATGTCGCCATTCATGGTGAGTCTGGTCCAGGCCGCGGCGACGCTGCCGGTATTCCTTGTGATCTTGCCGGCCGGAGCGCTGGCGGACATGATGGATCGCCGGCGACTGCTGCTGGTCACGCAAGGCTGGATGGTGCTGGCCTCCGGCACTCTGGGTGTCTTGACCCTGGTCAGCTGTGTGACACCGTGGGTCCTTCTTCTCTTTACTTTCCTGCTCGGCCTGGGCGCAGTAATGAACGATCCGGCATGGCAGGCAATCACGCCGGAAGTTATATCGTCGGATCAGCACGCTTCGGCGGTGGCGCTCAACTCCGCGGGCTATAACGTGGCGCGGGCAGTCGGGACCGGGAATTGGAGGGCTCGTCGTTGCAGGCGTGGGTTGCGGAGTAGCCTTCCTGTTGAATGCCGCTTCTTTCTTCGGAGTGATCTTCTTCTTGTGCCGTTGGAAGAGGCCCCACTGCGAGGAAGTGAAGCCGGGCCGGGTACTGGAGTCGATAGTCGAAGGCTTGCGTTACGTTCGAGGGTCACCTCTGGTGAAATCGGTGCTGGTTCGGACGGGGCATTCAGCATTGCGGCGGCAGCCGTGTTGGCCTTGCTGCCGGTAATTGCCCGTCCGTACGGACCCGGTGGATTTGGCTTGCTGCTCGCCAGCTTTGGAGTGGGCGCGCTGGCGGGCGCAGGCGTGTTGCCGCTGATGAGACAGAGATTGTCGGTGGATGGCCTGGTGGCGTTTGCTATCGTGCTGTTTGCAGGAATGACTTTCGCGGCCGGGCGCGTGCAAAAACTAGAGTGGTTGTGTATCGTGCTATTCGCTGCGGGCTTGGCATGGATTGGCATACTGGCGTGCCTGAATGTGGCGGCGCAGACGATGTCACCGTCTTGGCTCCGGGCGCGGGCGCTTTCCATGTACTTGCTAGTGCTGCAGGGCGGCATGGCCGTGGGGAGCGCGATCTGGGGATGGTTGGCGGCGCGCGCAGG
Organism: uncultured Acidobacteriota bacterium; assembly: GCA_963711675.1. Classification (GTDB taxonomy): domain Bacteria; phylum Acidobacteriota; class Terriglobia; order Terriglobales; family Acidobacteriaceae; genus CAVQFB01. Next base: position 94,782 of record CAVQFB010000016.1, on the reverse strand, counting down.
CGTTCCGACAGCGTTGATGTGGGCTGCGATTGCCTTGTTGTTGGGACTTTCCACCGTACCGCGGCATCGACTGACGTCCGAGCAATTGGAGCTGGCTCCGGCTGTGGTCAGAGATTAGGCTTTGTCGTCCAGTACGACGGGTGTATTTTCTTACCCGCAATTCATTTCAGGAGCATCATGATGAAAATTGTCTATCGAACCATTGTGCCGATGGTGGCACTGACCTGTTGTAGCTTGGCTTTCGGGCAGGCGATGCCGAAGGCCACTATGGAGCACCGCACGATTACGCAGGTGCTGGACCGGTCCGTGACCAACCTGGAGAAGGAGTTCGTTCCCGCCGCCGACGCGATGCCGGAGGACAAATACTCTTTCGCACCGACCAACGGAGAATTCAAGGGCGTGCGTACTTACGCGCAACAGATCAAGCACGTGGCAGCAGCTAACTACGAGTTTGCCGCAGCCATCCTGCAGGAAAAGCCGCCTGTAGCAATCGGCGACGAGAGTGGACCGGAATCGATCAAGAGCAAGGCGGAGATCCTGAAGTTCCTGAACGACTCATTCGCCTACGTGCACAAGGCGGTCGCGAGCATCGATGAGAAGAATGCCACCGAGGGAGTGAAGAGTCCGTTTGGCGAGGGCACTGTCACGCGTCTGGGTATGGCGATGCTGACGATCTCACATTGTTTCGATCACTACGGGCAGATGGTCGTGTACCTGAGAATGAATGGGATCGTTCCGCCGGCAAGCCGGTAGATCTTGTGATCCTGAGACGAGGGGCAGTAGGTCAGTGAGCGTGCTGACGCTTCCAGTCGCGTCCGTCGCGGACGCCCTTAAGGGCAATTCGAGACAAAAGCAATTCGGCTGAAAGTCCGTGCCGTGCGAGGTGTTGGTGCACGGAATCTCTGACCTTCCTCTCCGATGCCCGCGGATCCAGAAAAACCAGGACAGACGGCCCTGCGCCGCTGAGAGCGACACCCAGAATTCCCTCCCTTCCGGTCAACTTCTGCAGGGCTGGCAAGAGCGGGCAAAGCGAGGCACGATAGGGCTGGTGAACGCGATCCTGTAGGGCAGAATCGAGAAGGTCCTGGCGACCTTGGGCGAACGCCGCCACCAGCAGCATCGCATTCTGGATATTTGTGACGGTATCGGCGCGCGGATACTGTGCGGGGAGAACGACACGAGCCTCTGCGGTCGGGAGAATCTCTTCGGGAACCGCGAGCAGCAGGCGCCAGGTTCCGCGAGGTCTGATTTGCGCGACCTGGGCTTCACTTTCGGCTGACATGCGGGCGACCACCACTCCGCCAAGCCAGCAGGCAGCGGCGTTATCGGGATGATGTTCCCGGCGCGAGGCTTCGCCCACGATTCTGCTGTCGTTCCACCTCAGCTTGCCGAAGTGAACAGCGAGGGCTATCCCTGCCACCCGCGCTGCTGCAGACGATCCGCAACCCTTGCCAATCGGGATATCGTTGACAATCTCCAAAGCGAGCGGAGTAATGGACTTGCCCTCGGATTCCAGAACTTCACGATAAGTGCTCAGGATGAGGTTGTTGTCGAGTGCAGAACAGATTGCCGCATCGCGGCCGCTGGCACTGATGGAGAATTCTTTGGCAGGCCGTGCGCGGAGTTTCAAGTCAAGGCCGAAGGCGAGCGCAGCCGCGTCGAAACCGGGGCCCAAGTTGGCCGAAGTCGCGGGAAGAACCAGTTCCAGGGAATTCGTCCTGCCCTTCTTGCGCGCTGAAGATTTTGCGTTCTTGGTGGGCATGTTTAACGGGGCGTGCTCTTATCGAACTGGTCAAGCGCGCGCAGCACTTCATCCACGTTAGCATCCAGGATCACCGGTGGGTGCTGGAATGGCTTCAGGACCGCCGCTTCACGCTCGTGTCTTGTCTCGCTGAACAGAGTTCCCTCGTGAAACTTGAGGGTGAATTCCGGATCTTTCAGCAAATGCCCGGTCAGAATCAGTACGACGGTTTCCTGCGGATCGACAAATCCTGGCTTCACCAGTTTCTTGAGGCCGGCCAAGGTTACTGCGGAAGCCGGTTCGCAACCGATGCCGTCGGAGCCGATCTCGGCCTTGGCCTGAGCCAACTCCACTTCGCTGACCTGCTCCACAGTACCGCCAGTCAGTTCGAGGATGCGCAATGCCTTCTTCCACGACGCGGGGTTCCCGATGCGAATGGCTGTAGCCATGGTGTCGGCTTGCACAGGAGTGAGCGTCTTGCCGCCGGTTTCACGCACGCTGCGAACGAACGGATTGGCGCCCTCCGCTTGAATGATGGAAATCTTGGGCAGGCGAGTGATGAAACCCAGTTCCCTCATTTCGACGAAGGCCTTCCCCAAGGCTGAGGAGTTCCCCAGATTGCCTCCGGGCACGATGACATGATCCGGGACTTGCCAGTCGAGTTGCTCGAGCAGTTCAATGGCGGCGGTCTTCTGGCCCTCAACGCGATAGGGGTTGACCGAATTCAGCAGATAGATGGGCATACGCCTGATAACGTCGTTGAGAACGCGCATGCAGCCATCGAAGTCCGTGCGAAGCTGACAGGTGAGAGCGCCGTACTCCAGCGCCTGGGAGAGTTTACCCCAGGAAGTCTTGCCTTCCGGGATCAGGACCAGGCTGCGCAGGCCTCCCTGCGCTGCGTACGCGGCCATCGAAGCCGAAGTGTTCCCAGTGGACGCGCACGCCACCCAGCGGAAGCCGGACTGCCGAGCGAATGAGGCGGCGACCGTCATGCCGGCGTCTTTGAAGGACCCCGTAGGATTCATCCCCTGATGTTTGGCAAGAAGATTTCGAACACCGGCAGCCGACGCGGAACGAGGAAGGTCGTAGAGAGGCGTGTTGCCTTCGCGAAGCGTGATGGCGCGCTGCTCGTCTTCGAGTGGCGGCAACAATTCGCGGAATCGCCAAACGCCGCTCTGGTCAATGGGTTCCCGAGAGTGCCGACGATGGGCCCAGGTTTTCTTAAGAGATTCAGGACTGAGACCATCCGGTCGGGTGCGATCTGAAGTGGTCCACGCGGGAAAAGTCAGCTCCAGAAGGTCCCCGCAATTCTGGCAGCGGAAGTTTTGTGCAGCAGCCTCGGGCTCTGCGCCGCAACCGATGCAGCGCAGGCGAGCCACATTCGCCGGGACTTTCGACGCAGACGTGGGCTGATTGATCATTCAGATTGAATTGAAAATGAAGAGACTAGCTATCATTTCATACGCAGGTACGAATCGTCTTTATTCATCCAGTCGGCGCGAGGAGGATTAAAGACGTCGAGATCTACCGTGTCCTCCACAGCCTCGGCCCGATGCGGCATGTTGGGGGGAATGGTGAGAACTTCGCCGGCGGCCACGACAATTTCCTTGCCATCGATCCAAAACTTCAGCGCACCCTCCAGGATATAGGTGACCTGCTCATTCATGTGACTGTGCTCGGGAATAATGCAGCCCTTCTTCATCAGAACCCGTGCCACCATGATGTTCTGGCCGACAATGAACTGGCGCCGCAGGAGCGGGTTGAGCGTCTCGAGTTCGACGGTCGTCCAGGGAATGTAACGCAGAACAGCCTTCGCGCGTCCGGAAGGAGCGCCTTTTTGGCGAAAGTGTTTAGCTGTCGGTCTGGAACCGCCAGGAGCGTTGCGTTTCGTCTTCTTGGCTTTTCCCTTTGCCGCAATCTTTCTGAGAGCCGTTCTTGTTCTCGCCATTTCCTCGCCCCTGTCCCTTGTGAATTTGATCTACCCGCGGTCACAAGCCTTTGTAAACTCCGCCGTCCACCAATATGGTCTGACCGGTGATGTACGAGGCGCGCTCAGAAGCCAGCCAGACGATGGTGTCGGCCACCTCGCGGGGCTCGCCGAGCCGCTTTAAAGGGGCGTCAGCGGCCCAACCATCCACAATTTCGGCCTCGCTCTTCCCGGAATTGGCGGCACGCGTTTTGGCTAGCCCTTTGAGCCGGTCGGTTGCTGTGAAGCCGGGACCAACGTTGTTGACCAGGATTCCGTCTTTTCCAAATTCGTTAGCCAGACTCTTCACCAGACCTACGACGGCTGCTCGCACCGCGTTAGAGAGCACAAGATCGGAGACAGGCTGCTTGGTTGTGATCGATGTTATCGTGATAATTCTGCCCCAGCGCTTCTTTTGCATGTGGGGAATGACTTCGCGGGCGAAATAAACTGTGCTGAGGAAGTTGCCTTCCACGGCCTTCCGCCAGTCTTCGAGAGTCGAGGATAAGAAACCCTTCGCGGGTGGGCCTCCAGCATTGGTCACGCAGATGTCCACGCCGCCCCACTTGCTGGCTACCGCTGCGACAAATTTCTGAACCGCGGCCGGATCGGTGACGTCAAGCGCCTCAGCGAACATCTCCGCACTGTGTTGTTTCTTAATTTTGTCCGCAGCGGCCTGCAGCGTTTGCTCGTTGCGAGCGCACATGGCAACACGGCAACCTTCCGCCGCAAACGATTCGGCGGTCGCCAGGCCAATTCCCTGACTGGAAGCAGCCACAATCGCAATTCGGTTTCTTAGACCGGAGTCCATGGCTCGGATTATAAACGGGAGAATTATCGGAGGCGTGGGCCCAATCCCCTTGCCCAGTTTCCGGCGCAAAGATACTCTTGAGAGACAACTTTAGCAGGAATGAGGGCTCATGGCGTCGACCGCGCGATATGTCTGGAAAGATGGAGGACTGAGGAATTCTTCGGAAGCGACTGTTCCCTTTCTGAATGCCGGGTTGCATTACGGATTCGCTGTCTTCGAAGGCATCCGTTGCTACGCGACGGAGCGCGGGCCGGCAGTGTTCCGGCTCGAGGAGCATGTGGACCGACTGCTCGCATCGGCGCTGGTGGTGGGCTTTCGCGACCTGCCCTATACCCGCGAAGGGCTGATCGATGCCATCCACAAGACCGTGGCGGCAAATGAATTTCCTGCGTGCTATATCCGCCCGCTGATCTATCTGGATGGCGCCATGAACCTGGTGGTGGACAGCGGGAAACCGGTGTTGATGATCGGGGTGTGGGAGTGGACTTCATTCCTCGGGGCGGAGGCGAAGGAGCGTGGGATTCGCGCCAATACGGCTTCGTTCACCCGATTGCATCCCAACGTCATGATGACCAAGGCCAAGGTCTCGGGAAATTATGTTGGCTCAATTCTCGCCAAGACCGAATCGCAGCGCATGGGATTCGATGAAGCCATCATGCTCGATCCGAACGGCTACGTTGCCGAGTGTACCGGCGAAAATATATTTGTCGTGAGAGGCCGTACTATCTACACCGTGCCCAAGGGACCGATTCTCGAGGGCATCACGCGGGAGAGCCTGATTGTTTTGGCGCGCGATCTGGGCTATGAGGTTGTGGAAGAGCCGATCACGCGCGACCAACTCTATATCGCGGACGAAGTTTTTGTTTGCGGAACGGCTGCGGAAGTCATCGGATTGCGGGAGATTGATTTTCGCAAGATCGGCGAGGGCAAGACCGGGCCGGTCACGAAGTCCATACAGGATGTTTTTGACGAGGTCACCGGCGGACGGCACGCGCGGTCGGCGGAATGGCTGTCCTATGTGCCGGCGATCGAGCCAGCAGGCGCAAAAGCTTAATAAGGAGTTCCTATGAAACGTCACGAGTATCGCCAGGAAACGGAAGCGGTTCGCGGAGGCGCGGATCTCCACAAGAAAAACGGGCCGCTGACCACTCCGATCTACCAGACCTCGACGTTTGAAGTGACGGACAACGACCAACAATTGCGGGCGACGCACACTGATATGTTTTACACGCGGTACGGCAATCCGACCCATACGGCAGCCGAAACCTCGATCGCGAAACTAGAAGGTGCGGATGCAGCGCTGCTTTTTTCGTCGGGGATGGCGGCGATCACCACTGCGATCCTCTCGCTGGTGAAGAGCGGCGATCACATCGTGGCCCAGCGGGATATCTACGGTGGCGTGACAAAATTCCTCAGCCAGTGGCTGCCGAAGCTGGGTGTCGAAACAACTTTTGTCGACACCACGGAATACGATCAGCACGCCCACGCCATTCGACCCAATACTAAGCTCATTCATCTGGAGTCGCCGACGAATCCTACGCTGCGTGTGGTGGACCTAAAAAAAGTGGCGGCGCTGGCGAAGGAACACAACCTGATCACCGTCATAGACGGAACGTTTGGCACGCCGATCAACCAGCGGCCCGTGGAGCTGGGGATCGACCTGGTGATGCATTCGGGAACGAAATATTTTGGCGGACACTCCGATCTGATCTGCGGTGTCGTGGCTGGGCGGCGTGACCTGATCGATAAGATCCACGAAACCCGCACTACGCTTGGGTGCTGCATGGATCCGCACGCTGCGTTCCTGTTGCTGCGGGGAATCAAAACGCTGGCGGTACGGGTCCACCGGCAGAACGAAAATGCTTTGAGAATCGCGAAGTTCCTGGCGGGTCACGAGAACGTGAGGCGAGTGCACTATCCTTTTCTGGAGGGCCACCCGCAGCGAGCATTGGCCATGCAGCAGATGTCCGGCGGCGGTGGGGTGCTGAGCTTTGAAGTGGAAGGCACTGGTGACGACGCCCGTCACGTGACCGAGGCGTTGCGATTGTTTACCCTGGCTCCAAGTCTAGGTGGAGTAGATTCGCTGGTGACAATCCCTGTACTCACGTCGCACGCGATGATCTCGACAGAGGAAAGACGCAAGATGGGTGTGACCGAACAGATGATCAGGTTGTCGGTAGGGATCGAGAATGCGGACGACCTGATCGCGGACCTCGAACAAGGGTTGAAGGCAGTACGGCCGTCGCAGGAGCGTGCCGAAGTCGGCGCCCGGCATTGAAAATTTATCGGCGCTGAACAAATCTGCAATTTGCATTTTCAGTCTTCGCTGCTCGTGTACACTCTCACGCTAACAATCTCACTCTGAGGTGACCGATGGAGAAGCTGCGGGCGGCGGTGATCGGACTCGGCTTTGTGGGCCGGGCTCATCTGGAAGCGCTGCGAAGGCTGGGAATCAAGGTGCAAGGAATGCTCGGCAGCTCTGCCGAGAGAACGCTCGACACCGCCCATGCGCTGGGTCTGGAGCGGGGCTACACATCGCTCGAGGAGCTGGCGGCAGACCGATCTGTGGACGTGGTGCATATCTGCACCCCGAATCACGTCCACTTTCAGCAGGCGGGCCTGCTTCTGGGCTCCGGCAAGAGCGTGATGTGCGAGAAGCCGCTGGCCATGAACACCAAGGAGAGCCAGCAGTTAGTGGAGCTGGAGCGGAAACACAAGCGAGTCGGCGGAGTGAGCTATAACCTCCGGTATTACCCGCTCTGCCAGCAGGCGCGAAGCGTAATCGCAAGCGGAGCGATTGGCGAACCGCGACTGGTGTATGGCGGGTTCCTGCAGGACTGGCTCCTCTTCCCTACCGATTGGAACTGGCGCCTGGAGCCGCATTTAGGCGGAGAGTTACGTGCGGTTTCCGATATCGGAACCCATTGGCTGGATCTGGCGATGTGGATCACCGGCCGCAAGGTGACCGAACTCTGCGCCGATCTAGCCACGGTCGTGCCGGTTCGCAAGCGTCCTCGCGGACGGGTGGAAACTTTTCAGCAAGCGAGCAGCGGCGAGTTCGATGAAGTGAACATCAGCACCGACGACTACGCATCGATCTTGCTTCACTTCGAGGGCAACTTGCGTGGCGTGATGACGGTCTCGCAGGTCAGCGCGGGACGAAAAGCAAGATTATGGTTTGAAGTTGACGGATCGGAAGGCTCTCTGGCATGGAATGCCGAGGATCCCAATATCCTCTGGATTGGAAAACGGAAACAAGCGAATCAAAGCCTGATCAAGGATCCGGCGCTCATGAGTCCGGAAGCGCGCGGGTACGCGGCCTATCCGGGCGGACACACCGAAGGTTATCCCGACACGTTCGTGCAGCTTTTCAAGGATTTTTATGCCTACATACAGGCTGGAGACCCGGATGCGCCCCGTACATTTCCCACGTTTGAGACGGGCCATCACGAGATGGTCCTTTGCGACGTGATTCTCAAGAGCGCGATCGAGCGGCGGTGGGTTGCGGTGGAATAAAGTCGACTGAATGGCGCAAGAAAAATCCCGGCCCAGGTTCGGGTCGGGATTCGTCCGGCCTGCTTGCGCAAGCTGCGAGGAGAAACAATCTAGAACATAAATTTCAGACCAAGCTGCAGTATGCGCGGGTTGTGAGCCGTCGCGATGTGCAGGAAACTATCCTGACCAAAAGTCTCAGTATTCGACGTTAAGTTACCGGAGTTGTAGGCACCGGATCCCGCATCGCCGTAGATGTAACCCCACTGTGTGTGGTTGAAAATGTTGTACGCCTCGGCGCGGAACTCGAAAGCGGCTTTCTCCTTGATGGCAAAGCGCTTGAAGAGCGACATGTCAAAGTTCGTCCGATTGGGATTCCGCAGAAAGTTTCTGCCCGCATCGCCGAAGGTCAAGCCGCGCGGAGCCGCGAATGCGTTGGGGTTGTAAAGCAGAGGTCCCAGGCCCTGCAGACTTCCGGTCAGAGGAACCTGAACCGTCCCTGAGTTCGGGTTGCCGACCACATCGGGCCATGCTCCGCTTGTGCTGACGCCATTGCCCACGCCCGCGTTATCACCCGGAAACACAAGGCTGAAGGGGAACCCGGTGCTGAACGTGGCAATGCCGGAATACTGCCAGTCGCCCAACAGTGTTCTCGTCAATCCGGCACTCTTGAATACCGGGATATCCCAAACATAGCTGAAGCTTAGAGTGTGCCGCTCGTCGAAATTCGAGCTGGCACGGTTGAGGGCCGGATTAAAGGCATCGACAAAGCCGGAGTCCAACCGCGATGAAGCATCGTCGATGGCGTGGCTGTAGGTGTAGGCCAGATTGAGCTGCAAGTTGCCAACGCTGCGGCGGAGCGTGGTTTGCAAGGCGTTGTAGGTTGAGGACGCCGCATCTTGCAAATGGGTAATGTTGGCATAACCAAGGTACGGGCGCAGAGTATCCGGATTAGTGTTACCGCACGCCACGCCAAGGTTCACGAGCGCCTGACCGGTAATGGGTACGCCGCTTGGCGTAGTCGGATTCGCAAGCGGTACATTCTGCGGTCCCCATAGCTTCGCCTGGCTTATAGGGATTCAACGAAAGTGGCAATGGCTGAAGCTGGTTGTAGTTGCTGAGCCGGCTGAGATGCGTGCCCTTGCTGCCCACATAAGAGACCATGGCCACGGTGTTGTGCGCGACCTCGTGTTGAATGTCAAAGTGCCACTGCTGAACGTAGGGCCAGATGGCTTTTGTGGGAATCGCGACTACACCAAGAGGGCTGACTGGCGAAGCCTGGCCGTGACCAATGTTGCTGTATCCGACGATGTTGAGCTGTTGAGCCGTGGTGGCCAGGGGAGGCGAGTTCTCGAGGGATTCCGTATTTGCCTCATTGCCATTTGTATGCTCGAAGAACACACCATATCCTCCTCGCACCGCGGTCTTGCCGTTACCCCAGGGATCCCACGCAAAGCCGATGCGGGGCGCGGGATTGAAGAGATGCCCCGACATGCAACCGGCGGGCACACCCGCGGTCACACCACATTGCACAATGCCATTGGGGAGGCCGTTCGCCATGTACAGGTTATTAACGCTGCCATCCGGATTGAGCGTCGTTACTCCTTGCTGGTAGTGCGCAGGATCGAAATTGAAGGCCTGGTGGTACTTCTCGCGATAAGTCCCAAACAGGCTCGCACGCAGACCGAGGTTCAAAGTCAGCCTGTCAGTAACGCGCCAATCGTCCTGAAAGTAGGGTTCAAGAATCTTGTAGCGGTTGTAGTACTTGACGTGATGGCCTGCTGTCCAAAGCTGTAGATATAACCCGCCAGAAGGTCCGCGAAAGGGTTGCCCGTGGTGGTCGTAGCCAGCGACGGATTATAGGTTATGTAGCCCGGGATAGAACCCTCTGAAAGCTCACCGCCTAACTCGTTCTTTTGGGCCGCGACAAAATACGCACCAAACTGGAGGTTGTGCTTGCCCAAAACCTTGTTGAGGTTGTCCCGGTAGGTGTAGGTGGGATTGGCGTTGTAGGGGCCATTAGGAACGTAACCTGGGTCTTGCCCGAAGTTGCCGTAGGCCGTGCCGCCGACCAGGTTGATGCCGGGAATGACGCCGCCACCATTGCCCCCGAACAGGTCTCCAAAAGTGGCGCCCGAGGGCCGCTGCCAGGCGCCGGTATTATTGAGCACGATGTGATCCGTGGTGTAGCTGAAGACAAATTCATTCAGCAAAGTCGGCGAGAAGGTCGAAGTCAGACGCGTTAATAGGGCCAGTCCGGGACCTTTGAAGTTGGTTTGGATCGTGGGAAAGTTGCCGATGTTGGTCCAGAGAGGCGTCGGCGTAACCGTGTTCCAGGAATCGTGAATGTAGCGGAACGTAATCCGATTGTTGGAGTTCAGGTTGTGATCGAGGCGAATCAGCTCTTCCCGCCAGTCCGTGGGTTGAATCGGGGACGCGGTATAAGTGAACTGCCCTGCATTCGGCGCGGGAATGAGCGGTAGCAGGTACTGCGCATTGGGATCGAGCGGAACAGTGTTGTTGGGGTAGTACTTGCCCGAGCCCGGGTTGACAGGGCAATCCGGAAAATTCGTCGTATCGACCGGTGCCGTCGCCGCAGGACAAAGGTCCGAAAAATTTCCTGTCCGGTTCAACGCCGAAGGCACATTGGCTTTGAACACCTGCCCTGGCACTCGATCCTTGCGCCACTCCTGCGACCAGAAGAAGAAAGTTTTCTGCTTGTCTTTGTTGTAAACGCCGGGGATATAGACCGGGCCGCCGAAGGTGTAGCCGTAGTCGTTCTTCTTGTACTCCGGCACGGTGGATTCGAAATAGTTGCGCGCGTTGAAGGCGTCGTTGCGCACAAACTCGTAAGCATTGCCGTGGAAGCTGCTGGTGCCGGACTTGGTTTCCACTTCGACGGTGCCCGAGCCGTTGCGGCCGTATTGCGCGCCGTAGTTCGAGGTCAGGACTTTGAATTCGGCAATCGACTCCAGGCTGGGATAGACGTTCAGCGTGGTGTTCGAGCCGTTATCCATGTTGTCGCCGCCATCGAGTTCCCAATTGTTGTACTCGGTGCGGCCACCATTCATGCTGTAGGCCACGTTGCCGTAGACGCCGACCGTGCCTTCATCCTGGCCGGTTTGATTGCTGACGCCCGGCGCCAGAGTTACGAGCTGGGTGAAGTTGCGGCCGTTCAGCTGCAGCTGCGTGATCTCCTTTCCGGTAACGGTGCCGGCGAGTTCAGAAGATTGAGTCTCGACCTGCGCCACGTTCGTCCCCATGACCGTAACTTCGGTTGTGGTGGCGCCCACCTCGAGTGCCACATCGATACGAGCCTTCTGAGCGACGCGGAGAATGACTCCCTTGGCCTCATACTTCTTGAACCCAGAGCCCACGATGGATACGTTGTAGCTTCCGGGCGGCAGGGCAGCGACCGAATACTCGCCGTCGCTGTTGGTCGTGGTCACGCGATTGATGCCGCGATCGGGACTCGAGACTGTGACCTGAGCGTTGGCAATGGAGGCGCCACTCGGATCTTTAACCGTGCCGGTGAGTGACGCCGTGTCCTGCGCGAGGAGACCGGCTGGAATAAAAACAACCGAGAGCAGAGCGGCCAAAAACGCGAGACGGAATTTCATATTCGACTCCCTTCGCCCGTGTCTTGAAGATCAGCGGCTAACATCCCGAAAATGATTCCTTGCCCGATTGTGCCAATCGTAGTGCATGAGCTGCGAAAGCCGACCTGGCGATTGGCGCGGTTAGTTAACTGGTAAACATGTCCATTCGACGATGAATGGTTTTATTAAAACGTATGAATATTGAATTAAGCTCCATTCGCTGTCAAGCAAAAAGGTCATGGGTTCTGTGCGGTGGCGATTTTCTTCAGGCTAAAGAATCGTACGGGTAGACTCCCGTACGACCAGTTCGGGCGCAACCTTGCGATGGACGACGCTGGATTCCTTTTTCTCGAGGACCGCGTTCATCCCTTCCACGATGATGCTCACCGACATCGTGCCCATGGTTTCCATGGGTTGGCAGACCGTCGTCAGGGAGGGGGTACACAAAGCCGACGGCGCTACGTCGTCGAAACCGATGACGGAGCACTCCTCCGGCACCCGAATCCCGGCTTCATGTAATGCACGTATGGCTCCAAAGGCGGCCAGATCGTCAAATGCCATCAATGCAGTGAAAGGACGCTTTCTCCGGATCAATTCCTCCGTTAATTTGTAGCCATCTTCAAAAGATGAAATCGGGTGTCTCGATTCCGGAAGGTCGACGGTCAGCGCGGGATCGAGATCGAGGCCCTTGGCCTGGGCTACGGACTTGACCCCCTTCCAGCGGGGCGCACTGTCGCCGAGCGTTTTGGGCCCACGGATAATGGCGATCTTACGGTGGCCAAGAGACTGCAGATGCTCCATGGCAAGATAGCCGCCCATCTCGTTGTCGACGATGACCGAACTGATGGAATCCGTCTTGAGTTCGCACCCGATTACAGCAGTGGGGATGCTGCTCTTCTCAAGGTCCGCCAGCAGGTTGATGTCGAGGAAGAGCCAGTTAGCGACTACGATGAGGCCCTCGATGCGGCGGTCGAGCAACATTTCGAGGTAACGCTCAAAGCGGGCGCTTTCGTTATGCACATCGGTGAGGATGGGGAGGTAAGAGGATTGGTAGAGGGAGTTTTCGATCCCCCGCAAAATCATGGTGCAAAAAGGGTCGGTCATGTCGAATACCATGACCCCGACGGTGTGACTGCGCTTGCTGCGCAGGGAACGCGCAAACAGGTTGGGACGGTAGCCAAGTTTCTTGGCGGCGCGCTCAATGCGTTTCTTGGTCGCAGCCGGAATGTAGCGCGATAGCGGAGCGTTGTTGAGAACGATAGATACGGTGGTCGAGGAAAAACCGCTTTCCTTGGCCACGTCGCGGATAGTGATCATTGAACTCTTGAGACTTGAACGCGTCACGACAGAAGATTTTTCCTGAGCCCGCAGCTCTCCCGAGAAACAGGCTACCGTTGAATCACGAGTGTTGCGTTATTCGCAAAAAAATTCCAGCCCTTGAATTAGAGCCGATGCTGGCGGACACTACAGGAGAGTGAAACGAGTGTCAAGCCGAGCGGCGACGCATGTGTCGGCCAGTTCCCTTCTTTTGACGCTTGTGCTGGCGTCTTTTCCACCTTCAAAAGCGATAGGACAAAGTGCGGGGCGCCTTGATCCGGCGGCTTCCAAATTGTTCGCAGCCTTGCAGACATCAGTCCCGCCGAGAAACAGTCAGCAATCCAAAACTGATCCGCAAGAGATTTTTCTGCGCGGGGAAAATGCGCTGCGCAGAGGCGATCTGGACGAGGCCGAGCGCTGTTTCCGGCAGGTAGTAGCCATCGATGACAAGGTAGCCGGAGCCTACGCGAATCTCGGCGTGATCCATATGCGGCGCAAGCAATGGAACCAGGCTCTCGAGATGTTACACAAGGCCGAGCGGCTGGCGCCGAAGGTGGCCGGGATCAGGTTGAACATTGGGTTGGTTTACTACCGGCAGAATATGTTCAACTCGGCGATCGCTCCCTTCGAATCGGTAGTCCGCGATCAGCCGGATTCGCTGCAGGCACGCCATCTGCTGGGGCTCTGCTACTTCTTCAATGAGCGGTGGGCAGACGCAACCACGACGCTGGAACCGCTGTGGGCGCAGGAATCGAGCCAGCTGAACTACCTTTATGTCCTCGGTATTGCTGCAGGTAAGGCTGATCAGCACGAACTGGAAGATCGCGCTTTGGGCAGACTGGTGGAAGTGGGCCAGGATTCTCCGGAGTTCCACCTGCTTATGGGCAAGGCTCACCTGAACCGTCAGGAATACGACAAGGCGGTAACCGAGCTGGAAGCTGCGGCACAGGGAGATCCCAAGCTGCCTTTTGTTCATTTCAATCTTGGTCTGGCCTACAAGCACAAGCAGGATTACGAGCGTGCCCAGGCGGAATTCCAGAAGGACGCAGCAGTGGAAAATGACGTAGCCTTCGACTACGACGAGTTGGGCTCGCTTTTTTCAATGCAGCAAAAGAACGCGGAGGCGGAGCAGAATTATCGGCGCGCGCTGCGGATCGATCCTCAACTTCTGACTTCCCGCCTCGGGCTGGCAAAGATCTACCAGCGTCAGGGAAAGTACAAGGAAGCGCTGACGGAACTGGATGCGGCCAGCAAGATTGATCCCAATAGCTATAACGTGCATTTTCTGCGCGGGCAGGTGATGTTGCGTTTAGGCCGCAAGCAGGAAGGGCAGGCGGAGCTGGATAACGCCACCCGCATCCTCAATACCAGCCGGGCCAAACGGCAGCAGGAATTGGACACGGAGAGCGTGCCGAGCCCGGAGCTCAGGCAGGAGCCGCAGTAGGATCGGCGCGAGTTTTTCGCCCGCAACTCCGACGCGAAAAAGCTCCAGCCGCATTCGTCGTGTTACCTTGGAATTCAAGGCTACGATGAAATATCTGGCACTAGCCACCGACTACGATGGGACGATCGCGTCGCAAGGAAAGGTCGACGAGGCCACCCTGGCATCTCTGGAGCGAGCGCTGGCGTCCGGCCGAAAGCTTGTGCTGGTGACAGGACGTCATCTTCCCGAACTCAAAACAATTTTTCCCAGGCTTGAGCTCTTTCAACGTGTGGTGGTTGAAAACGGAGCGCTGCTGTACCGGCCTGAAACCGATCAGGAGATGTTGCTCTGCGAGCCGCCTCCGGAGCGCTTTTTGGCAGGGCTGCGAGAACAAGGGGTGCCTTTTCAACTAGGCCGCGGGATCGTGGCGACCTGGGAGCAGTATCGGGAAATCGTTGTCAGCACAATCCACCGTCTCGGCCTTGATCTGCAGATCATCCTCAACAAAGGCGCCGTCATGGTGCTGCCTTCAGGAGTCGACAAGGAGAGCGGTCTCAAGGCAGCACTACGGGAAATTGGAGTGCGCCCCGAGAACGTCATTGGGTTTGGCGACGGCGAAAACGATCTCGCGTTCCTGGAGATCTGCGGATTGTCTGTGGCAGTTGGGAACGCGTTGCCTGAACTAAAGGCACATGTAGACATCGTGACGAGGGGAACCCACGGCGCGGGAGTCGCGGAAGTGATCGACGAACTGCTCGAGGGTGATCTCGAGACCTGCGAAGCCGCAATTTTCAGGAAGAAGCGTTAGAGACCCGATCACACAGCGCCTTGATATGCCGCGCGCGCAGAAAGCCTTCGATCAGGCGATTCCGAGGTAGGACACGACCAGATAGACCGCCTCGAGTATGGCTACCGAGATCAAGACCATTTCTCGAATGCGCGAACGCGAGAGGCGAACCTTCAGGCGAGTGGCGTGAACGTGCGTGGGATCAACTACGTCGTGCGCCGTCTCGGGAAGTTCCTGCACAACCCTGGGCGGAGCAACCGGAGGCGGAAGGAATGTGGGCTTGGGTTTTTCACCGAGCGGTAGTCTGGGCCCGCTGATGAGCGAAGACCAGCGTGGAAGGACCATGATGTCGTCGGCAAGTCCGGGATTGACCGGGGCGGACGTCAGTTCCAGAGCAGGCAACCGCTCAGGAGCGATTCTGTCGGCCAGGCTGCGAATCAGTGATGTCCACCACAGGTGGCTCATCTGGTCGCTAATCAATTCGCCGACATCGAGGGGCCGGGATTCGAGTTCCAGCGGCGGCAGCGTTTCCGGAGTAATCACGTCTCCCACATTGGTGAAGATCGTCCGGAACCAGGGCAGGCTCAAGCGGTCACCCATAAGCATGCCGACGTCGACGGGTCGCGACGTGAGCCGCAATGGCGGAAGATTCTCAGGGACAAACCGGTCGCGGAAGTTCGTCAGCAGCGAGCGCCAGAGCGGATAGTAAAAACTCGGCGGGGGCAGCAGGCTCGGCATGCGAGGCGGCGCGGGGACTAGTTCCGCAGAGGCCCTAAGCTGTTCGGGTTCGGGGCTGAGATTGGGAAGTGACATTCCTACCTGGGACTAGCCTACCTGGGATGAGGCGGCCGAAACTGAATACCGCAGCCTGACCTCTATTCCCTATAGGGTACCTTATCAGCAGGGCCTCGGAGAAGCTGTTGTCTAGGCTTGCACGGTCTGGGCCTGCACCGTCTGGTACTCCTCGTATCCCCCTTTAAAGTCAGTAATTTTGTGGTCGGATTCGAAGTGCCAGATGCGGGTCGCCACCTCGTCGATCAGATCGTGGTCATGCGTGACCAGCAACACCGTACCCTGGTAGCGCTGCAGCGCAATATTGAGCGCATTGATCGACTCGAGGTCCAGGTGGTTCGTCGGCTCGTCCAGCACCAGAACATTCGGCTTCTGCAGCATGAGCTTGCAGAAGATGCAGCCGCGCGGCCTCGCCGCCGGAGAGCACTTCGGTTTTCTTGATCGCCTCGTCTTTGCGCGGAACAGCATCTGTCCCAGCAGTCCGCGAATTTCTTCGTTGGAAGCCTGAGGATCCCATTGCTGCAGCCATTCGAACGCGGTCGTGCCGTCCTGGATCAGCGCCTGATGGTCCTGCGCAAAATAGCCGACTGAGGCCTCGTGTCCCCAGATCACCTTGCCGGAATCGAGGAAAGCGCCGTCGTAACCGCTGGTCTTGCGCAGTTCGGCTTCGGCGTTGTGGGCGAATTCGCGAGCAGCGCATTGAGCAGCGTAGTCTTGCCGGCGCCGTTGCGTCCCATCAGGGCGATCTTTTCGCCGCGCAGCACGCTGGCGGTGAAGCTGCGCACCACGGCATTCGTCGTCGTATGCTTTCGAAACTCCCTCCACTTCGAGAATGTGCTTTCCCGAAGGCCGCTTCATCTCGAACTTCATGAAAGGGCGTTGAATGTTCGACCGGGCAAGTTCGGTGACTTGCAGCCGCTCGACTTCCTTGCGCCGCGACTGCACCTGGCTGGAGCGCGTGCCGGCGGCAGAAGCGCGCGATAAATTCGTTGAGCTGGGAGATTTTCTTTTCGCGCTGCGCGTTCTGCGATTCGATCTGCGAGCGAATCTGCGTTTTGGCCACCACCATGTCGTCGTAACTGCCGGTGTAAGTGATGATGGTCTCGTAGTCGATGTCGGCGATATGGGTGCAGACGCTGTTCAGAAAATGGCGGTCGTGCGAGATCACGATCAGCACGCCGTCGTAGTGGTTCAGAAAGCCCTGCAGCCAGTGAATGGATTCGAGGTCGAGGTGGTTGGTGGGTTCGTCGAGCAGCAGCGCCTGCGGATGGCCGAACAGCGCCTGGGCCAGCAGGACGCGGACTTTCTGTCCGCCCTGCAGCTCGCCCATTTTGCGCTCGTGCAGTTCGTCGGGAATGTCGAGGCCCTGCAGCAGGATGGCCGCGTCGGTTTCGGCGGTGTAGCCGTCTTCTTCGCCGACGATGCCCTCGAGTTCGCCCAGCCGCATGCCGTCTTCGTCGGTCATCTCGGGCTTGGCGTAAATACGGTCGCGCTCTTCCATAGCTGCCCAGAGGCGCTTGTTGCCCATGATGACCGTGTCGATCACGCGATACGCGTCGAAGGCGAACTGGTCCTGGCTGAGCACGCCGAACTTCTTGCGGGCGGACGACGGTTCCCTTCTGCGGATCCAGTTCGCCGGTGAGCAGCTTCAGGAATGTCGATTTGCCCGCGCCGTTGGGGCCGGTGAGGCCGTAGCGCTTGCCGGGCGTGAAGGCTGTGGAGACCTCGTCGAACAGAACTTTAGCGCCGTAGCGCATGGATACATTGCTGACTGAAATCATGTTCGTTATTTACGGGAACTGCGGGGAAATACCTGCCAAGGCGGGTCGCAGCTTGCCTAGTAAGAATATCACGGTAGCCCTGTTTTTGCGGGGTCCAGACATTTCCATGAAGGGTACACCAATCTTTGGAAATGACACACCTGGTGACTTAAGATGAATCATGCCCTCTTACAAGAAAATCGCTTTTCTACTCGTCGCGGTCGTCTTGGCGTTGTTCACGCCAGCGGCTCAGGGTCAGTCAACCTCACAGGCAACGGAAACCATCGTGGTCGACGCCTCGGCGCCTGCTCATCCGTTTCCCCATTTCTGGGAGCAGATGTTCGGTTCCGGCCGGGCAATTCTCAGCCTGCGCGATAGCTACCGGCGCGACCTGCGCGAAGTCAAGCAGGTCACGGATTTCAAGTACGTGCGCTTCCACGCCATCTTTCACGATGAGGTTGGCGTCTACGACGAGGACGCGCAAGGGCAGCCGGTATACAACTTTTCTTACGTCGACGAGATCTACGATGGTCTGCTCGCCAACGGCGTGCGTCCCTTTGTCGAATTAAGCTTCATGCCGAAAAAGCTGGCGGCGAAGGATGCTCCGCATGCTTTCTGGTACAAGCAGAATGTCGTCGCCGCCGAAGGACTGGGCGAAGTGGGATGATCTGATTACGCAGTTCGCGAAGCATCTGGTGGATCGCTACGGGATCGAGGAAGTGTCGCCAGTGGTACTTCGAAGTATGGAACGAACCGAACATCGACTTCTGGGTGGGCGATCCGAAGCAGGCTACCTACTGGGAGCTTTACGACCATACCGCGCGCGCGTTGAAGGATGTGAATCGCCGCTTGCGAGTGGGCGGTCCTTCCACGGCGCAAGCCGCCTGGGCCGACGCTTTTATCGCGCATTGCGTCAGACAACAAGGTTCCGGTGGATTTCGTATCGACGCACGTCTATGGCAACGACAGCGCGAAAGACGTGTTTGGCACGAACGAAAATATTCCGCGCGATCGAATGGTCTGCCGGGCCGTGAAGAAAGTGCATGACCAGATCAAGGCGTCGGCCATGCCGAATCTTCCGCTGATCTGGAGCGAGTTCAACGCCAGCTATAAGAACGAGCCTGAGGTGACCGATTCGACTACATGGGCCCGTGGATGGCGACACCATCGGCCAGTGCGATGGACTGGTTGACATCATGTCGTATTGGACGTTTTCCGACGTCTTCGAAGAACAGGGCGTGGTGAAAACTCCGTTCTATGGCGGGTTCGGGCTGATCGCAGCCGGCGATATCCCTAAGCCGGTATTCTATGTTTTCAAACTCCTGCACAATCTGGGCGATCAGCGAATTGAAGTAAAGTCTGATTCCGCGCTGGTCACGCGGAAAAAAGACGGAGCACTGGAATTGGCGGTCTGGAATCTGGTTCCACTCGAAGAAAAGGGCTCGTCGAAGACAGTGGTCTTTCAGTTCAAGGGAGTAAAGGGGCAGCGCGCGTCGGTTCTGCGTGTGGATAGAGAGCACGGCGACGTGCATGCCGCTTACGAAAAGATGGGATCGCCGCGCTATCCCATGCAGCAGCAGATCAAGCTGTTGCGCGAATCAACAGCACTCGGTGCGCCAGAGACTCGCGAGATTAAGAATGGGGAACTAGAGCTCACGCTGCCTCCGGACGGGCTGGCGGTGGTGGAAGTCCGCTGAAGGTTGCGTTTTGATTTTCGCCGGAGTTTGAGATAGGAACTGACCTGACCGGCGGCCGCGCCGGTGCCGGTTAGTTCATCTTCAGTTCGAGGGTAAGGCCTTGTTTCCCGTCAGTGGGTGACGCAAACGAGATGGCGCTGCAGTCCTTCACAATCCAGTCGGGGCCTGCCTTTCTCAAATCAGAATCAGGCAGCGTGGTTTGAAACGCGATCACCCGTGCGCCTGAGGCTTTGCCGGCGCGAATCCCCGCCGGGACGTCTTCGACAACCACGCAGTCCTGCGGGCGAAATCCCAGGACCGCCGCGCCTTTGACGTAAGGCTCGGGATCGGGCTTGCCGTTCTTCACGTCATTCGAGGTGACTAAGCGCGGAGGGACGGGAAGGCCGGCGGCCCGGAGTCGGACCTCTGCCAAGGCGCGCGTGCACGAAGTCACGATCGTCCATCGGTCTGCGGGCAAGGCGGCGAGCAGTTCGCGGGTGCCGGGCCAGACCACAATGCCATCGACGTCGGCGATCTCACGCCGTTCCACTTCCCGATTCTCGAGTTCGTGGTTGGCGTTCGGAAGAAAATGGCGCACTGTCGAGAGACTAGGACGGCCGTGCGCCTGGTGGACAACTTCCTCTGGATCGAAGCCGTGTTCCTGCGCCCACTCTCTCCACACACGTGTAACGACGTGAGTGGAGTCTATGAGGACACCATCGAGGTCGAACAGCATTGCGTTGCAGGTGATCTGGGTCATGAATTCCGAAAACGCTCGTTCACTAACCAACCCGAGAATGAATGGCTAATCTCCGATGATACCTTCAACCGCGGGTTCTCGCCGAGCGGTCAGCGGCCGGCGAAACAAGGGTCGACTCAAGCGCCGTCAGCGACACTGATGGAGGTAGAGGGTCCACCCGTGCCAACACCGAGGTCACAACACGCATCAACTCTGCTTAGCGCTGCGCTGCGACTTGCAGTTTCACCAGCCAGGTCGAAGGCTGCGGCAGGATGGCAAACTTCGGAACGGCGCCGCGCACCATGGCGACCTCGTCGCAGTTATGCAGCCGAGGACAATTGCAGCAGTCTTTGTAGAGTTTGTCGGGCAGATCCTCGCGCACCGCGAAGGAGAATCCCATACGCGAGAAGAAGTCCGGGATTCGCGTGAACAGGCAAACGCAACTGACACGGTGGCGTCTGGCCTGTTTCAACAGGCCTTTCACGATCAGCGCACCTGCACCGTTTCCCTTGGCGGAGGGGTGAACAGCAACCGAGCGTACCTCGGCAAGATGCACACCGTATAGGTGTAGCGCGCCGCAGCCGATGATCTTGCCCTCATGCTCGACGACCAGGAAGTCGCGAACATTTTCGCAGATCTCGGGCAAGCTGCGAGGAAGAAGCGTGCCGTCAGGCGAGTAGACCGAGATCAGCTCGTGAATGCTTTCGGCGTCGGTGAGAATCGCGTTACGCGTGCGCATGGACTTCTCCACGCAGGGAAATGATCCTGTTCTTTGCATCGGAAATTGCTCGCCTCACTTGTTCAGGTGCGGTACCTCCGGGAACATCGTGAATCGCCAGCACTGACTCAAGAGTCAGGCAGGAGTAGAAATCAGCGTCGAAGGCTGGATTGAACTGGCGCAGTTCTTCCAGCGACAGGTCTGCCAGCTCACAGCCCTTGTCAAGACACCGCTGAACGGCCTTGCCAATCTGCTCGTGCGCCAGGCGGAACGGCACGCCTCGCTTTACCAGATATGTAGCTGCAGCCCAGGCATTCATGAATCCGGCCTGCGCAGCTTCGTTCATGCGGGCTTTGTCGAATTCGACGGCTTTCATCCATCCCGTAACCAGGAGCAGGATCGAAACTGCTGTCGCCGTGGCTTCAAAGAGAGGCTCTTGCGTCTCTTGCAAATCCTTGTTGTAAGCAAGGGGCAGGCCCTTGGTCGCAACCATCAGCGACGTGGCATCGCCCAGAATGCGGGCGCTCTTCGCGCGCGTGAGTTCCAGAAGATCGGGATTTCTCTTTTGCGGCATGGCGCTACTACCAGTGGAGTAACTCTCGGGGAGAAGGAGGAAGCCGAACTCCTGCGTGGAGAACAGAATCATCTCCTCCGCCCAGCGGCTCAGATGTAGGGCAAACATGGAGAGCGCGTTGACGAATTCCAGGATGAAGTCGCGATCGCTAGTCGCGTCGATGCTGTTGGCAGTGGGCGCGGTGAAATCAAGGCTCGAGGCCATGGCCCGACGATCAAGAGGCAGAATCGCTCCCGCTACCGCACCCGATCCCAGCGGGCACAGGTTCAGCCGCTTGCGGCAGTCGGCGAGTTTTTCCGCATCGCGCAGGAACATCTCGACATAGGCCAGCAACCAATGCGCCACCAATACCGGCTCGGCGCGCTGCAGGTGAGTGTATGCAGGCATAGCGTCGTTGCCGGCACGCTCGGCGCGCTCGATCAGGACAGTGAGCCAGTCCGACAGCAGAGCTTGCAGCTGGTCAATGTTGGCGCGGACATACAACCGCAGGTCAGTCGCAACCTGCTCATTGCGGCTGCGACCGCTGTGAAGCTTGTATCCGGTGTCGCCGATCAGCGCAACGAGTTGCTTCTCGACGAAATGGTGCACGTCTTCCGCTTCGTTATCGTCGAGAAAGGTGGGCGACAACGTGGCCTGCTCGCCGATTTTCTCGAGGCCCTGCAAAATGGCTATGAGTTCAGCAGAGTCGAGAATGCCCGTCTCTTTCAGCGCGCGAGCGTGAGCACCGCTGGCAGCGAGTTCCTGGTTCAGCAAAACCTTGTCAAACGGGAATGAACGCTGCCACTGCTCGAAATCGGGATCAAGCGGTTGCCGGAAGCGGCCGGACCACATCTTCATCGAGCGACCTCCTGCCGTGCACGGGCACGGGAGCGCGAAGGGAGCCCAAGAATGCGGATGAAACCCTCGGCATCCTTCTGATCGTAGCTGTCTCCCATGGTGAACGCCGCCAGGTCGGTGCGGTACAGCGAGTAGTCGGACTGGCGGCTGACCACCGAGATGTTGCCCTTGTACAGAGAGAGCGTTGTCGAGCCGGTTACGTTCTTCTGCGTGGTCTCGACGAATGCCTCAAGCGCCTCACGCAGCGGAGTGAACCACAAGCCGAAGTAGACCAGTTCAGCGTATTTCAACGCGACGTGCTGCTTGTAGTGCATGAGATCGCGATCGAGACATAGTGCCTCGAGCTCGCGATGGGCTGCGATCAAGAGCGTTCCGCCCGGAGTCTCGTAGCAACCCCGCGATTTGATGCCCACGAAACGGTTCTCGACCAGATCGACGCGGCCGATTGCGTTGCGGCCACCGATCTCGTTCAGCAGTTCGACGAGGGACACCGGATCGAGCTTCATTCCGTTGACAGAAACCGGGAGGCCGTTCTCGAAGCCGATCTCGACCTGCTCTTCGCGATCAGGAGCCTCCTGCGGCGATCGCGTCAGTTGCCACGTGCTGGCGAAAGGCGCATTGGCAGCATCTTCCAGTTCCCCGCCCTCGTGACTCACGTGCAGCAGGTTGCGATCGCGGCTGTGGATCTTTTCGCGGCTGGCAGCAACCGGAATCCCGTGCTGTTCGGCATAATCGAGACAATCCTCGCGTGACTTGAGGTCCCATTCTCGCCATGGCGCGATGACCTTCAGCTCCGGAGCGAGCGCCTGGTAGGTGAGCTCAAAGCGGACCTGATCGTTTCCTTTGCCTGTACAGCCATGTGCGACTGCGGTCGCACCTTCCTGAAGAGCGACCTCGACCTGATGCTTCGCGATCACCGGGCGTGCCAGCGAAGTTCCCAGCAGATACTTATGCTCGTACACGGCGCCTGTCTTCAGCGCAGGGAAAACATAGCCGGTGAGAAACTCTTCGCGCATGTCCTCGACGATGACTTTGCTGGCGCCGGTGGCATAGGCCTTGTTGACCACGGCCTCGATGTCGTCGCCCTGGCCCACATCGCCGACCATGGCGATGACGTCATAGGAATAGTTTTCCTTCAGCCACGGAATGATGATCGAGGTATCAAGTCCACCGGAATATGCGAGAACAACTTTTTCAGACATGAGCGCTCCTTACCGGCAAGCGGCCCATGCCGCCTCCGAGCAATAACAGCAAAATAGCTTTCTGAACATGCATACGAGCTTCGGCCTGATCGAAGACGACCGAGCGGGATGAATCGATCACCGCGTCAGTAACTTCGTGACCACGATGAGCGGGCAGACAGTGCATGAAAATCGCGTGGGAGGCGGCGTCGGCCATCAGGTCGTCGTTGACCTGATAAGGCGCGAACACGGACGCGCGCTGATCGGCCTCATGCTCTACACCCATGCTGGCCCACACATCGGTGTAGACAGCGTCAGCGCCAGCAACGGCAGCATTGGGATCGGTGAGAATCTCGATGACCCCACCCGTTTCCTGGGCGATCACCTGCGCTTCGGCGACGATTTCCGCATTGGGTTCGTAGCCCTTGGGCGTTGCGACACGGATCGTAGAACCGAGGCAGGCGCACGTGAGCATCAGTGAGTGCGCGACGTTGTTGCCGTCGCCTACGTAAGCGAGGCGGACATTTTTCAGATCTCCGAACTTCTCCTGCAGCGTGAAATAGTCAGCCAAAGCCTGGCAAGGATGTTCGAGCTCGCTGAGCGCGTTGATCACCGGAATGCCGGCAAACTCCGCCATCCCTTCGACGGTCCGGTGTGCGAAGGTGCGAAGCACGATCACGTCTACCCAGCGCTCAAGGTTGTGCGCGATGTCGCTCAGGCTCTCGCGGGCATCGAGGCGGCTCTGCGTCTGGTCCACGAAAAAGGTGACGCCGCCCAGGCTGGCCATTCCGGCTTCGAAGGTAAGGCGCGTGCGCAGAGAAGGCTTCTCGAAAAACATGACCATCTGCTTACCCGCCAGAGCGCCGCGGAAATCGGCAGGGCGCGCCTTCATGAGGCCCGCCAGATGGAGCACCGACTCCAGTTCCTGCGGGCTCAGGTCGCGGATGGAAACCAGATCGCGACAAAGGAACGGTTTGGCAACGGGCGCAGGCGTGGCCTGCGGAATGACTAGCTGGCTGTTCAATGTGAACCTCTTTTCGCGAGCGCGCGATCGGCCGAGATCGCTTGCCCACCTTGGCTGAGATGAGACGACAACGCCGAATCGAGCGCGTGGATGACCTCATCCACGTGCTTTTTCTGCACGATGTAAGGCGGCAGAAAGCGCAGCACGGTTTCATGTGTGCGGTTAATGATGATTCCCTCCTGAAGCAACTGCTGCACAATCGCTTTCGCCGTGTCAGGGGAATCGATTTCAATGCCCAACATCAGGCCGAGACCGCGCACCTCTCGAACGTTGCTGTGCTTCGAAGCCAGACTTTCCAGCTGCGCGCGGAAGTACGCGCCAATCTGCTGGACGTGGTCGAGTAGACCGTCGAGTGTCTCGAGGAAACTGATCGCGACCGCGCACGAGAGCGGTCCACCGCCAAAAGTAGTTCCGTGCATGCCCGGATGCATCGCCATTGCGACGCGATTGGTGGTGAGGATTGCGCCGAGCGGCAAGCCTGCCGCGAGCGGTTTGGCTACCGTGACCACATCCGGCTGAATGCCATAGTGCTCGTAGGCGAAGTAGCGGCCGGTCCGGCCTAGGCCGCATTGGATTTCGTCCAGCAGCAACAGGGCGCCCGACTTGCTAGTGAGCTCGCGCGCCAGCTGGAAGAATTCCGGACTGAGCGGATAGATTCCGCCTTCGCCCTGAATGGTCTCCAGACAGACTGCGCAGACGCTGGAATCGAACTGCCGCTTGAGATCGTTGACGTCGTTGAACGCGACGAAACCGACGCCGGGCACCAGCGGGGCGAAGGGGTGACGATATTTGGCCTGTCCGGTCGTTGCCAACGATCCAAAGGTACGGCCGTGGAATGAGTTTTCCAGCGCCAGAATCCGCCATTTCGCCTTGTGGCCGTTGCTATTTCGCGCGCGCGCGTAGGAGCGGGCAAGCTTCAACGCGCCTTCCCAGGCTTCGGTGCCGCTGTTGCAGAAGAATGCGCGATCGAGACCCGAAATCTTCGTCAGACGCTTGGCCAGTTCCGACTGAAACTCGTGAAAAAAAAGATTAGAGACGTGGATCAGGCGGCCAGCCTGCCGTTTCAAAGTCGACTGGATGGCGGGGTGCCCATGACCAAGGGCGTTCACGCCAATGCCACTCAGAAAATCGAGATAGCGCTTGCCATCTGCGTCCCACAAATACACGCCGCGCCCCTTGGTAAAAAAGACTGGTTGACGCTCGTAGGTGGGAAGAAGAACTTTGGCTTCGGAGCGGGCTATGGCAGCGAGATTCATGCCGCAATCACCTCCGTGCCGGATGCGAGCTTGGCAAAATAAAATTGTGGGAGCGCCTCAGCTTCGGCGGCCGGGAAGATGCGGACTCTTCCAACTCCGCGTTTCAGCGCCTGGTTGCAGGCTTCCAGCTTTGGCAACATGCCTCCGCCAATCACGGAGGTCGCGACCATGGAAGCAATCTGGCTGGTGTTCAGCCATGGCATGACCAAGCCTTCGGCGTCCTTCACACCCGCAACGTCGGTGAGAAAAATGAGTGCATTGGCGTGGCAGCCGATTGCACAGGCAGCGGCCATCTGATCGGCATTCACGTTGTAGTACTCGCCATCGGTGCCGAGTGCGACAGAAGACAGCACCGGGATGCCACCTTGCGCCCAGATGGCGTCCAGCCAGCGGGCTTCGAAGGAAGCGATTTCTCCCACGAAACCAAGATCCTGACCGTTGTTCTGCTTTTTGCGCGCGCGGAAGGCGAGCCCGTCACCACCGCACAAGCCAACTGCTGGAGCGCCCGCAGCTGCGATGGCTGCCACCAAATTCTTGTTCACGACTCCGGCAAGCACCATGACCGCGACGTCACGCGTCTCGGCATCGGTGATGCGCAGGCCGTTGACAAAATTGCTCTCTTTGCCGAGCAGCTTCAGGGTGCGGGTAAGCGCGCTTCCACCGCCGTGAACGACGACGACCTGGTGGCTGTCTCTTGCCAGATCCACCACCGCGTGTGCGCACTTCTGCAGCGTCGCTTTATCTTCGAGCGCCGCACCGCCGATTTTGATCACAACTTTCATTTCGTAACTACGCCCCTATTGCAGACCTTCGGCTTCGCTCCATCCGTACATCAAGTTCATGTTCTGGACGGCCTGGCCAGCCGCACCCTTCAGCAAATTGTCGACGCACGAGACCAGCACCAGGCGGCGGCCATCTTCCGCCAGGCAAAAGCCGAGATCGCAATAGTTGGTGTGCAGCGAAAACTGGATCTGCGGAAGCTTGGGGCTGGAAAAAATGCGCACCCACCGCTTGCCCTCGTAAAACTCGCGGAAGCACGACTCGACTTCGTCCGTCTTCATCTCGCGATTGAGGTGCAAATAAATTGTCGACAGAATTCCGCGCGGGATGGGCAGAAGATGCGGCGTGAAAATCAGCTGGCAGGCCCTGAGTTTCAGCTGCTCCAGGATCTCGCCCGTGTGACGGTGGCCGAAAACGGAATATGCTGACAGATTGTCGGCAACCGACACGAAGTGCGTTCGCGAGTTGGGTTCTTTGCCTGCGCCGGAAACACCAGACTTGGAATCAGAAACGATTCCGTGATTCGCATCGACCAGCCCCGCCGACAACAGCGGCGCAAGCGCCAAAATGACCGAAGTGGCATAGCAGCCCGGATTGGCGACGAGGACGGCGTCCCGAATCTGGTCGGCGTGCAACTCCGGAAGACCGTAAACGGCTCTCTGCATGACTTCCGACGCCACTCGCGAGTCCGCGTCCTTGAAGTCGTAAACCGCTTGATGCTCACGATTCTTCAGCCGCCACGCACCGCTCAGGTCGATCACGCGAAGCCCGCGATCGATGGCCTCGGGCGCCAGCGTCCGTGAAACCTCGTGGGGCGTCGCGAGAAACAGGAGTTTCACGCCTTCACGCTCCAGGGCGGACCAGGAAAGCGGCTGCAGCGGGTAAGAACCATTTCCCGAGAGAGCTGGAAACATTTCCGAAAGAGAAGCCCGCCCCTGCTCTCCTTCCCTGCGCAGAAGTGAAGGCGTATCCACGAACGGGTGGCGCAGAAGAATCCGCGTCAGTTCATAACCGGAATAGCCGGTCGCTCCGAGCACAGCGGTTTTGAGTTTTGCGGACATCAGGCGAGCAGTTCCTTGATGCGATTTGCGAGGCGAGTAGCCGACTTCTTGTCAGGGCAAACGATAAGGATGGCATCGTCGCCGGCAACGCTGCCCACAACTTCCGGCCAATGCTCTCCGTCGAGAGCGGCCGCGACGGGCTGAGCGCTACCCACTGAGGTTTTCACCACAAGCAGGTTTTGCGCCGGCCGGACGTCGAGAACGAACTCACGCACCAGGCGGGAAACCGGGGGAAGGGCTGGCTCGGCAGGAGCGGCTAACGCGATGGAAGACGCATAACCGTCAGCTGTTTTCACCAGCCCGAGTTCATGAATATCGCGGGACAACGTGGCTTGTCCCACCTTGAAGCCAAGTGGACCGAGGGCACGCTGAAGATCCTCCTGACTGGCGACAGGCTTGCGCTGCACCAATTCGAGGATTGCGTTCTGGCGTGAGAGCTTGGCCATGGTTAATGAATAATTATCCACATCAATGAATAATTATGCATATTTTAAATCATCAGCGCCCCCTGTCAAGCAGAAATCGCAGGGGTAATACAGAAAATAATAGGGATAGAGCGTGGTCGCTCCGGGGCAGGGCTCTGCCCTTGGGTCAGAGAAATAGGGAGACAGGCGAATCCGTTACCAGGATTCGCCCGCCTGACAAAGTGAATGGGAACGATCGGCAACGGCAGTCGGCACCGGGCCCGCGGCTTCCGGCTTAGAAAAGAACAGCCGGTGCAACCGGCGCACAGACTCGTCCGCCTGTGACTCGTCGACCAGAAAGCTGATGTTTCGCTCCGAGGCTCCCTGGCAAATGAGGCGGAGATCGAAGTCAGACATCTCGCCAAACACGCGGCTGGCGATTTCGGACTTGCGGCGAATCTGTTCCCCTACCAGGCAGACCAAAGCCTTGTGATTCTCCCAGCGCACCTTGGCCAGACCTTTCAGCTCTTCGGCGACGGCGGGCAGACTGGCGGTGGAAGTAACAAGCAGTGACAGGCTACCTCGCGAAGAGGAGAGCAGATCGAGGCCGTGCTGGTGCCGTTCGAACACCTCACAGATTTCACGGAGAATTTCAGGCGCCGCCCAGCGACTGGTCTCGACATCGACGACAGCCACGCCCCTCCTTGCCGTGATCGCCTTCACGCGGATGCCTTCGTCCGGATGCGCCAGGATTTCCGTGCCCTCACCCGCCGGGTTACTCGAGTTCAGAACGTGCACGGGAATGTCCTTACGCATCGCAGGCAGCAGCGTGGCGGGATGCAGCACCTTGGCGCCAAAGTAGGCCAGCTCGGCGGCTTCATCGAAACTCAGGAGTTCGATGCGCTGGGCGTCGGGACAAACGTCAGGGTCGGTGGTCATGATGCCGTCCACGTCGGTCCAGATCTCGATGCGATCGGCATGCAGGGCTGCGCCTACTATGGCCGCTGTAAAGTCAGAACCGCCCCGGCCGAGAGTAGTGGGAACGCCGTCACGCGTAGCACCGATGAAGCCCGCCAGGAGCGGGACCTTGCCCGCTTCCAAGAGAGGCAGGACAACCGTCGACAGCCGGGCGTCCGTTTCCTCCCACAAAGGCGTGGCCCGGGTGTGGGCGGCATCGGTGACGATGCAACCATGCGCGTCGACCAGAACTGCGCTTAGGCCGGCATGCACCAGAGCCACACTGACAATCTTGCTGGAGAGGCACTCACCGAAGCCGAGCACGTAGTCCTGCGAGCGCGGGCTCAATTCACCGAGGGCGGCAACGCCACGCATCAGATCGTTCAGGGCATCGAAGTCCTGCTCGAGCGAGAGGCGCAGTTCTTCCAGTTCCTCACCACCAACCAGTCCACTCGCAAGAGCCTGGTGGCGGAGGCGAAGTTCGTCGAGCGTGCGCAGAGCGCTTTCCAGATTGTCCTGCAGCGCAGCGCGAGCAGCGCCCAGCAATTCGTCGGTCACGCCGGCGAGCGCGCTGATAACAAGCACGGGATGATGCCCGAGCCTGCCCTCCACGATTCCCACCATTCGAGCAATAGCGGCGGCATCCTGCACCGAGGTGCCCCCGAACTTCATGACCACCGAGCGACAACGCTGGGTCGCCCCCGGACTCTCCACGCATACGTCGTTCATCGTTCCTCCAGGCAAATCGAACCAAAATTTCGGCACAAATAAAAACCCACCGCTTTGAGCCTTCCGGCGGTGGGTCTGGTTACTTGCTTGGAACTTGGCTTTGCTTAGCTCACCAGATGTCCTCCCCCAGAAGGCACGTAATTCGTGTGGACGTGCCTGTAGCGATGGTTGTAATTCGCTTAGCCTTCCGGGAAGTGGAGTTCATTTTCAACATGCTTTCGCTGTTAGTGGTTGCTGGCACGCGCAAAGGTGTTCTTGCCGCTCTCCTGATTCTGTTCTTCGAAAAACTGAACCAGGCGATCAATCAGGCGGCGACGGCCGCCAATCACATGCAGACCGCTCTCGTGCTGGTGCTCTTCCAAGACTTTGTTCAGGTTCTCTTCCAATTCGGACATCGCATTTCCCCCTTAGAGTGCCGCAGTTCCGGAGCACGTCCGAAACCAGACATCAGCTTTTTCCAAGGTATCGCGGCAGAGGACTGAGGCGACCAACCATGCACCGGAGCAAACTGCCGCTTCGCTTGCCTCATTACTCTACAGAGTCCGCTTCCGAAACGGAAATCAGAAAATTCGATAACTGTCATCGAAAAGTGAAATGTTAAGGAAGAATGCATACCTCGCTATAGGTCAGTTTCCTTTCTGCCTGTCATCATGCCTGAACCGATTGTGAAGTTCGATCAATTGGAGTTGCTCGGCAAACCTTACAACTCTTCCAGTTGGGCACCCTCCAGTGTCAACGGCTCTGGTGCTTTCGTAGGGGCCTGACCCGGTGTATGCTAACGGCGCTTTCCGCCATCCTTGAGGGTCATCTCATGAAACCCGTAGCAAAATGCTGTGCCCTGTTGGCATCAGTCGTCTTCTTGTGCTGGGCAACGGTTTCGCTGTGCGCCCAACAGAACGCTCCACCGCTTTCGTTCGGTATCTGCAAACCGGTCAGCACGCGAACGACTGAGGTGGGATGCTGGATCGTCGTTGATCAGCCCGTAGGGCGAATCGAGCAGGGGCAAGCCTTCTGGCATTTGGACGTCTACCCGACACGTCCAGCGGCAGAGAAAGCCAAGGGACCACGAGGGACCGTCATCGAGTCGCTGGGAAAGGTGTGGCTGTTAACCATCGAAAAGGCGGGATGGCGCCCGCCCCTTGCGGGGGAACGCATCGCCGAAATCGGTCCCCTCCCCATAACGGCCGGTGAAGAATACTCGGCACTGTTTATGGAGGTGATCTTCAATCCCGGGATGACCTCAGCAGTTCATACTCACTCGGGACCTGAAGCCTGGTACAACCTGGCCGGAGAAACTTGTTTGGAGACTCCCACTGGCAAACTAGTTGGACGCGCTGGGGGACCGCCGGTGATTGTGCCAGGAGGTCCGCCCATGCTACTTACAACCACCGGTACCGAACAGCGGCGCGGGTTAACGCTCATCCTGCACGACTCGTCGAAGCCTCCAACTACGGTGATTCACGATTGGACGCCGAAAGGTTTGTGTAAGGGCTCCCAAGCAGAAGGCAAAGTCAGCCCAAACTAAGAGTAATCTGGGCAAACTGTGCATCCCTTTATTTCGTGGAGGAGCCCAGGTGCCGCACGGTTTCAATGAAACTGGTGGTCGCGCGGGTCAGAGTGCGGTCACGCCGGTAGGCAATGCCCAGCTCGCGCCACAGCTCAACTCCCTGAATCGGAATCAGTTTTACACGCCCGGCGAGCACCTGGTCACGGGCAAAACTGGCGCTGATAAGGGAAACACCCAGACCGGCGGCAACGAAACTCTTGATCATGCCAACGCTGGGTAGCTCCATTCGTATCTGGAGATGCGAGCTGTGGGGCCGGAAGAGCTTGTCCATCAACCGCCGGGTGTAGCCGGTCTTCGGCATCAGAATCGGCTGCTTGGAAATGTCTGCCACGGACGCCGATTTGTGGTGGGCCAGCGGGCTTTGCGGGTTGACCATCCACATCAGTTGGTCGCGGAAAATGGCGTGTACCTTCAGGCTGGGAGACTTGATGGGCAAGGTAACGATGCCGATGTCAATCGATCCTTGCTCCAGCTTCTCCACGATCTTGTAGCTGAAATTGCGGTAAATACTGATCTGCACGCCAGGATAAAGGCGGCAATACTCGGCGAAAACCTCGGGCAGCACGTACAGGCAGGTAGCTTCGTTGGCTCCAATGGCGAGCACACCGCGAGGCGTAGCGCCCTGATCCGCGACGGCAAGCAGGGACTCGTCCCGCATATGCAGGAGGCGCTCGGCGTAGGCAAATAAGACTCGGCCCGCCGGAGTCAGACGTACGTCTTTGCCCGAACGATCGAGAATGCGGTCGCCGTATTCCTGCTCGAGCTGCCGAATCTGCGCGCTAACCGCAGACTGCGAGCGGAATACCTTTTCTCCGGCGCGCGAGAAGCTACCGAGTTTGGCGACTTGCAGAAACGTGACTAGCTGATCGAAATCCATGAATGTCCGATTATAACTGTGCCGGTGCTATAGGAACGATTACGGGACCTGCGCAGCTATTGCCCGCAACTCCGTACGTCTACTGATGTTCGTAAAAAGGATGCCCGAAAAACGCCGAATCGCCTGACGGAATCAGGCGTGGCAGGTCTGGAGCCCAGGTCGGGCGCTGGCCGAAACGCTTGAGAATCGGCGCCCACGTGGCCGGAATCGAGCACGGCAGGCTCAAAGGCTCGACCCTAAGGAACGACAGCGATAGTTCAGTTGCCAGGATTCGCGCTGCCACGGGACTGTCCGTGAGCTGCAGGTGCCTGCAGAGCACCCGGCGCAGCCAGATGGTTTCCCCTGCTTCCAGCGGGAGGATGCGGACCGAGTGGTGGTTGTACCCGTGCCCTCCGACGGAATCCCGCAATAGATAAGCGAGGCCACCCGTCATTCCCGCGCCGAAATTATTCCCCACGGGACCCAGGATCACACACACGCCCGCCGTCATGTACTCGCAGGCATGCTGGCCGGCTCCTTCGACCACGGCTAGGGCGCCGCTGTTACGCACGGCGAATCGTTCCCCGGCACGCCCGGCGACGTAGAGCTCGCCGCTGGTCGCACCATAGAGCACGGTATTGCCAACCAGCACGTCGCCGCGGAGAGAGGCAACGGAATCGGCCGTCACTGCGATCGTTCCGCCGCAGAGACCTTTTCCCACGTAGTCGTTGGCCTCGCCACGCAGCCGGAAATTCACGCCGTGCGTGAGAAAGGCTCCAAAGCTCTGGCCTGCAGTGCCCACGAATTCGTAATCCATCGGATTGGTGAGTTCGACATCCAGTGAACGGCCGAAGCAGTTCGCCGGTCAGATTCGCTCCGATCGCACGGTCGGCATTTGTGATCGAGAATCGGCGCGAGCGGGTGTCCGGAAGCTCAGTTTCCTCGGGTGACGGCTTGAGTGCGAGCTGAAGACCTCCCTCGTTCCTCGCGGGGATAGGCGATCTGCTCAGTCTTCGGAAGCGACTGTAGAAATTCCGAAAAGGTGTCTCGTGCCTTTCGATCGCGCGGCCGGAGATGACGTACCGAGCCCACGATTTCGTCAATGGACCGGGCGCCCAACGTCCCGAGCAGAGTTCGCGAACGTCCGCGGCCAAACCGCGGAAGTAGGCTTCGATTTGTTCCGGCGTCCCGACGAAGCGAGCCCTCAGAGCCTCATCCTGAGTAGCTATACCTACGGGACAAGTATTGAGATGACATTGGCGCGCCATCACGCAGCCCAGGGCGAGAAGAGCGGCGGTGCCGAAACCGAATTCATCAGCACCCAGCATCGCAGCGACGATGACGTCGCGCGCAAATTTGAAGCCACCGTCGGCGCGCAAACGAACACGCCCACGCAGACCGGTGCGCACGAGCGCGGAGTGTGCGTCGCGAAGCCCGAACTCCCACGGCAAGCCGGTATTCTTGATGGACGTGAGGGGCGAGGCGCCAGTCCCGCCGTCATGTCCGCTGATCGTGATCACGTCAGCGCCGGCTTTGGCTACACCGGTCGCGATGATTCCGACGCCCGTGCTCGAAACCAGCTTCACGCCAATGCGCGCCTGCGGATTGATCGCGCGCAGGTCGTAAATCAGCTGTGCCAGATCTTCAATACTGTAGATATCGTGATGCGGCGGCGGAGAAATCAACGTCATATTGGGCACAGCATGACGGAGCCGCGCGATGTATGCAGAAACCTTGCTCGCCGGCAATTGGCCGCCTTCGCCGGGCTTGGCGCCCTGGGCAATCTTGATCTCCAGCTCGTCGGCGTGAATCAAGTACTCAGCGGTGACACCAAAGCGCGCCGAGGCCACTTGCTTGACGCGGTTGTTGGCCTCGGACTGCGCGCCGGTAGATTTCGGGGTCTTCCCCGCCCTCGCCGGTGTTACTGCGGCCGCCAAGCCGGTTCATGGCGATGGCCAACGTCCGGTGGGTTTCAGGAGAGACTGCGCCCAGCGACATCGCCTGAGTGCTAAACCGGCTGAGTACGGCGGCTTCTGACTCGACATCGTCCAAGGAAATGGTCTTGCCCTGCCGGATCTCCAGCAAGTCGCGGATGGCGAGCGGCTCCTTCTTTTCCGAAAGCTCGGTGAACGCCAGGTAATTCTCTTCCGTGCGCGACTTGAGGAAACGGTGCATTCGCCGTATCAACTCGGGCGAATTGGCATGCTGCTCGCCGTGCTGTCGGAAACGATAAAGGCCGCGGTCGCGCAGCGCGTGTGCCTCATCGATAAATGCGGCGGCGTGCCGCTCGAGAGTGTCCTGCAGAAGATCGTCGAGGGACTTACCACCCAGGGCACGACCCGCGTCCGGAAAGAATCGCTGACAGAGCTTGGCATCCAGGCCGATCGTCTCGAACAGCTGGCTATTACGATAGCTGGCGGCGGTCGATATGCCCATGCGGGCCATGACCTTGCGAATTCCCTGTTCGATCGCGAGACGGAACTTGCGGGCGCCATCCGGCTTGAGAGCTTCTGCCTGTTCGAAGGCCAGATAGGGCAGCACCGCGCTTGCACCTGCGGCAATGAGCAAAGCGACATGGTGCGTGTCAAAGGCCTGGCCGGTTTCGATGATGAGGGGAATCTCGCCGATACCCGCTTCCATCATTCCATTCCACACCGCTGCCACAGCAAGCAAGGCTGGCAACGCGATGCGGCCTGCGCTGACAGCGGAGTCACTAAGCACGATGAAGTGGACTTTCCTCGTGGCCGCAGCTTTGGCCTCGCGCTGGAGCCGATAGAGTGCGTGTCTTGCTCCCTCGATCCCGCCGGCTTCCGGAAAAGTGAAATCCATGTGCCGTGACGGCCCAAGCTTTTGCTGAAGGACCTCCAGCTGGCCCGCGTCGATCAAGGGCGAAGGCAGCGTGACCGAGTCATTGAGATAGACATTCAAGGACATCACGTGCGCTTCGCGAAGCGGATCGATGGGAGGATTCGTCACCTGCGCAAAGCGCTGCTTGCAATGGTCCCACAGCGAGCGGCGGTGGGCCGAAAGGAATGCAGGAGGAGCGTCGTCGCCCATGCTCCAGACAGCTTCTTTGGCATCGACCACCAACGGCTGAAAGAGAATCCGGTATTGATCCTCGCTCCAGCCCAGCGCAGCCATGATCTTCTTCGCGTCCTGTCTCGTGGCGACACAGGGACCTTCCGCGGATGCAATCCTGACTGCCGGACGATAAGACATTGCCGGTTGCCATTCCGCAATCTGTGCGGTCTCGCCCGGTCGGACAATCTTGCCTGTAGCGGGATCAGCCAATAACATTTCGCCCGGGCCGAGCCGTTGCCTCTCGATCACGGTGAGCCCGGTGAGATCGGCAATCCCGACCTCCGAACCAACCACAAGCCAGCCGTCTGACGCCAGCGTGTATCGCAGCGGCCGCAGGCCATTGCGGTCGAGCTTGGCTCCCACGGTTACGCCATCGGTGAAAATCAATGCGGCGGGACCGTCCCAGGGCTCCTGCTCGGGCGCATGGGTCTCGAAAAAGCGCCGCAGATCGAGAGACAGGTTCTGATCGTTCTCCCAGGCCGGCGGTACCATGCACGAGATTGCAGCGGCGACGCTGTGGCCCCGGCGAAGCCAGAGCTCAAGCACATTGTCGAAGCTCGCCGAGTCGCTCACGCTCTGTTCGAGAAGTGAAACGTCGGGAGGCAGTCCGAGCTTTTTCAAAAGCGAGGCTTCGCGGGCGCGCGTCCAACGCCGGTTCGCGCTGATGGTGTTGATTTCACCGTTATGGGCCACCGCCCGAAAGGGCTGTGCCAGTGACCAACTTGGCCGGGTGTTGGTCGAATAGCGCTGGTGAAAAATGGCGAAGGAGCTGGCAAAATTCTCATCTGCCAGGTCGGAGATAGAATGCCGGCAATTGATCGGGCGTGAGAAGTCCCTTGTAAACGACAGTCCGCGAGGACAGCGAACAGAAATAGGTTCCGGCTGGCGAACTACACTCGGCTTCCTTGCGGAGAGCGAAGAGTAGCGACTCCAGGTCGGCGTTCTCTTCCGTTGCGCTGAGAAAGCACTGCTCGATGAGAGGTAGAGTCTCGGCGGCGCGCGGCCCGACGATCAGAGGATGAGTCGGCACTTTGCGCCAGCCCAGCAGCCGCAGACCCCGCTGGCTCGCGAGCGACGCGATCAAGCTGCGTGCGGTCTCGGCCTGCTGAGGTGGCAGGAAAACCATCCCGAGCCCGAAAACCTCTGGCAGATCAAGGCCAAGTTCGCTCGCGCGGAGACGGATGAACTCTTGGGGGATCGCTGTTAGCAGCCCCGCACCATCGCCGCTTCTCCCGTCGGCATCCACGCCACCGCGGTGTGCAAGCCTCCGCAGAGCTTCGATGGCACGTACCACCACCTCGTGCGAGCCCGGGCTGCCGAGCTGGGTCACGAAGCCGACACCACAGGCGTCGTGGTCGACCAGGGTGGAGGTGTATGTCATCTATCATTGTCTAACCGGGAACCGTGGGAAAAGTACAATCAAGAATTTCGATGATGAAGATGGATTTTTTGGCGGCGTAAGAAATGCGGTATTCGCGCTGTGAATGTAGAAGGGAGCCCAACGCGTGTTTCCTGCGTCGCCTTACACCCAGGTTCGGTAGTGCTGCTCCTGCGGATTTGTCTTCTCTACAATAGGTGGAGGAGCCATGACCCCTCTAACCAAGACTGACTCGATCGCCGATCTGCTGAAACATGCCAAGACCATCGCCGTAGTCGGACTTTCCGACAGCCCATTGCGGCCAAGCCACGGTGTCGCGGCCTACATGCAAAGTCACGGCTATCGCATCATTCCGGTGAATCCCAATGTCAGCGAGGTTCTGGGCGAGAGGTCCTATTCTTCCCTGCTGGGCGTCCCGGAAAAGATCGATATCGTGAATATTTTTCGCCGGCCCGAATACGTGGAAGAGATCGTGGATCAGGCAATCCAGCTGAAAGTTCCTGCTATCTGGATGCAAGAGGACGTCATTCACGAGAAGGCTGCGGAAAAGGCGCGCAAGGCGGGGATTTTCGTGGTGATGGACATGTGCATTCTGAAGGAGCACCGCGCCGTCGCGATTGACTAGCTGAAGGCGACAGCGGCCGCTGAAATCAGTGCCCTCCGCCACCGCCGAGTTCGCGAACGATACTTCCCACGAAATTCTTTGCGTCCCCGAACAACATCAGAGTTCGATCGAGGTAGTAGAGCGGGTTGTCGATGCCGGCAAAACCGGGACTCATGCCGCGTTTAATGACCATCACCGTGCGTGCCTTGTCCACGTCGAGAATGGGCATGCCGTAAATCGGACTCGAAGCATCGCTGCGCGCGGCAGGATTAGTAACGTCATTGGCGCCGATCACGAGGGCGACGTCGGTCTGGGGGAAGTCGCTGTTGATCTCCTCCATATCGAGCAGCCGGTCGTAGGGGATGTCGGCTTCCGCGAGCAACACGTTCATGTGACCCGGCATGCGTCCCGCGACAGGATGGATGGCAAAACGAACGTCGACTCCGCGCTTGGTGAGAGCGTCGTATAGTTCGCGGACCTTGTGCTGCGCCTGTGCGACAGCCATGCCGTATCCCGGGACAATGATCACTTTGTTGGCGGCGGAGAGTATTGCAGCAGCCTCTTCTGCCGTGGCACTGCGCGCCGTCTTCGCTTCCTGGCCCGCGGCGGCCGCAGCCTGCACCTGCCCGAACGCGCCGAACACCACGTTGGCGAACGAGCGGTTCATCGCTTTCGACATGATGACCGAGAGAATGAAACCGGAAGATCCATCGAGAGCCCCGGCGATGATGAGAAGCTTATTGTCGAGGACAAATCCCATCGCTGCCGCGGACAGGCCAGCGTACGAATTCAGCAGCGAGATGACCGTAGGCATGTCTGCGCCACCGATCGGAATAATCATCAACACGCCGGCTAGAAGGCCAATCCCCAGCATCGCAGGAAAGAAGTTTTTCGCCTCCGGGTGCAGGACGAGATAGACCGCGATTGCAACTCCCACTGCCAGCAGCGCGAGGTTCGCGAAGTTCTGGCCTTTGTACGTAAGCGGGCGCTGCGGCAAGAGTTCCTGAAGCTTTCCCGCCGCCATAAGGCTGCCTGTAAACGTCAGCGACCCGAGAATCACCTCGATCGAGAGCACCGACATCATGAAGCGCGGCACTGTGGGAGTACGAAGATAAAACTCCGCAGTACCCACGAGCGTGACGCAAAAAGCTCCGAAAGCGTGGCTGAGAGCGGTTCGCTGCGGAACGGCGGTCATCTGAACCATGCCGAGTGGAATGCCGATGACAGTTCCGAGCACGAGTGCAACGGCAATCCACTTGTAGTCGATGATGCCGTGATGTAGTAACGTGCCACCGATCGCCAGCACCATCCCAAGCTCACCGGCCCATACTCCGTGACGGGCCGTGGTCGGAGAGCTCATCCATTTCAGGGAAAGGATGAACAGCGCGCTGGCGATGAGGTAGATAACCTCGATCACGTTTTGGGTGACGGGCAGGGTGTTCATGGCTTCGTCGGACGGCTGCTCTTGAACATCTTGAGCATGCGGTCGGTAATGAGGAAACCACCCACCACGTTGCTCGTGGCGGCAATGACGGCCAGCGTACCCAGGACGGTGGAAAGAGTGCTCTTGTGCTCGCCGACCAGGACAATCGCGCCTACGACGGCGATCGCATCGAGGGCGTTGGTCAGCGACATCAACGGCGTGTGCAGCAAAGGCGAGATGCGCCGGATCACTTCAAAGCCGATAAATCCGGCCAGCATGAATATGAAGAGTCCATCAATAAGCTTGGAACCCATCCTGCCTCCTGCGAATCCCGCTCAGTTATGTTGTGCTGCTGGTTGTAAGAGCCGGCAGCGAAAAAGCCTCGCGTACACGCTGGTTCACAATCTCGCCCTGGTGGGTGAGCAGCGTTTCACGAATGATCTCGTCGTTTTGATCCAGGCGCAATTTTCCGTCCTTAACCAGGTGGAGAAGAAATGCGGTCATGTTTCGCGCATACATCTGGCTCGCGTGGTAAGGAACAGTGCTGGCTACGTTAATGGCCCCGATGATGGTGACCCCGTACTCGATCACCGTTTGGCCGGTCTTCGTGAGTTCGCAATTCCCCCCACGTTCCGCTGCGAGATCGAAGATCACCGATCCCGGCGCCATGCCTTGCACCATTTCTCGCGTGACCAGCACGGGAGATTTCTTGCCCGGCACGACGGCGGCACAGATCACCGCATCGCTTTCTTTCACCACCTTGCCGAGAAGCTCCCGTTGCTTCTGATAGAAGGATTCATCCTGGGCACGGCCGTAGCCGCGCTCGTCCTGCGCATTGGCGGCCTCAATGGGGAGTTCGACGAAGCGACCTCCAAGACTCTGCACTTGCTCCTTGGCTGCCGGACGGAGATCGTAGGCAGACGATACTGCGCCCAACCGCCGAGCGGTCGCAATCGCTTGCAGTCCCGCGACACCAGCACCGATAACCAAGACACGCGCGGGCGTAATGGTCCCAGCGGCGGTCGTCAGCATGGGGAAGATCCGCGGGTGCGTGCTAGCCGCGATCAGCACCGCTTTATATCCGCAGATCGTACCCATTGAAGACAGCGCATCCATGCTTTGGGCGCGCGTGGTGCGCGGAATGAGTTCGACGCAGAAGGAGCTGACACCGGTTCCGGCAATTTGCTCGACAACCTCTCGTGAACCGAAAGGCCTTAGAAAACCTATGAGCACTTGCCCACGACGCAAAAGCGGAAGATCGGCTGCACCCGTAGCGTCATTCGATCCGTAACAAAGAACCTGAAGAATGATGTCAGCAGCGCGAAAGACCCCGGCGCGATCCGGAACGATCTTTGCGCCCTTCTCCACGTAGTGCTCGTCCGGATAGCCTGCCTGTACCCCGGCTCCTGCTTCGACCACAACCTCAAATCCAGCCTTCGCCAGGTTCGGAACGACCATGGGAACGAGGGCGACTCGCCGCTCGCCGGGATAACTTTCTCTGGGGACTCCAATCACCACGAGGTTCACTTCCTTTTCTTGCGGATGCTGAAGCGGCCAAATTCCCGCTTACAGGAAGACCACTCCTGCCAGCGTGAGTTCAGGGAGCATTCGAACCAACGATTGTAAAGGAAATGAGCAAAAGTTTTTTGTCGCGACATACCAATGTACTGACCCAAT
The DNA here is from genome assembly GCA_963711675.1 of uncultured Acidobacteriota bacterium. Taxonomy (GTDB): domain Bacteria; phylum Acidobacteriota; class Terriglobia; order Terriglobales; family Acidobacteriaceae; genus CAVQFB01. The sequence goes on along the minus strand of CAVQFB010000016.1, from coordinate 54,572 downwards.
TTGAAGCAGTGCGCGCCAGATCCCTCGCCCCGCTGGCGAAAACGCGGGGCTTCGGGATGACTGTCCTATAGAACACAGAAAAATTGAGCCGCTACCCGTACCAATGTCCAACGTAGAATTTTCCCTGAACATCCTGCTTTGGATTTATGCTGTGCAGTTTGTTCTTGAGGAGGCTCCCTTGATCCGAACTCATCGCGTTGTGCCGGCAGTGCTCGCAGTCGTCTTCTTTCTCTTACCGGCAGTCCTCTCAAAGGCACAGCAGTATCCGGAGAGTACGTATCAGGACATGCGCTGGCGAATGATCGGCCCTTTCCGTGGAGGCAGAACGAGGGCGCTCGCCGGAGTGCCGAGTCAGCCGAACGTCTTCTACATCGGCCAGGTAAATGGAGGAGTTTGGAAGTCGGACGACTACGGGCGCACTTGGACGCCGATTTTCGACGATCAGCCCACGCAGTCGGTCGGCGCCATCGCAGTTGCGCCCTCCGATCCCAATATTTTGTATGTCGCCAGCGGCGAAGGATTGCCTCGTCCTGATCTATCGGTGGGGGATGGCATTTACAAGTCTACCGACGGGGGGAAGACGTGGACGCACCTCGGTCTAAGAGGCGGGCAGCAGATTCCCGCCCTGGTGGTCGACCCGCGCGACCCCAATCGATTGTTTGCGGCGGTTCTGGGCCATGCCTACGGACCGAACGAAGAACGCGGAATTTTTCGCTCCACCGACGGCGGCCAGAACTGGCAGAAGGTCCTATATAAGGACGAGAACACCGGGGGCGCTGATCTGGCGATCGATCCTTCCAATCCCGACACTCTTTACGCATCGCTCTGGGAGACGCGCCAAGGCCCGTGGGAAGACAACAACGAGTTCAGCGGAACCGGCGGAGGACTCTTCAAGTCAACCGACGGCGGCACAACGTGGAAGCCTTTGACGAACGGCCTGCCCAAAGACATCGTGCAAATACATATCGCCATCGCGCCCAGCTTGCCGAACAGGATCTACCTTACGTTCTCGACCACGTCACCTTCGGAGTACGGGTCAGGGAAAGGACTGGGAATTTATCGGTCGGACGACGCCGGCGAAAACTGGCATGCGGCGGCGGATGATCCGCGCGCGGCGGCAAAGATCGGCGGCGGGGATCTGTCCATCCCCCTGGTTGATCCCAAGAATCCGGATGTCGTGTACAGCACGAGTATCGTGACTTATCGCTCGATGGACGGCGGCAAGAATTGGACGAGCCTTCGCGGCGCTCCCGGCGGAGACGACTACCAGAACATCTGGATCAATCCCAACAATCCCGACATTATCCTGCTGGTCAGCGACCAAGGCGCCATTGTAAGCGTCAATCGCGGGCGGACATGGAGTTCCTGGTACAACCAGCCGACGGCCCAGCTCTACCACGCCAGCGTAACCAACACGTTTCCCTATCGAGTGTGCGGCGGTCAGCAGGAGAGTGGCTCGGTTTGCATTTCCAGCCGCGGCAATGACGGAGAGATCACGTTTCGCGATTGGCATCCCGTAGGCGTGATCGAATACGGATATGTGGCTCCAGACCCTGTCGATCCGGACATTATTTATGGCGCAGGGCGGAGCGAGGTCTCCAAGTTCCACGTTTCCACCGGGCAGGTGCAGAACATCACGCCGATTCCTGTGCGGAACGGAAACTACCGCACCGATCGGACCGAGCCGATCATGTTTTCGCCAGTCAATCCCCACGTTCTGTACTACGCCGCCAATGTGTTGTTCCAAACGACAGACGGCGGAAACTCGTGGGAGACCATCAGCCAGGACTTAACGCGGGAAAATCCAGGGATGCCGTCGAGTATTGGAAGGCTGGCTTCGAAAAATCCTGATGCGGCAAAACAGCGTGGCGTGATTTATGCCCTCGCTCCGTCGTTCAAGGATGTGAATACACTTTGGGCCGGCACCGACGATGGTTTGATCTGGGTGACCCGCGACCATGGAAAACACTGGGACAATATCACTCCCCCGGAATTGACACCCTGGAGCAAGGTAACGCAAATCAGTGCGTCACACTTTGACGAGGAATCTGCCTATGCCTCAGTAAGTCGCTTCCGCATTGACGATCTGCGGCCCTATATCTATCGGACTCACGACGGAGGCAAGAGCTGGAAGCTCATCACGAATGGCCTCCCGGCGGACGCTCCGGCGGATACGGTGCGGGAAGATCCCGTCCGCAAGGGCCTGCTTTATGCCGGAACGGAGAAAGCAGTGTGGGTTTCGTTTGACGACGGCGATCATTGGCAGTCTCTGCAACTGAATCTGCCCCACACTTCGATGCGTGACCTCTGGATCCACGACAATGATCTGATTGTCGCGACTCACGGGCGTGCGTTCTGGATTCTCGACGACATCACTCCGCTTCGGCAGCTTGCCGACTCGACGGCGAAGTCTGACGCCTTCCTGTTCAAGCCTGAGCCGGCCTATCGGATTCGCCGAAGCACGAACACGGACACACCCATTCCCCCGGACGAGCCTACGGGCCGGAATCCGCCCGACGGCGCGATCATCGACTACTACCTTGGCCGTCCCGCGGGTGCGGTCACGCTGGAAATCCTGGATTCGGCGGGAAAAGTAGTGCAGCGGTTTTCAAGCGCTGACCGGCTTGAGCCGACCAAGGCGGACCTTGAGAAGCAACTGATTCCTCTTTATTGGATACGTATGCCTAAGGCTCTTCCCGCTAACGCCGGGATGCACCGCTGGGTTTGGGACTTGCACTACGCAGCGCCAACGTCGCTCCGCCACGAGTACCCGATCTCGGCGGTGCCGGGGGACACACCGCGATCTCCGCTCGGCCCGAACGCTTTGCCCGGTCAATATACGGCGCGCTTAACTGTAGACGGTAAGAGTTTCTCCGAACCTCTTACCGTGAAGCTCGATCCGCGCGTGCAGACGCCGGCCGGCGGCCTTGAACAGCAATTTCAGCTTGAGACCCGACTGGCTTCTTTAACTAGCAGCAGTTCGGAAGCGATCATGCAGGCCCGTTCGATCAGCGACCAGATCCACAAGCTCTCAGAGAGCGCGAAAGGGCCAACTGCGGAATCCATGAAAAGCCTGGACGAAAAGCTGGCGGGTTTGTTGGGCAAGCCAGGGGGCAATGGCAATGGCGCGGGCTCAACAGCAGCAACTCTCAATCGAGCAAATTCGACGTTATCGACGCTCTATACGGCAGTCGGCCAAGCCGATGTGGCGCCAACTGCGGCTCAGTTGAACGCCGCCGCAGATGCGGAGCGCCAACTCTCTGGACTCATGAAGAGCTGGGAAGAGATTAGGGCGACAGATCTGCCGAGTGTGAACAAGCAGTTGCGTGGGGCAAAGCTATCTGAGATACAACCCGAAACGACAGGGTTGTCGGAAACCCAGATGGATGAGGAATGAGCGCGAATGGCTAACTGCCGACAATGACCCAGGGACACGCTCTTAACCGCCAGCCAACGTTGGCTGGCGACATCATTTGTCCTAATTCCGTAACAATAGTCGTTGCGTCGACCGGTTCGCCTGTCGAAATGATAGTGATATCAGCCGGGGGAGGGCTATGACTATCCGACACATGCTTCGGAAGTTAAGAAAGGACCGGGCTCTGATCGACCAGGCAATTGCTGCGCTTCAGACACTTGAGGACGGACGCCGTGTGAAGAAGGCGTCTCCCCGGGCACACCCTAAGCCAAAACCAGTCGCGCAAGAGAAAAAGAATGGAACCGAAAGCGTCGTGATTCCATTCTCATCCGCTCAACGTAGTATTGGGTCAGCTTAGGCGGCCTTGTGTTTGGCCTTCCACTTGGCCCACCGCGCCCGCTGTGCTGCCGCAATTCTCTTCCGGGCAGCGATTGACATGGTTCGATGTACCTTGGTTGCGATGCTGCGAGTACCCGCGGCACCGTTTCGCCCTCCTACGCCCTGCAGAGCCTTAATTGCTGTATCGAGCTGCTCCAGTTCCTGGGAAAGCTGCTTACGTTGGGTTTGTAAGTCGCCTAATATCTGCAAAAGATTTGACATGTAACCCCCTCGGCGGACGATTGTAACAAAGGATTCACATATTGTTAGAATTTTATGCCGATAAGCAAAAATAGTTTAGGACCTAGTTCACGGGCTTCTCATAATCAAGATCAGCAACTGTTGTCGTACCTTGATTACTTATCCTAAGCAGGAAACGCTATGGGTAGGGTGGCTGCCGAATGCTCGGCAGAGGCATGCCTTAACCTAGAAATCGTCTCATTATTGTTTCCTTGGGCCGGGGCTTCACATCATGCGCAAGCCCTGTGTTTGTGCGCCGGTTACCGCGCGAGGGAAGTCATGTCATTAGCACAAGAACTACCCTTGGAGCAATCCTGATCACTGTAGTCTCTAAGAAGTAAGGTAGAGTCGCGGAATATGGAGACAGCTAGGGAAGAAGGTCGGAAACAACGACATTTCCCTTTCGTCTACTGTGCCCCCGCGGCCGCTGCCGTTTTTCCCTGTTCTTTAGCAGGTTCTTCCGCCGCGCCTCTCGGAATGTGGACTACAATCTCTGCCGCGATGGCCTTGCGCTGCCAGAAGTTTCGGAGGCGAATCAAGAGCGGATAGGAAATGGTCTGTCCCTTGGCAACCACTAGAAGACCGTTCTTGGTACGGACATCTTCCTGAAGGATCATGTCGCACTCGAGATCGGCGATGCGACAACTCTTCACCTCCACCCGGTGATCGTCCATCTCCAGGTCTTCCAAGGTGTCAACCACGGTGCGCTCAAACTGGTCCGGCCTCAGGCGCAAGCGGCTCAAGGATTCCTGATGGCTATTGCGCCCGTTTCGCAACTGATCGTAGGAGAGGGCCACTTTGAGGATTTGCGCTCCGAGCGTAACCGCGTCTGTGGGTTCGTCTTTTCTGGTTACGCTGGAAGCGAGGATGGACTCTTGCTGGGCAATCATCCGTGCCACCGGTTCGAGCCTGGGAATGTTGGACAGTAACTTGGCCGCGACGCCTGGGTGCGCGTCGACGCGGAGCTGTTCGTCAGGCGACAAGTGCTGTCCGGCATAGATCGCTTCGAGAGTCTCGGTGTCCAGAGTAACGCAGCCGAGCTGAGACATCATGGCGGCCACGTCAAAACGCCAGGCGGCCTCCAGTTGTAGTTTCCTGGCGACATGCTGCACATACCGGCGTATGCGGATAGCTCGGCTGAATGCAGCAGGATTCACCAGACTGAGCACTTCCGTCAGGACGGTAATACTGCCGTGCAGTGTCTTCTCGAGAAGTTCCTTCTCGGCGACGACGAGCCGGTATTGCACTATCCCGGCAGTAAGGGCCTTGGCCAGGACTTCCTTCTCGCAGGGTTTAGTGAGAAATCTGAACAGGGAACCTTCATTCACTGCGCTGACGGCCGTATGTATGTCCGCCTGCCCGGTCAGGGCAATCCGAACCGTATCCGGCGAGACCACGCGAACCCGGGAGAGGAACTGGACGCCATCCATTTCGGGCATTCGCAGATCGGAGACGATGACGGCAAAAGGATCGTCGCGCGCAACCGCAATGGCTTCGAGTGCCTCGCCCGCACCCACGGCGGTGTGCAGAGCAAACTCTTTGTGCAGTATCCGGCGGTAACCGTCGAGCACGGCAGGTTCGTCATCGACTAGCAGAATGCGCTCACTCATAGCTTTATTCCTTCGGCGGGGTTTCGCCTCCGAGAGTAGTTCTCCATTGCTTCTCTCGCTCGGAGCAGCCAATCTGGGACAAGAAATCAGAGCTTATGATGGTTGTGTCTTTGATCGAGCTGCCAGCCTTTTCCTCGTGGTACACGCTGGCTACATGGACGGCTGCTAAGGCGGAAAACTTGGCCTGCAGGCTTTCCATGGGCTTGTGATGCCAGGCGACAGCCTCGATCAGCGGGACCGGTAATCCCCACAGTCCGAATAGATAGGCTCCCACTTCCGCGTGGGTGCAACCCATAACCTCACGCTCGGCTTCCACCAGGCCCCTACCCTCCGTCTTCACCAACTGCAATGCGGTCTTATACTTTTGGCTGGCGACCGAGGCCATGATCAGCTTGCCGGCATCGTGCAGAAGCGCGGCGGTAAAACATTCATCCACCACGTGCGAATCAGCGTGTTCCATCACCGCGATTCGTTTGGCATAGCTGCCCGCTGCCAGGCTGTGTTCCCACATGTATTGCAGGTCAGCGTCGTCGAATAAATTTGTTTCAAATTTCGAAAAGATGTGGGTGGAGAGCACCAGCGCCCGGACATTGTCGAGCCCCAGCAACTCCACCGCGTAGGAGGCTTTCGAGACCTGGCATCACAATCCAAAGAAGGCGGAATTCACCAGTTGGAGGATCTTGGCGGTCATCGCCATGTCGGCGGAGATGAGCTTGCCGATCTTGGCAAGCGAAGGCTCATCGCTGGACAGTTCGCCGCTCAGTTCGAAGTAAAGACTGGGCAGGCTGGGCAAGGAGTGCAGCCGCGAGACCAGATCTTTCAACTCTGAGTTTTCCAGGAGGTCTCGAAGAGCAAACGCTCGTAACAGCCGGGCCTTGAGTTCTTCTCCCTCACAGGGCTTGGACAGGTACTGGTGGGTGGGATTGATGGCCCTCAAGATCGTCTCGCGGTCCGACTGGCCTGACAGGACCATGCGCAGCGTCTGCGGCGAACGCCTCTTCACTTCTTCCAGCAACTGCGCCCCGTCCATACCGGGCATTCTCATGTCGGTAACCACGATGTCGAAGGGCTGCTTGTCAATCGCTTCCAGCGCTTCATTGCCTCCCTTTACGAAGGCCATTTCCCAATCCTGGCGCATCGAGCGCAGGCTTCTTTGCAGGCCCTGGAGCAGCATGGGTTCGTCGTCCACAAACAAGATCCGCTTGGACATGATCACTCCGCGGTGGCTGCCGCCAGCGGCAGCCAGATAAAGAACGTTGTGCCTTTTCCCACCTCAGTGTCGAACCATATCTTTCCCCCGTGCCGCCTCACGATGGTGTTGTGGGCCAGGGCAAGTCCCTGGCCCGTTCCTTGTCCCACCGGCTTGGTGGTAAAGAAGGGATCAAAGACTCTCGATCGAATACCCTCGGGAATACCTGTGCCGTTATCGTGAAGCGATATCTTCACGCCAGCACCGTCCCGCTCGGTGCTAACCGTAATCTTCCCTTTCGCGTGCGTGCCGTCGCCGTGACCTTTGGCGAGAGCATGAGCGGCGTTGATCACCAGATTCAGAATGACCTGATTGAACTCCCCTGAGTGGCAAGGCACCAGGGGCAGGTCAACAGTAAGGTGAGTTTCGACTTCGGCCACATACTTCCACTCGTTGCGAGCCACGGTAAAGGTGGTCTCAATGGCCTTATTGATGTCGACTTCCCTCTTCTCTCCGTTGCCCGGATGCGAAAACTCCTTCATGGCGCGCACGATCTTGGTGACGCGTTGGATTCCTTCCAGAGACTGGTCGATCGCGCGCGGAATTTCCTGCTGCAGATATTCGAGATCAGCTGCGTCGCGGCAGCTGTCAAATTGCTCGAGAGTCGCGGGCGGGACGGTGCCGTGGCTTACGGCGAGGCGGAGTTGTTGCGCCGCAGACAGGAGCGGGGCAATCGAAGTCCAGGACTCCTTCAGGAAGTTCGTGTTATCCCCCACATATTGCGTGGGAGTGTTGATCTCGTGCGCAATGCCCGCGGCCAGTTGCCCAATGGCTTCCAGTTTTTGGGCCTGGCGCAGCTGTTCCTCCAGATCCCTCTTCTCGGTCGTATCGGACGCCACGATGAGCAGTTCGCCATCATCTCCGTGGAGGGGTTCCATCCAGTTGATGGTGAGACCGAGCAAGCGAGTCTGGCCGTTTCTCTCAAAGGGCACATCGTCATAGCGCCGCCGTTCCCTCTGCTGGCACCACGACTGGACTTCCGCCTGCATGTCCTGACGTCGCCACCGGATCCCACATTGGAAGAGCGGCTTGCCCAGCACCTCCGGTTCCGGCCGCTCGAAGGTCGCAGCAGCGGTGAAGTTCCAGCGTGTGACTCGCCCCTGCGTATCCATGCCGATCAAGATCGAAGGGACGGAGTTGATGAACAGGGTGGACTGTTCGTGGGCGGAGAATAGTGCCTTCTCGGCAGCCTTACTCTCGCTGATGTCGATCAGGGTGACAACACAGCCCACAAGTTCGCCGTTTCTGCGCACGGGGTGCGACCAGTACTCGACGGGGACGCAAGTTCCATCCACCCGCCACACTATGTCGTCGGTAGCATGAGTTTGCTTTCCGGTCAGGAGTGAATTGTGGACGGCGCAGTCCTCTACGGAGTAAGGAGAACCGTCACTGTGAGAGTGATGGATAAGATGATGGGAGTTCTTCCCAAGAACCTCGGACTCACTTTCATATCCCAGCAGGCGCAGGCAGGCCTTATTGCAGAATGTGTATCTTCCCTCGAAGTCCAGCCCGTAGATCGCTTCTGCCGTCGAATCCAGCAAGAGCTGGAGCTGTTCTTTCTGATCTTTGAGCTCCTGCTCGGCCAGGATACGGTTATCGATAATGCGCGAGATGGCGACAAAGCGCTCAATGTCTCCTGAAGCACCGCGAACAGCACATGCATGGGTCTCAACGTAGTGCCAGGCCCCATTCTTGCTCCGAACCCGAATTTCGAAGATGGCACCGTCTCCGCCTTGCGTCACCATGGCCGTGACCGCTTGCAAGATGCGCGGGTGGTCGTCGGGGTGCACAAGACCCAGGCATGATTGTCCTTCGACTTCATCGACCGGATAACCGAGCAGGGTTTCGTAGGTGGGACTGGCGTATTGCGCAATCAAGCCGGGATAGTCGACGACAAGGATCAGGTCTCCGGCGTTCTCTCCTATGGAGCGAAACATCGCTTCGCTGCGGCGAAGCGACTCTTCCGCCTGCTTACGCTTGGTGACGTCCTGAATCTGGGCCGTGACAAATGCCGGCGAACCGTCTGCGCAACGCACCAGCGATATGGTGATAAGGGCCCAAACCGCACTGCCACTCTTGTGCAGGTAGCGCTTTTCCAGGTTGTAATTGTCGATCTCTCCGGACGCCAATTGCCGATATAACCGGAGACATAGGTTGATATCGTTTGCGTGTGTGATCGCGAGAAAGCTCTTGTGGAGGATTTCGGTTTTCTCGAGCCCGAGAAGTTCACAAAACGATCGATTGACTCGAATCCAGTGCCCATGAAGGTCGAGCAACCCCATCCCAACCGCTGCGGACTCAAATGCCTGATCAAGACTTGCGCTCATGCGATCGGGCTGGCTAGCCAACTCCGCGACCGGGCAAATACACTCGCCGTCGGTGTCCTTGCACGCAATCGTCACCATGTTGTCGTTGGTTCCGGATGGTTGGCTCACTGGATGATTCCCGATTTCAAGTTCTGTGTCTCCGCTGGGCAGCCCTTTTCGAGCAAAGTGTTTCCGCCCTTCCGGGCCGTGGCTAATGGCGAGCGCAAGTGCGCTCACAAGAGAACATCGGCAAGGACCGAAACTTGGCCAGTGGCAGGGACAGCAAATATGACTTCCGTCATTCGGGATTGGTCAGCGCGGCTGGCTAAAACACCGGCGTGAACACGTATCTCCAGAAGAATGAATGCCCTGTTGCCTTGAGATCACAAAACCAACACGGGAATCACCCGGCGCCGGCAACTGCTCCGGGAAGGGGCTAAGATGTGGAGTGATGGGGTGGTGATCTATGTCCGATCTTGCAAACAAAACTTGCGTTCCCTGCCGCGGCGGAGTTCCATCCCTCAAAGGGCAGGACCTCGCCAACCTTCACCAGCAACTGCCTCACAACCAGCATTGGAAGATCGTGAACGAGCACCATCTCACTCGAACCTACACGTTTCCCAATTTTCGCGAAGCTCTGGACTTCGTGAATAAGGTCGGGGAACTCGCGGAGGAGCAGGGTCATCACCCGGACATCCTGCTGGCCTGGGGAAAAGCGGAGGTCACCCTCTGGACCCATAAAGTTGACGGCCTGACCGAGAGCGACTTCATCATGGCGGCGAAGATCGAGGACCTTCGAGGGTGAGTTGCCGGCAAGCGACGAAGACCTTGGATTCGCGGTTGAAGTGCATTGGCCGAGGCGGGCAGTTCTGAAGTCGCCTTCCCCGCTTAGGGCTCGTCTGAATTCGCCAGCGATGGGGCTGGCTTGTCCTTCCATGACCACATCGCCCAGGCCCACATCGCAGCCGGAATGATCATGAGCAAGCCAGCGTTGCTGGCCACCATGCGCGCGGGAACGCCCCAATCCATGAAGCGTCCGGCCAGAAATGCCCCCACTGCGATGGTCAGCATACTGAAGCCGAGGTCGGCGGCAAACACGCGTCCGCGAAAGCGCTCATCCGTGTTCAGCTGCAACAACGTTGTAGAGAAAACCCACACCGTCGATCCTCCGCAATGCGCCAGCGCAATCCAGAGACATGCGCTCCACAGGGCGCCGACTGTGCGCAGCGAGACATAGCCGAGAACTTCGGCGACAAAGCCGATCATGATTCCTATCCGCAACCGGCGATCGTAATGCCCCACCCAAGGGGCGGCCAGCAACGGCCCTAGCATCGCTCCGACTCCACGGGCTGCCATCAGCAGGCTCACGCCCAGCATGGCGCCCCGCTGAGGATTCAATCCATGCCAGTGCACGGGGAAATCCCGCTGCCCCATCACCGTGAACACAACCCAACTTGGGCCGATTACAAACAGGCCAGCCTTTACGAACATGGTGGTGAGTAGCCGGCGGTCGCTCCGCACATAGCGAATGCCCTCGAGGACTGGCGAGTAATCGAGAAGGTCACGTGTGCGGAGAGGCGGCGCGGCGTCGGCGTGCGGTTCCTCGAAGCGCATGCTGCGGATCAGCAGCGCCGATGCCAGGAACGACAGGGCATTCAGAACAAAGACGGCGTCCCGGCCAAGCAATGCTGCCACGACACCGCCGACTGCGGCCCCGAGCACAAGATTCATGGACCATGTTGTCGACGACAGAGTATTTGCGAGCACCAGGTCTTCGCGGCTGGTGATGTTGGGGATCACGGAGCTGCGTGCCGGCTCAAAGAACGCCGCCATGATCGTTTCCAGCAAAAGAAGCGGATAAACCAACCAGACGGTGGATTGCGATCGGACCAGAAGCATGGAGAACACGATGACCATCCGGGCCAAGTCGGCCGTGATCATCACGTGCTTGCGCCGCAAGCGGTCATTGATGACACCGGACGCCGGACCGATGAAGGTTTGGGGGAGCACCTGGATGACCAGCGCGATTGCGACTGAACTGGCGCGCCCGGTCAGTTGAAGCAGTAATGTGTAGATCGCCAGCGTGTAGAACCAGTCGCCGATCTCGCTGACGATCTGCGCCATCCACAGGCGGCGGAAGTTGCGGTTCTGCCGCAGCAGACGTGCGTACGAGACAAAAGACACACGGCTGACTTCGATTTCGGGCGCTGGTTCCATGACGATTGGCCGTTACAAGATACCTGATGAGGAGGTGTGAATGCTGGAATGGATTCGGCGTGACGGCGACAGACTATAATCTCCTCATGCTCGACGAGCAGCAATTCCGCAAACATGCCGATAGCGCCTTGGAAGGTCTGAAACAGAGTCTGATTGTGGCGGAGGACTCCGCCGAAATAGAAGTGGAAGATCAGGGCGGAGCGTTGCACATCAGCTTCGATGACGATAGCAAGTTCGTAATTTCTCCGAACGCGCCCGTCCGGCAGATATGGATTTCCGCGCTGGCGACCAGTTTCAAGCTGGATTGGGTCGACGACGCCCAGGATTTCGTGCTGCAGAAAAGCGGCGAGAAGCTCAAGGCACTGGTAGCGCGGCTGATCAATCAGAAACTCGGTGAGGAAGCGGTCACGCTGTGAAGCGGGGTTCGTCGAGCTTCGCTAATCGTCCTACCCTCTAAGCTTGGCCCGCAAGTCGACCGCAATCTGTTTGCCGTGGAATCGGCCGTTTTCGATGAAGATTTCGCTCGTCCGCGATCCCGCTACGATGACTCCGGCCACATAGACTCCAGGCACATTACTCTCCAGCGTCTCCGGATCGCACGCGGGGCGGCACTGCTCCGCAGAAAGTTCAATCCCGATGCTGCGCAGAAAATCGTAGTCCGGGTGATACCCCGTCAGGGCAAAGACGAAGTCGTTCTTCAGTTTAACCGTGCTTTCAGGTGTTTTGATCTGAACATAGTCCACGCCAATTTCTTGCACAGTGCTCTTGAAATACGCGCCGATCTCAAAATTCTTAATTCGATTTTCAATGTCGGGCCGGACCCAATACTTCAGACTTGGAGGCAGTTGCGCTCCACGATAGACCAGCGTCACTCTGGCACCGTGGCGCCAGAGTTCCAGTGCGGCCTCAGCAGCTGAATTCTTGCCTCCGATCACCACCACATCGCAGTCATAGTAAGGATGCGGTTCGCGGAAATAATGAAACACCTTGGGCAAATCTTCGCCCGGAATTCCCATCATGTTGGGCAGATCGTAGTAGCCGGTGCTGACGATGATCTTTCGCGTTTCATAATCGTGTATCCGTCCTCCGCGGTCTGTGGCAGTTACGCGAAAGTTGCCGTCTTCGCCGGTGATGGTCTTGACCCAGTGGTACTGGCAGATGTGCAATTGAAAGCGCTCGGTGACCTTGCGGTAGTATTCCAGGGCTTCCAGCCGGGTAGGTTTCTGGTGGGCAGTAGTGAAGGGTATGTCCCCGATCTCAAGCAGTTCCGGCGTAGTAAAGAAGACCATGTTCGCCGGATAGTTATAGATGGAATTCACCAGACAGCCCTTGTCAACCACCATTACCTTGAATCCAAGGTTCTGGGCTTCAATCGCGCAGGCCAATCCAGTGGGACCGGCGCCGATCACCAGCACGTCGAGCCAGGTCTCGGGACGTGAGTCTGCCTGAGTGCGCGGGAGGGTGGAGGGTATCATTTCTTGCGTCGGCAATGGATCCCGCCTCTCAGACTGAGCCGCAGCGCCTGGGGCGTCTTCGGGAGCGCTCGGAGAGTCGTGTAAAACGTTCGATTCTAGCACGCAGCGTCTCAGCCGGCAGAGAGGGCCTACGCGCTTGAATCTAGTTCAAGGGAATGACTGAAGACAACGATGCGGCGCATTTTCCCGCAGAATCTCTCCCTGTTCGGGAAGTGCTTGCTGCGACAACCGCTGCCGAACCGAGGCATGCGGATCACAAGCGCTTGTGGCCTATCTCACAACCCTGCAGGTTATGGTTGTTATAATTTGTGGTTCTCTCCTATCACGCCGCAATCATCAGGAGCACGTACTATGGCTACTGCCACGCAAAATGCGACCCGAAGCGAGAAAGATTCCATCGGCATCAAGGAAATCCCTGCAGACGTTTATTACGGAATCCAGACGGCGCGAGCCGTCGAAAACTATCCCATCTCAGGCATGCGGGCCCACCCCACGCTCATCCGCGCGTTCGGGATGGTGAAAGAGGCAGCCGCTGAGGCCAACAAGGAACTGGGATTGGTTGACGCCCGGCGCGCGGACGCGATCATCAGGGCAGCGCGAGAGGTCCAGGACGGCAAGTGGAACAAAGAATTTGTGGTGGATGTCTTCCAGGCGGGTGCAGGTGTCAGCTTTCACATGAATTCGAATGAGGTGATCGCCAACCGCGCGCTTGAGATTCTGGGTGGCATCCTGGGCGATTATTCGATCGTACATCCCAACGATCACGTCAACTATGGCCAGTCGACGAACGATGTTTTTCCTACCGGCATGCGGCTGGCTGCCCTGCTTGAACTGGAAAAGCTGTATCCCGTGCTCGACTCTCTGGCGGCTGCGCTCGAGAAGAAGGGCGCGGAGTTTCACGACATCCTGAAGTCCGGCCGCACCCATATGCAGGACGCAGTTCCCATGCGGTTGGGGCAGGAATTTACCGCTTACGCCGGTGCCATTCGCCGTGCGAGTTCAGCCATACGGCAGGCATCGGAATCGCTGCGCGAGCTCGGCCTGGGAGGGTCGGCCGTGGGGACAGGTATCAACACACACCCGGACTATCGCGAGAAGGCCATCCGCAATCTTGCCCGCATCTCCGGCCAGAAACTGGTTCCGGTCGACGACATGCGCTACGCGATGCAATCGAACTTTGCCATGGCCAACGTCTCTTCGGCGTTGCGCAACCTGGCGCTTGAAGTCATCCGCATTGCGAACGATCTGCGGCTGCTCTCGTCGGGTCCTAACACAGGGTTTGCGGAGATCAACCTGCCGGCCTTGCAGCCAGGATCCTCGATCATGCCGGGGAAGATCAATCCGGTGATGCCGGAACTGGCAGCAATGGTGTCGTTCCAGGTGGTAGGCAACGATGTTTCCGTCGCCATGGCCGTCCAGGCAGGCCAACTCGAACTGAACGTCATGATGCCGACCATGGCCTACAGCGTGATGCAGTCGATCACGATCCTGACCAACATGCTGCGCCAGTTCACCGACAAGTGTGTTGCGGGCATCACGGCGAACTCGAACCGGTGCAATTTCTACGTACAGGCAACGGTCTCGCTGGCCACGGCGCTCAATCCTTACATCGGATACGCGAAGGCCGCGGAGATCGCGAAAGAAGCGGTGGCTAGCGGGCGCTCGATTATCGAGATCGCGCGGGATAAGAAGCTGCTGAGCGACGAGCAGATCGCCGAAATCCTCGACCCGGCAAGAATGACGGAGCCGCAACGGCCGCTCGACGCAGCCGCCAAGCGGGAAGAAATCAAGGCAAAGAAATAGGGGGGCGAGAGGCCGCGAAATCCTGCTATTGATTCGCAGCCTTTCACTACAATAAGACTATGACGGACCCATTGGTTATCGCCGGCAGAGAGTTCAAGTCCCGCCTCATCGTGGGGACGGGCAAATACAAGTCTTTCCAGGAGACGGCGCGGGCCCTCGAGGCAAGTGGCGCGGACATGGTGACGGTGGCCGTCCGCCGCGTGAACCTTGATCGCAACAAGGAATCGCTGCTCGACTTCATCGATCCAGCCAAGTATTTTCTTCTCCCCAACACGGCGGGCTGTTACACGGCGGACGAAGCCATCCGCACGGCGCGGCTGGGGCGCGAGGTAGGGCTTTCGGACTGGGTGAAGCTGGAAGTGATTGGGGATCAGGCGACCCTTTATCCTGACATTCAGGCCACGCTCGAAGCTACTCGGGTGCTCGTGAAAGAAGGGTTCACCGTGCTTCCCTACACTTCCGATGATGTAGTTTTCGCGAAAAGGCTGCTCGACGCCGGCGCGGCTGCCGTCATGCCGCTGGGCGCTCCGATCGGCAGTGGTCTCGGCATTCAGAACGAGGCGAATATCCGCATCCTGCGCGAAGTTATTACCAGCGTGCCCTTGATTGTAGATGCCGGCGTGGGAACAGCTTCAGACGCGGCCATCGCCATGGAACTAGGGGCGGATGCAGTTCTGATGAATACCGGCATCGCAAATGCCCAGGACCCCATTCTCATGGCCGAAGCTATGAAGCATGCGGTGCTGGCGGGACGGCAGGCCTATCTTGCGGGACGCATGCCAAGGAAGCTGTATGCCACTGCGAGTTCGCCGGTTCAGGGACTCGTGGGCCAGGCTTCGTAGTCGCAGGGTTCAAGTTTCTCGCCAAAAAAGAAGGCGGCCAATGGCCGCCTTGCTTTCGAATTCCGAATTACCACTCAGAGCATCTTGACGCCGTCGATATGGATCGAGTCACCGTTCACGTGACCGGTCACTGCGACGTGATGTCCCTCGTGCCCAGCTAGCGCATCGGGATTGTCCACGGTAAGGACTTTCTTATCCGCGTCCGTGACGACAACCATCTTGGCACCCTTGTCCAGGCACTTCTTGGTGCAGGCATCGTGCCCTGCAGCAGCTCCTTTGGCGCCGCACATCGAGTCACTGACGTAGCCGTTCACGGTGCTGCTGTCTTGTGCTACCGCGGAGATCACCGCCACCGTCATGAGCACCATGCACAGGGCCAAACCGATCAACAATAGCTTCTTCATACCACGTCTCCTTGTGTTGGGCGGCAACGAGGCCGCGAGTTTAGGTGCAAGCTCGCCCATCCCGATCAGGCGGGGCACTCAGTCCGGGGGATGACACATTCTTATAGAGTCCGTGAATACCGAAGCGGTTGCACGTTCTCGAACATTCCCGGCACTTTCCAAGCAGTTGAAATATATCACAATCCGATGTGACGAGTTGTCAGGCAGATCTTCCCTTAACTGACTTGCAAGCCAGGCGGAAGTCTACCTATGGGCGGCGTTTGTGGAAGGTTTTGGCGGATGGACGGGCGCGGGCGCTACGTAAACTACCTCACCGGGCCGAGCGTAGTGCAGCTGCTCCCTCGCTTCCCTCTCGATGGTCTTAGGGTCGGTCTGCAGCGCCTTGATCTGCTGGGTGTAGCGGTCGTTCTCCTTCTGAATCTCGTCGGTTTCCTTTCTTAGGGACTGGAGTTCCGCCCGCTTCTGCCTATAGACGACCATGCCGTTCGCGCCGAATGTCACATGCAGGAAGAGCCAGAACGTGACCAGCACGAGGGCGATGGTCGCCAGCCGGCGCCGTGAAGTGTAAATCCAGGTCCAGAACGGACGGTAACGTTCGACGAGCCTCTCAAGGAACGCCTCTGCCTCCGGCGCCTTTTCCACCATGGCACGCAGGCCGTCTTCTGGTTTCGGGAGGGCACGAAATTTGGGGAACTGTTCTATTCGAAAATCCATTGCTTGGCCGCACTGCTCAATTTCGTCAAACCCTCTTCGCTCCGCGCCTCGGAGTAGACCCGCACCACAGGTTCGGTGCCCGACAACCGGTAACAGACCCAGGACCCATCTTCGAAAACCAGTTTCATGCCGTCGGTGCGCACAACTTCGGCGACCTTCAGGCCGAGGAACTCCGTTGGATCTTTCTCGATCTTTTTAGTGAACGTCTCTTTCACTTCTGGCGTCAAGCGGAAGTTCTCACGTTTCGGATAGAACGAACCAACTTTGGCAAATAGCTCCTTGAGTTGCACGCCGAGAGGCTTGCCCCGGCGTCCTACCATCTCGCAACACAGCAAGCCCGCCAGAATGCCGTCCTTCTCCGGTACGTGCCGGCGAATGGAAAGTCCTGCGCTTTCTTCGCCACCGATCACGATTTTGTCCTGCTTGATGAGTTCGCCGATGTACTTGAAGCCCACGGGCGTCTCGTGGAGGTCCAATTTGTAGTGTTTCGCAATAGCATTGATGAGGTTCGTGGTGGCGACTGATTTGCCGACTCCGATCCGCCATCCTCTGCTCTCCACCAGGTAGTCGAAAAGCAGGGCAATGATGTAGTTGGGCTGGAAGAATGTGCCATCTTCATCGACGATACCGAAGCGGTCGGCGTCACCATCGGTCGCGATGCCGATATGGGCCTTCATTCCGCGCATTTTCTCGCGCAGAGGCTCCAGAAGGTGGTCGTCCGGCTCGGGTGCATGGCCGCCGAACAGTACATCGCGATAGTCATGGACGGTCTCGACCTCTACGCCTGCGTCGCGCAATAGCGAGTCTGAATAACCGCGGGCACATCCCCAAAGCGGGTCGAAGGCCACGCGTAGCCCTGCCTTCTTGACGACGTCCAGGTCGACGATTTCTTGAAGACGCGAAAGATACATGCGGCGCGGGTCGAGAGCCTCGGGAGAAACCTTTAATGGCGCGGAGGCGGGAGCCCTGGCACCTGAGGCATCATAGGCAGCGATCTCTGCTTCGACACTCTTCGTGACTTCCGGGAGAGCGGGAGCGCCGTCCGGCGTGGAGAACTTGATGCCGTTGTACTCAGGCGGATTGTGGGATGCCGTGAAGTTGATGGCGCCATCGGCTTTAGCCTGGATCACCGCATAGGAAATCGCCGGAGTGGGCGCGGCATCAGCAATCACGAGCGGGGCGATGCCATACTGCACAAAGATGTCCGCCGCCATCGCGCAGAAAGTCTCGCCGAGGAAGCGGGGATCGCGGCCCACGATCACGCGCGCTCGTTCGGGTTTATGCAACACCACGTGCCGGGCAATGCCGTGTACGGCGCGTTTCACGTTGGCGAAGGTAAACTCCTCGGCCATGACGGCTCGCCATCCCGAAGTTCCGAATTTGATCTGCGTGGCCATAATCAGCCTCACTTCCGCTCGCACGCGGACTTTGGATGATAACTCCCGCCGTTGCCGGGTGCGAAGGATTCCGTGACACCCGAGGTCAGAGTAGTGCTAGATTTTCCAGCACGGGCCTGAGAGTGAGCTCGGCGGTTGATTCTATATGACCAACAACAGAATCGTTCTGACCACAGCCGGCTCGCAGGAGGAAGCACAAAAGATCGCCCAAGCGCTGGTGGACCGTCGGCTGGCAGCCTGCGTCAACATCGTGCCCAGGGTCAGATCGATCTATCGCTGGGAGGACAAAGTTGAGACCGCCGAGGAATGGCTGCTTGTCATCAAGACGACTAGTAGCGCTTTTGACCGTGTTCGCGCAGCGATCCGAGAGCTGCACTCTTACGACCTGCCGGAGTGCATCTGCCTGGCAATCGAAGACGGAAGTAAAGAGTATCTGGACTGGATCGCGAGTTGCGTCGGATAACACAGGCTTCGGAAAAAGGTGGGCTCTCGGCGCCCAGCGCCTGAAGGCGCGCATTCAGACAATGAGTGCGGCATGCGTGAAGGCACGCCCTGATACGAACCGAGAGTTCCCCTGCTGTGTTTGTAGCGTCTTAACTCTAAATTGCCGACAGCGCCTGATCGAGGTCGTCGAGAATGTCCTCGACATTCTCAATGCCGACCGAAATGCGCACCATGCCGTCGGTGATACCAATCTTTCTTCTGCCCTTCTCGCCCAAGGCGCCGTGGGTCATGGTGGCAGGATGCGAGATCAAGGTCTCCACCCCTCCCAGCGATTCACCAAGCGAGCACACTCGCACTTTCTTCAGCATCTTCTTCGCATTAGAGAGCGAGCCTGTCTCAAATGTGATCATCGCGCCGAAGCCGGACATCTGCCGCAGGGCCAATT
The DNA here is from genome assembly GCA_963711675.1 of uncultured Acidobacteriota bacterium. Classification (GTDB taxonomy): domain Bacteria; phylum Acidobacteriota; class Terriglobia; order Terriglobales; family Acidobacteriaceae; genus CAVQFB01. Next base: position 35,633 of record CAVQFB010000016.1, on the reverse strand, counting down.
CGTGCTGGGGATGTTGAGGCAGGCCGGGATAGAACACCTTCCGCACTTTCTTGTGTCGCGAGAGAAACTCGGCCACCACTCTGCCGCTGATGTCGTGCTGCTTCATGCGCACTTCTAGAGTCTTCACGCCACGCAAAACCAGCCAGCACTCGAAAGGCGAAAGGATTGCACCGGCCGCTTTCTGCAGGAACGCCAAGCTTCTCGGCCTGATCGGGCCGGCTGCAGACCACCACTCCGCCCAGGCCGTCGCTGTGGCCATTCAGGAACTTGGTGGTCGAGTGCACAACCATGTCCGCTCCCAGCGCGAGCGGCTGCTGAAAATAGGGGGACATGAACGTATTGTCGACAACCAGGTCGGCTTTTCTGCGCTGGCAAACTTCGCTGATGGCGCGAATGTCGCTCAAAGTCATCAGTGGATTGGTGGGCGTTTCCACATAGACCATGCGAGTGTTCCTGCGAATGGCCCGCGCGACGTTTTCGACCTCGGTGGTGTCGACATAAGTGAATTCAAGGCCAAAGCCAGCCCACACCTGGTTGAAAAGGCGGGGTGTACCGCCGTAAAGATCGTGCCCGCAGACCACATGATCGCCAGACTTCAGCAGAGTCGCGACCGCGTTGATCGCTGCCATCCCGCTGGCGAAGACACGTGCGGCCACGCCGCCCTCAAGCGATGCCAGGTTTTCTTCAAGGCAGGTGCGCGTGGGATTGGAAACCCGTGAGTACTCGTAGCCTTTGTTCTTGCCGAGTTCTTCCTGTACGTAGGTGGAAGTCGGGTAGATGGGAACGGTGACCGCGCCGGTGGCCGGATCGGGCTCCTGGCCGACATGAATCGCGCGGGTAGAGAAACCTGGAATTCTGAGTTTGCTCATTGTTATTGTTATTAGGAAACGTGCCGCCCGGATTTCGGACGTGTCTTACTCAACGCCGCCCTCAGATCCCACCTTCGAATATCTTCTTCGAGAGATACCGTTCGGCCGAGTCCGGGATCATGGTCACAACCCGCTTGCCGCTGCCAAACCGGCGGGCAATCTCGAGCGACGCGTAGACATTCGCTCCGCCGCTGGAACCCGCAAGCACACCTTCGATCGCGGCCAGTCTCTTCACCGTGTCGAAGGCTTGCGGATCTGTAACCATGAAAATCTCGTCACACACCGAGCGATCCCAGATCTTGGGAATGAAGCTGGAACCAATCCCTTCGACTTTGTGCTTGCCGGGCGGGCCGCCGCCGAGAATCGAACCTTGGGTTTCAACCGCGACCGCAAAGACTTTCGGCAGTTGCTGCTTCAGATAACGCGCAATCCCTACGAACGTGCCGGTCGTGCCCGAGCCGATTACTACGGCGTCGATGCGGCCTTCCATCTGATCAAAAATCTCGCGAGCGGTAGTTTCGAAGTGATAGTCGGGATTGGCGGGATTCTCAAATTGGCCGGCCATGAAGGCTTTGGGAGTCTTTGCGACGAACTCTTTAGCCCGGCTGATGGCCCCATTCATGCCCTCGGCGTCAGGCGTGCGAGTGACCTCAGCGCCGAGGGCCCGCATGATGATCACTTTTTCTTCCGAGAAACGCTCCGGCACAAACAGCGCCACTTTGTAACCGCGATTGACGCCGATCAATGCCAGGCCGATTCCGGTGTTCCCGGCGGTAGCCTCGACGATGGTTCCGCCCGGCATCAGCTTTCCTTCTTCTTCCGCGCGCCGGATGATGCCGATGGCAGCGCGGTCTTTTACGCTTCCACCGGGATTGAGGTATTCGAGCTTGGCGTATATGTCAGCCATCCCAGGCTGAGCCAGCCTTTTCAGTTTCAAAATCGGAGTTTCGCCGACAAGTTGGGTGATGTCATCGGCCACGCGCAGGCGGGAGCCTTCGATTATCTTGGTCTGCACATTACAGGGTACGGAAGCGAGCCGTTAGCGTCAATCACTCGGGACCGAAATCACAAACCTTTGGTACCGGTGGTTCACAGATTTCTAATGTGCCCCGGAAGCTGCACGCTCCTGTCCTGCATAGTATCCGCTCTTGGTTCGAACAGTGAGTTTGCCGAATCCGTGAGCCTTGGCATCCACCTTAATCGTGCGATAACCGCCGGCAGTCTTCGGCGTCGTGGGCTTGTAGCCGATGGTGTACTGGTTGCGGATATCGTGGGCGACGGTGCGGCTGATCGCGTCCACCTCGTCGAGAGTCTTGGGCAGGAAGACTATGCCACCGGTCCTCTCTGACATCGTCTCCAGAGCGCGGCGCGCGCGACGGGCTTTCTCTTCGCCGAGCAGGCCGATCGCATAGACCGTCGGGCCATTTTCCTCCTGCAGGCGGCGAACGGCTTGTTCCAGGGATTCCCGGCTGGCGTTGTCCTCACCATCGGTTACCACGAACAGGACTTTCCGCTCCAGTTTCGCATTCTTTTTCAAGTGATCGGCCGAAGCGACAACCGCGTCGTACAAAGCCGTTCCGCCGCGGGCTTCGATCTTCTCCAGGGCTTCCTTCAGTTTGTTGATGTCTGCGGTGAAATCCTGGTCGAGATAATATTCGTCGTTGAAGTTGACGACGAAAACCTGGTCTTGCGGGTTACTCGAACGCACCAGGTTCAATGCCGCCTGGTTCACTTTTTGACGCTTCTCCCGCATGGAGCCGGAATTATCGATCACGATTCCCATGGCGACAGGAATGTCCTCGTGGCGAAACGAGGTGATGGTCTGCAGAGCGCCATTTTCAAAGATGGTGAAAGCTCCCTTGTCCAGGGTGGTAACGATCCGCTGCTTATCATCGACCACGGTGGCGTGGAGCACGACCTCTTCCACTTCCCTCTTGAAAACAAAAACTCCGCTATCGTCGGCTTCGGGCTGCTGGCTGGCGTCCGGCTGTTGCGCGGTGCTCGGCGGCTTCGGGGCTGGCTGCTGCGATCCTGCCGCCGGCGGTTGCGCTGCAGAAGAAGGCGAAGCGGCCTGGCCAGCAGTTGCGTTCGGCGAAGACGGACTATTGGAGGAAGCGGGTGGCGTTGGGGTGATGCCTTGGGCGCTACAGAGTATTCCGAGGATTAAGAGAGTCAGCAGGAATAGGAGATTTCTATTCCGTGGGTGCATAGTATCCCGTCCTGGCATATACGCGAAGCGGCGGCAGTCCTTTCGGTGGTAAGAGCTTAACTTTAATCTTACGCCATTTGCCATCATGCGATATGTTCTTTGGACGGTAACCCAGTACATATTGGTTGCGTAGTTCGATGCCGATCTTTGTGGCCACGTCCGCCAGGTCGTTGGGATTGTCGATGGTAAACGCCCGCCCGCCGGTAAGTTCGGTCACCTCGGACAGCAGCGCCGGACCGAGACGCTCTTCTTCGGTCGGGAAGTAATGGTCATAGATGCCGATAGCGTAGATCATCACGTCGGCTTCCTTGACCAGCGACTTGATCTCGCCTTCGGTATAGCGGCTGTGGTTGTCCCCACCATCGGAAATGATGAGCAGCGCCTTCTTGGGGTACTTGCCTTGGCGCATCTTGCTGATCCCAAGATAAATGGCGTCGAGCAGCGCGGTGCGCCCCTTGGGCACGGTGTAAACGAGCTTGCCCTGGATGTCCTCGATGGAACTGGTGAAGTCGGAGACTTCCTCCGGCTTGTCGGCGAAGGCAATCATGAAGAACTCGTCCTGGGGGTTGGCGGTCTTAAAGAATTCGACCACCGCCTCGCGGGCGCGCTCGATCTTGCTGCTCATGCTGCCGCTCATGTCGAAGATCACGCCCAGCGACACCGGGGCGTCTTCGCTGGAGAATGTCTTGATGTCCTGAGCTTCCTTACCCTCGAAGAGCGAGAAATTTTCCTTGTCGAGGCCGGTCACCAGGCGGTTCATGGGATCGGTAATGGTTACCGGCACCAGAACCATATCGACATCGACTTTGAAAGGCTTGGTATGCGTCCGCAACGCGGGATCGACCAGATCCTGAGGTTTGGGCGGTGTCGTTTCAACCCTTGGCTTGACATGAATGTCGTCGACTGGGCTTTGCGCAAAAGCAGGGTTGGTAAGGGACGAGCCGCAAACCGAGACGATCAGGAAAAGGAGGCACGGAAGGAAGAAACGCCTCAGACGCAACATGGGTCTCACAGGGGTCCCGAGACGGGCCGTTTGGAGCTGCCGAACTGAGCTCTGGGGGCGTGATGACCCGCGCCCACACAGGCGGGCCATAAAAATTACCTCTTTGAGGCTGATACTACCACAGCCATTTCGCGGTGTTCCGACCTTTTTGTCAGCATTTTGTCAACTCTTCGATGCCTGCACTGACGCATCAGTTTTACTTATCAGTGCGCAGAATTTTTCCCTTCTTGAAAATCTTCCGCGGCGGAGAGCTTACCGGTTCCTTCCGTCTTGTTACAATGCAAGTTCTTCCAATGGCACACATTGCACCCTTCCGCGCCCTGCGGTACGACCCTACTCGTGTCGCTCTTTCCGACGTAGTAACCCAGCCCTACGACAAGATCACCCCGCAAATGCAGGACCACTACTACCAGGCGAGTCCGCACAATTTGGTCCGGATCATTCTGGGCAAACGAGTGCCCTCCGACGACGCGAAGAGCAACGTGTACAGCCGGGCGGCTGGGTATTTTCAGGAGTGGCGTCGTCAGGGCACCCTCCGCCAGGACGCTGAGCCCTCGATCTACACCTATTCTCAGCGATTTGCAGTGCCGGGGGGAACTGCCGGGCTCGAGCGGCGTGGGTTCATCGCCTTGGGCCGTGTGGAGGACTATTCCGCAGGCGTGGTCTTCCGGCACGAGCAGACCCTGACCAAACCCAAGGCTGATCGGCTGGATCTGTTACGCGCGACCCGTGCACATCTCGAGCAGCTCTTTATGGTCTACCAGGACGACGGGCAAATCGACACCTTGCTCGCGCCCGCCACGCACGCGATGATCGAGATCATCGATGAATATGAGGTGCTGCACCAGGTATGGAAGGTTTCCGACCCGCAGGTGATTAACCTCGTACGCGAGAGAATGCGTGACAAGAAGCTCATCATCGCCGATGGCCATCACCGTTACGAGACCGCGGTCAACTATCGCAATGAGCTACGAGCGGCGAAAACAGCGGGCGACGGAGGGGCAGAAGCTCCTCACGAGTTCGTGATGATGACTTTCATCAACATGAACAGCCCGGGCTTGTTGATTCTCCCCACGCATCGTGTGGTACATGGCTTGGCTTCTTTCTCGCCAGACCGCTTTCAGGCAGATGCCAGCGCCTATTTCAAGATTGAGGGAGTGGACGCGTCGGTCGACGCCGGTCGAGCTACGGAGATTCTGCACCGCGCCAGCCATGCCGGCACCGCCTTATTGGCAGTCACGAAAGAGCGTGCGTTCTTGTTGCACACTCCCAAGGCGAACGGCTCGCAGATTCTTCATGGCCTCTCGTTGAGACAACAGTCGCTGGATGTTGTGCAGCTGCACCGTTGTTTGCTGGAGGGTGTGTTGGGACTTTCGGAGGAATCCATTCGCAATCAGCAGAACCTTTCCTATCTGCGCGACGCCGGCGAGTCGCTGGAACGGGTGCGTACCGGTGCAGCGAACGTGGCGTTTCTGATGAACCCGGCGCGTATGGATCAGGTTCGCGACATCGCTTTCGCCGGGGAGGTTCTGCCGCAGAAGTCCACCGACTTCTACCCCAAGCTGCTCAGCGGCCTTACGGTTTATGCGTTGGATTAGCGCTCTGCTGGCGCTCGCTTTGCTGCTTTCGGCGAGTGCTCCTTCCGCCGACGAGAAGCGCATCAGCATTTATTCGACCGCCGCCAACTATTCTCTGCCTGTGCTCGGACGCGAAGGACGCGATTATGTGGGCCTGCTTGAAATCCTCGAGCCGCTTGGTTCTGTGAGCGCACGCGTGGATGGCGGCCACTGGAAACTCCGTTACGAAAACGTAGAAGGCGAGTTTACACCCGGCAAAGCACAGGCACGGATCCGGGGCAAGGAACTTGATCTCTCCGGAAGCTTCCGGCTCGAAAGTGGGCGCGGGCTGGTGCCGTTGGCAGCACTTACCACTCTGTTACCACGCTTTCTGGGTGGCCCGGTCACATTTCATGAGACGGCTCGCCGACTGTTCATCGGCAGCGTCGCGACGCAATTCACCGCCGAACTCAGTAGAACGGCCCCCCCGAAACTGGTGCTCAATTTCAGCTCACCGGTCAACCCCACGATCTCCACCGAACCCGGAAAGCTGCACATGGTCTTCAACCGGGAACCCTTGGTTCCACCGGGCAGGCAGACCCTCAATTTCGGGGACAAAACGATTCCCAGCGCCACATACCAGGAGAATAACGGGGCGGCAGAGATTGCGGTCACCAGCGCACTGCCCCTGATGGCCAGCTTCAGCAACAATGGCAGGACGATCACGATTACGGCGGCAGGAGCCGTACCAGCCCAGCAGCCGGTCGCCCAGACTACACAACCTCCAAGCATTCCTCCTGCGCAACCACAGGTCCCACCTGCACCGGCGGCGGGCGCCGCCCCACAAATAGCTCCTTCAGTCGCTGCTGCCCCGGTTCCGGTGCACCGTCTGCTCGCTATCGTTGATGCCAGTCACGGGGGCGACGAACGCGGCGCGGCGCTGACCGATCAACTGCCCGAGAAGGACGTGACCCTGGCAGTCGCTCGGAGGCTGCGCCAGGAACTCGAGAACCGAGGCATAACCGTCGTCATGCTGCGGGATTCGGACGCCACTATGGGTCTCGACCAGCGCGCGGCGTTGACGAACGTCGCGACTCCGGCGATTTACATCTGCGTTCACGCTTCCAGCCAAGGAAATGGGGTTCGTCTCTATACCGCGACTCTCCCGGCTCGTATCGAAAATCACACACCATTCCTTCCGTGGGATACGGCACAAGCAGTCTCTCTCGCGTTAAGTCAAGCCGTGGTGACCTCGGTCGCAGGGGAGCTACGACAAAGACAGGTGGCAACCAGAACCCTGGAAGCACCCTTGCGGCCGCTCAACAACATCGTGGCGCCGGCAGTTGCGGTGGAGCTCGCCCCGCCCGGCAAAGACACGCTGGAACTGGCCTCACCCGCCTATGAGCAGCTCGTCGCTGGGGCGGTGGCAAATGGTGTAGTGCAACTGCGAGACCGGCTGGATGTGAAGCGATGATCCCGAGAAATCTTATCTTCAGCGTCGTGTTCATGCTGCTCGTAGTGCTGGGCATCGGTATCTACATGCTCCGCATGCGAAGCCGCGTGATCGCCATGCCGCTCGCGGCCGTAGACTCGCGTCCGGTTGCGCCGCCAGCGGTGGGTGCCACCGAAGAAGTCACCCTCTACGTGGCCGACGATGCGGCGGGGATGCTGCGTCCGCAGGCAGTTCGAATTCCTCTCCCCAGCGGCCGCCAGCAAAGAGCCGAGGAGCTTCTTCGCGCGCTGGTGAACCTTTACCTGGGCAAGTCCACATCGCACGCACTACCGCCGGGCGCCGAAGTGAGAAACGTCTACCTGCTTGAGCCGGGCACAGCGATTATCGACACCAATGGAGCCTTCGCAGACGGCCATCGCTCCGGGATCCTCGTGGAGGAACTGACCGTGGCGTCGCTCATCGAGAGCCTGGCATCGAACCTCGGCGGTATAAACCGTGTGAAGATCCTCGTCGAAGGCAAGCAGCGAGACACGCTCGCCGGCCACGCCGACCTGTCGGACTTCTACGATGTATCCTCCGTCGCCCACATGGCGGAGCAAATGCAAGCGGGACAATAGCCCGCTGCGTGCAACATCCTCACCCTCTCTCCTTGTTGTCATCCTGAGCGAAGCAAAATCGTTCGTTTGCGAACGATTCTTCGAAGTTGAAGGCCTGCCTTGAGCGAATCCGAGTACCGCGACGAGAGTCGAATGGGGACCCCATGTCTGGCTGCTTTCACAAGGACTTGGCAGGGAGTTCTTTGCACCACTCCTTTCACGCGATGTTCGTGAACGGAACTCCTCCACGGGGCGGTGAAGAGAATCGGCAAGCAAGGGATCTTTCGACTGCACGACAGGATGCGCACGCGCATTCTGCCGTTTCGCTCAAGATGACAGCTGTGAGTAACAATTAGATTAGGGCACCACGCCGAGATCGCGGACCGGCGACTGTCGTCGTGCTTCGCTGGTACAATCGCCGCCTATGATCTTCCGCAGCGACAACCGCACGCCCGACCAGTTGCGTCCGGTGAAACTTATTCCCGATTTCGTCTCTACAGCGGAGGGCTCGGTGCTGATCGAAGTCGGCAATACCCGGGTTCTGTGTACAGCGTCGGTCGAAGAAACCGTGCCGCCTTTCCTGCGGAACTCCGGCAAAGGATGGATCAGCAGCGAATACGGCATGCTGCCGCGTTCGACGCTGACCCGCACGCCGCGGGAAGTCACCAAGGGCCGGGCCAGCGGCCGTACGCATGAGATCCAGCGTCTGATCGGACGCTCGTTGCGTGCGGTGACGGATCTGGGACGCCTCGGGGAGCGCACAGTCTGGCTCGACTGCGATGTCATCCAGGCCGATGGGGGTACACGGACAGCGTCTATCACCGGCGCATTTGTCGCGCTGGGAATCGCGCTGGAAAAGTTGGTGGAGGCGGGCACGCTAACGTCCGTCCCCCTAAGAGATTTTGTCGGAGCGGTAAGTGTGGGGATCGTGGACGGCGAAATCCTGCTGGACCTCAACTACGAAGAGGACTCGCGTGCCGACGTGGATATGAACTTCGTCATGACGGCAGGCCACAAGTTCGTCGAAGTGCAGGCCACCGCCGAGCACCAGGTTTATGACGAAAATCAGCTTTCTAAGATGATTGCACTGGCAAAGCAGGGAGTGCAGGCGCTGATCGCCAAGCAGCAGGCGGTATTGAGCACCCTGACGTTGAGGCAGTAAGACAGATTTCTTCTTCCCTCCCAGCAGCTATCCTCATGAGTTCCGAGTCAGGGATTGGAACGCCCGCGTTCATTTCGAAATCGCGCTGGGAAAGCGAGTCTGGAAATCCAGCACGCCTACCCATTCTGGCGCAATGGCGATGCGAACCATCGTGGGCGTGATCGCGCGAAGTTGGCTGACCCAGCCTTGTGCCTGTTCACGGCCGAAGTAGCGTTCTGCGGCGGCCGCATACTCCGGCACCACCCCATCTACCGTGGTCAAGTGTGCGGTTCCGCGAACGAGCAGGACCTTGTGAGGAAAGTTGTTGTCGTCGATCGTGAGCGCTACCTTTGGATTCCGCGCGAGCGCTTTGAGTTTCGGCGCCTCGGGTGGACTGGCGAGCACGAACTCCTTCCCATCCCAATGGAACCAGATGGGAACGACTCTTGGTGTTCCATCGGTCCAGACATACGCCAGCCGGGCCGGGATCTTCGATTGCAGCAGTTCCTTGGACACGGGATGCTCGAGGAGTTTGAGATCTCCCTGTTTCACTGGCATGAACCGCCTCCTTTTTCGTCAATCACCTCTGAGACAATTGGCACAAGTTCACAAACAGAGCGGATTCTGCTCCCGTTCCGTGGAAAGGTCAAGAACACACAGGTGATGACGAAGGGTTCGTGGAACCGCCGGCGCGTGAGTTATTCCCCACAATGCGCCGATACCCGCACTTTCCGCTTAACCACTGCTTTCCCGCTTCGGGCGTATTACAATGATTAGCCGTCCCAATCCCAATCTCCGGACGACAGCTGTTATCGCATTCTGCGCAATCATCGGAGGAATTTATGAAACTTACCCCTGGAAAACTCGCGGGCCTGAAGGCGGTTTCGAACGACCGTGGCATCATTGCGGCCGCTGCCATGGACCAGCGCGGCTCTCTGAAGAAGTCTCTTGGTAAAGAAAAAGGCAGCGACGTGACCGATGCCAATATGGAAGAATTCAAGTCGCTGGTAACCGAAGTTCTCACCCCGCATGCCAGCGCGATCCTGCTCGACCCCGAGTGGGGCCTACCCGCGTCGAAGCGGCGCGCCAAGAACGCGGGCCTGTTGCTGGCTTACGAAAAGACAGGTTACGACAAGACTGGCCCCGGCCGCCTGGGCGACCTGCTCGACCACTGGTCGGCCCGCCGCCTGAAAGAAGCGGGCGCCGACTGCGTGAAGATCCTGCTTTACTACACGCCGTTCGATCCCAAGGATGTGAACGACAAGAAACATGCCTGGGTGGAGCGCATCGGCGACGAGTGCCGGGCCAACGACATTCCGTACTTCCTGGAATTCGTCGGATACGAAGAGGGCGCCGACGAGAAGGGCTACGACTACGCCAAAAAGAAGCCGCAGATCGTGATCGAAAGCATGAGGGAGTTCAGCAAGCCGCGGTACGGCGTGGATGTGCTCAAGGTGGAAGTGCCGGTCAACATGAAGTTCGTGGAAGGCGCGAAAGTGTACGGCGGGCAGACGGCGTACACGAAGAAGGAAGCCATCGACCTCTTCCACAAGGCTGCGAATGTTGCCACCAAGCCTTTCATTTACCTGTCGGCGGGTGTGAGCAATGCGGAGTTCACCGAGGCGCTGGAACTGGCGGGCGAATCGGGCGTGAAGTTCAATGGCGTTCTATGTGGCCGTGCTACCTGGAAGGAAGGTATTCCGGTCTACGCCAAGCAGGGCGCCGAGGCTTTCCGCAAGTGGCTGCAGTCGGAGGGCGTGAAGAACATCAACAACGTCAACGACAGGCTGAAGGCTGCGACATCGTGGCACTCGATTTATGACGTCGAGCCGGCATTGGTTGGCGCCTAAACCAAGTGTTGTCATTCCGAGCGCCCGCTTTTGGCGCGAGGAATCTGCAGTTGTTGAGTGTCAAGAAGTGCAGATCCCTCGCTACGCTCGGGATGACAATGCGAAAAAGTTCACTCTTTCGTTGGGTCTCAGGGGCGGGTCTTCGGACCCGCCTTTTTGCTTGCTGGCGGCATTCGAGTTTCCGGCCGACCATTGGGGGTCGGAGCCCGTTGTCATTTGAGCCAAGGACGGGCCGGGGATCATCCAACATTTCGAGGTTTTGCAAATGAGCACTGCTCTCATTACCGGCGCCTCCGGCGGCATCGGATACGAACTGGCGAAACTGTTTGCGAAGGACAAGTACGACCTGGTGCTCGTCGCGCGCAGCGGCCCGAAGTTGGCGGAATTTGCGCAAGAGTTGCAAAAGGAATTCGGCGTGTCGGTGAAAACGATTCCCATCGACCTAACCCTGCCCAACGCGCCGCAATCGGTGTTCGACGACGTTCAGCGCAGCGGTATCCACGTCGATGTTCTGGTCAATAACGCGGGCTACGGCTTGCTCGGCGAATTTGCCCAGCTTCCTCTGGCCGAAGACATCGGGATGATCCAGCTGAACGTCACCGCGCTCACTGTCCTGACTAAGCTTTTTCTTCAACCAATGCTTGAACATCGCACGGGTAAGATCCTCAATGTGGCGTCAACTGCAGGTTTTCAAGCGGGTCCGATGATGGCCGTGTATTACGCCACCAAGAGTTACGTGATCCTGTTCTCCGAAGGCATCGCGGAAGAGTTGAAAGGCAAAAGCATCACGGTGACATGCCTCTGTCCCGGTGCAACCGATACGGGGTTTGCGGGACGCGCGGGCAACGGGAATTCGATTCTGTTCAAGGCGGTCAAACCGATGAGCGCCAAAGAGGTCGCGCTCGACGGCTACATCGGCTTGATGGCCGGTAAGACGCTGGTGATCTCAGGAATGCGGAACTGGCTGGTGGCGGAGTCCGTACGCTTTGCGCCGAGGAAGATGGTGACGGCGATCTCGAAGAAGATTCTGCAAACAGCAAAATAGCCACGTGCCTCGTTTTACGAATGACATGGTGAAGGTCAGTACCCGGTACTGGGAACTAGGTACTCGCTGCCGTTTTTCTTTACACTAGCCTGCCGTTTTGAGAAACTCATCCGTGGAAACCCAATCAATTGTCGTCCTCGACTTCGGGGCGCAATATTCGCAGCTGATTGCGCGCCGCATCCGCGAACAGAATGTCTTCTCGGTAGTTCTTCCCTGCAACGCATCGCTGGACGAAATTCGCAGCTACTCGCCAGTCGGGATCATTTTGTCGGGCGGACCGTCCTCCGTTTATGACAAGGATGCTCCTGTAGCCGATCAGCGCGTGTTCAGCCTGGGCCTGCCGATCCTCGGCATCTGTTACGGGCTGCAGTACATGGTGTATGCGCTGGGCGGCAAAGTGCGACCGGCGGAGAAGCGCGAGTACGGTCATGCCAAGGTCGAAAAAATCGCCGAGTCGGATCTGTTTGCAGGGTTGCCGAAGGTGCTGGCGGTTTGGATGTCGCATGGCGACGAAGCAGAAGAGTTACCGCCCGGTTTTCATCTGACTGCGACATCGCCCAACGCCGTGGCGGCAATCGAGAATCCGCAAAAGAAGATGTGGGCGGTGCAGTTCCATCCCGAAGTTCATCACACGCCACTAGGGACTGATATCCTGCGAAATTTCGCGCTGAATATTTGCGGCGCGAAACCCACCTGGACCGCGCAACGGTTCATCGATGAAACCGTGGCTAGTGTGAAACAGACGGTCGGAGACGGCCGTGCCATCTGCGCTTTATCTGGTGGCGTCGATTCGTCTGTGGCGGCAACCCTGGTCGACCGCGCCATGCGGGGACCAGATGGCAAGTCCCGCCTCACCTGCATCTTCGTGAATAACGGCGTGCTTCGCAAGAATGAGTTCGAGAAGGTCCAGCAAACCCTGCGCGACAAACTCGGGCTCCACCTCGACGCGGTGGACGCAACAGAGCGCTTCCTGACCAAGCTCGCCGGCGTAACCGATCCTGAGACAAAACGAAAGATCATCGGCAACGAGTTCATTGCAGTGTTCGACGAGGAAGCCAACCGGATCGAAAAAGCGGAAGGCGAGGTGCAGTGGCTGGTCCAGGGAACTCTCTACCCTGACGTGATCGAATCACGCTCCGTGCGCGGGCCGTCGCAGACCATCAAGACCCACCACAACGTCGGCGGCCTGCCCGAGAATATGAAACTCAAGCTCATCGAACCCTTAAAGGATTTGTTTAAGGATGAAGTCCGCAAGATCGGCCGCGACTTGGGCATGCCGGAGGAGCTCTTGCAGCGGCAGCCTTTCCCGGGTCCGGGCCTCGCGGTACGAATTCTTGGCGAAGTCACGCCGGAGCGGCTGGCAATCCTGCGCGAATGCGATGAGATCGTGGTAACGGAAATCCGGAAAGCTGGTCTTTATACGAAGATCTGGCAATCCTTCGCGGTGCTCTTGCCGGTTATGTCGGTGGGCGTGATGGGGGATCAGCGGACTTACGCTTACACGTGTACGGTGCGGGCCGTGCATTCTGAAGATGGCATGACTGCCGACTGGGTGCCACTGCCGTATGAAGTCCTGAAGACGATTTCCAGCCGAATCGTGAATGAAGTGAAAGGCGTGAACCGCGTGGTGTACGACATCACGTCGAAGCCGCCAGGAACGATCGAGTGGGAGTGAAGCAGTACCTAATAGCTGGTACCTGGAAAACAGTTCTCGGTTCTCAGTTCTCAGGTTCCGATGCGATGCTTGATGGTCGCGATCAATTCTTCTGTCACCGGGATTTTAATGTTGTGGCGACCTGCGCCGCGGACGATCGGGCCTCCTATGGCGTCCAGTTCCGGCGGATTTCCCCTCTCTACGTCTTTCTGCATCGAGCTGCGTGAACCTGCGGGCAGATTCTTGATGGTGGAGATCACGGCGTCAGCATCCACGGTGGCGCCCTCTTGTCGCGCAACGGCGCAAGCCTCGCGCACCGCAGACTGCAACCTGTTCCATGACGTCGGATCATCTCGAATCTGACCGACGGGCTTGTCCGCAGCGGTGGTATTCAGAGCAACCGGTCCCAGGAACACCAGCTTGCTCCACAGCAAGGTCTGCTCGTCGTCGATAAAGTTGCAGGTGAACCCGATTCGCTGGAGTTGCTCGACGGGCGCTACCAGCAAGCTCCGGCCCTTCGACGAGACGTTGAGCCGCGCGAACGGCGAGCGGTGAACGATGTGCCCGGGCGCGACACGTTCCGATTCCACCGCGATCGTGGCTGCGATGACGCGATCAGTCCCATAACGTTCGCGCAGCATCGCAACATGGTCGATGCCATTGAGCAGCGGCACGATCGCGCCCACCGCCGTCTCATGCCGCAATGACGCGAGCGCCGCATCCAGTTGCGTGGCCTTCACGGTGATCCACAGCACGTCCACGGGAGGAACAGTTGAGCTGACGGAAACGTCGACGGTGAAATTCTCAAACCCACTCTCTAACTGGAGGCGCGATGGATAATGAGCTAGCGCGGCCTCACGCACCACCAGTGTGACCGACTCTCCAGAGTGCGCGAGACATGCGCCCACCAGACCGCCGACGCCGCCCGGCCCCAGAATCGCATGCTTCATTTCGCCGCCCCCGCTTTGCTGGTCGCGTCCTGATCGCGATGTACAGTCTCCATGGAGAATGCGGGGACGCACACGGCGATGTATTCGGCTCCACCTTCGTGTGGCGTTGAATACTGGACCCACTCGCCGCAGTGGGCGATCACGGCCTGACCTGCCGCCACATCGAACTCCCCGGCTTCGGACCGAACCCGTAGGGTTCCCTTCAGAACAACCGTGAACTCGTCGAACTCCGGCGCTTGTCCGGGCTCGACCCATCCCTGCGGACTGCGCATGTGGGCCACGCTGACGGCCAAGTCTTGACTGTTCACGCGCCCAATGTATTCGTCGATCAGCTTGGGCTTGTTTCCGGCGGCTTGGATACGAGTCGGTTGGGGGACGAGTGCGGGCATTCGTTCTCCTTTGGTGTCTGCAGCGCTAGGTGCTGGATTCGTTCGGCGGCAGCGGGATGTCGCTCAAGATGTCGTCATCGGACGGAGGGATCGGCGGATAGATCGGCTCCTTCGGCTCGGTCTTATTCGCCAGGGCCAACGTGCTTGTTGCACGTACGAAAGCTGCTGCCGGACCTGGTGTGACCACTTCCGGCTGTGGAAACACCTCCGGCCCTTCAATAATGGCGACGTAGCCTGCGAGCCGCGCCGCGTATAGCCAGTCGACCACGGCGAAATACAGCAGCGTAACAAGCGCTACCCCGATGAGAGTAACTCCGACCGGCACGATTCCCGCCAGGGAAAGTGGAAATGCTACAACCGTGGTCGCGAGCGAAAACGCCGTCAGGTGAGCCAGGCCGAACCAGCAGCTGACCGCCACAATTGGCCCCATGCGCTCGCGAAAAACTTTGACCGCCGCCGCTACTCCGCCGAAAGTGTCCCGTCCATCTCGGACGACAAAAACCGACGCCAGCGAGAAAAACCAGTTCAGCGCCGACCAGAAGATCCACACCAGACAAACCAAGGGAATAAAGAGCAGGAAGGCGAGGCCCGGCCGCGGATGCTTGGCGGAAGAAACAAACCCGGCCACAATCGACGCGCCCAGGCACGCTATGACCGCGGCCATCATGACCGACACGCGCAAGACGCTCAATCCCAGAAGCGACCGGAAATCCCACCGTTGGTCGTCTGCCCGCAGTGATGGCTCGGCCCCCGGCGCCCATTCACGCCAACGCGAGCCAAAGTAGTCCACCAACCATTTGACCGTCACCGCACGCCCGAAGGCAGACGCCACAATCCAGGCCACAGCAAGAGTGGCAAACAGGACGGCGCTGGCCAGGACGAAGCGAAGCGCGCTGCCGCGGAGAATGTGCGCGATCGCCTGCGAAATCAGGAACGGGTGACGAGAGCGCAGGAAGAACAAATCCGTATTCGTCACCGGGAGCGTGTCCATGTACGCGAAGAAAGACAGCGTGAGCAACAACGACACTGCTGTCCCGAAGCTCCAGCGCCAGGCAATCTCTGCGGTGCTGAGCGCAGGCTGATGAAAGGTTGCGCGGAAACCCTCGAGTGTGGGCGAAGGAGCTTTCACACAGATAGCATATCGCAGACAAATAGCGATCGCATGGGCGGGGTTGCCATGCGCGGTCGACGCGCGAAGGGGGCGGCAGAAGATCTGTCAAGAAACATCAAGGATCGGTAGTGGCTTAATTTGCCATCGTCCTATCGGAAAGTCATCCTGAAGCTCCGCGTTTTCTCCAGCGGAGCGAGGGATCTGGCGCGGAGCAGACGAGAGGGCTCATTACCCGCGCAGTTGAATAACTTGTGCCTGGCGGAGTATTCGTCTGCATCTCCCGCGCGCCGGTTGGCATCTCTAGCTTTGTGGGCGTGCATTCATACTGCGGTGGCAACTCTGGTTGTCCTGCTTCACAAGGGCGAAACAAAATCATGGAGGATTTGAAAATGAAGTTCGCGAAGTACTTTTCTCTGGTGGCAGCCGTTACGGTACTCTTATCGCTTTCCGCTTTCGCGGCGGACAAGCATGAAGGAAAGTTCACTTTAACCGAGCCGGCACTGGTGGGCAGCACCCAACTCCCGGCTGGCGACTACAAGGCACAATGGAGCGGCACGGGGCAAGACGTTCAGATGCAGATCATTCAGCATGGTAAAACGCTGGTCACGGTTCCCGGTAAGCTGGTAGACAACAAGGAAGCCGCGCAGTACAACTCGGTGACTGTGAAGCCGGGTAGTGGAAACCTCAAGACGGTCGATGAGATCGACTTCGCGAATCGCAAAGACGCTCTCGTGCTGAGTGAGGCTCAGACGTCGGGCGAGTAACACGATCTTTCCTGCACGCAAACCGGGCGGGCCAAAAGCCCGCCCTTATCTTTCCATCGTTAATTGTCTCGTTCTAGAGAAAGCAGGTCGCCCGGGGAGCCCAGGAGCGCGTCTAGCGCTTCACCGGATGACGATGTTAATCAACTTCCCCTCGACCACAATCACCTTCACAACCTGCTTGCCGTCGATTGCGGCGCGTACCCGTTCTTCAGCGAGCGCACGCTCCTGCACGAATTCTTTCCCGGAATCGGCGGGCACAACGATGCGGCTGCGCAATTTGCCGTTGATCTGCACCGGGATCTCGATCTCTTCTTCTTTGGCCAGCGCGGGATCGTACTTCGGCCAAGCGGCGCTGGAAAAGACTCTCTTTTTCGCCCAGCATCTCCCAAAGCTCGTGCGCCAGATAGGGCGCAAAGGGTGCGAGCAACAAGCACAAGATTGCGTTGCGACTCCGCAACCAGCGACCCCGGAATCAGGCCCTTCGCAATCGCAATCCTCTGCAGCGTTGAGTTTGTTCAACCAGCTCCATGATCGCTGCGATCGCACGTGTTGAAATGCCAGCGTCCCTGGAAATCCTCGGTGACCCGCTTGATCGTCTGATGCATTTTGCGCTGAATGCGCACGCGCCTCCGGCGGCAAAGAGCCAGATTTCCCGTCTGCGGACTGCTCCGGCTGCGCCTTTCCTGCGTATTGCGCACGACGAACCGGTAAACGCGCGCGAGGAACCGTTGAATCCCCTCAATCCCCGTATCCTGCCAATCGAGTTCGCGGTCGGGCGACGTCGCGAACAACGTGTACATGCGCGCGCTGTCGGCGCCGTAGCGCGCCACCATCTCGTCGGGCGAAACCACGTTGCCCAGGCTCTTCGACATCTTCGCGCCATCCTTGATCACCATGCCCTGGGTGAACAGGCGCTCGACGGGCTCGTCGTTCTTCACCATTCCCATATCGCGCATGAACTTCGTCCAGAAGCGCGAATAGATCAGGTGAAGAATGGCGTGCTCGACGCCGCCGATGTATTGATCGATGCCACGGTCGCCAAACCAATAGCCGCGCCGTCTTGCGGTCGAAAGGCGCCTTGTCGTTGTGCGCGTCGGTGTAGCGGTAGAAGTACCAGGACGAATCGACAAACGTGTCCATGGTGTCGGTCTCGCGGCGCGCCGGGCCGCCACACTTCGGGCAAGTGGCATTGACGAACTCCGGCACGCGGCCCAGCGGAGAGCCGCCGGTCAAGCGTGATGTCGACGTTGTCGGGCAGAATGCACCGGCAGATCTTTTTCCGGCACCGGCACGATGCCATCTTTCTCGCAATAGACCATCGGGATCGGCGTGCCCCAATATCGCTGGCGCGAAATGCCCCAATCTTTCAGGCGATAGGTGACCGTCGCCTTGCCGAAGCCGTTCTGCTCGGCATAGCGCCGACATTTTCCGGATCGCCTCTTCGCAGTCGAGGCCGCTGAACGGCCCCGAGTTCACCAGCATGCCGTCGTCGTGGTGAACGGAAGTCGCGGCTCGGCCATGGTCTCTTCGGGATCGTTCGACATGCGGCACAATCACCAGCCGAATGTCGAGTTTGTATTTCTTGGCGAATTCGTAGTCGCGCTCGTCGTGCGCGGGCACGCTCATGATGGCGCCGGTGCCGTAATCCATGAGGATGTAGTTCGCCACCCAGATGGGCAACGTTTCTCGCCGTTGTAAGGATTCATGCGCGAAGCGTCCGGTATTCACGCCATGCTTTTCGATCTCGCCGATGTCGCCGACTTCTTTGGCTTTGCGCTGCTCGGCGATCAGCTGGTCAACTTTTCGCGCGCAGATCTGGCATTGTTGCTGCGGTGAAATCGGCGACCAGCGGATGCTGGGGCGCAAGCTGCACCGAAGTCGCGCCGAAGATCGTGTCGACGCGCGTAGTGAATACGCGTGATCGTCGATCCCGCCGGACCGGTCGGTCCATCGAGTTCGAAATCGACCAGCGCGCCTTCGCTGCGGCCGATCCAGTTGCGCTGCATGGTGCGGACTTTTTCCGGCCAGCCCTCGAGCTTGTCCAGGTCGCGCAGCAATTCGTCCGCATATTGCGTGATGCGCAGGAACCACTGCTCCAGTTCGCGCTGCTCGACGAGCGTGTCTTCATGGCGCCAGCAGTTTCCGCCCACCACCTGCTCATTGGCCAGCACGGTGCGCACTTCGGACACCAGTTCACCTTGCTCTTCTTGCGATAGGCCAGCCCGCGCTCGTAGAGCTTGAGGAAGAACCACTGGTTCCAGCGGTAGTATTCGGGCAGGCAGGTTGTGACTTCGCGCGACCAGTCGTAGGCGAAGCCGAGGCGCTTCATCTGCGCCTTCATGTTGGCGATGTTGCGCAGGGTCCACTCGCGCGGCGGCGTGTTGTTCTGGATCGCGGCATTCTCCGCGGGAGACCGAACGAATCCCAGCCCATGGGATGCAGCACGTTGTAGCCGTTCATCCACATGTAGCGGGCCAGCGCGTCGCCGATGGAGTAGTTGCGCACGTGCCCCATGTGCAGCGCGCCCGAAGGGTAGGGCAGCATTTCGAGCACGTAATATTTCGGCTTGGTCGAGTTAGGCTCGGCGGCGATAGAGGGAGCGTCCTGCTGCCAGCGCTCGAACCATTTGGTCTCGATGCGCTGCGCGTCGTAGCGCTCTTCGCGGGCGGGTGTGGTTTTTTCTTCCTGGGGCATAGAAGACGTAAGTGCGTAAGGTAAACTTTTATTTTACAACGAGGACGGTCAATGCAGCGTGGATGCAGGATACGGAGCAGTCGTCAGGGCGATCGCCTGTCCAGTCGGTGGGTACAGCGACATTATTTTCGACGAACTAGCCCTTTCAGCGCCTGCACATTCCTGCGATCATCCCCCGGTTCGTCGATCGGTGTCTCGGCGATGAACGCCGCGTGAGCGAATCGCGGATCGTTCAACAACCGGCGGAACACATCCTTTCCCAGCTTTCCCTTACCGATCTGCTCATGGCGGTCGAGCTTCGATCCTCGCTCCGCCTTGGCGTCGTTGCAATGCCAGACGCGGACGTTTTTCAAGTCCGACCGTTGCATCCAGATGCGCAAGTGTCTAGCCTCATGCCCTCTGCGCTGACGATGTCGTATCCCGCAACATGGGTGTGGCAGGTGTCGATGCATGCGGCCACCGGGACGATGTCCGCGCAACTTCTCGAGAAGCTCTGCCACCTGCTCGAAGCGTTCCGCCTAAAGAAAACTCCGCGCCGGCGGTATTTTCGATCAGTACCGTCAGCCCGCCATTTCGAGATCCAGCCCGTGCCGCAGCTCTGGCAATCGCTCGGCCGCGCGCATCAGCCCTTCTTCCCGGCTCGGCGCCCCGAAATGATCCGGGATGCAGCACCAGATATTCCGCGCACAAGGCGAGCGCCCGCTCCAGTTCTCCGCGAAAAGCCGCGATCGATTTCTGCAGGAAAATGCGGAGTCGTGCCGGCCAGGTTCACCAGATAATTGACGTGGATCACCAGCGGCTTCAGGTCATATTTCTCGCGCAGGCGTGCCATCTCTACGCATTGTGGCCGGCTGAGCGTGTATGGCTGCCATTGGCGGGGGCTGGTGGAGAAGATCTGGAACGTGTTGCATCCAAGGCGGTAGGCTCGTTCGGCCGCGTTCTCCACCCCACCGGCGATCGAGGTATGAATGCCAATGCGGCGGGACGTCAGACGGGGCGGGTGTTTCGGAGCAGGATGCTTGAGAATATCCTGTTCTTCCGCCATCGAACGAGGCATGTCAAGAAGTATAGTCTGGGGGATAGAGGATGCAGGAAGTTGGCGCGGACCGCGCCTTTTGGTAGTGGGTTAGTTTCCGAAACTGACCCCAGCACCCGCTTTACGCGGCGTTTGCCCCGAGGCCCCCCTGACGATACACTGAAAGGTCTTCGAGGTGAGCCCATGCTCGTTGTCATGCAGGCGCACGCCACGGCAGAACAGGTGCGCGCCGTCTGCAAAAAGTTCGAAGCGCTGGGATATCGCGCCCACTCCATGCCCGGGGCGCAGCGCACTGCCATCGGCATCACCGGCAACAGGGGCGAAATCGAGCCCGGCACGCTCGATGAAATGCCGGGCGTGCAGGAAGTCATCCGCGTCACCAAGCCATACAAGCTGGTCAGCCGCGACATCAAGCAGGACAATACGGTCATCACCTTCCCAGGCACCGACGCCACGATCGGCGGCACAGGCCTGGCTATCGATGGCCGGGCCATGCGCCATCGAGAGCCGCGAGCAGGCATTTGCCGTGGCTGAACGCGTGTATCGCGCAGGAGCGCAATTTTTTCGCGGAGGCGCCTACAAGCCGCGCACCTCGCCCTATTCCTTTCAAGGGCTGGGCGAAGACGGCGCTGCAGAATCATGGCGGAGGTCCGCGACCAATTTGGACTGAGGATCGTCACCGAGGCCGTCGACAACGAATCGCTGGAGCTGGTCGAGGAATACGCCGACATGATCCAGATCGGCGCCCGCAACATGCAGAATTTCTCGCTGCTGAAGCGTGCCGGACGAGCCAAGCAAGCCGGTGCTGCTGAAGCGCGGCATGTCGGCGACGCTCGAAGAATTCCTGATGGCCGCCGAATACGTGATGAGCGAAGGCAATTACAACGTGATCCTCTGCGAACGCGGGCGTGCGCACCTTTCGCCGACCACACGCGGAACACACTGGACCTGAGCGTCGTTCCCGCAGTCCAGCGCCTGAGCCATCTGCCGATCATCGTCGATCCCAGCCACGGCACCGGAAAGCGAAACAAAGTTACGCCACTTTCGCGGGCCGCGGTCGCCGTGGGCGCGGACGGATTGATGGTGGAAGTCCACCATCGACCCCGACCAGGCACTTTCCGACGGCATGCAGTCGCTGTTTCCCGAGCAATTTGATGAACTGATGACGCAGGTGCGGCAGATCGCAGCCGTGGTGGGACGAACCATACCGGGAATCGGTGCGCCGATGGCCGCTGCCGGCTGAGATCTTCCGCGACGGCGCGGCCTCGTCCGCCTGCCGCCGACTGAACATTGAAGAAAATTCTTCTCATCGTAGTTCTGGTCCCTGATCATTGGCGGTACTCGGGTGGTGGTACTTCCAACTCACGCGCGCTGCCCGACTACGGCCCCGCCTATCGCGAGTATGCGTACGTCACCAATGGCAAGAGCAACACGGTCAGGTGATCGATCTGCGCACGTTCGAGCCGGCAAGGACGATTCGCTGTCGGAACCGAGCCCGACCGGAGTCGCCGCGAACAGCAAGAAGAACGAAATGTACGTCGTCAATACGCGGCTCGAATAATGTCAGCGTCATCGATGCCGAACGAAATCAGGTTGTCGCCACCATCGGGGTTCACGGCACTCCTTACTTCATCGATGTCTCCGCCGACGGCAAACGCGGATACGTGGCTAATTCCGGCTTCCGCGAATGTTTCGGTGCTCGATCTCGAGAAACGCCGGTCCTGGGCAACCTGCGAGTTGGCGCCTCGCCTGGACTGGCCAGAGTTTCGCCGGATGGCAAGACCGTGGTCGTCAGCAACCGCGGCGATGACACGGTTTCGATCATCGACGCCCAGCAACTCAAGGTTCGCGCCACCATTGCCAGTCTGCCAGCAGCCGGAAGACATCGCCATTCTGCCGGACTCGAGCAAAGCCTTCGTGGCTTGCACGGCTCGGGGCAGGTGGCCTCAATCGACTTGAAGAGCGACAAACTGCTGGCCCTGCTGGATGTGGGGCACACGCCAGTGAATCTGGCGCTGAAGCCCGATGGCGGCGAACTGATCGTCATGCAACTTCGATTCCGAACAATATTTCGATCATCGAGACCGGCAACTAACGAAGTCGGCGGAACGTACCTGATCGGAGAAAAGCCGTCGCGCGGCGTCGTGACCGCGGACAACTCGCGGCTCTATGTAAGCAATTTCGGCTCGAACACCGTGGCGGTCTACGACATTGATCTGGGCAAGATGATTGCCACGATGCCCGTGGGCAGCCATCCCGATGGGCTGGCTCTGTCGCAGAGTCAGAATTATCTGCTGGTGCTGGACTCACAGTCCGGGGACGTGACCGTCATCCAGAAACGCAAGTCCACGAAATTGGAGCCCTCGGAATATTCGCTTCTCACCATGATTCCGGTGGGAGTTCAGCCGAACAATATTGTGGTGAAGTCGTTCATGCTGACCAAAGAACCGGCAAAATAACGCCCTGTGCGAGTGGTGCTGCCGTTCCATGCCGCGCCTCGTATCAGGGCATCGCTTTAGCGATGCCAAAGGGGACCAGCCACGAACGGCTTTAGCCGCTGAAGCTGGTAGCCGCCCGGGGCAAATGCGTCGACTGTCCTGGTCCGAATGCTCTTCCCCACATTGCACTACCCCCGCAACAGTGTTGGACTTCAGCCGTTTTCCCGTTTAATATCAAGTCAGGTCAAGAGTGAAACGCCCGTACGCATCTTGCGTGCGGGCGCTTTTTTTTGCCAAAAATCGGTCGTCATCAAAAGAGGAGAAAGTTGCCATGGAAGCCGCGTTTTATCGGAATCTTGGGGAAGTTGAAGCCGTCGTACGCAAATTCGAAAGCTGCGAATACGGAGTCAAAGACTTCGATCACGGAAAACATCTGGCGGTGGCGGCATGGTACCTGGGCCATCTTGCGTTCGAGGAAGCGCTGGCCAGAATGCGGAACAGCCTGTTGCGATTCACGGCTCATCACGCTGTGAAGGGATACCACGAGACAATCACCCGTTTCTGGCTGGAATTGGTGGCTGCGCAATTGGGGAAGACGTCTGCAGGGGTTTGCCTGACCGATGCGGTGAACGAACTCATCCGCACTTATCCGGACAAGAACATTCTGTTCGACTACTACACGCGCGAAGTGGTGATGTCAGACAAAGCGAGGGAGCGGTGGGTCGCCCCGGATCTAAAAGCGCTTCCGCAAGTCTCTTTCCAGGTCTCACCTTCCCACTAATACCTGATACTTGTTGGCTTCGAACCGTTGTTTTCAAACTCAGCCTGGCAAGCTATTTCGACACCGGATTCGCACTGGTGCAGAACTTGTCGAATGCAGCCTGAAGGTCAGCGGCGATGGCGTGGGCTTCCCGCGTTTCGATGTCGCGGCGCTGCATCATGTAAACCAACTGTCCATCGCGGAGTATGGCGATCGAGGGAGAGGACGGCGGATATCCTGTGAAATAAGAGCGAGCCCTATCCGTGGCTTCCTTGTCCTGTCCGGCAAACACGGTGAACGCCTTGTCGGGCTTGGCAGAATTTTGAAGGGCAAGACGAACTGCCGGACGCATGCGGCCAGCGGCGCATCCGCAAATTGAGTTCACAACTACCATGGTTGTACCGGGCTGATTGGCAATAGCGCCATCGACATCCGCCGCGCTACGCAGTTCCTCGATACCCAACCGGGTAAGCTCTTCGCGCATGGGAATCACCATAATTTCTGGATACATGACCGCTCCTTCGACTTAAGACTCATTTTCTAGTGTACATGGTCGCCGCCACGAGTCGCGGAGCGCATCGACCGGCGGTCGGGTTCCTTCGTGGTAATAATTACGAATCCTACTGACGGCAGCTGCCGCTATATATTGAAAGCAGGCCATGCAGATTCAGGAAAATGTGTCGCTCGGCCCGCTGACCACCATGAAGGTTGGAGGGCCCGCACGATATTTCGTCGAGGCGTCGACGGTTGACGAAGTGCGTGAGGCCGTCGAGTACTCGCGCTCGAAATCTCTGCCACTTTTTGTGCTCGGCGGAGGCAGCAACCTGGTCGTGTCGGACGCGGGCTGGCCGGGATTGGTGCTGCGCGTCGCGATTCCGGGGATCAACCATTTCCACGGCCACGATGGCAACGTCCGGTTCGAAGCCGGCGCAGGCGAAGAATGGGACGGGTTCGTAGCCGCGGTGGTAGCTCACAACTGCGCTGGCATCGAGTGCCTGAGCGGCATTCCGGGCAGTGTCGGGGGCACTCCCGTGCAGAACGTCGGGGCGTATGGCCAGGAAGTCTCCGAGACGATCGACTCAGTGGTCGCGCTCGATGTCACCAGCGGAGAGGAACAGGAGCTGGACAGAAATGATTGCGGTTTCGCATACCGCACGAGCATCTTCAACACCACCGCTCGGGGACGATACATCATTCTTCGTGTGGGCTACACCTTGAAGCACGGCGGCCAGCCACGCATTGCATACACTGACATAAAGAAATATTTTGCGGACCGCAGCACGCCCCCATCTCTGGCGGAAACGCGCGAAGCCGTGCGGAAAATACGGGCGAGCAAGGCGATGCTGATCGTTCCTGGCGACGAGGACTGTCGCAGCGCCGGGTCGTTCTTCAAGAATCCGGTGCTTTCGGCGGAGCAATACGCGGAACTGACAAAGCGCGCCGCCGCTCAAAATCTGCAGATCCCAAGCTACCCTGCGCTCGAGTCTCAAAGAAAGGTTTCGGCCGCCTGGCTGGTGGAACATTCCGGTTTCACGAAGGGCTATACCCTTGGGCGAGTCGGCATCTCACGAAAGCATGCGCTCGCTATTGTGAACCGCGGAGAAGCGACGGCAGCCGAAGTCATCGCTTTGCGAAATAAGATTCAGAGCCAGGTATTCGAAGGCTGGGGGATCCGCCTGGAGCCAGAGCCGGTGTTAGTAGGGTTCTAACCCGACTCTTGCAGAACAACTGTCGGTAGGACAGGAGTGCGTTGTCCGTTAAGACTCTCGTTCAAACTCCTCTTCCCTTTTCTTCCACCGAGTTCCTTCCTGAAACACGACCTCACACGCCCATACCTCCGTGCTGGGGTGATCACAAACAAGCGCCCCTCGCCCAAGTCAAAATTGCAGCTTCGATGGCGAGAAAAACAAAGACGGGACGCACCCGGCCCAGAGTCTCGGGTGCCAAGAGGCGTGGCCTCTCCCTTGCGACGCTGGCGCAGCGTCTGCGCAAAAAGGGAATGAAGGATCGCGCACGCAAAGACCCGAGCCTGCCCAAGCCGAGCGAGTGCGGCGCACAAAAGCGGGTTGCGCGAAAGAGACGGCCTGCTACTGTCACCAGGAGACCGGTCGCTTTAGCCTCCAACGGTTCGGACGTAAGAAAAATCGTGGCCCCGAAGTGGCGCCGCAGCTTGTTATTGGCGCCTGTGGTTACCGCTGCGATGCTGATCATGGCACCAGTGGTCCCTCGCGATCGAAAGCCAACTCGGACTATTCCAATTGAGGTCGCCGAAGCGGCCTTGCCACACTTTCTCCCGACAACACTAACCTCCAGACCCGGGTTGACCGCGCGACCCTCCCCCTTTGTGGTGGTTCCAATGTCCACGGCCGCGACTGCAGAGTCTCCAAGGCCCGCTCAATCCTCGACAACCTCGCATTCCAGCAAGAAGCGTCACGCTAGGTCCCTTCGTCACCATCGCAGACGTTACGCCAACCGGCGCCGGTCAAAAGAAACATCCAAGCAAGAAACACCACCCTGCCCGTCGTAGGCCGCGCGGGATCAGGCTCAGATCCGGCTGAAGTCCGCGAGACTTACCTGCCCGCCAACCTTGCGGCTTCATTGAAAACATCGACAAACATCTCACGCGTGAGTTTGCCGGTATTGGTGTTTTGGTTCGACGGATGATAAGAAGCCAACAGAATCTTTCCGTCCGGCAATTCGTAGGCGGCGCGATGGCGGAAGACAAACGCCTTCTTGCTCTCAAGCTGGCCCTTCCGTTTCAGATAATTCAGGTAGGCATCAAAGCCAATTTTTCCTAGGGCCACGATCACGCGGACGTGCTTGAGACCGTCCAGTTCCCGGTCGAGAAACGGGGCACAATTCGCGAGTTCAGCCGGAGTCGGCTTGTTGTCCGGTGGCGCGCAGCGTGCTGCGGCGGTGATGTAAGCATCCTTCAATTCGAGTCCGTCTCCCCGATGCGTGCCGTTGGGTTGGTTCGCAAATCCGGTCTCATATAAAACCGGATACATGAAGTATCCGGAAGAGTCACCGGTGAAGGGACGTCCAGTTCGGTTCGATCCGTGGGCACCCGGGGCGAGACCTAATATCACCACGCGCGCATTGGGGTCGCCAAAACCGGGAACCGGGCGTCCCCAGTATTCCCATGCGAGGTAAGCGCGGCGCTTCTCTTTGGCAATTTTCTCGCGATATTCGACCAGCCTCGGACAGCGCGTACAAACAATGACTTCACGATTCAGTTGCAGCAGCCACGCAGGATTGATTTTCGGATCAATGGAGGAGTGCTCCGGCAGCGGAGGGGACTTCGCTTGCGCCTTCTTGACCCGATGAGGATTGTCCTTCTTGGGCACGCTCGAAAAAGTATCACAGCCAAGCCGCCCATCGATTCGGCCCATCTGATCATTGGTCTTCGAGGCCTTTAATTCAGCTCAGAGTTACCAAAGTTGGACTCTCTCCGCCCGTCCCGTGTCGACTTCAGTGAAACTTTGGTAACTTCCAGGCGCCAGATTTGTCAAAGTTGGCTCTTCTTCGTTTGACGCTGCTCTCCCTTAGTCTTTACACTCGAATCTTAAGCCGGAACTGCCATGGACGATTTCCCTCCCCTGACCGGGAGGTCTGATTCCGGCTAAGGCGTGAAAGGTTTAATGTGAGCCCCACCGAAACAAAAGACAGTGTCAAGCGGGAAATCCAGGTCGAAGTTCCCGCCGAAGAAGTCAGCCGCGAAACCGAAACTCTCATTCAGAAATATCAAAAAGTAGCCCGGCTCCCAGGGTTCCGCGCGGGTCATGTACCCGCTTCCATCATCCGCCACCGCTTCGGAGAGGAAATCAAGAGCGACGTCGTCGAGTCACTCGTTCCCCGCTACTTCCGCAGGGAGGCGGAGAAGCAAGGCCTGATCCCGGTTTCGCAACCGCGGGTCTCGGACCTCCACATCCACGACGGTGAGCCCCTGCGCTTCAAGGCCAGCTTCGAAGTTCTGCCCGAAATTAAGGTCGAAGGATACAAAGAGCTGCGCGCCGAAAAACCGGAAATCACGGTTACCGAGGAGGAAGTCGAGGAAGCTTTGGGCAACGTGCGCGAGCAGCACGCCACCTACAATGCGGTTGAGGGCCGTCCCTTGGCCGACGGGGATTTTGCTCAGGTATCGCTCGACGGAGTTCCCAAGGATGGCGAGGGCCAACCCGTCCACATGGACGAAATCATGGTCGAGATCGCCGGCAAGAACACCATGCCCGAGTTCACGGAGAACCTGCGGGGCGCATCAGCCGGGGATGAACGCAGCTTTGATGTGGTGTATCCCCAGGATAGTGCCGATAAAAGACTGGCTGGCAAGACCTTCAGGTATACCGTGAAGGTGCATTCGATCAAGCAAAAGAGCCTGCCGGAATTGAACGACGCATTCGCCAAGGAACTGGGTGAGTTTGCGAATCTTGATGAAGTAAAGACTCGAATCCGCGAGGGACTGGAGTCGGAACGGAAGCACGCTGCCGAGCACACCGCCAAGGACAAGCTGGTGGAAGAACTGGTGAAGCGCAATGAGTTTGAGGTACCCGAAGCCTTGGTCGAGCGCCAGATCGACTTGCGGCTGGAACGCGGGTTGCGGGCGCTGGCAGCACAGGGCATGAAGGCTGAGGACATAAAGAAGATGGATCTGGTCCGGCTTCGCGCCGGGCAGCGCGATCAGGCAGTGCAGGAAGTGAAGTCCTCTCTGCTGCTCGAAAGAGTGGCGGACGAGGAGAAGATCGAGGTCAGTGACGAGGAACTGAATCAGGAAATTGAAGCACTGGCAAAGCAATCAAAACAGACGGCCGAAGCGATCCGGGCTCGTTTGACACGTGATGGGGCGCTCGATAGAATCCGGACTAGAATCCGCAGCGAGAAGACCCTCAACTTTCTGTATCACCAGTCCGCCTGACAAGGCGGCTTTTTCGATCCTCCCCGAAGACGAGATCTGTGGTCGGGGCTGGAGTGTGGCGGGTGAACGTGAACCAGAATGATCCAAAAATGATGCTGGTACCCATGGTCATCGAGCAGACCGGACGGGGAGAGCGGGCTTACGACATCTACTCCCGCTTGCTGCGCGATAACATCATCTTCATCGGCACGCCGATTGACGACAACATCGCCAACCTGGTGATTGCCCAAATGTTGTTTCTGGCACAAGAGGATCCGGAGAAAGACATCCAGCTTTACATCAACTCCCCGGGTGGATCGATTACCGCCGGCATGGCGATCTACGACACGATGCAATACGTGAAGAATGACGTCACCACGATTTGCATCGGACAGGCGGCCAGCATGGCGGCTTTGCTTCTGGCGGCGGGCGAGGATAAGAAACGTTTGGCCCTGCCCAATTCACGCATTCTGATCCACCAGCCGTCGATGGGCGGCCTGTCAGGTCAGGCCACCGACATCGACATTCATGCGCGAGAGATTCTGCGTATGCGTGAGATTACAAACCAGTTACTGTCCAAGCACAGCGGGCAGAAGCTGGAAAAGGTGGAGAAGGACGTGGAGCGCGACTTCATTATGAACGCGCAGCAGGCTAAGGAATACGGAATCATCGACGATATCATCTATAAGACGAGATAGGAGATATGATCGGCGTTCGCCGATCACTTTCCTGCAATTCTCGGCGAGAAGCGGCTCCCGTTACGCAGTCCGGGCGGCAGCGGGCGAGTCCGATGCAGAAAAGGAGTAAAGCCGAGTGAAAAACCGATCGGGTACCGAAGAGATGCTCCGATGTTCGTTCTGCCATAAGTCGCAGGACGCTGTTGCCAAGCTCATTTCCTCACCCAGCGATTATCCCCGCGCCTACATTTGCGATGAATGCGTAGCAGTTTGCAATTCCATTCTGGAAGACGACCGGACCGCGACGCCCCCGGCCACCACTCCGAACCAGCTTCCCAAGCCCCAGGAAGTGAAGACATTCCTGGACGAATACGTCATCGGACAGGAGCAAACCAAGAAGAAGCTGGCAGTCGCCGTCTACAACCACTACAAGCGCATCTACATGAACCGTCAGCGCACCGGGGACGGCATCGAACTCACGAAATCGAACATCATGCTGATCGGGCCGACCGGGACCGGCAAGACCCTGCTGGCTCAAACCCTGGCCCGCATGCTGGACGTGCCGTTTGCCATCGTCGATGCGACCACCCTGACCGAAGCGGGCTACGTGGGTGAGGATGTTGAGAACATCATTCTTAAGCTCTTACAGGCCGCTGAAGGTGATGTGAGCAGGGCGCAGACTGGCATCATTTATATCGATGAAGTCGACAAGATCGGGCGCAAGGACGAGAATCCGTCGATCACGCGGGACGTATCCGGCGAGGGCGTCCAGCAGGCGTTACTGAAGATTCTGGAAGGCACGATCGCTAACGTCCCTCCACAGGGTGGGCGCAAACATCCGCACCAGGAATTCACTCCGGTTGACACGACGAATATCCTGTTCATCTGCGGTGGCGCTTTTGTGGGCCTCGAGAAGATCATCGGGCGGCGTGTAGGCAAGAAGTCACTTGGGTTCCGCCCTGGAGAAGAGGCAGAGAAGGACGAGAAGAAGGAACAGGCGTCGGCCGGCAGCAAGCGGCAAATGGAATTGATGAGCGATATCCAGCCCGAAGACCTGATCAAGTTCGGCCTGATCCCCGAGTTCGTCGGTCGCCTGCCGGTGGTTGGCGTGTTGCAGGACCTGGACGAGTTCGCTCTGATTGAGATTCTGACCCGCCCCAAGAACGCCATCATCAAACAGTACCAGCGGCTGTTCGAATTCGAGAACGTAAGGCTCAAGTTTAGCGATGATGCCCTGAAGGCCGTTGCCCGCCAGGCGATGGCACGCAAGGTTGGGGCTCGCGGGCTGCGTATGATCCTGGAAGAGCTCATGCTCGACCTGATGTATCACCTGCCCAGCCAGAAAAAGGTAAAGGAATTTGAAGTAACGCGGGAAATGGTTGAAAAGAGAGACGTCTCGCTGGCCATGATGGAAAAAGCTGGATAGTGCCTATCCTCAGCAGGTAATCTAGGGGCGGGAAGGCTGCGGTCGAGTCGTTGGTACGCGGACGAATCGGCACTCGGATTATTCGACAACTACCTTTCATTCGGGAGAAATGGTGACCCAATCCAAAGAGAAGTTTGAGACCAGGAAATTGCCCATGATGCCCATCCGGGACGTGGTCATCTTCCCTTTCATGATGACGCCGTTCGTGGTGGGCCGGGAGTCCAGCGTGCATGCCCTCGAAGAGGCCTTGGCCGCGGACAAGAAGATTTTCCTGGCCACCCAGCACGATGCCAGCATTGACGAGCCGAAGCCGAACGAGATCTACCAGGTCGGCACCATCGTCAACATCGTGCAGAGCCTCAAGCTCCCCGACGGAAACATCAAGGTTCTGGTCGAAGGTATCGAGCGCGGCAAGATTCTCCAGGTCACTGACACCGACGGGTACATGCAGGCCAGCGTGCGGGTCGCTCGCTACACGGCCGAGGTAAATCCACAGATCGAAGCCGGAATGCAGCGGGTTACGTCCCTCTTCGAGCAGTACGTGAAGCTTTGCCAGTCGCTGAACTACGAAACCATGATCGCCGCCGTGCGCATGGAAGACCCAGCTAGGCTCACGGACACGATTGCCGCGAACCTCCAGCTGTCGATCGAGGAGAAGCAGGAACTGCTTGAGATCTTCGATCCGGCGGAGCGCCTGAACCGGATCGGCGATGTGCTCGACATCGAGATTGAAAAGCTCAATATGGACCGCACCATCCAGTCGCGTGTAAAGCGGCAGATGGAACGGGCTCAGAAAGAGTACTACCTCAACGAAAAGATCAAGGCGATCCAGAAGGAACTCGGCCGCGGCGAAAAGAGCGAGTTTGACGAACTGAAGAAGAAGATCGACGCCGCCGGCATGCCCAAAGATGTGCGCGACAAGGCCATGCAGGAACTCAAGAAGCTCGAGGCCATGCCGCCGATGTCCGCCGAGTCGACGGTTTCACGCAACTACCTGGATTGGCTCCTGGCGGTGCCCTGGAAGAAGCGGTCGAAGGAAATTCGCAATATCTCCCGCGCCGAGAAGGTCCTGAACGAAGATCACTACGGCCTCGAGAAGATCAAGGAACGCATCCTCGAGTTTCTTGCCGTACGCCAGCTGGTAAAGAATCCGAAGGGATCTATTCTCTGTTTTGTCGGGCCTCCGGGAGTTGGCAAAACATCTCTCGGCATGTCCATCGCCAAAGCTACGGGCCGCAAGTTTGTCCGTATGTCGCTGGGCGGCGTGCGTGATGAAGCCGAAATCCGTGGTCATCGCCGCACTTACATTGGCGCTCTGCCAGGACAGATCATCCAGATGATGAAGAAGGCCGGCACCAAGAACCCGGTGTTCATGCTGGATGAAGTGGACAAGATGTCGATGGACTTCCGCGGCGACCCGTCGGCTGCGCTGCTCGAAGTGCTCGACCCCGAGCAGAATTTCATGTTCGTGGATCACTACCTGGACGTGGAATACGATCTTTCCCAGGTCTTCTTCATCGCCACCGCCAACGTCTTGCACACCATCCCTCCCGCTCTGCAGGACCGCATGGAAGTGTTGCGGCTGCACGGTTACACGGAGCAGGAGAAGGTAGAGATCGCCAAGCAGTTCCTGGTCAAGAAGCAGATGCTGGATGCAGGCTTGACCGACAAGAATGTCAAGTTTTCCGACGATGCGATCACAACTCTTGATTCGCTCCTACACGCGCGAAGCCGGCGTCCGGAACCTGGAGCGGGAAATCGGCAACGTCTGCCGCAAGGTTGCCCGCAAGGTGGTGAAGGAAGGCGAAGCCTTCAACGCAGCCGTAAACGGTGAGAACGTCGGCGAATTCCTGGGCGTGATCAAATTCCGCGATACCCTCGCTCACGAGAAGAGCGAGGTTGGCCTGGTCACCGGACTGGCTTGGACCGAGGTCGGCGGCTCCATCCTGAGCACCGAAGCCACGGTGGTCGACGGCAAGGGGAAGCTAACCCTGACCGGCAAGCTGGGCGACGTGATGCAGGAGTCGGCGCAAGCGGCCATGTCGTATGTGCGCTCGCGGGCCATGAGGCTGGGGTTGAATCGCGAGTTCTATCGCACGCTTGATATCCACGTCCACGTGCCGGAAGGCGCCATTCCCAAGGATGGGCCGTCAGCCGGAATCACCATCGCCACGGCCATCTCCAGCGCGCTCAGCAAAATTCCCGTACGCCGCGACATCGCCATGACCGGCGAAATCACGTTGCGAGGCAAAGTTCTCCCCATCGGCGGATTGAAAGAGAAGTTGCTCGCTGCGCACCGGGCAGGGGTTTTCGAAGCCATTCTCCCCAAAGATAACGAGAAGGACATTGCGGAAATTCCGGAGAATCTGCGCAACGCGATGAAGCTGCACTTCGTCGAGACCATGGATCAGGTGCTGGCCATCGCCCTCGAGTCGCCTCTGCCCCAGATCGCTGAGGCCGTACCCCAACCAATTGCGCCGCCCATGACATCGCAAACTGGCGACGCTCCGGCGGCACATCAGTAGCCATCAGCGCCTCGCAACTTCGCTCTTGAAGAGAAGCCCGCGAAGAGCGGGCTTTTCATTTGCTTTGCGGAAAACTCTTGTTTGTCTTGCCCTCAAATTAAAGAGTCTTCTGTTCGGGCATCTCCAAGCGTGATTACGCGTATCTTAGACAGAATTGGATTCAGGAATGCCAGCAGCGCCCAGGAGTACTCCCGTCGCTAGGTCTGAGATGCCGGATATCCGAGTTCGCACCTCTATGCTTGGTCTCGTTCTCGTGGCTCTCTTCACCTGGATTCCTCAGCCTGCTGGCGCTCAAACTCAGCCCGCGGACTTGACTGCTGCACAGCAGAAACTCGAAGAGGGGCGCACCGCTCTGGACGACGCCACCTTGGCTGGCGCGCAGGCACAGTTCGAGAAGTGCGCACAGTCGGATCCCAAGAATGCACAATGCCAGTATGGCCTGGCGCGGGTTGCATACTATCGGGCCGTCGCGGCGGAGACACGTCACGACAAACACGGCGCGGAGCACTGGATTGATCCTGGCATTGCATATGCCCAGCAAGCCATCACTCTGAACGATGGCTTTGCCGAAGCGCACAGCATCCTCGCCGACCTGTATGGAAAGAAAATCACGGGCATGTTCTCGGGAATGAAGTATGGCCCCAAAGCGAGTGCCGAGAACCAGCACGCTGTGACGCTGAATCCCAACAGTGCCGTAGTACAGGTGTCGCTCGGCCGCGAGTACTTGTTCAAGCCCAAGACGTTCGGGGGCGACATCAACAAATCGGTCGAAGCCCTCCAGAAATCCGTTAAACTCGACCCCAACTCGGATGAGGCTTGGGCATGGCTCTCAGTCGCTCTGAAAAAGAAGGGCGATCAAGCGGGGGCAGATCAGGCCATCGGCAAAGCACTTGCCTTGAATCCTCGCAGCGCGTTTGCTCAACGCGTCAAGACGGGTGAGATCAAGTTCTGAGCTTGGCCAAGTTAAGAGTCAACTGCCCTCCCAAGCCGGCCGGCTAACCAACCCGACAACGCCCGCAACACAAATGTTAAGATCACCATCAAGTCCCTAACGGCACATACCGTCTATGCGTGTTCTGACTCGATTCCTGATGGCGGCCACTGATGTTGGCCACTTTCCCGCTCCGGTTCTGCCGGAGGTGGCTTTTCTTGGGCGGTCCAACGTCGGAAAATCGAGCGTGATCAATTCGCTGGTCGGAAGCAAACTTGCTAGAACGAGTTCGATCCCGGGACGCACCCGCAGCATCAACTTTTTCGAGGTCCGCTGGCCGGGGAAACCCCGGCCAGAGCTTCTATTGGCCGATCTGCCGGGCTACGGCTATGCCAAAATTTCACGCGAGATTTCCCAGGAATGGCCGAAGTTCATCGAGCCGTACTTGAAGGAGCGTCCCAGCCTGGCACTGTGCCTTGTCCTGATCGACGTGAGTGTGCCGCCCCAGGACAGCGATCGCCAGCTTCTGGAGTTCCTGACTTCTACCGAACGTCCGTTTGTAATCCTTGGCACCAAGAGCGACCGGCTTTCGGGAAATCAGCTGAACACGGCGCTGCGGACTCTGGCCCAGGAACACCCGGGCGCGCGTATTCTGCCCTACTCGGCGAAAACCGGGGCAGGTCGAGAAGCACTGTGGAACGAGATCCGTCAGGCCACAATAACGGCCCAGGAAGTCCAATCTTGAGTCCTGCCCGAAGCGGGAATTCATCTCTTGCCGGACCAATCAAAAGAATACCTTCGTAATCCTGTCTGGTTCCGAAATTCTCCGATCATGAAAGAGAGCCGAGTTTGCTCGTAGACGGAGCCTTTCGCCTCATGAATCCGAGTTGGGTTGAGCCCGCCTGGGCAAGAGAGCCGTCGGACCGCAAAGATCCCCTGCTCGAATCTCCGAGTATGCCGCCGAGTTCCCCCGATGCGGAGAACGCTGGAGCAGCATATCTCCGAAGCTTGAAGACCGGCGAGCAGCGCACCGGGACCAGCGCTCAGCCACCAGACACGGCTGCACAACCAATCTCGGCAGTTGCCGGCACATCAGGCTCCTTGTCGTCGTGGGGCGGACACGAGCGGCGCCGTAGCATCCGCTATAAATGCAACGGCACCGCCGAGTTCCGGCTGGCGAATTCTGACATTCGTACCTGGGGAACCCTCACCGACGTGAGCTTGCATGGTTGCTATGTTGAGATGATGCAGACCTCTCCCACCGGAACTGCTGTGGACCTCGTTCTCAAGGCGAATGGCATTCGCATCGAAGTCATGGGGGAGGTGCGAGTCAGCTATCCCTTCCTGGGGATGGGCATCATTTTTACTGAAATCACGGACGAAGGACGACACCACCTGCAAGAGTTGCTGGAATCCTTTTCCGAGACCGCGCACCCACCAGCCGTCTCGCAGAGGGAAAATCCGGGAAATGCAGCGTCACAAACGCTGCCGGTGATTGTCGACGCAACTGCCGCGCTGTCTTCCATTGTCAGGTTCTTCCAGACAAGAAGCGTGCTGACTCGCAGAGATTTTGAAGAATTGATCCGCAAGACCGAGCGTTGATCGCGACCCAGTTCGGCTCGTCACAAGATCCTGAAACACTCGTTTCGTTACCTTGGTTATGAC
>CAVQFB010000015.1:0-147353 GCA_963711675.1 uncultured Acidobacteriota bacterium | reverse complement strand
TATGTTGTTATGTTCCTGCTACCTTCGACCGTTGGTCTTGCTTGATCAGTTCGATCAATGCGCAGTTCACGGTGAATGCAGCGACGAATAACGAAGGTCCTCTCGCCTCCAACAGTGCCATGCGGTCCCTGCAGGCGAGCCTGTTGTCCGATGTCACCTATGCGATGGACGGCAACAACGGGTATGTCAACCTGTCATCCCTCGGGAGATCATCAACACCCTGGCCAACGACGGAACCCTTAGCGTCGACAACGCCAAGCTGAGCGACGTTCTCAACAATCATTATCGGACTTTCAGAATTTCTTTCAGGCGTCCACGGTAAACAGCTTCGGAAGTCATTTCGGCAGCGATCTGGCCAACCTGACGGACCCGACACAAGGAGTGATGGGCCTAAGCCTGACCGAGAATGCCAGTGTCCAGAAGATGCTCACTAGCCAGATCGCCGATTTTGAGGATCGTTTGGCCCATCGCCAGCAGGACTTGATCAAGCAATACAGCCAGGTGGACGCGGCGCTCCGGCAATATCCACTGCTTTTGGCGCAGATTACCGGCCAGCTTGCTGCCATGCAAACGAAATGAGCACGGATCCGAGGGCGGCGTATCGCGAGGCGGCAGCGCAGACCGCGACGCCGGTTCAACGCGTGGTGCTGCTGTACGAGCAGATCATCCAGGATCTGCAGCGAGCGGTTCATGCCATGGAGGCGGGCAATATTGAACTGCGACGCCGGGAGATCGATCACGCGCTCAGGATAGTGGGTCAGTTGCAGCTTAGTCTGGACATGGAACATGGCGGGGAAGTGGCCGCGAACCTGGAGCGGTTCTACAACCTGCTGCGAGCCAACTTGATCGAGGCGCAAATCCAAGGTTCACGTCCACTCGTACGGCAGCAGATCGCGTACCTCCTGTCTGTGCGGGAAGCCTGGAGGGAAGTGGATCGCGCGACGGTTACAGAAGGAGAGCCAGGCCCGGCGCCTTCCAGCCCTGCAACCGCAAAGGACCTGACTACAGAGAGCCTGGGCGCCAATTGGAGCGCCTGATGCGAGTGACGACCGACGACCTGCAGGAGACCAACCAGCGCCTGCGCAGTTTCCTCGAGGAGTTGTCGGGCACGGAGATAGCTTCGGAAAAGATCGGTTCCAAGATGGAAGGGATATTCGCGGAACTGCTACGTGTAGGGGGTGAGCTTCAGAACGCGGCCGCGGAGCCCACCGATCAAGCACTGCAGGAGGAGATGGATCAGTACCGGGAGAATCTGCGGCTCCTGCAGAGTCTGCTACCTGGAATTCAGGCAGGGCTGCTGACGGAGCGGGCGCGCCTGGAGTCTGAGCGATCTCATCTGGAGTCAGCCAACGCCTGGGCGCGGGCCAGCCACCATATCGAGTCGTAAATCACTTCAAGAAGTCGAACAGATTAGTCTGGCTCACCCGTCCGACCGCCGCCAGAGTGGCGTTGCGCGCGGTCATGGCGTTGGTCAGATTGCTCACGACGGTGGCCATATCCGCGCCCGCGATGGAGTCTTCCTGCGTGCTCAGTCCCAGTTTTTCGCTGTTGAGGTAGGTTTGCTGAGAGTCCATTTGGGCCATGGCGTTGCCGTAGAAGACCCGTTGAGCGGTGACATAGTCGAACGACTTACGGACGCTAGCGATGGCAGCGTCGGCGCTGACGCCGGATTGGAGGGCGGTAATCAGATCATTCATGGATTGGAACATGTCACTACCCGGAGCGGTAAAGAGCTGCGAGCCGGGAAGGTTGACCTGGATGTTAAAACCGTTGCCGATGGCGACTTGGTTGACGTTACCGTTGCCGGCATAGCGAACGCCGGAGGGAGTCGAGGGGTCAGCGACGAAAGGTTGTGTCTTCGTGGCAGTGCCGGCAAATACAAATTGTCCCTGGAAAGTGAGGTTGGCGGTGCTCATGAGCTGCTGCTGAATGCCCTGCAGTTCCTGAACGACGGACGCGCGGTTGGCATCGGACAGGGTACCGTTCGCGCCCTGCACGCCTAAACTGATCGCGCGCTGCAAACCCAGAACAATGGAATTGAGAGCCTGATCGGCGTTCTGCATCTGCGCCTGAAGGCTGCCCACGCTCTGCAGATACTGGTCGTCGCGGCTGCTGGCATCATGATTTTCGACCAGAACCGCTGCTGCTGCAGGATCATCCGAGGGTTTGTTGACTTTTCTTCCTGAGGACATTTGCAGGAGCGCGGTTTCTTCGTCCTGTTGTGTGGTCGCAAGAGCCGCGAGGATGGTGGGCGTGGGATCAGGATTAACGCGCATAATCAGTACCTCCCCAGGTTGACCGCCGCATCGAGAAGGCTGTTGACGGTAGAAACCACGCGCGCCGCGGCATTGTAAGCCTGCTGGTAGCGAACCATGTTGGCCGCTTCCTCGTCGAGGGAGACGCCGGAGAGGCTGGCACGCTGGTCTTCGAGCTGTTGCAGGATCAGGCTCGACGCCTCAGCTTCCGCAGAGCCGTTGGAAACATCGCTGCCCACCTGAAATACCAGGTTGGCGTAGTAGTCGGTAGGGGTCTGACCCGAGGCGATGGGCTGGCCGCTGACAGCGGTAAAGTTCGCGAGATTGCCGTTACTGCCGGGACTGCCATCGGAACTTGCGGCCAGCAGAGAGGGATCGGAAATCAGCAGGGCCATGCCGGCGGCGGCACCGGGACCGGACGCAGGCGGCGCCGCGAAGAGATCGCCACCGGCCGTGCCGGACAGATCGAATCCGGCGCGATTCGCCGTATTCAGCGATGCCGCTAACCCGCCCGCCAGCGTGTCCAGCTGGCTGAGGATCGAAGGGATCTTCTGGTCGCGAATCTGAAGCAGCCCCCCCAGCTTGCCTGCTGCAATTCGCGAAGTGATGTCGGTGCCTTGGGCCATAACTTCCTGCATGCCGGAGCTTGAGATCTGCGTCCACAGGTCGAAGCTCTGCTGGCCGGCGACTAATGCCGTGCCAGCGGACGTGGTCAAGGTGATTCCGTTGTCACTCTGGACGACAGCGACATCGACCAGCTGCGAAAGCTGGCGGATCAGGTTGGTGCGCTGGTCAAGGAAAGTGCTGGGGTCCTCCTTCAGATTCTGCATGCCGCTGATCTCGCCGTTGAGATTGGCGATCTGTTTGGTGAGGACGTTGATCTGGCTGACAGTTTGGCCTACGTTGAGGTCGATGTTGCCTTGCTGCTGCTGCAGGTTGCGTGCAGTGTTGCGAAAACCCTTGGCCAGGTTCCCGGCGGCGGTGAGAACTCCCTGGCGGAGAGGCATGCTGGCGGGATTAGTCGAAAGCTGGCCGATGCTGTTGAAGAAGCCGCTCATCAGAGTGCCAATGTCGCCGGTGCTGTTGCCGAACATGGTCTCGATCTGCTGCATCGCAGAGACCTGGGCGTCGAGTTGGCCTTGCTGCTGGGTTTCCTGATTGAGGCGGAGTTCGAGAATGGGGTCTCGCAAACTTTGCAGTTGGAGAGACACGCCGGTGCCAAAGGAAAGCGATCCTTGGATGACAGGGTCGGATTCTACTGTGGTGGCACGCTGGCGGGAAAATCCGGGGGTGTTCGCGTTAGCGACGTTGTTGGTGGTGGCTTCGAGGGCTCCTTGTTCCGCCTGGAGCGCACTCAAGGCCGTCGACATCGTTCCAAATAGACCAGACATAGCTACTCCTTCCCCACCCGGGCCAGGACGAGGCCACGATCAAGCTCTGGCCGGGCATAGGTATGGTCAGAAACCGAGAGCAGGTTGGTGAGCACTGTCATCGATCGGTGCATGTATCGCAATAGAGCTGTGTGCACTCGATTCAGATGACGGATCTGTCGCTCCACCTGAGAGACCTCCTGCACGAGAGCGGACCAACGGTCGCTTGATGGAGCGGTGGTTTCCAGTGTTGCATGGTTGACTGGAGAGGGCGGGCGGACGCCGGTTCGAGGTGCGGAGACGGCTGCGTTCTGAAGTTCCCGCCATTCACGGCACAGATCCTGCTGCTGCGCCACATACCTTTCGAGCTGAGGCGAGTCCAGCGTAAGGATGAATTGCTGGCTTTGCTCAAGCGAGGTTGCCAGGGAGCGCATGACGGCCAACTGCTGCTCGAGCAGATCGAGATTGCTGGATGTTTCTCGGTTCATGGTCAAGCCAGACGATCCAGTTCGTGGGAGGAGGAGGACGAGCCGTGTCTGGGCTGGCGCGGGAGGTCCAGCGCGGCGCGCTGCTCGCGCATGGGGAGTGAGCCGGAAGCGAGCTCAAGCCGATCGCTGGAGAGGTAAGTCATTGCCCGGCACCCCGCTACCGAATTCCGATCGGGGAAGCCTGTAGCTCGCTAACCACGGCTTCCGCGGTGCGGCTGGCGTCGACCTGGTAGGTGCCGCTCTGCACCGCACGTTGCAACGGTTCCACTTTTTCCCGGCGCACTTCGGGATAGTTCCTGACGTCTGCCTCAAGCGCTTGCACCCGAGCGTGATCGAGGCGGAGTCGTGCCTCATCCCGCGCCACACTGCTGGCCACTGAGTGGGAGGAAGAGTCTGATTTTCCTGCCTTCCCGCTCCCTTGCACGTTCGGACTTTGCGTGTTTAAGTCGATTCTCATCGCGGTTCCCTCGCCAGGTATGGTTCTTGCAATTCAAGCGTCGGCGTTGGGTTAGAAATCGCTCATGTTCGATTGAGGTGGACAGTTCCCTTGTTTTCCGCCCTCTACCCTTCTAGATCGGCAGACCGTGCCTATACTTTAGTTTTGTCTCGCGGCCAAGTCTTGACCCACCAATCTCTTACGGGTTCGTCTTTGGTGCGTGATCTAGATGCGTGATCATCATGCGAGCGATCCCCAACCCGCCGCTGGCAGCGAGTTCGGAAGCCAGCGCCTGCGTGCCCATGGCAGAGTACCCGTCGGATGCAGCCTTGCTGTCGTCCCCGGGAAGGCTGCAGAAGCTGTCGTGCAAAGACTGCAAGAGGGAATTGAGCAGGATGGCTTCGAACTCCTGCGCCGCCTTGGGCAACTTTCCCTTCGGGCTGAGATCACCGCTTTGAGGATTAAGCGGGTTGGGCATGGCCGGCGATGGAAACGCAGGTACGGTCGGATTCATCAGATCACTTCCAGGTCGGCATCGAGCGCGCCCTCCGCCTTGATCGCCTGCAGAATCGAGATCACGTCACGCGCGCTGCGCCCATCGCCTGCAGTCCGCCGACCAACTCCTCGATGCTGGCGCCTTCGCCAATTTCCAGGCGCTTGGCGGGCTTGTCCTTGGCTTGCACTTCGGTCTCAGGCACGACCTCGGTCTTGCCCTGCGATTGCGGATCGGCTGCGAGACCGCATAGCTGGTCGAAATCTCAACCGAGAAACCGCCGTGCAGAATGGACACCGCTCCCAGGCGCACATCCTTTCCCATCACGATCGTCCCGGTGCGCTCGTTGACCACCACCCGGGCGCGGTAGTGGACCGCGATCACCAGGTTCTCGATCTTCGCCAGAATCGCCGTAAGATTTTTGAGACCAGTCTCCTCGGGATTGAACTCCACCCGTCCGCCGTCGCGCGCGCTTGCCACCTCGCGCCCGAAGGCGCGGTTGATGGCGTCGGAATTTCCCCCGCTGTCGAAAAATCCGGCCTCGCGCAGCAGCAGCGAGACCGGGGTCAGCCGGTTGAAGTCGAAAGCCAGACCGCGTTCGACCCGGCCGCCCGAGGGTATTCCTTCCGACGGTCGGGTGATTCATCTGCTTGCTCGTCCCGGCGCCGCCGGCGGCGAATCCTCCCACTGCAATCGGACCTTGCGCCGCCGCATACACCTTTCCGTCGGCGCCGTAGAGCGGAGTCAGCAGCAGCAGGCCGCCTTCCAGGCTCTTGGCATCGCCGATCGAAGAGACCGTGACGTCGACCGCGGTGCCGGGACGGGCGAACAGCGGCAGGTTGGCGGTCACAAACACGGCGGCCACGTTTTTCACCTGGGCGGTCGCCGGCGGAATCTGCGCGCCCATGCGCTGCATGATGTTGGCCAGCGTCTGGGTGGTGAAATGGTTTGCTGGCTGTCGCCGGTGACGTCAGTCCCACCACCATGCCGTATCCGATCAGGGCATTCTCGCGCACCCCTTCAATGGTCGTCAGGTCGCCGATTAGGGCCTTGCGCGCGGGCTCGTCGTTGGCCAGGACGGCGTGAGAAAGCAGCAGAGCCGCGGCGAGCGAAAAGAGAATGCGCATTCTCAAAGGCCTCTCCTAGAAACCCACAATGCGCAGCAACGCGCGAATCAGCGGGTTGGGCGGACGGGTACCGTCGCTGAGCACGCCCTTCCCCTTGAGATCGAGTTCCAGATTGCTGATTGCGTTGGAAGCTACGGTGTTGTCCGGCGCGATATCGCCGGGACGGACCAGACCGCGCAGGAAGATGGTCTGGCGTTCATTATTCATATTGATGTCGCGCTCGGCCTCCACCACCAGCATTCCGCTCGGCAGAAGTGCGACCACTCGCCCGGCGAGGCTGGTGCGCAGGCTGGAAGTCGAGGCGGCGCTGCGCTTTTCCTGACAAGGTCTGCGAAGACTGGGGCGAGAAAATATTTTGAACTCCCGAAACGCTCACATGGCCGGCCATGGCGCTGATTCCGGAGCTGGCTTTGAAACTGCGGTCGGTGGCCACGCTGCCGCTGTTCTGCGCGGTCACGTCCTGGGCAACGAGAATGGTGACCACGTCGCCCACGCGAACAGCTTTATAGTCAGCCGCGAGATTGGAGAAGCTGCCGGAATCCCGCCATAGGCTCCCAGGAGTTCCAGCCGAGGCAGGGACGCCCTTTTGCTCCATCCTGGCGAGATATTCGGCGAGCGAATTGTGGCGCCCGGGAGTGACTTTGGCAGGGAGAGCGGGAACCAGCAAGACCGTCATTACGAAGATGAGCAAGTATTTCGTCATGGGCAGAATTCTCCCGGGGTTGCCGATTCCAATAACCCTGCCGCGACCACGCGTGCTGCGAAGACGCCGCGCGAATCCCGGTGACGGACGCGTATGAGCTGGCCTTGGCTTCCTCGTTTGAGGCAGATCACCTGAACGGTAATCCGCATACCTGCACGCTCGACTATGACCCTTGCCGGCTGTCCGGCCTTCACATCATCCGTGGCGCGCGGAGCAGCAATACGAAGGGCAGAGGTGGCTGGCTTGTCCGGTCCGAGCAGTTTTCCGGGGAGGTCTGCCTTTGCTCCGAATCTCCGGGAAGCGAGACGCAGGCAGATGAGCCGTAACCAGAAACGGCAGGCAGCCGCCGGATTCTGATAACCTAGACGGAATTGCCACGCGCGAAGCATGACATCCCAGGAAATGCTCGACACCTCCAGGGAATTGCCGGGAGGTACGGAAACGGTTCCGGAGAATTCGAAGATCGTCGGGCAGAAACCAGCTCGGCTTCAGGCGAGCCTCGCCTGCGAAGCTCCCGATTGATGGTGGCCGCAACCGCCGCGGAAGAAATGGAGGTCGCCGCGCGAGGAGGATTGGACAGTTCAGGCTGAGGGCGGCTGGAAGCGTAGAGGAAAACAGCGCTCAATCCGATCCATGCCAGCGGCAATTTGAAGATAAGCCGGATCATGATCAGACTCATCGGCCGAGGTTGTTGAGTTGCTGGAACATCTGGTCGGCGGCGTTGACCACGCGGGAGTTCGCTTCATACGACCGCTGGGCCACGATCATTTGAATGAACTCCTCGACCACGTTCACGTTTGACTGCTCGAGGAAGCCTTGCTGAATGGTGCCCAGGCCTTCGCTCCCTCCGGGCGTGCCGACGATCGGATCGCCCGAACCGGTGTTGGCGAGGAAGAGGTTTTTGCCAATGCTGTTCAGCCCTCCGGGATTGGGGAAAAGCGCCAGTTGCAGGTTGCCCACAGTCTGCGCGGCGGTCTGGCCCGGCTGAGTCACGCTCACTGTGCCGTCGGCGCCAACGGTGATGGAAGTGGCATCGGCGGGAATCGTAATGGAAGGCTCGATGGGGTTGCCGTCGGCGGTGACGACGTTGCCTTGCGCGTCAAGATGGATGGCGCCGCTGCGCGTGTAAGCCGTTCCCCCGTGGGCAACGTCACCTGGAAGAAGCCCGGCCCTTCGACAGTCGGTTCCAGCGGATTGCCCGTGGAACTGAAATCGCCCTGGGTTTGGATAATTTCAGAAGCGGCTGAGCGCGTGCCCAGCCCGA
Organism: uncultured Acidobacteriota bacterium; assembly: GCA_963711675.1. Classification (GTDB taxonomy): domain Bacteria; phylum Acidobacteriota; class Terriglobia; order Terriglobales; family Acidobacteriaceae; genus CAVQFB01. The sequence goes on along the minus strand of CAVQFB010000015.1, from coordinate 139,217 downwards.
TCTGCAGGCCGGCGGCCGTGGTGGTCTGCTGGCTGGACGCCGAACCGGGCATCACCATGTTCTGGTAGAGCAGATCCTGAAACTGCACCCGGCGTTTCCGAAAGCCCGACGTACTTGAGTTGGCGAGATTGTTCGCGATGTTATCGAGATTGAGTTGCTGTGCGATCATGCCGCTGGCAGCGGTGTAAGCGATCGATACATAAGCAGCCTCCGGCTTCAGACCCGCGGCAAATCGGCCGCGGCGATGTGGTTGAAATCGCTGTAAAACGTGGACAAGGCGCGCTGCAGCATTTCCGCGTGCCGTCTGCACGGCAATCAGATTGACGACGCTCGCCACCGCATTGACATTCGACGATTCGAGCATCCCCTGCGTGACGGCGTAGTCCTGGGCTTTCTGCGCCGAACCCTCGGGCGCCGAGTAGTAAGAACTTCCCGCGGGCGAGAGCCCGGCGCCAGCGGAAAGATCGACAACTTGCAGCTTCCCCGCGACGGCTCCGTTCACCGACAGAGTGCCATCTGGACTAATCGAAGCCACACCATTGGGCACCGAGATGGGGCCGCTCTCTCCCAGGACGGCATCGCCTGCAGCCGTTACTAGTTGCCCTTTGGCGGAGACGGAAAAGTTCCCGTTGCGTGTGTAATGCTGCCGTGCGGTGTTTGCACAACGAAGAAACCTTGGCCCTCAAGGCCCAAGTCGAGCGGATTCCCGGTCGGCGCGAGACTGCCGGGAGAGAAATCCAGATGGCTGCCGCCGATCACGCCAAAGTCGTTGAGCGCATAATTGAGAGCGCCGGGGACAGTGCCGCGCGACTGGCCAGGAGAGAGCGGAACGTGGTCTGTTCGGCTCGATAGCCCGTGGTATTGATGTTGGCGAGATTGTGCGCGACCAGATCGAGAGCCTGTGTCTGCGCCTTCAGCCCTGCACACGCTGCGTAGTAGCCACTGTTCACGGTGAGCGCCCTCCGGAGTGAAAGCAAGCAAACCGACCACCACTCGTCTGGCGCAATTTGCTTGAATTAAAAGGGGATGTTGAAGGTCATTACATCGTGGAGAAATTAGATGTCGCTAATGCAAAGAAATAAAGGAAGACTTTGCCGAGTTAGTGCGTCGGGCTCGGCAAAATCTTCCGGCCTGTGCGGGAGGACAGGCCAACCTCGAATCTAACTGTGAACCTCCAGTGAAACCACGATGGGGACTCCCTCAAAGGCCAGCATGACGCGCAGGGAATCGCCATCGGTGAGAGGGCGAAAGTTGTAATCACCGCCGGAGATCACCGTAGGGACGGAGAGCATGCAAGGCTCGCCAGTGTCAGGAAGCTTGTTCTTGAAATTGCCGGCGATCATGTTACAGACCTCGCCGATCGCATCCCAGGTCTGCGGATCGGCTTCGCGGGGTTCGATACCGAGCATCTTGGAGGCGATCAAGGTGGCTGAGCGGGCGCTGGTACACAGCGTGAACACTCCACAAATGCGTCCGGCCAGGCCCACCATCGAGGTGAACTCAAGACGCGGCGGAGTCTGATGTTCCCCGACAGGTTCCAACTTGGAGCCGACCATGATTTCGAATACTTCGCGCGCCGACAATTCGAGAAGAGGAAGCCGAGTCGCGCGATCGGGTTGAGCGACCTCGACGTTCGGCGTCATTTCTTTTCCAACACCGGGATGACGTGTTCCTTTACCTGGTCGGGGGTAAACGGCTTGCGAATGTAGCCACGGGCGCCGGCCGAGAGCGCCTGCACCACGTGGGACTCGCTGGCCTCGGTGGTGATCATGACCACGGGAACGCCTTTGGCACTTTCCACATTCTTCAGCTGGGTGACGAATTCCAGTCCGTTCATCACGGGCATGTTGATGTCGCACAAAATAAGGTCAACGGTGCTGGATTTCAGCGCGTTGAGCGCTCCCGCGCCATTGCTGGCCTCGACGACCTCGGTCAAGTCGATCCCCGCCTGACGCAGAGAGCGTTCGACAATCTTGCGCATGACCGAGGAGTCGTCGATGATCAGGGTTCGTATCGCCATGAGTATGTGCTCGATTCTTTGTGAACAAGAGTTCCCAGAGGCCGTCGCCACGAAGGGTTTTCGGCCAGACTGGGTCTACTTATTGGCTATCGGCAAGGTGTGGGGGAACTTTACGTGAAGGAAGCAGCTGAGAGTTTCACCTTTGGGGGAGTATTTTCACGGATTCTGGCGCAAATTGAGCATCCGGTAGACGAGCGAAACGGGCAGGCCAACCACGTTGGAATAGTCGCCCTCGATGCGAGTAATCCATCGGGAAGCCATGCCTTGAATGGCATAGGCGCCGGCTTTGTCCATGGGCTCGCCGGTGGCGACGTAGGATTGGATTTCATCTTCCGTAATCGTCGTCATGGTTACGATCGTGGTTTCTGAACGGACGTCGATGATGCGAGTTGAGGGTGCCGACTGCTTTGTGGCTGACTGCGATGGAGACGCTTGATAGGTAGGGCTGATTAGGCAGACGCCGGTTGTGACCTTGTGGTCGCGGCCAGATAGTAGTCGGAGCATACGGGCAGCATCGGAGGCATCGCGCGGCTTGCCAAGGATCTGGTTATCTATGACGACAATCGTATCCGCGCCGAGCACGAAGTCGTTAGGATGCGAGTGTGCGACGGTGAGGGCTTTCTCGCGGGCGAGACGTTCGGCAAAAGCGGTGGGAATCTCGCCCTCTCCAGGAATTTCGGGTATGTCGGTGGGCTGGGCAGTGAAAGCGATCCCGGCGCTGCACAGCAGTTCCTGCCGGCGCGGTGAGGCAGAGGCAAGCACGAGCATGCGAGTGTGATTCTACCGGTACCTGACAAGCGCGCCAATGGCAACCGTATTACCGGATACCGACAAGCCCGCGGACCGATTCGATCAGCTTGGCTGAGTCGTACCCTACGCCATCCTTGAATACGATCTCGACGTTTTCGATGTCGTCGATTTTCCGGGAGGGATCGCCCTTGACCACCACGAGGTCAGCCTGCTTGCCGGCGGCAATCGTGCCGATGCGGCCCGACTCTCCGAGATACTGCGCTCCGTTGAAGGTTGCGATGTGAATTGCCTCGAGCGTCGTGAACCCAGCCTCGACCAGCAGTTCGACTTCTCGCTGGTCCCCGAACCCAGCCAGGTCTCCGCCCATGCCGGTGGGATCCTCGCCTGCCTGCAGCAGGCCCCCCGCCTGCACAAAGGCTCGCTCAAATTCCTTTTCCTGCTGGAATGACTTTCCCCACGGCGACAGGCGTGGTTCTCCAGTCCGGGGGTCCTTGATCGGGAGATCGGCGCGTACGCGCCGCTCGAGGAACTGGTTGCGTGCTTCCGGTGACATGGCATCCAAGACCCGCGGCTGGAGCGGCGTCTTGCTCGCTACAAAAAGCTCAAACACCGGCAGGGTGGAGGTTACGGCAACGTGATGTGAAACGAGATCGCGAATCATTTCCTGGATAGGAGCATCGCTGACGCGCATATTCGTGAGTTCATCGGTAACCGCAACCATGGAAGCGCGTGAACTGATGGGGCACTGGTCGGGCTTCTTGCCTGAGAAGAACTCGGTATCCACAGCAATGCCGTGCTCGAGATCGTCAATGCCAAGTGCAGTGGCCTCCCGAAAACCGATTGAGCACAAGTGCCCGGTCACTTTCAATCCACGCTTGTGCGCCGCATCAATCGCCGCTTTCAGAACGGCACGGGAGATGAAGTTGTAGGCTTTGAAATTGTCGACGCCGCGATCAGCCCAGAAATTCACGGTGGCGACAGCCTCTTCCGTGGTCTTTAGCTCGGTCATCTGCGCAGCCCAGCTGCCTGAACCCTCCAGATACGGGCCGGTCACGTGAATATGAGGGCCGGCCACTTCTCCGCGGTCGATCTCTCGCTTAAGGGCGAGGTCCATATATGGTTCGACGCTGCCTGCGGTGCGAATCGTGGTCACGCCACCGGCGAGATACAAGCGCGGAAAACTGATCGCCATCTCGTGAAAAATGGCGTCCCCAGCTGGATAGAACATATGATCGTGCATCCCGACGAGGCCGGGAATCACGGTATGCCCGTGCAGGTCGAGCACCTGGGCGCCGGCAGGAATGGTGACTGCCGCATCACCGACCGCCTCGATCTTTCCCTGAGAGATAATGATGATCTGATCGTCGCGGGCTGCGGCGCCGGTACCATCAATCACCCTGACATGGGTCAGGGCAATGACGGGCGCGTCAACCTTGACGAAGGCCTTCACCTCGGGCGAGAGGTTTTGAGCGAAGGCGACACTCGCGAAGCAGACGCAAAGGACGAGAACGCTTGAGAGCTTGCGCATATTTCTCCTTGCCAACGCAATTTTGCGCGGGTCGATTGTAGCGGAGGAACCAGGCGACGTGCGCGCCGATCTTACGCGAGCGCCGAGATCGCACCGGGTCATGCGTCAATCAGCTCAATTCGATTTCCGAACGGGTCATGAATATGAGAGCGGCGAACGCCGGGAATGCTCTCGTCGTTCAAGAGCGGAACACCAGCCTCTTGCAGCTTGGCCGACAGATCGTCGTAATGACTGCAGCGAAGCGCGGGATGCGCCTTCCTGGCAGGACGGAAGTCTGCCTCTACCCCTAGGTGGATTTGAACATCTCCACTCGAGAACCAGACTCCGCCGCGTTTTGCGAGTTCGGCCGGCTTGGGAATCTCGACCATGCCGAGCAGTTCGCCATAGAAGTGCCGTGCGACGTCCTCGCTGCCGGCGGGCATGGCGAGCTGAACATGATCGATGAAAGTGAAGGTAAGTCTCGTCACGCGAATATTCTAGCGTGCGGGGACGGTCCGTATTCTTCAGCTTCCGCCTGTTAGTATTGAAGATTGATCTGACCCCTCATGGACCGCTCTTTTATCCGCAATTTCGCGATTATCGCGCACATCGACCACGGAAAGTCGACGCTGGCGGACCGTTTGCTGGAGCTAACCGGGTCGCTGACGGCGCGCGAGATGCAGGCGCAAGTGCTTGACGCGATGGACCTTGAGCGGGAGCGTGGGATCACGATCAAAGCCCACGCGGTGCGCATGATGTACCAGGCCAAGGATGGCCAGACCTACCAGTTGAACCTGATCGATACGCCCGGCCACGTGGATTTTTCTTACGAAGTGTCACGCTCCCTGGCGTCCTGCGAAGGCGCGCTGCTAATAGTGGACGCTTCGCAGGGAGTCGAGGCACAGACGCTGGCGAATTCGTATCTGGCGATCAATCACGGGCTGGAGATCATTCCGGTCATCAACAAGATCGACCTGCAGAGCGCCGACATTCCGCGAACGAAAGAAATGATTGAGAGCGCGGTGGGTCTCGACGCGACGGACGCGTTACTCATCAGCGCGAAAACCGGCCAGGGCGTGCCGGATGTGCTGGAAGCGATCGTCAAGAGGATACCTCCGCCGAAGGGAGAGCCGGGGCGGCGGCTGCAGGCACTCATCTTTGATTCCTGGTTTGATCCGTACCGGGGCGTGATCGTGCTGACCCGCGTGTTTGAGGGAACTTTAAAGAGGGGACAGAAGATCCGGCTGTGGTCGAACGGGCGCGCGTTTCAGGTGGAGACGCTGGGAACGCTGACACCTAAGCCGGTTGAGGTGGAAACGCTGGAGGCGGGAGAAGTTGGCTTTCTCATCGCAAATCTCAAGAATGTAGCGGACACGAAGATCGGCGACACGATCACCGACGACGACCGGCCGGCGTTCGAACCCTTGCCCGGGTTTGAAGAGATCAAGCCCATGGTGTTTGCCGGGCTATACACGGTGGATGCTCACGAGCACACCCTGCTGCGCGACGCGCTCGAGAAGCTGCGGCTGAATGATGCGTCGTTTTTCTACGAGCCCGAGAGTTCAGTGGCGCTGGGATTCGGCTTTCGTTGCGGATTTCTGGGGCTGCTCCACATGGAGATTATTCAGGAGCGTCTGGAACGGGAATACAACCTGGACTTGATCACGACGGCGCCCGGTGTGCGTTACAAGATCACCAAGACCGACGGTGAACTGATCGAAGTGGATAATCCGTCGCGGTGGCCGGATCAGAGTGAAATCGGAAAGATCGAAGAGCCGGTGATTCTTGCCACGATTCTGACGAACGAAGAGTATGTGGGAGGAATTCTAAAGCTGGTGGAAGAAAAGCGTGGCAAGCAGAAGAGCTTCGAGTATGTGACCTCGACGCGGGTGATGTTGCAATATGAGCTGCCGCTGAATGAGATCGTGCTCGATTTTTATGACCGGCTGAAGTCGGTCTCACGCGGTTACGCGTCGCTTGACTACCATCTGGCCGGCTATTGGGAGTCGCCGATGGCGAAGCTCGACATCATGGTGGCGGGCGATCCCGTAGATGCGCTTTCGATCATCGTGCACCGGGATTTCGCCTACGAGCGCGGGCGGGCGCTGGCAGCGAAGATGAAGGAACTAATTCCCCGGCAGATGTTTGAGGTGGCGATTCAGGCGGCGATTGGAGCCAAGATCATCGCCCGCGAAACCGTGCCGGCGATCCGCAAGAACGTGCTGGCTAAGTGCTACGGGGGCGACATTACGCGAAAGCGCAAGCTCCTCGAAAAGCAGAAAGAGGGCAAGAAGCGGATGAAGCGGATCGGCCGGGTAGATATCCCGCAAGAGGCGTTCCTGGCTGTGTTGAAAGTCGGCGAGGGTAGCAGCTAGTTTTTCGATTTTGCACATCAAAATCAGAGGTTTCGCACCGCTCCCTCCGGGTGCGAAGGTCGCATACAGACTTGCCCGTATGTGCAAATCTCATGGGTTACACGAAAAGTTAACAAATGTTTACAAATGAGGCAGGGTTCCTAACGGGTTAGCAAGGCTAGTGTTTTTTATGGCTTACGGCTCGAATTGCATTGACTGTTCTTCGTTTAAGGGGCTGTTCTGGCTGCGGGTTGAGGGACGGGATCGGCTGTCCACAAGCTTTTCCACAGGTAGTCACGCCTCAGGGTGAGCCAAATCACCGGACTAGGTTCAATAGTAGGCATCCGTGAATTGCCTATTCTTCCGGAGCAATTCCCCCCTCGGCTAACGACTCAAAGCGCGTGGAATTCTTCAAGAATGCCAGCCGAATCCGACCAGTCGGTCCGTTGCGCTGCTTGGCGATGATGATCTCGGCGCGACCCTGCAGGTCGGGATCATCCTGTTTGTAGACCTCTTCGCGGAAAATGAACATCACCAGGTCGGCATCCTGCTCGATCGATCCGGACTCGCGCAAATCGGCCAGCTGCGGACGATGGTCGCCACCACGACTTTCAGGGGCGCGACTCAACTGGGAAAGGGCGATCACCGGAACCTTGAGCTCTTTGGCAAGTGACTTCAGTCCGCGCGAAATGGCGGAGACTTCCTGGGTGCGATTTTCATAGCGGCGACCGCCCCCGGACATGAGCTGCAGATAGTCGACGATGAGGAGGTCCAGCTTGCCCACCGATTGTTGCAGCCGGCGAGCTTTCGCGCGCATTTCGCTCAGCGAGATGCCGGGCGTGTCGTCGATGTAGATGGGGGCGGTGGCCAGCTGCTCCATGGCATGCACGACTTTCTGCATGTCGTCACGCCAGAGCGAGCCAGTACGCATTTTGTGTGAGTCGACGCGAGCCGTCGAACAGAGCAGACGCAGCAACAGAGCTTCGCGCGACATTTCGAGCGAGAACATCGCGACAACTTTTTGATCGATGATGGCGGCGTTCTCCGCCATGTTCATGGCCAGCGCGGTTTTGCCCATGGAGGGCCTGGCCGCGATGATGACAAGATCCGCAGGTTGCAAACCGCTGGTCATTTCGTCCAGATCGTTGTAGTGAGTTGCCAGGCCGGTAATGCGCTGGCCGCGCTGCAGAAGAGCGTCCACCGATCCAAAAGATTCTTTGACGATCTCCTGAATCCCCAGGAAGCCGCGCCCAATGCGCTTTTCCGAGAGCTGGAAGATGGCGGCCTCGGCGTCGTTGAGAATCTCTTCGGCTGGGTCGGACTGGTCGGCGGCGCGGGAAATCGCGGCGTTGGCGGCGTGGATCAATCCGCGAAGAAGAGCTTTGTCGCGAACGATCTTGACATAGTGCTCGATGCTGGGGCGGTCGGGAACGCCATCGAGCAAACCGGAGACGTAGCCTATATCACCGACCGGCTGAAGCTCTTTATGGCGATCGAGCTCCGCGGTCAAAGTAATGAGGTCGATGGGGCGAGAGGTTTCCGCCAGATCAACCATGCGTGAATAAATGCGGCGATGCGAATCGAGGGAGAAGTCTTCGGCTTTGAGATGCTCGGCCGCCTGATTGTAGGAGAGGTTATCGAGCAGGATCGCGCCGAGGATGGAGCGCTCCGCTTCGACGTTTGCCGGGAGCGTGCTGACGAGACTGTAATCGGTGGTAGCCACTAATCTTCTTGATCGGTCGACTGAGTTGAGAAAACGTTATCGAGCAGTTGCGACACTACTCGCGAATGAGTTGTGGAGGAAAAGAATGTCTTCGGAAAAATCGGGCAAAACACATTTTTTTCGGAATCGTAGTTGCTCATGTCGGGCTCGTTGAAAATCGGCAAAAAAGCCGGATCGATTGTAGGCGAATAAAACACGAATATCAAGGATGGGTTTCGTGGAACACAGCGGCTAAAGCCATGTCCGCATGGCCCACTCCAACGGCACCGCTGAAGCGGTGCCCTGATACGAATCGCGATAGGAAACTGAACGACAACCACCAAGTCTCGAAGAAGGAAATGCCGCGCAAACAAATGCGGCCCGAGCCAGCCACTCGAGCCGCACCGTTCGTGGACGTCCAGCATGCCTTTTCCTTCGCACGAGACGAAGGCGATGTACGCGACGGGTTGCGCACTCTCGGGGGAGTGCATCCCTGCGTACTCTGCGAGTCTAGGACCCGCAGTCACTGTGATGGCCAGCGGCTCAGTCTTCCGCGAGGAAGACTTCCTGAGGAGGCCGCAACGCCCGGGCAATCAGCACGCGCTGAGCGTGTGTTGACAAACCCCCGGCAAATTCACCCTCGAGAACCTGCCGGAACCGCTAGTGCCATCGCAATGCTCCAAGCAGCGAACATCACGCGTTTCAATGTGAGCACTTTGCTTGAGGAAGCGATGCGCTGCAATAGAAAAGCGAGGCGCGTTTGTGCAGAAGCTGTGGAGGACAGGAACTTTTTGTGGAACGCGCAGGAAAACGAGAAACAAATTTTCCCGATGTGAAATTTCCGCAACTTTCCTGGTGCAAAGCCTACGTTTACCGGGCTCGTCACGGAGCGATCATCCATTGAGCAACACGTGGGCGGGTAGCAACACAATCAGTGCAATCATGATCCAGAAATGAAACCGCTTGAGCAACTGCCTTGACTTCGCCGTCCCACTCTTAAGACAGAGTCCGACGAGAAGTTGAACCAAAATGAGAAGAGCGGCAAGCATAGCGGCGTTCAGCCCAGTGCTGCCGGTTTTTCGGAGCGAAGGTCCCATGACAAAAGAAGAGTGCAGCAGCGTGAGAACCACCACGAGATACCCAACCCAGTAGTGCAGCCACATCCGCTGGAGATAGGGGGTTGGCCGGCGGACGGTGGCGTGGGCAGGAAGCGCAGACGGAAGAGTGCGCAGAAAATAGGGCAAGACTGCCTCGGCACCAACGAGAACAGCGGCAAGCCATCCCGCGGTGCCGGCGATGAAGTATGAATTCATGCCAACCTAGCGGACTTGCACGTAACCGGTGAGGATCACGATCTGCTTCGCTTCCACGGCCTGCCGGGTATTCACCGTACCTGAGACGTGGATGATCGCTCCCGGATGCAAATCCGCAGCCTTGCCCATGACCACGGGCGTGGATGTGTCAAACCCGACCCGCACTTCGGTTGCGGTGCGCACGTAGTGAGTCTCGTCCTGCTTCTCCAACAATTTTCCGTGGATCTCGACTGAAGTGGAATCCGCCACCTCCAAGACCACTTTGATAGCCTCGCCAGGCTTCTTGCCCTGCACCTCGGCGCTTCCGGCCGCCACCGTCTGCATCTGCATGGATTTTTGTGCGGTCCGCCACACAGCCAGTAGCGCCAGCATGGCCAAGGCGATCAGCAACGACATCCAGATTCGGTTTGCTTTTTTGTTAGCGTCGGTCATGAGCAACCTCCTCCAGGAAACGAAAAAGTCGAATGCACATCCTCAGGGCCTAAAGGCCCGCAAATACAAAAATCCGCTACGGCATGCATGAGGCATGCCCTGATACGAACCGGACTCTTGTCCGCAGCCTCTAGAGCCGTGCCGTTCCACCGTCGTCCAGATATCCGTGAGTCTGCCTGTGCGGCGTTTGATGGCATGCCGGGCACGAATGCGGCACTTTTCCGCGGGCCGCGAGCCTTTCATCGCTTATTGTGCGGGTTATACCGAGGTATAGAGTCAAGCGATTGTTTATTGGGCAGGGTGAGGCCGGCGCGCCGCGAGGTCATCGCACGGGCCTCCAGCGGCAGCGCATCGGGGAGTGCCGGTTTCCAAGCGATCGATCATGGTGAGCAACTGCATTCGCATCATCTTCAGTGCGCGCAGCTTTTCCTCGACCTGACGAAGCCGGTCGTGAGCGATTTGGGACATCACTCGTACATCTTTGGGACGGCGAGCGCCAGCCTTCGGTTCGGTCATGATCGACTCATGCAGGGGCATGAGCTGCTGGATCTCCTTAAGCGTGAAGCCCAGGCCTTGCGAGTGCCGAATGAAGCGCACGGTCGCAAGATCTGCGTCGGTGTAAGAGCGATAGCGTGAACCATCGCGTGGAACTGGCGGGAGAATATGCTGCCGCTCGTAGAATCGGATGGTTTGGACGTTGACCTCGGCTTTGCGGGCCAGTTGACCGATACGCATGCCGATATTATGAACCTTATACCTATGTATAAGGTCAACGCCTGCGTCTTGCAGGAGATCGGCCTGGAGCATCGCGGCGAACCCAAGACCATCCGTGCCGAACGAGTCAGCGGATCGTTCGGAAAGGAAAGGGGGCGCGATTGCTCGCGCCCCCTAAAAAAGTTCAGATTGTCCGTTTCGTCTAGTCTCTTACTCCATCCATGAACGCGCGCAGCTTTCGCGAACGCGAGGGATGACGTAGTTTGCGAAGGGCCTTCGCCTCGATCTGGCGGATGCGCTCGCGAGTGACTGCGAATGATTGACCGACTTCCTCAAGCGTATGCTCGCTGCCGTCTTCAAGACCGAACCGCATCTTGATCACTTTCTCTTCGCGAGCTGTCAAAGTCCGCAGAACCTGCGATGTTTGATCCTTGAGATTGACGTTGATGACCGCTTCCGCCGGCGATACCACGGCACGATCCTCGATGAAATCGCCCAGGTGCGAATCTTCCTCTTCGCCGATGGGCGTTTCGAGGGAGATGGGCTCCTGTGCGATCTTGAGCACCTTGCGCACTTTGGCCACCGGGATGTCCATGCGCTTGGCGATTTCTTCCGACGTGGGTTCGCGTCCCAGTTCCTGCACCAGCTGACGGGAGGTCCGAATCAGCTTGTTGATGGTTTCGATCATGTGCACCGGGATGCGGATGGTGCGGGCCTGGTCGGCAATCGCGCGGGTGATGGCCTGACGGATCCACCACGTGGCGTAAGTTGAAAACTTGTAGCCGCGGCGGTATTCGAACTTGTCGACGGCTTTCATCAACCCGATGTTGCCTTCCTGGATCAGATCGAGGAACTGCAAGCCGCGATTGGTGTACTTCTTGGCGATGGAAACCACCAGCCGGAGGTTGGCTTCGATCAGCTCACGTTTGGCTTGCTCCGCATCCATGTCCCCCTGGATGATTTCGCGCTGGGTGCGCTTGAGCTCCTGAAACGTGACGCCGGCTTCGGCTTCCAGCTTCTCCAGTTCCACGCGGATCGCACGGGACTGGCGGCGGTATTCCTTCTTCTGCTCTTCGTTGCGGGTAGCGTCCGCCTTGCGCTCGAGATTCTGACTCTGGCGGTCGAGCGAGCGCATGCCGTCGACGGTCTTGTTAAGACGGTCGATGAGACGCTTGCGTTCCGTGTTGGTGAAGCCCAGGGTGCGAACCGCGAGCGAAACCTTAACAATGGCGCGGGCTAGAGCCACGCGGTAGCGGCGAAAGTCCTTGGGACGCTTCTTCTGCGAGATGTCGGCAAACTTCTCCAACATCGCGCCGACCTTTTTGTAGAGCTTGGCGAGGTCGTCGATCTTCTTGGTGAATTCGTTCAGCCGGTTCTCAAGAATTTCGTCGGTGATTTCCTCTTCATCAAAGGTGACAACTTCTTTGATGGAGCGGACGCCCTTCTTGAGGTCGTCACCCATGGCGAGCAGTTCGTGGATGACGATGGGAGAACGGGACAGCGCCTTGAGCACGCGCAGCTGGCCGCGCTCGATGCGTTTGGCGATTTCAACTTCGCCTTCGCGGGTGAGCAGGGGAACTGTGCCCATCTCGCGCAGGTACATCCGGACGGGATCGTTGGTTTTTTCCAGGGTTCCGGGAGTGAGATCCAGTTCCACATCCTCAGAACCTTCTTCTACTTCTTCAAACTTCTTATCGAGTGCGGAGGAAGGCAGCTTGGGGCCTTCGAGCACATCGATGCCTTGCGTACCAATGGTGGTCAGCAGATCATCCAGGTCTTCGGGAGAGTGCACATCGTGCGGGATAAGGTCGTTGACCTCACTGTAAGTGAGATATCCCTTCTCCTTGCCTGTATCAATCAGCTTTTTAATGTCGTCGTACTTGTCGTCTAGAGCCAAGGATTCCTCGATACTCAGTTCGTCCGTAAAGAGAGGACGCCAAAGCGATCAGCGGTGGGAATTTGCAAGTGCGGGGTTGCGCGCCGGCACAAACCTTCGAAGTATAGCATGAAGGACAGAACCCTGCCCTTCGGTGGTCTGCTGGATGCCGGAGTTGAACCCGCCCGTAGTCCTCTCCTGTTAATAGTTTAGATGGCTTTTGGGGCCATTTTGTTTCAAGGTTCCCAGGATTGTTTTCAGCCTCCAAGGCGGGACGTGGTTCCGTCCTCTCCCAGCCCCGGGTCCATAAGGGCCCGCTTGAGCCGAACCTTTTCCTGGAGCAGCGATTCCAACTGGGCCGCTCCCTTCGCGCCTGAGGCCTGCAATTCGCGCTGGATCTGGTCCAGTTTGTGGCGTAACTGGATGCGTCGCAGCGCCCGCACCGCCCCCTCCAGCCGCTCGGCAGTGAGCTCTTCCTCTTCCTTCAAGAGGATGGAAGCCAGCAGCTTGCGGTCAAAATCTGAAATCGGCAGCTCCATTAAATCGGCAAAACCGGTCTCCAACTTCAGAAGAGCGCTCATCAGGGACTCGGTGGGCAGGCCGTGGTGCAGGAGTTCATTCTTCAAGGCATACTGAGCCTGCCGGGCCGGATCGAATTCCTCTTCGGCGCCCTCGCGCGAGGAGGAGTACTCGCCTCCCTGCATTTCGCGACCCGAGGCAAGGGCGCGGATGAGAATGCGCTCGGCGTCGGTGATTTGGGCCTCAGCCGGGGCCTTCAGTGCAGCCGACGAGCGGCTTCCGGCGGCGTGTTTCAGTTCCTGCCGCAGTACGTTCGAGTCGATACCAAGTTTCTGGGCGATCTCGTGCGCCAGTTCGTCGCGGACGATCCGGCTGGGTACGCGCTGGATGTGCGGCAGAAGGTAGTTGACGGCTTTGACCTTACCTTCGGCGCTGCGGCCGGAGAACTGGCTGCGCGCCCGCTCGATGAGGTAATCGAAGTAGCGCTGCGAATTCTTGAGCGCTGCAGCGTAGGCGTCTTTGCCCTTGCGGCGAATGAAGAGGTCGGGATCAAAGCCGGCGTCGAGTGTGAGGACTTTGATCTGAAATTCCTCTTCGACGAGCAGCCCCAGAGTGCGCTCGGTAGCTTTTGCGCCAGCCGTATCGGGGTCGAAATTGACGACGACGTTCTTCGTGTAGCGGCCGAGAAGCTTGGTCTGGAGTTCAGTGAAGGCCGTACCAGAGCTGGCGATGACGTTTTGGAAGCCGGCGGCAAAGACGGAAACGCAGTCCATCTGGCCCTCGACGAGGATGGCGTAGTCGAGCTTGCGGAGGGCCTCCTTGGCATGGTCGAGGTTGAAAAGTACGCGGCCCTTAGAGTAGATGGGCGTCTCGGGGGAGTTGAGATACTTAGGGCCAGCCTTTTCGTCGGTGGAGAGGGTGCGTCCGGTGAAGGCGATGACGCGCCCCGCTTCGTTGGCAATTGGAAACATCACCCGATTGCGGAACTTGGAGTACATGGCGAGGGCTGCGGAGCTGGGAGCGGTGTCGCCGCTCTCGGGCTGAGAGCTGAGAGCTGACGGCTGGCGGCTGTCCTTCCACGAAAACAGCCCACTCTCGCGCAGCAATTCCTCGTCGAAATCGCCGCGCAGGCGATCGCGCAGCAGGAAGCCGGAATCCGGGGCATAGCCGATCTTGAAGCGAGCGATGGTTTCGTCATCGAGACCACGCCCGGTAAGGTATTCGCGGGCTCGGGCTCCCTCGGGCCGCCTGAGGCACTCCTGGAAAAAGGCGGTGGCACGTTCATGCATTTCCAGAAGCGCGGTCCTGACCTTGGCTTCTTTGGCCTCCGCAGGACTACTGAAGGTCGTCTTCGGCAGGGCGATGCCGAGCTTTTGCGCGACGAGTCTTACGGCCTCGGGAAAAGTGATGTTCTCGATCTTCTGGACGAAGCTGAAGACGTCACCGGAAGCGCCGCATCCGAAGCAGTGATAGAACTGGCGCGTCGCGTGCACCGAAAAAGAAGGCGTCTTTTCACCGTGAAAGGGACAAAGGCCCGAGAAGTTTTGGGATCCGGCCTTCCTTAACTTGACGTAGTCCCCGACGATGCGGACGATGTCCGCCTGCTGCTTGACGGTGTACGCGAAATCGCCGGGGTTGGCCATGGCTGGCTAGAGAAAACCTGTCCGGTAGAATTGTGAGGCAGAGAGTCGCTCATAGGAATATAGCAGCCGCCTGTCGCTGTGGGAAAACTGTGGATTGCCAACAGTATTCGGTTGAGAGTGGAGGAAAAACCGTCAGAACTCAATATTCCTACCCTCTGCCTAAATCCCGATTTCTCTTGAGGTCTACAACTACCTCGGAGAGTGGTGAATTCCGGAAAAATTCAACGAGGTTCTTGGGCTGTTGGCTACGGGCAGGCCTCTTCGGGGCCGACGCGACTTTGCGCGTTCGCAGTGTTCCGGGCTTAGTGGGTCTCGTCATAGTTTCAATTGTTGTATCGACCGAACCGGGCGGTCAGACTAGCAACCACTCTCGTTACCCTTGGAAAGGTCTCAGTCCCTACACCCTAAGTTCCACCACCGTTGCGCCCGCGCCGCCCTCATTCTGCGGAGGTTCGGCGATGGTAGCGACGTGCGGATGGCTCTGCAGATATTGACGTAAAGCCTTGCGGAGAATGCCCATGCCGCTGCCGTGGACGACACGCACTCGCGGCAGGCCAGCCAGAAAGGCGCGGTCCACGAACTTCTCGACTTCGCGCGTAGCGTCGTCTACGGTGTGGCCGATTACGTTGATTTCAGAAGGCGCATTTGAGTCGTCGCTTTCGAGCGAGACGGAGATGCCTCGAGCACGTGCGGCTTTCACCGGTGAATCTGATGCCCGCACGATGACTTCGGCGATGTCGTCGCGCGCGATCTTCATCTTCATGGAGCCGACTCCGACTTCGAAATGGTTGTCGTCGATCTTGCGCGTGATCTTCGCAGGCCGGCCGACGGACTTGAGCTTTACGGTGTCGCCTTCCGAGACCTGCTTTACGACTTGCGGCTGCGCGTTGGGATCGCCGTGGTCGGCGCCGGTGGTGTGGGCCACGATAGTGGAATCGAACTGCTCGCGAAACTCGCGGCGCAGCTTAGCGATGCGCCGTTCGGCGTCTTTGGAGAGTTTCTGGGCGGCGGCGCGGTCCTGGATTGCGTTGACCGCTTCGCGGGCATGATATTCGAAGTCGCGCAGCACACTTTCCAGTTTCTTCTCCATCTCTTTGATTTTGGCTTGCTGGTCTTTGCGGCCTTCCGACGCGAGGCGAGACTTCTCGCGCTCCAATTCTTCTTCGCGAGTTTTCAGGCGAAGCCGCTCGGCTTCCGCTACACGCAATTCTTCGTGCAGGCGGTCAAGAAAACGGGCGACATCCTGCACCTGTGTCCCCAGGCGGGATCGCGCCGACTCGACAATGGCTGAGTTCAAGCCAAGACGCTGCGCGATGTTGATGCCGGCGGATGCGCCCGGAACGCCGATTCGCAGCTCATAAGTTGGCTGCAGAGTGGTCTCATTGAATCCGACTGCGGCATTAACGACGCCTGTCGCATTCGCGGCGTAGACCTTCAGCGAAGTGTGATGGGTTGAGATGACAGAGATGCAGCCGGTTCGGCGGAAATGGTCGGCGATAGCGACGGCGAGGGCGGCGCCCTCTTCCGGATCGGTGGCGGAGCCTAGCTCGTCGAGCAGGACGAGAGAATTCGGAGTGGCGGTGCGCGAAATGAAATCGATATTGGTGACGTGGGCTGAGAAGGTGGAGAGATTCTGCTCGATGGATTGGTAGTCGCCGATGTCGGCGAGCACCGAGTCAAAGATGGGCAGATCGGCGCGATCCGCGGGGACCGGAATTCCGGCCTGAGCCATCAATGCGAGCAAGCCGATGGTTTTGAGGGCGACGGTTTTTCCTCCGGTGTTTGGGCCTGTGATCACGAGCTGCCGGCGATCGCCTTCGAGCTCGAGGCTGATGGGAACCACCCGGCCGCCTTTGGCTTTAAGGTTACGTTCGAGCAGAGGGTGCCGAGCTTTTTGAAGAATCAAGCGACTGCCCGGCGACCCCTGCGTCGAGTTGCTCTCCGTGGCAGTCTGCTGCGATACGCCAGGGCCGCCGATCGTAACCGCAACGCAGTTGTAATCCTCGGCAAACCTTGCCTTCGCGAACTGGAGCTCGAGTTCCCCTAGCGTCTCCGATGCAGCGAGGATGGCCTCGGAGTTCTCGCCCACGCGCCGCGTCATCTCGAGCAGGATACGATGGATCTCGGACTGTTCCTCTTCGAAGAGGCGGACCAGTTCGTTGTTCTGCTCGATAGTCTCAAGCGGCTCGACGAATACGGTCTGGCCGCTGGAACTCGCACCGTGGACCACGCCCTGCACGCGGCGCTTCTGTTCGATCTTGACCGGGATGACGAAGCGCTCGCCACGGATGGTGATCAGCTCGTCCTGGACGGCTCCACCTTCGGAAAGCCGCTTCAGATAGCTGCGCAAAGAATCCTGGATGGCACGTCTTTGTTTGTCGATTTCGCGGCGGACGCGGGCAAGCTCGGGCGAGGCGCGATCGTCTAACGTGCCGTCAGGCAGAATCTTGTTGCAGAAGTGGCGCAGAAATTCAGTGAAGTCGGTGATGCCAGCTGAGAGCGCGGATACTGCTGTCCATTCGACCTTCATCGCAACCGGCGGGTTCAGAGAAATCTCGCGCCACTCCGCCGCGCGGTCGACAACCATCAGCACGTCGCGAATCTCGGTTGTCTCAAGGACCGAGCCCATGATGCGGGACTTCTCGACCAGCCTCTCGATCTGGATCAGCCCAGAAAATTCAAAACTCCCATGCACGCGGCGGAACTCACGAATCTCGCTGGTGAGTGATTGCTGATTCTGAATCCAGGCGCCGTCGGATGAGGGGACAAGATTCTCAATCACGGCTTGACCCAGCGGCGATGGCGCATAGCCGCGAAGGCACTCCCGGAGCGCGTCGAACTCCAGAATGCGTGCGCTGGTATGCGTCAGGGGCAGAGACGACATCGAATAATGGTACACCGCTCCGGCGCCCTTACCGCCAAGCTCGAAGAAGCAGCGCCTCAGCCCGTGGAGCGAATCCTACGAGACGGGAAGTATCAGGTGGTCGCCTGGGCTTTGGCGATCTCGGCGGCAGGTTCGGGCATGGTTGCGGGGAGGCGCAGGACAAACACGGCACCGCCTTCCGCCTTGTTGTAGCAGTAAATTTGGCCGTGGTGGTCCTGAACCACACCATAGGCGGCGCTCAGCCCGAGTCCCGTGCCTTTGCCGATGGGCTTGGTCGTATAGAAGGGGTCAAACACGCGTTGCGGATCGCGGATGCCAGGTCCGGTGTCAGAGAACTGCAGCACCACGTCGTTGCCTTCTTTCTTCAGGGAAATGCTGAGGCGGCCGCCGCCGACTTCTTCGAGGGCATCGATTGCGTTATCGATAATCTGCAGGACGGCTTGAAGAAGCTGGTTGGCATTTGCCCAGATGCGCGGAACGCCGGGCTCGACATTCATTTCGATCTTCACGCCTTTGGTTTCTGCCTGCACACCTTCCATTTTCAAAACGCGCTGCAAGAGTGAACTGATGTCCACGGAATTCTTTTCCGCAGGAGCCTGCTGAGCGAAACTCAGCAGGTCGGCAACCAAGTCGCGGGTGCGGCGCGCCTGTTGAAACAGCTTCTGGGTCATCGAGCGCTGATCGGCGGTCAGAGCTTCGTGGGTTGAAAGCAGTTCGGAGTAGCCGAGGATGGCAGCGAGCGGATTGTTGATTTCGTGCGCTGCTCCGGCCACAAGTTGACCGAGGGAGGCAAGCTTCTCTTTCTGAATGAGCTCGTTCTGCAGGCGTTCCAGGTTTTCGTAACTCTTCTGCGATTGGCTGAGCAACCGCATGAGTTCTTTATCCAGGCGATACTGCTTGAGGAAGACGAAACAGCCGAGAACCAGCATGGAGGCCAGCGCCACCATCAAGCGAAACTGGCGCAGGCGGGGCGCAGAGGTATCGAGAAACAATACCCAGAAAGCCATGACCGGCAAGGAAAGGATCGCCATCATAGCAAGGCGGGGTGCGAAAGCCACCCACCGGCTCTCACTTCCCGACGATGGCTGGCATTCCAGAGATTGCGTACGCGCCTGCAGTCCCATATGGATGAACCAACAAACTGACGCAACGAAGGTGATGTCGTAGAGGCTCCCGGTGTAATAGCTGTTTCGCGAGATCGCCAGATTCATGAGCCCCGACGAGAGTGAGTACAGCGCAGCTGCGATCAAGAAGTTTCGATATAAAGTGCGCCACGGCCCCGTGGTGCGGTAAACGGACAAGCCCAGAATCCCGATCAGAAGCAGGTTTTGCAACAGGTACAGCCGGTCGTAATTGCCGCTGTAGACAGGCACGTTGAGAGAAACGTATTCGTCCGGGAAAACCAGGAACATGTAAAGGAAGACCCACCAGAACAGCAGCATCAGGAAGTTCAATGTGCTGAAGAACCGCCGCTTGTCCGCCGGCGACCTGTGGGGGCGCAAGGCGACCGCAGCCATCATAGGCACCGTGTGGATGAACAGAACCGTATCGCCGAAGAACGGATCGGGCAACGGATGCTGTTTGATGACCTCCACCCAGGTCCACCCTACCTGGTTCATCGTCCAAAGAACGAAACTTGTGGCCAGCAAGGCCCAGAAAGCGCGCAGGTCTCCATTGGTCCCAACGACATTGCCGAGCATGACAAGCGTGCCTACGGCCAACAGTAGAAGGGCAACCAGGTCCCCGAACGTGGTCAGGGCGTAGCTGGGGTGCGACACCAGTGAGATGGCGCCGTAGGCCAGTATCAGCCCGGCTGTGCAGAACAGCCACCAGTTGCGGCGAATCGACATAGCTTGCCTTAGCAAGATTTTAGAGGCCTTGCCCTCAACCCTGGGAGTGAAGAGAGACAAAGACATTACCGAAGTACTATGCCCCTTTGGAGTCGGGCTATGTTGAAGTGTCTATTAGTTTTGCGGCGTGTCCGATATCAATTCGTGTACCTGGTTTGCAACTGAGCCCTTCCTTCGAAGGAGGGGCAGGCGGACAATCCATTTCCCGCGGTTTCCCCACGATACGTCTGCTAAAATCGCCTTATGTCGTTCCCGATCACGCGCTTACGACGTTTACGGAGCAATGAACCGATCCGCTCGCTGGTGCGGGAGACTCGCCTGACGCCGGAATCCTTTGTATCTCCCATGTTCGTGTGTCCGGGCAGCGGGGTGCGCAAGGAAGTGAAGTCGATGCCGGGGGTGTACAACCTGTCGGTCGACGAGGCCGTAAAAGAAGCGCGCGAAGTTCACAGCCTTGGCGTTCCGTCGGTCATCCTTTTCGGATTGCCCGAGAAGAAAGATGAAGTTGCCACCGGGGCCTGGGCTGAGGACGGAATTGTCCAGCAGGCTGCACGAGCGATCAAGCGCGAAGTCAAAGATCTGATCCTCATGGGGGATGTCTGCCTGTGCGAGTACATGTCACACGGGCACTGCGGGATCGTCCGGGCAAAGACGCCGGAAGCGGTCCGAGACGCAGCCCGAAAGGCCATGACTGCGGTCGCGGTGGCGGGACCAAAGGAACGGGACGCTGCTATCGATAGAGCCGCGTCGATGGCTGCCAGCTTTGTTCCGGAATTTGAGATCGTCAACGACGAGAGCCTTGAACTGCTGGCACGCACCTCGGTCTCGCTGGCGCAGGCCGGGATCGACATCATTGCGCCTTCTGACATGATGGACGGCAGGGTGGCGGCGATCCGAAAAGCGTTGGATGAGGCGGGTCTGGTGAATACACCGATCTTGTCTTATGCGGCCAAGTTTGCGTCGGGGTTTTATGGGCCGTTTCGCGAAGCCGCGGATTCTGCGCCTCAGTTTGGAGATCGCCGCTCCTACCAGATGGACCCGGCAAATATGCGGGAGGCCATGCGCGAGATCGAACTCGATCTGGAAGAAGGCGCCGACATGATCATGGTCAAGCCGGCCATGCCTTATCTTGACGTGATTGCCGCGGCGCGCGAGAGATTCGATGTGCCGCTGGCCGCATACCAGGTGTCGGGTGAATTCGCGATGATCGAAGCTGCCGCCCGCAACAGCTGGATCGATCGCGACCGAGTGATGATGGAGTCGCTGGTGTGCATACGCCGCGCCGGCGCCAGCGTGATTCTGACTTACTTTGCCAAGGATGCCGCGCGTCTGCTGGCCTAGAGTCGAAGTGGAAGGTCGGACGGAGCAGCGTTACTTGAGAGTGCAGGCCCTCGTTCGAAACTTCTGACCTCAAATTGTGGATCGGTACGTCCGGTGAAATAATTCGAAAGTCAGCGCGTCCCGAAGAAACAAATTTGATCTCCATCATTCAACTCGGAACCCTTGACTACGCCACCGGACTGCGGTTGCAGAAGTCGCTGGTGGAGATGCGCAAGGATGGCCGGATCGGCGATGTTCTGCTTCTGCTGGAACATGCTCCGGTGATTACGCTGGGCAGAAATGCCAAGGTTGCGAATGTCCTGGCATCGGCAGAACAGCTCAAAGCCCGCGGGGTGGAGTTGTTCGAATGCGACCGCGGAGGCGACGTTACCTTCCACGGGCCGGGGCAGTTGATTGGTTATCCGATTTTTGACCTGCGGGGGATGACTTACCAGAGAGATGGCAAGGAGAAAACGCTCGGCGTCATCGAGTACGTGCGGCGTTTGGAGGAAGCGTTGATTCTGACTTGCGCCGATTCCGGCATCTCTGCGCAGCGCGTGCCGGGATTGACGGGTGTCTGGACCAAGCCAGTTTCTTCGGACGTCCCAGCCAAGGTTGGCGCGATCGGAGTGCATATTTCTCGCGGCGTGACCTCGCACGGGTTTGCACTTAACGTGAATACGGATCTCGAGTATTTCGATTTGATTGTGCCTTGCGGAATTACGTCGAAGCCGGTCACTTCAATGGCGAAAGAATGCGGCCACCAGCTGTCAATCGGGGTGGTAGCGCAGTCCGTTGGTCGCAACTTTGGAATCGTCTTTGATCAGCAGGTTGTTCGTGTTGAAACGCTGGAAGCACTGCTGAACACGGTTGGGGTGCCTATGAAGCCTCCCGCGGAACTGCGCGAATTGCATGGAGACGAAGACACATCTTGGGCATGACTGGGGCGACTGGATGGCAACCTAGCCGCTGTTCTTGCGTGGCTCCGGGCAGAAAAACACTCACTGAGTGGTGAAAGTCCCGCGAAGGGTTTAGCATCTTCCGGCAGCGATTTTCTTTGGGACAACCTGATCGCCAATGGCAAAGAAGAGCCGCAAGCCGCCAGCCCGAAATTCTTTTCGCGTCAGCTCAAACCATAAGGGCGGTCGCGTTGTTGCCCCTACCTTACTGAATGGCCCCAATCAGCGCACTTACACCATCGTCGACTACCGCCTGGAAAAACCCACATTTGAAGTGAAGCAAGTGCGTGTCGGCGACAGTGTGCGCTATGAGGCTAGCGGTGTCCTGAATCTTCCGGTTCCGCCCCTTCGTGAGTCGAAGTACTTGTCGAAGCCGCAGGTCATCGAGATCTATCGCTGGATGCTCCTCAACCGGAAAATGGAACACGCGCTCGAAAATCTGTACAAACAGGGCAAGGTTGTGGGCGGTGTCTACTTCGGGCTGGGGCAGGAAGCGTGCTCATGCGCGTCGGCTTACGCGTTGCGCGCAGACGAGTGGATGGGCCCGCTGATCCGCAACCAGGGATCGCTTCTGGTGCGCGGATTTTCTGCGCGCGACATCATGATGCAGTACATGGCGAAGGCGGGGTCGCCGACGAAAGGGCGGGATGCGTCGTCTCATTTCGGTGACATTCAGAAGCGGAACGTGGTTGCTCCGATCTCCACGCTCGGTGATCTGATTCCTGTGCTAACTGGAGTCGCTTTGGGTGCTCGATTGCAGGGAAAGAACATCGCGGTCATGACCTACATTGGCGATGGCGGGCAGTCGACGGGCGTAACCTACGAGGGGGTAAATTTTGCGGCGGTCCAGAAGCTTGGTCTTGTGCTGTTTGTCGAAAATAATCTTTGGGGATACTCGACGCCGAGCGACATGCAGTTTTGTGTGAAGGACCTGGCGGAACGAGCGATCGCGTACGGTATCCCCGGTATGATTGTGGACGGTACGGACGCATTACAGGTCTACGATGCAGCCCACGAAGCGTGCGAACGAGCCCGCCGCGGAGAAGGGCCGACTCTCATCGAAGCGAAGATGATGCGGATGAAGGGCCATGCCATCCACGACGCCGCGGAGTACGTACCTAAAGCGCTGTTTGAATACTGGCGGAAACGCGATCCGATTGCGCGGCTGGAGCAGCATTTGCTGGGGAAGAAGTGGCTCACGGCGGCAGAAAACGCGAAACTGATCGCGGATGTGGATCGCGAGCTGGAAGCAGATCGTGATTTTGCCGTGGCATCGCCGATGCCCGAGCCGGAAAGTGCGGCAGGAGGGACGTACTGCGAGGGCGGATGCCACGAGATCAAGCCGAAGTACGGAATGCCGAAGGTGCGCACACCTAAAGCTACCGCCGCAACTCCGAAAGAAGAAGAGGCGGCGGTGCATTTGAAGTGAGGGATGAGTGAAACTCTGTCAGGCAGCACTGATGGCAATCGGTTTCACGAGCATCTGCTTCGCTCAACAGGTGGGTTTGCGCGACTTCACGGTAACCTCTTGGCGGGCTCCGGCAGACCATGTCTCCCGCCCCACGCGAGAGATTTGCCCAGTCGTGAATTCTACCGTCTCCGATGGGGCGATTGTTCAAGCGGCTGTGCAATCTGATCAGGAGGAAAAGGAGCGCGTGCAACTCGTGGTCGTGGACGTCACACCTACGGTCCTTCAGATCGGCGGAGAGTTTCAGGCGAGGGTTCGCTTTGAGAACCTTGGCAAAACGGCAGTGCGGGTGCCATGGGAAACTGATGGTGAGCGCGTGACGCATATGTCTGCTGATGGTAAGGAAGAGAGCTACGAAGTGGTCGACATTAACTTAAGGCTCGGTACGGATATCAAACATGGAAGCCCAGCATGGCTCAAGGCCGCGGGAGTGCTCTTTGCACGCTCTGATGGAGCTTCGGGCCATCTGGACTTGCCGGCCGGCAGTTGGGCCGAGATCAGAATCAAGGGGAAACTCACCTGCGGGCAGAGTGGTGTGTTGTGCAAGGATTTCGAACCTGACGAAAAGGCAGAACTTAGTGCTTGGTGGTACGAGAGGGAAATGACCCATCGAGTAGATGGCTGCAAAGAGGACCACGGGAGTTATGTGATCAGGGAACTCGATTCGAAGCCACTGCTAGTGGTGGTCCGCAGGTCACCGCCGAAGTAAAGTTCCTATAAGCCATGCCTCAACTCACTTATCTCGAAGCCATACGCCGGGGAATCTGGGAGGAAATGGAGCGCGATCCCACCGTCTTCTGCATTGGCGAAGACATCGGTATTTACGGCGGCGCGTTCAAGGTCACCGACGGATTCATTGATCGTTTCGGTCCCGAGCGCGTGATTGACACGCCCATTGCTGAGTCAGCCATCGTCGGAGCAGCGCTGGGCGCGGCCTTCACAGGCATGCGGCCCGTGGCCGAGTTCCAATTCATGGACTTCATCGGCTGCGCGTTCAATCAGATCACCAACATGGTGGCGAAGTGCCACTACCGCTGGGGAGCGCCCGCGCCGATGGTGATTCGCGGACCGAGCGGAGGCAACGTTCATGGCGGGCCGTTCCACTCGCAGAATCCTGAGATGTATTTCGCGCATACGCCGGGCCTGAAGGTGGTCTGCCCTGCCTCCGCCTATGACGCGAAGGGTCTGATCAAGGCTTCCATTCGCGACAACAATCCGGTCATCTTCTTCGAGCACAAGTATCTTTATCGCCGGATCAAGGAAGATGTGCCCTCGGATGACTACGTCGTGCCTTTGGGTAAAGCGCGCGTGGCTCGTGAAGGGCGGGACATTAGCATCATTACCTATGCAGCCATGGTTTACGTGGCCCTGGAAGCGGCGGAGATTCTTGCCAAAGACGGGATCGAAGCGGAGGTAATTGATCTGCGTACTGTCGCACCACTGGATCGCGAGGCCATTGCACAAACGGTACGGAAGACGAATAAGGTGATCGTGCTCCACGAGGATGTTCGCACCGGCGGAATCGCGGGGGAGATTTCTGCAATCATTAACGAAGAAGCTTTTGACGAACTGGACGGCCCGATTGTACGAATCACAGCGCTGGATACTCCGGTGCCTTTCTCTCCGCCGCAAGAGGAGCATTTTCTACCCAAGGTGAGCGACGTCGTTCGCGAGGCACGCAAGTTGAGAGCGTATTGAAATCAGTGGCGGGCCGACGTGCCTGCCTGCGTGCGCCAACGGTTCTATTCCGGCCGGGAGTGATTTTCGAATCGATCCGAGTCAAGTCCTGAGGAGAAAAGATGCGCAACTTCAGTCTTGGGGTGATCGTCACCTTGGTTGTACTCGTGCTCATCGGGGCCGGTCTTGCGCTGTTGGGACTGATGCCGACCAATGCGGACGCGAACCCTCCAGCGCTCGAGCGGAGGATTGCGATGTCGGCACTCGATGCTTCCATGGAGCGCCATGCACCACGGATCAACAATCCGCTGACCCCCACCGACGACACTGTGATCGACGGCATGAAGATCTACACCATGAAGTGTGCCGAGTGTCATGGCGGGCTTGATAAGAAAGAAAGCGTGCTTGGGCGCTCCTTCTACCCTCCGGCTCCGCAGCTGATATTGCACCCGCTCGACGATCCGGAATGGCACATCTACTATGCGGTTCGAACAGGGGTTCGCTACACCGGAATGCCCGCGTGGAACAAAACGCTGTCCGAAGCGGACATGTGGAAGGTCACTGCATTTCTGGCGCGGGTTGAGAAACTGACTCCGGCGGTACAGGAGTACTGGAAAAAGAGCTTCGGAGTTGAGCCCCCCGCAGCAGGTGCGGAAGCCACGGAAGAGCATCATCAGGAGTAGGCGCGAGCAGCTTACAGGGTCTTATATAATAAAGGATTACAGTGGGCCCGAAATTGTGAGCAGGGCCGCCGGGAAGGGAATATGCCGACAGATATCGTCATGCCTCAAATGGGCGAGTCAATTTTTGAGGGCACAATCACGAAGTGGCTGAAGAAGCCAGGAGACAAGGTTCAGCGAGACGAGCCTTTGTTTGAAATTTCTACCGACAAGGTCGACGCTGAGATTCCCGCACCCGCTTCCGGAGTGCTGCACGAGATCAAAGTCACGGAAGGCAACACGGTTCAGGTCAATACGGTCGTAGGGACGATATCGACGGACGGGGAGGCGAGTAAGGCTGCGGCACCGAAGTCTATCGCTCCTGCTCAGCCTGCTGCACCTCCGCGCAAGGAAGAGGCACCGGTTTCAGCTGCTGCGCCGGTGGAGGAAGAAGCGGAATCCGCGCATGAAGACGACGAGCATATTCGCTCGTCTCCGTTAGTGAGGAAGCTGGCGCGCGAACACAATGTTGATCTCTCGAGAGTTTCCGGAAGCGGCACCGGCGGCCGCATCACGAAACAGGACGTGATGGCCTTCATCGAGAAGCAGGGTGCACCGCAACCTCCGACTCCGCGGCCATCGCCCACAATCGGCGCGAGTCAAGCTTCTGCTCCCTCGGCGAAGGCCGCGACGCCCGCGGCACCTGTGGCTATCCCAGGTGAACTGGTGCCCATGAGCCAGATGCGGAAGATCATTGCGCAACGCATGATCGAATCGCGCCGCACGAGCGCCCACGTCCATGCGATGTTCGAAGTGGATTTTACCCGCATCGTGAATCTTCGTAACAAACACAAGAATTCGTTCGAGCAACGCAATGGCGCGCGCCTGACGTTCATGCCCTTCTTTGTTCGGGCAGCCATCATTGCTTTGCAGCAGTTTCCGATCTGCAATGCCTCGGTCGAGGGTGAAAGCATTCACTATCACCGTCACGTGAACGTGGGTATTGCCGTGGCGCTTGATTGGGGTCTCATCGTTCCGGTACTCAAGAATGCAGATGAGTTGAATTTTCTCGGATTGCAACGCGGGATCACCGATATTGGTGAGCGTGCCCGTTCCAAGAAACTCATGCCACAAGAGGTCGAGGGTTCTACCTTCACGATTACCAACCCCGGTCAATTTGGTGCCGTTTTTGGCCTGCCGATTATCAACCAACCGAATGTTGCGATCCTCGGTGTGGGCGGAATTGCAAAAGCTCCGGTGGTGATAACGGATTCTCAAGGGAACGACTCCATCGCCATCCGTTCACTCGTGCACTTGACCCTTGGCTATGATCATCGCGTGATCGACGGCGCGGTGGCAGATCAGTTCATGGCGCTGGTGAAGAAGACGCTCGATAATTGGAGCGAGGACGTAGGCTAAAGAATGACGGCAGGCTTTGAGCCTGCCGTTTCGCTTTACGCCTGGATCGAACTACTGGGCCTTCGCCTTTGCCCAGGTTGAGGAATTCAGACACTCAACGGTGCCATCGATAATTTTAGACAGGCCCTCCTTAAATTTTCCTTCATCGACGATGTCGCGATTACTGACGGATTCCGTCATGGATAGTGCCGCCGAAACGAACGACAAGGCGGCTTCTTTTTTCTCGCTGCCGGAACGGTTGCCAAAAAGACCCTCGATCCCATTAACAACGGCTGGAATGAAGGCGATGCCACGAAGCATCTTGGATAGAAAGTTCATAAAATGTTCTCCTTGGATTAAAGTTGCGAACAGAATTCTTACGTGAGGCCGCGTCAGCACACGAACATTGCCGACTGCAGACCTGATTGCGAATGAAGGGTGAGTCAGGCGGTCGCTGCCTCGCACGGTGCGTTCAGCGAAGTCCAAGATGGTCGTGCAAGGCGATCACAGCGCTGACCGCAAACGCGATCACGGCACTCACGATGCGATCGTAGACGTTGCGTTTGACGTCGCTGCGTTCCAGCGCCGCAAGCTTATCCTCGATGAGGCGCACTCTGCCGGGTTGGCCATTCCCGACCAGCATATCCACCTTGGTTTCCAGCCGGCCAAGTTTTTCCAGAACCTCGATCTGAAATTCCCGGTCGGTCACCTTAACGAAGATTGGGCGCTTCTCGGAAGGAGCATGACGAGTTGCTTTTGGTCCAAGTTGTTCTTCTAGGTCATTCATAACTTCTTGATCTTTCATAACGGATAATCGACGTGAAGTGCTGCCGAATACCGCGAATATTTCGCAGGTGAGGAAGAGTCATATTGTCGAAGAAAATAGGTCTGGACTCTTGCGAGGCGCGGCACGCTGAAAGTGCGGGTCGTGAACCTTCCAACAAGATTGCGATCATTACTTTGTCCCCAACCGTAGTCAGTGCTGCGCACTTCGATTCCCCGGCCCACTCCGGGGGTGAGTCCACTGTCAATGTTGATGCCGGTGGACGCCACCTGAGTGACGGCAGTTCCTGTGAGATCAGGCAGACAGTTCGTGCCGACAGTCGTAACGTCGACAGAGGGGATGTCGAGAGCCGTGCTGACGTGCTGTGCATCGAAAGCAAACGCTACTGCTTGTGTGGCGCTGTCGGCGAAGTGTAGTTTGTATAAGAAGTGCTCTCCGCAGAGGTCCACAACCTGAATCGAAACCTCGTGGACGATTGCGCCGAATGATGCTCCCTGAGATGGCACAGTGACGACAATACTGTCGCCCGGGAAAACATCGTCGGCCTGACCGCGCAAGAAGTCGCTCCAGCACTGGTACTCGCCGGACCACGCGGGAGATTGCGACTCATCTAACAGCGCCAAGGCGGCGTTCTCGCAGTCGGACGATGTACGGGCGCTCGGAGTCGCAATGTTTCGCACGACGCCGCGGACTCCATCGTCATTAGCGCCTCTTTCGTTGGATATGCTTGCGGAGCTGATGACGCGGGCCATGGACCGCCAGGAGCCGCGATAGCTTACGACAATCTGCTCGTTCGCGGCTGGAACCGACTGAGGGAAGAACTGCAAGGCCGGCTCCGTCGATATATGGCACTCAGCTCCTTCCGCGAGTGCTCCTACCAGTCGCGTCCTGTAGGCTGCATCGGGCAGGGCGCTTCGGACCTCGGCATCCACCGACTGAAGAATCCTGGTGAATGCAATATTTGCCCGCAGATTGGAAGCATTGACCAGGGTGTAGGTGACGAAGTCTGGAGCGTTGGCAATAACATCGTCGTATAAGACTGTCGACGGCGCGACCAGGGATCCTGGATTCGCGGGGTCGATATCGTGAACTTCCAGAACCACGCGGACATCAGCAGCTATCGCGTCTCCTCCTCGACCAGACCCGGCAGGATGAAGAGAGGAATGAAACCTCTCTTTTCTACGGTAAACCTCCGCCGCGTAGAAGCGAGTCGTTAAGGCATAAAGATGGTTCTTCTGAGTGGTGATGACGACGCTGTTCAGCACGCCGTTGACCAGGGCCTGAATTCGGCAATCCGCTCCGGACGGGAGAATTCTGAAGCCCGCCAGACACCCCGACACGGAAATGGTCGATGCATACAAGCCACCCAGGACCCCATCGGAGGCGCCGCTGAAGGCAATGGTCCCGTGTTGAAGCGTGATCGCCCCACCCAGTTCAACCCTCTCGATGAACTGGACAACCGTCTGGCCATCCACGCCGCTGCCGCCCGCAACCAGCAACTTGCCACCGCTAACCGAAATGGCTGAGCTAGGATCGACGACGGTCCAGCGCGTGGGGTCCAGGACCGCGTACTCTTCGTCGACCAGAGTCTTGCTGCTTCGAGTAAACGGTATCTGCGACAGGTAGAACTTCAGGCTGAGTCCGTCGCCCAGAAAGTAATCCCTGCAGTACGCGCTCGCCTCCACGTGCCCGACCGCTGTAACGTCATTCACCAGGCAATCGTTACGGAGAAGCTTGAGCCTGTCCGGCGTGAAGTTGCGGTCGCTCTCGTTTAGGGCGTGAACCGTGGTGCCCAGCGCCGCGAACGATAACTTCCCGCTCAGGGCACGATAGCTGGACCTGGCCTGCAGCGCCAAGCTCGCGGCATGTTCAGACCACTTCTTCTGCCGATCGCAAGGGAAGTAGGCAATTGTGTCCACATCCTGTACACGGCCCGTGTCGAAAACTCCCGGTAGCATCTCTCCGGTGAGTTGCCGGAGCGCGTCACCCGCGCTCCGGGCCACAAAAGGGGGACGGCTCGGGATTGTCTTGCGATCCAGTAGAAACTCGTCGCTTTGGGCAACGACGTTGTAGCGGTACATCGGCCCACGTTCGCCCCAACCCAATAATTCGTAATCCGGCGGTCGCGTAATGTAGCCGGTAAAAACGTCGCTGCCGTTCGATCGGCCCAGCGTTACTCGCGCACCACTGGCAGGAACTATGAAGTCGGGACTTAGCGCCACAAGGCTGACTCGAAGTTCTGCGGGCTTGTTCAAGCGACGGACCACCTGCGGCGCCCGTGCGGCGTCGATCGAAGGGGTGTAGTCGCACGGTCCAAGACCGTCGTGATTATCAATAGTAAGTTTCATTCTCTTGTTTAATGATGGGTCGAAATAGTGCGGCTATCGCAGGATTGAACAGCGACACTGACTCTGGTGTTCCGTTTTCGAAAAAAACTGTGCTGCCGATCCACTATGCGGCTCGTGAAAGTGAGATGGCTGGGAAGGCAACGACTTTACCGATTAGGACTCGGGGCTCAGATCAGTAGACTGCCGACATGTCGGCAGGAAAGTACGTCCTATAGCAGACCACAGGTTGGCTATCGCTCGCATCCTGATAGGGAAGCCCAAGGAACGATGCGTGCAGCGATGTCGAACTGTGGGGAGCCACAACCTCAATCGCCTGTTCACGTTCCACCGGTGTCGAGTTCTTCGCCCCAAGGTCAGGACTGAGCCGAGGGTAGTAGAAGCACACCCTTCCCCCTGAGTCTTCCTGCAGGAGAAACAACGCCGACCACTCCTGGAAAAAGGATCCGCCCTCCCGGTCGAGGAATGCGATGACCTTCTGAACTCCCGCCCCGGGTGCGGGCGCCCCTCCCAGCAGCGGCTGCGCGAGCAGCAGAGAAGTCGCTGTCTTTTCCGCGACACGGCCAACATTGAACGTCACGCGCCGGACATAGTTCGTGTCTCTCGAGACGTCGGCGGGATCCTTCACGTAAGCCGCAGAAAGGCCGGTGCCGACATATCCGGTTTGCTGTGCGTAATCAACATCCACGGCGACCAAGTCGCCGATCGTGAAGGCATCCACAGCACCTTCCCCTAGAAAGATTTCACTGTCGGTGGAGCCAGGCAGAGTTGCAACTGGTGCAAGGGGAGTGCCGCCCGCCGGTAACGGGTCCGAGTTGGGATCTGCCGCGAGGACGTTCATGTTCTCGGATCCGCCGGCGAGAGCCATCTGCAGCTTGCCCCACTCTCGGAAGTCAAATTCCACATGAACATTCAGCGCGCCGCGAAACTGGCCGACGGGTGCGCCTCGAGTGCCGGCGCGAATCACTTCGGTCGGCGTACCGCAATAGCGATGAAAGTTGTCGATCCAGCCCAGGTCACGCCACGGTGCAGGAGGAGCGTCGGGTAGAAACGCACCAGATTTCGCAGGATCGAAAACCACAGGCGCTTCGCTGGCGCGATCGACGGGCGCAAAGTAGGCCCTCACGCGCCGGGTCACCGGGATCATGGCCGCTCGCAGGGCGGATGTGCTCACAGTAGGTTCACCTCTGGGAAAAAGAAAACGCTTATGGAAGCAAGGTGCCGAGGCAGATCGGCAGTCCCCGATCCGGCTCTGGCTGAAACCGTAGGGTTGGCGCTTGGGCTCCATTGATCTAATTGCGGTCGGGTCCAGAACACGCAGGTCCCGAGGTCGACGGTTGGAGCCTGGCTGAAGTCGCACTTGGCCGTGCTCGGGGGCTCGCAAATGCGGAACAGTTCTATGTCCAGCGTCGCCAACATTCGTCCGCGATCGACTGTGCTATCGCAAGTTCCGGAGCTGAAATAGGAAATTGCACACGCAAGCTTGACTAAGGCGCGGCTCCCAGCCTGGCGGTCAACGAGCGCGGCTTGTCCCCATTCGATATAGAAAGCGTCAGCCATCAGCTCAGCGGAACTCAGCAACTCATTTTCGAGCACGATCACTGCGGGCCGAGTTACGCCATTCATGGTCACGGTTCGCGCCGGGTTCAGTGCCGCCAGCCGCGCTTGAAGCGCCATGTAAAAACTGTCTTTGGCAGATTGCATAGCTTGGTGTTCTCTTGATCCTGGTGCAGCGCCGGTCTTACTCCACCGCCAGTACGCGGTATAGATACGCCGTGCCAGCGAAATATTCGGTTGTGATGCCCTCGATGTGAAACAGCTCTCCGTCGTGCAAGACCCCCAAGGCTTCGTCAAAGAATGCCTGGGCCGAGGCGACGTTTCGGGAGCTGAGTTGATCCGTGATAGCTGATGCCGGCACAAGAAACTCGACCCTTCGCCGCGGGCCAGAATTGGATGTCAGCAGGTTCAGTATCACCACAGGCGCGAGCTTTACTTCCTCTACGCCAGGATCCACGAGGCCGATCTGAGCGGCGGCCTCGCTCGGCAGACTTGCTTGCGGAATCAGCAAGCTGATTTCCTGACCGCCAAGCGATCGCAGCATCGCGTCGGCGGCTCGCACCAGCGCGATACCGCAGATACCCGGTCCACTTCCAACGGTGAGCATGGCTATCCCATTTTCTGCGCCACATACGGCGCCAACAATGCGCGGACATTCTGGTCGAGCAGGGTGTCAGCGAAATAGTCAAGGCGTACGCGGTCAAGCTGTCCTGCCCTTACATTCAGAGCTGGAGTCGCTTGCGCGTTGCGCACGATTTGTGCACACGCTGTTTTGACCGCGTCTGGCAAAACGTCCAGACCAGCGGTGTAGGTGATTTCAAGTTCGCTGTACCAGAGGCCAAGCGGGTTGAGTGGTAACGCTAACTCTCCCGTCTCTGCAAAAAACTCCACGGCAGCTGGATCAAGATCTGTCCAAGTGCCAGGCAGCGAGAACACCTGAGCCACATCGAAGGCCAGTTCACCGCTGGAATCGTCGCCTCGCCGAGGAATTCCATAGCGTCCGCGCGCCGCGACGATCGGCGACGTGGCAGGTGCTACCAACGCCAACGGAAGATAGCTGAGGCGAAGCGTATTGCGACCCGGATCGAGTCGCAACCGTTCCACATATTGCGCGAGTGCGAGCGTGATGCGCCTGCAATGTGCGTCCACGAGCGCCGAGGCGGTGGTGATCCATGCCGAAGGTGTCGTTGCCTCCAGCCCGTACGCCTCATATTCCGAGGCTGAGAGATAGTTCATTTGCGCCTCATTCCTGAGCCTTCCTGGCCGTGAGCCGTTAGGATTCCCCGCAGAGCCAAGTGGTCTTGGACCCGAGCGGAGCAGCTACCACTTTCCTAACGACTGGCGGCAAACGGGTAGAGGTTAACGATTCACTTTGACTTCGTAGTGTGCGTATGACGCGCCCTTCACTACGGGAGCGCCAAACTTCACCACGACCATCTGGGAGGCCAGCGAGCCCGGAAGCCCAAGCTGGAACACTCTCGGGCTGGCGTCGGTGAGCCAGTGATACTCGATCAAGTCTTCGCTCACGATGTAGCAGGGTAAGACTGCCGAACCGCTGCCTGGCGTTCCGGTGTAGCCCAGCGCCCACTCCGGAATCAGGGGCAGATCTCCTGCCTGGGTTGACAGCGCTTTCACGCGCAAGCCGCCCGTAATGTCCACCGTCGAGAGCACGACGTTGTAGGCCGTCTTCATTTCGCGGTCGATCAGATCGAGCAGAACGGGATTCGCGTAGATTGCCGTGGGTCGAACCTCGAACGAGGAGTTCGCAACCATCTGGGCCACCGTCGACTTCAGACCATCAACAAGGAGGTCCGACGTGTGGATGGTGAGAGAGTTGCCGCCGGCCTCAATCTGGCCGCAGACCCCGAAATATTGTTGTGTGGTCGGCGTGCCCAGGGACGTGTCATTGCCGTTCCAAAGCGCGACATCATGCGTACGCATGAGTCCTTCCACCGAGTCGGCGAGATCCTTGGCCTGCAGGAATGCGAACTGACTCTGCTGCGCACCCACCTCGATGTCGAAGAGGTTGTAGTTGATTTGAGAGACGAGCGCTTTCAGTGGAACACTGCGTTCTGCGCGCGTTGGCGACCCGACTTTGGTCACAATGTTTCGTGGATCGACGAATGCGTCTGTCGCAGCGGGCGAAGCGATGGCCGTCTGCTCAAAGAATCGGGAGGGATGGCCGGTGGCAGGAACCTGCCGGATTCTCTGTCCAAACACGCCGCGCCGGCGCACGATGTCAGTGATTTCAGTTTGATACCGGTTGATTTCCACGGCACCGGGCCCAAGATAGTCGGCTGCCGCGTGCAGATCCATAAAAAGTGCTTTCATGTTTTCTCCTGAGTAGAAAGTTGACTACGTGTGATTCCTGTGCCGAATGGCCGCAGTTGTCGGCGCTGATCAATCTGAGTGCAGTCGATCGCTCACCGCCTGCCGTCCACAAAACAGAAAGGGCACGACGCGTGGTCGTGCCCAGAGTTTCCGACGAAGCTGTTTGCCGAGTAGTGGTGGCTAGCTCTACTCGATCATGCCGGCGCGCGCCATCTCGGCTTTTACGGCGATCCTCTGCTCGACGGTCAGCGCCTGGAGAGTCTTGTCGATGGCAGCGGGATCGAGCTTCTCACCGCTGTTGTCTACGCTCTTGGCGAGCAGCGCGGAGACAAGCGGTGACAAAGTCTTCCGCGCCAAGCGCGCAGTCTGGGCTTTCAGGTCGGTGTTAGCTTTCTCGAGTTCCGCAAGGCGTTGTTGCATTTGCTGAACGCTGGTAGCGGCGGCGGGATCGGGCTCGATGAACGCGGAGCGTTCTTCCACCGCGGCCACAATTCGATCCACCTTTGCGTTGAGCGCTTGCTGCTGTGCATCCAGTCGTTCCAGCACGCGGTCAAGAGCTTCCGCTGCGGCGGCGAGCCTCTCTGCGGTTGCGGTCATTTGCTGATTCATCTCTTCATTCATGGGGTCTCCTTAGAAAGTGCTGTGACAACGGGCCAATCGACGCCCGTATTGCGGATCTTGCTACTACGCCGGCCTAATTGCCGAGTTCAATCCATGTTTGCCGATAGGCCGCTTTGTCGCGTCGCAAGATGGCCGCTCCGGTAAACGTGACTTTCGTCAAAGTCCATACTTTTGCGCGTATGTCTGCCACCCTTGCGTCGGCGAGCTCGTATGACATACCGAGTGCAGACATCAGGAGTTCTTCGCGGCTCACCGACTCCGAACGAGCGATCTCCTGGACGATCTCCGGAAAGTCTTTGGCAAAGAGATAGCCGCTGAGTTCCAGATTGCGGCCGGCAATTTCAGCTCGTGTGATGACGCCGACTTTACGGCGTGTGTCGTGGCGGTCGAGAGAGGGCGAGTAATCCAGCGCCATTCCCAGCAGAGAGGCCAGAGCAGCTTCTGCCGCAGCGCGGGTTAGCAACACTCGGTGTCCGCGGGCTCCGGACGGAGGCCTATCGGAGGCTTGATCAACTATCGTCAATACTCCTCGAAACGGTTCTCGATTGGGATGCCCATCCACGACCGGCATCTCGATCGCCATCGATTCCAACTCGACATTCATCATCACTTGCCATCCTGGGCGAAACCTTTGAGTGCATCTGACCTTGGGGAGTCTTGGTTGTCCTCGGTTGAACCGGGCCGTTAGCCTGACTGCTGGCCCGCCGTCGGCGCGAGCCCTCTCATTCGTCTTACTTCATTTACCGTTAACACGCCGTTGCGCAACAGAATCTCCTGGATCTGAGCGTCTTCCATCTCGTTGCGGGCATCTACGTCGGTGAATACGAATTCCAGGTCGGGCCAGCCGAGTTTCTTGGCAATCGCATCACGCGTGAGGTGCTCGGCAAGCAGCCTCGCCGTCGGAACGATCGCTTGCCGAAACACCTGGTCGCCTGCCTCGGCGGCAGTGGACCGATTCACGTCACGTTCCAGGCCCAAGGATTGTGGAGACAAGTCGAAGGCGTCGGCAATTACTCGAATCAGAAACTCCTGCCAGGCCAGCCGCAGATCCGCGTCTGTTCCCCCACCAAATCTCAGCACTTCGGGTTTGTTCTCGACGGAAAGAATTGGAACTCGTCCCGTACCCTCGATCTCATCCTGCCACCAGCGAATCAGGCGCTCGTGATGAGAAGGGCTGAGATCCTTCAACCAGAGCGCGTATTGCACGACCGAGTTGGACGCCAGCCGGGATGCATATTTGTGTGCGCTCAGAAACGCATTGATCGTTTCAAAGGCAACCTCGAGCCGACCGAGTCCAAACGGTGTGTGAGTGCGCGGATTGAGCCGGATATAAATCAGTTCATCGTCGTTGAGAACAATGTTGCCTTCTGCTCCGAATCTTCCCGTCGCTTGAACGTATCGAGGTGAATTCGGCAGTCCATCCCAATCCGTTTTCATCCGAATCGTGGCGCCATCAACCGGCCACAAAATCAGTGGGTGCCCCGATGATCCCGTGCTCTGCACTTCAATAGCGCCGAAGCCGCCGACGATGATGTCTTCGAGTACTTGTTCAGTCAAGGAGCGAAACGAATCATCAGGATTCGGGGCGTCGAAGTTCTCCATCAGGATGCGTGCCCGCAGAGCAGTGTCGGAAGTCTCCTCACGCAGTTTCCCCCGCCGGGTCTGGACTTGCCATCGCATCCCTGCGATCCGATCCTTGATGGTGTTGATCGCTTTGCGTGCGATCGGCGTTTCCGCAAATCGCCGCAGATTGACCGACGTGGGCTTTGGTATCGGGCTGGTCTGCGGACCGTACGTATTGAGGATGGACGGAAGTGGGATGGTGCGCCGCTTCTCCTCGGGGCCAGCCTGAAGCAGACGGAACTCTCCCACACGGCGCATTGCGCCGCGCAACTTCGCTTTAATTTTCATGATTTCCTGGGCGCCGGCCCAACCCCGGCTCTTCTTCGGGAAGGTATTAAAACCAGCTTATTGAATTCATAGCCGCATCTCTTGCCTGGCCACTTCGGCGATCTGTGGCATGTTGCCGACTGGTGTCACTGCAATCTGGCTCTTGTCCATGGTTGCGAGAGCGAACAGAATGGCCTCATCGCTTCGATCAAGATTGTCTTCAACCACCGCCGTTAGCAGAGCACGCGCGCCTTCGTCTCTATTAATTCCTTCGACGATCTGCGGATAACTGAAAGCGAGAATCTTCGCGACGTTCACATCCGTCGCAAGGGGCACGGCATGGAACATCTTGATGGTTCCATTCGGGCGGTAGGCGCAGTCGATCTTCAGCGGGTCGCCCCTGAAGGTGTACTTCTCAACCGGGATGTCCTTCATCATCGATTCCCACACGCCCGCCCGATCAAACGCGTTGTGCATCGCCGCGACAATCCTCTGCCTTCCGCTCGGCAAGTGTTTTCCGCCGCGCGTTGCCCGATCCAGATAGATCTTGGCGAGGTTATCCAGCTCTTTTTCGGGAACGTCACCGAGGCACGCATGCGTGTTCGAGAGCTGGATCAAGTTTGAAAACGAATCCTGCATCTGTTTCAAAAAGATATCGCGATCGGCGGGATCGGCGAGCCGCATTCGAATCTCGCGTTCGAAAGCTTGCAATGTTTCGATATCGGCCTGAGGGTCTATGCACTGTAGTGCTCGCCAATCGCGGCGGAAACGGACATCCGCAAATGCTCGGTCCTCTCCACTTCCGATCAGAACCACGCCGAGGTTCACACCCTCATCCGGATTCGGAACATATCGGAGCAGGAAAAATTCGAATTGATGTTTATCCGACATCTCAGGATGACATTTATACTGCCACGTTCATCTCAGTTCTGCGGCCAGTTCGGAAATGGCCTTCGCGGCGACGTCGCAAAGGTCACAATCAGTTCCCGAACGCATTCTCTCCGTTGAAGCAAGCTCCGGACGAGCCTTTCCAGATCTTCCCATTGTCCGCCGTACCACTCAGGGGGGATCTCGCCCGCCAACTGCCAGAGTAAGTCGTCTTCCATGTTCTCGATGCGCGACAGCCAGGGCTCGAAGGAGTCCCATCCATGTACGCCCGCGTAGACTTCATTTCGCGGATAGACACCGCGGAGCGGATAGTCTGGAAAGGTCCATTCTCCAGCATTGAAGCAATAGCCCTGATCGATGAATGCTGCCGTGTACTTCCGGTCCCGTGACTTCCGCCAGAACGCTGCTTGCCTGCCGTTGGCGTTACCTGTCCACTTATCCAGCGCCAGCATTCCAGCAAACGATTCCAGATTACGAACGCGGTCTAGGACCTCGACGGGGAGATAATCCAACACCTGTCCGTCCAGAGGATTGACCACATAGCGAGATCCGAACTGAAGCCCCGCCTGGCAAGGAATCGCGCCGTTCGCCAGCTGAATACTCAGGTCTGCTGAATGCGTTATCAACCACTCACCTACCTCAATGACCTCGGTCCCAGGCACTGGCAAGCCGGCTCGCTCTGCCAGCCTCGTTGCTAGGAACTCATTCGCCAACACTCTAAGGTGCTGTGGATTGTTTCGGAACTTTACTACGTAGTAATGCCCATCGGAGCAGCGCATGAGGTGCCCTTGGGCGCCTCCCCGCATCCTTCGTACGTGTTGAATGGCATCCACCGCCACAGAGTCTCAACCGGTGCGACCTACACCTTAGGCAGCAACATTGGATTCTAGGAACGCTTACTCTCCCGATCTGTGACGCCCGGCACAAGCGTCCTGTGGATTACTTCCCACTTGCCTGGTAGAGGATTGTTTGGCTGAGTGTTTCACCCTACGAAACAAGGCTCGCGAATTCGAATCTGGGCTCGCGGGCAGCCGTTCCGGCAACCGCTTGACGAACCGCGAAAGCAACCGCCATCGCCATCACGCAGTCATCGTGCGATCCGGTAGCCGCCGCCGAACTTCCATCCGCCCGCCGCACAAACGTCCGGCATTCATTCAGGAATCGTGGACTGTGAAACAGCGTGGGCTCCGTCGCCAACACTGCAGCCAGATTCTCTATCATGGCCGGACGGCTTGCCGCGGACGTCAGCCATCCATCCTGGTCCTTCTGACGAAATACGTTCGGGTAACTCTCTGTGCGCAGGTTTGCCAATACACCATAACCATGATTATTGCGCTCCACAGCGATTAAGGCTTGATTGAATTCTTGTCCGATCTTCGCCACCTTCGATGCCAACTCACGAGGCGGGAAATGCCCGTGCAGCTCGGCGCATTGCACGCCGGTCTCGCGATCGATTATTTGCGCGCAAGCGTAGTCTCCTTCTGAACCACCACCTGCTGGATCCACGCCGATGATGTACTGGTGCCCCGAGCGGGCCGGGAGCCATACCATCAGGCAACGATGGTCTCGCGCCTCGATCGGTTCCGTCGTTCCTTCGAGTATCTGCTCCACCATTTCCGTGTCGAATACGCAATCGCCGGAGGCGCGAAAGCAGGAAACAGGATCCTCAGCATATTCCTGCGCAGCGAGTCCACGAAGCTGCGCCCGGTTGATCCTGCGCCACACGATTTGTTCGTCGGCGAGCCCATGCCTGTCCACCAGTTCCTGCTCTTCGGGCGTGAGTGGGTGCAGGCTGATCTTTTCCAAATCTCCTTCGTAACATTGCTCATACCACCAGGGAAAAAAGTGTCTTGTGTAGCCTGTTTCGTCCGCTCGCTGCCACTCTTCGTAAAACACGCCCCCGGCGCCGTTCGGAGTAGACTCCAACACGATGTCGCCGTCGGGTGGAACACCCGCTCGCAGGGAGGCTAACGCTTCCACGCCGCCGCCGGACCAGCGGGCCACCTCCGAACAGTGCAAATTCTGAATGGTAAGCCCCCGCCCAGCGTTATCGTCTGCGGTAGCGACGCGATACTCACTATCAATCGCGGGGAAGACAATCTGCCGCACATTGGAGTGCGAAGGCATTAGCACACCCTTCCGTATGCCATCTGGCAGATTCTCCCAAAAGCGATGTACGATCCGGAAAATCTCCTCGGCGGATTCCTGATTGTGTGCCACTTGAACTGTCATCGTCCCAGGTTGCGTAATCGTCTGAATGAAGAATCTCGCCGCCACGTAGGTCGTAATGCCGAGCTGCCGAGCCTTCAGAACAATGTTCCGCTTGCTGCAGCATCGGGAGTACTCCTGTTGGGCACGGTTAAGTTCCAAAGTCACTAAGCCGCTGGCCTTGCTCCGTATCTTTAACAATCGAGAGATGAGGACATCTCGGAGTCTCGCCGGAATAATTAGCCCATCCCGATGCGTCGTCGGCCCGGACTTAGAGGTCGAAATTCTTGCATCTAAAGCTCGCCCAAGGTATCGCAGCAAAGGAAGGTCATCACTCACAGTGACCCTGCCTTGCAATCGCTACGCGCTTTTACCGCTGGAAATCCGATCCTTTCAATCACAACGAACTGCCGCCTCTCCCCTGGTTGTTCGTCCCCTTCGCCAAGCGTCCTCTGATGATCGGGTGCTGTGCCGCTCGTCGAATCGTT
This sequence comes from uncultured Acidobacteriota bacterium, assembly GCA_963711675.1. Classification (GTDB taxonomy): domain Bacteria; phylum Acidobacteriota; class Terriglobia; order Terriglobales; family Acidobacteriaceae; genus CAVQFB01. The sequence continues at coordinate 99,060 of CAVQFB010000015.1, read as the reverse complement.
GGCCGCTCAAAGGCGCCGGCGGACCACTACTTGTCAAAGTGCACCGACAGAAACCATGGCAGCCCCTTTCTGTGGTATGTCCTCACCTCCCCGCCATCAGCACGCCCCCGTAATACTTCCCGGCTGCGCCTGGTTCTGCATCCGCTTCACCAGGCACGGGTCGGCGATGTGGTAGTAGTACAGGATGTTGTGGCCGGCGACGGGTGGAATTCCGTAGAGCATGCTGTACGACATCCGGAATTCGGGAAGGTGCGGCGAGTTCGCCCCCAGGCTCATCGTAAGTTGCGCAACTCCCGCGTCGCTGTTCGGCGATCCCAATTTCTGTCCCTGCAGCCAGGCGAAGATCGGGTGATGGCTGGAGATGGAGGAATTGCATCCGAAGAACATGCACCACGACTGCTCGCTGTCGACCGAATCGCCGGCGATCGGCGAGGTGGGCCCGGCTAGTCCGGTCACCGACACGTAGAACCCATAGTGCGCGTTCTGCTGCAGGATATTCTTCTGCAACGGCGGCAGGTTCATGGCATTGATCTGGTCGTCACTGAGCGCCAGGTAAATCAGGGCTCCCGCCGGCGGCCAGTTTTCCGGCGTCGGCGGCTGGATCGAAGATTGCGAACACAGCAGCGCTCCCGAATGGGCCGGGAAGATGAAACCGCCATTGTTGACGCAGAGCAGGTTGGCCTGGATGGCGTGGTTGATGCCGCCCATGATCTCTTCAAAGCGGGTGTAGGCCATCGCCCCAGCCGCGCCCCAGCCGATGTTGTCTCCCGAACCACCCAGGACCATGGCGCGTCCCCCGACCGTGACGTTTTCGGTCGAGGTCACCTGCCAGCCCCAGTCTTTGTCGGTGCCTGCTCTCTGCGCCACGCAACTGCTGGCGCCCACCGTGGTTCCGATATCGCACGGCGCGTTGATGTCGTGCGAGGTGCAGTTGGGGAGCGCCATCTGGCCGTTCGTGCCGCCCCGCGAGAACGAGACGAACAGGCCCAGCGTCTGGTCGTAGATTTCCATGAAGGAATCGTTGTACTGGCCCCAACCGCTGAACTGAGCCTGGTTCGGAGCATGGAATACGAAGTCCACGTTGGTTTCGTAATAGCACTCGCTGCCATGGTTGCCGTCGCCGTGGGCGCGATAGAAGACGTCGGTCGACGCGGGCAGGTAGAGCGGCTTGCCCATGTCATTGGTGGCCGCGGTCCCGTCTGAGGCGGAGCTGTTGATATAGATACGCAGCGGCCCGTAGGGATCGTTGAACCCGGCTCCGTATCCGCAGCCGGTGATGGCGCAGTTGACCATCGCCGAGTAACTGCCCGTCAGCCCGTAGTTGCCGGGGACCAGGTCATGCGATGTGGCATCGGAGGGGATGCGCTGCGTCCATAAACTGTTAGACAGCGGGTACGGATAGAACGAGGCTGGTGGCCTATTGGACTGCGAGTAAAGACCGCCGCCTGAGCTTAGGGTGAAGGTCGCCGTGATCGTCCGGTTAGAGTTAAGAACCACATGGCAAACGTACTGGCTGGGATTGGAGTCGCATCCCGTCCAGCCGCCTACCGCGTTGAACGTAGACCCGGAGTTCGGGGAGGCCGTAATGTCGACGGCGGTTCCCGCCGCATAAGTCGCCACACACGCGCTAGGGCAGTCAATGCCGGACGGGCTTGACAGCTCCGTCCCGGTACCAGTACCTGCGTTGTTCGCGGTAAGGCTATATACGCCGACTACTCCCGCGCGCAAGAGAATTGGCCGGTAGTCAATGTTGATGTGGGTCGTCCCGCCGGCAATCTGCGTAACATTGCCGTACACGTCGGTATACTGTGTCCACTGCGCTCCAAGATTGCCCGTTGGCGGATAAGATGACGTGGTGCAGTTTCCGCCCGAGCATGTCTGCGAAGCATCCCATACAGCCTTGGCGCTCACACCGTCAGCTAGGGTGTATCCGCACGTCCAGACGCTGCCGCTCAGGATGGAGCAAGGAGAAGTAAGCGTGGCGCCGATAAGCCACTGGGCTACGGTGTTGTAAGCCAGCCCGTCTTTTAGCAGGCAGCCTTGGTCGAGGACACTTTCCGTGCAGGTAAATGCTCCCCCGCCGGAACCGCCGTAAGTGTCGCCATTCTTGATCCACAGCCCACCTTCGCCGCCACCGCTGGCGCTCGTGTAATCGTAACCGTAAAGATAAATCTTCTGGAAGCCAAGGGATTGCAGTAGTAGAAAGTATTTCGCGGTGTAGCCGGCTTCCATGTCGAGATCAGGCAGGTTAGACCAGCCGCCGTAGTTACCCTCGGTGGAATAAAAGGGCTTAGTCTTGATGGCGGAGTTGATCATGTTCCCCCAGAACGTGTTGAAGTCCGTGAAGGAATTTTCTGCCAACTGGACCCTAGTCCCATTGTGAGAGTAGGTATGGAAGGCTATAGCATCGGCCGCCGCTGCCGCGCCGGCCAGGTTCGTGTACGCATTCCAATGCGTAATGTAAGTGGGATCGCCGAAGTCCTGAGTGCTGGGCGTCAACATCAGCGCCGCCGTGTCCAGTGGAGCCGAAAGACCTACCGTCGCCTGCACCTGGGCGCAAGTCTCGCCAGTGGCGTGAACCTGAGAGATGCCGCCCTTGATAATGCAGCGGGCATCTTCGGCCAAGCGCAGCATCTGTTGGGGGTGCCGACCCATGACGCCATTCCGGCGCCGCTCGTTGTAATCGGCCTGGCGGGTGAACTCGTTCCATATTTCGTACGAGGCTCACATGTACGCCGTAAGGGTTGGTCACGAAGTGCTGGACTGCGTTCTTAACCCATCCCCGCCACGACGCATTGGTTCCCTGGTACTTGCCGTCGCAGTCCCCGAGGCCGTCTGCGTTCGTGCATCCACCCGACTCGCCTCGGCTATGTCTTGCGGTGGATGACATCCTCGGCCACCGGAACCCCCGGTACAGGTGTTGCCCTCGTTGGCGTTCAACGCCCAGTTCGGCGTGATTTCGCCAAACACGAAACTCATGTCCGTCACGCCGAGAGTCTGCAATTCCTGGAGGTAGTGATCGACCACGGTCCAGTTGAACGTTCCGTTAGCCGTTTCTACCAAGTGCCAGCGCGTACCCGGCGAGTTGGGGTAGTTCTCGTTCGATCCCCACATCCGCAAACTGCCAAAGGGCACAGCGGGCATGGGGAAATGCGCGTCATCGGGAAGATGCTCACTGCCGACACTGTTATGGTTGAGGTGTAACCCCATAAGCGTGGCGGGCAGCCCTCCGGAACCGGTCAAAGCCACGGTCTGCGGACTATCGGAAGCGTTGTCGGTTAGGGTCAGAGAACCGTCACGGTGCCCGCTTGCGGCGGTGAAGGTCACGTTGATCGCGCAGCTGGAAGCAGAAGGCAATGAACTTCCACAGTTATTGGTCTGCGCGAATGGAAGGTTCGTTGCAATCGAGGTGATAGATAGTGTCGCTCCTCCCGTGTTGGTTAGGATGACGGGCTGGGACGGTGATGCTCCCCTCCTACTGGACCAGTAAAACTGAGACTCGTCGGAGTAAGGCTCACGCTCGGTGGCAAACTTCCGTATGTTGCGGTCACCGCTCGATTGGAGTTGAGAGTAATCCGGCAAACATATTGAGTCGGATTTTGGTCGCAGCCTGTCCAACCACCTACCCAATCGAAAGTCGAACCGGAGTTAGGACTGGCTGTAACATCAATTGTCGTGCCCGGAGGGAAACTCGCTGCACAGGCCCCTGGGCAGTTGATCCCCAAAGGATTCGAAACTTCAGCTCCGGCTCCAGCACCGCCAGTATTGATCGACAGAGTAAAAGTTTGCGCTCCAAACTGGGCGGTTCCGCTCATGACTCCTGATCCACTGGAGACAAACTGCCCCCAGGCGGCCGACGCCGCAAGAACCACCACTATGACGTGTTTCATTTTTTAGAATTCTTAGTGCACGACAAGCAGATATGTAGTCGGAGGTATCAAAGTGAAAGCGCCGATCTCCCAGCCAGAGCCGAACACTGACTGGTCGGTACCCGATTAGGTCATACTTGAAGTTTGCACCCAGGTCTGTCCCTGCATTTACTACAGGCGAGAGGGAGGTTGGCCGCATATCGGGCTCCGGCCCGGACGTAGGCGATGTGTAGTACGTTGTTGCGTCATTGCGCGACATCCCGTAGATCGCATCGACCAATTGCGTATTGGTCATCATCGTGGCGCCTGCGTTGACTAGCCCGTCCAGGACGTACCCGACTTCTGTCGGTGTTAGCTCACCGTTGTGATCGAAGAGTCCGTAGGGCACACCCCAGACACGGGCTTTGAAGACGAGGGCCGCCATCTTTGCACTGATCTGCGTCGAGGTCATTCCGTGCATGCCCGAAGTTCCAAAGCTTGTGATGTTCTGAAGATTCACGCCTGAGCCGTACACTTCCTTGTTGCCCAGGCCCATGGAAAGCGCTCCACGCGCGCCTTCATACCCTGCTGTTACTGCCCAGCCTTGAGTCGATGCATCCTCGATTCCATCTGGATACACGTACACCTTCACGTTCGTTAAGCCGGATATGTTGGTCTCCAGCCAGTTTCTCGAGGTCGCCAGTTCGTCCGGCTCCAGCCGCTTTTTGAAACTGTGGCGTATATGTGACCATGATGTTCTGAGCGCTCACATCGACGAGAGTGTATGAATGAGCAGCACCCTGACAACTTGGATCCTGAGTGGCCGTATACACTCCGCGCCCGTTGATCGTCGCCACCAGTGCGGAAATCGAGTTATACGTCGCATTGGTCAGATCCAGGTTCAGGTTTTCACCGCCCGGTCCACCTGTGATGGTCGTGGTCAGCATGTTGCCGCTGATCGACAGGGTTGCCGCCGTCCCCGTCCCCGTGTATTTCATCGTGAATGCGTTTGTGTTCGTGTAGTACTGGTGTGACCACGAGTGGGAATTGATATCGTGCCCTGAGTTCAACCACCCTTGAATCGTCGGGATTAGTGATGTCGAGAGTGCGTATCCAGTTGTGACTCCCACACTCAGTTTCAATCCACGCGCAGTGAAAACGGGAAGCAGGCTGTTCATGTAGTTCTCTGCTCCGGTCACAAGGCCAATGTCATCCACGGTGAACGTGATTCGCGCTGGATACTTTGTGAAGCCGGTAACCGCTGGCCATGTGTCCCAGGCCAGATTATGTCCGCCGTCGATCCCGCCGGTCACATCTTGCGAGTTAATGATGGCAATGCTGTTAGCAAAGAAATGCGAGTACGAATATGTAGCTGCGCCGGTATTGTCTTCGAGGCCCTTGTTCCGGTTGGCATACCCGCGACAGTTGGTTACTCGAATTAGGGTTGCACCGGTATCAAACCGGAACCCGTTGTAGTTGCGGTGTGCATCATCGTTATAGAAGTTGATGTCCGTCGGGTTCGGGCTTGCGCTGACATAAAACCCATGGGGAAGCGTTCCGTTCGGCACCTGTCCGTCCACGAATACGTTGGCGATGTTCAGATGGTCCGACGCGCCCCCCACTCGCACACCGTACGTGTCGAAGAACGTCACCTTGAAATGCTGAAAGTCCACGTAACTCTTGCCATTGATGTAAACAGGCTGCCCGTTCGGAAGCAGGATCGCGCCCACTGACCCGTAGTAGGTTGTGGGATTTCCCTGCGAAAAGACGTACAAAGTGTTCGAAGCGAAATACCAGTCGCGATTGTTCAGGACATTCGTCTTTGCGGTCTGCTTGTTGCCCCAAATCGCTCCAAACTGTACAAAGTTCATCGATGATCCGGTCACGCTTGTCTTCCATACGTTTCCCGAATCTACTGCCCACGCCCCGGCGGCTAACGGAAGATACCCGGTGATTGTCGGTGCGTCTCCACTCCCGTATGCGTCGAACTTGATGGAATTGCCGGCCGTTCCGCTCGATGGCGGCACCAGGGTTTCCCGCCACACTTCGCCACGTTTGAAGAGAATCTGATCGCCGGGGGCGAAGGTCGACGCATTCACCTTCGCGATCGTCTTCCAGGCGGTCAAGATCGTCTGCCCTTCCTTCATGTCGTCGCCATTGGTTGCATCTACGTAGTACGTTGCCCCGCTTGACACGCTTGAGCCAGCGCACAACAGCAGCGCCAACGCGATCGAGTGCATTCTCTTCATCTTTTAGTTTTCCGTTCGGTGATCGTTGTGGAGTCTTGGAGACGAGCAATCTGTAGTCTTGTGCGGCCCAATGTTATCGGCGGACGCACGCCACAAATCGCTGGCCGGGGTCACTTAGAACTGACAACTCGAAACTAGACACTAATCCACCGTGTACTTCACCACCACATTTAAGCGGTGTAACCCCGCACCGGCTGCGACCATCAGGTGAGTGAGTTTCTCGCCGACGCTGATTGCATCTTGTCCACTCGCAAAAGTTGACGACGTTGCACCAGCGGTCGAACAAATCAAATCGGGGCTTAAGATGCTTGTTCCACCACTCTGCAAATTGATCGTCGCATTGCCCGCATCGATCTCGCAATACACCTCGACCACGTGAAAAGGTATTGTCCGGTTCACATAAATGGACGATACCGTCAGCGCCGTCGTCAACTGGTTATTTGGATCAAAAAAGGTGTAGGTGAATTCTTGCGGCTGTTTCTTCGCAACTTCGGTGACCGCACCTGCACTCTCAGAGACCGAGAGTCTTCCGTTCGCCGCGAAGCCAATCTTCGAATTGCCCGAACCGGCAGGCGTCATTGCGCCTGGTGACCCTTCGATACTCCAGCCTCCGGTTGCGGTTGACTGGAACGAGCTAGCCATCACCTTTCCAGTGACAGTCAGATCACCGTTGACTTGATTTCCTCCCCCTCCCGATCCGCAGCCGGTGCATGTGCCCGTGACAGTAAGATTCCCGTTCACCTTTAAGTCGGTCTTGAGCTCTTTCAGACCTGCAGTAAGACGCTCTTTCCAGTTTGCTCCATCGCCAGGATTGCCAATGTACTGGGAAATGGAAACTGGCGCCCCCACGCTGATTCCAATGCGGGCGGGATTCCCGTCGCCTTGGTCATACCCTATATAGGAGTCGTTCGCGTCGTTCGTGGGGCGATTGTTTGCGGTCGCGGTTGTCTTGTCGAAGTTTGAGTCCACCAAGGTCACAATGTGCGACGGGATGGCGATGCCTGTTCCGAAATTCAGGCGTCCCTTCAGGTTCGCTGCCCTCCCGTTGTGAAGGATTAACGAGCCCTGCTGGAAGAAAGTGTCTACCGGCATCGCGTGCTCGCATACAGCCCAAAGAGATGACCAGCCTCCCACCGACGGGCAATATCTCGCTGTGACCGAAGCTGCCTTCCCACCCTGCACCGCCACAATGTCGGAACCGAGGCTGTCCAGCTGTGCGGTGGCGCCAGAAAGAATGTCGCTCCCATCACCGGACGCGCTCAGAATCACGCTGCCAGGCCAATAGGTCAGCTTCGGCATGTAGGCCGGGCTGGCCACCGTATACGACTGCAACGCCGCCTGAGAGTCGCTGTATGTGCATATCCCGTTCGAACAGGTGCCGGTGCGTGACAAGTTGGTGGTAACGGCGTAGTTGCTCGTTCCATTCGGTGCTGTCTCTGTTCCGCTGCCGGGAAAGGTCACCCTCAATATGTCGAAGCTGGAAGCTCCGGGAATGTCCGGCCAGGTGAGGACTACGCTGCTCGTCCCATTACTCAATGCTCGACCAAAATACAGCGGAGTGGAAGGCCCGTAGTTCGTATGATTGGCGACAACATAGTATCGGTAATCATTCGATCCGTTGTTCGCAAACGTCGGCACCACGCCCCCAGGACCTTCACCCCCGGACAAGTAAAGCGGGCCACCTTGAATGATCGCTCCTGCCTGCCCGATGTTTCCCGCAGGATTGGGGCAAGACCCTGTCTCCATGTAGACATTGTCGAGCTTGATGTTTCCGTAGCCGCCTCGTGCCAGGCCACCTCGCAAACCGAATTGCGCATATCCCTGGATCACGCTATCGGAGACTTGCAGAGTGTTACCACTTTGCCAGTCGATACCGTTGGCGCCGCATTGCGGCGAGATATTCAGATTCTTCAACCACCCCACGGCCGACCACGTGTTAAACGGACCCGGTGCAGTGACCACAGATCCGCAGAAAGTGGCGTCGCACCGGACGCCATATCCCATACTCGTGTCCAATCCGTCCAGTAGAAAACTTTGGTCGTCATCCACCTGAATATATGAACCAAAACTGTTAGGAGAGTTCGGAGGCCGGGTCATGACGTTATATATACGAGTCTTCTGCGAGTTAACCTCGATCATGGGCTTGGTTCCGTTCGCCACCATCGGACGCCCACGAGGATTGATCAAGGTCACATCCGAAACCATGTTCGAATCGTTGGGATCCCCGACAAACAGGCAGGTATCGTTCATCCAGCACTCGAGAATCGAACCGCTGAAGTCGATCGTCTGATTGGCCGCACGGAAGGAGACTCGTGCGTATAGCTTGATTTCTCCGGGAGGCGCAATGACTTTTCCCGACTGTGACGTGCCGGTTGGATTCGTCGGCGTGAACCGCGCAGCGATCACCGCCTCTTGCAGACCTCCGGAAGCACTCGCCAACGTGTAGCCTGCAGGATGAGCATTGACAGTCGTGAAGGCCAAAGTTCCAGCCGCCCCGTTTCCCGCACACGTACCGCCCGTCACCTTCACGGCCTCAGCAGTTCCAGTTCCGGCGATGTATACGGAGTATTCCGGCTCTGTGCCTGAGACGCCCAACGAACATGCTGCTAGTGATACCGTCTTTGCCCCTGCAGTACTTAGATCAGTCGCCGGAGACTGGGTCCAACTAAAGTCTGTCGCATACTTGATCGCTTGCATTCCGGGAGTTAAGCCGGCACCCGATCCGTTCTTCGCCCTGTACTTCGCGCTGGCTGCATCGTAGGTAATGACCTGTCCATCCGCCGGCGCTGCCGGATCGACCGCGACCCCCTGAATCGAGACTGCATTGTTGCTGGTGCCGCATGCACCCCAACTGGAATCCCCCTTAAGACAATTCGTACCGTTCGCGCCGCCATTGCCCAGCTGTGCGGTAGGCACCATGCCGTTCACTAGACTAGCTTTGGCGGCTAGCCCATTGTCGACGTAGTGCCGCGTGGAGGCTTGATACGGCGCCGTCGGATCAGCCGGCAAGGTCAGCGGTCCTGACATTGTGTCCCCTGCCTTCTGCACATAAGATCCGCTCCCCACATTCGCGACTGCCGTATCTACGTATGCCTTGTTCACCGCATCCGATGCTGCGAGGGGAGTGGGGACACTTGGTGCAGCCGAAAATTGTTTGCTGCCGTCGATCGTTTCGCTTCCGCTCTTATGCACTACCGCCGTGTCCGTAGCTTTTGTGCCCAGTGCACTATCGACATACTGTCGTGAAACAAGCTGTGTCGCCCCGCCGGAGCCGAGTGTGGTGCGAACTGTCGCAAGCGTTGCAGGCGATGTCGTTGGTACGATCCAGTACTCGGTCCTGACTACATCGTCGAGTTGAAAAACCACCGTGTAATACGTGCCCGCAGGATTGGCGCCGGTGTTCGGCACAAGGTCCACTGCCAGGGCACCATTCGCCCTCAGTGGAACACTCTTTGTCCCTGCCGCTACTGGCTGTCCACTCGCCGTAGTAAATGCAGGCCAGGAAACCAATAAGACGCCGCTCGCTGGTAGACCATCCGCCCTGTAGACCGTATCAAGAATCGTCGTCATCGTTGGTGTTGACGAATAGGATGCCGCGGCCGCGAATACTATCGCTAGCAGCAAACAAAAGGGCCGTCCCGCGGGACGGCGCAACTTGCTCATAAACTCCTCCCTCGACATCTAATCGTCATACGCACTGGCTTCAGATTGTCTTTAAGCTCTTGTCGCCGAGTGGGTGCAACCTGAAGACGATCTACGACGCCCTTCCAGTTTGCACACCACTGGGACATCACGAAGCAACATTTGTTGGGGGAAGCATGTCTCGAGGTTTTTCGAGATCAGATTAGTCAGAACATCGAGTAACGAATCGGCCACGGATCAGGCCGGATTCATTTTTCGGCTGCCGTGTATTCCTTCAAAAATCTCTTCACGCTCTGCACGTACACGTCCGCAAAATCGACGACGGGACGCCGGGCTTCGATCAACTGCATGGCCTGCTGAATATCCCAATCCATGGCGCACAAAACGGCCAACACCATCATGGGTGCTCGATGCACTCCCGCGGCGCAATGGATGTACATCTTCGTTCCGGGTGCATCCAAAGCTGACAATGCAAACTCTACACCGCGTGCAAAAATCTCCGGAGCCTTGGGCTGAAAATCATCGTCCACCGCGTTCCAGAGAACCGCTATACCGTAGGGCTTGGCTAGCGGTGTGTCGTCGAATTCGATCTGCATGTCGATGACGTGAGTTACTCCAGCTCGTGCCACCAGCGCCATGTTCTTTTCATTCCAGATTCCACCACCGACCGCGATTCGGTCGGTAAGCCATGTCATGTCCATGCCGTGTCCAGGTCTGACCCTTATTCGACCACTTGCTGCGGCCGCGAAGCCTACGCCCCGGGCGTTGGCAACCAGCTTTTCCATTCTACGGCATACTTCCGTGCCCCACGGTTGCTGTCCTCGAATGTTCGCCGCTCCTTCATTCACTAATCTGGTGGCCGTTCGAACCGATTCGCCTTTGCAATTTGCCAAAACAAAGGCGCACTCGTGTGCGCCCAGACATTCACCTTCGTTTCTGACTCTCTAACTATAGAATATCAAGCTTGCAGGTCCCAATGGGACATTCGAGGAGCGCATTTATTGCGCATCCCCACAGCCACTTGCGCCGGCTTCGTGATCTTTGTCACCTTGACAACCAGTTTTGTTCTTCAATTTGTGCTCTCCATGCGCCGGAGCAGACCTCCCTGAAGGAAGACATGGCTGAGGTGGTCCACCGACTCGATGTAACGCCGGCCGACAGTTCTGCGACAGCAGTGCAGTAGCTTCGCTGCCTCATCCTGGGTGTATTCCTGCAACACTATCTTGGCGATCAGATTCTGTGAAAACAGGTCCAGTTTCTCCAGGCTACGCTCCACATCGTGTACGAAAATCACCGCATCTTCAAATGTGGACACGCTGTATGAAGTCACATGCGTGCGAAAGAATTCCCGGCCGAGTAACGATGGCAACCGTCCCACCTCAACGGACAGACGAGCATAACGCCGAAGCATCGCTACCGTACGATCTCTATATAGCCATAAGTCCGGATCCTCTCCCCATGACCATTCCGAGCGGCCTGAATCGATATGCCTGCTTGCCACGATCGAGGTGGGAGCACACATGTTCGTCATGCGGCACCTCCGTCCACGCAGAAGGCCATTAACTCTTTCACCTGAGTCGGCGCCTCCGACTCGGGTTGCGCATTCCTGGGCCCACCCCGTCGCAAACGGGGACGGGGAAGATTGGCCATGATGCAATGGCATTGCCTGCAGTAAACTCCAGCATTCCCTCTCGGACGGAGCCATAGTCCTCCGCACCGCTCACAGTATTTGAGGCCTAGCTCAATGTAGGCCTGGGCTCCCAGTGTTACTTCCATAATTGCCTCCGCTATAAATGACTTGTTATGAAGATTGCTTTCGATTTTGAGTTCCGGCCAAACAAAAAGCCCTGCGCCGATTTCTCGGTCACAGGGCTCGTTTCTCTTACGATGACCTGCGGAATTATTTAGTTATGATTGCGTTTGCTACCGCTTGCGCTCCGCGCCACTCCTTCCCACGACGGAACGGAAATACGGAAATAGAGACTCGTTCAAAGAGTGGTGCCCGGTTCCCACTGCTGACGGAAGTACCCCTCCTCATAGCCGGATTTCAAGACGCGGCCGTTCTGGACGACCACGCTCACCCGGCCTGTAAAGTGAAGCGACGACAGGAGTCGCTCCATGGCTGCGGAAAGCACTTCAGCGGACCGCACCTTACGGCGGAACTCTCCGAAATTGCTCTCCTCGTTTTCGTTTTGTGAGCTCATGATGAACCTGCTACTGCAAGTGAGTTATAAATGTCGTCTATGCTATAGCTGCACGATGATCTTGGTCAAGGAATTTTATTTGCTTGCAGATGTGTAGATTGCCTCTCGAATAGCATCCCGCTATAGCTGAATGGTATACTTTACCCATGAAATTTCGAGCCTTGCAGGAGAATCTCCGGAAAACATTGTGGGAGCGCATTGATGAAGGAGAACTGACCGGCCTTCGCCTGGCGGAGCAGACCGGCTTCAAACAAGCCCACATCTCCAATTTCCTGAACCGCAAGCGTGGCCTAAGCGTGGAAGGCATGGACAAAGTCCTGTCCGTGCAGCGCCTTTCGATCCTCGATTTGCTCGATCCCACTGAAATTAACAAGCGGGCCAGCATCACTCCCCCCAGCGAGGATCAGTTTGACAACGTATTCATGGTGGAGAGTTCCATTGCAGCTTCGGAACCTCTGGTCATGAAGATGAACCTGAAGGATATTCTGAAGTTCAAGCGGAGTTTCCTGCGGCGGCTCCGCCCGGAAATGGAGGGAGCTCGCGACGATTGGGAGCGTTTTGTCGCGATCAAAATAGAGGGTCGAGAGGGCATGGCCATGTATCCCCGCCTCCTTCCGGGCGCCACAGTGCTCCTGGACCGCCATTACAACTCCCTGAAGCAATACCGCCGCGGCGAACCGAACATGTACGCCGTTCGGAAAGCCAATACCTGTACGATTCGGTACGTTGAGGTCGCTGCCAACCACCTGGTGTTGCGTCCACACAACCAGGCCTATCCCGTCGAGGTCTTGGCTCTGGAAGAGGGAAAGAAGCCTCACGATTATCTTATTGGCCGTATTTGCTACATCGGGATCGAAACCTAGAAGGCCGCGGACCGCGCAGGATGTTTTTTGGGGACTCCACCGTTCCGCTTTGCGTGATCCCCTGGGGGGACTCACTTTCTCAATACTTTCTCGAGCGCCGCGACCGCCCTGCCAATCGTCTCCAGTTCGTCCGCCTCAAGCTCGGCGATCATTGCGGTTAAAGACTGGATTCGGCGCTTCCTCCCTCGCTGCATCAACTGCACACCCTTCGCGGTTGCTTGGATCCTGATCCTTCGCGCATCCGCTGTGTCCGTGATCGTCGCCGCTAGGCCTTTTCGCTTCAGGCCGGCTACGATCCTGCTCATGGTCGGTGGCCTTACCTGCTCAGCTGCTGCCAACTGCCCCAACGTCATCGGGCCACCGAACACGAGAACCGATAGCGCCGAGAGCCGTGCCGGCCCTTCTCCCATCAGAGCGTCTTGCTTCCTCACGATGCGCAGCAAGTGAATGGCTGCCGAGTGTAGCCTGTCGGCGATCGCCCGCGGTTCCCGATCTTCTCGCGCCGGTTTCAGGGGTGCCAGCCTATGGAAAAAAATTTGACATCATCGGCTCGGCTATTATAATTGATTAGCATAGCTAATTAATTGAGTGAGCCCGTGAAGGGTTAAATATGAACACGAAAGATGAAGTCATGGCCGCCGTCCAGTCCGGTGATCTTGCGAAACTTCAGCAGTTGCTTGCGCAGGACCCTTCCTCGGCAGCCGCGCGCGACGTTCATGGCGTGACCGTCATCATGCAGGCGCTATATGCTGGGCGCACAGAGATCGTCAAGATGCTTCAGGATGCCAAGCCCGAACTGGATATCTTCGAGGCTACCAGCCTCGGCAAAGCCGACCGCGTGACCGACCTGATCGCGAAGGACAGTTCCTTGGCGAATGTGTGGTCCCCCGACGGGTTCACCCCGCTGCACTTTGCTTGCTTCTTTGGCCAGGAAGAGACGGCGCGCTGCCTTCTGAACTGTGGTGCAGAAGTGAACGTCGCCTCGCGAAACCCCATGAAAGTCATGCCGCTCCACTCTGCAGCCGCCGGACATAACCTCAGGATTGTGCAAATGCTGCTTGAACACAAGGCCGATCCAAATGCCAAACAACAAGCGGGATGGACGCCTTTGCACGCCGCTGCCCAACATGGCGATCAGGAAATGCTGGAATTACTTCTGAAGTACGATGCAGATCCCAGTATCGCAAATGAGGCGGGCGTCACGGCTGCGCAGTTGGCCCGAGAAAAAGGACACGTCGAACTCTTGCGGCGCTTGGGCGCGGCCTGATTGCGGGCCTGCCATCCGAATCCATAGCCCCAACAGTCAACGTCGGATTTGCTATCATCATCTCTTGAAGCCGGTCCTCGGGTGCGAAACGATCGGCGATGCTCCCAGTCGTCAACTTTCAGCATTAATGGAAGACGTTCCCAACATTTTCATTCCCACGGAGGGACCCATGAGTGAAACGCCTGCGATCTCGGTTGGTTCGCGTCGCAATGAAGACATTGCTCTCGACCTCATGAAGTTTGTCGCGATTACAACGGGCTATGGCAAGACAAGTTCCGCGGGAGTGGGGTTCCAGGGTGGAGGAGCGGCATCCAAGCCAGAAGACTATGCTTCCCATTTGCTCGAGCTATATACCAAGTGCTTGGAATCCATTCAGGGCAAGAAGTGATCATCGGTCGGTACTGTGCTTGCAGCCTCGGGCAAATTCCTGACGGACTCCGCCGATCCCGAACGTCACTACGAGGACCAGCAGACTGACTTCGGCCTACCGGAGAGCCATTCCTAAAACAACTTGCCGTACGCAAAATGGCCGCAGTTCAATGACTGCGGCCAGAATCTCACAATACGCACGAAAGCGACAGAAAATCCTACCTGCGGCGCTTCTTGGCAGCCTTCTTTGCCTTCTTCGCGGGTTTCTTTTTTGCTGGCTTTTTCTTCGCCGCTTTCTTTGCCGGCTTTTTCTTTTTCGCCGCCTTCTTTTTTGCTGGCTTCTTCGCCGCCTTTTTCTTAGCGGCCTTCTTCTTGGGCGCGGGTTTCTTGGGTGCAGGTTTTCCCGCGCCACCGCCCGTGGGAGTTGGGGGAGGAGCCGCAGGCATAACGGGTTCGGGTTCCGGTTCACTCAGTTCGGGCGTTCCGGATTCCTCTTCCTCCTCCTCTTCTTCTTCGTAATCTTCTTCCAGCGATTCGCCATACCCACCGCTATCGCCATACTCGTCGGTTTCGTCATCACGTCCGTAGAGGGTGACATCATCAAAGGGCATCTTTCCTCCTGAAGTTGCGGCTGCTCCCGCGCCAAAAGCCCTGCGTGGGAGTTGAGAGCCTGTTAGAGAAATAGAAAAAAGACAGCTCGTGAACTGGAATGCAGTCGCACCGCCAAATGGCGCGCGATTATAGCACAGCGATTTCATCCGCAGTATCTGCCATCTTCTAGGCAAATGCGAGAGCTTTCTTTTGGAGCAATAATGGGCTTGGCGGGTCGTTCTGTGAGACCGAATAAAAAGCGAATATTGACCGAAAAGCGGAGTGTTGAAAGGAGTGGCGGTAACGCCGGAACGACCCCTGGCAGGATTAGCGGGCTTCGCGAATCACCAGGACCATGCCGGGTCGCAAGGTCGCAACATTCTGGTTGTCGCGCTTGAGGGCTGCGACACTTGTTTTGTAGGAACTGGCAATGGAAGTGAAAGTCTCGCCCTGTTTCACGGTGTGCCTATGGACGCCGCTGTTCGCTACAGCCGACGAGCCCGAACGGCTGGATTTGTTCGACTTCCTTGCCGTGGTCTGTTCCGAGAAGCTCCGCGTTACCGGAAGGCGGACATAGATCACCGAGCGGCCCTTCAGACTGTCCCCTTTCACATGGTTCCAGCGCCGGATCATCGTTGCGGGGACACCGAAGTTGTCTGCTACGGTTTGAACTGTATCGCCCTTGTGCACCTTATAGCGAGTTGCATGCGCCGAATATGCGACTCGATCTTCATTGGATGCATGCTTGCCCGGCGCAATCGGGATGATTACCTTGTTTGTGCCTTCCAGACTCTCGCCGCTCAGATTGTTGGCTTCGGCGATGGCTTTGGCACTGGTTCGATAAGAGCGCGAAAGCGACGCTAACGTGTCCCCGGGCTGCACCTTGTGATACCGCCACCACACGCGCATCTCCGGTGGTATCGCGGCAATCGCAGTCTCGAACTTGTCCCTCGCTCCTAGCGGCAAGTGGAGATCGAATGACCCGTCTTTGGGGGTGGTCATTCGCAACAGGCTCGGGTTTAAATCTTGAATGTCATCTACCGCCGCATCCACGCATTCCGCCACCAGGCGCAGGTCTACCGGGTGGTCGATCTTCACCGTGTCAAAAGGTACAGGCTGCTCCTGAGCCACCTTGTCCAGACCATATTGCTCTGGATTCTTGGCCATGATAGCTACCGCCAGGATAATGGGAACGTAATTTCGCGTCTCCTTCGGCAGGACGTTGCGGTTGTAAAGCTCCCAGAAATCCGCGTAGCCTGTTCTCTTCACCGCATTCTGAACCGTCCCAGGTCCAGAGTTGTATGCAGCCATCGCCAGATACCAGTCCCCAAACTGGTCATACAGATCCTTAAGGTGATGGGCAGCAGCCCGGGTCGACTTCTCAGGATCCTGCCGCTCGTCCAACCACCAGCTGCGCTCCAGACCATAGCCTCGGGCCCGGCTTCCCATGAATTGCCACATGCCGCGCGCACCTGCCCGCGAAAGCGCCAGCGGATGAAACCCGGACTCCGCCTGCGCCAGATAGATCAGGTCCTGTGGAACGCCTTCCTCTTTGAGTGTCTGGCGAATCATTGTCTGATATCTGCCGGAACGCACCAACGCACGCTCCAGGGTTCCTCGCCCACGGGTTGAGAAATAGTTGATATAACCTGCTACCTGGTCGGTCATCATGAGCGGCAAGTCCGAACGTGTCGACTTCACCTCAGCTTCCGCCTTTGCCTTGACGTTGGGGTCGACGGGGAACGTAACCTCATTAGCCTCGTCGATCGGGGCGGGCTCAGACTTCTGCTCTGTAAAACCGTCTCCCACCTGCAAAGCCGTCAATTCGAAACCATTCACCCCGTCTAGAACTCGGTCCAGCTCCTGTTGCAGACGTTCGTCCGATCGGACATCAAGGTCGCTGCCCAGGAGAAGATTGAATGCACGGTCAAAACTCTGCTTTGCGGCCTCCAGATGCCCTGCCCGATAATCTTCCTGACCCGCCTGGTACTCCTTCTCCACCTGCTCGATGAGCTCAGTAACTGCTTCCTGCGAATTTGGCTCCGCAGGAGAGAGGGTTGCCTGAGTCTGGTCCTGCGGTGCCGGAAGCTGAGATGGAGTGGATAAGACCGGCTTGGCAAGTGTCAGCGCGGGAGGTGTCGTCTGGTTGGGGGAAAGAAGGGTCGCAGGTCTTTGGGCGGTCTGGCAGCCGGTTGCGACCACTGCGATGGCCACGATCGGCGCGACGTAAGCATAGAGCTTTGCAAGTCTCATATTTCTCTATGAATTACCGCGACCTACCCCCAGGTTCTGAACTTGGACAGTCTGGCAAAATCCTACTACCCGCTACTTTAGAGGGTCAACCCGCAAAGGACCATGGACCATTGCCTCGGGAGGCGGGCATGTTACTCCGCGGATGTCCAGTATTGCAAGTTGTTTAGAGTCTGAAAGCTCTCCAACGAGATGTCTCGCAAAGCGGGAACGGAATCTTCCGAAGAAATGCCCAAAAAACGTCCTGGTCGACGGGTTTTTCGTGGAGCCTTCTCCCATCGTAACCCATCGAATCCATCATGAAAGCCATTCAGATTACTGAAACCGGCGGCCCTGAGGTTCTCCGATGTGTCGATCTTCCAACTCCGCAACCTAAGCCCAACGAGGCACTCGTCAGGATCACGGCGATCGGAGTCAACTTCGTCGACACCTACTTCCGGGAGGGTAGGTATTCTTCACCACTGCCCTTCACGCCTGGTCAGGAGGCGGCGGGAGTCGTCGCCGAAGTTGGCAAGGACGTCCGCGATGTGAAGCCTGGCGATCGCGTCGCCTACGCCGGTGTCCAAGGCAGCTATGCGCAGTATGCGGTCGTTCCCGCCGACCGGCTCGCCCGCATCCCGGATGGCGTTGATGATCGCTCCGCGGCTGCCACCATGTTGCAAGGCATGACTGCCCACTATCTGCTGCATGATTCGTTTCCCGTCAAGAGAGGTCAGATCGCCCTTGTCCATGCCGGGGCTGGTGGCGTAGGTCTCCTCCTCGTCCAGATGGCCCACCAGCTCGGCACCCGGGTGATCGCGACTGTTTCCACAGACGAAAAAGCAAATCTCGCCCGTCAAGCTGGTGCGGACGACATCATTCTCTATACCTACCAGGATTTTGAAGTCGAAACCAGGCGTCTGACCGAAGGCAAAGGTGTTGACGTCGTCTACGATTCGGTGGGAAAGGACACGTTCCAAAAGGGACTAAACGTTTTGCGCCCCCGCGGCTACATGGTTCTTTACGGTGGGTCGAGTGGCGCTGTCCCTCCGTTTGATCCAATTCAGCTTACCCAGAAGGGATCGCTCTTTTTGACTCGCCCCTCCCTCAACCACTACATTGCCACTCGTCAGGAACTCGAGCACCGTGCCAGCGCTGTGTTGGGGATGGTCGCTTCGGGCCAACTGAAGCTCAGGATCGAACACATCTACCCGCTCTGCCAGGCTCAACAAGCCCACCGCGACCTTGCAGGGAAGGAAGACTACTGGGAAATTGTTGCTGCTGCCGGATTGAAACATTCCGCCACACCGTGCAGCCCTCAATGCGGCTTTCTGCACCAAAGTGTAGCCGCTGTATATCTTCCGTGTTCCTCCGCACAGCCCAGAAGGCAAATAGCGAGTAATAATGATAAACATGGGCTCTACTTTCCCAAACTTAAGCTTGAAAGACCGCTGGCTTCCGAAGTCTGTCCTCTGCCTTCGCGATTACAACTCCACAAATTCCTGCTCGACCTGATCGCCGGCATCACCGTCGGCCTGGTCGCCCTGCCGCTGGCCATGGCCTTCTCCATCGCCTCGGGACTGACCCCGCAAGCTGGAATCTACTGCGCAATCGTGACCGGATTCCTCATCTCCGCTGCTCGGCGGCTCGCAAAACTCAGATCGGCGGCCCGACCGGCGCCTTCGTCGTCGTCGATCGCCGGCATCGTCGCCGCCCACGGCAGTTGACGGCCTCTTCATGTGCACCGTCATGGCCGGCGTCCTGCTGGTCATCATGGGCGCTCACCGGCCTGGGCACCGCGGTCAAGTTCATTCCCCGCCCCGTCGTCATCGGATTCACCAACGGCATCGCCGTCCTGATCGCCAGCACGCAAATCAAAGACTTCTTCGGCCTGCACCTCGACAAAGTTCCCGGCGTCTTCTGGCTGCGCATGGAAGCCCTCGCCAGCCACTTCCACACGCTGACCTATCGAGCCGACCGCCCTGGCCGTCTGGTCACCGTCGTCATCCTGATCATCTGCCGCGGTCTCTCGACCCGCATCCCCGGCCCGATCGTCGCTCTGCTGCTTGGCACCGTCCGCGGTCTACTTCTTCAAGCTTCCCGTCGAAACCATCGGCACGCGCTTCGGCGGCATCCCCAGCGGCCTGCCGCACCTGGCGATCCCCAAATTTCGCTCCGACCTGATTCACGGTCTGCTCGGCCCTGCCTTCACCGTCGCCATGCTGGGCGCCATCGAGTCGCTTGATGTCGGCCGTCGTCTCCGACCGCATGAGCAACGACCGCCACAATCCCAACGTCGAGCTGATCGGCCAGGGCGTCGCCAACATCGTCTCGCCGCATGTTCGGCGGACTGCCCGCCACCGGCGCCATCGCCCGCACCGCCACCAACATCCGCGCCGGCGCGCAGTCGCCCGTCGCCGGCATGATTCACTCCCTCACGCTGCTCTGCATCCTGCTGTTCGCCGCGCCGCTGGTCAGCTACGTTCCCATGGCCGCGCTCGCCGGCATCCTGATGGTCGTCGCCTACAACATGGGCGAGTGGCGCGAGATTCCGCAACTCCTCAAGCTCACCAAGACCGACATCAGCGTCTGGCTCGTCACCTTCGCCCTCACCGTCTTCGCCGACCTCACCGTCGCCGTCGAAGCCGGCATGATCCTCGCCGCGCTGCTCTTCATCAGCCGCGTCGCCGCCACCACCACCGTCTCCCAGGTCACCGACGACTACGTCGAAGACGGCCGCGTCCACATCCTGCAGGACAAGGACATCCCCTACTACGCCACCATCTTCCGCATCCACGGCCCATTCCTCTTCGGCGCCACCGACAAGATCGCCGTCGTCACCGAGAAGATTCACAAGCTGCCGCCGGTCGTCATCCTTCGCCTGCGCAACATGACCGCCCTCGATGCCACCGGCCTGTTCGCCCTCGAAGAAATCGCCAAGCAGCTGCAGGCGACCGGCCGCACTTTGCTCTTGTGTGGCGCCAGCGAACAGCCCGCGAAGCTGATTCATCAGGCCGAATTTGAGGAAGTCATCGGTGCGGCCAACATCTGCGAGAACGTGCAGCAGCTCTGCGTCGCGCCGAAGAAGTATTCGAGAAACTGGAGGCGGCATCCGCCCCGGCCTAGCACTGACGAAAGCCCAGCCTCTACCACCTACTCCGCGCTTCCCAATCGCAGCCACCTTTCCCCGCACGGCCCGAAGATAATCCGCCGGTGCCAGCAGGATCTGCACTCCACGTATCCCTGCCGACACCGAAATTACATCAAACAACTCGACCGTCTCATCCACGAAAACCGGATAATCTTTTTTCCCAGCCAGCGCCGTCACTCCTCCGCGGACGTAACCTGTCAACCCCTGAAGTTCCTTCACTGGTACCAGCTGAATCTTGCGATCGCCCGACGCCGCGGCGAGCGCCTTCAGATCGAGTTCGGCATTCCCGGGAATCACCGCCATGCAGATTCCGTTCCGGTCTCCACGCGCGACCAGCGTTTTGAAAACCTGCTCTGGCGGAAATCCAATCTTCTCCGCGACTGTTTCCGCTGCCAAGTCGTCGGGATCTACTTCGTATTCCCTCAACTCATAGTGAATGCTGAGCTGATCCAGCAAGCGAGCCGCATTCGTCTTGTGTGCCACTGCTCAATTGTATTCATTGTCTTGATCCGAATTCGGTGCGCGGGGCGCACTCTTCTCGAGTGTCCAGAAGCGCATCGTCTCACCGAGGATCGCGCACACGCCTCATCGTGCTCGATGTAAAATATCGACATCCCTGCGGAGGGATGTGTGAGTGGTTGAAACAGGCGGTCTTGAAAACCGCTGTACCCGAAAGGGTACCGGGGGTTCGAATCCCTCTCCCCTCCGCCATTGCTTTTATTTTCAAGAAGTCTGTAGTGTGGTGATACCGATACTGATACCCAAATCAGAAAGGATCACCGCCGTGAACCGCGAAGTTAATCTCACCAAGAGGATCGAGACACCGCAAGGCTGGCGGTACTGCCGCATTGTGTTGTCTGCGAATGGCCGCGTTAAACCTGACGTTGTGCTCGTGAACGGGAAGGGAAGAGAGGCACCAAGCAGGCGCATATTACATCGAATGGCGCGAAGGTGCGAAGCGAGTGCGCTTGTCGGTCGGAAAAGACCCTGCGGACGCAGGCGCACGACGACTGCGAAAGGAAGCCGAGTTAAACGCCGTCGCCAGTGGCGTCACCATCGTGCCAGAGAACGGCGGCAACGGGCACGGCGTGCTTCTGGTCGATGCGATTCGAGATTTCCTCGAAGAGAAATCGCTCCAGCGAAAGAAAAAGACCCATGCTGACTACGACACGGTGCTTCGGTATTTCCAACAGAGTTGCACGAAGCGACTGCTAAGCGATGTCACACGGAAAGACCTGCTCACCTTCGTCACGTACTGCCGCGATGAGCTAGAACTTTCCCCCCGAACTGTCTTTAACAAGTTTGCTCGCGTCGTCGCGTTTCTCAAAGCACACAGTCTATGTTGCACGAAAAAGGAGACGCGCCCAGGTTCGTCGAAGAGGAACCGGAAGTTTACGAAGAGAGCGACCTGAAAAAGTTCTTTGCCGCGTGCGATGACGAAGAACGTCTCTGGTTTGAGTTTTTCCTGATGACTGGCGAACGTGAGCAAGAGGTTCAACACACCTACTGGCGAGACATAAAATTCGCTGACTCAGTTCTGCGGGTCACCCACAAACCTGACATCGGCTGGAGTCCGAAAGCTTACAAAGAACGTGAAATTCCCGATACCGACGAAGCTGCTACGGTCGCTCAAGAAACTACAAGCGAAGTCGAAAGCATGCCCCTTGGTATTTCCGACTTCAGGATGCAAGCCCAAGCGAGATTTTCTCGACTGCTGTAAAGCGATTGCGAAACGAGCGCGTCTGAACTGCGGGCAATGTGCCGGATGCAAGGGTAGTGCGAAGTGGTGCGAGCGCTGGTTCCTGCACAAATTTCGTGCGACGTTCGCAACACGATGCCTAGGAGCTGGCGTTGATCTGCGGACTGTGCAAATGTGGCTTGGACACAGCGACTTGGAATCGACGATGAGATACCTGCGCCCACGCTTAGTCAGCAAACAAAGGATAAGGTCAACCAGATTTTCGGGTGAGTTGCTGTCGGTGTTGTGTTTTACCAGAATTGAGCTGCATATCTGACGCTCTCCCTTGACATTGTGTCAAGGAAAAGCGTATAATAAAAGTTGAAATAGAGACTGTCGCACCTTATAGAAGTTGGTAATTATTCCGGGCCGTACTTCAGGCGAACCCTGTGGACGGCCCTTCTTTATTGGAGTTAGGAAATGGAATCATCGCATCAATCCACGGCCACAGCGACCGCTGCCGCGCTGCAACCGTTAGGAACACCAAGGGAGTGCAAGTCCCGCTGTCTCTTGCCGAACGAATCGAACAGATTGACCACGCGATGACAGCAGAGCAACTCGCGGAGATTTTGGCCGTGTCCCGTATCACTATTTTCAAAAGAGCGCAGAAGGGAAGCATTCCCTCTTTCAGAATCGGCACCTGCGTTAGGTTCGACCCTGGCAGCATTGCACGATGGCTCCGACTGCAATGACAAAATAGTCAGCAAGATTTCGGTTTGGAGAAAGTTCTAACATGTAGGGGAATTTCGCCCGATTTCCGTTCGACGCCTCGGCATGCTTCTGCGCGTCCTAACACCGATCCAAAGGACAGCGCATGACGACCGAAGCCGAACCCAAGACCTCAGCTCGCCCCAAACTCCGCAAGCGAGCCATCACATCACTTCAGAGCCGCAAGGACACTCCACGCCAAGGTCTATCCAAGCATTCAGAGCCATCCTGAGCGCCTACGACCGCGCCCGCTGGTGTTCGCCACGCACAAGTTCAATTGACTTGGCGCAGGCAGCCGTAACGGGAGTCTGGTCAAGAGGAGGGAATCCAAATCTGTGCCGACCTTCAGTTGTCGAATTTCGAGTTGACGTGGAGTTAGCCGCCAAGAGCGTGCTAACCCCCGAGCAATATGACCGGTTCCGTGCAACCTATTTGGACCGCATTTTTATACCGACAGACGAGCTAAGGGCGCAACCCGAGTACGCAGCAGCACGCGATGACATCGAAGCACGAATTGGGGGCGCGTTCATTCAGCGCCGCATTCACCCGGTTGCTGGCTACTTCGCGCCAACGCTGCTACGGTAACGCGAGCAGCAAGAGTTTTTAGTTTCAATAATCTAATGTGAGGTTATCCAATGGCAACACAGAAGCAACAACTTTCCTTCTCAACATCCGATCTTCAACAACGGCAGGAAACCGCCACACTCCTAAAAGGTCTCTGGGACGCATCCATCCCCACACCTGTCCCCCTCTTTCAAATTTCCATTTGGTTACAGGCCGTTGACGCCGACCTTTTGGAGCGAGCCATCCGCAAAACCGCGATAAAGCGGTGCAAGAACTTAGCAGCAACAGGGGCAGAAATGTCCCTCGACTACCTGCAACGGTACTGCACACGATGCGCTCTCAATTCGATGACCGACCGCTACCCAACGAACGCCAAAACCGCACTGCAAGGTGTGCAATCAGTAACCCAAGATCGACCATAGAAAAAGAGGGAGTAAGTACCGTGGAATCAATGCACATCAAAATAAATGGCGGCCACAAGGGGTTTTATGGCGGTACCAGACGAAATAAGGGGCTATGAACTCAACGACATAACCCTATCTACCAATTGTGGTGTATATGGTATGCCTTGTTGATTTGATCTTAGTCCCTACTGAGTGACTGCCGTAGAAAGATACCGTTGATCCTCAGTATCCCCTCATTGGTTAACAGAAGTAGAAGTACCTAAGCTAAATTACAGATAATGGTGATCTTATATGAGTACACTCATTCTTAAAGGTGCTCCCAGCTTCCGGGTGCCCGACTGTCCCCGCCTTTGGAAGCTATCGGCCCCAGCACTGGTGTTGCTGGTGTTCTTGTATCAACTAATCGCTCGTCAGAAGTGTAATCCCGTCAGACTCACGGGCGCTTGCCCATTGCTGAGTGACTCCGCGCTAACATCAGCGATCTCCGAACTGGTAGAACGGCGCTTCCTGGCGGATGACGGCCATCTTCGACTGCTACAGCCAGAAACAAATACGCGGGTTAAATTTCCCGAGAAGGGCGAGCGGTTCTCATTCTCCACTTTCCGGGTTCCTTGGTCCTTCGTCTACACAGACGGCCTGACGGTATCATCGGCCAAACTGTTCGTGTTTCTGTGTAGCAAGAGGGGCGCGGTCGTTGATTCTGACTCCGAGATTGCCGCTGGTTCTGGTTTGTCCGTCCGAACGGTTCAACGAGAGTTGAAGCGCTTGAAAGACCTTCAAATTGTTGACGTGCGAATTGTATGTCGGGATGCGATCTACCAGCGGGCGAGTGGTGATCTGCGAGAGCTTTTTAACAATCCAAAAGTCACACAACGCCGTCTCATCGAACCGGGCGCATGGTTACTCGCACAGGGAGCGGGCCGCGCATTGACACAAGCCCTGCAACCGGGGGATGTTGGGCGCATTTTGGAAGAACGCGGCGCTGTGGTTTCGGAAGAGGTTTCTGGCACTGAGTACATAAGGGCAGCAATCGGCGGTGACCTTTATCGGGTGTACCGCGATTCGGGCCGATGGTTTCTGACCAGTGACGAACGCAACGCACGAGGAAAGCGCAAGCAACAACAGGGCAGCTTTGTGGAATTGCTGCAACGTCTCTGGTGCGTGTTTCCGGATAGAGCCGAGTATCCGGGCATTGAATTGGCAGCGGATCAGGTCGGGGTGGGGATATGACGCAGATCACTCACAACGAAAACGGTACCACGTCAATCACACTCGACACTGGTGAAAAGGTAGTGCTCCCCACTGCCGATTACAGGCGGTTCAAGAAATCGCACGAACCTTGGAAGGTTAGACGGCACCAGAAACGAGTTGCTGCGCTGCTGGCGAAGATGCCTCACTCGGGGCGCAAGCGGCAAGCACAGGGAACCGTCACCGCGAATCATCGGCCCGATGATACCACTCAGTTTGTGTTAGATGGTTCCGCAGTCGTGATTGAAACGAAGCACTGGCAAGTGATTCTTGACAGCGAGTACAGGTGGAAGGTTGTGCGCGGAAAAGTCGAGCGCACTGTTTACGACAAAACGACCAAGAAGAGTCAACGCCAATTTCTTCACGATCTGGTGATGAACGCCCAAGCGGGTCAGCGGGTGTACGCGAGAGACGGGAACTTTCTTAATTGCACAGTGTGCAACTTTTCGTTTGAGAAAAACCCTGTTGATCCAAACCGGCCCATTGATCCTGAGTTGATTCAATGGTTGGAGCAGATCGCTTATCGGCGTCCTGATGGGATGCATTCGGAATTTCGTAGCTTCCTAGAAAAGTGGTGGCCCACGTTCCGCGATGATTCATGGTTGGCTAGCGATGTTATCAGCGAGGCTTTGACCAGCATCGTGTTGCAACTCAAACGTCCCGGTGGAAAGAGCCGGTCGGATTTCAAGGACCGGGCCGAATTTCAGGGATGGTGCTTCACGATCCTCCGCGCTACGGCGAAGCGCCGCAGCCACCAGCTTGGGGATGTTGACCGGCTGGACATGCCAGATGACATTGCGCTCGTTCCGTTGGACGATGTGGACCCAGAAAGTCTCACCAGTTAACGTGTTGAAAACAGTGATTCTGTACTTACCGATATCTTATATGAAGGAACAGGGCGCATGACCAACAAGCTTCTATATTCGAAAAGTGATGCGGCGGAAACGCTGTCATTGAGCATCGCCGCTATTGAGCGACTGATTGACGATGGAACGCTGAAACAGTTTTCCTCGCTGGTAAGGAACTGATTCACAGAGTTAGCCTGCTTGCGCTCTATACCAGCTTGCTACCCTGCCCGAAGGAATTGAACCGCGACAAAGTAGACATCTAACAATTCCCCAGAGCGACCAACCCTCTGGGAAATAAAGAAGGCACAAACGCGAACACCTTGCGAGCCCCTTGGTGTTCGCGTTCTTCTTTGTGGAAGGAACACTGTGAACTATACATTCAGCATCGGTAAGCACTTGTTTACGGCGCTACGCCCCAGCGACTCCGAAGCGACAGAATTTGTCGCCAAAACCACACTCTTTTCGGATGACGTGAAAATTAGTGCCGATGATGTCGCGGACCTGTTTCGATTAGCTACGTCAAAGACCGCCATCACGGAAAAGAAACTTGACAAGCTCACGAAGAAGAGACCGTTCGTACGACGCGCAGTTATTTTGGCGACGGCAACGATTCTTGGTGTTACCCCAGAGATACTCGCACGCCTATTCATACAGCTTTCAGCTAAGTAGACAGGATTTTTATGGCAGACACTACGCAAGGTAGCAACCCCGTATTCACCGAAATGCTAAAGATGGAGATTGACCTTTCATCTTTTTCTCAGTCGCTCCAAAAGCTCTCCGACATGTACGAAGAGAAAATCTCCAAGATGGGCACAGGCAGCGCGTCTGGTTTGACGGGTCTTGTTGACAAAATCAGCGCTGTGTTTGGCGCATCCACGAAGGGCGCGGAAGATGCGGGTAAAGCCGCTGAAACGCTCGCGCTGCGAGTCGAAGGCGCAAAATCGCAAGAGACTGCTGCTGTCCAGCGAGCCGAAATTGCAAAGACGCAAGTTGTCAGCGCCCAGAGTGTGCTCCGTGACCGCGTTGAGTCTGGGGCCAGCGCTGCAAAGATTGCAGCAGCCGAAAAGGTTGTGCAGGCTGCAAGTCAGCTTGAAGTTTTACGCACTGACGTCGCTCAGCGATACAGTTCGATTCGTGTTGCGATTGAACAGCAAGCTAACAGTCAGATCGTCACAAATCAGAAGCAAGCTATAAGCGCGATGAATACGCAAGCTACTGCTGCTGCCACTGGACTCAACCGCGCGTTGACAGCGCAGTCAAAAGTTGATGCGTCCGCGTCCGCTTCGTTTCTAGGCGGGCTGGTTAGCAATCTCGGCACCAGTGTTGCGTTTGGTCTGAAACTGACGGCGGGCATGGCGCTTTTCCAGCTTGCGACACAAACGGCGCTCGCACCACTTCACGCAATGGTCGATCTGTTTCAGTCGGGCTGGAAACACTTATCAACGATGCAACAAGGCGCAATGGAACTGCAAAGCATCCTGCTCGGTTCCGTCAAATACAGCGACGATATCAACAAGAATTACCAACTAGCGGGCGAAGCTGCACGCAAAGCCCAGGAGCAGTTTCACGAATTTGCCGCAAAGTCTGGCGTTGACGAACAGAAATTGCAGATGGCCTACAAGAGCTATGTGCAAGGTGGTGGACCGAGCCTTACGCAAACCAGCGAACAGGACGTGCCATCGCTGAAAACATGGCGTTGGCTGCCACGCGCAGATTTGGCGAGAAGGCTGGACGAATTCTCAGCACTGAAATGCCAAAGTTTTTGAGTGGCAATTTGAGTGACAATAGCAAGCTTCTCGGTGTGCTCAACATGAACGCGGAAAAAGCGCGGGAAATGGTTGTAAGTGCGCGTGAGCACCACGATTTGTTGCAGCAGCTCGCCCCCGCGTTCGCACCGTACAAAGCAGTCCTTGATGACGCGGGCAGTCGCTATGTCGCGTTGAATGCAGAACTGGAAAAGAACAAAGAGGAAATTGGCTCTTTGATCGTCAAACCTGTCTGGGACGCTTGGATCGGCGTCTTACAACAGGCCGTGGGTCTGTTCGAGCAGAATAAGAATCAGATCGAAGCGGCGTCAAAGCTCGTTGGTGACTTGATTGGCAACACGGCGAAGTTAGTCACCCAAGCTGAGCAGTTTCTTGCGAAGTGGTCTGCTGTTAAAGCGGTCGCAAAATATATTTACGACGAGTTTGTTAGCTCCGTGGCCGTTATCGACGTGCTGGTAGTCGGCGCACAAACACTCGGTAACGTTCTGGGCGCGGCTGGGCGTGCGTTCTGGGAAGGGCTGAAAAGCGGTGACTTCAAAACCGCGTTTGCGAATTTCAAGAAAGAGGCAGCGCAGGAGCTTTCCGATTTTCGTGACCAGGCCAACAAAATCGGCACCAAGGCTTATGACGCTATCAGCGGAAAAGCGCAGCCAACCGCCAAGGCACCGCAGAAAACCGGCAATCTCCGCGAAGTTGACGACGCAGAGGGCCGTGCGGATCGCCTCGCACAGTTAAAGAAGGATTATCAAGAAGAGCTAGCGAGCGCCAAAGCGAACGAAGCTGAAATTCGCAGCATTTACGAGAACGCGGTCAAGTCTCGTACGATGGCTGACAAAGAGGCGACGGACTTAATTGTTGCGTCTTATCAGCGCGAAAGCGACAACATTGACCATATTTCAAAGAAGTATATTCAGTTCGCCAAGGACATTCGCGGTCTCAAACCCAAAGTCGTGACCGAGTTCTCTGCGGACATCAACAAGAACCTGATAGCAAGCAACAAGACAACCACAGTCGGACAGAACAATGCGATAGGCACTCATAATGCCAAGGTTTTGGCTGAGCAGGACAAGGAGTACAAAGAGACAGAGCGTGCTGCGGTGGATCACAAACGGCAGATGCTCCAAATAGCTCAACAAGAGGCTGAGGCAGGTTTTCTCACCAAGGAAGATGTTGTCCAACGTGAGCGACAGCTTTTGGAGGACGAACACAACTACGAAGTTAGCCTTCTCAATCGGGAAGCCCAGAACGCGAATGAGTTCCAGTTGTCGGATGTTAATAACCGCCGTGTGATCGAAAACAACAAGTACACGGACAGTTTGCTTCTCAACTCCGCGAAGCGCATTCACGCCGTTGAAGATGAGTTACAACGGCAACGTGACTACGCGCTCCAAATGGCGGTTATCGACGCGCAGTTATCGGTTGAACAGGCGCGGCACACGGCTGCTATGACCGGCAGTCCGTATGACGAGGCTGCGTCTGCACGGTATGCACTCACCACTCGCCAAGCTGAAGCCCAACTAGCCTATGCAATGGCGCTTCGTGAGCAAGCCATTGCGGAGGCACAAGGAAAACAGGGCGCGGCGCTGGACGCAATCATTCGACGCGCACAGGAAGCCCGGAACCAGTGGGTCGCAGCGAAGAACGCCGTTGACGAAGCCGGTACTCCCAAACGGATGGGCCAGAAGAACGCCGTGGCTGATATTTTTGGCAGCGAAGTCACATCAGCCAACGATCAGGGCCAGATGGATTGGTCAGGCACCTTCGACAATATGAAGGAGAGTATGTCCTCTTTCGAGGGAGCGACCGCACTTGCGGCCAACGCCCTTCAAACCCTACCCCAGATCATTGGGAACATCGTCAACGCCGTCAAACAGGGCATGGCCAACGGTGGGACGTTAGGCGGTATCGGTGCGGGCATGACCGCCATTGGTGCCTACATACCCGGCCCGGTTGGAAGCATCGTAAGCGCGGTTGGGTCGGCGTTCAGCATCATCGGCGGGTTGTTCACTGCCGCTGCAAAGAAGATCGCTGCCAACATCAAAAAAGACGTGGACAACATAATGCGCGACTACAACAACGGCGCTGATAACTTGGTGACGACTATTGGAGAGTTGGAAGCGAAGCGGGCGCAAGCCATCAGCCAGCTATCCGGCAAGAAAGGCGGGCAAGAGCAGTTAGACAAGTTGTTGCCCTCTATTGACGATCAGATAGCATCGTTGAAAAAGACGCAAAAAGACATCATTGATACCTTCAATGCTTCTCTGGCCGACCTGCAATTGCACTCCGATACGCTGGGAAACATAGAGTCTCAGTGGCGGGCCATCAACAAACAGGTGAAGGATTATCTGGACGCTGGCGGTTCCGCGTCGAATGCGGCTGCTTTCTTGCAGGCGAACCTGTCCAAGATCGCACAGGACACGAAAGACAGCTTGAATCAAGGGGAGCAAACCGCGATTCAGGATGCTATTCAGTTGAACGATTTGCTGGTGCAGCGCATTAAGCTGACGCAGGATTGGCAGAAGACGGAGTTCGACACGATCAACGCCGATGCCATTGAACGTCGTCAGTCCAACGCGGTTTCGACCGGGCAACAGTTGGCCGCGAAGAAGCTGGATTATCAGACGCAGTTGGACGCTTTGGACGAGCAGATTTCTTTGACGGCCCAGAAGGTTGACAAGGAAAAGCAAGTCTTTCAGATCGCCACTGACACCGCGTCTTTGAATCGAGAGAACGACCGGCTCACGCTGCTCGCTCTGGATGAGGAACTGTCAAAGATGCGGGATATGCAGACTATCCTGTCCAGCATCGCAGCGGGCAATGGTGTGGCTTTTGGTGGCACTCTGGGCACCGTAATCAACAACAACTCGGTGAACATCGCGATTGATGGTCAGACCTTGTCATCAAGCGATCCCGCGATTAGCAAGGCGGCAAGCGATTTGGTGGACGCTATCAAGCGGCGCTCTCGCGTCGGGTACTAAACAAAACAATATGCTGTCTGGGGGCTTACTCACGGCCCCCAGAACAACTTAACAAGTGAGAAAGCAAATCGTCGAGAGGTAATTATGACCGAAGAAACAAAAGACACCACGCCCCAAGAAACTTTCTTAGAGGAACAAAAGCAACTAGTCAACACGCAAATCGCAGTCAACCGCGTTTTGGATCATCTCGAAAAAGAAAAGGGTCTAAAACTGAACGCAAACTGTACCCGCGCGGAAGGCGTGACTAGCATTATCGCGCGGCTCCAAGCGGACCCGGATGTCAAACTCCATTTGAGTGACCGTGGTTGGCTGGTTGCGGAGCATCGCGGCAAGTCCGCAGACGTGGCCGTTCTGGTCGAAGAATGTCTGACGCTTACTAACTTGGGGGATCGCTCCAGCGTTCAGGCGAGCGTAGCTGCTGGCAAGACCACGATCAAGGCGAAGTCCGACTTCAAGAGTATTAAAGAGAAGTCTGACTTCATTGATAAGTTCGGCTCACGTGCGTACGACGCATTGCCGATGCAACGAACAACGCCAGCAGACCTCAACCCGCTAGTCATGACCGGCGCGCAATACAGCAAAATGACCGTAGCTCAGAAATGCAAATTCATGGAACGCGACGACGTGAACGAAAACGTGGTATCTCGAAATCTTACGAAGGAAATAGAAAGGTTCAATATGAGTGACATCAGAAGCAATCCGGTGAACGAACCGCTTGGTTCCAACAACGAGCCGCCAAAGCGGGGTGCATGGCTCGATAAGGCAGGCGTTTCCAGCGACCCAATGGAGCGCGGCAAAGACGGCCTAGCAGGTGCCAGCGCTCCGAAGCGCGGTAGCTGGCTAGCCGACCAACCCAATCCCGAAAACTAACAAGTTTCCTCAGCGCGGGCAACGGCGAGGAATGAGCGTCTAATAAAGGTTGGGCGCAAGCGAACGAACGACCGCAATCCCAAGGGGCACTGTAACAGGTGCCCTTTGCATTTTCACAATAGAAAGCAGGACTTAATATGGCAACGGATCGCCAAAAATCCGGTTTTAGTCGGCGTGTTACACCGCCGCTGACTCCCGAACAAGTAAAAGCTGTGAACGCCAACATCGAAGTTAGATTGGCTCGACAGAGAAAGCAGCACGGCGCGGAAATAGCGGACCTCAAACGCAGGCATGAAGCGGAGTTAACTGCGTTGCGCGAAGAGTTGGCCCCTAGTGACGATGTAGTTAGGCACTTGAAAGATGAGGTTACAGCTCTTACGACTGCAAATTATGCAGTGCGAAAGAGTGCAGCGATTCTAGCGGCTGCACAACAGGCCGCTGACTTTGTAAACATTGACGAGGTACGGCAACTTACAGAGCGCTTCGTGGAGTACAGTGAAGAGCATCGGGACTGGGTAATTCGCCTGCCAAACAAAGGCATTCGCTTAGCTGCTTCTGGACGCCCCATGAGTTTGTTCCAATTCTATTTCTTGTATGCGAACGAGAAACCGTACCTGGTTCGGAAATTGCAGAAAGCTTAGGAGAAGAGATTATGACGATTGATGCAGAAGAGTTGCAAGGGCTATTAGACCGCGTGAGCGCGGGCGAGAAATTGACGACCGAGGAACGGCGGGAAGCCCTAGGAAAACTGAGAACCACCAGACCCGACGCGGGGAACACGGAACTAGCGCAGCTTCTGGGCGTAAGTCCCCGGTCCATTTTCAAAGACCTTGAGAGCTTGGCCCCAGATACCGAGGCCGTTCAGGATGAGAACGACCCGGCTGTTCAGATCGACCGGCTGAAACAATCATGCACCGAACAGAAGGCAAGGCTGGAAAAATCTTTGGCCGCTCTGAATCCCAAGAGCAAGGAATATCAAGCTTGCTGCTCGCGGATCGTCGAAATCGACCTCAAAACGGCTCTCGCGATTGCGAAGTTAGAGAAGAACATTTTCATCCCTCAACAGGAGTATCACTACGTTTGCGTCATCCCCGACACGTCAACCGGAGTCGTTTCCTGCCTTCCTTTCAAGCTTCTAAAACCAGAAGAGCAGGCGTATCACCTTGCCCTCGACGTTTGGATGGCCGCAAAGGCGACTTACGAAAAATGGCAGGCTGAGGAGCAGGCACGCAGGCACGGCCCCAAGCAGAACCCAAACCCAGAGGCTTAGTCATCATAGGGGGTAGGACGCTCGCACTTAGTGGTGACGCTCTACCCCCTGACTCTTGACGTTCGCCCCGTGCAGGTCAACCTGGCCGTGGGAATCGCCCTTATAGCTCGCTCCTTGACTTTGAACTCCTTGGCAACGGAAGTGCTGGTTCTGTTAAGTTTCAGCTTGTGTGCTGATTTGACACACAAGCTGACTTTTGGGTGGTTCTTCCCGCCAGTCTTTCCGGCCTTAGCCGCCCGCTCTTTCATGGCGATTGCACTTCTTTGCGCCCTAACGTCATCGGTCAGCACTGCCCGTTGGTCTCGTGTCAGGTTCCACCGACCTTTCTCAAGAAATGAGAAACCTCGTTGCTCTGGGGGTAGGCACCACCGCCCCAGACACTTCCTCTCTGGCAGTGCAGATCAGGCGTGATCCGGACCAATCCGGACCTAGCCGGACCCCATCCGGACCATATCCGGACCATATCCGGACCTAAAACCGGACCTTCTCCAAATGTGGCATTAAGCCGTTTCCCGTCAGTCTGTTACACCCGCTTTTGACGTGCTCACCCGGACCTAGCCGGACCCGATCCGGACCTTATCCGGACCTAGCACGAATCTGACTCTCTACCTTGTCTAACTGGCTTGTAATCAAGGGCGTACCGAGTTTCAGAAAAGTGGGAAAATTATGAGAGCAAGTACCGCCATCACCCGACGTATGTCCATGACCACCCATCATAATATTTGCTGATAACAAAGCACTTGCACATTTGCTTACGATTGTGAACAACAACAAGGCTAATGATGTCAATGAGTTGAAGTGATAGTGTTGCAATCAATAGGGTTAGCCACTAGGTAGGGATCACATGCCTAGACAGTGCTACTAAGTCATTGATAATGCTGTGTATATGTACTGTTGTGTCTATTTAACCACACATACTGTTGCATTATGCAACGATTCTGAAGAGTCAGATATGTTTGTGGAGTGGCGCGGGTCCAGATGGGGTATAGGGACTAAGTGTAGGACAGAGATCAGGCACTGGACTACAAGCAAGGAAGGGATACAGCAGTCAGGGCGCGACTACCCAAACAAGGGCATTGGCACTGGGCGGTGTGGCATCAGGGGCGCGACTAACTGGGACTGCATACTGTGCAGAGCATGGGCAACAGTCGGCAAGGGGCGATAGGACGAAGGGTAGTAAGTGGGGGTCTTGAACGATGGGGAGTGTATCGAGGGGCGCTCTCGGGGGCAGGAAACGCAGGCAACTAGCCAATGGGCGCTACCTGGCAACAAGACCGGTGTTCTGGTAGGGTGCGGCAGGGTGCCGACCAACCCAGATTCCGCGTCTGCACAGTATGCAACCTGTGCAAAACTCACGTCCTTGCAAATCGTGTTGCAATCACGGCACTTAAAATCCTTCCTTATCACCGACAACAAAATCACAATCGCGTATCTTTGTGTGCATGGAAAAGAACATCAAAAGCGGGTACGGGTACTGCCGAGTCAGTCACCCAAGTCAGGCAGCCGATGACCGTGATGGCATCCCGCGCCAGAAAGAGACGATCCGCAAGTACGCCAGTGCAAACGGCATTCGTATTGTGCGCTGGTTTGTTGACTCCTTTACTGGAGCCAAAGACCTTGAAAACCGGCCCGCACTGCAAGACCTAATTAGGGCGCTGCACGGCAACGGCATACGCTTAGTAATAATCGAGAGGTTAGACCGCCTAGCGCGTGACCTGATGATTCAGGAATCCATCATTGCCGACTTCAAGCGCAATGGTTTTGAAATTGTCTCGGTAGCGGAACCCGATCTTCTTTCGGACGACCCAACTCGCGTTCTCTTGCGGCAGATGGTTGGCGCGTTCGCTCAGTACGAGCGTGCGATGATCAAACAGAAGCTGCTGGGCGCACGTCAGAGAGCAAGAGCAAAAGACCCCGAAGGCTATCGTGAAGGACGCAAACCTTTCGGCGACAGGGTTGGTGAACCTGAGACGGTTACTAGGATTCTGGAATTACGATCCAAGGACTTCCCCCTCGCAAAGATCGCAGACACGTTGAACGCCGAGAACAGAAAGCCGCGCCACGCTTCGGAATGGCACGCCACATCGGTACGCAACGTAATCCTTAGAGCTGGCACGACCAACGATGGTGAGGGGAAAGCGCTGTGATGACCTGCTATTCCTGCAAGAACGAATGCCCCGAAGATGAGCTTAGCGAATGTTCCATTTGCCGCGAGCGGACGTGCGAGCGAAAAGATTGTCTGGCTAATTGCGCTTGTGAAGAAAAGAAGCGTCGCGCTGTCGATGAGGACGCCAAGGCCGATCCCAAACTAAATGTGATGCGTGCTTACTACGTTCAATACGCTTTTGCCGATAAGTACGCGAGCGAACACAAGTCGAGTATTTGGCCCATTTTTGTCTTTGCACATTGTTGATTTTCTGCGGTGAGGTGGGCGAGTGGCTTATGCCAGCCGTTTTGAAAGCGGCCACGCCTTAACCGGGCGTCGAAGGTTCAAATCCTTCCCTCACCGCCATTTGCTATCCCCCAAAAATGAAAAGCCCGCTCCTTCTATCCCAGAGTGTGAACTCGTGTTGGGCATAGTCTTGTTTGGCAGAAACTGTTGACCCGAACTATCCAAAATGCTAGCCTCTCAGTCGTGAGGTTTGACCGCCTCACAAATCGGGTCAAACCGACCCCGCAATCTGGAGGCAGCCGTGACTGGCAAAGCCCAAGCTTCACTGTCTCGTCTTTTCACTTCCGCTAAGTCACTCAACGAAGTTAGCGACAAAATCAACGCTCAAATCAAAGACATCGAGAGCGCGCTCGTTGTGCAGGGCATCGGCGTGTCCGCGTGGATTGACCTAGAAACGTGGTCTGAGGAAAGCTCGGGACAGACGGTCAAAATTTCTACGACCCTGGGATACGGGAAATACAACGGTAGATGGGCACTGTTGTATGACGTTTGGTGCGATCAGATGGACGAGTCCCAGACCTCATTCTTGTGCGACGCATCACGCGATACAAGGATCAAAGCACTGGAGAAATTGCCCGATCTTCTGGATAAGCTTGCGGAAGAGACCCAAAAATTAACGCAACAGGCGACACAGAGCCTCACTGTAGCGCAGGAAATCGTCTCAGCTCTCAAAACAAACGGGCGCAAGTAATGTCTTCTCTTGCTAGCGACCCCAAGTCTATCTTCGAGTTCGCGGAGAATTATCATCTTCTCCCGTTCGTCATCGTCTTTCTGCTGGTAGGCGCTGTGAGCATGCTTGTCACGGGTGTCAAGTCCTGTTTTCGATTTTTCAGCGAAGTGGTTGAGGCGTATTACGATTTCAAGACTCAGTGTGTCGAAAGCAAGCGTCGACACGAAGAGGCGGTTGCCGGTAAGAGATGACAAGCTATCCGAAGATTCCGTTCGCAGGCAAGAATGGTACCCTTGGCTGACATGAGCACTCTTCAGACGTATATCGGTTTCTTGTTGACCCTTTTGGCGGGTATGGTACCGGTGTTTTGGGGTCCTCAGAGCTGGACGGCAAAGAAGCGATGGGGTTGTACGGCTGCCGTACTTGTGGTTGGTTTTGCGCTTTCTTATGCACTGACGCCACACAAACCAGCGGGTGGCGAGAGCGGGTCAGTGATAGCCGGAGTAGTCGTAGACGAAAGCAACCGAAGTATATCGGGGGCGGAGATCACGATTCCAGGAAGAACCGAAGCAGACTATAGTGAAAGCAATGGCAATTTCCGAATCGATCTGAAAGAAGGATCGTCGGCAGGAGCGAGAATTAGAGTTAGAACTGCCAAAGCGGGGTATCAGACGGATGAGCGAACCGTGACCCTCCCCGCCAATGATCTCGTAATTCCTCTGCAAAAGCGATGACGGCGGAACAGACAAGATCGATCTGGATATTGAACTTTCTGGTCACTGCTCTACTTTGCACATCAGAGGCTCAGGGTCTGCGTCAAAACGGCTACG
The DNA here is from genome assembly GCA_963711675.1 of uncultured Acidobacteriota bacterium. Taxonomy (GTDB): domain Bacteria; phylum Acidobacteriota; class Terriglobia; order Terriglobales; family Acidobacteriaceae; genus CAVQFB01. The sequence goes on along the minus strand of CAVQFB010000015.1, from coordinate 62,301 downwards.
TCTTGGAAGTCGGTTCGAAAAAAGGGATTCCGCTTGCGTCGGTGACTGTTGTGGGCGATCTTTGCTCTGCGACCCGAGACAACAGACGACAGCGGATTCTTTAGTTTGAAGCTGGCGGAACGCGTCAAGCCGGGCCAGGCAGTTCGGGTCAGAGTTGAAAAGAAGGGCTACTTGACGGCTGATGAGACGATTGTGGTTTCAGAAGAGAAGCCGCAACAATTTCTTTTGGGGCGCGATGTCACTATCTCGCAAGAGCGGCCACACACAACGGACAAGAAAGGGACACAGGCGACTCCGCGAGATCAGAAAACGGCTCAGCCGCCACCTTCGGGCTTTACCGCTCACTTCACAGATGCTTCTGACGAGTTAAGCGTTTCCGTCGGAGGGGGTGGGATCACGGTGGTGGTGGAAAGGGATGACCTTGCGAAAGGCCGAAGAAATGTGGCGGTGATTGGCAACTCAACGGTGTACATGTACTTGGACAGCGGAAGGTTATATGCCGATGTCACAGTTGCGACTGCGCCCGACAAGCCTGTCCTTCAGGTGAAGCATAATGCTCTGATCACTAGTCCTTATCAATGGGACTTTAACTACAACGACAGAGCCTTGGAGGTGGTGAATCCGGAAGGGATACCCTACTTTCAAATGATCTTTGTAACAGAACACCACATTGTAATTAACGGCATCTTTCCGAACGGCGGCTACAATACCGCCTTCTTGGCTGATGATGAGGGCGTTTGGCCAAATCGATCAATCTCGCAGTACACGCAGAAACCCATATTCCAGTATCCCGCTTGGCGGTATCCGGGCGTATATGCGGCGACGCCTTAAGGGACGTGAGGATCAGACACATTCTTTTAGCCTGAAAAGCCCACTTCCGCCCTTACGGGAGTGGGCTGTTTGTTTTGCATCCGATAACTGGGCTTTCATGCAGCGGTCGCAACTTCTTCGCGGGTGGTCTCAGCTTCTGCTTGGAGCCAATCGTCGAGTTCGTGCCCGTCCTGGCATCCTCGTTGTTCGTAGAGTTCAAAGGCGCGCTCGCGGATTCGATCTTGTAGTTCTTCCGCCCCAACTTTCAATTGCGTCGAGCTGGTAGGTTTCTGGTTGGTTGAATGATGGATGGCCTTCATTTTGGGTTCCTCCCTGTGACGAGGTTACGTTTGTTGGTCGATTAAATCGGGTGGGGCGTGTGAAAACATTATAAGCCCCCAAGCTTCACGATTCGGCGTGACGTGCATCACTGAATCGAGTGATTCAGACGTGCATTATGATCGGCAAACACACCCGGTCGGAGGAAACAAAATGACTGTGACTGCTGAGGAGTTCGTCGACGCGGTTAAGCAGACTGAGGAAGCCCGTAAACGGCTGAGCAAAGCCAAACCATCCGATATCACCGAAATAGAGAGCGCCGATAAGCAGGGAATGAGAGCAGGGCAAATAATCGAGGCGTATTTTAGAGAAGACTTCGAGCGACGATTCCACAGGCCGTTCCCCCAGAAACCGCGTGAGTGAGTGATACCAGTGATACCGTTTTCATGGGAAATACAGCGAATTGGAGAAACTGTAGACACTGGAGCGGAAGTTGAGGAAGTGTCTTAGAGCCGCATAAACACTGGTAATTCTTGCTAAATGTAGTGTTCCTCAGCACTTGCGCTAGATGGCTATGAGCGAATCCCTCTCCCTCCGCCAGACAGTCTGGGGTGCAGAGAAACCCGACCGTACCGATGCACAATGCAGATGTCACCCGCATCTCAGCGCTGCATTGGGGTCTACCTTCGCCGCGCTCCTCGCTGGCCCTACCGCCGAGCACAAAGCGATCAATAGCGTGAAGATCACGGCCGCGACATAAATCCCCGGATCTCCTGGGCTGACCTCGACCAACGATTGCGAAACCACACGGGCTAGTGCTGTTGCCAGCAAGGCGCCGACTACCACCCCAGGCAGCGTCAGTATGAGGCTCTCGCGCACGATCATGCGCAGGATGTCTTGCGGTCGTGCGCCCAGTGCGACGCGGACACCGATCTCAACCGTCCGCCGCGACACCGAGTAAGCCATCACGCTATATAGGCCGACCGCTGCCAGCAGCAGCGCCACGGAACCGAGCGTGCTGAGCAGGCTGGCGGCGATCTTCTGCGCAAAGAGCGATGCGGCAATATGTTCCTCCAACGGCATGGCATCGTAGACCGGAACCGCCGGATCGATGGCGTTCGCCTCTCGGCGCAGAGCCGCGCCGGCATCGCTTAAGGGGCCCGAAGATCGGACGTAGAACTTGAGTCCCATCTCGGGCCGATAAATCTGGCGAATCGGAACATAGAAGAAGGGAGATGGGCTCTCGGTCAGCCGATAAATCTTACTGTCCTTGGCCACCCCGATAACCGTAAACCACTGTCCCCAGCCATGAACTTGCTGGCCCACCGGATTCCCGTTGCGCATGAAGCGGCGTACAAACTCCTGGCTCACAATCATTACCGGCTGGCTGTTTGTGTCATCACGATCATTAAAGTCCCGCCCTTCAACAATGGGGATCTTCAAAAGGTTGAAATATCCCGGCGCCACCAGGTTGCGATAGATCTTCATGTTCTCACCCGGCCCGGGCACGTAACCCTTGATCTGAAGATCTTCCCACGATCCGGCACCCACGCTAAGAGGCACATAATCCGCGTAGCTAACTGCGGTAACCCCAGGCTGACGCTCGAGTGCCTGTCGCAGCCGAAGGCAGAATGAGTCTGCCTGGTCGGCCTCGTAGTTTGCCGCGGAGAGGTTCATCGTGGAAATCGCCACCTGCTCTGGATCAAAACCTGGGCGAATAGCTCTCGCGAGTTGGAAGCTTCTGACGAAAAGTCCCGCGCCGATCAGCGCCACTAATGCCAGCGCCACTTCAGCGGTTACCAACACGCCGCGTAAGCGCTTGGAACCGGCACTGGATGTTTCAGTCCGGCCGCCGTCCTTGAGCGCGTCGTTGACGCTGCCCCACGCTGACTCGATGGCGGGGGCCATGCCTGCGATCACCGTCACCGCTACTGCGAGAAGCGCCGTGAAAAGAAGCACTCCTCCGTCGATCGGTGGCCGAGCAAGATTGGGGACCGATGCCGCCGGCACCAGCAAGCGCAGCGATCCTCCAAACCACTCGCTAAGCAACAGGCCGATAACTGCTCCTGCTGCCGCTATCACTAGGCTTTCACTCAAGAGCTGGCGAATCAGTCGTGCTCGTCCAGCTCCCAACGCGACGCGGATCTTGATCTCTCGCCGCCGGGTCACTGCCCGGGCCAAGAGCAGATTTGCGACATTGGCACACACGATCAACAGCACCAGGCCGCTTGCGCCCATCAGGATGCCCAGCGGAGCCAGCAGAGAATCCTGAATGCCATAATGCGATTTCCAGAGCGGCAGGACCGTGGCGCTCATACCTTCGTTAGTGCTCGCGTGTTCCTTTGCGAGGTGACCCGCGATTGAATTCATCTCAGCGCGAGCCTGCTGGACTGTTACTCCGGGAGCCAGACGTCCGAGAACCCGGAACATGCGGGTCTTCCGGTCCCGCAACATCCACTCGCCGGTCGAGCTCAATTGGCCAAACATGGTTGCCGGCGCCCACATCTCGAAGGAGAGTCCCGCCATCGATCCCTGAAACGCTTGCGGCGCCACACCAATGATCTGATAAGGGAAACGATTGATCCGCACCGTTCTCCCAATCACTGAGGGGTCAGCATGATAATGGCTCGTCCACAGCGAATGGCTGATCACGACCACCGGATAGGCATTCTGCTCATCGCCGCGTTCGGCGGAGGAAAAGAATCGTCCCAAGGCAGGCTTGACCTGTAGAAGATCAAAGTAGTTTCCTGACACCAACTCGCCCCAGGTACGCTCGATGTTTCTTTCATCACCAACCGCCAGAGCCATCGGGACTGTCACGCTCATGGACTCGAGCTGTCTGGCGCGGTCACGAAAATCGCGAAAGTCGGGGTAAGACGTGGGCACCCACTCCGAGGACGGCGTCAAGCTTTCCAGGGCTACGACCTGGTCCGGCTCCCCAGCGCCAGGGAGCGCGTTGATGAGCACACCGTGAATCCAGCTGAAGATTGTGGTATTCGCTCCGATGCCAATCGCGATTGTCAAAATCGCGACCATCGCGAAACCCGGATTCTTGCGCAACATCCTCCAGCCCGAGCGCAAATCTAGTAACCAGGATTCCATGGTGCCTTCCCTCGACCTCGCCCTTCTACTGCACTCGCTACTCCTATGTCTACTGCGATAAGCTATTGATTCTATTAAGGAAGGTAGTGTTCGCGACGGCCGGGGCTGTCCGCTTGTGAGATCACAATGTCCGCATTCGGACGGTTGCTGGATGATGTAAACAGGTTGAGATTCCTCGCTGGGCAATCTCTGACGGACCGGGCGTTTCGAGGACCGCCCCAAAAAAAGTCCCGGAAGCTGCTGGTTTGCAGGCCTCCGGGACGCTATCCCTAGGTGCGTAATCTACGATCGAACGGGGTGCTGTTTACTTCCTGCTACTTCGGATCGGCAAGGAATCCCGATGCCGTAGTGCTGCTCGGCATTGTGAAGCCGACGAGTTGACCGTTGTCGTTGATACCGTTGACGAAGGTCACGCCGACGCCGTGGGGATCATCCACCGAGGTGTATTGTGCGTTGTGGGTGTTGTACACGAAGCCGTGCGTTGCGCCACCGGCGTCCTGGTAAACTCCCACGACCATTCCCTTGTTGTTCTCACCGGTCGCCTGCGTGAAGGTCGAGCCGGGAAAATCCAGCTGTAGCAAGGTTCCTGCATTCAGCCACCAGCCGTGGTTGGTGCCGGCGGAGTCGATAAAGAATCCCGTTACCTGTTGCTCGAAGTTGATGTCAGTCGCCTGCGCGCTGACGGATCCCGGAATGGTGATTACCTCAAAGACGCCACCGTTGGCATCATATATATAGGGAACAAAAGGGCCGCTCCCGTTTGCAGTTTGGCTGTAGTAGCCGGCAGCCTGCGCCTTGTCGTTCCGGCCCAGCAGCTGGTTGAAGGGCGTACCCGGGAAATCTATCGATTTGAAGCTGTTGTTGTCATCCAGAAATCCGTGGGTGACGCCGCCGTTGTCAACATAGAAGCCGCAGGTCCCGCCCAGTTTGTCGATCCCGATCACCTGGGTGGCCACGGAGCCCGGGAAGTTCTCGTTGTGAAACTTCTTCGTAGACACGGTGTACGTAAAGCCCTTGTTGTCGTTGACATTGTGGTAGCCAGCGATTTCATCGCTTACGTTGATGCCCAATAACTGGGTAAAAGTGTCGTGTGGATAGTTAATCGTCTTGAAGGTGTATGAGTTCTGCGCCGCCACAGATATGCAAGCCAGTACCGTGGATGCTAAGCCGAGAGCAAGTGCCTTGAATTTCATGTGTATTCTCCTCGTTTCGCCGTGCGTGATGGTCGGAATGGGCCGCCAGGCCGCTTGTTTTCCCCCTCACTGATAAAAGCGACATTTCGGGGTCGATTCCCTCACCTTCTTCAAGTTTTCTTCGGCGGTGGTTTTATGAAGGGGCGGAGGGGCGGCGGATAACTGCGGGTAATCGAGGGAGAGACAGTCGGTGGTCGCGGCGCTAGCTGGTACCTGACAATGAGGGCAGCAGACCTGCTTCAGAAGAACTTTGCCTTGAACTGTTCGTGCCTCTGGCGGGCTTGGCTCAGAAGGGCCTGGAATTCAGCTTTGTTGCGAAGATTCTGCAGCAGAGGATCGCGCATAAAGTAGGGGTAGCAAAAAAACCCGCCACCGATGCTGTGACGGAGCATGTGGAGGGCGGAGACGTCGTCACCTAAGACTGCGTAGGCTTGCGCGACTTTGTAAATCCCTTCCGCGTCGCTCACGCCCTGCTCGTCGATCTTGTCCTCGGCTTGATGAAGAATCCGCAGGCCAAAGGCGCCTTCGTGCTTGATCGAGTAGCTGAGCGCCTTGCCAACATACGCAGGAAGCAAGGAAGGCTCCATTTCGAAAGCACGATCGAAATCCGTGGCTGCCTGCTCAAAATGGTTCAGATGGTACTCTCCGAATCCGCGATAAAAGAGGATGTAAATCGAGTCGTTAACCGGCAAGCTCTGCATGAACTTTTCATAGTCGCCAAGGTAGAGATACCCGTTAAGCGCGGAGCTATTGACTTTGACTTGGGGGTTATTCTGGCGGGCTTTTTCGCACTCGGCTACGGATTCCTGCAGCATCCCGCCAAACCGGTAAGCGTAGCCCAGTTCCCAGTGTGCTTCGGCGTTGTTGGGGCTGTTCTGCAGCACCGATCTTAGCAAGGGCACCGCTTGCTCTACTCGTCCTGTATCGGTAAGCAGATTGGCCATGTAGATCCGTGGCTCAACCAAAGCAGGATTCAATGCGATCGCCTTCTCATACGCATTCTGAGCTTTGGCGTAGTCCTCCCTCCCACCGAACCGAAGGGAGGCGTTGGTCGTATAGGCCCGGCCCAGATGTGCCCAGGTGGGAGCGTAGTTGGGTTCAATGGAGGTGGACTTAACCAGCAACTGGATCGCTTCCGTAAACTGATTGAGTGAGTAAAGATCGACTCCGCGCAAGTAATCTTCGTAAGCCAGAGAATTGATGGGGTTGTCAGGCTTGAGATTTGCCGCTTCGGTAGGCGAGAGATTCAGTTCCAGTCCCTTGATGATCTGTTGCGCCACATGGTCTTGTACGGTTAGCAGTTTGTCGTACTTCAGATCGATGACGTCCTGCCAGAGAATCCTGGCCGGTTTCACGTCAACCAGTTGCGTGGTGATCCTCAGGTCATCGCCATCCTTGATAAAACTGCCGGTCAGGAGAGTGTCAACGTTCAAATCGGCTGCCACCTTCCTCGGATCGATGACTTGATCGCGATACTTGTCGACGGAAGAGGACGGACGCACTGTCAGCGCGTTGATGTATCCGAGTTTGGTGATGACTGCATCTGCCAGCGAGAATCCCAGGAAGTCAATTGCGGGATCCTGTCTGAGATTTCGAAAGGGAAGAATGGCCAGGCTGCGTGGCCGCGCAGCCACGGGGACCGTATTCGATTTCTTCATCAGGAAGTAGCCGATGACCAACACTGCGACCAACACCACCGCGAGCGGTAGCCACCTCTGGTGTGCGGAAGTTGTCTTCGATCTGACAGAGGAGGGTTCTGCGCGGAATGGCCAGCGACTGCTCGACGCTGACTTTGCCGGTTCGGGGTCGACGACGGGAGGCGTTCCTGGCGCGCTCTTCTTCGCCCCGCTTGATCGTGCGCCTGAGCGAGCCGACCTTTGCAGCTGGGCTTGAAACTCGGCCTCCTTCTTAAAATCCTGAAGGTCGTTAAGCAAGTCCTTTACGGTCTGATATCTGGTTTCGCGATCCTTGCGCAGAGCTTTGCTGATAATGCGCTCAATTTCATGCGGAATGTCCGGCGCAAATTCGACCGGTGGTGGAGGGTCGACTTTCAGAATCTCGGCGATGATATCGCTTGACGTTGCCCCTTCAAACGCCACTCTTCCGGTAACGAGTTCATACATCACCGCACCAAGACTAAAAATGTCGCTGCGCGCGTCAACGTCAATCCCCCGAGCCTGCTCTGGGGACATGTATCGTGCGGTGCCTAGCACCGTTCCAGGTTCGCTGGTTGAGGTCGCGATTGCCGATACCACGCGACGGGCGGTCTCTCCTGTCTTTTTGGCGTTCAATTTGGCGATTCCGAAATCCAGGACTTTTACAATTCCGTCGGTCCGCACAATCACGTTGTCAGGCTTGACGTCGCGGTGAACAATTCCGCCAGCATGCGCGGCCGCGAGAGCGCTGGCAATCTGGATCGTGATACCGATGGAGGTGCTGAGGTCCGGCTTACCATTCAACATCCGTTGGCGGAGGGTTACACCCTCAACGAACTCAGAAGCGATAAAATGCCGCCCACCGTCCTGCCCAAATTCATGAATGGTAAGAATATTCGGGTGATTGAGCGCTGAGGCCGCGTAGGCCTCCTGCTCAAAACGTCTCAAACCGCGTTCATCGCGAGTGAGCTCTGGCGCAAGCATTTTCAGAGCGACTTTGCGCCTCAGGCGCGTATCTTCAGCGAGGTAAACCTCGCCCATTCCGCCGGCTCCAAGCATGGAAATGATTTCGTAGTGTGCCAGGCGGGTGCCGGGAATGATGGTTTCGCGGCGATCGCTCTCCATCATCTGGCGCGCCGCCTCGAGCACCGGCTTCTCCAGAAAGTCGGCAGGCTTATCCGCGGAAACCAGAAGAGTTTCCACTTCTTTTCGCAGATCCGAGTCGCCCCCGCAGCTCTGGTCCAGGAACTGGCGGCGCTCTTCAGGCTTCAACTCGAGAGCGCCATAGAACAAGGCTTCGAGGCGTCGCCAACGCTCGGGACTGGAGGAGGAATCGGTCACTACCTTTTCCTAGGAGAGGTTCTGGGAAAGTTCCCTGTGCAGCCAGGCTTTGGCCATCTTCAGCTCGCGATGCACCGTGGCCGGAGAAATCTTGAGCGCGGCCGCAGTTTCGTCATAAGTCAGCCCGCCGAAAAAGAGCAACTCGATGATCTGGCTTTTGCGATCGTCGTGCGTAGCCAGCCGCTTGAGCGCTTCGTCCAACTCGACGATCCCAGCCGGCGCCTGTGGACCGACCAGTATGGCCTCATCCAACGAGATTTTCTGGGCACCGCCCCCACGCTTGTCGCGGTTATGCGCTATCGCGTGGTCGACGAGGATGCGCCGTAAGATGCGAGCAGAAACCGCAAAAAAATGGACCCGGTCCTGCCATGCGACGTCGGCATCCACCAGGCGCAAATAGGCCTCATTGACTAAGGCTGTCGCCCGTAGGGTATGGTCGGGTCGTTCGGCACGCAAGCAGCGAGATGCCAGTTTGCGAAGCTGCTCGTAAACAATCGGCATCAGCTCGTCCAGGGCGGCTTTATTTCCGCTGCCCCACTGTTGCAGAAGCTGCGTTACTAACTCCCGCTCTGGAGCCATCTGCCTTCGTTCCCGCACAACTGACTCGCTCTGCCCGGTACCGCCACGTTCGCCAGCCGCCCCGTTATGCTCATAAGCTCAAAATCAGTGGCGACGATTATACCGTTCCCTGACGACAGCCAAATGAATACATTCCCACCGCAAAGGCAGATCTGACCTGATGTTTGATGGCTTGACCGCTCAAAAATCTTGACACTGCCGGCTCTCGCGGGGGAACAAGAGAGTATCGATGGACGGACCACTTAACATTCGCCCCGTGCGTCCCCGCTAACTTAAGCGGAACTGCGGGATTGTTTTCAGCTGAACCGCGGGCGTAAAAGCGATAAACCGGGAACACGCTTTACAAACTCGGAAAGGTGTTAACCCGATTCAACCATCCTTTCACGAACTGGGGAAACCGCTGTCCCAAACCTTTGTAGAAGTTAATCCGTCCTTGTTTGTAGAGGCGATAGACCTCTGACTGAGAGAATCCGTTCAGGGCATGTATCGAAGCCGGGCCGATTGCGCCGTCCTCGGTGACCTGCCCTCCCATGCTGTTCAAGATCCGTTGGAGCAAGACAGTCGCGTGAGTTCCCGAATTCACGTAGAAGTCGCAGACAATGTTGGCTAGGTGCTGCAGCTGAAAGTCATCGCCGCTCATCTTGTTCCAATACAGCTTCCGGTAGACGATACCGGCTTGTGCGTCGGTCAGCGCCTTCAGATTCTCTGATGTAGGCTCAATACCCAAAAGTTCGTGAGAGCAATGGCGAAACACCGCCATCGTGATGCCCTTGTTGGTTTCGCCACCAGGATCGGTCGGATCATCGACATAACCGCCTTCGAATCGCAACAGCACCGGAAGAAAGAGATCGAAACTGGCCACGGTCCGCTCCTTTATCTAAGTCAGAAATGGATACCCGAAGCCCTATGCCCCCGGCTTAAGGGAGTGTTTTCTTCTTCAGCTCGAGGGCTCTCGCCTTTGTCATGTCGGTCAGGACGCTAATCCTGACCAGAGGTGCAAGCGTACCACCTTGCACCAGGCTCGCCTGGAAGTCCGCATTGGAATCACGAAAGCGAAGCCACGCACGCTGCGCCAGACGCAATTTCTCTTTTTGTGCGCTGTCGAGGTGTGCCATCACGTCCTGATAGGCTGCGTTGAGCTCCCGCTCCGACGACGCGTAACGGGACCCCTCGCAGATACGCATGTCAGCGGTCGTGATGGCGTTGTCGCATTCGCCAGAACTCATACTCTTCTCGGGTTGATCAGGTGTCTGGGCTGACAGTCCAGACACGATAAGAACAAACGCCGCCAGCCTCAAGAAAGGAAATCCCATTCTGCTTGCACCCTTTTGAATTATGCCGCTCGACTGCGGAGCACCCTATTGTGCTCCTCCCGGTCGTACAGGTCACAACTATCCGGACGAAACGCAGATTCTTGCAAACCTGTGCAGATTGGTGTTCCGTTTCCCGAAAAACCCGGAGCCTTTGCAGGGTGTCGGCAAGGGGTCTTGTAATAAGGACCCGGGGCGAGCAGACCGAAAACTCCTTTTTGCGTCTAAGATCTAGGCCAGACAGCGGCCAAGCCGGGCTTTTTCGAGCGCCAGGGAAAAAGGAATGCGGAACCCCCTGAATCCTTTCGGCGTCTGGTGAAATCCATATCAAATCGGTTGTTCCGAGCTTGTCACGCGGGCTTCTTAGACTTAGACAGTAGCTTGTTGTATTTGTTGAGTGGGGCGAATTCATGGCGAAACGAATGATCTTGATGTTGGTCACGGTAACTGCCCTTCTGGGCGGTCTCGGATTCTTGAAGTATCGGCAGGTGGAGGCCGCCATAGCGCAGGGGTCAAATTTCCAGCCTCCGCCGACGGCCGTGACAACTGTGGTGGCGCAGCGGGACACTTGGCCCTCAACCTTGACCGTCATCGGAACAACGGCCGCGATACACGGGGTGACAGTAAGTGCCGACCTGCCGGGAACCGTTGACAAGATTCATTTCGAGTCCGGGCAGTGGGTGCACGAGGGAGACGTTCTGGTCGAACTCGATACCCGCCAGGAGCAGGCGCAGCTGGCAAGCTTGGAGGCGCAACGCGATCTGGCACGGATCACGTACGGCCGTGTGCAGCAACTCGTAAAGGAGGGAGTAATCGCACGATCCGAATACGACACTGCCACGGCCCAACAGAAAGCGACGGAAGCACAGGTTGGCGACATCCGCGCGGCAATCGCTCGCAAGACGATCCGCGCTCCATTCTCAGGCGTGCTGGGAATTCGTCAAGCTAACCTGGGCCAGTATCTGGCGGCTGGGCAGGCGATCGTTTCGTTGCAGTCTCTCAATCCGATTTACGTCAATTTCGGGGTTCCGCAGCAAAATACCTCAAAGGTGGCGCTCGGGCGCGGCCTGCGTGTGACGAATACCGATTTGCCGAATGTGGAATTTAACGGACGAATCACAGCGCTGGATTCCGTGGTCAACGAGCAGACCCGCAATATTCAAGTGCAGGCGACGCTCGCGAATCCTGGAGATAAGTTGCGCCCTGGAATGTTTGTTCAGGTCGACCTGCCTCTTGGTAAGCCGCGCGAGGTTATTCCGCTACCAGCATCTGCTGTCAACTATGCCCCTTACGGCGATTCCGTGTTCGTAGTGGTTGAGATGAAAGATGCCAAGGGCAAGGTTTATCGGGGAGTGCGCCAGCAGGTAGTGAAGATCGAGGGGTCTCAAGGCGATCAGGTGGCGATTACTTCCGGCCTCAATCCCGGGGATGAAGTCGTCAGCTCCGGCGTTTTCCGCCTTCGCAATGGCGCTCCGGTTCAAGTCAACAACAAGGTGCAACCTGAGAACAACCCAAGTCCGAAACCCGAGGACAGCTAGAGCGAGGATGTCGGCATGAAGATTACGGATCTTTTCGTCAAACGCCCGGTCCTCGCGATCGTTGTAAACCTGGTCATTCTGATTGCAGGTTTGCAGTCGATCCGCTCGCTCAGCGTGCGCCAGTATCCCCGCAGCGACATCTCCGTGGTCACGGTTTCGACTGCGTATGTGGGCGCCAATGCCGACTTGGTGCGCGGTTTCATCACGACGCCGCTCGAACGTGTGATTGCCAGCGCCGACGGCATCGACTACATGGAATCGAACAGTGCCCAGGGTCTGAGCACAATCACAGTTCACCTTAAGCTGAACTATGACACCAACGCGGCGCTGACCCAGATCCAGGCCAAAGTCGCACAGGTCCGGAACGATCTTCCCCCGGAGGCGGAGGCTCCGGTCATCGACCTGGAAACCGCGGACACTCAGTTTGCCTCAATGTACATCGGGTTTTCTTCCAAGGATCTCGATCAGAACCAGATCACGGATTACCTGACGCGCGTGGTGCAGCCGAAGCTAAGTGCAGTTAGCGGCGTTCAGAAAGCGGACATTCTTGGCAACCGCACCTTCGCCATGCGCGTCTGGCTGAAACCGGAACAAATGGCTGCGCGCGGCGTCTCCCCCTCCGACGTGCACGACGCTTTGTCGAAAAACAACTACCTCTCCGCCGTAGGAAGCACCAAGGGCTCCATGGTCTCCGTGAACCTGGTAGCGAACACTGACCTGCGCAATGTCGACGAGTTTCGCCAGATGGTGGTGAAGCAGTCGAACGGAGTCGTGGTGCGCCTTGGCGAGATTGCGGACGTGGTACTGGGTGCCGAGAACTATGACCAGGATGTACGTTTCAACGGTGAGACCGCGACCTTCATGGGTATCTGGGTTCTTCCCACCGCGAATTCTCTGGAAGTAATCAAGAACGTGCGCCAGGCGCTCCCCGCGATCGAGCAGCAGTTGCCCACCGGGATGAAGCTAGGCGTGCCTTATGACTCGACCGAATATATTCAGGACGCCATCAACGAAGTGCTGCACACACTCGGCGAAACCTTGCTGATTGTGGTCGTCGTTATCTTCTTATTCCTGGGATCATTCCGCTCTGTTCTCATTCCGGTCGTCGCCATTCCGATCTCGTTGATCGGCGCCGTCTTCCTCATGCTCATAGCCGGCTTCACCATCAATCTGCTCACACTGCTCGCTATCGTGTTGTCGGTGGGCTTGGTGGTGGACGACGCCATCGTCATGGTGGAGAACGTGGAGAGGCATCTCCAGCTGGGCAAGACGCCATTCCAGGCGGCGAGGGACGCGGCTCGCGAACTGGTGGGACCGATCATTGCCATGACGATCACACTGGCGGCGGTCTACGCACCGATCGGAATTCAAGGCGGACTAACAGGCGCCCTGTTCCGCGAGTTTGCCTTCACGCTGGCGGGCGCAGTTATCGTGTCCGGAATCGTGGCGCTTACCCTGTCTCCCATGATGGGATCGCAGTTATTGCGCTCCGGCGACGCCGAGCGTGGCTTTGCCGGCATGATCAACCGGCACTTTGAGAAAGTACGATCTTTCTATACCCGAACACTCTCCGGAACCTTGCGCTATCGCCCGGTAGTGCTGACTTTTTGGGCGATCGTTGCGGTGCTCATGATTCCGTTCTACACGTTCTCGCAGCGGGAACTCGCTCCGGCGGAAGATCAAGGCGTCGTGTTCGGAGTCATCCAGTCGTCGGCGAACTCCACGCTCGACCAGACCAACCTGTTCTCGAAGCAGGTCTATGATGTCTACCATTCCTTCCCCGAGAGCGGGAGCATTTTCCAGATCACAAACGCCAATGGCGGCTTTGGAGGCATGGTTACGAAGCCCTGGAGCCAGCGAACCAAGACCGCCCAACAACTGCTCTTGGAGTCGACCGGACCGCTGTCGAAGATTGCCGGTGTGCGCGTCATCCCGCTTACGCCGCCGCCGCTTCCCGGAGGTGGAAATTTCCCGGTCGATTTTGTGATCGCCTCCGCGGCCGAACCCGAGCAGGTGAGCCAGCTCGCTGAGCAGATCGTGCAGAAAGCGATGATGAGCGGGCTCTTCATCTACGCCGATACCGACGTGAAATTCGACCAGCCGCAAACTGAGGTTGTCTTCGATCGCGACAAGCTCAGGTCTCAGGGCGTGGACCTGAGTCAAGCGGGGCAGGATCTCGCTACCATGCTCGGCGGGAACTACGTCAACCGTTTCAGCATTCAGGGGCGCAGTTACAAGGTCATCCCGCAGGTGAAGCGAGTCGAGCGCCTGACCCCCGACCAACTCTCTCAGATCTACGTGAAAGGCTCGGCGGACAAGCTGGTGCCACTTTCGACCTTTGCCACGCTGCGGACCACGACCGAGCCGAGATCGCTGAACAAATTTCAGCAGCTGAACGCAGTGCGCGTTCAGGGTGTGATCCCGCCCAGCGTGCCCCTCGATCGCGCACTCACCTTCCTGGAAGACCAAGCCAAACAGATCCTGCCGCAAGGATTCACGGTAGATTACGCGGGCGAATCCCGCCAGCTGCGGGTGGAGGGCAGCAAATTTCTGGGCACCTTCCTGCTCTCAGCGATCTTGATCTATCTCGTGCTGGCCGCACAGTTCGAGAGCTTCCGCGATCCCTTCATCGTTCTGGCCGGTTCTGTGCCGCTGGCGCTATCGGGTGCACTCGTGTTCTCGTTCCTGGGCTTCACAACCCTGAACATCTACAGCGAGGTCGGCCTGATTACGCTTGTCGGATTAATCGCCAAGAACGGAATTCTTATCGTCGAGTTCGCGAATCATTTGCAGGAGATGGGCAGAAGTAAGCTTGACGCCATCGTTGGGGCAGCTGGCACGCGTCTCCGTCCCATTCTAATGACTACGGCGGCGACGGTGTTCGGACATTTCCCTCTGGTATTGGCGACAGGCCCCGGAGCGGGCGCGCGAAACAGTATCGGTATCATGCTCGTCAGCGGCATGATCATCGGTACCGCATTCACGCTGTTCGTGGTCCCCTCAATTTACATGCTGGTTGCCAGATCCCATTCCACGATCCGGGACGAAGAACAGGCAGATGTAAAGTTCCGCGGGCCGGCTGAAGCCGCAATCTGAAGCTGGAGAGATTATTAGGACGAGCGTCACCGCTTATTGATACCTGAGCGCTTCAATCGGGCTCACTACGCCCGAAGCCGTCCTTACCTTCCATATAACCGAATGTCTGGATGGCTACGTCCGCTTGTGCCGGTTTATCGATGTGCGTACTTGTATTGTGAACCCTATACTTGGATACAGGGCGAGTCCATTCCGCTCTGCTGATTTGAGGAGCAACGCGCATCGCTAGTACGATGCTCACAGCTGGCGCCAAATGCGATCCGAAATAGAACAGGCCGTTGCGCTTCTGCAGCGGGGCGACGACCAGGCACTCGAACAAGCCCTGGCTCTGCTGCAGAGCACAGTATTCTCCTTCAGCATGCGAATCTGCGGCCAACGTGAGGACGCCGAAGACACCATGCAGGAGGTCCTGGTCCAGTCGGTTCCACGCTTGCCCAAGTTCGATAGTCCGAAGGCGCTCCTGGTGTGGCTCTACAAGGTCGCCAAAACGAGATGTCTAATGAGCCGGCGCCGTAGCAAGTACGCTCCGCAGCAGGAGCTTTCCCTGGAAGAGCTGATGCCCGACAGGAAGGAACTTGAGAAGCTAAGTGCGGACGGAAGCATTAATCCGGAAATGTTTGCAATTCGCAGTGAGGAAGCCGGACGCTTGCGCCAAGCCATTCAGAAACTACCTCCGCAATATCGGATCGTTCTGGTATTGCGGGACATGGAAGGGTTGACCGATGACGAGGTTGCCGAGATTACCGGCCTTCGGTCCGGGACTATTCGGGTTCGTCTGCACCGGGCGCGACTGTTCGTGCGAAAAGAACTGATGAGCGCGTGGAAGCCGCGAGCGCCTAAGGATATCAAGGCGGCCGTCTCGCGAACTGTTGTGACCGAGCCCAGACCGGCACGCTGCAAGGCGATGTTCGCGGAGCTCTCCGACTATCTCGATGAGCAACTGGATGACTCGCTCTGCGCGGAGCTCGAGGAGCATCTCGCGGGTTGCGAACCGTGCAAGATCTTTCTCGCCAGTCTTAAAGCGACGATTGACGAGTGCCGAAGGTCGCCAGCGGACATCTTGGATCGCAAGAAGGCGGGTGAATTGCGCAGAAAGGTGCTCGCCGATTACGAGCAGTTGGTCGCAAAGAACATTGATCGGTAGGCCCGGGCTATCGACTTGATCCGTTGAAATCCGAACGGCTGCCCAGAACGGTCACAAGTTCCTTTTCAAACACTGAAGTGTCGGTTGCGCCGATGTGCTTCGTGAAAATGCGGCCATCCCGCTTTATCAGGAATGCGATCGGCAATCCTAGGACACCCCCGTAGAGTTCGCCGATCTTCGCATTACCCATCACCACCGGATAGTTCATGTTGAAGCGTCGGCAGAAATCACGCACTGGTTCCGGCCCGTCGTCCATCGAGACTCCGATGATCTGAAAACCTTGATCCCGGTATTTGTCTTGAAGGCTTACGAAGTGTGGGATTTCATCACGGCAAGGGTCGCACCAGGTAGCCCAGAAGTCTAGCAGCACTACCTTCCCTCGATAGGTCGAGAGGTCAATCAGCGCCCCGTTTAAATCCGGCAGAGAGAAATCCGGGACAACCATGCCGATCGTCGCATGAGCGCTCTCATTGGTAGATCGGCGAGCATGTTCGAAGAGATAGACAGCAAAGGCGAGCGCGAACAACAGCACCGCGATCGACAGTATGCGTTGATTCACGGGAGAGGCCTAATCGCCCTTTTCGACAGGGAAGCCCTTGTCCACCCAGTCCGTACCGAAGTTGTTGGCGATATACAGAACCTTCACATTGGTAAACCCCAGTGCATGTAAAGCGTCATCCGCAGGTTTCACGTTGGGGCAATGACTCCACGGGCAACATCCGCAATATATAAAGATGGACTTGTTGCGTGGCAGAGGCTCCACTCGCTTGCGCAATTGCTGCAAACCGTTCTCGTTGGAAGCAGGACCGAGGTATTCCGAACCGGGAACGTGCGCCTGCGAGTAAAGGACGTGTGATCCCACCTGGATTACCAGGGGCTTTTCACCCTTGGGGGATTGAAGGAGTTTGATCAGTTCATCCGGGTTGATCAACCTTGAAGCAGGAATGGAGCTTGCTTGGAAGGCAAACGCCCCCGAAATCAGCAAACCGAAAACAATCCCCAGGGTGAGCAGATGCTTGCCGTTGGTGAGATGCGGATTCATGTAAGTCACTCACCTGATTATCAATTCTTGCTCAATGACTTAGCAAGAACCGATGCACTTTCCCCCAAAAAACGCAAGCCGCTCGCGCTGACAATTTTTCGTGTAACAAATTCTCCGTCACTGCATTTATTCCTGTGGTTCGTTGCAATGGGCACATCGGAGGCAGCCATGATTACCGCCAAGGTCGAACTCACTCAACCACTTAAACAACAACGCCAGTTTGTGGCGAGAACCGGCAGTGGCCATGATTTCCTGCTCGACGACACGGCGGGAGGCACCGGACCCAAGCCAATCGAACTCGTGTCTGCCGCACTGGCCGGGTGCACGGCGTTCGATGTCATTACGATCCTCCGCCAAAAGTATCACCAAAAAGTCACGGGATACGAAGTGCGGGTTGAGGCCGATCAGGCGGAACGCCCGCCTCAGGTGTTCACCGCCGTCCGCATTCACCATGTGGTCACCGGCGTGGAGCTTGACGAAGCCGCCTTGCAGGAGGCTATCCGCCTGTCCGAAGAAAAATATTGTTCCGTAGGAGCTATGGTGCAGAAGACCGCGACTTTTCACACCACGTACGAAGTCCTCGAAGACAAGACCGACTGGATCCAGTCGCGTTCGGCTGCCGGAGTACAGGGGTGAACGCCAACCTAAAGTTCACTCTTGGTGCGGTGGCCGTGCTTTCGCTGCTGAACCCAGCGCCGGCTCAGAGCAAGTCTGAGTCTTCGTCGCTGACGCTGCGGCAGTCGGTGGAGATTGCCATGGAAAAGAACCCCCTGCGCAAAGCGGCGATCGCAGACACCAAGGCAGCTTCCGCCGATATTCGTGCAGCGCGAGCGTTCCTGATGCCACGCCTGACTTTTTCAGAAACGGCCACCCGCGGTAATGACCCGGTTTACGTGTTTGGCAGCAAGCTGCGGCAGCAGCGCTTCACCTCTGCCGACTTCGCCCTGAACCAGTTGAACACGCCTCTTCCGTTCGGCACCTTCACCACGCGGTTTGGGGGAAGCTGGAACCTGTTCGATTCGTTTGCCAGTTGGCACGGTATGAACCGGGCAAAACACATGGACGAAGCTGCTGCGCACCAGCTGGACCGCACCGATCAGGAGATCGTATTCCGCGTGGTGAGCGCCTACTACCAGGCACTGCTGGCAGACAAGCAACTGGAGGTTGCCGAGCAGTCGGTGAAGACCGCCCGTGCGATCGTGGAGCGCGGCCAAGCGAGGTTCGACAGTGGCTTGACGGTGGAGTCCGATCTCCTGACTGGCAAGGTCCGCCTGGCCGCACGCCAGCAGGAACTCATTCAGGCAAGGAATAACTTGGAACTGGCGCGGGCACAGTTGAACACGGCGATGGGCGTGCCGGTTGAGTCTTCGTACCAACTCGCTGAGGTTTTGACCGAGCGCACTCTGCCTATACCGGTTTTGCAGGAAGTCGAGAAACAAGCGATCACGAATCGTCCAGACTTGCGGCGAATATCTTCCGAGCAGGCTGCGCAACACGAAGGTGTAGCCATGGCCAGGTCGTCTTTTGGCCCCCGAGTGAACGCCATCGCGGGCTGGGAGATGGACAACCCGACGTTTGTCTCCGGTGGAGGAGGGAACAACTGGCTAGGCGGAATCGAAGTGCAATACGACATCTTTCAAGGTGGTGCGAAACACGCGGAGTTGTCGCGCCAGCATGCCCTTGAGGAGAAGGCGATCGCCATCAAGCAGGCAGCGACTGACGGTGTACGCCTGGAGGTGAGGCGTGCCTATTTCGAACTCGATGCCAGCCGCCAACAGGTCGAAGTGGCTCGAGCCGCCATTGCCCAGGCGCAAGAGAGCCTGCGCATCAATCAGGACCGTTACGATAGCGGCCTCATCTCCATTACTGACTTGCTGGGAGCCGAGGAGGCCGATCGTCGCAGTCGCACCGACTACTGGGAAGCCGTGTATCGCTTCCATACCAGCTACGCCAGCCTGGAGTTAGCCAGCGGAGCTTTGAATCCGCAGTCTCCCGTGGTGACACCATGATCCGCATGAACGCAAAACTGATCCTCGCCCCCCTGTTTCTGTTGGCCATCGGCAGCTGGAGCGGTTGTTCCCGCGACCAGCAGCCGACGGCTCGTTCGGCCGAAATCGTGCGCAACATCTCTGTCGTCGCTGTGCAACCCGCTAACGTCCCCGATCTCCAAGAAGTCGTGGGCACCGTGCGCGCCGCCCAGACCAGCAACCTCGCCAGCCAGATGATGGGTAACATCGCCGAGATACGGGTCCACGAAGGAGATCGTGTGCAGCGCGGCCAAGTACTGGCCGTGATCGACGATGCGCAGCCGCGAGCCGCACTGGATCGCGCGGTGGCTGCCGACAACGCTTCCCAGCAACAACTCGCTGCAGCGGAGTCTGATCTTGCCCTTGCTGAGTCGACCTTGAAGCGCTACCAGACTCTCTTCGAGAGGAAATCCGTCAGCCCTCAGGAGTTCGACGAGGTGAAGGCCCGCCAGCAGTCAGCTCTGGCGCGTCGCGATATGGCCCGCGCGGACCAGGCCCAGGCCAAGGCGGCGTTGACGCAGGCTCGGACGTCGCTCGACTACTCGCGGATACGAGCACCCTTCGACGGTGTGGTAACGGAGAAGAAGGCGGATGCCGGCACCCTGGCTGCGCCCGGCGTGACGATTTTCACTGTCGAGGACGTCCGGCGCTATCGTCTGGAAGTCACGATTAACGAGAATGATTTTCGGTACCTGCGTACAGGGCAACAAGTGCCCGTGATCATCGATGCTCTTGGCAACGCTGAACTGCCTGGCAGAGTCTTGGAGATCGTGCCCGCCGCAGACGCGGCCAGCAGGAGCTTTCTGGTCAAGATTGAACTGCCTGTCGACACTCGGCTCCGGTCGGGTCTCTTTGGGCGGGCGCAATTCTCTCGCGGCGAACGGCAATCACTACTTATTCCGCGGACCGCAGTCATCGAGCGCGGTCAACTCCAGGGAGTGTTTGTGTTGGATTGGAGCCAGGTCGCGTCTCTGCGCTACGTCACGCTGGGAAAACCCTCGGGGTCGGGCATCGAGGTGCTGGCGGGGCTTCAGGGCGGAGAACGCCTGGTAGCCAAGCCGGGGGAAGTGGATCTGAACGGCAAACACATCGAGGCCGAGCAGTGACCGACCAACCCTCCAACTCGCCAAATCAATCCGTGCACGCCCTCCGCCTGGCGGGCCGCATCGCCCGCAGCTTCATCGACTCGAAGTTGACGCCGCTGGTGATCGTAGCCGCTTTGCTCCTGGGCGCCTTCAGCATCCTGAAGACTCCGCGCGAGGAGGAGCCGCAAATCGTAGTGCCCATGCTGGATGTGTTCGTGCAGATGCCGGGTGCCTCCTCTGACGAGGTTGCGCAGCGCGTCAGCCTTCCCATGGAGAAGCTGCTGCGTGAAGTGCCGGGAGTCGAATACATTTACTCGATCAGTCATCCTGGCGTGAGCATGCTGGTGGTTCGCTTCTACGTCGGAACAAAAGAAGAAGACGCGATCATACAGACCTACAACAAGCTCTACTCCAATTTTGACCGCATCCCACCCGGAGTTTCGCAACCGATCATCAAGAGCCGCTCCATCGATGACGTGCCGATTATGGCGCTGACGCTGTGGGGAAAGACATACGATTCCTACCGGCTTCGCCAGATCGCGGGCGAGCTGGAGAACTCCCTCAAACCGCTCGACGATGTGTCCGAGACCAAGATCATTGGCGGACAGCCTCGTCAAGTGCGCGTGCTGCTCGATACCCAACGGCTGGCAGCGTACGGTCTTACTCCGACTGCAGTCCTGGGGCAGCTTGAGAGCGCAAACAGCCGTGGTCAGGCGGGTAGTTTCTCCCGCGACAATCGGGAGTTTCAAGTCGAAGCAGGCTCGTTCTTCACCAGTCTGGAAGACTTGCGGCAGGTTGTAGTTGGGGTCCACGGTGGACGCCCTGTCTATCTGCGCGACGTAGCGGAGAAGTTGGAAGACGGTCCCGCCGAGCCAGACACGTATGTGCTGTTTGCAAATGCTCGCGGCGGGGCGCAGGCGTCAGGCGCCGAATCTCCCGCGGTGACCATCACCATCTCAAAGCGCAAGGGGACCAACGCGACCCTTATCTCCGAGCGCGTGCTGGACAAGGTCAACGCGCTGCGCGGCTATGTGCTGCCTGCCGATCTGAACATCACGGTGACGCGGAACTATGGAGAGACCGCAAAGGACAAGTCCGACGAACTGCTCAAGCATCTGCTGATTGCTACGCTCTCTGTAACTCTGTTGATTGCGCTGGCGCTGGGATGGCGCGAATCCGGGGTAGTGCTGCTGGCAGTGCCGGTCACGTTGGCGCTAACCCTGGCCGTCTTCTATCTGTACGGCTACACGCTGAATCGGGTGACGTTGTTCGCACTGATCTTCTCCATCGGCATCCTGGTCGATGACGCCATCGTCGTCGTAGAAAACATCGTTCGTCACTTCCGTCTTCCGGAAAACCGTGGGCGATCGCTGAGTCAGGCGGCGATTGAAGCGGTGGACGAGGTGGGCAATCCAACCATCCTGGCGACGTTTGCCGTGATCGGCGCGATTCTGCCGATGGCCTTCGTACGCGGCTTGATGGGGCCGTACATGCGCCCGATTCCCATCGGGGCCTCGGCCGCCATGTTGTTCTCACTGATCGTAGCTTTCGTAGTTTCGCCTTGGGCTGCCTTGAGACTGCTGCGCAAGTATGCCAGCAGTAGCGCCCACGCCGAGCACGAGACCGAGGGCTGGACCACGCGCCTCTATCGCCGAATGATGAACCCGCTCATTCTGGACGCCCGCCGGCGTTGGATGTTTCTCGGTGGAGTTGTGCTCCTGCTTCTCGCTGCCGTGGCATTTGTGCCGCTGAAATGGGTTCGAGTCAAGATGCTTCCTTTCGACAACAAGAGCGAGTTCCAGGTGATCATCGACATGCCCGACGGAACTCCCCTCGAATACACGACTCGCGTCGCGCAGGCGCTGGGACGATATCTGGGTGAGCAACCTGAAGTCACGAACTACCAAATCTACGCTGGCACGTCTGGCCCGTACAATTTCAACGGACTGGTGCGGCACTATTTCCTGCGCAGTCAGCCAAACCAGGCAGACATCCAGGTGAACCTGCTCTCACGGCATGACCGCCGGGCTCAGAGCCACGAAATCGCACGACGGCTGCGCCCGGAGTTGGACAAAATTGCTGAACCATTTGGCGCGCGCATCAAGGTAGCTGAAGTTCCACCGGGCCCGCCGGTCCTCCAGACGCTCGTCGCCGAAGTGTACGGACCCGACTATAAGGGCCAGATCGAATTGGCGGCCCAAGTCAAGAAGGTTTTTCAGCAAACTCCGGGCGTCGTGGATGTGGACTGGTACGTGGAAGATCCGCAGACCAAGTACGACATGAAAGTCGACCTGGAGAAGGCCGCGCTGCACGGGATCTCGCCCGCCGAGGTAACGCGGACGCTGCAAGTGGCACTACGAGGGACGACTGCGGGCTTGCTCCACGATTCTCATTCGCGTGAGGACGTCCCGATCGAACTCCGGTTAGCTCGACCGGACCGGTCAGGCATCGAGGATCTGAGGAGCCTGAAACTGTCCACACCCTCCGGCGGCCAGATCGCACTGCAGGAAGTTACGGATCTGCAGCGCACGACGATCGACACCAGCGTGTATCGCAAGAATCTTCAGCCGGTGGTTTACGTGACGGGAGACGTAGCGGGCGGAGAAGAGAGTCCCGTCTACGCCATCATGAAGATGAGCGATGCCATTGACAAAATCAAATTGCCGGATGGCTATGCCGTAAGGCAGTACAAAGGTACAACCATGCCGGAACGCACCGACCGCTTCTCCATGAAATGGGATGGAGAGTGGCACATCACGGTGGAAGTCTTCCGTGACTTGGGACTGGCTTTCGCGGCCGTCCTGGTCCTCATCTACGTGCTAGTCGTTGGCTGGTTCCGTTCTTTCATAACGCCGCTGGTCATCATGGCTCCAATTCCGCTCACGCTGGTTGGCATCCTGCCCGCGCATGCGCTGATGGGCGCCTTCTTCACCGCGACTTCCATGATCGGGTTTATTGCCGGCGCCGGCATCATCGTACGCAATTCCATCATCCTGGTGGACTTCATTGAGCTACGGCGTTCCCAGGGCATGGTGCTCGAACAAGCTGTAGTCGACGCCGGTGCAGTTCGGTTCCGGCCCATGTTGCTGACCGCGGCCGCGGTCGTCGTAGGTGCGAGTGTGATTCTCTTCGATCCGATTTTCCAGGGCTTGGCATTGTCACTGATGGCGGGTGAAGTGGCATCCACCGTTCTCTCGCGCATGGCTGTTCCTGTCCTCTACTACCTGAGTCAGCGCAGCCACGGTTCAAATCCTGTGTCCGTCGCCGAACTCACGACAGCAGCAGACTAGAACTTTCAATGGGAGGTACGAACATGACAATCGAACGTTATCTGAGACTGATTGCAGGGGCCTTTGTCCTGGCATCGCTGGGACTTGGATACTGGGTAAGCCCGTACTGGTATCTCTTCACCGCATTTGTTGGACTCAACCTGTTCCAGTCGGCCTTTACCAACTGGTGTCCGATGATGGCATTCCTTCGTAAATTGGGTGTGGGTAGCTAGCGGGAGCCATGGTGGCGCTAAACTAAGACTCGCCCTGTGGATGCTTCAATTTCGGCGGCCAGATCCTTGAGGAACGCCGCCGCTTTGGCCCCATCGACAACGCGATGATCCGATGACAACGTGAGTGTCATCATCGGACGGACGTCCGGCTTTCCGTTGGTCACCACGACGCGGTCTGCAATTCGCCCCACCGCCAGGATCGCAGCCTGAGGCGGAGTGATGATGGCACTGAACGCGTCCACGCCATACATACCCAAGTTACTGATTGTGAAAGTGGCGTCGGAAATGTCCGAGGGACGCAAACGGCCCGCCTGGGCCCGTTCGCTCAAGTCGTTACGCTGA
Organism: uncultured Acidobacteriota bacterium; assembly: GCA_963711675.1. Classification (GTDB taxonomy): domain Bacteria; phylum Acidobacteriota; class Terriglobia; order Terriglobales; family Acidobacteriaceae; genus CAVQFB01. Next base: position 38,256 of record CAVQFB010000015.1, on the reverse strand, counting down.
ACCGCAATTTGCCCCAGGTCGAGATTCGCAGCGTCGCGAATAACTCCGCTTACGACCCCATCTTCCACCGCAATGGCGATCGCGATGTTTACGGAGGAATTCAGACGAATCCCGCCATCTACCCAACTTGAGTTAAGACGTGGGTGCTTGGTCAAAGCGCGAGCTGCATGGGTAACGAGGAAATCGGTGAGAGTGGGCCGCACTCCACGCGCCTGCTCGATCCCCGGTCCCAATTTTTTGCGAGTTTCGATGAGAGCCGTCGCATCCACTTCCTGCACCAGGAAGAAATGAGGCACATGAGTCCAGCTCTGAGTGGTGCGCTCGGCCATCAAGCGCGCGACCGCGCTCAGTGATGGCGACTCAGCAGAAGTCGCAGCCTTTGCTGGTGCGGACTGCGCCGATTGAACAAGCGCGAGCACATCTTCAACAACCACCGCGCCATCAGGGCCCGATCCGCGGAGGCGAGCAAGATCAATCCCGTGTTCCTGAGCGAGGCGGCGGGCCTTCGGAGAAATCTTTGCAGCCGCGCTGGTTGAGGGCTGCTTAGCGTCCGCCGGAGTTGCCGCCGGGCGGCTCGGTCCAGTCGAAGTATGCCGGCCCGATTCCGCTGCCGTAGTTTGTGTCGGGATTTGCTCTCCCGGCTTGAGAAGCCAGGCGATCGTCTGCCCCACTGGCACCTCCGCACCTGCTTGTACGGTTACGCCTGCCAGGATGCCGTCGCCGGGAGACTCGATCTCCATCACGGCTTTGTCGGTTTCAATTTCGAGGAGAATCTCGCCCTTTGCCACAGCGGCTCCCTCTGTCTTACGCCAAGCGACAAGCTTGCCGGTTTCCTGCGCCATTTCGAGAGCGGGCATCACGACGCTGGTGGGCATATTTCGGAGACTCTAAATTTTTGGTTCTGGTTTTGCGTGGGCGCCTGTCGCCCGAACAGCCTGCTGATTTGTCACGTCCGCCGGACTCAGCTTTCCACTCCCACGCGTTCGGTCTTTGCACTCTCCTCAATCATTTCCACAACTCGTTGGCTGGGCGGAGCCTCCTGCTCGCGCGTCGTCGCGAGCGGTCCGTTTACGGTGAAGTAGTGCGACCCGGCTACCAGTAATTCTTCTGCGGGGAACCGTGTGATGACTTCGTGCCCCGTCGGAGTGACTACGATTTCTTCTTCGATGCGTGCGGCGCTCCAGCCGTCTGTCGAAGGCCAGAAAGTCTCGAGCGCGAATACCATGCCCGGCTTGATCTCGTGCGGATGTTCGAACGAAACCAAACGGCTGATCACTGGCTTTTCCCAGATCGCCAACCCGATGCCGTGCCCGTATTGCAGGGCGAAGCAGGCTTCTTCGTTGGGGAACCCGAATTCCTGTGCCTTCGGCCAGACTGCGGCAATCTCAGCAGTGGTGCGGCCGGGGCGGACAAGTTCGATCGCTGCATCCAGATATTCGCGGCACCGCTTATAAGCATCCACCATCGCGCGCGACGCGTAGCCGATGGTGAAGCAGCGGTAGTAGCAGGTGCGATAGCCCATGTAGGAGTGGAGAATGTCGTAGTAAACGGGATCGCCGGGCCGGAGGATGCGGTCTGAAAAGACGTGCGGATGCGGGTTGCAGCGCTCACCGGAAATCGCATTTACGGCTTCCACGTATTCGGAGCCCAGATCGTAGAGAACCTTGCTCACGAGTCCGACGGCCTGATTCTCACTCATGCCCGGCTTCATGGCGCGATACAGTTCGTCATAGGCGGCATCAACCATGCTCGCGGACATATTCAGCAGCGTGATCTCGTCTTGTGTCTTGATGACGCGGGCGTCGGACAAGATCTGTTGGCCGTCGACGACGGTGATGCCTTCTTTCTGCAGCGCGAAGAGAACCGGCGGCTCGATGATGTCGATGCCCAGCGGTTCCTTATGCAGGCCGCGCATTTCGAGCTCAATGCGGATTTTTTTCGCGACGTCTTCCGCCCTGCCCATCTCCGGCGACATGGCGCCGCGCAGCATCGAAATACCCGGACGCGAGCGCTCGCCCAGCCAGGGACAGTGGAGTTGATGATGTTTGGCAGCGGAGCCGAAGTCCCAGAGGATAGGCTCATCGTTCTGGGGAAGTAAGGTGAAGCGGTTGGCTTTGTCCTGGGCCCAGGTGCCGATGTGCGTTGCCGTGAGGTAGCGCACGTTGTTCATGTCGAAGCAGAGAAGCGCGCCCATCTCAGACTTGGCGAGCAGATTCTTCGCGCGGGCCAGTCGTTCGCGGCGCAGGCGGCCAAAGTCCACGCGGTTTTCCCAGTCCACCGCCATCGTTCCATAAGTTGGGAGAGCCATAACTTGCCTCCTTAAATCTTGGTGCTCACTTCGAGCTTCGACGCTCGATCCTAATCTCGATCTACGCGCGACCGCAGAGCGCTTTCGCGGCGTCAAACACGGTCTGTTCGGTCGGCACGGTGATGTCTTCAAGCGGCGGAGAGAACGGGATGGGAACATGCATGGCTCCCATCCGCTTCACCGGGGCATCGAGATCATAGAAAGCGCCTTCCGCAATCACGGCCGCGATCTCAGCAGTCACGCCATATCGCCCGTACCCTTCGTCCATCACGATGACCCGGGAAGTTTTCTTCGCCGATTCAATCAGAGCCTTTTCGTCGAGAGGCCAGGTGGTACGCGGATCGATTACTTCCGCGCTAAGGCCGACCTCTTCGAGCAACGAGGCCGCGCCTAGCGCAACCTGCACCATGCTGCTGGTAGCGACCAACGTGATGTCGCGGCCTTCACGCTTAACGTCGGCGACGCCGAAAGGAATCGTGTAGTCCTCTGCAGGAACCGGCCCTTTCATCTTGTACATCATCTTGTCTTCGAAAAAGACGACGGGATTCTGGTCGCGGATCGCGGTTTTGAGAAGGCCCTTGGCGTCGTACGGCGTCGAAGGCAGCACGACCTTCAGTCCTGGCACATGACTGAACCACGCGTGAAGAGATTGCGAGTGCTGCGCGGCGGAACGGCGCGTGGCGCCGAGCGTCGTCCGCATCACCATCGGGACCTTCCACTTTCCTCCCGACATGTAATGAACCTTGGCCGCTTGGTTAACCATCTGGTCCATCGTGAGGGTGATGAAATCACCAAACATGATGTCGACGACAGGGCGAAGTCCAGTCATCGCCGCGCCCACAGCCAGACCAGTAAAGCCGGCTTCAGATATCGGAGTATCGAGAACGCGATCCTTTCCAAACTCTTCCACCAGCCCGGAGAGGACTTTGAAAGGAGTGCCGGCCTCAGCTACGTCTTCACCAAAGATGCAGACGGTCTTGTCACGCCGCATTTCTTCCGCAAGGGCCTCGCGAACGGCTTGAGCAAAGGTCAACTCGCGCTGTGCAGTCTCAGGCATAAACGTCCTGGTCGACCTCATCAAGAGTGGGGTAAGGCGCAGCCACCGCAAATGCAACCGCCTTTTCCATCTCGGATTGCAGCTCGCTTTGAATGCGCTCGAACACTGCCGAGTCGACGTGATGTTGTTCCACCAGCCAGTCGGTCAGAAGACGGATCGGGTCACGCTGCGTCTTCCACAGTTGCTCCTCCTGCTTCGATCGGTAATATTCGCGGTTAATATCGCCGACATGATGTCCGTGGTAGCGGTAGGTGTTGCACAGCAGGAACCCCGGGCCTTCGCCTGCCCGTGCGCGATTGACAAGCCGGCTGGCAGCTTCGTGGACAACCCGGACATCCTGGCCATCAACAGTTGCGGCTTCGAGCCCGAACGCGGTGGCGCGAGTTGCGATGTCTCCCGCGGTGGTTTCGGAAAAGTGCGTGTACTCTGTGTAGAGATTGTTCTCGCAGACGTAGATGACGGGAAGCTTGAAAAGCTGCGCAAGGTTCATCACTTCATAGAGCACACCTTGCCCGAGCGCGCCTTCTCCAAAGAAGCAGACCGCGACCTGTCCCGAACCGAGACGCTTGGCGGAGAATGCCGCACCCGTTGCGATGCCCACACTTCCCGCCACAATCGCGTTGGCTCCAAGATTGCCTGTGGCGGGATCAGCAATGTGCATCGATCCGCCCTTGCCACGGCAATAGCCGGCTTCCTTGCCGAGCAATTCCGCGAACATGCGGTCGGGCGACGCGCCTTTGGCCAGGCAGTGTCCGTGGCCGCGATGCGTGCTGGTGATGTAGTCGTCGGCGCGGAGCGCTTCGCAAACTCCGACCGCAACCGCCTCCTCACCGATATAAAGATGCGCCAGACCGGGCATCAGGGCGCGCGTGTAGAGCTCGTTCACCTGTTCTTCGAAGAGGCGAATCGCCGTCATCTGGCGGTACATGCGGATCCACTTCTGGACTTCAACCGCGGTCTCGGTTTTGGGAGGCTGGGCCGCTGTGGTCATTTTGCCACCGCCGTCTTTACTCCTGACATCCGGGCCAACACGTCGAACATCACGGCGAAGTCAAGTTTCTCCCATCCCATGCCGCGTGCTGCGGTCAGAAATTCGTTGCTGAGAGCGGTGGTCGGCACCGGAACATTCAGCTGGCGCCCCAATTCCATGGCGAGCAGCATGTCCTTCTGCATCATGTTGACGTCGAACCAGGCTTCTTCCGGCTGCTGCAGAACGAAAGGACCGCGATACTGGATCATGGGCGAGGCGACCGCGCTGTGCGTAAGCACATCCACCGCGACCTCTCGAGCGATACCGCTCTTCTCTGCCAGCAGCACGCCTTCGGAGAAGGCGAGCATCTGTACCGCAAGGCTGAGGTTGATCGCGATCTTCATCGAAAGGGCGAGACCGTTATCGCCGACGTGTGTGACCTTGGGGCCAATGTCTTCCAGCAGTGGCTTGAGGCGGTCGAAAGTCTCGCGCCGTCCGCCGACCATCACCGAAAGTTTGCCCTGTTGCAAAGTGATCACGCTCCCCGAAACGGGAGAGTCGACCATGTCGGCGCTTTTTTCCCGCACTTTGGCGGCCAGCGCGCGGCTCACGGCGGGGCTCACCGTGCTCATATCGACGAAGAATTTTCCTTTGCTCAGGCCCGCCAACAACCCGTCAGGACCCTCAGTTACCCCGGCGAGCGCGGCGGAATTCGTGACCATGGCAAAGGTTACGTCCGCTGCTGCCGCAACCGCGCGCGGCGAGTCAGCCCAGCGCATGCCTTTGTCAATCAGCCACTGCGCTTTGGAACGGGTTCGGTTGTAGCCGGTAACGACATGGCCTTTGCTGAGAAGGCGGTCGACCATGTTGCCGCCCATCACGCCCAGACCGACGAAGCCAAGATTAGCCATGGATCACACTCATCCCAACTATGAAGTTCTTAGACCGGTGATTCTTCATCTGGAGCAACGTCTGAATCCTCCAAAACCTGTTGCAAGTGCGCTCGCATCGCGGCGCGGGCGACCTCCGGGCTGCGCTTGTCTACCGCCTCGAGAATGCGCTTGTGATGAAACTGACCCCGCTCAGGACCGCCGTCGACCTGGAAGATTCTCATTCTCTGCTCGCGGAGCATGCCGACGATCGAATCAATTAGAGAAAGAATCAGCGGATTGGCCGCAGCTTCTGCCAGGCAAAGATGGAAGTCGAGATCCGCCTCGATGTAAGCATCCGGATCGTTGCGCGCCCCATCCATCACGTTGACTGCCTCGCGCATGGAGGCGAGATGCTGTTCGTCGATCCGAATAGCGGCTAATGCCGCAATCTCCGGTTCGAGAATCGCGCGCAGTTCGGCCAGGTGCGGCGACCCGTCCTGCTGGCCGATCTTGATCATCAGATCCAGCGATTGCCGGATCGCCTGCGAAGTCCCGTCGCGGACAAACGTTCCGCGTCCTGAATATGCCTCCACCAGGCCTTTCTCGCGCAGCGCCTTGACCGCTTCGCGAATGGCGGTGCGGCTGACGCCGAACTGCTGTGCGAGTTCACGTTCCGCGGGGAGCTGATCGCCCGGCTTAAGCGCCCCCTTGAGAATGGAGTCCTCAATCTGCTGGACAATCTGCTCGTAAAGCCGCGATGTCCGGACCGTCTTGTACAAAGTCTTTTCCTCTGTTGCCGCTGCCATGGCCAATAAAAGCTCCAGTAATAACGAGCTTAAGCTGCTTCCTGAACCCAGACCGTCTTTGCGTTGGCGAATTCGCGGATGCCGTGGACTCCAAGCTCCCGGCCATGGCCGGACTGTTTCACGCCGCCGAAAGGAAGCCGCGGGTCAGAAGCCACCATCTTGTTGATGAAGACCATCCCCGCTTCCAGTTCGTTGATGAAGCGTTCCCGCTCCGCCGGGTCATTCGTCCAGGCGCTCGCGCCCAGGCCGAAACGGCTGTCGTTGGCGACTCGGATGGCTTCATCAATATTCGGCACCCGGAAGATGGAAGCCACCGGACCGAACAACTCTTCCCGATAAGCGGGCGAATCCTTGGGAATGTCAGTCAGGACGGTGGGAGCGAAGAAGTATCCCGGCCGGTCGAGCCTTTTGCCGCCGGTCAGAATACGTGCTCCGGCAGCGACGGTCTTCTGGACATCGGCCTCGAGTGAAGGCACGGCGTCGGCTGTGGCTAGCGGGCCAAGTTCAGTCTTCTCGTCCATGGGATCTCCCACACGAAGAGTTTCCATGCGAGCCACAAACTTGCGTTCGAATTCGTCGGCAATCTGCTCCGCCACGATGAAGCGCTTGGCGGCGATGCAGGACTGTCCGTTGTTGATGACCCTCGCCTTCACACCGGTCTCGACAGCCTCGTCAAGTTTGGCGCTCGGCATGACGATGAAGGGATCGCTCCCGCCCAACTCGAGCACGACTTTCTTGATTCGCGTGGCCGCAGAAATGCCCACCTTAATGCCGGCATCTTCGCTGCCGGTGAGGGTCGCGGCAACGACGCGCGGGTCGCTGAGAACTCTGTCCACTTTTTGAGCCGGGATGAGAAGTGTCTGGAAAACGCCTTCCGGGAAACCTGCGCGTCGAAGAATCGCCTCGATTTCGAGAGCGCTCTGCGGAACATTGGAGGCGTGCTTGAGTAATCCCACGTTCCCCGCCATCAATGATGGCGCAATAAAGCGAAAGACCTGCCAGAAGGGAAAGTTCCAGGGCATCACGGCCAGAATCGGGCCGATGGGTAAATAGCGAATAAAGCTGCGGCTGGCAGCCGTCTGCACCACTTCATCCGAGAGGAAGTGCTCTGCGTTCTCGGCGTAATAGCGGCACGCCCACGCGCACTTCACAGCCTCGTCGACTGCAGCACGGTAAGGCTTCCCCATTTCTAGGGTCATCAAGCGGCCAAGTGTCTCTTTGTCCTTCTCGAGAATTTCAGCCGCGCTCCTCATCATGCGGCTGCGATCCGCGAACGACGTCTTGCGATATCTGCGGAAAGTGTCGGCCGCGAGCTGCAGTTTCGCTTCGAGTTGACCGTCGGAGAGGGGCTCAAAGGTCCTAAGCACTTGTCCGGTAGCTGGGTTCGTGGTTGCGATAGCCATCTGGTTATTACGCCCTTCGGTTGTGCTCCTGTCAAGAGGTAAAGTAGTCATACCGCTATACCACTACGATGTATCGCCAGTCAAGCCCAGGTCTTATAAAGAATTAGAAAATTATACTAATATTCATTTTTTTCTTATGTTTAAGTGGATATCGGTACCATTTAAGGCACGATCTGTAATTCAAATTTCCTTGACTTGGAAGTTTTATAGTGGTACAGCTGTCGGACCACAATGCTAGGGAGGTCCAGTATGTGCTTCCTGAACGCGAGGATTGATATGCCCGCATGTGTCCGTCAGAGCAACTTTCTCAGGTCTTCCGCCGTCGGCTGGTTAGCTCTTATCTGCTGCCTGTCGCTTTCTTCCCAGACCATAAATGGCCGGTTCTTGGGGACCATCACCGATCAGACCGGGGCGGCGCTTAAGGGAGCCATGGTCACGGTCACAGACGTTCAGAGGGGGACGAGCCGCACGGTTACGACCGATGACGATGGCGGCTACGTCGTGCCCAACCTTCCCCCGAGCACCTACAAGATCCGCGCCGAGGCCAAGGGCTTCAAGACCCTCGAGCGCCCTAGCGTCGGATTGGAAGTGGCGCAGGACATTCGCCTCGACCTGACTCTTCAGACGGGAAGCGTTTCGGAAACCGTCGTGGTCACGGAAGACGTGCCGCTGCTCAATACGACCTCGTCCACCCTGGGCGGAACCCTCAGCAACAAAGAGATCAACGATCTGCCGCTCAACGGACGTAATTATGAGAACTTGTTGCAACTCCGTCCTGGCGTGATGCGGTATCCCGGCGGTGGCTTCTCCACCACAAGCGCCAACGGCCTGCGCGCCGAAGATAATGCCTACCTCATTGATGGCCTGTATAACAGTGAGCCCTACTCCGGGCAGGCAATCATTAACGGAGCAGGAATCGCGGGCGACTCGGCGACCATTCTGCCTATTGACTCGATTCAGGAGTTCAACCTGCAGCAGAACCCGCCCGCTGAATACGGATGGAAGCCCGGCGCGGTCGTTAACGTCGGAATTAAGTCGGGGACCAACGGACTGCATGGAAGTGCGTTCGCTTTTGGCCGCGACGGAGTCATGGACGCGCGCAATTACTTCAACGTTGCTCCAGCTGCGAAATTGCCGCGAACCTTGGAGCAGTTTGGCGGCAGCCTGGGTGGCGCAATTATCAAGGACAAGGCCTTCTTCTTTGGTGCCTACGAAGGGCAGCGCTACAACGTAGGCAACTCGTTCGGAGGCGTCACCAGTCCATCGATGGTGGGGATGCCGACGAATGGCACCTGCGTGTTCCTGACCACCGGCGATTGCGCGGACAGCATTCCCAACGTGATTGCGGATCTCGTGGCGGGTAAGGTCACTCCCAGTCCCGCCAGTTTGCAAATTGCGGGGTGTGCGCTTTCAGGCTCCTCCGTGACCTGCAACGGAAAAGGATTTCCCACCAATAACACCCCAAACATCAACATTACGAACGGATTCAACAACGACGTGAAGGTTGACAACGTCATCGGCAAGGTGGACTACAGGCTAAACGAACGCCAAGGCCTGAGCGGCTCGTACTTCTTTGGGAACAACTCGGGAACCGTAGAAGACTTCCCTGAGTTGCAGCCGCAATGGCTCTCCACCATTCACACTCGCGCTCAGGTTGCGGGCGGGAGTTGGATCTGGACTCCCAGCGCTCGCTGGGTAAACGAGGCGCGATTTGGCTACAACCGGCTCTATCAGCCGACATTGCCGGGCGATCTCAACACTCCAGCGTCGAGCTACGGACTCGACACCGGTGTGAGCGGTCCCTTCACCGGCGGCCTGCCGCGCATTGGGTTCGGCGGCTACTTTTTCCCGGGACTGGGTGGCTTCAAGTGGCCTAAATTCCAGGGACCTGACACCATCACGCAATTCGTCGATCACATTTCTTACACCGCAGGCAAGCACGCCTTGAAATTCGGCTTCGAGTTACACCGTAACGACGTCAGGAATGCCGCGTACGGCAACGCCCGGGGCAGCATTACTTTCTTGGGCGGTTTAGTGGGCACCACAGGTACTTCCGCGCCGCTCGAAGACTTCTTTGCGGGCTTCCCATTCAAGTCGTCGGTCGAGGTGGGAAATCCAACCTTGCAGCTGCACAACTGGGCGTACGCGGGATTTTTCCAGGATGACTGGCGGGCCACCAAGAATCTCACCGTGAACTTCGGTGTGCGCTACGAGTTCAGTACCGTCCCCCAGGAAGCTCACAACCTGTTGGGCAACTTTGATCCGAATGTCGGCCTGGTGCAGGTGGGCCACCAGATCAGCAGCCTGTATAACCCCGATCACAAGAACTTCGGTCCTCGTGCCGGCTTTGCTTGGGACCTTCATGGTAATGGCAGAACGGTTCTGCGTGGCGGCGGAGGATTGATCTACGAAACCGTAAACTGGCAATCGTTCATTGCTTTCAACAACGCTTTTGGGCCCGGTAGCGTGCCGACGGGGGCCCCGATTGACGCTGCAGGAAACGTTTCGGTTCCGGGCGGAATCACCACAGGAAACGTCACGGTAAAGAACTTCTTGAGCGGCGTCACATGGGACCCTGCGAACGGGCCGCTTTACGGAGGCAACACGATCAATTGCTTCAAGAGCCCGTGCCCCGTCATGACGGTGGACCGTAACCTGACGACTCCTTACGTGTGGAACTGGACGCTCAACCTGCAGCATGCGTTCACATCGAACCTGTCGATGGAAGTTGCCTACGTGGGGAATCACGGATCAAATCTCACCGGCATTCGGGACATTAATCAACCCCCGGTCGGATCGGGGTGGCCTGCGGCTAACGTTGCCGCCTGCAATCTGCCAGCTAACCTCGTCAATGGTCAGTATGACACGGTAAACAATGCGGCATGTCAGGTTGCCCCCGAAATTGGACCCTACGCGGGAAAGTTTCCCTACTTGAGCAACATTTTCCAGATGGGAAATGTCTACACCTCCAACTACAACGGATTGCAAGCCACCTTGAACGCTCGCAACTTCCATGGCTTAAACATGGTGGCGGGCTACACCTGGTCGCACTCTCTGGACGACGTGGGCGCGAACTGGGACTTCGGCTATGGCTCCGGGTTGCCGCAAGATGCCTACAATGTGCGTCGCGAGTACGCCAACAGCGACTTCGACATTCGACACCGCCTCACGGTCTCCCTCACTTATGCAATTCCTGGACGTAAGGGCTACGGTCAAATGCTCGAGGGCTGGGAAATCAATTCCGTTACGACTTTGGAGAGTCCGCAGTACTGGGGTCCAATCGATTTGGGAACAGACGCAGCTGGCATTGGGCCGTTGCCGGTAAGCCCCCCTGCCAACACGCCCATTCGTTGGAGCTTCTATGGCCAGCCGTCGGACTTCAAGTCCCGGGCTGGGGTTGGAATTCCATATTTCGGCGGTAACAACAGCCCGAGCAATCCCAGCGGCAATGCTGCCTGCAACGCGCAGGCTCTCGCTTTGGATGGTGGCACCCCGGGTGCTTCCACTGAATCGCTGGCCTTCTTTGGCTGCTACGCCCAGGGCAACTCGATCATGATTCCACCGCCACTTGGCCACTTCGGAAATATGGGCCGGAACATGTTTCCCGACTCCGGTTTCAAGAACCTCGACTTCTCGCTGGCCAAGAACTGGCATTTCGGAGAACGGGTGCGGGCTCAGTTCCGCGCCGAGTTCTTCAACATCCTCAATCATCCGAACTTTGCCAATCCTTACGGCGGACAAAACGGATTTGGTCTGAACGATCCTTCGGTGCGTCCGTTCGGCTGCGGATGCGCTACACCCGACGTTGCCGCTGCCAACCCCGTCATCGGTTCCGGCGGCAGCCGCGCCGTACAACTGGGATTGAAGTTCATGTTTTGAAACTGCGACAGCACCGCGGTAGCTTATGTCGTAACAGGGCCGGACCAATTCCGTTCGGCCTTTTTTCATAGACCTCGCTCGCTCTGCTGCGAGCCAGACAAACGGGCCACGGAGATCATGAACAAGAGAACTCAATTCACTTTCTTGCTATTGTTGCTGGCAGGTGTCGTAATCGCTTCCTCGCCGTCCCTCGCTCAGGAACGTCGCGAGCGTACACTCGACGAGATTAAGACCGAAGCCGTACACCGCGCCGAAGTGGGCCAATACCCGCTCATCGGACTCGATCCCGCGGATGTCAAGGAAGCCTTCGAGAGCATCCACACGCCCGACAAAGACGAGTGGGCTGCGGGCTTCATGCACGTCGCCGATCGTTACTTCAATGAAGCTAAGTCGTTGGAGCAAACCGATCCAACCAAAGCCAACGCGGACTACATTCGAGCCTGGAGGCTCTATTCGTTTGGTCGCTGGCCAATTCCAGCATCGCCGGGCAAGCAACGTTCGTACGAAAAGGCGATCCAGGCTTTCCTCGCGCATGCGCGCTTCTGGGATCCTCCGCTTGAAGTCGTCCACATTCCATTTGAGGGGAAAGAGATCATCGGTTACTTGCGGTTGCCGAAGAATACGAAGGGGCCAGTGCCTCTCGTGATCGCGGTGAACGGTCTGGACAGTCGCAAGGAAGACTTGACCGAAAGCTTTTCCGCCATCCTGCCGTTCGGGATCGGTTATCTCGCTGTCGATGGTCCGGGAACGGGCCAGGCTCCCATTAAAGTCAGCGAAACCTCGGAGCGCATGTTGTCACGAGTGATCGATTATGCGCAGTCTCGCCCTGAGGTCGACAAGAGCCGAATCGCGATCCACGGCGTGAGTTGGGGTGCGTATTGGGCGACGAAGCTCGCGATTGTCGAACGCAGTCGACTGAAAGCGGCCAGCGCACAGTCTCCACCTACAGATACTTTCTTCCAGAAAGATTTCCTCATGAACTCGCTGCTCGGGAATCGTGAGTATCTGTTCGACCAGGTGCCCGCCCTAATGGCAATTCTCGATGGAGTCACCACGCTCGACCAGATGGGAGAAACCCTACCCAAAATGTCGCTGGTAAAACAGGGGTTGCTCGGAAAACCAATGGCACCGATGCTTGTGATTGCCGGCGTCCTCGATACGCAGGTTCCGATCTCCGACATTTACTTGTTGCTCAGCAAGGGTGACACGCCCAAAACAGCTTGGATTAATCCGCAGGGCGGCCATCTCGGGCGTCAGGTGCATGTATGGCCGGACCCTCTCATCTTTAAGGAAGTGATCATTCCGTATCTCGTGCGGGCCTTGGGAACCCCGACGCCTTAATGAATTGTCGGAGAGCTTACATGCGAGATTCGGGGTCTGAAGCGCGAACTTGATGCTGGATTTCTGACGGCGAGCCTGGTACAAATCATAACTTTTTTTCGCCAACCGGTTGAAGAACCTCCCGAGATTCGTTCTCCAATCCAAGGACTCATGATGGGAATTCCCCACGCCACACAATTACCTGCCGCTGACGCCGTCGCTCCCCAGCGCAGGAAACAACCTTTCTACAAGGTTCTGTGGATACAGGTCATGATCGCCATCTGTGGCGCAGTTGTGCTGGGCTACCTGAGTCCAGCGAGAGCGATCGCGATGAAGCCCCTCGGCGACGCTTTCATCCGGCTCATCACCATGATCATCACGGTGATCATCTTCTGCACCGTGGTCACCGGCATCGCGGGCATGCAAGATATGAAGAAGGTTGGGCGCGTGGGAGGGAAAGCGCTCCTCTATTTCGAGGTTGTCTCCACGCTGGCGCTGTTGATCGGGTTGGTGGTTGGAAACGTGGTGCGGCCAGGGGCGGGCTTCAACGCAAATCCGGCCACTCTGGATGCCAAGGCAGTCTCCGATTATGCCGGGCAGGCGAAGGCGCAAAGCGTGACCGAGTTTCTGATGCACATCATTCCCACCACGATCGTCGACGCATTTGCCAAGGGCGACATCCTGGAGGTCTTGCTGGTGGCGGTCCTGTTTGGCTTCGCCTTGGCGGCCGTGGGGCCGCGCTGCAAGCCGCTCATTGATTTGTTCGACGCCCTCACCCATGCCATCTTCGGCGTAGTCGACATCCTGATGCGGTTTGCGCCGATTGGTGCGTTTGGCGCAATGGCTTTCACGGTGGGTAAGTATGGGATTGCTTCGCTCGGTCCGCTGGCCAAATTGATCGTGACCTTTTACGTCACTTCGATTCTTTTTGTGTTCATTGTTCTCGGTGCGATTGCCAGAGTCGCCGGATTCAGCATCGCCAGATTCCTCATCTACATTAAAGAAGAAATTCTGCTGGTCCTGGCGACGAGCGCATCCGAGACCGCGATACCGACGCTCATGGAGAAACTGCAGGAGTTGGGATGCTCGAAGTCGCTCGTGGGACTGGTGGTGCCGACTGGCTACACCTTCAACACCGACGGCACAAGCCTGTACATGACGCTTGCAGCGCTGTTCGTGGCCCAGGCGACCAACACTCCCTTGACTCTGATGCAGCAGTTGACCATTTTTTCCGTGGCGATCCTGACCTCGAAGGGTGCCAGCGGCGTGACCGGGGCTTCGTTCATCGCTCTGGTGGCCACTCTCCTGGTGGTGCCGGACATACCCGTGGCCGGCATGGCCCTGATTCTCGGCATCGACCGTTTCATGAGCATGTTTCGTGCCTTGGTCAACATGATTGGGAACGGCGTTGCCACCCTGGTAATAGCTCTTTGGGAAAAAGAACTTAATCCCGCCGCCCTGCGGCAGAGTCTTGCCACCTCTCGTGCGAGCACGAACACGATGTCATAGTGCGTCGTGATTCGAGTGCCGCAGTTTGTCATTTTCCCCTTCATTAATGCGATGTTAACGCGCTGCGGCCATAGCTATCAGCTGCATACATCGGCGAGTAAATCACCGTACATCAGCAGGATCGCCGCATGTGTAATTCGCCCACCCTACAACCCGTCGGCTGGCCAATAAAATCTCTATTGTGACAATCAAAATTTGGAATTAGACAGAATCCCCGCCAGACCAATAATGTATGCCATGGACTCCTTATTATCGGTTGAAGATTCACACGTTGACGTTCTCCACGATATAAGTACCCGCCTTGCGACAGCAGACGGGTTTCACGAGGTACTCAGCCGGGTTGTGGAATTTTCTTCCGCACTCGTAAAGTGCGACTCCTGCCTGATCTATGTGCTCGAAGGCGACGAACTGGTTCTGCGAGCTTCCAGGAATCTGCATCCTGAAATAGTCGACCGTCTGAAGCTACGCGTTGGGCAGGGGATTACGGGATGGGTCGCTGAGCATCGCGAACCTGTGGCGGTTGCAGAGAAGGCGGCACAGGATCCCCGCTTTCAGTTTTTTCACGAGTTGCCCGAGGATAGCTACGAGGCGTTCCTTTCCGTGCCCCTCATGTGCAGGGGGCGGGTGGTAGGCGTTATCAACCTGCAACATCGGAATTCCCACGTCTACCGCCGAAAGGAGATTCGATTGATCTCGGCGGTCGGGTTCTTGGTGGGCGCGGAAATTGAGATGGCGAGGCTTGAGGAAAGCAACTCGAATCTGACGGAACAGTTGCAGACGCGGAAAATCGTCGAACGTGCCAAAGGCATTCTGCAGCGCGATCTGGGATTGAACGAAGAACAGGCCTATCTGACCTTGCAGCGCCAGAGCAGGCAGAAGCGCAAGCCCATGAAAGAAATTGCAGAAGCAATTATCCTGAGCGACGAAGTGAAAGGAAATTCGGCTTCAGGCGTGGTGCGAGCTCGCGGAGGTCCACAGTAGGTTTCAGCTCTATAGATTTGCCGAGGCCATATCATCCTGGTCTCATCGCCACAAGAATCGAGGGCGGATGTCCGGTTCGGCATCCACCCTCGAGCTGTGCAGCAAAAGAACTCAACGAACTGACGCCGCGGCTGGTGTGGCAGCGCTTGCAATCTGCTTTTCCGCTGTCGGCGGCACAACGAAGCGGAACGTCATGCCGAATTGCGGCAATTGCATCGTGCTGACGTAGCTGCCGCCGGGCGTTGATTGTAGAAGGAGTTGGTCCACATCGGTCGGTTTTGACTCCTCGATATCGCGCACATAGACCAGATAACCGGCGCCCGGGCCGTTGATTTTCTGCAGCAAGAGCAGTCCTGCCGGTCCCTGGGATTCATACGAGAAGCGGTACGTTCCCGCCGCGACGACAGCTTTTTCCCAGTGAACATCGTGTCCCAAAGTAAAGGAACCGTGCGCATCCTGAGCCGATGCCAAACTGGGCGTGAAGCCCACGGTCGTTAATGCCAGAAGGGCGGCGTATACCAACTTGCGAATCGATTTCATCGGATCTCCTGTTCTTCGTGCTGAGAACGTTTGAAGAGCACACTTCCGCGGAAAATCGCGTGGTGTAAGCTCAGTTTTAGGTGAAGAACAACGAGGTCAGGCGATTTGCAGCGCCGCTACAGGGTCGACACGCAAACATCAGCTCCACGGGCCCGGCTGCGCAGCCGGATGTGAAGTAGACTCACTATGAAGGAAGTTGGAGCTCGAGTCCAATCAATAAAATTTGTGCGACCGATCTGCGCACAGAAATGCCGTGCTAACTTCTGAATAAGTGACTAATCGGCACTAAGCCATCGAGATAGGCCGATGCCATTCTTCGACACGTTCAAAAACCGATCAGGTCCGACCTCTCAGTATGCCCAATACGGACCTGTGCCCGATGGCGTGCTCTTGCCGTCGATGGCGGTGTAGATGTTACGTCCGTAGAAGAATGGCAGACCCCAGTCAAATCCGCTCGTATTCGGCCCCGCAAGCGTGGGAAGAACCGCGTCTGCGCTGCTCATGCTGTCTGCATTGCCAACGCTGAAGCTCACATTGCTTGTGGCCCCATTGGTTCCCTGATTTGTCGCGGAGAGGTTCATTGTGCTCGCCGGACAATAAAAGAACGTTAAATCAGTGCAGGCCGGTATCGCCGAGTCTGGGAAGAAAAGCGCATTCGAGCCACTGTCAATAAAACTGCCGGTAAGTGCTTGACCGTTGAAAGTGGTGGTAAAGTTGTCCGCACTGTTGAGCAGGAACAGAGTTGCGCTGCTGGGAACCTGGTTGTTCGACTGGGTGCCGATGCCAAAGACGAGCGAACCACTCAGACTCGCCTCCGGCCCCGAAGCGGACGGCAGCTCGATGATCACACCATTATTATCCGTGGCGAACAACACCACCGGGTTGGTGACCTGTTGTGCCAGAGTTACAAACGCCGGCTGGCACGCGACGCTGCTGGAGCACAAGTAGTAGGCGGGCGTCGGCGGCGAAGCCTGACCTCCTCCGGGATCGCATGCGAGTCCACAGTCTTGCGGCTCGGGCCCCACGCCGAGAATCCCGTTCGCTCCTAAGGTTGCCAGGGTATCTTCGTTCGTCCCACCATTCGAGCAGCTGGCTGGTATAGCGTAGGCCGTTGGGGTCTCGATGACATGTATGGAAACTGAGCTCGCGGTTTCTCCCGCTAGCTTGACGTCCGCCTGTTCTACCAGGCCGAACGTGAACGAACCGTCCACGAACGTCGCGCAATCAGTCAGCGCGCTGCCATTCGCACTTAGAGCGGGCAGCGACAGCGTAATCGCTGAGTTCAATACTCGAAGGCCGAATGATCCCGTGTCCACCAGGATCCCGTCGATCGTCTGGCATGTGGAAGTCCCGGGAACGCAGAGCGTGACGCTGGTGAATGCGCCATTCTCGTAGCTCACATTCGGTACTGGTCCGCCGTTCACCGCGATCGGCTGCACATTCTGTCCGGAGGTTGTAATGGTGTTGTTCGACGACGAGGAACTGGTGCTGCTGTTCCCACCCCCGCAGGCCGCGAGCAATCCCAGGCTTCCCAACAGGGCTATCAAGAACAAGCCGCCACGCACACTGCTCGCTTTAACGTATCGCATCGGCGATCACTCCCTGCGGTAGCATTTCTGGAACGTATGCCCTGCCCGTGTAAGAGCGCATATGTCCGCCCGTCTGCACCACGAGTCCCGGCTGTTGGATAAAGAGCGGCTGCCTGCCCACGTGAGCCTTCTTGGCGCTCTTCGCCGCCTGGGAATACTGGTCGAAGTAGGTGCCCAGGAGCTGCTGCAGATCCGGAACGAATGGCCCTTGCCAGGCAACGCCGAACACTTTCCCTGTGGGCGAGACATACTCTCGCACGACGGTTCCGGTCGGCGCCGTGATCTCGTGAACCGCATACGTCGCCTTCTGAGCGCTATGCAGGCTGCCCTTCATCTGCGCCTGATCCAGTTGCACGGAAGTCGCGTCTCCGCCCAGCGCTGCGAAGGCAGTGCAGGAAAGCGTGAACATCAGTATCGCTACTGCCGCCAGCTGACCCTTCGACGCTGCCCATAGCCCTCTTGCTGAACACACCTTCTTCATGAGAACCACCTTGCGAATTCCTTTTGGAATGACCTGTCGGAGAACTCCGTCAAGTTATGTAAAGACAATGGCTTCCATTGGAATAGCGTATTGATATGGGATTGACCTTCGGGACTAATTGGTTGCCTGAACCCTACAGCATTCATGGTAACGATTACTCGATCAAAGCCATTCTGGCAGCCGCCCGCCTATATCTGATTGCCTACAGGTTTTACCCGATGGTCAAACCTCGAATCAGGGCATACCCTGACACTCGAGATTAATCTCCCCCAAAGCGAAGCAAGAGTAGGCGCCGGTTACCCAACTGACGCCTACTGTGCTTTATGAGGCGAGAATAACCCGCCGGCGATACCAACTCCTGGGGAAGTCTAAGCGCGTGAGTCTGATTCCGGGGAGTAACCGCCGTGCGAGCACCTCCGTAACCTCGCCCGGCAGCGCCTCCAGCGACTACCCTCTGTCGCGGGGGTTCAGATACGCATGACCAACAAAATCACCAACTCTCTCTTAGTCCTGGCAGTGGGCGGCCTGATGTTCGTCGGTTCCGCCGCTGCTCAAGACGCATCTTCCACAACCTCAGGCGCCGGACCGGGCGTGGTCGATCCTGGCCATCCGCGCGTGAACGAAGTCAACGCCCGCGAAGCCAACCAGCAGAAGCGGATCGCGAACGGCATCAATAACGGATCTCTGAGTCCGGCTCAGACTGCCAACCTGGAAAAGCGTGAAGCCAGTGTGCAGAAGCAGGAAGCCAACGACATGGCGAAGCACAACGGCCACCTGACCAAGGCCGAGCAGAACCAGTTGAATCGTCGCCAGAACCACATCAGCAAGAGCATCTACAAGGACAAGCACAACTAGGCTTTCAAGCAACGGTTGCAGTGGGCACAGCCGCAGGTTCGCTTGCGGCTTTTCTTTTTTTGTGAGAGGTCCCTCACCGGCCCTCTTGGCCTAATCGATGTGAAGCCGGCGCCCTAGCCGGGTACCCCATGTCTCGTGTGGCGCGGGCGCCCTCGCCCGCGTGAACCCTGCGAAAATATCCTCGTGACCGGTGCCCCAGGTCTCGCGCTCTTTGCGAGACGTGGGACCTGAACATTGATCTCTGTATCAGGGCACGCCTTGTACCACCGGGCAGGGCCTTGCAATCGGGGCACGCCCTGTATCGAGGCAATGCCTTGTATCAGGGCACGCCCAGTATGAACGCACGTCTTGTATCAGGGCACGCCTTCAGGCGTGCCGCAACTTCCCACTACCACGACCGGCTTTAGCCGCTGCGGTTCCCGAAAAAATATCCTCGCCGCCGGCCTGCTCTCCTGACATACAATCTTTGTGCTTGCGATCATGGTGTCATGAAAAAACTTTCTGCCATCCTGCTCCTGATAGTCTTCTCGCTCGCCTTTGCCAGCGCGCCGGCCTATGCCAAGAAGCATCACGTAAATAAAGAGGCGAAGGCGGCGCAGAAGCGCAACAAGGCGCGGGCCAAGCAGCGCAGAAAAGAAATCCGCGCTCAGCAGAAACTTGCCCGTCAGTCGTCTCCCCGCCAGTCGACTGCCCACCACTAGCCCCCACCCCTAGTCCGAAGATCCACTGGATACGGCCGCAACCTTTCTCTCGTCATCCTGAACGTAGCGGAGGGAGCGCGAGCGAAAGCCTGCCCTGAGCGACGCCGAGCTTTCGCGAGGCGAGTCGAACGGGGACCTGCGAGGTATACCCCCCTCCCCCCTTGCGTCTGCAAAATCCAGAAAGCAAAGGATCGGGGTATAACGACGTGCTCCAAATCTTTGGATCTAAAGATTTTAGGGGCAAAATCTTGAAGACAAAGCAGTTGAGGGAGCAATCCGGCAGGGATGCGAGCCAAGCGCGCGATTCCGCGTCGCCAAGAAGGCGACGAACGCGCGGCTCGCCCGGGTCCTTCGCTGCGCAAAGAACGCTCGCTCAGGATGACAATCATCCTCTGCGGACAGGAGTGTCCGCTCCACACGAGCTGTTGTCGCCCCGGAAGACGGCTATTCAGTTTTCAAAGAGCAGCGAGCCTCGTAGAGAGCTGTAGAAAAAAGTCTCGTGCGGGGAGGATGATGTCGTCAAGGAAGTGGATCACGGGAGAGAGTGAGGCACTGGTCGCAATCATCCGAGCCCTGGAGGGTGCCCCGCCTCAAGCTCCGCTTGGGCGGCGATTTTCTGCGGATGATGGCACCTTCACTGCCACCAGACCTAATTTCGCACCAATGCTAAACTCTCTGTTTCCTTCCCCAGAAGTTCGGAGCGATGACACAACTCGCCCTCAAGCCAACCCACGCGGCGGTAAAGAACTACTACGCCGCGCTCAACCAGCTCGGCCAGCTTCATTTTGACAATGAGGCTCAGGTCAGCGACGCCTTCGCCAAGCTGCTCACCGATTGCGGAAGAAAGTTACATCTTACTTTCATTCCTCAATTCCCGATCCAACGTGCCAAGAGCCGTGTCATCGTGGACGGCGCTCTGCTCGATACATTCCACCTCGCGCACGGTTATTGGGAAGCGAAGGACGAAAAAGACGACCTTGAGCACGAGATCAAGGCCAAGCTTGAGAAGGGCTATCCTCGCGACAACATCATCTTCCAGGCGCCCGAACGCGCCGTGCTCTATCAGGCCGGAGCCCGCATTGCCGATGAGGACATCTCCAAGCCTGACTACCTCGCGCAGATCGTCAACCAGTTCTTTGACTACAAGGCTCCCCACATCGAGGAGTGGGAGCAAGCCGTCAGCGAATTTTCCGAGCGCATCCCGGAGCTCGCCGCCGCCGTCAAGAAGATCATCGACGAGGAGCGCCGCCGCAATCCCGCCTTCGTCCATAGCTTCGAAGATTTCTACGCCCTGGTTCGTCAGGCCATCAATCCCAATCTTTCCGAAGATGCCGTTGAGCGCATGCTCATCCAGCACCTGCTGACAGAACGCATCTTCGAGAGGATCTTCGACAATCCCGACTTCACCCGCCGCAATGTCGTCGCAGCCGAGATCGAAAAAGTCATCGTCGAACTAACCAAACGCGCGTTCAACAGAAACGAATTCCTGCGCCCGCTCGACCGCTTCTACAAGGCCATCGAAATCAGTGCCGAAAACACCACCGGCTTCACGGAAAAGCAGGCTTTCCTAAACAAGGTTTACGAGCGGTTCTTTCAGGGATACTCGCCCAAGGAAGCCGACACCCACGGCATCGTCTATACGCCGCAGCCCATCGTCAACTTCATGGTGCGCAGCGTGGAGGAGATTCTCAAGAAGAATTCGGACGCTCACTGGGCGACAAAGGTGTCCACATTCTCGATCCCTTCGTCGGCACCGGCAACTTCATCGTCCACATCATGGAGAAGATCAAGACCACCGACTTGCCCTACAAGTACGAAAACGAGCTGCACTGCAACGAAGTCATGCTGCTGCCGTATTACATTGCCAGCATGAACATCGAACACGCCTACTTTGACCGCACCGGAGTATACAGCGCGTTTCCGGGGATTTGTTGGTGGACACGTTTGAACTGGCCGAAGCCGAACAAGCGTCGCTAGGGTTCATGACCGAGGAGAACGCTCAACGAGTGAACGTCAGAAGGAATCACAAATCTTCGTGATAATCGGGAATCCGCCGTACAACGCTGGCCAAGTGGACGAAACCGATAACAACAAGAACCGCAAATATCCAGTCATTGACAGCCGAGTATCGGAGACTTACGGTCGAGATTCAAAGGCCACACTGCTCAGGAAGCTGCAGGACCCGTATCTCAAGGCAATACGGTGGGCTACTGATCGCATCGGGATTGAGGGAATCGTCTGTTTCGTCACTAACAGCAGTTTTATCGACGACCGATCACTGGATGGGGTTCGCGCTTCCTTGGGGTGGGACTTTGAAGAAATTTATGTGCTGGATCTGGGTGGAAATGTTCGCAAGAACCCCAAACTATCTGGGACAACTCACAACGTATTTGGCATCCAGGTCGGCGTCAGCGTGAACATCTTAGTGCGCCGAATGGGCGGCCCCAAGAATGTTTGCTGCCCAATCCACTATGCCATTGTTGGCCCATCTTGGAGGAAAGAACAAAAGTATGATTTCCTTAATGACGCGGGCGACATCAAAGGGATCGACTGGCGAGAATTAAAACCTGATGAAAACCACACGTGGCTCACTGAAGGTCTCCAGTCTGAATTCAATGACTTCATTCCAGTCGCTGATGCCGACAGTCGATTATTCAAAGAACACTCCCTCGGGGTATCAACCAACCGCGATTCGATTGTTTACGGATTCCAGACCGCCGAGGTGAGCAAAAACGTCCAGAAGTTCATCGCACAATACACTTCGCAGCTCGATCTATATCACCGTAAGGATAAACCACAGAACCTAGATTCATTCGTCGACCACGGAGCCCTGAAATGGAGTAGAAATCTTAAGCGCCACTTCACTTCCGGCGATGTGCCACGGTTCTCGGAATCGAGTCTGAGACGCGTGCTTTACCGCCCATACACGGCAGCGATGCTCTATCACTCAGATATTCTCGTTGATGAGCCCGCTCATACGGCTCAGTACGTTGCTGCAACGGTGAAAGAAAATCTTCTCCTCTGTTTTCACGGGGCCGGGATCTGATAAGCCATTCTGCGCACTTTTTTCCCAACTGCCGGTCGACCTGCACTTGGTGAGCCCTGGTTGCACAACGCAGTGCTTCCCGTTCTACACCTACGCCGAGGACGGCACCAATCGCCGCGAAAACATCACCGACTGGGCGCTCGAACAATTCCGCTCCCATTACAACGACCTCTCCATCACCAAGTGGGACATCTTCCATTACGTCTACGCCGTCCTGCATCATCCCGAGTACCGCGAACGCTACGCCGCCAACCTCCGCCGCGAATTGCCGCGCATTCCGTTTGTGAGCGCCGTTTCCTCTCAAGCTCTGTCATCCCGAGCGGAGCAGGATCGTTCGCTCCGCGAACGATCTTGAGAAGTCGAGGGACCCCGTGCCCGCTGACACCCAGCAACGGCCCGGAAAGGAATTCTCTTCTCGAACTTGGTTCGGCGGGGTTCGCGGTGAAAACTCCTCTTCAGGCCGGTTGACTCCGCCGGCAAACACGGGCTCCTTCGACTCCGCAGCCCGAGTCACAAATGACTCGATCCGCTCCGCTCAGGATGACAAGTGGAAGGTTGCGGCTGCGTATCTAAAGCAGATGCTTGGTGCGGCTCCGCACCCGCCCTTTCGCAAAGAACATCTTGCCCCGCGGCTAAAGCCGTTTTTATTTAGCGGCCAGTGGCACGGCTGAAGCCGTGCCCTCCCGAAGCCGTGTCCTCTTGAAGCGATGAGCCATCGTGGGCAAAACCCTGCGAGTGAACAGGCACTCCGCCGCAAATCCCGCCTTTCATCCTCAACAATTTAGCGGCCCCTACAATATCCGCGTGCCCTCATCCGTCTACAACGATAGAGAAGGGCGCAAACTGTAGATGAAGGGCGCAGCGAGCCTGGAGCGGATGGTACTCGAACAGGACCAGCGGATCTCCGATGTGGTCACGCGGGAGCAGTCCCGGCTGCGCAATTTCATTCGCCGGCGCGTGCCCGATCCGCGTGACGCAGAGGACATTCTGCAGGACGTCTTCTATCAACTAGTGGAGGCGAACCGCCTGCTGATGCCGATCGAGCACGTCACGGGATGGCTGTTTCGTGTGGCGCGCAATCGCATTACCGATCTCTTCCGCAAGAAGAAGCCGGAGAGCTTCAGCGATGCCGCCGGCATGGGCGACGACGACGACGAACTGCTGCAGCTGGAAGATATGCTGCCTTCGCCCGACGCCGGACCGGACGCGGTCTACGCCCGCAACGTGCTGCTCGACGAACTCGAGTCGGCGCTCGACGAGCTGCCGGACGAGCAGCGGGAGGTGTTTGTGGCGCACGAGTTCGAAGGGCGCAGCTTCAAGGAGATTGCCGCCGAGACCGGCGTGAGCGTGAATACGCTGCTCTCGCGCAAACGCTATGCGGTGCTGCATCTGCGCGAGCGGTTGCAAAGCATCTACGACGAACTTACGAAAGCATGAGGGGCTGAACATGAGAAGGAAATGGAAATGGTTCTTTATTGCGCCGGCAGCGATTCTGGGGATTGTGCTGTTTATCGCCCTCGGCGGCGAGCTGGTGATGCTGCTGTGGAATTGGCTGCTGCCGCCGCTGTTCGGCTGGCGCGTGATTACCTTCTGGCAGGCGTTTGGGATTCTGGCGCTGTGCCGGATCCTGTTCGGTTCGCATGGATGGCGCGGTCCCGGCCGCTCCAATTTCCGCCGCCGCATGCGCGAGCGCTGCGAGAACATGAGTCCGGAAGAGCGGGAGCGATTCCGGCAAGGCATGAGACATTGGGCCTCTACCCCACCGGCCGGCGAGAGCACGGGGCAATGAGAATCCGTACGCTCAGCTGTTACGTTTACTTGAGCAGATTGCTGAGCCGCTGCTTCACAGTTGGCCACTCCGCAGCGATGATCGAATAGCGCGCGGAGTCTCGGGGGATGAAGTCGGCGGCCATCCGATGCGCGCGGAGAATCCCCTCGAACTTCCCGCCGATGCGTTCGATGGCCGCGCGGGAACGCTGGTTACGCACGTCGGTGTGAAGGCACACGCGGTGCACCTTCCAGGTTTCGAAGGCGTAGGTCAGCATGAGTAGCTTGGCTTCGGTGTTGGCGGCGGTGCGGATGGCAGAGCGACTCAGCCAGGTGTAGCCGATCTCGCAGGCGTCGGGAGACTGGCGGCCATGCTGCGGGTGACCCGGCGGCCACGCCCATCGCTCAAGGTCAAAGAAGCGGGTGGAGCCGATGACGATGCTGTCGGTCGCGCGGACGGTCGCGAAGGGCAAGGCTGTTCCGGCATCGCGCCAGGCGAGGGCTGTGTCGACGTAGCGGGTGGCTGAGGCCTTGTCCTGCGGGACGGGGCTCCACTGGTAAAGGTCGCGGTCACCGGCGGCTGCGGCCGCCAGCCCATCGACATGGCGGCGCTCAAGCGGTTCGAGACGAATGTGCTTTCCGGCCAGCAAGAAGTTTTCGGTGGTCACGGTTTAGTCTCCAGAGGAAAAACAGCCGCTGGGGCTAAAGCCCACGCTGAGTTGGCAGCTACCGCGGCCCTGAAGGGCCGCTCTTCCACGGCGATCCCGACATTCGTCGGCGATCCCGATATTGGCTTCTACATTGCGCAATCGAGATGGATTCCTACTGCGCTGAATTCTCAAGAATACGCGAACGAGCGGGCCCTCCCGACAATGGCGCGAATGTGCGGGGTCATTCCGGCCCGCGAGTCGTTGCCGAGCTTCGCTCGGCTCGGACGGGCGAGGGCGCCCGTCCCCACACAACCACGCTTGAAACTTCGCAACCTGATGCTGTGCCTAACTCAGCAGCGCTGACTGGCGAGCTTTCCAGGTCTTGCCCAGCTTCTTCGACGTAGCTTCCATATCTTTCACGTACGCGTCAGCTTGCGTGAGGACGTGGTGCAGGTCGTTGCCGATGCTGAAGAAGGTGAATCCCTTCTCCAGGAACTCGCCGACGCGCGCGGTGCCGAACAGGAAGAGTCCGAGGATGACGTTGTTCTTGCGGGCGTTCTCGACCAGCTTCTGCGTGGCCGCGCCCAGCTCGGGCGAGGTGTACATGTGCGGGAACTCGTACTTCTCGTAGAGTCCCAGGGACATGCAGAGGTCGTTCTGGCCGAGGAAGAGGATGTCGATGCCGGGAACGGCGGCGATCTCAGCCATGTTCTCGATGCAGGACGCGGTCTCGACTTGCAGGGCGACGATGCCGTCCTGGTTGAAGTTGCCGGCGTAGCCGAGCAGTCCCTTCTTGTTCATACTGCGCTGCGGGAAGTAGACGGAGCGCGTGCCCACGCGCGGATACTTGGTGCAGCTGACTGCCTGGCGAGCTTCTTCGGCGGTATTGATGTAGGGAATGAGGACGCCGTCGGCGCCGAGGTCGAGAGCCTGCTGAATGCCAGGGCGGTCGTTATAGCTGCCGACGCGGACGAGCGACTTGGCGCCGCCGTTGGCGATGCCGGAGAGCATGGCCGAGAGCTTTTCGTAGCCCATGGGGCCGTGCTGGGTGTCGACCAGCAGCCAGTCGTAGCCGGTGTGGGCCAACTGCTCAGCCAGGGTGGGGCTATGTGCGTTCAGGAACAACCCCATCTTCGGGGTGCCCGCCCGCAATTGTTTCTTGAACTCGCTGCCACTGAGCGTGGCTTCAGACATGTGGATCCTCCTGGGAGTGGTGAAGAGGAGATAGTGTACCGCAGGCGCGAATATGACCGGGGGGCGAGTTGGGACGTGGGGGATCTTTACTCCTAGTCTGTGCGGGGCGGGATCACGCGCCGGAATAGAAGAGTCGGATAAGCCAATAGGCAGCCGCCGCGACCCCGGCGGAGGCGGGAATGGTGAACACCCAGGCCCAGACGATGCGGCGAGCGACGCCCCAGCGGACGGCGGAGAGGCGGGTGGTCGCGCCCACTCCGACGATGGCGCCGGTGATGGTGTGGGTGGTGCTGACAGGAATTCCGGCGAGCGCGGTCGCAAAAAGCGTGATCGCGCCCGCCGTCTCAGCGCAGAAGCCGCCGACTGGTTTTAGTTTCGTAATGCGGGATCCCATGGTGTGGACGATCCGCCATCCGCCGAGATAAGTGCCCAGAGCGATAGAGGCGTGGGCGGCGAGGATGATGGGCCAATGGAATCTTCCCCAGTCGCAGCCATTTCGGAAGCGGTGATGATTTTTGCGCTGTAGAGAGCGCCCGCGACGATGCCCATGGTTTTCTGCGCGTCGTTGCCACCGTGGCCCAGGCTATAGGCGGCCGCAGAGAGAAGTTGGAGTTTGCGAAACCAAACATCGATGCGGAGCGGGGATTTGTCGCGAAAAAGCCAGAAGACCGCCACCATGAAACGAAGCCGAGGATCAACCCCATTACGGGAGCGACCACAATGAAAATCAGGGTCTTGTACCAGCCTTCAGCGATGATCACGTGCCATCCGGAGCGCATGACAGCGGCACCAGCGTATCCTCCGATCAATGCGTGGGAAGACGATGTGGGCAGCCCCCACCACCAGGTGAGCAGGTCCCAGACGATCGCGCCCAGCAGTCCTGCGATGACCACGTATTGAGTGACGGAGTCGATCCGAATCATCCCTTTGCCGATGGTTTTGGCGACGGCCGTGCCAAGAAGGAATGCAGCGACGAAATTGAAAAACGCTGCCCACGCGACGGCGAGCTTGGGCGATAAGACGCGAGTCGAGACCACGGTGGCGATGCTGTTGGCCGCGTCGTGAAATCCGTTGAGGAAGTCGAAGCTCAACGCGACCACGACCGTGACAATCAAGAGCAGAAGATCGGATTTCACCAGTTGTCCTGTTTGCGGAAGGATGCAAGCTTCAAGTGTTCTTCAACACTACGGTTTCAAGCACGTCAGCGACGTCTTCGGCGCGATCGGTGGCCAGTTCCAGAAACTCGATCAGTTCCTTGGTCTTGATGAGGGTAATAGGGTCTTTTTCTTCGTTCGAAGAGACGGGCGATGGCGCGCGGGAAACCAGGTCCGCCTCGTTTTCCAGCCGGTTGATCTCCACGCAGTGGGCCAGGATGTCGCCATTCTTCTGCAGAAGGGATACCGCTTTCTGGAGTTCCTTGCTCTGAGCCAGAATCAGGTGCGCCAGTTCGCCTGCCGCAGGCGGCGGGTTCGTAATGCGGTACATGACGATGCGAGCGCCGGCAGCGTTGATGAAGTCGAGAACGTCGTCGAATGAGGACGCGAGTTTGTGAATGTCCTCGCGATCGAATGGCGTGATGAAAGTCTGGTTGAGCCTGGTGAGAATGGCGTGGGTCATGTCGTCGCCGCGGTGCTCTATGCGGCGAATCTCATGGATCTTTGCTTCGACATTCCGGTAGTCGGCGAACAGGTCAACCAGGGTATTGGCCCCGGCAATCAGATTTTCGGACATCTCCGAGAACATCTTGAAAAAGCTGGTATCTCGAGGAATAAGACGGACCATGG
This sequence comes from uncultured Acidobacteriota bacterium, assembly GCA_963711675.1. Lineage (GTDB taxonomy): Bacteria > Acidobacteriota > Terriglobia > Terriglobales > Acidobacteriaceae > CAVQFB01. The sequence goes on along the minus strand of CAVQFB010000015.1, from coordinate 10,544 downwards.
ATGAGGAGGAACTCCCAGTCAGAGTGCGATTTTCATGAATAAATTGTTAATAGTCTGTTAACAGGGCGAGCCAATATCTCACGCGCGCTGAAAGTGAGTCAACTGACGGGAAAGGCTGGCGTTCCGAAACGGGCAACGAAGAATGAATTGGCGCTCCAGCACCCGAGGGAGAAGGCTAGTGTCGCTCGCTCGGAACCTTGACCTGCGAGCGCCGGGGCATCCGCAACCGGACGATCACAAGCAGGCTAAGGGCGGCGAGAGCTCCCACGGCGACGCGCTGGAAGAATTCGGACATGACATCATGCCAATCCATTTGGGCAGTATGAATCCAGACGCCTGTGGAAGCACGTTACGGGAGTACCCGGCCGGGGTGCGCATCCGCGACGGCGGCGCCCGCGCGATCCTCGTCCGAGGTGCTTTGCCAGGTTCGGTCTGCGGGGAGGGCAAAAAAAGCGGCCCCATTTCTGGGGGCCGCTGATCAAAGAGGCAAGAAGGCGGGAAGGTCAGGGAAGGTGATGCAAGGAGCCGTTCCGGCGACCAGAACGGGCAAATGGAAGTTGTCGAGAACATTGGAAGAGAGTGAAGGTCATACCTGTTTTTGCGGCCTCTTTTGTACCTCGGACGATGCACTTGCTCATCCAAAGGCAATTGTCACAACGGCGTGTGACAACGCAGTTTCTAAGGTTTTGTGCTGCCGTGGCTTAGCCCCGGTTCCGTACCAATCTTGCACAATGGGCGGTGCTACCTGGAAGGCAAACCAACTGCATAATGATGCACATAGGGTGCAGGTCTCTGGTCGCAGGAGGGGTATTGCCGGCAGCGAAAAGCCCTGTCAGCAGGGGCTGACAGGGCCTGGTAATTTGACGTTGGCTAGCTGTTGCCGGCGACCGTCCGAATCTTGTCCGGAAGGAAATGATAAGGAGGCCAGGGTCCGCTGATGACCAGCTCGCAATTCTTGAGTTGCTTGGCCGCGGTGCTGTACCGGTTCTGATACTTCTCGACCGACTTGGAATCAATCAGGTGGGCGATGTCGATGAGCATTCCGTCCTGGGCGACCTTCTTGCAGCTGACTTCCTCTTCCAGAGGATTGAACAGCTTGTGCACCTGCACGGAAAGGGCCCGTGCCTTGGTCTGGCGCTCACGCTCGCGCGAGGCCTTCTCGCGGAGCTTGGAAAGGTATTCGCCGCCGACGGTGTCGGGCAGTTCGATGTCGATCATGGCTTCGCGGAGGGAGCCGTCGCGAACGACCAGCTTCAGATGCATCTCGGCTTTCCCGCGCAGTTTAGCTACGCTCTGGCCGAAGGCGCGGCGATTGGAGCGTACGGCCTGCCGCAGGGCGTCTTCGGAATCGAAGATGGTGCCGAAGCGAAAAGGTAAGACGGTGGCGGTACGGAAGCAGACGCTGACGACTCGGGCATGTTCCAGTACTGTCTTTTCGTCGATTCGCACGACGTTGCGGTCATATTCGCTGACGACGACGGCAAATTCTCCACTGGGATAGCCCAGCACGGGAGCTCCGTTAACGCCTTGCACCCCTTCGAGCAAAAAGGGACGCCGCGCGCGGGAACCATTGGGGAGGGTCTGGTGTTCTTGCAGGCAGTACGCGTACCACGCCATATCGATCTCTCCGAACCGGGCAAGAGGCAAACGTCTGCGCCTCTCAAGCTGGTTGTTCTTTTTTAAAATCCTGGAAGAAAGGGCGGTACCACGACGAGATTGAACGCTTTTAATACTGCGTTCAACTGCATCTTACTTCTTCGCTGGCTGAAATTGCAACCATTTCGTTGCATGTAGCATCGCCGGGAAGAATTTTGCACTGTGCAATATGTGGTTGACTGGAGGTCATGTCGCAGAAGCCTTGCTGAATATTCCCCGCACGGCATGCTTCGGTCGCGTTCTCAAGGCGCAGTTTCTCTCATTTGTTTCTCATCGTCGCAAACGCGTCGGTGGCTTGTAACTCATACGAATCATTAAACTTCCGTAACCTACCTTGCGTTGTTCCTGGGATGCTAAGAAGGAGAGGGACTCGACTGCCGATAATGCAGTGAGTCGCTTCTTCTTGAGCCGGCTTACATGAAACCCGCCACCGAAATGAAGTTGGTTGACGGCACCACGGCAGTGGTCCGTAGCGACACCATGCGAAAGCTTATGGTCACGGTCGAGCGCGTGGCGAAGAACGATGCCGCAGTCCTCATCGTTGGTGAAACTGGAAGCGGCAAGGAACTGGTGGCGCAGGCGATCCATCAACACTCGCTGCATTGTGGAAAACCTTTCATCGACGTGAATTGTGCTGCGCTGCCCGAACATCTGGTCGAAAGCGAGCTCTTCGGCTACGAAAAAGGCGCGTTCAGCGGGGCGGAAAACACGAAGCCTGGGTTGTTCGAGCTTGCGGACCAGGGCACGCTCTTTCTCGACGAAATCGGCGAACTTGACGCAAAAGTTCAAGCCAAGCTGCTCCGCGTACTCGATGGAGTGCCTTACTACCGGCTGGGCGGTCACAAGAAAGTCGCGATCCATGTGCGCGTGATCGCTGCCACCAATCGCAATCTTGAAGATGAGGTGGTGGCGGGCAAGTTCCGGCGGGATCTTTACCACCGGCTCTCACAGTTCCAGTTGCGGGTCCCGCCCTTGCGCGAGCGCCCTGATGACGTGGTCGCAATTGCGGAGCATTTCCTCGACAAAAATCTGCCGGCGGCGCGGTTCACCAGCGAAGCCAAGGAAGTGCTGCAGCGATACTCGTGGCCGGGAAACGTGCGCGAACTGAAAAATGTCGTGCTTCGAGTGGCGACGAACGTCAAGCCGGATACGAAGGAGATTCGGGCGTCGGATCTGCCCGCCGTGATCTGCGGCCTTCCAGAACCGGCGACGGCGGCTACGACGTTCAGCGGCAACCTGGAAGAGATGGAGAAGAAGATGATCTTTCAGGCGCTGGCCGCCACGAACGGAAATCAGGCGCAAGCGGCGCAGCAGCTGGGAATTTCCGGACGCACCCTTCGCCGCAAGCTGGAGAAGTATAAGAAGGAAGAAGCGTACATGGGCCCGGACGCTCCGGGCTCGCTGAACGACGCAGGGAAGCGCTACTTCAGGGTCACCATTGAATTGCCGGTTGACCTGACGCTTGACGACCGCCAGATCGAAGCCACCAGCGTGAACATCAGCTCCGGGGGCATGGCGGTGCAATCTTCCGAGACGCTTAATCACGGGGCTGCGCTTGAGTTGGCATTCAAGCTGCCGGAGGGCGATTCCTACTTCGAAGCGAAGGCAAAGGTGGTATGGGCGAGTCCGGGTGGGCTGATCGGGCTTAGTTTTGTGGAAGTGCATCCGGCGATCCAGCGAGAATTGCAGGAGTGGCTGCTGGCGAAGGCGAAGGAAGAAGGCTGGACGGAGGGGGAGAAGGGGGCGTAGGGAATAGGCCCTTCTGCTGAGTGAGTGCAATTTCAGTCGCATAAGGCGCACGTGAATTGCAGGGGAGCGGCGATTCGGGGAATTCAGGGAAGCCCATTTCTAAGTACTAATCCGACGGACGAACCAATAATTTCCGGTTTGCCCGTCAGAACGAAGCCGCTGGCGCGGCGGACGCTGCCGCGTGGGTGATGTCGGCAGTCCTGATTTTCGGCTCAGATAATTGTGGGTCACAAGGAGGTGTCCCTGTGACCCATCTACGCAAAATGATGCTGGAAGAACTCCAGCGTCGTCATTACTCTGAGGCTACCACGCAGCGTTACATTCGCTTCATCGAGCGCTTCGCCCAGCACTTCCACTGCTCGCCCGATCGCCTAGGACCGCAGCACATCCGCGAGTACCAAGCCCAACTCTTCACCGTGCACAAACTGACTCCCGGTTCGGTGACCAACCATCTCTGCGCTCTGCGCTTCCTCTACATCCAGACGCTCAAGAGACCCTGGAGCATTGCCGACACTCCCTATCCCAAGAAGCGCTATCGCCTGCCCACGGTTCTCAGTCAGGAAGAAGTAGCCCAGCTCATCGAGGCTGCGCCGACTCCTTTCTATCGCACCATTTTGATGACCCTGTACGGCACCGGTGCGCGCCGCACCGAGCTCACGCGCCTGAAAGTCAGCGATATCGATAGCCGACGAATGGTCGTGCACATTCAAGATGGCAAAGGAGGGCAAGACCGCGATGTCATGCTCAGCCCTGTCCTGCTCGAAGAACTGCGCGCTCACTGGCGACGTTTGCGCAAAAAGTCCGTCTGGTTATTTCCCGGCAACCGCTGGCACAGCGGGGATCACCCCACGGATGACAAGACGCCCTACCACGCTTGCGTCGAGGCCGCCCGCCGCGCCGGGATTAAGAAACGTGATCTATCCCCACGTACTCCGCCATTGCTTCGCCACCCACTTGCTCGAAGCCGGCGCCGACCTGCACACCATCCAGATCCTGTTAGGCCATCACGATCTGAAAGAAACCGCTCGCTATCTCCACCTCTCGCAACGGCACCTGCATGCCACGCCCAGTCCGCTGGATGCGCTGGTGCTGAAGAAAGGCAGGTCGTCCGAGGAGGAGTAGATGAGTCGGCCACAGTTAGAGGTGGCCGATATCATTCGCAGCGCAGGCACAGACTTCATTGAGCGCAACCGTCACTGGCTCCGCTGGATTCATCTGAAGGTCCTGCGGGCCATCGCGCGCTGTCGTACCGCCGCACTCGGCGGCCATATCGATCAGTGCACTCGCTGCGGACATCGTGCCACCATCTCGTACAACAGCTGCCGCAATCGGCATTGCCCGAAGTGTCAGACCGGTGCCCGTGAACGCTGGATCGCGGCACGTCGTCGCGAACTGCTGCCCACGCCCTACGTCCATGTCGTCTTCACGCTGCCGCCGCAACTGGCTTCGTTAGCACTCCAGAACAGGAAACTCATCTATGGTTTGCTGCTTCGGGCCAGCGCAGCAACTCTACTCGAAGTGGCGCGCAATCCCGCTCATCTCGGAGCCGAGATCGGCTTCTTCGGCGTGCTCCATACCTGGAACCAGAAACTCCAACTTCATCCCCATGTCCACTGTGTCGTTCCCGCCGGCGGACTCTCCCGCGATCACGCCCGCTGGATTCGCTCGCACCCACGCTTCTTCCTTCCCATCGCTGTACTCCGGCGCGTCTTTCATGGCAAGTTCGTCGCCGGCCTGAAGTCTGCCTTCGACGCGGTCAACTGCACCTGGCCGGAGAACTCGCACCGCTCGCCCATCCCAAGTCCTTCCCCTGCTGCGTCCGCTCTTCCGCAAAGATTGGATCGTCTACTCCAAACCACCCTTCGGCGGACCCGAGTACGTGCTGCAGTATCTCGGCCGCTATACCCACCGCGTCGCCATCTCCAACCATAGACTGGTTTCATTCGACGACGGCCAAGTCACCTTTCGTTGGCGCGACTCCGCTCACAACAATGGGCACAAGCTGATGTCGCTATCACGCGATGAGTTTCTCCGTCGCTTTCTCCTTCACTTGCTCCCCAAGGGCTTTGTCCGCATCCGCCACTTCGGCTTCCTCGCCAACCGAAGGCGCGCTGCTCTGCTGCCACGGTGCTTCGCCGCTCTCCACGCGACTCCCCCGAAAAACGAAGCGGAAACCTCAACCGCTACAGCGCACCCGCTCTGGCGCTGTCCCAAGTGCGGTGGACCGATGGCCGTTGTCGAACGATTCACAGCCCCACAACTCCAACTCCGTTCCCCACCGCTCCTGGCCACGGCTGCATGAAATCATTCACGTACCCACCGCACTCTCGACGCGCTTCCCAGCGTTTCGCCGAAGTCTGTCTCCATAGCCCCCAGAAACCTTCTTCTTGTCCCTGCCTCGGCTCACTTCCGCCATCGACTCGTCTTTGCACAGGTGCGCCGGCTGCGACTCCAGCGGCTTTGACCACTCCACCTAACTTCAACCCCTCTGCCTCACTCCATTCAATTTGCATAGGTCCCGCGTCCGCCGCGCCAGCGGCTTCCTTCTGACGGCTTTTTCGAACGCGACGCCTCACACTTTCTTTCAGCCTTGAGCACTCATCCGGCGTCGCGTCCGAAAAAGCACTAGCGTCACTCGCCCTTAAATTGAACGCAGGCCCTACAGAGAGTCCTCCTCATGTGGGATCGAGGAGCGTTCAGTTCTTGCAAAGGTTTTTCGCCATCTGATCGAGGCATTGTTCTCCCAACTTCCGAATTTCTAGCCGCGCGGGATCCGGTGGGGTGCAGCCTTTACGCCGTGGGAGAAAGATCCCTTTTCCACACACTGCGCATCGCGCCGAGCGTGATGGGCAAGGCGCCGGCGAAGAGGAAGACCATATCCCCCACCATGCGCAGCCATTCCAGCTTGTGGTAGGCGCCGCCCATCAGGAATGTCAGGCGGCGCGCGTGCCAATACCCGTTAGCGATGGAATCCCAGAGCTGGATTACTCCTCCGGGGAACAGATCCAGGATGATCATGAGCGCGAGGCCCACATTGGCACCCCAGAAGCCCACCCGGATGAACTTCTCCGTCTCTTTCCATGTGGTGTCGGATTGCATGGCCCTCAAGCAAAAGACCAGGACCGCCAAGGCCAACATCCCAAAGACACCAAACAGTGCGGCGTGTCCGTGATTGGGGGTGAGCGTGGTGCCCACCTCGAAGTAGGACACGATCGGCAGGTTGATCAGGAACCCGAAGATCCCTGCGCCGACGAAGTTCCAGACACCCACGGCCATGAGGAAGTAGATGGACCACTTCTGGCCCCAAGCCAGATCGTGGCCGCACGCGGAACACTGCGCCTTCCTCAGCTTGATGAAGTCCCAGGCGTCCAGGGTCAGAAGCGTTAGGGGCACAACTTCCAGAGCGGAGAAGCACGCCGCCAGGCCCATGTTCAGCGTTCCCTGGCCTGTGAAGTACCAATGGTGGCCTGTGCCGATGATCCCGCCGCTGAGATACAGGATGGCATCCAGGTAGATCAGGCGCGTGGCGGTCTTGGTGCTGACCATGCCCATCTGGTGGAACATGATCGCCACCAGCACCGTCGCGAAGAGTTCGAAGAATCCCTCCACCCAAAGATGGATGATCCAGAAGCGCCAGTTGTCGATGACGGCGAAGTTGGTGTGAGGGCCATAGAAAAGAGCGGGCAGGTAGAAGAGAGGGATGGCCACGGCCGCGTACAGAAACAGTGAGGACAGTTCGCGCTTGTCAGGGCTCTTGAAGGCGGGCTTGAGCGCCCGAAACATCAGAAACAGCCAGAAGAGAAGGCCAACTGCCAGCAGTAACTGCCAGAACCGCCCGAGGTCCAGGTACTCGGAACCCTGGTGGCCGAACCAGAACCAGAGCTGCCCCAGCTTGTCGTTGATGCCGAGGGCCTCGCCTGCCAAGCTGCCGACGACGACCACCACCAGCGCCCCGAGGAGTGCGTAGACGCCGGTCCTCTGGTGTTTGGGCTCCTCGCCGCCGACCCACGACGCCAGGAAAAGGCCGCCGCCCACCCAGGCCGTCGCGATCCAGAAGATGGCGAGTTGGAGGTGCCAGGTGCGCGCCAGGTTGTAGGGCAGCCAGCGGGCGATGTCGAGCCCGTAAAAGGCTCCGGGCTCCACCCGATAGTGGGCGAGCACGCCTCCCAGGAATGATTGCGCCAGAAACAGGAGGGCCACGATGGCGAAGAACCATCCCGTAGCCCACTGGCTGGGCGTGAGCTTCAAAGCAGGGGGAGCGGAGTGCATGACATGGGAGCCAGCCGCCCTCGCCCTTCCAGCCCAGGTAGTCGAACTTGCCGACGACGAAGAGGATCAGACCCAGCCCTGCCAGGAGGGTGATGAGACTCAAGGCGCTCCAAACATAGGCCTCGGTGGAAGGACGGTTTCCCGCGATGGGCTCGTAGGGCCAGTTGTTGGTGTATGAGTAATCCTTCCCGGGACGATTCGCCGTTGTGGCCCAGGCCGCCCAAGCGAAGTAGGCGGTCAGAGCCTTAATCTCCCCGGGGTTCTGAATATAGTTGGCTGGTAAGCCCGGGAGCGGCGTCCTTCCGGGTGAAATACTCGCTCCATTCGGGAAGCTGTGTGCGGTAGGCAGCCACCTCGCCTGACGAGAGCCGGAGAGTTCGCGAGGCAGGTTCGTACCGGTTTTCCTTGAGCACCGTCAGCGTCCGCGCAGATACGACGCTCTGCTCGTCCGGCGAGAGCTGGCAAAGAGTTTGCCGTACTTCTCGGCCGCGATCGTGTCCAGAGTCACCTCGCCGAGCCTATGCAGGTACTCCGCACTGTAATCAGGACCAAGGTAAGCCCCGTGGCCCCACAAACTCCCGTGCTCCATGAGCCCGTACTTGAGAAACACCTCCTGGCCCATTTGGATGTCGGCCCCGGTAAACACCACCGTGCCCGCGGCATCCACGGCCTGCTCGGGGATCGGTGGAGCGTTCGTGTAGGTCAGTACCGTGACCAAAGATAGAACCGAGAAGCCGGCGATCATTACGAGGATGACCGAGTGTCTCCACCACGGAGAGAGCTCGTAGGTTCGGCAGAGGTGGCGATCATGATGTGCCCCCTTCAAGTCGTGTCAGGAATTCCAGATGTCCAGTTCCTACCTGTGATCTCTTTTTTCGTTTCTAAACCGCTGAAAATTGTATCGCTCTTGAGCCCTTTTCCAACACGGGGCCAGCCAACGGATTGTTCCAGCATGGGCGGCTACTCGGAAGCTATCCCAGCGTCATGCGACTGTGCCTCCAATTGCTGGGCAGTTAATTGGCGTAGTCGGTTCTCGGAGGTGGAACTTAATTCACTCTCGTAGGAGAAAGTTCTTGAGTCGCGGGAACACGCACGTGGCAGGGCGTCGGCTCGAGACGACATTGTTGTGAGGAAAAATGAGCCCCCCACGTTCGGTTCACTGGTCACTCTCGCAACCAGCAGAGCGAGCTGGCCGTGAGGCCCGGAACAACTGCGGCGAGGCGAGGCGGGGCAATTCCTTACCGTCTCTCTTGCGCTCTTCTTTCTCTTCTTTTCTTCCCTCTCTTTTTCTTTTTCTATAAGAAGAGAGAAAAGACTAACTACTCGCTCGCCAAATTGAACCTTGCACATACTGGCTGTCGCCTTAAACCCTATTTCTTCAACAGATAGCGAGAGGCCTCAACTCGCCACTGGTTAGTTCGCCTTTTCACCAGCCTTCGACTGGCCTTCCGGCGAGTCGGCCCCAACTCCCCCAAATGCCACTTCATCCACAAAAGTTCCGTGTCCGTTCAGATTCTTGAACCCGTAGTAAGTCGTATGCCGCTTCTTGTCCACCTTGGTGAACATGCCACACTTCATCGTCAGCATGTGCTGATTAGCGGTGAACTGGTGGGCAACGTACGCGGTTCGCGCAACCGCCCGCTTCAGCTCGACGTTCGGCTCACGCACTAAGGCCGACAGTATCGCAGCCCAATCGCTGGCTTTACGCGGTGTGTTGGCATACGACGCTGGAAGCATTTCGACCAGATCAAGGATGTCGTTGCCTTCGGAACTCGTGACCTTCTGGCGACATCGATAGCTTGCATTGCTGCCGGAGAAACTCCTTCTCCCAACCTTCTTGCCGAGCCAACGTCCGCCCGAATACGAAGAAACTTGACATACGATGCGCGCTGGTGAGATCGCCCTGGCTGGCCTCTGTCTGCATCCCGCAACTCGACCATGGCCCTACTCAACCGAGCTACCAGCTCGGTCCACAGTTCATTGCGACGCTCGTTCGACCAGATCAGATAGTGCTCATCTTCTTCTGGACGGCTCCGTCTCAGTCCGCTCGCCGGCATCAATTATCATCATTCGCGCTGAGATAGTTTCGTTGGTCAACGACGCGGTGTTGGCTGTCATCCAGATGCGAGCTTGGTATGGTGTGTGCCGCATACTGCATGTTGTGTACAACTCACGACGCGTATCCATACCGCCGGTAGCTAGCGTCTTCAGGATGTTCATCAGCCGCTTCAGGTTGTTGGCTTCATCCAGCACGATGAACGGCATGGACATTGCCAGGGCTTTCAGTTTCTCTTCGTCTTCAGTTGAGGGACGTGGCGCAAAGCGGTGGCCTTGTAACAGCTTGCCAACCTTTACAGCCAGCGAGCTCTTCATCGACGCGCCCGCGCCGTACAGGTAGATGTATGGGTTAGATGGCACGCGTTCGTAGAAGAACAGTGCCAAGATCGAGGTCATCAGGATTGCGTGGGCGTCGTCACGACCCACACCGTTTTCTGAATACAGGATAGTGTCGAGAATTTCTTGCTGAATCCCCACCTCCTGGCTTCAGAGCATGGTTTGCGTTCAATTTGGCAAGGTCGGCGCACAACGGGTCGCAGAAGTTCTCGTTCCCATCCTTGAACAGCATGTCTTCATAGCCGTTCTGATGCCGCGTGACCGTGCCGTCGCTCGCGATCTTGAGGAAGTTGTTATCGTCTCCGTCGACGTACAAGACGTGCCTGTTCTTGTCGTAACGCGACATCGCGTACACTTGGTTCTCTGGCGAGTTGGTTGCAACCGCGCCCATCCACTTGCCGAAGTAGTCGAGCAGCTTTTCAGGACCAACGCCAAAGTTCATCATCATGCGGGTAAACTTGGGACTGCCCTTCACA
>CAVQFB010000014.1:0-30457 GCA_963711675.1 uncultured Acidobacteriota bacterium | reverse complement strand
CTCAGCGCCTTCGGCGTTGCTATGGGCACGGGCTCTGGCACGCGGGCTCGGGCTGGAGACTTCGCGCCAGGAGTGGTGGAAATAGCAAAAGCGCTTGTGACGGAGAGCGGGTGAGCCACACTGAACACCGTTGACCTTGACGTGTTGACAACGAGGAATATCGGCAGCGAATGACATGAGAAATATGAGTCCTTCTTCGGATTGGGGTATACCCCCCTCCCCCTGCGGTCTTTTGGAATCAGAGTTTTGGGGTGTTGACATGGGGTAAATCTCTGGATCGTTGAGGGTTAGAGGAAAAATCTTGAGAGCAAAGGAGTTGTCGGGCTGGTTAGTCGAGTTATCGTGTGACGACATGGTAATACTTATAAGATATACACTAACGTATGCGTGATATCTAGCAGTTAAGTCAAGGGTGCGGCTCACAAGGGAGGGTGAGAAGAATTGAGCAATCGGGGAATTGGAAAGTGCATGGAATCCCAGGTCTCGAAAACCGCCGCGAGACCTGGGGCACTCCGGGCCTTATCGTCATTCCCCGGGAAAATAAAGCAGCGGCTAAAGCCGATATCGATTCGTCTGTGCTGACGGCATCGCTAAAGCGATGCCCTGACACGATTCCTGACACGCTGGACTCGTGGCAGTGGAATCCCAGGTCCCGAAAATCGCGCGAGGGGCACCCAGCGATCGCGGCGACCGTCGACAAACTCCCCTTCGACACCCCTGGTTCACGAGCCTGCGAGTGGGACACACGTCCCGACTTTTTGGCGGACAAGAGTGTCCGCCCCACACCGGAATCGTTTCCTCCCAAATTGGGAGGGCTCTAACGGTTCTACAGTCGTTCTGTCGCCTTTTCCACTCGTGGCGGCGAGAGAATGAGTGTGAAGTCGGCGCGGTGAAGAGCAGTGGACTCTTGAGAGTCGAGTTGTGCTGCTTGGTCACCCGCGCTGTAGTTCCGGGCCGATATTCCAGGTCACAGCGGATCACGCCTACGTGTGATTTCGCGGTTGCGGGTGTCAACTATGAGCAGCGCCCGCGCAGTGCCGATACCGTTTCCTCTCCCCGAGGATCTTACGGGCTGCCGCGTGGACCGGTTCAGGATTCGCTCCAAGCTGGGCGCGGGCGGCATGGGAGAGGTCTACTACGCCGAAGACACGAAGCTGCAACGCCCGGTAGCCCTCAAGCGTGTCAGCCGCAAACTGCGAACCGATCCCGAGGCGCGCCGCCACATCCTGAGAGAAGCGCAACGCGCCTCTGCGCTCAGCTCAGAACACATCGCCAGCGTCTACGACGTGGTCGAAGACCGCGACGAGCTTTTCCTGGTGATGGAGTACGTGGAGGGAATCACGCTGCGGAAGCGGCTGCAGGGGGCGGGGCCGATGGCGTGGGACTCCTTTATTCATGTGGCCCTGCAATGTGCGGAGGCTCTCGCCGAAGCACAGCAGAAAGGCATCGTTCACCGCGACCTCAAGCCGGACAACATCATGCTCACCGGCGCGGACCACGTGAAGATCCTCGACTTCGGCCTCGCGCAGCGGCTCCGGTTCACTACCCCGACGGCAGTGACGGTCAGCCAGGAGAGCCAGCGCCTGGGCTGTGTGGGCACGCCGGGCTACATGGCTCCGGAAGTTCTGCTGGAGCAGGAGGTGGATGGACGCGCCGACATATTTTCTCTCGGGATTGTGTTCTACGAAATGCTGACCGCCAAACATCCTTTCCAGACGGAGAAGCTGATCGGGACGGCGGATCACATCCTGCACCATCGGCCTCGTCCGATCGGAGAGTTGGTGCGCGGAGTTCCGGAGGAACTGGAGCGGATCGTCGAGAGGATGCTGGCGAAGGATCCGCAGGGACGCTACAGCAGTGCTGCCGACCTGTTGGTTGATTTGCGGGTGCTGCGCGAGAGCGGAGGGCATCGGTGGCGATGGCCGAGGTGGTTGAAGGGCGCGGTCCGACCTGGAATGTCGCTGCTGTTCGTGGTGCTTGCACTTTCGGTAATCCCCTGGCCGAGGAAGCCTTCCCTGCCCGAAAAGAAATATCTGGCAGTGCTGCCATTTGCGGCCGCGGCGAACGATCCCGATGCGCGAGCCTTTGCCGACGGCGTGACGGCGACCTTGACGGCCAAGCTGACACAACTCACGGACCGCTATCCGCTGCAGTTGGTGCCGCCGAGCGAGATTCAGAGACTCTCAACCGCGTCGGTGGCGCAGGCGCATACGGAACTGGGAGTCAACCTGGCGCTCGAGGGGAGCATTCGTCAATCCGGAGGAAAGGTTCGAGTCGTCTACGACCTGGTGGATGCGGGCACGCGTGGAGTGTTGCGCGCGGACGCGATCACCGCCGATGTGTCCGATCCTTTTGCGCTGGAAGACCGCGTGGTGGACAGCGCGCTGCGTGCCTTGCAACTGGAACTTAGCGCGCCGGAGCGAAAGACGCTTGCATCTCGTGGAACGAGCCAGCCGGCTGCGTATGACTTCTACCTGCGCGGGCGCGGGTATTTGCAGGAGTATCAGAATCCGGAGAATGTGGAGAGCGCGATCGAACTGTTTCAGCGGGCACTGGAAAGAGATCCTAACTTTGTGCTGGCGCATGCCGGGCTGGGCGAAAGCTACTGGATCAAATACCAGCGCACGCATGATCGGGCGTGGGTGGACCAGGCGCTGGGGGCTTGTCAGAGTGCGGATGGATACGGGCACAGCTGCCTCGGAACGGTGTACAACGGCACCGGCAAGTATGAGGAAGCAGCCGATGAGTTTCAGCGCGCGCTGAGGGCCGATGCCACGGACGATAACGCTTATCGAGGGCTGGCCTTCGCCTACGAGCACATGGGGGAGGTGGCGGCGGCAGAGCAGACTTATCGCAGTGCCATCCGGACGCGCCCGGAGTACTGGGCGGGATACAACTGGCTGGGCGGATTCCTATACCGGCAGGCGCGGTATGAGGAAGCCGCTAAAGAGTTCGCCCAAGTCACGAAGCTGGCTCCCGACAATCCGCGCGGCTACAGCAATCTGTGCGGGACTTACATCATGGCGGGGGGTTATGCGGATGCCGTGCCGGTTTGCGAGAAGTCGACCAGGGTTACTCCTACCCATGATGCTTACTCGAATCTGGGAGTGGCGTACTTCTACCAGAGACGATTTCCGGACGCTGCGCATGCCAACGAACAGGCGCTGAAGCTCGACGATCGTCAGCGATCATCGTGGGGGAATCTGGCCGATGCGTACTACTGGGACGGACAGCACCGGCAGGAGTCGCTTGCCGCTTACCGGCGCGCCATTGCGCTGGGGGAAGAAGAGCTGCGCGTCAACCCGCACGATGCTCAGTTGCTGAGCTATCTCGGCGTCTATCACGCCATGCTCAAGGAGAAGCAAGCGGCGTTCGCGAGCTTGAACAAGGCGCTTGCCATAGCGCCCACCAGCGCCGAAGTGCACCTGAACGCAGCTCTGGTGGCCAGCCAACTTGACGATCAAGTCTCAGCGATTCGATCGCTGCGTAGAGGGTTTGCGCTCGGGCTGTCGCCGACTCTTGTTGCCAGCGCGATCGGCTTTGACAACTTGCACACCAATAAACAATTTCAACAACTTCTGCAGGAGAAGAGCCCTGCAGACTCAGCCAAACGGCCCCGTTAGAACCCAGGCTCAAAATTTTCAGGAAGGTAATCCAGGAGGTGGATTATGGCAACAGCAGTGACGAGTACCCGCCAGTACCTACAGCAGCAAAGCCAAGACTGGTGGCCGTGAATCAGCTGCAGTTGGTTCCGGTAAGAATCGACATTGAGTCTCAAGCACCTCACAAATTCGGTCGGAAAGTGGCGATCGCCGACGCCCGATCCGATCCCACTGATTGAAGCTACACAAGAAGTGGCCTGGTATTGCACAGACCCCGACACCAGCGTCATGGTGCACTTCGAAGAGGGTCCTTTTGCCGATAAGGAGTTCCATGTACCCAGCGGAGAGATGGCCGTCGTGTCTGGGCGTATAGCGGATGCAGTTGCCGCCTGCGACGAATGTCCATGGAGTGTGTCGTCGCATGGGCAGGGTCATTACAAATACTCGATTATCGAAGACAAGAAGAATGGCAAAGTTCTCGCAGATCCGGAGGTCATCATCCGGAACTAGCCAACATGGTGTATCAACTCCCACTCATTCGCCAAAAAAAAGCGGGTGAGTGGGGCACGCGCGGAACTACAACTGGTCTCATAAATGATTCCCCGGGGTTCTGGCTCACGCCCTCAGGGGCTAAAGCCCAGTCTTTAGGGGGCAGGGCGGCACGGCTAAAAGCCGTGCCCTCCCCAAACTATTTATGAGACAAGCTCTAGCACTGTACGTTGAGACAGACGGCGCGGTGGAACCCAGGTTTAATACGTTTCATACAGCCTATCGAGGAGGAAGTGGAATATGACGACCGTGACAGGAGTTATCGTCAAAATCGACGTAGCCAACAGAAAGGTAGATTACGATTCCATATTGCTGAGCAAGAGTCATGGGGACGAGTTGGAGTGGAGTTGCACCGAGGCGGTGACTGTACATTTTCTGGACCCGGACCCAAGTGTGCCGGGCTACAACGGCTCGCCGTTTATGCAAGGGGCGCGTTCCACGTGCCCAAGAATGGCTTGGTCAGTTCCGGACCAATCCGCGCGATGGCTGCGATTTGCGAGAGATGCAACAGCCAGGCGACAACCGATCACCACCACTACAAGTACGAGATCCTGGACAGCAACAACAAAGTGATTCTGGATCCGGAGGTCATCATTCGTAATTAGGGGAGATAGGCGTGCCCACTCATTCGCAACCGACCGAAGACTCATCGGGGATGATCCAAATCCGCGCCTGTCCCTGCGAAAAGCGAGGAGTGGGCGAAACCCGCCGGACCCACCTTCGAAAAGCAGGTCCTTCGACTCCGTGGCCCGAGTCACAACTGACTCGGTCCGCTCCGCTCAGGATGACAATTTCTTTTGGGATAGCGGCTGCGTACTGGCAGTCGCGAATGGTCACGCAGTCATGTTCCCAGTCGTCCGCAAAGAACGTGAATGAGTTTGGCACTCGCGCCGATCGAAAACTCACCGGAGATGATCCAAATCCGTGCCCTGTCCCTGTGAAAAGCGACGGGCGGGGGATACCTGCCGGCCCACGTTCGAAAAGCAGATCCCCATTCGACTCGCCTCGGTTTCCTTAGAAGCAGGTCCTTCGCTTCGCTCAGGATGACAAGTTCGAGAACAGAGCGTGAACGTGCTGGCTGACACGAGACACTTACGCAGTTGTTTCCCACCCTTTCGCAAAAAGCGCGAAAGGATGGGGCACTCGCCCTTCAGGACCTACTGAGGTTTTCCGGTGTAGTGCTCTTCACGATGGACGTCGTCGTGATCCTCGAGAGCTTCTAAGTGAGTGACGACTTCGGCGGGCATGTCCAGTTCCGCGGGCAGGCGCTCTTCCACGATCGTTGCCAACCGGTGAGCCTCGCTGACCGATGTCAGGTGAGGAAACAGGAGGTGCACTTCGATGATTTGGCGGTAGCCGGTGGTGCGAAAGCGTACACCGTGGTATTGGATCGACAGCTCGGCACAAATGGCGTCCAGTTTTTCCCGGATCTGGCGACCGGCGTTTGGATCCGAGTAATCGAGAAGTCCGACTGCGGAACGCCACACCAGGTGGCCGCCGGACCAGAGTATGTTGACCGCGACCGCAATCGCCACCAGGGGATCAAACGGTTTCCAGCGCGTCAGGAGTACGAGTCCGAGCCCGGCAACGACGCTAAAGCTGGTCCAGCTGTCGGTCAGGACATGTTTGCCGTTAGCTTCAAGAATGAGCGAATTGGTCCTGCGGCCGACGCGCAACAGATAGTAGCCGAGCCCCGCGTTCAGGATTCCGGCGACGAGCACCAGCACAGCTCCCGCTCCCAGGTTTTCCAAATGCAGCCCGACGATCCACTTGTGGATGGCGGCGACGAGAATGGCGATCGCCGCCATAATGATCATGGCCCCTTCAAATCCCGCCGAGAAGAACGTGATCCGTTCATAGCCGTAGAGGAATTGGGGAGCGGCGGGCCGGGTGCTGAGTCGAAGACTGAAAGCGGCGAACGCTACCGCCACGACGTGAATGACGGATTCCGCGGCGTCGGAAAGAATCGCTGCAGAATGGGTCAGGAAATATGCGGTGGTTTTGCC
Source organism: uncultured Acidobacteriota bacterium (assembly GCA_963711675.1). Classification (GTDB taxonomy): domain Bacteria; phylum Acidobacteriota; class Terriglobia; order Terriglobales; family Acidobacteriaceae; genus CAVQFB01. The sequence goes on along the minus strand of CAVQFB010000014.1, from coordinate 24,300 downwards.
GCCAAGCATGAACAGGCCAAAGACGAGGGAAAGGCGCATTGCGAAGCGTGCGTCACGCAATTCGCGCTCGTCTCTACGTGTGGAGGGACGTCCCTCAAAGGATTGCGCAGACACTTCCCCACCTCAAGCACCCAGCCGCAATAAAATCTCATGAGGAGTGGCGGTAAGGATGTGACGTAGCTCACTGCGCTGGCCCGAACGACCGTATGAAGAAGACAGTCCCAGGTCTCGAAAACCGCGAGACCTGGGGCAGCCGGCTACGTACTGGCTGACGCGAACAGTCACGCAGTTATGTTTCCCACTCGTTTGCAGACATGCGAATGAGTGGGACAGCCGCACCGATCGAAGAGTTGTCGGAGATGATCCAAATCCACGCCCTCTCCCTGTAAAAAGCGCCGGACAGGAGGATACCGTCGGGCCACGGTCGAAAAGCAGGTCCTTCGACTCCGCAGCCCGAGTCACAATTGACTCGGGCCACTCCGCTCAGGATGACAAGTTCCTTTGGGATAGCGTGGTTCATTGACTCGCCCACGGGCACTCCGTAAGATGTAGCGACCTGAAAGGGAGAGCGCACATCCTCTAGTGATCGGCGAAACCATTTCGCACTACCGCATTGTGGAGAAGCTTGGCGGCGGCGGCATGGGCGTGGTCTACAAGGCCGAGGATACCGAGCTCGGCCGCTTCGTTGCCCTCAAATTCCTGCCCGACGAGCTGTCACGAGATCCGCAGGCGCTCGAACGTTTCCGCCGGGAGGCGCGCGCAGCGTCGGCCCTGAACCATCCCAATATCTGCACGATCCACGAAATCGGCAAACATGGCGATCAGACTTTCATCGCCATGGAATTCCTGGACGGGGTCACGCTGAAGCACCTGATCGCGGCCAAGCCACTCGAGAACGAAACTCTTCTGTCGCTGGCGATCGAGATCGCCGACGGGCTGGATGCGGCACATTCGCAAGGCATCATCCATCGCGACATCAAGCCGGCCAATGTTTTTGTAACCAAGCGCGGCCACGCCAAGGTGCTGGATTTTGGTCTCGCCAAAGCAGCGAGTGCCGGTTCTTCCAGCCAGGGTGCGTCGGCCAATACGATGACGGGAACGGCGGATGACCGGCACCTGACCAGCCCCGGGTCAACGCTCGGAACCGTCGCATACATGTCACCGGAGCAGGCCCGCGCCAAGGAGCTCGATGCGCGCAGTGACCTGTTCTCGTTCGGCGCCGTGCTCTACGAAATGGCCACGGGTATGCTTCCGTTTCGCGGCGGCAGTTCGGCGGAGATCTTCAAGGCGATTCTGGATGCTTCGCCCGCGCCGGCCTTGCGGCTCAATCCCGACATGCCGGCCGATCTGGAACGGATCATTAATAAGGCGTTGGAGAAGGACCGGAATCTGCGCTACCAGACGGCTGCCGATCTGCGCACCGATCTGACGCGGCTCAAACGCGACCTGGACTCGGGACGATCCAGCGCAGCGCTTTCATCGAGCGGGCTGTTGTCACCAAGTTCCGGGTCAGTTGCGGCGGCAGCTCCCGCCAAGAGTTCGCGCAAATATGTGATTGCGGGCGCGATTGCGGCCATCGTGCTGATTGCCGTCGCGGCTGGAGTGTATTTCCAGCGGGGAAAATCTGACACCGGAAAGGTCAGCTCGATCGCCGTGCTTCCCTTCGTGAACGCCACGACTGACGCCAATAACGAATACCTGAGCGACGGCTTGACGGAGAGTCTGATCGGCACGCTCTCGCAGCTGCCCAACCTGAAGGTGATGGCGCGCAGCACGGTGTTTCGCTACAAGGGGAATCAGGACGATCCGCAAAAGATTGGTAACGCGCTGAACGTGAGTGCGGTATTGATGGGGCGAGTCACGCAGCATGGCGACACGCTGGGTGTGCAGGCCGACCTGGTGAACACCGCCGACGGCTCTGAACTGTGGGGCTCGCACTATGAACGAAAACTGACTGAGATTACGCAGGTGCAGAGCGACATCACCCACGATATTTCCGACCGGCTGCGGATCAAGATCAACGGCAACGGGCAGCCGCACCTGGGCAACGCCGGCACGACTAACCCTGAGGCTTACCGTCTGTATCTGGAAGGGCGACAGCAATGGTACGGGCGAAGCCAGGACGGCTTGAAGAAAAGCATTGATTTATTCCGCCAGGCGATCGCCGCTGACCCCAATTATGCGCTGGCCTACACTGGCCTCGCCGACACTTACAACGTGGCAGGCAGCTACGGGATAGGAATCACTTTCCCACAAGCGCGTGTGCTGTCAGACGAGGCCACGCGCAAGGCGCTTGAGCTCGACGATTCGTCCTCCGAGGCCCACACGGCGCGAGGCAGCTCGCTGGCCGCGGCGTGGAAGTGGAAAGAGTCGGAAGCAGAATACCGACGCGCCATTGAACTGAACCCGAATAACGCGAATGCCCATTACTTTTATGCGTTCGAGGTGCTCCTCCCGGAAAATCGCCTCGACCAGGCGCTCGCGGAGTTTCAGACGGCGCTGTCGCTCGACCCGCTTTCCAGCGTCGTGAACATGAACTACGCGATCACATTGGCGATCGCGCACCGCTACCCCGAGTCGCTGACCCAATTGAACAAGGTCATCGAAAGCAATCCGAAGTTCCGAGGGGCTCACCTGTATTTGTCAGAGATATACGCCAACATGGGACGTTTCGCGGAGGCCGTGAGCGAATTGCAGAAATTCAGACCAATTCCCGGTTCGTTCAGCGCGGACGCTCACGGTTATGACCAGCTTATGCACGCCATAGCCCCTGAACTTGGTTACGGCTCCCCGCTGGCATTGACGGCGGCTCTGCTTGGCGACCGTGACAAGACATTCGAACATCTAGAACAGGGTTTCGCGGTGGAGGACGGCGACCTGACTTTCTCCATCCGCTATCCGGCCTATGACCCGTACCGTTCCGATCCGCGCTATGCAGATCTGATGCGGCGGCTGGGACTGCCGCAGTAGGCTGGCGCGAATTGTCACGCAGTTGTTTACCCCACCCTATCACAAAGTACGTGAAAGGATGGGGCACCCGGCATGACACCGGCACTCGAAACATCGCGTCTGTGGCTGCGGCCGCTGGAGCTAGCCGACGCCGCACAGGTGCAAATCCTTTTTCCGCGGTGGGAGGTGGTGCGCTTCTTGTCGAGACAAGTGCCATGGCCTTACCCGCCCGATGGAGCGTACACGTTCTACCGGGATGTGGCTTTGCCTGCGATGGAGCGGGGCGATGCGTGGCATTGGACGATAAGACTTAAGACCAGCCCCGACCAGCTGATTGGAAGCATCAGTCTGATGAAGGGCGAGAACAAGAATCGCGGCTTCTGGCTGGGCTTGCCCTGGCACGGACAAGGGCTGATGAGCGAGGCGTGTGACGTGGTGACGGACTATTGGTTCGACGAGCTGAAGTTCCCGGTCCTGCGGGTTCCGAAGGCGGTGGCCAACGTGGCGTCACGCCGGATTTCGGAGACGCAGGGCATGCGGGTGGTTGCCAGCGAGGAGCGGGAGTTTGTACCGGGCCGCTTGCCGGCTGAAATATGGGAGATCACCGCGGAGGAATGGCGGAAGCGGAGGCGTCGGCAGTGATGAAGGTGCGGCAGGTCGCACCCAGCTCTTTTCGGAAGATTAGCCGGGATCTCCGAGTTTTGTAATTTTCTGCTCTTTTAATACTCTTTTCTCTGATGCAGGGCCACAATAGTTGAGTTGTGGAGCAGTCCAGTTGAAGAGCAGTGAAGGTCATTGGTTGTCAGCTGTTACGGCATGCTCGTGCCAGCGAGCAGTGCTACGAAGACCGGCTTGCGGCATCGTTCGCTTTTTGCTGATTGCCGTTTTATGGCTCAGCGGCGGTCGTGTGCGGGCGCAGTCCACGCCCGACAAGTCCGACACGATAAACGGCATCGTGATCAACAGTGTGACGCGCGAGCCGATCGCCCGCGCGCTGGTGTCTTCCCCTGACAGTCGCTTCGCCACGCTAACCAACAGCGAAGGCCGCTTTGAATTCACTCTTCCGAAGGTCGAACCGGCGGTCGAGGGCGGCTTGGTTTCGAACATGGGTGTGAGGAGCAGGTTGGGTTCGGGCGGTTCCGATCGTCCTTATACGCTGATGGCGCGCAAGCCGGGTTTCTTGACCGATCCTCGCAGTCCCCAGACTAACCTTTCGAACGAGACGGCGAAGGACCTGACCCTTACGCTTATACCCGAGGCTCTGATCGTCGGAACTGTCACCCTCCCCACGGCGGAAGCGCCGGACAGTATCGGGCTGCAAATCTACCGGCGGCAGGTGCAGGAGGGACGCGGACGCTGGTTTCAAGTTGGAAATGCGCGGTCGACGTCCGACGGGCAATTCCGATTCGCAGACCTTGAGGCCGGGACGTATAAGTTGCTGACGGAAGAACTGCTCGATCGCGACCCATTGACCTTTGATCCGGGTGGGTCGCTCTACGGATATCCTCCTGTCTACTATCAAAGTGCCCCTGATTTTGGATCCGCGAGCACAATTCGGTTAGCGGCCGGGCAGACAGTGCAGATGAACCTTTCGCTGGTGAAGCACCCGTATTACCGGGTGAGAGTGCCGGTCATCGGTGCTGGGGATGGTGGGATGAACGTGAGCGTGTTCGCCGGGGCACAGAAGAGCCCCGGCTTCTCTCTGGCCTATAACAACGATAACCGCGCGATTGAAGGCATGTTACCGAACGGAACCTACACGGTCGAAGCCACCAGCTTCGGACCCGAGGGTATGACGGGGACGCAGACAATCACCGTTAAAGGCGGACCCTTCGAGGGGCCCGGCATGGCGCTGACACGCAACGCTCCGATTCCGGTCAGCGTAAAAGAGGAATTCACATCTGTAGATACGACGGGGACAGTGACTTGGAACATCAACGGCCGCAACCAGACGATAAAGGGTCCACGTCGATACCTGAACGTGATGCTGGAGCCAGCCAACGACTTTGGAGTGCGAGGAGTGGTTTCGCTGCGGCCGCCGTCCGGGCCGAGCGACGATAAGCTGGTCATCGAGGGTGCACCGTCCGGCGGCTACTGGGTGCGCGTAAGTTCGTCGCGCGGCTACGCTGCTTCGATTCGTTCGGGAAATCTTGACCTGCAGCGGCAGCCGCTGGTCGTGGAAGGCGCGGTGTCTCCCATCGAGATCACGATGCGGGACGATACGGCGGAAATCAGCGGCACGGTGGAGGGAGTTCCCAAAAGAGCGCAGGACCCCTCGAGCATGCGTGGCCAGGTTGGCGGAGGCACTTTCTACAGGCCTGACACTGCGCAACCCGGCGCCCGTATTTACTGCATTCCTCTGCCGGACAGTACCGGGCAGTTTGTACAAATCTACGCGAACAGCGATGGGACATTTACTTCCCCGGCCCTGGCTCCAGGTGCGTATCGCCTCCTGGCATTCGATCGGGAGCAGCCGGAGCTTGAATACCTGAATCCGGAAGCTATACAGGGTTACGATTCGAAGGGGCCCGTGGTTCACCTGGTTGGTGGACAGAAGGAACGAGTGCAATTGCAGCTGATTTCCACGAAAGAGGAGTGATGTCTAGCTTTCGATCAGGGCGGCGGCTGGGTGTGGAGGCGGCGGTCTGTGTCTGTGCAATTCTTTGGTGTTCCGCCCATGCGCAGAACTTGAATCCTGAGCGGGCGGTGATTCTCTCCGGGCCATACCGCATCGCGGGAACGGTGGTCAATGCCAAGGGCGGCAGTCAGCTGGCGCGCTCTCGCGTCACGATCAGCGATGTGAAGAACCAGCACGGCGTGCAATCTGCTGTTACCGGCGACGACGGGCGGTTTGACTTCCACGTGCCCGCCGGCAAGTACTCGCTCGAGGGCGCGAAGCGCGGTTTCATCAGCGCGGCTTACAACCAACACGACCAGTTCTCAACCGCGATCGTAACCGGCGCTGATTTCGATACGGAAAAACTTGTTCTGCGGCTCGCGCCGAATGCAGTTCTGAGCGGAAAGGTGCTCGACGAATTCGGCGATCCGGTGCGGAACGCGCAAATCAGGCTGTATCGCGAGACGCATTTCCAGGGTGTGAGCCGTATCTTCCCTTCCCGCGGTGCATCGACGGACGATCAGGGCCGATACGAAGTGACGCCGCTCGACGAAGGAACATACTTCGTGTCTGCGAAAGCGTCGCCATGGTACGCCGTGCATCCTGCATCGAGCGGGGAGGGGTCAGCAAGCTCTCCGGCGCAGGTAGATCCATCGCTCGATGTCGCGTATCCGATCACCTATTACGGAGACGCTACCGAAGCCGAGGATGCGACACCGATCCCGCTGAGAGGCGGGGATCGCCTGGAGGCTGATATTCACCTGACGCCCGTTCCGTCACTGCATCTCATCCTGCACGCGCCTGATGACGCCACGCACGGGATCATGTCTCCGATGCTGCAGAAGCCTGCGTTCGACGGAATGGAACGGATTACTGGCCGCCTGCAAGGTATAGGGCCCGGCGTGTACGAACTGACGGGAGTTGCGGCGGGCAGGTACACAGTCCAGATGCCCGATTCCACGGGGCAAATGAAGGAACCCATTGAGGTCAATCTGAACAACAGCGGCGAACTGGACGTGTCATCGGGCAACCCGACAAGCAAGATCAAGGCGACGGTTCGAGTGGAGGGTACGGCAGAGCTTCCGGCGCGGCTACAGGTGGCGCTGCGCAACAGCAAAGGACGGGTCAGCGGCAGCGAGGTGGATGCCAAGGGTGAGGCGAACTTTTCGGACGTGGTGGCCGGGAAATATGACGTGGTGGCGGGTTCGCCGAGAAAACCGTATTCGGTGGTAAGCATAAGGTCGGATACGGGGACGATTCCAGGACATGCATTGAATGTGCCGCCAGGAGCATCGCTGAACATCTCACTCTTGCTGGTGGGAGGGTCGGTGACCATCGAAGGCTTCGCGAAGCGCGCGGGAAAAGGGGCGTCGGGGGCGATGATCGTTCTGGTGCCTAAGAATCCGGAGGCGAATCGCGACCGCTTTCGCCGCGACCAGAGCGACCTCGACGGAAGTTTCAGCCTGCCCAACGTGATTCCCGGTTCTTATACCATCATCGCCATTGAAGACGGCTGGGATCTGGACTGGGCGCAGCCGGCTGTGCTCGCGCGATATCTCGAGCACGGGCAGACGGTCAAGGTGGGAGATCGATCGGAGGCGCCCATGCGCCTTGAGAGCGCGGTGGAAGTGCAGGCGAAGTGATGCTTTCACCCAGGTTAGCGCCCAAAACCCGAGCGCGAACCTGGGGCACCAACTTGGGTAAAGAAACAGCAGGTCCCCGTTCGACTCGCCTCGTCAAAGCTCGGCTTCGCTCAGGGCAGGCTTTCGCTGCGCTCAGGATGACAAATTATTGAAGAAAGACAATTCATATAGGCTGACGGGAAACAATGGCGCGATTTTGTATCCCACGCATTCGCAAAGGGCGCGATGAGTGGAGCACTCAGGCTTTAAGGAGCAGCATCCACCCGGCCCACACTTACACGGCGGCGGGTTGCGTGACCTCCGAGAGTGCGGTCGCGAAAGCGGCGATGGCTGTGTCGATCTGTGCACGCGTGATGATGAGCGGCGGCTGGAAACGAATCACGTTGCCGTGAATGCCTCCGACACCAACGAGCACGCCTTGCCGCAGCAGCGAATCGCGAATGGCTTCCGCTTCGGCGGTCGCCGGAGTGAGCTTTTCGTCTTTGATGAGCTCGACGCCGATCATCAGGCCGAGGCCGCGAACTTCTCCAATCAGCGGATTGCTCTTCTGCAGATCGCGCAGCTTAGCCATGGCGTAGCTGCCGGTTTCAGTGGCACGCGCGGGCAAGTCTTCGCTTTCCATAAATTCAATGTTGGCAAGCGCGGCGGCGCAGGACACTGGATTCCCGCCGAAGGTGGAAAGATGATCGCCGGGCTTGTAGGCGGCGGCGATTTCGGGGCGCGTGGTGAAGGCGCTGAGCGGGAAGCCGTCGGCGATACCCTTGGCGGTAACGAGAATGTCGGGGTCGACCCCGAAATGTTCGATGGCGAACATCCTGCCGGTGCGGGCAAAGCCGGTCTGGACTTCGTCGCATATAAAGAGGATGCCGTGCTTGTCGAGGACCTTCTTCACTTCGGCGAAATAGTTCGGTGGAGGGACAATGATGCCGCCTTCTCCCCACACGGGCTCGGAGATGAAGGCAGCGACGTCACCTGCGGTGGCGAAGCGGATGGTGTCGTCGAGAGCGTGGGCGCATTGACGGGCGCACTCTTCGGGATCGCGCGGCCAGTTGGAGCGGAAAGTGTAGGGCACGGGCGCGAACGCGATGCCGGGGGCGTAGGGGCCGCCGCGCTTCTTGCGTCCCTGATTGCCGGTGATGGAGAGAGCGCCCCAGCTGCGGCCGTGAAAGCTGCCGTGGAGGGCCACGAATTCGTGCTTGCCGGAATAGAGGCGAGCGAGTTTGAGCGCACCCTCGATGGCTTCGGCGCCGCCGTTGCCGAAGAAGGTTTTCGTGAGTCCGCGCGGAGTGATGTGCGCGATTTTCTCGGCGAGGTCGGCGACAGGCCGCGCATGGTAGATGTACGAGGCACAGTGGATAAGCTTGTCGATCTGCTTCTTCGCCGCTTCGGCAACTTGCGGGTTGCAGTGGCCGGCGTTGACGACAGAAATGCCTGCGAAGCAATCGAGATATTCGCGACCGTTGACGTCGGTGACGACAGCGCCATGGGCCTTTTCGATCACGATGGGGACGACCGACTTCACGAAGCCGGTCATGACGTAGTCTTTGTATTTTTGGATAGTATCCATAGGTAGCTCGTAGCTTCTAGCTGTTAGCTCTTAGCCATCAGAATAACGTGCGCGATCAGGATATCTCAGCGCAGAAGGCAAATTCTTAACCACAAAGGGCACGAAGGTTCACGCAGGAAAAGTCTTTCCGACATCTGCCCCGATTTAAACGACTGTAGCTTCTGACCTCTGGCTCTCAGCTCACTGGCAAAACGCGAAGAAACTTTACTACTGCAGCCCCTGAAGGGGCTACCGATATGACGCGGCGGACGGTACCGCTGAAGCGGTACCCTGATACAAGGCGCACTTTTCGCGCACAACGCCCGCCCTCAGCAGCGCTGAAGCGGTACCCTGATACAAGGCGCACTTTTCACGCACAACGCCCGCCCTCAGCAGCGCTGAAGCGGCACCCTGATACAAGGCGCACTTTTCGCGCACAACGCCCGCCCCCAAGGCTGAAGCGGCACCCTGATACAAACCCCCACTTTTCGCGCACGACGCCCGCCCCCAAGGCTGAAGCGGTACCCTGATACAAACCCGCATGTTTCGCGCACAACGCCCGCCCCCAAGGCTGAAGCGGTACCCTGATACAAACCCGCATGTTTCGCGCAATCAGCCGCGATCAGAACCTGCGCGAGTGCTCCCGGGCCCAGCGCTCGACCACAACTTTCTTTTCGGTGTAGAACTCGACGCCGTCGTGTCCCTGCGCGTGCATGATGCCGAAGAAACTGTCTTTCCATCCGCTGAACGGGAAGTAGGCCATGGGCGCGGCAACTCCGATGTTAATGCCGATATTGCCCGCGGGCGCTTCGTAGCGGAACTTGCGCGCGGCAGACCCGCTAGAGGTGAAGAGCGACGCCTGGTTGCCGTAAGGGCTCTTGGCGAGGAAGTCAATGGCTTCGTCGATGGAGTCTGCGTGAATGAGGCTGAGCACGGGGCCGAAAATTTCGGTGTGCGCGAGTTCGCTGGTAGCGGGGACGCCATCGAGCACGGTGGGCTTCACGAAGCTTCCCGACTCGTGCTTGGGGACCTTCGCGTTGCGTCCGTCGAGCAGAACTTTTGCGCCCTGCTTCTCGCCGACGCCGATGAGGGATTCGATGCGCGACTTGCTCTCGCGCGTGATGACGGGGCCCATCTGCACGCCTTCGTCGAGGCCGTTACCAACTTTGAGTTTGGAGGCGGCGTCGGTGATGGAATCGCGGAAGGTCTTCTGGGCTTCGCCGATGGTGACGGCGGTGGAAACCGCGAGGCAGCGCTGACCGGCGCAGCCGAAGGCGCTGTCGCTGATGATCTGCGTGGCCATCGACATATCGGCGTCGGGGAGAACGATGACATGATTCTTCGCACCGCCCTGGCACTGGGCGCGCTTGCCGTTGGCCCCTGAGCGTGCGTAGACATACTTCGCTACGGGAGTCGAGCCGACGAAACTTATGGCGCGAACTTTAGGATGGTCGAGCAGAGCGTTCACGACATCTTTGCCGCCGTTCACGAGATTGACGACACCTTTGGGAATGCCACACTGCTCAAGGAGTTCGTAGGCGAAGCGCATGGTGAGCGGAACGCGCTCGGATGGTTTGAGAACGAAGGTGTTGCCGGTAGCGATCGCGTAAGGCAGAAACCAGAACGGGATCATGCCGGGGAAATTGAAGGGCACGATGGCGGCGACGACGCCAAGAGGCTGGCGGATCATGGTTTCGTCGATGCCGCGCGCCACGTCTTCCAGGTTGTAGCCCTGCATCATCATGGGAATGCCGCAGGCGACTTCGACGTTCTCGATGGCGCGTCGCATCTCCGCTTTGGCTTCGGTGAAGGTCTTGCCGTTTTCCTGGGTGATGATGCGGCTGATGTCGTCGAGGTGCTCTTCGAGGATGTGCTTGAGCTTGAACAGCGGCTGGATGCGGTCCTCGGGCGGGGTGCGGCGCCATTCGGGAAAAGCGGCGGAGGCGGCGTCGATGGCGCGGGCAACTTCGGCGGCATCGGAAAGCGGCGTCTTCGTGATGGTCTCGCCGGTGGCGGGATTGACGACGTCGGTCCATTCGCGAGCGGAGGATTCGACCCACTGGCCGTTGATGAAGTTGGGGACTTTGGTTTCGGTGATTGTGGCGGTGCTCATGAAGATGGCCTCGGTTGTGTGTTCGTGCTTGTTCCCAGGTTGGCGCGCAAAAAGCGGGGCGCGCACCTGGGGCAACATATTCCTGAAAGATGACAATTCTAACCGGTTATGCGGTTTTATGCGCAGGTTTTAGGCAAGCCCCACGTCGTTTAACCCTGGCTCTCTTTCACTTCTTCACGACCTGTTTCAGAACCGCAGACGTGTGAGGGTTGAAATTATTGTCGCCCGAATAGTGCGCACTGATGGAATGGGTGCCCACGCTCAGCTTGGATGCGGTGAATTCCGCTTTGCCTCCGCTGAGCTTGACTGTGCCAAGCACGATCTTGCCGTCGTGAAAGGTAACGGAGCCCGTCGGAGCATGGCGCTTCGGTCCGCGGACACTGGCCCCCACGGTGGTGGTGAAGCTTACGACCTCGCCGTGGCGACTCGGATTTCTGGAACTGGTCAGGTGTAGAGCTGTACCGCCCAGGTTCAAAAACACTGTTAGGCTTAGCGGCGGGTAGAAGTAATCTATGTTGTTCACAGAAACCAGATCCGGCGCACCATCGCCATTCAAGTCGGCGGCTCCGACCCACTGCGGCCACGTGCCAGCGCTATACCATGTCTCCGCTTGCAGAGTCCCGTCTCCGTTTCCCAGCAGAATGCTTATGGCGCCCCCGAACTCGTCTCCCAATGGATACGACTTGGGATACGCGACGGCTATGTCCACCTTCCCATCGCCATTGAAATCTCCCGCAGCAAGAAAACTCGTCACCCCGCCCGACCCATAGGAGACCGGAGACTGGAAAGTCCCGTCGCCGTTGCCGAGCGCAACGAACACGTACGGCCCACTCAGATAGTCAGTGAACACCAGGTCGGGCTTCCCGTCACGATTGAGATCGCAAGCCAAAAGTGTACCGGGAGAAAATGTCGTGAAATAGGTTTGCGGCGCCGCAAAGGTACCGTCGCCGTTACCGAGAAGCACGGTTATGCCACCATTCAGTGATCCCAGAACCGCGACATCCAATTTCTTGTCCCCATTGAAGTCAGCCACGACCATGATCCCCTGGGCGCCATTAGCCGGTGAAGTGAACGATTGACCCAGCATTCCATCTCCTTTGCCCAGGTATACCGTAATGCCACTTGGGCTGGTAACGGCGGCATCAAGCTTCCCATCGCCGTTGAAGTCGCCCACGGTCAGGGAGCTGGCATTGGCGGCGTAGGTCATCTGCTGCCGAAACGTGCCATTGCCGTTTCCCAGCATGATTCCGATGCTGCTGCCCGTAAGAGTGATCAGGTCGGGTTTACCGTCTCCGTTCATGTCGCCGGTAGCCACGTAACTGGCATTCGTTCCAAAAGTGCCTACAGGCGCGAGAGCGCCGTTCTTGCCCGCGAGAAAAACTCTGACGCCGTTCTGTGTAGCCACCGCGACATCTGTTCTGCCGTCCCGATTGAGATCTGCCATCGCGGCCGATGTTGGGTAATAGTCCGTCGCGCTGACGAGGTTCTTCATTGGCGATACGAAGGTGCCATCCCCATTGCCCAGTAATATTGAAACGTTTTCGTCTGGATACAGCCCGTCGGTAACCGCAAGATCCGGATTCTTATCTCCGTTGAAATCGTGGATCGCGACCGTTGCGGGGGTCTTGTCGGCGGTATAGGTGATGGGAGATTTGAAACTCCCATGGTCGTAGTTCAACAGTACTTCGACACCTAGCTGGTTTGTAATGGCCAGATCCGGCTCGCCGTCGTGATTCAGATCACCCGCGGCCACAAAGTATGGCGGCAAGTCCAAACGGTAATTGATTGGATTCTGAAAAGTCCCGTCTCCCCTCCCGAACATGATGCTGATGTCGTTCGTGGTGGTCGAACTGTTGGTCACAGCCAGGTCAGGAATGCCGTCCCCGTTGAAGTCGGCAATCGTCACCGCAGAGCCTGCCCCAGGTATAGGGGGAAACCATGTCATTTTGAAGGTTCCGTCACCCACCCCCAGGAGCACGGCACTAGTGGGGAATACCAAGTCCAGTTTGCCATCATGGTTGAGGTCCCCCACCGCAATCGACGGGGAATAGTAAGGTTGATTTACAACATATGTACTTTTCAGAACAAACGTGCCGTCTCCATTGCCCAGCAGAATGTACGCATTGCCAGTACCGTAGTCTGCAACGGCTGCATCCACTTTGCCATCTCCATTGAAGTCACCGACGCCCACGGCCACCAGATTGGTGCCGACACTCATCATGATGGGATTCTGAAAAGTGCCGTCACCATTCCCCAGCAGCACGCACAGGCTTCCGTCATTCTCGGTGGCGACGATGTCTTCCTTCCCGTCGTTGTTCACGTCGGCGGCGGCAATCCCGAGCACATTGGCCCACGCTTTGCTGCCGCAATAGACGCTGGATGTTTTGAATGTGCCATCACCATTTCCCAGAAGGAGCGTGATCGAGTTAGGTTCGTTAGTAGCAAGGTTGTTATTGCTTATTGCCATATCGGCTTTGCCGTCCGAGTTGAAATCGGCCACCGCAATGGAGTAAGCCCCATCGGCGCCAAATTGTGGAACTTGGGGGAATTCATGCGTTTTGGGGACATTCGCAAAAGAAGAGAGCGAGAGAACGAGGGTGGGGACGATGAGAGCGAACTTCATGGCGAACCTCCTCACGGGAGTGCATTGCCGTCCGGGGCTGGACGTGAGAAAAGCTGCGAGCAGTCGACGAGGCTCACATCATGCGGAAGAAGACGAGGTGGCACTCTCCGCTATCATTTCGGGTTTTGGGGCCGCTTTCTTAGGGGGAAGGTACCGAAATAAAGGCTACGCTTTGAACAGCCTGACAGGCTGTGACAACGATCACAGGAAAAGAGCCGGACAACAACCGGACTACGAAAACGGGACGCACCATTCGTCGCCAACATCGTGAGTTCCGCGCAAGCACCGCAGTTTGTGTGGCGAAGCGCAACGATTCATATCGGACACTCAGCGTGCGGGGATCAGCTGGGCAGTGCACTGTTTCTGATGGAGAGGGAGCACAGAAGTGGGCACAATGGCGCCATGGCGGGCGTGGGCAGACTCGGTAAGTGCCAGAAAGAAATTGGCTCCTCAGGTAGGACTCGAAACTGCCTGTAAACAGCAAACAAAGGACTTCACAAGCACGGCTGGCAAATCTTAGTCCTTGTAAGTACATGATGAGCATGGAAGTGATTCCTGGAATCAGTTCGGCAGATCCTCTTCCTTCTGACGCAATCTTTCACCGTGAGCGGGTTAGCGTTTGGAATCGAGATGTCCCGACCCGTGCTCGAAATGCGTGCCAGGGGCAAGGATACGAGACTGAAGCAGAGGCTTGAACTGCTTGCGGAGCTCTTCCTACGGATGACGGGGCAAGGACAAGATCCGGACGCAATACCTCGAATCGATAGGCGGAGTGCTACCATCCGAACTTTGACAATGTAGCCGACTTCTGAAGGTCGAGTCCCTGATCAATGAACCTAAAACTCCTTGTGGTTGTGCTAGTGGCTTGTCCCGTCGCGATCGCCCAATCTCCCGCCCATGCACGGAATGTCCCAAAGCCGGGGATAAGGGAGGGACAGGTTCCGTTTGCCTCGATAAAACCTTCCGCGACGATCAAGATTGGCGGAACGGCAGACTGGGTTCTGATAACCGATAACGCTGTCTGGGTGGCGAGCACGAAAGCCAATGCCGTACAGCGAATTGACCCGGCAACGAACAAGATTGTTGCCACTGTGCGTGTGTCCGGTGAAGCTTGCTCCGGTCTGGCTTCTGGGTTCGGGAGCATTTGGGTGCCGCTCTGTGGTAAAGATCCTGCGCTTGTTCGGATCGATGCCGCCAAGAACACGATCAGTGCGACGCTCCCGATAGCGCCCGCAGGCCCAGAGGGAGGAATCGCAGCCAGTGACGATAGCGTCTGGATCGTAACGGACAAGAACGGTTCGCTCAATCGAATCGACCCATCCACCAACAGCGTGCGCCAGAAAGTTTCAATCCCGCCTGGTTCCTATAACCCCATTTTTAGCAATGGTGTTGTCTGGATCACTGGAGTGGAGAGCAGCGTCCTGACCGCTGTGGATGCCGCTACAGGCAAATTATTGGAGTCGGTACCTGTGGGGCCGAAGCCTCGGTTCCTGACTGCTGGTGGAGGTTCTGTTTGGACGCTGAACCAAGGCGACGGAAGCGTCAGCCGGGTTGATGAGAAAAGCAGGAAGGTAATCGCCACGATTCAAGTGGGTGTCCCCGGCGCTGGCGGCGATATGGGCTATGGCGCCCAATCGGTTTGGCCAACCGTTTTCGGCGTACCTCTTACTCGTATCGATGCGACGACGAACAGGATTCTGAAGCAATGGGTTGGCAAGGGAGGGGATTCTCTTCGCTTTGGATTCGATTCGATCTGGCTTACGGACTATAAAAAGGGGCTGCTTTGTCGGATTTCCGAAAAGCAGGTCTTGGAGTAGTGATTCCTGACCACGACCCCGAATGCCGTGACCTCAGCCGTCCACGACCGTATGCCGGTCATCCTTGATCCAGACAGCTTCGACCTGTGGCTTGATCCGGGATGAAAGATGTCAATGCGGCGACCGATTCGCTGAAGCCCTGCGATGCTCGGCTGATGCGGTGCTATCCAGTGAGCACTCAGATCAATCGAGTGGCGAATGATGATGAGGAATGTTCGCGACCTGTTGAGGTCGTCGAGACTCGGGATCGCCTCTTCTTGTAGTGGAACTCATAGGCTGAGGCAGCGACGATCTTGAAACGTCAATCCTGCACGGTGTATATCCACACCTCAGCACCGTGACTGGCGCGAGCCGGAACCGCTACGTAGAGACGGTCGAAGCCCTTTTTCCCTACCTTTCCAGAGTACCCAGCGGTGCGTGCGCCCAACGAGGAGGAAACCTTGGCTAGAAGCTGGTAGTGGTCGGCGTCCTTCTGCTGGAACACGCTAATATAGCCCTCCCCTCCCGCAACGTAGATGCGTCTGCGTACGGAGTCGAAATAGAGGTCGTCCGAATCCTGCACACATGGAAGCTCGGCTACGATGTGACCGGAGTCTGTGTCAAACACTGCCAAGCGAGGCGGTGTGCGGCTGGCGATGAATAGCCTGTGATCAGGCTCGTCCAGCGCCATTGGGAAGTTGGCCCCTAGAGCCAAAGCCCATCGTGAGATCGCATGTGTCTTCCGATTGATGACCGCGATCTGTTTGGAGTCGGGCAGATTTACAAAAATGCGAGAGCCCGACACTTCCAGTTGAAAAGACTCCGGGTGCGCTCCGAGCTTGAACTCCTCGGCGAGACGCTGGTTTGTAGTGGCGTCGATCATGCCGATGGCTGCGCTCTCGTCGTCGCCGTAGCCCACGTAAACGCGCTTATCCGCCGCATCGTACCGGAGGTTGTCAGCATCTCCATGAAAGTCGATGCTGGTGATGAGATCGAGGGACGCTCCGTCGTATATGTAAACCTTGCCTTTTGCACTCGCTACAAACAGTTTGTTCGTCTCGGGCGAATACACCACACCTTGCGGAGTCGGCACTCCCGCTATGCTGTGGACTACTCTCTGGGCACTGAGGTCGAGAACCTCTTCCGTATTGTTGCCCAGTGCAGAAACGAACAGTCGGTTGTTGGGGTCGAAGCCGAAATGATCGATGCGCCCTTTTACGGCGGGAAGAGGGATGGCACCGGTCAAAACCAACGGGCGTGCTGCTGAGGGTGGCGAAATCTTTTGGGCGGGTACATGGGTGGCAAATGCCAGGATCAGCGCCAGCCTCAGACAAATACCAAGGTTTCTCATGCTTCCCCTAGACGAGTTCCCAAATCTCGAAAACTTGTGCCCCAGACGAGTTTCACTGGGCATTCTCACGGTTCGAAATAAGTGTACTTGACTACGAATCGGTTCTGGCAAACCTGTCTGGTAAGAGCGGCCATGTGGCGCGACGGTGGTCGCAGCATGCTCAAGTCACAGAGACGGGCTATACTGATTCCTCTTGCCTGAGGCTCCCGAGTCTTTTAGAGCAACACGTTCAGTGCGATCTCCGTGAGATGAGACATGGAACGTCGAGACTTTCTGAAGAATGCGGGGCTAGTCGTCGCGGGCCTTGCTTCGCCCAACTTGCTTGCGGCTGCAAAGAACCAGACTCCCCAATCAAAGGCTGATTTCACCCTCCGTATCGCTTCTGTCTCCTTTGACATCGCTCCCCGCAAGACTATTCACACTTTTGGCTATAACGGACATGTTCCCGGCCCTCTCCTACGGATGAAGGAAGGTGTTCCGGTCACGGTCGATGTGTTCAACGACACAGCTCATGAAGAGATTGTCCACTGGCATGGGCAGATGATTTCCCCCGAGGCGGACGGCTCAACGGAAGAGGGTAGTCTGGCAGTTCCACCGCACGGGCATCGGCGATACAACTTCACTCCAAAGCCCACGGGTACGCGCTGGTATCACAGTCATGCGTTTGCTGGGAAAAACCTTCACCGAAGTCTGTATAGCGGCCAGTTCGGCTTCGTTTACATCGAACCAAATAACGACCCCGGTCGGTATGACCGAGAGGTCTTTCTTGCGATGCACCAATGGGAACCATACTACAGCGCATCCATGCAGGAATCGGACGAGGGTAGCGCACCACCGCCACCGAACAACGGCCTCGAAGTTGGCTACCGTGCTTTCTCGTTTAACGACAAGGCCCTTGGACACGGGGAGCCGATCAAAGTCCGGCAGGGCGAGCGAATCCTGTTTCATTTCCTAAACTCAAGCGCAACAGAAACCGTGAACGTGGCTCTCCCGTCCCACGAATTCGAAGTCGTCGCACTTGATGGCAACCCGGTACCGCAGTCGCAGAAGGTGAAAATGCTCCAGATCGGCGCAGCTGAGCGTGTCGATGCCATCGTGACCATGAACTCGCCGGGTACCTGGATTCTGGGGACAACCGATGATGATGATCGCAAGAACGGTTTCGGTGTTGTCGTGGAATATGCCAATCAAAAGGGCGCTCCGCAGTGGGCGAAACTAGAGAAGTCGAATTGGGACTACACAATCTTTGGGCAAGAGACCAACCGTGCTGTTGCACCCGATGGCCAGTTCGATCTGGTTTTTAAGAAGATTCCGGGTGGTCACGGAGGCTTCAACCGCTGGACTATCAACGGGAAGTCTTATCCGCACACCGATCCACTGATGGTTCATGCCGGGAAACGATACCGCATGGTCTTTCGGAATGAGAGCGACGACGCCCATCCAGTGCACCTGCATCGGCATAGCTTCGAATTGACGAAGGTGTACGGCAAGGTGACCTCCGGCATTTTGAAGGATACGGTGGTCGTCAACGCCAATAAGATCGTCGAAGTGGACTTCACGGCGGATAATCCGGGGAACACGCTTTTCCACTGTCATCAGCAGCTACACATGGACTTTGGTTTTATGGCTCTGATGAAGTATGTCTGAGGCAGTCATGCCAAACTTCTTGTTCAGTACGACCGCTCCACGTGCCACCATTCTTATCCGCCTGCTGGTAGGTGCCGTCTTCTTGTCAGAGGGTATTCAGAAGTTTCTCTTTCCCACGGCCCTCGGTGTGGGACGCTTCGTAAAAATCGGCATTCCCGCTCCGCAGTTCTTCGCCCCTTTTGTGGGTATCGTTGAAATCCTCTGTGGAACGCTATTGATCGTCGGTTTACTCACTAGGCTGGCCACAATACCGCTCATCATCGACATCAGCGTTGCCATAATCACGACGAAAATTCCCATGTTGGCCAGGGTTGGGTTTTGGAGCACGGCACACGAAGCGCGGACAGATTACTGCATGCTGCTCGGATTGGTATTTCTTCTCCTAGTCGGAGGTGGGCCGTTCTCGATTGATCGACGAGTAGACCCTTCCTCGCAACCCTCTGCACTTCGGACGACGGAGGATTAACGGAATTGGGGAGAAGGTCACGCGGTGATCGAAACCCGAGCGGAAGGTAGCCGCCACTCGGAGCGGGGCGACGGAAAGCGCTACGGCGTATAATCCGCAGCGCTATGATCGACAAAGCCCACTTGTGTGACAAAAAGGTAATTTTCAGATTTCGCGATGAAGTTGAGGTTTACGCTGGCGTTGTGAAAGTCGTTGAGAGCGACGGCTTTTGGATCGAGTCACCCCAGTTGATTGGGCAGATGGCCGCTGATTCCGCATGGAAAAGGCATGTTGAGCAAGTTCAAAATCCAGTCTTATTTGTACCAACTTCGAGTTTGATGTTTTTGATCGCAACTCAGGAGTGAGCCTTTCCAAAGCGCAATCAGGGCGGTCGCCCCGGCCGCAGTAACAATAGGTGGCTGGATGATTGCCACCACCGCAACAACTCCCAAGAACAGCCAGAAGTTCTTAACATGCGTAAGATTCCCCTCTTAGGACAGCTTCTTCTTCGCGAAGGGAATCGCATACGCAGCGGGAGGATTGTGCAAAATTGCTGTCGAGGCTTTGCGGTAGTACTCCTTGGCTTTGTCCTTCTCGCCCAGCTTTTCGTAGGTTTGCCCCATCATGCACTGGATGAACGGATCGTTTTGGTTCGCTTTGTTTAGCTCGTCCAGTGCTGCTTTGTAATCGCCTTCATAGAAGGCCACATAGCCTTTCAAATAAGGGAAGTATTGTGCTTGCTCCGGGATTGTCCCCTTGTCGAGGATGGACTTCGCGGCATCAATATGCTTTTGTGCTTCCGCACGGTCACCGCGCCGGGCAGCAATGCGAGCCTGAGCGTGCTCCCAACGGAATTCCCAGAGGTCTTGACGGGCAGGCTTGATGTCAGGTTCTTTCAGTCCGGTGTCGTGTCCAATCTTGTACCATTTCGTGGCAGCGTCCAAATCGCCAGAATCGATACAAACGCGAGCCGCCTCGTCCGCAGTCTCTCCCTGTTGAAAGAAGTTCTTCGCGCTGCCGTGGAAGTCGAAAACCTGTTGTTCGTATTCAACGGTTTTGTTGCAATTCCCCTCGAAAGCGTATGACATCCCCATCGCTCTCTTGGCTGAAGTCTTGCCTTCGAGCGTGTCCGCAACGTCGATCGCCTTCGTGAAATACTTCCGAGCTTCTTCACCTTTACCCATCAGATCGAGAACACTCCCACAGCGGCAATGTTGGCGGGAAGAGAATTCGGCGTAGCTTGAAGAGTCTGACGATACAACGCCAACGCGTCTTGCAGCTTTCCATCACGCATCAACTGCTGGCCTTGCTTGACGAACTCGGGCGGCTGCTGCGGGGCGGGGACTGGGCGAAAAGAGGAGTGACGAAAACCAGGACGGTGACGAGCAAGGTTGCAGGAAGAGCAGGAGTTGGTCTCATGCGCGCAATCGTACCACCGCAACCCGCTACGCGGAGACCCTTTCGTCTTGTATGACTACTGACCTCGCGGTGTTTAACGTGGTAATGAACCCCTACAGCTACATGCTCCGCCCGAATTTGCGAGAAATAGCCAACCGAATGATCACCGGGAGTCCCATTCTGGTCCTTGTAAAGGCGGGCAGCTGGAAGATTCCTATCATGGATTGTATTTTTACGACTTCTTTATCCGGTTGGTGATGCAATGACACTAGGGCAAAGGTTATGCGCTTCGTGCTCTTTGCTATCCTGGCGGTGGGAGTACCGTTCTTCCTGATCTGTATTCTCGGTTTCCTCGCCGACCTGAGGAGACATCATCGCCGCGAGAAGTAAAGCGTTTACTAGCAGCAGTGCCTCTGACCAGAATGGAAAATGGTTTGACCAAACGATTGCAGAAGAGCATGGTGAGAACCGAATGAAGATTGCTTTCTAGGCATGTTACGGTGCCTCGGTCGGCCTGCTGCTAAGTAGGGCTGGTGGATTTCTACAGCGCAATTCAATTCGTGTTGTTTGTGGTCATCGTTACCGTCCTGGTGAAGCCTTTGGGCGGCTACCTGGAACAAGTCTTCTCCAGGCAGCGAACTGTGCTGGATCGATTATGTGTTCCCGTTGAGCGCCTCCTCTATCGCGTTACCGCGGTTGATCCTGATCTGGAGATGACCGGCAAGGAGTATGCGACCTGCTTCATGCTCTTTAGCCTTGCCGGCGCGCTCCTGTTGTACGTCATTCTCAGAGTGCAGCAGTTTCTTCCCTGGTTCTTCCCGCAGTTCCACACGACGCCAATTACCCCTGACCTGGCTCTGAATACTGCGATCAGTTTCTCGACCACCACTACCTGGCAGGCCTACGCAGGCGAGAACACGATGACCTATTTCAGCCAGATGGTTGGCCTTTGCGCGCAGAACTTCCTGGCCGGCGCTGCGGGTTAGCCGTCGGTATTGCGTTTATCCGCGGCATGGCCCGGCAACTCTCTAACACCCTCGGCAATTTTTGGGTTGATCTGACGCGCGCCCTCCTCTGGGTCCTGTTGCCGGGAGCCTTGCTAGGGCCTTGCTGCTGGTGTGGCAGGGCGTTCCGATGAACTTCCACCCGTATGCGCGTCGCCACCACCGTCGAGGGCGCGCAGCAAGTCATTCCGCAAGGCCCGGTCGCCGCACTGGAAATCATCAAGAATCTCGGCACCAATGGCGGCGGCTTCTTCAACGCCAATGGCGCTCATCCCTATGAGAACCCCACGCCGCTTACAAACTTCCTCGAAATGTTGGCGATCATGCTCCTCCCGGCCGCATTAACGAACACCTTCGGCAGGATGGTTGGCCAGCCTCGACAGGGATGGCTCCTCTATCGGGTGATGATGCTTCTCTTCGTCTCCGGACTGGCCTTCGTACATGCACTTTGAACAGCGGGCGATTCCCCACATCGGAAATGTGGATTTCCAAACACTCCCCTCCAGTCGGGCGGAAACATGGAAGGCAAGGAGGTGCGCTTTGGCATCGGCGGTTCCGCCCTCACCGCGGTCGTCACATCCAACACGGCGCACCGGATCGAACAACTCCATGCACGACAGTTACACCTCGCTGGGTGGCATGGTGTTGCTGGTCAACATGCTGCTCGGAGAACTCATATTCGGCGGGCTGGGGAGTGGTCTTTACAGCATGGTCATGGCCGCTGCGATCGCCGTGTTCCTGGCTGGGACTGATGGTTGGACGCACGCCGGAATACCTGGGGAAGAAGATAGGGCCAGCGGAGAACAAAATGATCATGCTCTACGCTTTGGCGCGCCCTCCTGATCCTCCCACTCACCGCGATCGCTGTGAGCACCAGGGCGGGACTTGTCCGGGTTGACGATCAACAGCGGCCCGCATGGTTTCACTGAGATTCTGTTTGCCTATACTTCCGCTTCGCCAACAATGGCCAGAGCTTTGCCGGCTGAGCGCGAACACCCCTTCTACAACGTCACCACAGCTTCGCGATGATGGTGGGCAGGTTTGGCTTGGCGATTCCTGCCTTGGCATTTGCCGCGCTCTTTGGTCGTCAGAGAAACACTCCTTCTTCGTCGGGAACCCTTCCGACTCATTCTTCTGTCTTCGGGGTGTTACTCACGGCCTGCTTGATAGTGATCGTGGCCCTGAGCTACCTTCCTGCCCTGGCCCTCGGTCCCGTGCTGGAACGTTTGTTATTTGGAAGATAAAGCGATAAGAGGATTCCGGGAATGATGTTGGGGCTTGTACTCCTAAGAGCTGAATTGGGGGCTGATCAACAGATTACGAATTTCAACAGCGAGCGGCTTTCACTCCTCAGGCAGACACGAGACGGACCGCAACTCTCAGGTAGGGCGAATGCCCGTCATTCTTGATCCCGACAGCTACTCTGGCTTGATCCTTGGACGCAGAATCTGGCAGCGGGTCCAACCTCTTGAAGCCCTACGATGCTCGGATGATGCGGAGCTATCCGATAAGCACTCGGATCAACAGGTGAGGAACGACGACCAAGAATGCTCTCGACTGTGGAATCGCCCCCCAGAATCAGCTATTCTCATAGCACGATGACCAATGACGAACGTATGCAACGAGAGTCGAACCTTATCGCATCATCAGAGCGAAGCTCCCCGACTTTGCGAGAACGTGCGCAGCTGACACGGCGATGGTGATGTTCACCAAGACTCCTTCGCCGCCGACTATCAAGAGGACGAATACACGCTCCTCGGCATGGCGATCAAATACGCTGGCCTCCGTGGAAAAGAAGTACGTGTGATCGGGAAAAATCGAAGCACCCTTGGCGAAGAAGGCACGATTCCAGTGAACCCCAATGGCTTGCCTAAAAGGAGGGACGAGAATTTTCGTCGCCAGCGGTCGTCAAAGGAGTTTATCAACCAAACCACTTAGTTACATGCTGTAAAGTTACCGAACGACGAGGAGTCCAGCAGTTTTCGTGGTCTTTTGAGGTCGCACTAAACCCCGAGACCTTATGAACGCCCCATCCTACCGGCGGCCCTATACAAATATGACTTCCTCTGACCCGGTTCACAGCAATACTGGTCCTTTTGGCCCGGTGAACAACAATGCCGATCCGCCTCTGTCGCCTGATTTAATGAACAGACAGAATCACTGACGAGCGTCTCGTAGGTCACCGTGCGCCAAAGACCATGTGTCTTAACATCTACCCGATACTTATGTCCCGCTTTAAGGTCAGGCAGCTCTACGAGCATAGGTTCCGATCTTCGTTCAATGCGTGAGCCAGGAGGATAAGAAACTGCTGCGTAATGGACTACGATTTGGTGGTTCCCCGGTTCGAATTCGAGTTGATAATGGGTGTCGCTTAACACTCGCGTCACCATCCATGGGGATGGGTCTTCTGGTGGTTGAGCTACGTTATCCCGGACATCGACTATAAGATTGTAAGCGAGTTCAACGATGGCCACCGCTCTGGGCGAGGGCTGGGCTTCTGATGGCTGTTGCGCTCTAGCAGAAACTACGCTACCGAGCGCCAGCAACAGAACACAAAGTGATGCCGACATTGCTTTGGTTTTCACGATGACTCTTTTCTCTCACCCCCGCAGAGAGGCACACCCTTCTCGAAATTGTGCCTCAGCGCTCATTTTGAGCATCCCGGCGTAGTTACCCTGAGGGCCACAGCCGAAAAAAGAAGAGGAATCAACCGCGTCTGTTCGTGGCACCCGCTCCAGAATTCAGGGCAAGCTCCACCGAAGGCACGTTCAGGTTGCAGCGTGTTTCTAACAGCGAAGAGAACAATCGAAGATGGTGGAAGAATCGGGATGTAGGCACAGACCTGTTCCGTTCGAGAGGCGGCATTCAGCACTCCGGGGCAACGAACCGACGTAGAACGAAACGCAGGTCAGCCCGGACTGAACTGATCGGAACTCCACCAGCGGCACTGGGATTGAGAACAGAGGAGAATCTTCGTAAGGCGGGGCTTCTGATTCATCGTAGACGGTTTCCGGGATGTCCTCCGCCGGTAAAGCCAGAGATATTCCCAAGGTGAGGATCATCAGGAAGATGATGGCAAAATACCGTTTTGTCGCCATGTCCACCTACCCCTTTTAACACGAACGGCGGAACGAGGTCGGTGCTATGCGTCACAGCATCACGTGCGAT
>CAVQFB010000013.1:0-283238 GCA_963711675.1 uncultured Acidobacteriota bacterium | reverse complement strand
GACGGCTCGCCGGCAATTCGCTTCCTCGAATCAATACCGCAAGGTAGTCAGTCAATTGCCGAAGGCGGCAAAATGAATAAGTTCGGCATAAGGGTGGATGTGGGTAGCCCAACAAGCGACTTTGTATTGCAACGATTGTTGACACTTGTATGATTTTCCTGTTCGCACAATATGCAAATCGTTGACAGAAAAACTATCGTTTTATAGAGTTGGCGTGACGTATGTTGCATATAATCGATCTCTCCTCTTCATACTGCCGTGACTGAAAAGTCGAACTTACGCGAGTGTCCTTCCTTAGAAGAGCTGGCCGCGCAATATCGTCGTCTTTTCCCGATTACCGAACGCTATGTTTACCTGAATCATGCCAGCGTGTCGCCCTTATCAACCCGTGTTCGTAATTGCATGGCCGTGACACTCGATGGTATCAGCCAGTATGCAGACCGCAAGTTTGAGGAGTGGGAGCACACCACCATGTTGGCGCGATGTGCTGCGGGCCGCCTGGTCAATGCGCAGCCACATCAGATCGCGTTTTTGCGAAATACTTCCGAAGCATTGTCAGTCATCGCCAACGGGATCGACTGGCGGGCCGGGGATAACGTGGTCAGCGCAGCGGTTGAATTTCCCGCCAACATCTATCCGTGGTTGCGGTTGGCGAAATATGGGGTTTCGCTTCGCCTCCAGCGCGATCATGACGGATTGATTGACACCGATGAACTCTTGTCATTGGTCGATGACCGCACTCGCGTAATGGCTATCAGTTGGGTGCAGTTCGGCACAGGCCAAAGGCTTGATCTCAAGCGGATCGGTCAATTTTGCCGTGAGCGTAACATCCTTCACGTCGTCGACGCTGTGCAGGGACTGGGCGCACTGCAGTTGAATGTGGAACGCGATTGCGTCGATGCGTTTGCCGCAAGTGCACATAAGTTTCTTCTTGGACCTAAAGGAATCGGATTGCTCTATATCTCGGACCGCGTACTCGAGCAGATATCGCCGACCGTCGTAGGCTGGACTGCCGTTAAGGGTTACCACGACTATCTCACTCATGATTTCGATTTCAGAGAGGGAGCCTTACGGTTTGAGGGAGGGACATTAAACGAAATCGGCATTTGCGGGCTAGGCCAGGCTATCGAGCTGTTTCTTTCTGCAGGGCCAGAAAAAATCGAAGAGCATCTGCTCAACTTGAATGCTCGCATCCGACGCGGGGTGGAGGAGCGAGGATATCGAGTTATTGGTTCGGGCAGGCGGGAAGAACGTTCTGCAATCGTCGTTCTCGAGGGCGGCGATGGCTCAGCGGATGAAATTTGCCGGCATCTTGCCTCCCTCAACATCATTATCTCCGCTCGTCTGGGCAGGCTCAGAGTGGCGCCTCATTTCTACAACTCGCTCGACGACATCGACAGATTTACCAGTGCCTTGCCGCCGGTATAACCTGCAAGCAAAGTTACTATTTAATCCTGGCGCGACGATTGGAGTCTTTGGAAAGATGACCCGAGAGTTTCGAATAACGATTCTGGTGTTCGCTCGGCCTTTGCTTTGCACTTACTGCTATGGGTGACGAAATCCCCCAAAGTATCTCACGCACGATCAGGCAGTTAAGGACACAAAAACATTCATTTCGCTGCTGGAATCAACTCACCCCGACCCCTACACAAATTTGGGGGGAAGATCGCATTCAAAAAGAAGGCACAGCAACTCACCCGCGATTTGCCTGCGGATGGCCTGGCGGTCCCTGACCTCACCGAGCGTCTCGCAGAATTTGTGGCACCACTGAAAGATGGTCACACTCGGGTCCGGGGCACTCGCACGCGATGGCAAGATCCCCCGCCACGTTTAGCCGTGCAGTTCGGAATCACCTCCGATGCCCTCGTCTTCACCGCATCCGACCTCCCGGAACTGAAGGGAACGCGAGGAGACAAAATTGTCGAGGTCAACGGTCACACTATGGCCGAGCTTCTGAATCGGATGTCAGCAGAAGTCGGTACTGAGAATGAATATGGAACTTACTATGGTGTGGCGCTCGCCCTGCGCAGCTACAAGCTGCTGAAGAACCTTATTCCCGATCTCGACCGCCCCCAGGGCGTCCGTTACACGCTGGAAGACGCAGGTGGAAACAAGATAGAACGGACGATTAGCTGGGATGGCGCACATCCTGAAGATCCGGAGAAGTGGTCGGAAAAACCGATTCGCATGGACGTGGATATCGCATCCCGATCAACCCTATTACTACCTCTTTCTGGATGAGAACAAAACAGCCTACCTGCGGGTTGCAACCATGACCCCGCGCGAGAGCTACGAGATCATGAAAGGCTATCGCGTCGGCAATCTCCAGGAAACGCTTCAGGAGTATTACAAAGCTCACAAAAAAGAGATGCCTGCAGACCTCGACGCCGCAATTCAGGGCGTGCCCTCCCTCACTGAACCGGCAACGCAGATGCTCGAGGAAATGAAGCAGCACAAAACTCGCAACTTGATCATCGACTTGCGAGGCAATGGCGGCGGCTCGACTCCAGTAATCGTGCCTTTCCTTTATGAGATGTATGGTGACGATTACTTCGGCCGGAAGGATGATGCCGAGTTCGTGGAAGTCAAATCACCACTTTACCTGCAGCAATTTCATTCCAGTGTCGATGAAGAGCGAAAGAAGGAACCGGGGTTCGTGGTCGGCGAGTACGAATTTACCGGTGGAAATGAACCGGGAACAGCAGAAGAGAAGCGCAACAAAAAGTTCGCTGAGTGGAATGAAAAGGGCCTTTCTTGGGCCAAGCCCCTCGAAGCTTTGCACGGGAAACCGCTGTTCCGGCCCGCAAAGGTTATTGTTCTCTGCGACCCAGGTACGTTCAGCGCTGCCTTTCAGGCGATGTTCCTGTTACACCAGATGGGGGCAACGGTCGTTGGGGTGCCTTCAGCTCAATCGCCAAATGCATTCATGGGAGGCACAGAATTCACTCTGCCTGAGTCTGGCATTCGCGGTCTAATTTCACAGGGAATGCAATTGTTCATGCCTCGCGATCCCAAGGCGAACGTATACCGCCCTGACTTTGAATCTACGTTTACGCATCTTTTCAAAGTATGGCGGCGACAGCGATGCCAGCCTTCGCTACGCTCTCGATCTGCTTGCTGCCGGCAAGATCCAGTGAGGTGAAGGCGTGGAAACCGGCATACGAACTTACCCGGTGCAGGAACAGCACCCTTGTTGCCAACAAACAGCTGCTATTAACTGAAATGCATAATACCTAAATGCCTGAAAATGGTGAGCGCGGAATAGTTCGTATCCGCACTGAGCGCAAACTCCACCCCCCGCGCCACAACCTCGAAGTTCGTAACGATCAAAGATGCGGCGCGCCTTAGGGGAACGTATCGCATTCTGCAACAATTGTGTTGCCATTGATTTCGTCCATGTCTTGCTCTCTTTCATATGCGGGGTAAGCCAGCCCCCCATCGCGACGATGACTATCACAAACACCCACAAACAGGCTTCGGATAACTGCGTCTCGCCATCGCGCTCTGGTTTCACGCCTTTCCACTTGTGGAGACCAACGCCGGTCCATAACGGTGCGCAGAAAGGCTGGACCGAACTCGCCCGCCTCCAGCAGGAAGGGAAAGTCCGCTACATCGGTGTTTCCAATTTCAGCGTCTCGCAGATGAAACGCGCTCAGGCCATCGCACCGATCACCTCGCTTCAGCCTCCGTACTCCATCGTGACACGAGAGATCGAAGAAGACATCCTGCCCTTCTGCACCGCCAACAACATTGGTGTGATCGTTTATTCACCCATGTCCGCCGGGTTGCTCACGGGGTCGATGACCCGCGAACGGGTGGCAAATTTCACTCCTGAAGACTGGCGCCGCAACCTCCCAATTTCAAGGAGCCGCTGCTTTTACGCAATCTGCGCCTGGTTGAACATTTGCGGGAGATCGGCAAGCGCCATGGCCGCTCGCCGGGCGAAGTGGCCATCGCGTGGACGCTCGCTCACCCGGCGGTGACAGGTGCCATCGTGGGATTTCGCAGTCCGCAACAGGTGGCCGGGATCATCGGAGCTGCAGAATTTCGCCTAAGTCCGAACGAAATGGCGGAAATCGAGCAGGCGTTGAAGACTGAAGTGGCAGCCTAGCGATCACAACGCGTGCCCACTCTTTTCGCGCACTTTGCGAAAGGGTGGGACACGAAATTGCGCAGGCCAAGGTGCTATCCTCTCTCACCTATGGCTCGCGTGATCTCCGCTTTCGTCCTGCTTAGTTCCGTTGTCGCTTTTGCCCAGCAGCCCTTTCTCTCGACTCACGATTGGATCTCTCTCCGCGAAGAGGCCAGCGGTGCAGTTCCCTACGAGAATCTCCGCTACCTGACCACGTTGCATCGCGTCCCCGCGACTCCCGCCTTCGACCAGGCCGCTCAGTTCGTCCTTCAGCGCGCCAAAGAGTACGGTCTCGCCGACGCGCACAGCGAGGAGTTCCCCATTGACGGCGTGAAGCAGTACGGCCTCATGCGCTCTTATTTCGGGTGGACTGTCGAGGAAGGCCGGCTATGGGAAGTGCGTCCGCAACACCAACTCATCGGCGACTGGGCGACTGACCCCATACGCCTCGCCGACTACAGCCGGAGCGCTGACGTTGAGACCGCGCTGATCGATGTCGGAAACGGCGCCAGCGAGGCCGACTACTCGGGGAAAGATGTTCGCGGCAAGATCGTTCTCGCCGACGGCGTTCTTGCCCGCGTCCAAGACCTTGCGGTCATGAAGCACGGCGCGGCGGGCATTCTCAGCGACATGCCCAACCAGACCACCGCGTGGTCTGGGCTCGACAACACACTGATCCGCTGGGGACACCTCGATGCGCGCCAACCTTCTGGCTTCGCCTTCATGATTTCCCGCCAAGCCGCCGAAGCGTATCGCGCCCGGCTGAAAGCTGGCGAATCCGTAACGCTAAGTGCTCGTGTAAAGGCGACGGTTGGCCCTGGCCATTGGACCGTCATCACCGCCACGATTCCCGGGTCTGATGCCAATGCCGGCGAAATTGTCTACAGTTGCCATCTCGATCACGAGCGTCCCGGTGCCAACGACAATGGAAGTGGGTGCGTGACCATTCTTGAGGACGCCCGAATCCTCGCGCATCTCATTAGTGCCGGTAGTCTTCCTCGTCCCACGCGCACACTGCGCTTTGTCTGGGGGCCGGAAGTCGAGGGCACGATGGCCTTCCTCGCCTCGCATCCCGAAATCCGGAATCGCCTTCGCGCCGACATTCACATGGACATGGCGGGCGGCGACCCCTTCAAGAACAAGTCGGTCTTCCACGTGACCGCCACGCCGTGGTCGCTCTCGAGCTTTGTTACCGATGTCGGTGCCACCTTCCTCGATACGATCCGCAACGGTGCGACCGACTACGCGGAGAGTGGCGCAAGTCCCGATGCTGCCGTTCTTGAAACTCGCGGCGGAGGGCAGGGAAGTCGCAACGAGTTCATCGCCGACGTCACCCCGTACTCTGCGGGCAGCGATCACGACGACTATGATTCCTCGACCATCGCAGTTCCGTCCCTGTATCTGCGGGACTGGCCGGACATCTACATTCACACCGACCACGACACCTTACAGCAGATCGATCCCACGAAGCTGCGACGCGTCGCGCTGATCGGCGCCGCCTCCGGCTATGTCTACGCAGGCCTAAACCCGTCACAGCTGCCCAAGCTGCTACCGTTCCTCGCGGCGCAGAGTGGGTCTCGTCTGAGCCCGGTCTTCGCGGACGCCCAGCGCCTAGTCGACGATTCGAAATCTGACCCCAACGCGGACTGGTATGAGGCCCGCAACCTTGTGAACCAGGCTCTCCGACGCGAGATCGCCGAATTACACTCGCTCGTCGCATTTACGGGCGGACCTGCAAATGCAGATGCTGAAAGCCTCAAAGCTCTCACTGCACAAGCCACCACCTTCAATGCTTGGCTCGACGCCCAAGCGAAATCCCGTGGAGCCACTGGATCGGCGCCGAGTCCGCCTTGGGCAAACACTCCCGCTGCTCGGCGAGTTCCCGTCCGCATCGGAGACTTCGGCCCGCTCACTTATCAGAACGACAATGTCCTCTTAGCTCGGCTTGGAAAGGAACGCTACTCAAAGGTCAAACTTCTCAACCCCGACGCCACTCCTCTGCTGAGTGTTCAGGACCAATCAGAGTTATACGCGTATGAGATTGCCAACTTCGTCGACGGGAGGCGGACAGTGGGGGAGATTCGCGACGCTGTCTCCGCTGAGTATGGCCCGTTGTCCGTTGATCTTGTCGCTGACTACCTGGATGCCTGCTCGGAGGCAAAGATTGTTGAGTGGAAGTAGGGCAGTAGCTTGGGGGATTGAATCTTGATTGGCGTCAGTGGAAGGACCAGGGAAAAGGGAAGAGATGGAAACAGGAGCAGGAGAAGGAACTCTGACTATCTGCCAGCCGGCGGCTTGGACGCCGTGGTGACGCCCAGCCGTCGCAGCTGATCCTTAGCTTGCAGCGCTTCATTTGTGCGCGGATAGCGCTGTACTACGTGCTTCAAGGCTGTGATTCCGGCTTCTTTCTGCCCTAACTGAACCAAAGCCATGCCCTTCTTCAACTCTGCCGATGCTGCCTTGTTGCCTCCGGGAAAGTTTTGCAGGACCTGGTCGTAGTTCTGCACGGCTTGCTGGAAATTCCCCTGTTTGTATTGAATCTCGGCCAGGTAAAAGAATGAATTTCCCGCGAGGTCAGTGTTCGAATAGTACTTGATGTAGTCCCCGAACTCCTGAGCGGCGATGTCGTTCTTGCCGCCGTTGTAGTCGCGCAGGGCATTGTTGTAGAGCACGTCGGGGGGCGGTGCCTGTACGGGAGGTGCGGCCATCTGGCCTTGGGTTTGTCCCGGCTGCGAATTCAGATTCTGCTGCGCCGCCTGCATGTCTTCTAATTGTTTGCTCACCTTCGCCAGCCGCGTCTTCAATTCATCCAGCGTGTCGTTGAGCGCCTGGATCTGCCCCGAAACCTGGTCCACCTTCGCGCTGGAGTCCGCCTGTTGCTTATCCAGAGCGGTCTGCAGGCCGACGATGGCGGTGGTTGCCTTGTTCGCAGCGTCGGTGTTCTGTTCGACGAGGTTTTTCATCACGCCCATGCGCTCGTCGAACGACTGCTGCATTCGCGCCATCTGGTCCTGCATTTGCTGCATTTGGGTTTGTAGTTGGATCATGTCCTTGTTGGCCCCGCCGGCAGGCACCGTGGGCGACAAAAGGACGGCCAGAAACAGCGCCGATAACACAGCTATGGTCGAATATCGTTGAAGTTTCATAGTGGATTCCATTGGATGCTAAAACTGCACCATCTGTCCAGCCTTCCGGCTGATTTGGTCGGTCCCCCCTCCGACCGGGTTATGCACCGCGACCTCTCCGTCGCAAGGTAACGCTAACGGGGCAGCTTGCGTGATACTGGAGCGTAAGCGAGATCAGAGGCGGCGAATCGCTTCGCCGCCCCCGATGAGGTTATCTCGTATAAACGAAGTGGCCGCGGCGGTTTTCCTGCCAGCACTGTTCGTTCGACTGCATGCAGAACGGTTTCTCCTTGCCGTAGCTGATGGTCTTGATACGGCTGGCATTCACGCCCGCCTGGACCAGCGCGTTCTTGACGGACTCGGCGCGGCTCGTTCCCAACGCCAGGTTGTACTCCGTCGATCCGCGCTCGTCGCAGTGACCTTCAATTGTGAAGGTCATGCCTGGATGCTGGTTGAGGAACTGAGCATCCCCTTGCAGCGCAGACTGCTGGTCACCGCGAACATCCGACTTGTCATAGTCGAAGTAGATGTCCTTCACATTCTGCGCGAACAGCTCTTCTTCCGTAGCCGAAGCCGGAGGTGGCGGCGGTGGTGGTGCAGCCGTGACTGTGACTCGTGCCGTGGCTTCCTGGGTTCCGCCGGCTCCTTTGGCCGTCAGGTGATATGTGGTGGAATCATCCGGTGTCACCTGTTTCGAACCATTGGGATCGACCGGTCCAACGAAATCGATCTTGACGTCCGTAGCGTTCGTGGTCTGCCAGGTGAGCGTCGTCGACTGTCCCTTCTCGATCGTGTTGGGGTTTGCCGACAAAGACGCAGTCGGAGCCGCTGGCGGGGGTGGCGGCGGGGGTGGCGGCGGGGCCGTTTTCTTCTTGCAGGCACCCAACAACATGACGGCGCCCAAAGCTAACACGAGCATGAACCACTTCATCTTATAGTGCTTCACCTTCTCCTCCGTGCGGATGCGCGCGTCTGTTGCTCGGGCGCGCGGCTGATTTTAGGTGGCGCCGCGGATTGCCAACCAGTCCGTGGTCGCCAGACTTGTTCGATGTATGACTCCAGGTATGAAAGCAATGCTATTTCCAACTCCAGTTCGGTTGCGTATTGCGGCCGGTAAAAGTTAACTGCTGCAATTTCGTTCCGTCTGCCAGTATGCTCCAAATCTGCTCGGTGCCGGAGCGGTTTGATTGGAAAACAATATGCCGCCCGTCCGGCGACCAGGAGGGGAAATCATTCCGGCTCCCATCATGGGTCAGCTGAACCCACTGCTTGCTGGCGATGTCCATCAGATAAAGATCGTTCGATCCCGGCGCGCCCGGCCCGTATTTGCGCATCCAGGAAAATGTCAGGAACTGTCCGTTCGGCGACCAGCTCGGCGACACTGCATATCCCTGATCGGTCATTTTCTGGACGTTCGTGCCATCCGATTCCATGGTGTAAATCTGCGGCAGCCCCGTTCGTCCGCTGACGAAGGCGATCTGCGATCCCGTCTTCCGGTTCCACGAGGGTGAGACATCGGGGCCGCGCCCGTTGGTAAGCCGCTTCAAATTGCCGCCGGCAGCATCTGCCGTGTATATCTCCGAAGCCCCCGTGCGCGAACCTGAAAATGCCAGCCTGGTTCCGTCTGGTGACCACGACGGAGAGAGATTCGTCCCGCCAAAGCGCGGGAACGTGACCATTCGCGAAAGTTCCAGCGAATACATCATGATCTCCCAGCCGCTTTTTGTCAGGGAACTGAAGGCTACGCGGGAGCCATCCGGCGAGACGCGGGGCGAAAGCGAAATTGATCCCAAAGTTGTTAGCGGGCGCTGGTTCGACCCGTCATAGTCCATCGACCAGATTTCTTTGTGCCCGCTGCGGTCGCTGACGAAATAGATCTTGCTTTCAGCGACACCCTGGATGCCGCCGCCGAGCCGGAAGATGATCTCATCGGCAAACTTGTGCGCGATCAGACGCGCCGCCTCTACGGTCGAGGCATCCGTGTACTGTTTGCCCAGGACTTGGGGTGAGCTGATGTTCTTGACGTCATACAGCCAGCCCTGTACCGCAACGCGATCGCCTGTTACGCCCAGGTTGCCGAACGCAAGCATCGACGCGTTTGGCGGAGGAGCGCTCCACTGCTCGAACTTAACCTCTGCCGGTGTGCCCGGGATGTCCAGCGGATTGAAACTCTTCGACACCAGCTCGAAGATGCCGGCGTTATCGAGGTCATTCCAGAGTGTGTCGTTAAACGCCTTCAGCAGATCTGCATTCTTGGCGTCCTGTGTGGAGGTTTTGAAATCGGGAACCGCAAGCCGGATTTTCTCCACCCCAAGACCCGTTCCCGTGCGGATCCAGTCTTGTCCGAAGGACGGAAGCGCAAACAAAGCCACGAACGCAAGCACTCTCAACCAACGCTCCGCCGTGCCCATTCCTGCCAGATACCTCGTATAACGATATGAATTCAATTGTAATCCTCGAAATATAATTCGTGCTTCCAATTTCACTCCCAGAATCCAGGTCCCGAAGAGGCTAAGCCTTTTCCAAGTACCGAACACTAGGTACCTGGTACTAGGTCCCAGCCACTGCATCTATCTCTTGTAATCAAACCAGAACTCGACGGAAACCTTATTTCCCGAGTAATCGGGAGGCAGGGGACCAAAAGTGTCAATACGCTGCAGAGCGCGAACTGCCGATTGATCGAGCGACGGAACACCACTCGACTGCTCGACCTGGATGTTGCTGGGCTGACCTGATCGCGTGATATCGAACACAACATAGACTCGTCGTGCATCGCTGACCCGCGGATCCACTTCATACTTGAGCCAGTTCTCCGACACTTTCTGCTGCACGACTCGCACGTACCACGCATATCGATTTCCGAAGTCCCCACCGCCTCCCGTGAAACCGAAGCCACCCTTTGCCCCTCCTGCGCTGAATGTTCCATAGGGTCCACTGACGGGGCCGCCCTCACCAAATGGAATGACGTTGTTCGCTTCTTCTACGGGTTCGGGCACTGGCTTCTGCTTCGTAGGAGTCGCAATCGGCTTGGTCTTCTTTTTCTTAGCGTCTTTCTCCGGAATCGGGATTGCGTCCGGCGCCTTCACGTCTGGCTGAGGGAGTTCAGGCAAGGAGTGCGACAGACCTTTCGACTCGTTGGCCAAGACATTCTGGGCATCGGTTGGGATCGACGGCAGCGGGACTGTGCTCACAAGGGTCGCTCCGATAGCATCTCCTCCTCCGCCAGCGCCCCAACTGTCGCCTCGATTCTGCGGCAAGAACACCGCGCCTGCGGTCAGCAGTCCTGCGACGAGCAGATGAAGCACCACCGACCAGGTCATCATGCGTGGCCAGTTTTCGTGCTCCAGGAAAATTTCAGCGTTGGCCATGACTCTCAAGAGGCTGGGTCACGATGCTCACGTTGCTGATGCCTGACTGCTTTACGGCATCCATCACCGTTGCAAAAGCCCCGAATGGCACGTTCTCATCGGCCCGCACAAAAATCGACTGGTGCTGTGGGTCGCGAATCTTCTGGCGCAGCTTGGCTCCTATTTCGTTGATATTGACAGGATCATTCCCGAGGAATACCCGCTGTTCCTTGTTAATGGTCACAACCACTCGCTCCTCGGTGATCTCCTTCACAGTGCGGGTTTTGGGCACGCTTACGTCAATGCCTGACTGCAGCACCGGAGCCGTGACCATGAAGATAATGAGCAGGACCAGGACAACGTCAACCAGCGGGGTGATATTGATGTCGGCGAGGGAACTCTGCGTTCGTCCGTTCGGTGCGGTGAAAGCCATTACCGCCGTACCTCATCCATGACGGCGCGGGCCACCGGTTGCTGGCGCTCGATGGCGTTCAGCATCTCGAGCGAAAAGTCATCCGCACGAGCGGCAAACTCACGCACCGAACCGCCGATCAGGTTGTAGGCGATTACGGCGGGAATTGCGGCCGCCAAGCCCGCGGCGGTAGTAATCAGCGCCTCCGAAATACCCGGCGCCACCGCCCGCAGAGTTGCTGCTCCGGCCGTGCCCAATCCATGAAACGCGTCGATGATGCCCCACACGGTTCCGAACAGTCCCACAAACGGTGTGACTGCACCCGTGATCGCCAGCCAGGGCATGTTCCGCTCGAACCGGGTCAGTTCCTCGGAAGCCGCGATCTGCATCGCGCGCTGCACGGCAACTGGATTCTTCACCACGCCGGTCGGGTTGGCCACCTGTCGCTTGTATTCCTCGAAGCCGTTTTCAAAGACTCCGACCAGCGGACTGGGCCGAAACTGCTCGGCGACGGCCGAGACATCCTGCAAGCGCTGCGCCTTGCGGAATGCCCGCACGAAGCGGCCACTCTGCACGCGCGCTCGCCGCAACAGGCTCCACTTGCCGAGAATCACCGCCCAGGAGAGCAGGCTGAAGATCAAAAGGAGCAGCAAAACGCCCTTGGCGACGGCGCCCGTTTCGTTGACCAAATCGACAATTTCGCCGCCAATAATGAGTGTCAGCAAAAGAGACAGATGCATTGTATGGAGTATTCCCCTTCTTGGGATTATAGACCAACGTGTACGGCCTATCTGACGGGGAAAGCAAGTACTTCGCTCGGAGGTACACGTGTAGAAAACATTCGTCGGTCTCTTCGGTGGGGTCTCCTCTGAGGCGAGTTGGGCTACTGACGCCCGGCAAATCCCGTGCTATTCTCCCCACAATCCTTCATGCTTCTCGAACTGCACCTGGAGAACTATGCCGTCATCGACCACGTAGCGGTGGAGTTTGCCTCCGGCTTGAACCTGCTCACGGGCGAAACAGGGGCTGGTAAGTCGATCCTCATCGACGCCCTCGCGCTGCTGCTCGGCGACAAAGCGTCGAGCGATGTTATCCGCTCCGGCTCCGACCGGGCGGTGGTCTCCGCGGTGTTTGAGGTCGAACCAGGCGCCGAAAAAGCTGTCGGCAAGATTCTGGAATCCAACGGCGTGGACGCCGAGGAAGAATCAATCATTCTCCGGCGTGAAATCTCCGCTACGGGCAAAGGCCGAGTCTTCGTCAACAACCAGCCGGTGACCGTGGCCGTGCTTCGCCAGTTAGGGCCATACCTAGCCACGATCCATGCTCAGAACGAGTCGCTGCTCGCGTTCGACGGTCCTGCGCGCGTGGCGATCCTCGATCTCTTCGCCGGCAATCAGACCAGTTCGGCCACTGAGGCGTTCGAAGAGTGGAAAGCTATTCGCGCTCGCATCACCGAACTGGAACAGGATGAGCAGGATCGTCTGCGCTTGCTCGACCTCTGGACATTTCAGAAGCGCGAGATCGAGGATGCCAAGCTCCAGCCGGGTGAAGATGGGCGCCTCGAAACCGAGAAGCGGGTTTTGGCAAATGCGGAAAAGATCTATAACGCCGCCATGAATGCCTTTGACCTGCTCTATGAAGGCAACGCTTCTACTTCTGCGTCCTTGCGTTCAGCACAGAAACAAGTGGAGGAACTGGCTCGATACGAGCCCAAGTTTGAAGAGGCTCTGGCCGCGCTCGAAAATGCCCGCATCAGCGTCGAGGACGTTGGCGCCACTCTGCGCGATTATGCCGGCGGCATCCACGCGTCGCCGGAGCACCTATCCCAGATCGAAGACCGCCTCGCCGCCATCGATCGTCTGAAACGGAAATACGGTCCGACATTGGAAGACGTCGTCGCCTTTGGTTCGGAAGTTGCCCGCAAGCTCTCGGAGATGGAGAACAAAGATGAAGTCTTACGTCAACTTCGCTCCCAGCTCGCGCAGGCGGCGGAAAAATATCTGAAGGCAGCCCGATCCCTTTCAAAGAAGCGCAACGATGCTGCCCGCAAACTGGAAAAGCTGGTCGAAGCCGAAATCAATGACTTGGCGATGAAGTCGGCCTTCAAAATCCAGATAACCACTTCAGAAGAGCCGGGGAACTGGACCGCCGCCGGCTTCGACGATGTTGTTTACATGATCTCCACCAACCCCGGCGAGCCATTACGCCAACTCGAACACATCGCTTCTGGCGGCGAGCTTTCCCGGGTCATGCTCGCGCTTAAAGCCAGCGTAGAGGCAGGAGCAGCCGCGCCCGCAAACCACGGCAGCCGCAAGAGGCCGGCGGCGCCCCAACGAACTTTGGTTTTTGATGAAATTGATTCGGGTATCGGCGGTCGCGCCGCCGAAGCAGTGGGCAAGAAACTCAAGTCGCTTTCCCGCTCCAATCAGGTGCTCTGTATAACCCATCTGCCTCAGATCGCGACCTTTGCAGACCACCACTATCTCATCGAAAAAAAGGAATCCGCCGGGCGCACTCGAACCACCGTGCGCCAGATCTCGGGTACCGAACGTACGGACGAAGTGGCCCGCATGATCAGCGGCGCTAAACTGACCGACACATCCCGCAAGCACGCGCAGGACATGATTAAGGCCAACGCCTGAGCGCCATTCGACCTCTCATTCTTGCCGACCGCTGCTAATCCTCGCAGTTTCTACGGCTTACATTGACCAAATGGGTTCTTTTCGCTACTTTAAGGGGACAATACCAACAGGGAACGTGTACCCTATAACGAGTGGGGAGTGATCGTGTCTGAATCCAACGGGAAGACTCTACTTTTGCTGAAGCCAAGGGGTTTCTGCGCCGGCGTGGTCCGCGCGATCGACATCGTCCGCATCGCCCTGGAAGCCTTTGGCCCGCCCATCTATGTTCGGAAGGAAATCGTCCACAACCGCTTTGTGGTGGAGGAACTCCAGGCCAAGGGCGCCATTTTTGTCGACAGTGTTGAGGAAGTCCCTGCAGGCGAGCGCGTAATCTACAGCGCCCATGGTGTCTCTCCGGAGGTTCGCGAGAATAGCCACCTGCGCAGTCTGCGCGTTATCGACGCCACTTGCCCCCTGGTGACCAAGGTTCACGTTGAGGCCGTCAAGTTTGCCAAGGAAGGCTACTCCCTTATCCTGATCGGCCATCGCGACCATGACGAAGTCATTGGCACCCTGGGCGAGGCGCCGCTTGTGACTCAGGTGGTTGGATCACCGCAGGAAGTCGCTTCTCTGACCGTTCCTGACCCCAATCGCATCGCCTATCTGACCCAAACGACGCTCAGCCTCGACGAGACCACCGACATCATTGCCGCGTTGAAGCACCGCTTCCCGAACATCAAGGGACCAGCCGCTCAAGATATCTGCTATGCCACGGAAAACCGGCAAGTTGCAGTCAAGCAGGTTGCTTCCGATGCCGACCTCGTTTTAGTAGTTGGCTCCGACAACAGCTCAAATTCCAACCGTCTGGTAGAAGTTGCGCGTAATTTGGGCACCAACGCGCATCTAATCGATAGCTACAAGAACATCCAGCCAGCATGGCTTGAGAACGTTAAGACGATCGCGCTCACTGCCGGCGCCTCGGCGCCGGAGTGTCTGGTGGAAGAGGTTGTGAAGTTCCTGGCTACCAAGGGATTCGGCAACGTTCAGGAACTCGAGGTCATGCCCGAGCACGTACGCTTCGGCCTGCCCCCGGAGATTGTGGAAGCGATCGCGAGCGCGCCTGCTGTCGTCAGCGCGGAGTAAATATATAGCGTATGGATAATCACTCCCCTGCATTTGCAGCACCGTCAGCACCACAACTGCGTTTTGGCAAGATTGATGATCTCTCGAGCCGTGTAGCCGCGAGTGTGGACGCCGCACGGCAATACTTGTTTTCGCAGAGACTCGAGGAAGGCTACTGGTGCGGCGAACTCGAGGCCGATACGACTCTCGAGTCGGATTACATTCTCCTGCATACCCTACTGGGAACCAGTAATCAGGAACGCTTCGTCAAGTGCGCCAAATACATTTTGGAG
Organism: uncultured Acidobacteriota bacterium; assembly: GCA_963711675.1. Classification (GTDB taxonomy): domain Bacteria; phylum Acidobacteriota; class Terriglobia; order Terriglobales; family Acidobacteriaceae; genus CAVQFB01. Next base: position 268,186 of record CAVQFB010000013.1, on the reverse strand, counting down.
CATCAGAACGAGGATGGCGGGTGGAGTATCTACCCCGGTGGCCCGGCCAATATCAGCGCATGCGTGAAGGCTTACTTCGGCTTGAAGTTGGCCGGTTACAGCCCCGACCATCCTGCTCTTGTAAGAGCTCGCAAGATCATTCTGGAACTCGGTGGGGTCACCGAGGTCAACACCTTTACGAAGATCTACCTCTGTTTTCTCGGCCAGTACGACTACGATGCCGTCCCCGCAGTTCCTCCCGAGATCGTCCTCTTCCCCAACTGGTTCTGGTTCAACATCTACGAGATTTCTTCCTGGTCGCGTGCCATGCTGGTGCCGCTGTCGATCTGCTACGCCAAAAAGCCGTTCAAGAAGATTCCCGCGGAAATGGGAATCGAGGAACTCTTCGTGGGTGGACGCGACAAGTCGCGCATGCATCTGCACTGGTCGAAGAAACTGTTCTCGTGGCGAAACTTCTTCCTCTCGCTCGACCGATTGACCCACTGGGCCGAGGCTGTGCACATCCGGCCGCTGCGCTCGATCGCGCTGAAGAAGGCGGAGAAGTGGATGCTGGAGCGTTTTGAAATGAGTGATGGCCTGGGGGCCATCTATCCGTCGATCGTGAACTCGATCGTCGCCATGCGCTGCCTGGGCTACTCGTTGGACGATCCCCAGGTGATTCGCGCTCTCGACGAGTTCGAAAAACTGGGTATCGAAGAGGAAGAAACCTTCCGCATGCAGCCTTGTGTGTCGCCGGTGTGGGATACGGCTTATGCGCTTTTTGCCCTCGGTGAAGCCGGTGTGCCCGCAAACGATACGCGCATGATGGAATCGGCGGACTGGATCCTGCAGAAACAGGTTCGTAACGTCGGTGACTGGAAGATCAAGAATCCCGAGGGGCAGCCCGGCGGATGGTACTTCGAATTCAACAACGAGTTCTATCCCGACGTGGATGACAGCGCGATGGTGTGCCTGGGACTTAGTCACGTGGAACACCCTAACGGGCGCTACATGCGGGAGTCAGTGCAGCGCGCCATTGACTGGATCCTCTCGATGCAATGCAGAAACGGGGGTTGGGCCTCGTTTGACAAGAACAACGACCGCATGGTGTTCGAGAACATTCCGTTCGCCGACCACAACGCAATGCTCGACCCGGCGACCTCCGACATCACGGGCAGAGTTCTCGAGATGCTCGCCGCGCACGGCTACGACAAGAATCATGGGGCGGTGAAGAAGGCGATCGACTTCCTTCGCAAAGAGCAGATGCCGGATGGATCGTGGTTCGGTCGCTGGGGAGTCAACTACATCTACGGCACCATGCTGGTGCTGCGGGGCCTGGAGGCCATCGGCATTGACCACCACGAGCCCTACATCCAGCAGGCCGCTGAATGGCTGCGCATGGTTCAGAACCCCGACGGAGGCTGGGGCGAAAGCTGCGGTTCTTATGACGACCCGACAACTCGTGGCGTCGGTGCCAGCACGCCGTCGCAGACTGCGTGGGCCATCATGGGTTTGCTCGCCGCCAACGACACGCGTAGCGACTCCGTGGCTCGGGGCATTGCCTATCTGCTGCGTACACAAAAGAAAGATGGCTCGTGGGATGAGCAGTTCTACACCGGTACCGGTTTTCCCCGCGTGTTCTATTTGAAGTATCACCTGTACCGGCAATATTTTCCTCTGATCGCATTGACCACGTACGCGAAGATCATGGGAAGCGCGGCGCAGAGCGTAGCCTGAGAATAAGCGTCTCGTTGCACCATCGAGTTGGAGAGTACTGAATGGCAGTGCCTGTTTCGCAGATGTGGACGGTGGCAACTTATGTCCTCAAGCAAAAGCTCAGGGGACGTAAGCAGTACCCGCTCGTGCTCATGCTCGAGCCCCTGTTCCGCTGCAATCTCGCCTGCGCCGGTTGCGGCAAGATTCAATACCCGGCGCACGTTCTGAAGGCGCAACTTACGCCGGAAGAGTGTTTTCGTGCCGTCGAAGAATGTGGCGCGCCCACGGTGGCAATCCCCGGTGGAGAGCCTTTGCTGCATCCCCAGATCGGTGAAATCGTTGAAGGCCTGGTCGCGCGCAGGAAATACATTTACCTCTGCACCAACGCGCTGCTGCTCAAGCAGAAGATTCATCTGTTCAAGCCGAGCAAGTACCTCACCTTCTCGGTCCACGTGGACGGTCAACGCGAGCATCACGATTTTTCCGTTTGCCTCGAAGGGGGTTATGACAAGGCGATCGACGGCATCAAGGAAGCACTGGCTCGCGGTTTTCGTGTCACCACGAACACCACGCTTTTCGACGGCGCCGACCCCACCAGTGTGCGCGCATTTTTCGACGAGATGATGGAACTGGGTGTCGAGGGCATGATGCTCTCGCCCGGCTATTCCTACGAGAAGGCTCCCGACCAGAGCCATTTCCTCGGACGCGGCCGCACCCGCCGGCTTTTCCGCGCCATTCTCTCCAATCGAAGTTCGAACTGGCGTTTCAACATGTCGCCCCTGTTTCAGGAATTCCTGATGGGCAAGCGCGACTATGCCTGCACCCCCTGGGGCATGCCGACGTATAACGTCTTCGGATGGCAGAAGCCCTGTTATCTATTGCAGGACGGCTACGCCGATACGTTCTCGGAGCTTCTGGAAGCGACGGAATGGCAGAACTACGGCACCGAGTCCGGCAATCCCAAGTGCGCCAATTGCATGGTGCACAGCGGCTACGAGGCCTCTGCCGTCAACGACACCTTCAGTTCGTTGCGCGGACTTTTTCACACCGTGCGCGCCTCATTCTTCAATCGTTATCGGGACGCATCCGCCCTCCGGTTACTCGACGAACCCGTGCGTCCGGTTCACAGCTTCAATCCGCTGGTCCAGATCGAGGAATTGTCTGCGGATGCCGCTCCCGTTCACGCCAGTGTCGACGCTCCCGAGGAATCGCGGGTTTGAGTACGAACGACTCAGCTCCGATAAGCCCACACGCCAACTCCAGGCTATCCGATCCTGACGCGCTTGAAGTCGTGCCGGGCACGGCTCGCCAACAGCTGGAAGGATCGATTTTCGAATTGGCCACGCCGGACGAGTTGCGCGCAGCGCTCGAGCGTGCCTTTGACTACCGCGGCGACGTGCTGATCACCCGAAAAAGCGGAGCGCAGATCGAGGGCTATGTCTTTGACCGCCGTACAGGAAAGACTCTCGAGGATTCTCTAGTGCGGGTCCTGCCCAAAGATGGCAGTCCCAGAGTTTCCATTCCTTACGCCGACATTGCGTCCCTGGCCTTCACCGGCCGCGACATGGCTGCCGGCAAAAGCTGGGAGGCCTGGGTGCATCACTATTGGGAGAAAAAGGCGGCCGGGGAAACGGTTTCCCTTGAGCCCGAAAAGCTGGAATAGCAGGTCAAGATCTGCCCCATGAAAGCCTTCGTCACCGGCGCTACCGGCTTTGTCGGTAGCCATGTTGCGCGCGTTTTGGCCGAGCAGGGAGCCAATCTGCGATTGCTGGTGCGCCCCACCAGCGATCTGAGAAACATTCAGGGGCTTGACGCAGAGCGCGTCATTGGGGACTTGCGAGAGTTTGCGTCGATTGAGCGAGCGATTTCGGGGTGCGACGTAGTATTCCATGTTGCCGCCGACTATCGCCTGTGGGTTCGTGATCCGGAGCAGATGTATGGTTCGAATGTGGAAGGCACGCGCACCGTTATCGCCGCAGCCCGGAAGAGTGGAGTGCGCCGCGTCGTATATACGTCGAGCGTGGCAACCATGGGGTTCACGGCCAACGGTCGTCCCGCTGATGAAGATTCGCCAGTATCGCTCGAGCTTATGATTGGCCATTACAAGCGCTCGAAGTTCATGGCTGAACAAGTTGCGCTCGCCGCCGGTAAAGAGGCAGCAAAGGAAAGGGCGGGGAGCAAGGCGACCGAGGTGGTTGTGGTAAATCCCACCACACCCGTAGGTGAGCAGGACATCAAACCGACGCCGACGGGACGTATCATCGTCGATTTCTTGAAGAAGAAATTCCCAGCGTACGTGGATACGGGATTGAATCTGGTCGATGTCGATGCTTGCGCTCGCGGCCACGTGGCTGCTCTCGAGAAGGGAAGAAGCGGCGAACGCTACATTTTGGGTGGTGAGAACCTCACCTTGAAACAGATTTTGGACAAGCTAGGTGCCATTACCGGACTGCCGTCGCCGAATGTGAAGGTGCCGTACTTTGTCGCGCTCGCTTCCGGTGTGGTCGATGAGTTGGTAACCGGGCGAATCCTCCACCGCGAACCTCGCGCCACGGTCGAAGCAGTCAAGATGAGCCGCAAGAAGATGTTTGTGACCTCAGCCAAAGCTGAACGCGAGCTCGGCTGGATGACGGTTCCAGTGGAAGATGCCTTACGCCGCGCCGTCCAATGGTTCCATGCTAACGGGTATGCCTAACCGGATCGCCATCGTCGCAGCGCTCGAGCGCGAGATCAAACCTCTCGTCAGGGACTGGCATGTCTCTGCTCGCGAGCACGACGGCAGATCCTTCAAGTTCTTCGAGGACGACCACACCGTTGCCGTCTGCAGCGGCATTGGCGCGCAAGCTGCGCGTCGCGCGTGCGAAGCAGTCATTTCGCTATATCAGCCTTCGTTGGTGATATCTGCTGGGTTCGCGGGTGCTCTGCAATCCGATATCGCACCCGGCTCTGGGTTTACGCCTCGAACTGTAGTCGATGCCCAGGATGGCAGCCGCACGGATGTGGGCTCCGGAACCGGCATTCTCGTCACAGTGGGCTCTGTGGTTGGTCGTGAGCAGAAGGCGGCCATAGCCAAATCCTACGGTGCCCAAGCTGCGGATATGGAAGCGGCAGCCGTTGCACGTGGTGCGCGAGCTCGCAGTGTTCCATTCTGTGCCATAAAAGCGATTTCTGATGGCGTCGACTCGGACTTTCCGCCAATCGACCGTTTCATTCGTCACGACGGCCAGCTCCACACCGCAAAGTTTGTTGCTTACGTTTCCATCAGGCCGTGGCTTTGGCGATCAACGTGGAAACTGGCTCGCGATAGCTCCCGTGCATCGAATACACTGTGCAAGTTGCTGCAGCATGCCAGCGCCGCCGACGAAGAACTCAGTCTTCATCCTGCAGGAGCGACGCCTAGTCACTAGTATGGCAATCGCCGGACAATTCGCCATCGAGGAAGGGAAGAAAGCAATCCCTTCCACCATGCTTGCCGCGGTGTATCGCGGCATGAATGATGTTCGCCTGGAAACCGTGCCGGTACCGGCGATCGGCGCTGGGGAATTGCTGGTTCGCGTCCACACCTGCGGTATTTGCGGAACAGATCTGAAGAAGATTGCCACCGGCTCGCATTCGGCGCCCGCGTATCTTCGGCCATGAAACCTCGGGTACCGTCGCCGCGGCAGGAGCGGATGTGAACGACTTCCACGAGGGGCGACCGCGTCGTCGTCTTCCACCACATCCCGTGCGGCCATTGCTATTACTGCCGCAACAAAACCTTTGCCCAGTGCGACACCTACAAGAAAGTGGGCTGCACCGCTGGATTCGAGCCCAGCGGCGGGGGCTTCGCGGAATATGTTCGGGTCATGGATTGGATTGTGAAGGGGGGCACCGTTCGCATCCCTGACGGCGTCTCCTTTGAGCAGGCGTGCTTCGTCGAGCCGGTGAACACCTGCATGAAAGGAATTGACGCTTGGGTCTGCAGCAGGGCGAAACTGTGCTTGTGATCGGGCAGGGACCTATCGGTATCATATTGAGTCTATTGGCAAAACGGGCTGGAGCTAGAGTAGTAACTTCCGATTTGTATCCTTCAGAGGCTTACAATATCTCAAAGCTTCGGTTTAGGACTTTCGATTGACGCTTCGCGTTCCGATGTCGATTGACGGGGTGCGTGAGTTGACGGACGGCCGTGGGGCCGACGCGGTAATTTTGGCAGTGGCGGTAGCGGTTTGATCCGGACCGCGATTGATGCGGCGCGTCCGGGCGGACGGGTGTTGCTATTTGCGCAAACGGTTCGCGGAGAAGCCACCATTGATCCCGCGTGCGGTTTGTGTGGACGAGAAAACGTTGTTGGGGTCGTACAGCGCGTCTGTCGATTTGCAGGAAGAATCGGTGCGGTTTGTCATGGGCCGCGAAATGGATTTGGAAAGGCTGATCAGCCACCGTTTTCCCCTGTCCGACAGCGTCGAAGCACTGCACCTGGCTGCCCACCCCCAACCGGATTCCATGAAAGTCGTGATTCAGCCGGGCAGCCCAGCGGGAAGGAATATCGTAAGTGAACGGAAAGATGACGGCAGCCGTCCTCTACGGCAAAGAGGACGTCAAGATTGAACGAGTTCCCATCCCCCGCGTAGGCGACGGGGAAGTACTGGTCAAAGTGCAGGTGGCGCTTACCTGCGGCACCGACCTGAAAGTCTATCAGCGCGGGTATCACGCGCGGATGATTGTTCCTCCGGCGCTGTTCGGGCATGAACTGGCCGGCATGATCGAAGAGGTTGGGCAGGGCGTGCGCGGCTTCAAGAAGGGCATGCGGGTGGTGGCGCTGAATTCCGCCCCCTGCCAGCATGTGCTTCTACTGCTCCAAGCATCAGGAGAATCTCTGCGAAGACCTGCTCTTCAATAACGGCGCCTATGCGGAATACATTCGCATTCCCAAGCGCATCGTCGAGACCAACATGCTGGCGATGCCGCCCGATGTTACTTACGAGGAAGCTGCGATGGTCGAGCCGCTGGCCTGCGTCCTGCGCGGGCTGCACGAGACCAGGGTCGAAATCGGCGACACGGTCGCGGTCATCGGCGGCGGTCCTATCGGACTGATGTTTGTGCAGGTGGCGAAGGCGATCGGCTGTAATGTGATCTCGGTGGTGAAGCGGGACTCGCAGGTTGCCGCTGCCAAACGCATGGGCGCGCATGAAGTGGTGCAGATCACGCAGGTGAAAGATCCAGTCGAGGCTGTGCGCGCAGTCACGCAGGAGCGCCGCGGCAGCGATGTCGTGATCGAAGCCGTCGGCCGTCCGGAGGCGTGGGAGTGGGCCATGGAGATGGTGCGCAAGGGCGGCACTGTCAACTTCTTCGGCGGATGCGCCAGCGGCACGAAAGTCCAGCTGGATACCAATCGGCTGCACTATTCCGAGATCACGCTTAAGGCCACATTCCATCACACGCCGGATACCGTACGCAAGGCCTTTGCGCTTGATCGCGGAGAAGAAGATTCGCTCCACCGATTACATTACCGGTGAGGCGCCGCTTTCGCGCTTGCAACAGGTGCTCCGCCACATGCTGAATCGCAACGGCGACATCAAGACTGCCATTATCCCAGGCCACTGACGCCAAGGTAACGACGCGCCCGGCTGGGTGACAAAGTTCGAAGTCCCGAAGGACACGAAGTCTCACGGAGGATCGGATCAACCTTGACGGCGACCCTTTGTGGCCCTTCGTGTCCTTCGTGATTAGGGAACGTTTCAACGATTGGTTTACGAGATGCCTTCAGTCGCGAGCAACGGTTCGCAGGTTCAGTCGGATGCCGCATTGTCGGGATGGCGCAGCCTTCCGCCCGAATATGCGATTCCCGATGTCATCTCCTTCGGTTGAAGAAGCGCAGGAATACTGCCGCCGGCTAGCGCGATCGCACTACGAGAACTTTTCAGTAGCGAGCTGGTTCCTGCCCGAACGCCTGCGACAGCATTTCTTCAACGTTTATGCCTACTGTCGCATCTCTGACGATCTAGGTGACGAGGTTGGCGATCCCGACGCCTCCCTGGCTCTGCTCGACCAATGGCAGGCTGAGCTGGACGCCTGCTACGCGGGGCATCCACGTCATCCGGTATTCGTGGCGCTGGCCGAAACGGTCCAGGCCTGCGATATCCCGAAGCACGAATTCTGCGGATCTGCTCACCGCCTTTCGGCAGGATCAGACGAGTCACTCGCTACGAAACATTCGATGATCTTCTCGGCTATTGCCGCGAATTCCGCGAACCCGGTGGGCCATCTCGTGCTTTACCTCTGCGGCTATCGCGATGTGGACGCGACAGGAACTCGCCGACTCGACCTGCACCGCGCTGCAGCTCGCCAACTTCTGGCAGGACGTCAGCGACGATTACGCCAAAGGCCGCATCTATCTTCCTCTGGAAGCCTGTGCCACTTTGGAGTCAGCGAAGCCGACATCGCTGCTCAGCGCAATACGCCTGCGTTCTGCGAAATGATTCGTTTCGAAGTTGACCGGGCGCGCGACTGGTTCCGCAGCGGACTTCCGCTCATCTCGCAGGTCGACCGCGAGCTCGCGATCGATCTCGAACTCTTCAGCCGCGGCGGGCAGGAAATTCTCAACGCCATCGAGCGGCAAGGATTCGCCGTGCTCGGTCACCGCCCTGCCATCTCCAAGCCTCGCAAGCTGGCGCTCGTTGCCCGCGCGGCTCTGGGGAAGTGGTTATGAGTGCGGGCGTGCAGCCGGCTCCCTGCAGTCGCCACCATCGCATTCTCAGCTGGCGGTCGCTTACTCAGTCTGCCGCCATATCGCGCGCGCGTCCGCCAAGAACTTCTACTACGCGTTCCTGGTTCTGCCCCGCCACAAACGGCAGGCGCTGTGTGCCGTCTATGCGTTCATGCGCCGCTGTGACGACATCGCCGACGACGAGAGTATTCCTGTTCGCGAGCGCCACTACAAGTTGACTGACGCGCTCGACGCGCTCCATCGCGCCCAGGCCGGCGAGCCCACCGACGACGCCGTCTTGCTCGCTCTGACCGACACCCAGCGTCGCTACGACATTCCTGCGGATCTTCTCGACCAGCTTGCCTACGGCACGATGATGGACGTCAATCAGAGCGCGGTTGAGAATGCCGGTGCCTCGACCGCCGCCTCCAACGCCATCACCGTTCAGTACCGGACGTTCGAAGATCTGTACCAGTACTGTTATCGCGTCGCGTCGGTCGTTGGGCTGGTGTGCATTCGCGTCTTCGGTTATCGCGATCCGCGCGGCCGAATCTGCTGGCCGAGCGCTGCGGCCTGGCATTTCAGCTCACCAACATCATTCGCGATGTCAAAGAAGACGCCGCAGATGGGCCGCGTTTATCTGCCCGAAAGAGATCTGGCCACCTTCGGAATTTCTGCCGATGAGCTGAGCACGGCTACCAACCCCGTGCGGTTTGGTCCGCTGCTCGCGATGGAATCGCAGAGCGGCTCGTGAGTTCTACCTCTCCGGCGACGAACTGATTCCTCTGATCGACGAAGACAGCCAGCCGGCGCTCTGGGTTCTGATCACCATCTACCGCCGTCTGCTCGATAAAATTGCGCGTCAAGCTTACGACGTGTTCCACGGCAAGGTCCGGCTCACCACCCGCGAAAAGCTCACCATCCTGGGAAAGGGCTTCCTGAAGCGCCTCGCGTGATGAAGCCGGGCTGGACACAACCTCCCACGGTCGCCGTGGTCGGAGGCGGCCTCGCGGGCCTGGCTGCCGGGTGCGCCCTGTCCAGCACGGGCTTTCGCGTCACGCTCTTCGAACGCAGGCCCTACCTTGGGGGGCGCGCGTCGTCGTACCAGCATCCCGGGACCGGCGAAATCGTCGACAACTGCCAGCACGTCTTGCTAGGATGCTGCACGAACCTCATCGAGTTCTACCGGCGCATCGGAGTCGAAGACAAAGTCCGCTGGTACGATCAACTCACCTTTCTCGAACCCGGCGGGCGGGCCTCCGTCATCGCTCCATCGTGGCTCCCCGCGCCGATGCATACCGCGCCGGCGTTTCTGCGAGCCGCTTGCCTGGACTTGCCTGACAAGCTCTCAATCGCGCGCGCCATGATGGCGCTTGCTCCTGCCACGCCTCCGATAATGGCGAGACATTTCTGGCCTGGCTGCGCCGCCACGGCCAGACCGAACGTGCCATCGACCGCTTCTGGAAGACTGTGCTGGTCAGCGCGCTGAACGAGGATCTGGACTGCGTCTCGGTTCCCTACGCGGCACAGGTCATTCGCGAGTCGTTCCTGAAGTCGGCCGCGGCGGGACGCATGGGTGTGCCACGAGTTCCGCTCACCGAGCTCTACAACGCTGCCGGAGACTACATTCGCGCCCGCAGCGGGGAAGTGAAGTTCCGCACCTCGGCCGAGTCGTTCCGCGCCGAGCCGTCTCAGGTCACGCTGGGAGTGACGGACGGGGAAGCCGCCTTCGACTATGTCATCTTCGCTGTTCCCTTCGATGTGCTCGCGCGCATCCTGCCGGATACGTCTGCCGCTGAGCCTCTGCGCAGGACCCTCGCGACCTTTGAGACTTCGCCGATCACCGGCATTCATCTCTGGTTCGACCGCGAGATCAGCGATCTCGATCACGCTGTATTGCTCGATCGCACCATCCAGTGGATGTTCCACAAGTCGCGACTGCTCGATCGGCAAGACCTCGGTCGGCAGGAGAAAGACCGGCAAAGCAGCGGCGCGGGCAGCTACGTTGAACTCGTGGTCAGTGCGTCCAAGGGACTGGTCGAGAAGTCGCGGCAGGAGATCATTGATCTCGCTGTCAGTGAGCTGCGGGAATTTTTCCCGGCGGCCCGCGATGCTCAGCTCGTGAAGGCCACGGTGATCAAGGAAGTCCATGCCACGTATTCACCGCGGCCGGGTGTGGACGCGCATCGTCCTCGCCCCGAGACCATCTGGCCTCGCGTCTTTCTTGCGGGGGACTGGACCGCCACCGGGTGGCCTGCCACCATGGAAGGCGCCGTTCGCAGTGGCTATCTTGTCGCGCAGTCTGTGGCGCACGTCGCGGGCCTGCGCGACGCGACGTTCCTGGTGCCGGACCTCGCGGCGTCGGGCTTCATGCGGCTGTTCCGGTGACCTACCCCCTTCCCCCTATCTTGCTTAAATCTCTGGAATCTTCACGTGCGTCTCTTCGCGGACAGGAGTGTCCGCGCCACATAATCACACTGCGAGCAGAGCGACGCCGCCGGCGACGAGGAGGGCGGCGATCCAGCGGCGGCGGTCGACGCGCTCGTGCAGAAAAAGTTTGGCGGCGACGGCGTTGCCGACGAAGGTGAGGGAAGCCGCGGCGGGTGCGACCAGGCTGACGTCTCCCCAGGAGAGTCCGAAGAGGAGGCTGTAGAAAGACAGCGCCATCACGAACACGCCGGCCATGAAAATGGGGTTGCGAAGGATCCGTCCGACGACGCGCAACGTGCCGATGCTGCGGCGGAGCTGGCCGACGTCGCCGACCTGCTTCATGGCTTTGGAGAGCAGGACGTCGCCGGTCACGGAGGTGACGACGACGGCGACGATGCCGAGCCAGGTGTAGAGGTCTTTCATGGTGTCACTCTCACGGCGCCACCCGTGACGAGACCGGCTCGGCGAGTGACTCGCGGGACTTGGCGGGCTGACGAACGTCGGTGCGGGAAGGGCCGGTGGCAACGAAACCGACACCGCCTGAGATAAGCAAGATGCCGATCCAACGTGAGGTGCTGACCTGTTCGTGCAGGCCGAACTTGGCAATCAGCGCGACCAGTACATAGCCGAGCGAGGTAGCAGGAAGCACGTAGGTGAGGTCCGCCCAGGAGAGGGCAGCCATGTAGCAGGCAAAAAATGCGAGCAGGAGGAGAATTCCAAAGCCGACATAGGGATTGAGGAAGGCCAGGATCATCTCGGGCAGGCGCTGGAAGGAGATCTGCCCGACCTGCTTCATGCCCACGGAGAGTAACGAATCGCCGGACGCGGCAAAGACGGTTACACCGGCGAGCACAAGATACTGGCGAAAGGTCACGCTACATTCCGAGAGATGGTGTCATCCAGCGAGTTGCCAAGCGCCCGGCCCGCCCAAGAGCTGCGCAGTTGTCATTAATCTAAGATCCGCTAAGGCCAGCGGCTAAAGCCGGCATTCATTTCGCGACGGTTTCGGCATCGCTGAAGCGATGCCCTGATACGAACCGATACTCGGCATCATCCAGAACGTGCCCTCCCGAGAACGAATGGCTTCGGGGATGGTTAAAGTCGTGGCGTCCGAAGCAATCAAAAAAGACAGAACTGCAGATTCCTCGCTCGCCCTCGCCGCGACAAGCGCGGTTACGGGCGGCTGCGGAATGACAAATGTAAAACGACTACCGGCACAACTAAAGTTGTGCCCTCCGAACCTGTCAGGGCAAGAATCCTAGGCGTTGACCGGCTCCGGCGTGGCGGCAGCATCTTCCTTCTTCTTGTCCTTGACCCACTTGTGGCGCATGGCGCGCGACTTTGAGGAATCCCTTGGCCTCTTTGTAAAGGCGCTTACGGTCGTTGCTGTCGAATGCCGCCTTCTTCAGGATGCGGTAGACCGCCTTGGGACGGAAGTAGTACTCGTCGTAGAAGCGGTGGACGGCGTCGAGGATTTCCTCGGCCGGCAAGCCCGGATATTGGATTTGCGCGAGCTGGTGCCCGCCCTCGTCCACCATCTTGGTGTCCGCCACCATGAATCCATTCTTCATGGCGTAGTCGTAAAGCTCGGTGCCGGGATAAGCGTGCGCGACCGAAACCTGGATGGTTTCGACATCCAGTTCCTTGGCGAAAGCGATGGTGGTGTTGATGGTTTCGCGGGTCTCGCCTGGCAGGCCCAGATGAAGTCGCCGTGGATCACCAGGCCGAGCTTGTGGCAGTCCTTGGTGAACTGGCGGGCGCGTTCGACGGTGGCGCCCTTCTTGATGTTCTTCAGGATCTGCTGGTCGCCGGACTCGTAGCCGACGATCAGCAGGCGGCAGCCGGCTTCCTTCATCGCTTTGAGAGTCTCGAAGTCGGTGGTGACGCGCGAAGTGCAGGACCAGGTTAGGCCCAGCGGCTTCAGCTTGGCGCAGAGTTCGACGGTGCGCGCCTTCTGGATGTTGAAGGTGTCGTCGTCGAAGAAGAACTCTTTGACGTAGGGCCAGTATTCCTTGGCCTTGGCCATTTCGCGGGCAACGTCGTCGGTGGAGCGTTTGCGCCAGGGATGTCCGCTGAGGGTTTGCGGCCACAGGCAGAACGTACACTGCGCGGGGCAGCCGCGCGTGGTGTAGAGCGAGACGTAAGGATGAAGCAGGAACGGCACGTTGTAGCGAGTGACGTCGAGATCGCGCTTGTAGATGTCGGTGACGTGGGGCAGAGCGTCAAGATCCTGAATCTGCGGCCGCATCGGGATTGTGCACGATGGCACCATTGTTCAGGTAGGAGATGCCGGCAATTTCGTCGAGCGGTTTGCCGTGGGCGTAGTCGACGACAGCGTAGTCGAATTCCTTGCGGCAGACGAAATCGATGGCGGAGCACATCACGCAAGGATTTCTTCGGGCAGCACGCTGACGTGCGGGCCGACGAAGGCGATCTTGATGCGCGGATTCGCGGCTTTGATGGCCTGGGCGAGGCCGATGTCGCCGGGGAAGCCGGGCGTGCTGGTGAAGAGCACGAGGAACTCATAATCTTTGGCGATGTTGATGGTCTCTTCGGCGGTAACGTGATGCGGCGGCGCGTCGAGCAGGCGTGCGCCCTCGATCATACCGGCGGGATACGCGAGCCAGACCGGATACCAGTAGGATTCGATCTCACGGGTGGCGGGCCAGCGCGAGCCGGCGCCACCGTCGAAGTTCTCAAAAGAGGGCGGGTTCAACAAAAGTGTTTTTAAAGGCATATGGGTGAATTACTTATACTAGCATTCTATGGCTTAGATGCGGCCCGGGTCACAGTGCATTGTCGGGTACGCGGACGAGGAGCGAACCGGGAAATATCTGTTCCCGCGGTCTGAATGGACACACCCCTCACCAAGTATAGTGTGGTCAGTGTAGTGGTCCCGGTGGCCGGGTGAAACCCGATTGCTGCGAACCTATGATTTGATGCAGTGAAAGGGGAATAGGCGCAGTACGTGGTAGGGGGTGTGGGGTGCCGATCTGTCCGGCAATAGGGCCAGCGGCTAAAGCCGGCCCAATTCGACGGCTGGTCTGGCACCGCTGAAGCGGTGCCCTGATACGAACCGGATTCCCGACAGCATGTAGAGTCGTGGTCTGCCGCGAGGCGGTGGCTCTGGGACGACTAAAACGGAACTGCAGATTCCTCGCTCGTCCTCGCTGCGCCAGGCGCGGTTGCGGACGGCTCGGAATGACAAGTAGAAACGATTAGTGTCACGACTAAAGTCTGCGTTGCCACCTCACAGAGCAGAAAAGGCCAGCGGGGCACTTCAACTGCACGATCGCCTGGAGAAGCCGGGTTTTTGCTCGACAGCGGCGCATCTTATACAGTTTCAAGACGTGAAAATTCAGGAAGGGAACCGGACATGAAGCCTTTTTTGGGGATTCGCTGGATTGCGGTTTTCTCGATCTGCATGGTGGCGGTAACGACTGCGGTGGCGCAGGATGCGCTTACCTTTCGGCGCGCGCTGGAACTGGCCGTGGGCCACAGCAGCGAGATGGCGCTGAGCAAGGCGGATGAGATGCGCGCTTACCAGACGTACCTCGAGGCACACAATTCTTACATTCCGCAAGCGATGGTCGGCTCGGACATCGGCTATGCGTACGGGTTTCCGCTGAGTCTGGAAGGGTCGGCGCCCACGATCTTCAACGTGACCACGCAGTCGTCGGTGTTGAACCTTGCCCAGCGGGAATTCATCAAGGCGGCGAAGTCTGAGTGGGGTGTGACCAAAACACAGACGCGTGACCAGCGCGCGCAGGTGATCCTGGATACGGCCCTGATCTATATCGAGCTGAATCGCTGGGAAGAGCGGCTGCCGATCCTGCGCAGCGAATTGAAGGTGGCGACGGATGTGGTCGGCGCGACGGATGACCGGATCAAGGCGGGCGTGGACAGTCCGGTGGAGGCGACGAAAGCGAAGCTGACTGAGGCGCAGGTGCGAGTGCACATTGCGGAGGCGGAGGGCGCGGTGGATATCCTGCGCACGCGCCTTTCGCAGTTGACGGGACTGCCGCTGAGCGCAGTGGTAACATCGCGGGCGTCGATTCCGGCGATGGCGAACGCGAAGCCGGAGGACAACGTGACAACGCGCGCATTGCAGACGAGTGCTGCGGTCGACATGGCGGAGCAGACGGCGGTGATCCGGCAATTGAAGGCAAAGGGAGAACACCGGGCGGTGTGGTATCCGACGGTGGATTTTGCGGCACAGTATGGGGTGATCGAGACATCGCTGACGGACTTCGAGAAATTCTTTCGCGCCGGATCGTTCCAGACACAGAACGTAACGTTCGGGCTGGTGTTGCGGCTGCCATTTCTGAATACGGCACAGCGATCGCACGCAGCGGCGGCCGATGCGGAAGCGTTGCGAGCGCGTAAGGAGGCGGAGCAAGTGAAGAACAAAACGGCTCTGGACGCGATCCGGACGCAGCACAATGTGCAAGCGCTCGACGCGGCGCGGGATGTGGCGCAGCTACGTTCGGAGCTGGCGCAGAGCCAGCTCGATGCTGCGCACGCACGGATGGAGGCGGAAACGGCGACGCAACGGGAGTTGCAGAGTGCGGCGATCGAAGCCGCCGAGCGTAACCTGGAGCGAATCAATGCAGATTTTCAGCTGCAGAGAGCGCAGCTACAGCTGCTGCGAACGACCGGAGAGTTGGAGAGCTGGGCGTTGGCGGGGCAGTGAGCGGGGGTATGTCGCCCGAGCGAGGTGAGTCGAAGTTACCACTGAGCTCGCATTGGCGGGCGTGTCTCGACTGGGCTCTACACCCTTTTTTGACGACCGTTGTGTAGAGAACTCCTCTGGATGCCGGTGAAGAGAATCGGCAGACATGGGCTCTTTTGACTGCGCGGCGAAATCCGCCAGCGAATCCCGCCACTCCGCTCAAGATGACAATTTTGATTCGAAATTCGCTGCTCCGCTCAAGATGAAAGTCGTAATTTGAATTTCGCAGCACAGCTCAAGACGACAGCTTAGATGATGACAGTCTTAGTTGGGATTACTCTCCCAGGCGATTCAGGGCTTCCTGAGCGCGCCCGAAATTTCGCGCGAGCATGAGTGAAGTGCGGTATTCGCGGGCGGCTGCGGTCTTGTCCCCTTGCCTTTCAAGCAAGGTTCCAAGCAGGTAGTGAGCCTTGAAGGCGGGCGCTTCTTCCACCGTGCCGGTTGAAAGATAGCGGCGCAGTAGTTGCATCGCCAAGGGCGGGTTGCGATCCGTACGGATGAGAGTTTCCGCGCCGTCGACCAGCGCGTCGCGCCGGTGAAGTTCCGCAGTGTTCAGTTCCTTGAGAGCGTGTTCCATGTCGTCGAGCTGGCCGACGCGACGATAGAAGATGGCGAGATCCAGCCAGCCGTCCCCGCTGTTGTGGCTTACCTCGAGTTCGGAGCGATACTCGCGCTCCGCAGCGGCACGATCTTTTTTCTTCTCAGCGATTCTGCCGTAGACCCAGTGAGCCTTCGCGGGACTCAGCTTGTGCAGCACCGCCGCCTGAGCGATAGCCTTGTCCTGTCCGCCACCGATGATACCTGGCGCTTCGAGATAAAACTCGGCCAGATCGGTGCGCGCGTCGATGCTGTTGGGGTCGAGTTCCACGGCACGCTCGAACTCCCCGCGGACTTTGCCCGCCAGACTTGCGGCCGACATGAAGTTCGCACGGTCGGCTTTCTCGCCGTAGGCGCGGCCCAGCCAGAGGTGATAACGGCTGTTGTCCGGAGCTAAGTGAACCGCTTTCTGGCAGGCAGAGATGGCACGGTCCCAATCCGCGAGCGCGAAGTGGGAGCGGCAGAGCAGATTGTAGGACTCGGCGTTGTCGGGACTGGCGCTGATTTCGCCCTGCAGCGCGGTGATGGCTTCGTCGACACGACCTTGAGCCAGGAGATCCTTGGGGGAATTGGCAGCGGCGGCTAGCGAGAGCGAAAAGGAAATTATGAGTGCGAATACGAATTTGCGGAGTATGGACATAAAGCTACAACGTGGATTCAAAAACCATTTCCTCCAAAGTTCACAGGGGCTAAAGCCCCGTGCCTGTCGGCGTACAACGGCACGACTAAAGTCGTGCCCTGATACAAAGCCTTGCGAGTGGACGACTGAAGTCGTGCCCTCCCAACCTTTGATTCCGAAACGACCCAAGTTGCGGCGTCGCAAGTACCGCTCGAGAAGCGGAACCGCAGATTCCTCGCTCGCCCTCGCCGCGAAAAGCGCGGTTACGGGCGGCTCGGAATGACAAATGTGAACGACCGCGGCACGACTAAAGTCGTGCCCTGATACAAACCCTTGCGTGCCGGCACGACTAAGCCGTGCCCCAAACCCTTGCGAGTGGCACGACCATGGTCGCGCTCTGGTACAAAACCGGTCTCACTGCACAACCTTTACGGTGGCCCCATCGCGTAGCATTTTGGAAGTCAACAGGGCAGAGACCACCACGGCTTTTTCGGGCAAGCCGTCGGTGATTTCGACCGAGGTGAGGTTGGAGACCGACGTTTTCACATTCTGCCGCCGGACCTGACCGTCGACCAGTTGGTAGACGTAAGGCTTGCTGTCATCCAGATGAACCGCTTCGCGCGGAAGCATCAGAATATTTTCGTGTTCCGCGGTCACGATGGTCACACCGACATTCACATTCGGCAGCAACTTGAAGTCGTTATTCTCGACGATGCACGTAGCTTCGCCGACATTGCGGGTGCCGCGCAGTTTGACCGTGGAGGGAATGGTGTTGACGGTTCCGCGCCAGATACGGCCAGGAATGGCATCCCAGGTGGCTTCGATCTTGTCTCCGGGATCGAGGCGGCCGATATCCGGCTCGTCGACGAAGGCGCGCACGAGGACGCGGGAGAGATCCGATTCCTGAAGCAGGAGGTCGCCGGCCTGAACGAACGAGCCTGGCTTCACGGGCAGGGAGTAGAGAACTCCGTCGAAGGGGGCGCGGATATCGGACTTATTCAGGACGTCCTGCGCGGCGTCGTATGCCGCCTGGGCTTCCGCTTTCTGGGCTTCGATCTTCGCGACCTCGGGCTGGGAGTAACGATCTTTTCGTTTTTGCTGGAGGAGCTGCAGGTCGGCTTCTGCGCGTTGCAGGGCGTTGTGGGCATCCTTCACTTCGCCGATGGAAGCTGCGTCTTTCTGCTGGAGATTCTTGAGCGCGTCGTAATTGCGTTGAGCGGCGTCACGCGCGGTGCGGGCGTGGATCAGCTGGGCGTCGAGGGTAAGCACTTCTTCCTGGGTGCCTCCGCGGGAAAGGGCATTCACATCCGCCTGCGCGCCTTTGAGCTGAGCGAGGGCCCGCGCTGACTGACTGCGGGCTTCTGCGTCGTCGAGCTCAAGGAGTAGTTGTCCCTTCTTGACGTGATCGCCTTCTTTGACGAGTATGCGCTGGACCGTGGTAGGCGCCGGGGAGTGAGCTTCGAAGTTATGAACCGGCTCGATCTTGCCGTTGGTGGAGATGACGCTGCGAATGGTTCCTCGGGTGACGGCGACGGTGCGGACGGGAACGGCGTCGTCGTGGCGCGTGGCAAAAGAAGCCAGGAACACGACGGCCAGGATGACGGCCAAGGCCGTCACCAGCCACCGGTACCGGCTGAGGAACGTCTGGTTCTTTTGGGTCAACGCCATACGGCTAAGATTGCACGCAACAATTTACCACCCATGGGGCGGCCCCGAGCACTCAAATGCCTGTCAGTCTTGCGTATTTAGATGCACAACATTCGCTTCCAGAACGAGAATTAGTGCCTGAATGGATGTTGCGTTCCGCGCTGGATACAATAGCTTTTATGGCCAAGCAGCAGCCCCGATACACGCCCGAGCACGCCGAAGCGGGATTAGACGCTGACTTTCCCGAAATTGAAACCTGGCCCAACCAGTTCCCGGGGTATGAGATCGAGATTGATGACCCTGAATTTACCTCGGTTTGTCCAAAAACCGGGCTACCCGACTTCGGGCGGATCACGATCCGGTACATGCCCGACAAGGCTTGTCTGGAGCTTAAGTCACTGAAGGAGTATTTGCAGTGTTACCGCAACCTGGGAATCTTCCAGGAAAACATCGTCAATCGGGTGCTGGAAGATGTGGTGAAGTGGGCGAAGCCGGTGTGGGCGGAGGTGAAGGGAGACTTCCGGCCGCGAGGGGGGATTTCGACGGTAGTGGTGGCGAGATGGCCGCGGGGGAAGAAGTAGGAGTTGCCAGTGGCCAGTAGCTAGTACCCGGTATCTAGTAACTAGATATGCCGGTACTGGCCCAACTTGAAGCACCGCGCGCCAGATCCCCGTTCGACTCACTTGCTTAGGCTCGCGTCGCCGGCAGGCTCTCGCCCCGCTGGAGAAAACGCGGGGGGCTTCGTGATTACTGTGCCGTAGAACGATAGAAAATTGAGCCACTGCCGATATTCCGCCTGATTATCGGTGGGAGACCGCCATGCTATATTCCTCGGACCTGTGCCCTCGTCCCGACTCTATCCGCGAACGGCGCTGCTCGTCCTGACGGCGCTGAACCTGCTCAACTATATCGACCGGTCCGTGCTGAACGCAGTGCAGCCGCTCATTCAGAATGAATTCCACGTTACCGACGCGCAGATCGGGCGGTTGACCACGGTTTTCCTGATTTTCTATACGATTGCGGCGCCGGTGATGGGACCGCTGGCCGACCGGTATTCGCGGCGAGTGGTCATCGCCTTGGGCGCATTCGCATGGAGCGGAGTCACGCTGCTGACCGCGTTCACCCACACCTACCAGGCGCTTTTGATCCGGCACACGCTGGTGGGAGTGGGCGAGGCCAGCTTTGTCACGATATCGCCGACGTTTGTGGCAGACCTATTCCCCGAAGCGAAGCGCGGACGTGTGTTGGGAGTTTTTTATCTGGCCATTCCGGTCGGGTTCGCGCTGGGGTATCCGATTGGCGGTTATTTCGGGACGCAGTACGGATGGCGTGCGCCGTTCCTGCTGGCTGGACTGCCCGGGTTTCTGCTGGCAACGATCATGCTGTTTATTCCGGAGCCGGAACGAGGGCAATTTGATTCCCTAAAGGAGACGCCGGAGCGCGGGACGGTTCTGGGGCTGGCGCGCAACCCGGCATTTCTGTGCGCGACGCTGGGCATGGCGATGATGACGTTTGCCCAGGGCGGGCTTCTGGTGTGGATGCCAACGTTTCTGTCGCGCATGCGGGGGTACAGCCTGCTGAAGGCGAACCAGATGTTTGGGATCATCATCGCAATTGATGGAACCATTGCGTCGCTGGCGGGGGGATGGCTGGGAGACTATTTGTTGCGGCGGACTCGGAGCGCGTATTACCTGGTGTCGGCGGCGAGTATGGGGCTGGGGATTCCGGCGATGACCATGGCCCTGTTTAACCGTGGTCCCGCGATGGTGCCGGCGATTGCGGTAGCGGGCTTTCTCCTGTTGTTGAACACGGCGCCGCTGAATGCGGCGGTGATCAACTCGGTGGGACCGCACATCCGCGCGACGGCGATCGCGGTGAACATTTTTGTGATTCATTTCCTGGGAGACGCGTTCTCGCCGTGGTTGATTGGGAAGGTGTCCGACCGATCGTCGCTGGAAGCAGGATTCACGAGCACGGTAGTCGCGACGGCGCTGTCGTCTGCGATACTGTTCTACGGGATGAAGTTCGCGCCGCGGGTGCGAGTTGCGAGCGGCGAGTAGCGAGACGGTACCTAGTACCCAGTACCTAGAGCAGAGCTAAAGATGTTTGCGAGGACGCGTAAAGACTAGATGAGTTGGAGTCTGTTTCATTGGATTGCAGGCAGCATTCTTGCGGTCGCCTGGTTTTCTCGCATCCTTGACGCCGCCATCGGCATGAGACACGTTGCCGATGTGGCCAAGCCCGAATGGAACCGGAACCCGGTCCTGCCCCAGGGAAATCCCAAAGTCAGCATTATCGTTCCCGCCTGCAACGAGGAGCACGACATTGCAGAAACGCTGACTCGCCTGCTGGCTCTCGACTACGACAATTACGAGGTGATTGCGGTCAATGACCGGTCGACGGACCGGACGGGCGAGGTCATGGAGTCCGTGGCTAACAGTGCCGAGGCGCACGGGCGCCTGAAGCTGATTCACGTGGAAGAATTGCCGCCGGGGTGGCTGGGCAAAACGCATGCCATGTGGACGGCCGCGAAAGAAGCGACCGGCGACTGGCTGTTGTTTACCGATGCGGATGTGTTGTTCAAGCCGGAGTCGGTGCGGCGGGCGCTGGCTTATGCGGAGGCGGAGAAGGCGGATCACGTGGTGGTGTTTCCGCGCATGATCATGAAGCAGCCCGGCGAAAAAATGATGATCGCATTTTTCCAGACACTGTTTGTGTTTGGGCACCGGCCGTGGAAGGTGGCCGACCCGAAGACGGACGATCACATGGGAGTGGGCGCGTTCAATTGCATCCGGCGGGATGTGTACGAGGCGGTCGGATCCTATCGGGCGCTGCGCATGGAGGTGCTCGACGACATGAAGCTGGGCAAAGTGGTGAAGAAGGCCGGGTACGCCCAGCGCAATGTGTTTGGGGAGGACCTGATATCCATTCGCTGGGCGCGGGGGGCGATGGGAGTCGTTCGAATCTGACCAAGAATTTCTTTGCTGTTCTTTCTTTCCAGTGGCCGCGGACGCTGGTGTCATGCTTCGGGCTGGCGTTTCTTAATCTGGCGCCGTTTGTCGGTGTGTGGGTGGCGCATGGAGGGGCGCGGGTGGCGTATGGGATCGCGCTGGGATCGATGTTCTTGATATACGTGGGCATGTCATTCCGGTCGTCGGTGCCGCCGTATTATTTTTTGTTGCATCCGATCGGCACGCTCTTGTTCGTGTACACACTTCTGCGCTCGATGATTCTGACCCTGTGGAATGACGGCGTGGTGTGGCGCGGGACACACTATCCGTTAGAAGAGTTGCGGAAAGGGATGGTGTGAGCGCCTGAAGGCGCGTTGTTAAGGGGCTGATTGCGGCATGCCTGAAGGCATGCCCTGATACGAATCGTGAGTTCTTGCACACCTTGAAGCCGCCCCGTCCTTACGAGGCAAATAGCTGTGAGCCGGATGTACCACCGCGGGGCTAAAGCCCTCTGCGTAGTCGGGCGTGACGGCACGCCTGAAGGCGTGCCCTGATACGAATCGTAAGCATCCCTTCGCGTCCTGCAAAGTGGTCCACCAGGCGCCTCGCAAAAGAGACAGAGGGGCTACTCGGTCTCGATGTCCACTCGTGGTTGTTGCTTCGGGCGTTTGGGCTTGCTGGATTTCGGGAAGCTGAAGGTTCCGGCGCTGTAGTGGCCTTTCTTCTCTACGTCGTAATTTTTGGGGAGCGGCGGTAGCATCGCGGATTTCCCGCCGAGTTGACCAGGCCGGCTGAGAATGATTTCCGCGCGTGTGTCGTACTGCTGAATGTCGCCGTGGATCTCGACCACTTTGTCTTTCAACTGGCGGACGTCGCCGACGTGCTTGAGGTCGGAAGGGAAGACCACGACGGTGAAAGGGCAGAGGCGGTAATCCTCGCAGAAGTCGAGATAGGTGACACCCTTTGTGCCCACTTCGACCTTAAGGACCTTCCCGGTGATGCAGCGATTGGAGCCGATGTGCTGGTGCGCTTCGGTGAAGGGGATGCAGTTTGCGAAGCAGGGAAGTGAGAAGAGAGGAAGCAACAGCAGAGGGCAATACTTCAGGAGTCGCTTGGACAAAACGCTCTCTCCTGATGGTTATTGTAGCGGCCGGAGGATCGGAAGCGATGGGAAGAAACAGCAGTGAAGCCCGCGATCTTCCCGGAACGGCACGAAGATTCGCGTCGAGCCAGCGCAGGCATTTCCTGCCGACGAAGTCACCCTACTACGTTTGTCGCCGCAACGGACTATTGGACCAACATGAGCTTGCCTGTCTGATCCCGAAAAACGAACTGTTCGTTGCCGCGAGTAATCTCCCGCGCAACCAAGTCATTACTGCCGAAGATTCGGACCTTCGAGCCAATGACCGTAAGTTGATCTCCGGTCGCGAAGCTCAGTTTCTGGCTCCGCATGATGCGACCGGGAGCGAGGTGCACCTGCAAGACCCCTTCGGAGGTTTTCAGCATCAGATGGGTGCCGATCTCGCCTTCGCTCACGGGGCAGGCGAAGTCGCGTACTTCCGCCACCGCTCCCTTTACGATCACTTCGGTGGCGGGGTTATACAGATTTGCACCCTGGGCCGGCACGGGCTGGCGGAAGTTGACGCCCATACCTAGCAGCAGAAGAACAAGGACCGCCGTTGCGCAAAAGACTGCTAGCAACAAGCTGGATAATCTCATGGCCGTGCGTCTCCTCTCTCAAAGGCTCGAAGCGGACTCGGCCTTTTGTCGCGGCTCGGCACAGGCGAGGGCGAGCTGTGATAGATGGTTCGTTTCCTAAGGACACCTCGACATTTGAATTATGCTCGCCAGCGTCCGGCTGCGGCAGTGATATGTATCACGAAGGCGTGCCCACCGCGGGCAACTCTGGCAGGCGATCGTTGGGGACTGCGAACAACGCAAAGGAAGGGTCGATCGGGTTGTAGGGCGCGCCGGATTTTTTCCCGCCTGACTTGTCGGGCCTGGCTGATTTTGCACCCATCACAGCCGGGCGTGATAGCACTCACTGCCACAAGTTCTGGAAACACTTAGGTTAGGAATGAGGTCGCCTATCTTAAAGGCCTCGCCACTCCCACTCCTTTAGTGAAGCCACGGGGCCGGGAGGTGCCTGTGTTAGTCCTGCTTGGATTGCTCCTCTTTGTGGTCGGCAGCTGTCTCATCCTGCTCATGCCCATGCTCTGGTGGAGAGAGATTTATGCCTCCTATCGCGGGAGCCGGGCAGTGACGTGCCCGGGAAATCATCAGCAGGTTTCGGTCAGCCTCGACGCGGTGCATGCGGTGGTCAGCGGATTTCGCGGGAAAAGGGATTTACGAATCAGCGATTGTACTCGCTGGCCCGAGCTCGCAGACTGCGAACAGAAATGTCTGGTTGAGGCGTGCGCCACTGTGCCTTACCGGCAAGGGGAGATTCCGTTGCCGCCGACGAGGAAGATATACCACCTCCCAGTGCTCATCGCAGCCTTTGCCGCTTTTGTGCTGGGGGTTCTCTGGCATTCGCAGTACCTGTTCCGGGAACAGTGGATGCAGTTAACTCGAATCAATCAATCCGAGTTCCGCCAGCTCTCCTGGCACTATGCTCCCCACCTGGTCTGCTTTGGCACTGCGTTGCTCTTTGCATATGGCGTGGCATGGTTACTGGCGGTGAGTGGCAAGAGAGGCGTGTGGCGCGGAATCATCTCCGCCGTGGTTCTGTGGTTCGCGGTAGCCTCGGCTGGCCTGGCGGCAACCGGTTTGAAGGGAATTCCCCTTGAATTGCTGAAGATCGAAGTCGGGTACGCCGTTCTGGCAAGCATCGGCATAGGAGCAATCGTGGGAGCGTTGTCCGGCAGATTGGTATTAAGCGATGGCGCGGCTTGAGTCCGGTTGGGATCAGGTCCGAACCTCACACTCGCCACATCAGGCGACTCCGAGGCTTGCATTTCTTTACGGCGTTGCACATTCACTGCGCGCGACCGGGAAGGCGAGGTCGTGAAGAGAGATTCGTTGCGCTCTGGGAAGGGTGAAGTGGCGCGAAATGTCTAGTCTTGCTTTACACCGCGGGACGGCGGGGGTTCCGCCGCAGTTGGTGAAGGAGCCTGCCATACTCCCGACCCTTTTTGGCGAGGGCTACGGACTTTACAAGACTCGGCGGAGCACATTCGCCCTTTCCTTCCTGATTCATGTGCTCGCAATCGGTGTTGTGCTCTGGTCCGCCAGGTTCGTGGCAATACACCACCACGAGATTCGCCAAGAGGTGATTGGCATCGTTACGGAAGTCAGCCCCTATCTCCTGCCTCCATCGGCCACAAGGTCGGGAGGCGGGGGCGGCGGCGGTGATCGTGACAAGCTGGCGGCTTCGAAAGGGACACTGCCGCGCTTTTCTCGGGAACAGCTGGCTCCTCCGGCGGTAATTGTCCGCAATGAGAGTCCTAAGTTGCCGGTCGAACCCACCGTAGTTGTGCCGCCCGAAATCCATCTTTCGTTGCCCCAGACCGGGGTACTCGGAGATCCGTTCTCTTCCGTGTCAGGTCCGCCTTCGAACGGGACCGGATCCGGCGGCGGCATAGGTTCGGGGAGCGGCGGCGGTGTCGGCTCGGGCCGAGGTCCTGGAGTGGGGCCGGGATGGGGCGGAGGCATCGGCGGGGGTGCTTATCGCGTGGGCGGTGGCGTTACAGCGCCGCGTGTCATCTACGCGCCGGATCCGGAGTTCTCCGAAGAAGCTCGTAAAGCGAAGTTCCAGGGCACGGTCATACTCTGGACGATAGTGGGCGCCGACGGGCGGACCCGTGAGATTCGCGTTCAGAGATCCTTAGGCATGGGGCTGGACGAAAAGGCTATCGCAGCCATTCGGATGTGGAGATTCGAGCCCGGCCGCAAGGACGGCATCGCCGTGGCTGTGCAAGTCAGTGTTGAAGTCAACTTCCGGCTCTATTAGCTGCTCCTTCGGATGCGTGGACGCGACGAGGTGCAGCTACCTCCAGGTTCTGCGTCGGTAGCATATGCAGAACAAGAGCGGGTGTTCCCGTTGTGATCTGGTCGTTCTGCTAGTGGGCTGGACCAAAGAACAGCAAGCCCCAGAGGCCAATTCCAACGAGAACGACAACCACTATCCCGACCAGAATCACAGTTGTTGTCAGACGTTCCGAGCGAGAAGTCATGCCTGCCATCTTGCACAAAAACCGCATCCTCATCAGTGCGGTAGGTCACAAGTGAAGCTGCCGCAGGACACCTCTCCCAACGGTGTTCAAAGGCCACCTCGGAGGTGAATTTCGACAAGGCGAACGTGGAAGGTGGAATTCGGTATTTCGAGAACCTGTTTCGAGATACAAGATGACAGGACTGACAGGGCCGGTGGGGCGCCGGCCCTGGGTCGCCGCGAAATCAGATGCGCGGGCGGAACTAGTTAAATGACTTTACGGCGGTGGCTTCGTCGTCTTTCACGTCGAAGACGGTGTAGAGCTTGGTTATCTGCAAGAGGTCGTGAACCTTCTTGGTGAGGTTCAGCAGCTTGAGCTCGCCGCCCTGATTGCGGACGGTGGTGAAGGCGCTGACCAGTTCACCGATGCCGGAGCTGTCGATGTAATTGACGTCCCCGAGGTTGAGCAGGATTTTCTTGTTGCCCTTCGAGAGCAGTTCGCGGACCTGATCGCGAAGCACGACACTGCCCTCGCCCAGGGTGATACGGCCACTGAGGTCAACGATGGTCACGCCGTCCACCTGACGGGTGCTGGTCTTCATGGTCACTGGAAAGCCTCCTTCGCCCGCGGTTCAGCCGTGGACGTGTTTAACAAGTTTGATTTCTGTGCCCGACTGGGTGGGGTTGATTTCAACCTCGTCCATGAACGAGCGAATGATAAAGATGCCCCGGCCGGAGGTCTTCAGCAGATTTTCCGGCGCCAGCGGATCGGGAATATTTTTCGGGTCCAGCCCTTTGCCCTGGTCGCGAATCGTGATGACGAGGTCGCTGGGGGTCCGTTCAAAATTCAGAGTAACCTTCTTGCCCGGATCATACGCGTTGCCGTGGAGGACAGCGTTCACGGCGGCCTCCCGAACGGCCATCGAGATCTTCATGACTTCTTCGTCGGCAAAACCGGCCTCAGCCGCGATACGGCTGGCAGTCTCTTCGGCACTGTTGACGGTCTCCAAGGTCGAGTCGAGCGTATAGGAGACCCGTTGTTCGCTCATAATGCTGATCGGTTTTTAGCCTGAAGAATTAACTTGCCAGCCTGAACGTGAGACCCAGCTGACACCGCCAAGCGCGAGCGGGGCCAGAGGATTTACGAATCCGGTAGTTTGCCCTTCCCGTGGGCAATTGTCAATCGCGACTGGGTTGGGGTAGTGGGTCAATCTGGCAGACTCCGCGCCAGATCCCTCGCCCCGCTGGAGAAAACGCGGGGCTTCGGGATGACAACTGATAAAACGATAACCAAACTGACTCCTGCGGGGGTCGGCCGCGCCTGGGGGCTCTCCACGCTCTATCGCAAGATTAGTAATGCAGCAGATTTCTTAGCTCGCCTCGACAAGCTCGGCTCGCCGAATGACGAGCGTTCCGGCGTCGATTGGGGTGGCGCTGGCGGCCTTCGTTACAGACCTCCCGATTCAGACCTGAGGAAAGTGCAAAAACTGCAGCCTTGTCTGGATTCCGGCTGCGTAGTTGAGTATTCTCAGGGACGTATGTCGACCGTTGCACTCACCGAACTGCTGGGCGCGCCCGTCTTTGATACGACGGGCAAGGCCTGCGGACGGGTGCGCGAAGTCGTCCTGTCGCCGCAGGAGGACCGGGCGCGGGTGGCAATGTTCGTGGTGAAAACGAAGGCCGGGAACCGCATGCTGCCGTTTGCTGCCGTGACGTCGATCAATGGGGGCATTCGGGCGGCGAATGCGGCCTCGGAGTGGGCCCAGAGCGACGGTTCGGAAGGCCTGTTTTTCCTGGAGCGTGATCTGCTGGACCAGCAGGTGATCGACGTGTACGGGCGCAAAGTAGTGCGGGTCAATGACGTTGATTTGCACTCTGAGGCGGCGGGAAACAGGCCGGTGTTGAAGGTGGGCTCGGTGGATGTAGGCGCGCGGGGTGCGGTGCGGCGGCTGCTGAAGGGTGTTGTGCCCTTGATCGCGCTACATGCATTGCTGCGCCAGATTCCGCCGCGGCTCATTCCCTGGGATTTTGTCGATCTGATCGAGACCGACCCGGCCCGTCGCGTCAAGCTGAAGATTTCCCACGAACGCCTGGCCAAGCTGCATCCGGCGGATATTGCGGACATCGTAGAAGATCTAGCCCCGGATGAGCGGGAAGCGGTGTTTGAGACGCTCGACGAGGGAGTAGCTGCCGAGGCGCTGGAAGAGGTCGAGCCCAAGGTGCAGAAAGCGATTGTCGAGTCGCTCGATTCGGATCGCGCAGCGGACATCGTCGAGGAGATGACGCCCGACGCCGCGGCCGACCTGCTGGCTGACCTTGCGGACGATCGCACCGAAGAGATTCTGGTGCAGATGCAGCCCGAGGAGCGGCAGGAAGTTGTCGAGTTGCTGGAGTTCAAGGAAAACACCGCCGCCGGGCGCATGACCACCGAGTACCTGTCGCTGCCCGTGGCTGCAACGGCCCACGATGCGGTTGAGGCTCTGCGGCATTTCGAAGGCGGAGTGGAGACGGTAAGCACCATCTATTTGACGGACTCGCACGGAACGCTTGCCGGGGCGGTACCCCTTTCGAAGCTGGTGTTGGCAGCGGAGACCACACCCTTACTGTCGCTCACGAAGGAGCCGCTGATCTATACCAGGCCGGGCGCGGACGAAAAAGAAGTGGCGGAATTGTTCGACAAGTACAACCTGATGACGCTTCCGGTGGTGGACGAAGAACAGAAGCTTACCGGCGTGATCACGTCGGATGATGTGATCAGCATGCTGAGGGCGAAGCTGTAGCGGCTCGATGGGTGTGGGAAACCCAGGGGCTAAAGCTTCTGGGTCAGAGCGCTTACGCGGCCCTGAAGGGCCGCTCTTCCACGGCGATCCTCTCCTTCGTGAGTAGCGAGTTGCGCCTGGCCGCCCTTCCCCGAAACAAAGAAATTCCTGTTTTGATCGCAGTTGTTTACCTCGCCGATTTTTTTCCTCCGTCCCGTCAGTTTTTGTCTGTTCAGAAGGGATGAGTCCGTTTATCCTGAACCGCTGTTTTGACACCCATGTCAGCGATTTGTGCGCATGAAGTTCCTGAGACGCTGGAAGACCCGGATCCTGCTGTTCTTCGCCGTGGTGGGACCGGGCTTTATCACCGCCAATGTCGACAACGATGCCAACGGCATCTACACCTACTCGTCCGCCGGGGCCCAGTTCGGGCACATGCTGCTGTGGACGATGATTCCGGTCACGCTGGCGCTGATCGTGATCCAGGAAATCTGCGCCCGCATGGGCGCGGTCACGGGCAAGGGACTCAGCGACCTGATTCGCGAGGAATTCGGCTTGCGGATCACCTTCCTCATGATGGTCGCGATCCTGCTGCTGAACTTCGCCAACGTGGTAGGCGAATTCGCGGGCATTGCCGGTAGCCTCGAACTCTTCGGCCTCTCCAAGTACATTACGCGTCCCGGTTTGCGCGGTCATCGTGTGGCTGATCGTGGTAAAGGGGCAGTACAAGAGCGTGGAGAAAGTATTTCCTGGTCGCCTCGTTTCTTCTATGTGACGTACATATTTGCCGGGTTCTTCGCCAAGCCCGCCTGGATTGAGGCGCTGGTTGCCACGGTGGTGCCGCCCCACAAAGAGATGTTCCTGCAGCAAAGTTATCTCTACATGACGATCGGTGTGGTGGGGACGACGATCGCGCCATGGATGCAGTTTTATCTGCAGTCCTCGATCGTGGAGAAGGGCGTGACGCGGCGGCAGTACAAGGCGTCGCAGATCGACGTGATCGCGGGATGCATCTTCACCGACGTGGTGGCGTGGTTCATCATCGTGGCCTGCGCGGCCACTCTGTACGTACACGGCTTCCATAACATTTCCGATGCGAAGGATGCGGCGCAGGCGCTGCGTCCGCTGGCGGGAGACTACGCCTACATCCTGTTTGCGATGGGATTGTTCAACGCCTCGTTGTTCGCGGCGTCGATTCTGCCGTTGTCGACGGCTTACACAGTTTGCGAAGGCCTGGGCTTTGAATCCGGGGTGGGGAAGAAGTTCAGCGAGGCCCCGTTTTTTTATTGGCTGTACACGGTGCTGATCGTGGCGGGAGCGGGCGTGATCCTCATACCCAATCTGCCCCTGGTGAAGATTTCGATCCTGTCGCAGGTGTTGAACGGGATTGCGGTCCCCCCGGTACTGATCTTCATGCTGCTGCTGGTGAACAAGAAGGAGTTGATGGGCGAGTACGTTAATTCGCGGCTCTACAACGTGGTTGCCTGGGTGACCACGGCGGTCATGATCGGGCTAAGTGTCGTTTATCTGTGGACTTTGAGGTCGGGCGGCGGGTAGAACATCTATTTATCAAGCACTTCCCGCCTCAAGGCCAGCCGTGGCGCCGTATGGTGGGTCAATTGGAACACTCCACGCCAGACCCCTCGCCGCGCCGGAGAAAACGCGCGGCTTCGGGATGACGAACTCTGGAGCAAAAACAAACTGTGCCACTACCGGACGCCGGAAACGCTGGATTTAGTCCGGGGTTGTTGATAACCTTCAAGTAAGTGTTGGGCTTTTAAGGGTCAACTCCCAGGGGTGGTGGTGACCATGAAGTATCGCAGTACGACTCTCCGCTTCCTTCTCCTCTTCTTCATGATAGCCAGTTTTGCTGTTGCCACGGCGCAGGACTCGCCGCCAGCTGCCTCCAAGAAATCGCATGGCACGGGAAGTCTGAAGGATGTAAACGCGATCGGCAATCGCAACGTGGGCTGCGGAACGGGTGTCGGCAACTGGTACAGCCTGGAGAAGCAGATCCAGATGGGCAAGTCGTACGCCCAGCAGGTGGAGAGCACGTCGAAGATGGTGACGGACCCGGAGGTGACGGAATACGTCAACCGGCTCGGTCAGAATCTTGTCCGCAATTCCGATGCGCAGGTTCCGTTCACGATCAAAGTGGTTGACTCCGACGAGGTGAACGCGTTTGCGCTTCCCGGCGGATTCTTTTACGTCGATTCCGGATTGATCCTGGCGGCGGATAACGAAGCTGAACTGGCCGGGGTGATGGCGCATGAGATCGCGCACGTCGCGGCCTGCCATGCAGCGCGCGAGAACACGCGAGGACAGTTGATGAACCTGGCTTCGATCCCTCTTATATTTATGGGAGGGGGGATCGGCTATGCGGTTCGCAGCGCGGCGGGACTGGCGTTGCCCATGAGCTTCCTGCAATTCTCACGCGGGTTTGAATCTGACGCCGATTATCTGGGCCTGCAATACATGTACAAGTCCGGCTATGATCCGCAGGCGTTCACGGCATTTTTTGAGAAGGTGCAGGCGTTGAACAAAGAGAAGCCGGGAACGCTGGCCAAGGCTTTCAGCACTCACCCGCAGACACCGGATCGCATCGCGAAAACTCAGAAGGAAATCGCCACCGTACTGCCCGCCCGCGACGAATATAAGGTGGATACTTCGGAATTCGAAGACATGAAGGCGCGGCTGGCGCAGATCGAAAACCGTCGCAAGGTGGATGACAACAACATCAATCGACCCACGCTGAGACGGACGACACACCCTGATAGTACCGAGGGTGGGAACAGCGGCGAGAGCGACGACGGGCGTCCGACGCTGCGGCGGCGGGACGGCAGTCCGTCACAGTAGTGCGCAGTGTCCGTCGCGAATCAGGCGATCGAGCTGCGCTCGATCGCCCGGACGAGGGCGTCCGGGCCTACGTAGAGTCTCAGAGAATTTTCCCCTCCGCCAGATCCTTTACCAGGCCCAGATCAGCGTCCAGGAAGTCATATTCGGGTAGCTCCGAGCGCTTCACCCAGCGCACGTCGCGAAAGATGCGGTTCTCGATCTCACCTTCGTATTCGTGGACCGCGAAGAACCGCAGCTCCACCGCGCCGCCACTCTTATATTCGTGCTTGATGCGAGCGACTTCTTCCCCCACGTTAGGCCAGACGCCGAGTTCTTCTTCCAGTTCGCGGCGGAGGGCGTCGCGCGGTTGCTCGCCCGCTTCAATCTTGCCGCCGGGAAACTCCCACTTCAGAGGCATGGGCTGATGGCGCGTGCGCTGACAGATCAGGACGGCTCCGTCTTTGACGATCAGCGCTGCGACAACTCGTTTCATGCTCAAGAAGATTCGCTCGCGACAACGGCAATTTGGGCCGAGTCCCCGCGACGATTGAAAGCAGGAGTTGAGCCGGGCGGGCACGCAGGGCACACGATCGGCTCGATGTTCACTTGCCGGACTTTTCCAGACGCTTGCCTACCAGCGAGGCACAGTATTCGACAAGGTCACGATCTTCCTGGCCGAAAGCGGCGGGGAAGTGGCTATCGATATCGAGTTCGCCGACGACCTCGTTCTTAGCGAAGACGGGGACCACAATTTCCGACTTGGTCTCAAGGGAGCAGGCCAGATAGCGGGGATCGCTTCTCACATCGTCAACCACGATGGTCTTTCCCGTCGAGGCTGCCGCACCGCAGATTCCCTGATTGAGAGGAATGCGTGTGTGAGGAGTCATGGCCCCTTGAAAAGGCCCGAGCGCCAGAACGGGCGGCTGCGACTTTTCGAGCATGTAGAAGCCCACCCAGTTGTACTTGAGCATGCGGTCGTGCAGGAGGAGAACAATGCTCTCCATCAGTTCTTGGGCGGAGGAAGCGGTTTGCGCGACGTGCTCCAGCTCTTTCCTGACTTCGTCGTGTTTGGACGTGACTGGCATAGCGGCTATGTTAAATCACGGCACAATGGATTCGCGCTTCTTCTGGGCAACGGTCGTAATTGATCGTAGTCCATGGGGCTGTGGAAATTGTTGGGGATGAATCGCCGCGGCCAGGCAGCGGAGACCTTGAATCAAAGTGAGGGCCGGGGTGTTGAGATATTCGTCGCGAATGCAGAAAACGCGATGGTGGATTGCGGCAGTGGTCTTTTCCCAGTCGCGGTCGCGGAGGATTCTTTCCAGAGGCACGCGGTCGCCTGCGCCGCACCAGGCGGCGATGAGGATTTCGGGATCGGCAGCACGTATTTCGTCAGGGGAATGTTGCTTGCCGGGCTCGCCGATGAAGGTTCCACCGGCAGCCTCCACCAGTTCAGCGACCCAGCGTTGGGAGGCGATGAGCGGCTTGCCCCACTCTTCGCAGAAGACGCGTGGGCGAGGGGAGGCGGGCACCCGAGCGCGAATGGCTTCGATTTCGCGCTGCATTTCAGCGATGACGGTTTCGCCGCGCGCAGAGGCACCAACGGTTCCGGCGATGATAGCGACATCCGTATAGATGTCCTCCAGACACTTGGGCGCGAGGCCCAGGAAGCGAGCACCGGCTTTCAGAATTTCGGAGACGGCCTTTTCCTGGTAGGGAACGGCGGCGATCACGAGGTCGGGGCGGGCAGCAATGATAGGGGCGGCCTGGGCGGTCCAGGAGTCAGCGAGGATGATGGGATTGGTGGCCGAGATTTCCGGGCAGACGTCGCGGCAGTACCTGGTACAGGCGACGATACGATCCAGGCAGCCGACTTCTTTGAGGATGACGGTGGCGCTGGGCTGAAGGCTGACGATGCGGGTTGGCGTGTGGGCGGGCATTGGGAACTGGGTCCAGTCTAGCGTGGGGTGGCGAGTTCCGCCGAATGTTGTTGCTTTCCGGGCTTGTGGCCGAACTCACAAGCGGATAGTGCCGCTACAATAGGCACGATGTATTCGGCTCAGATACTCGATCACTTCCAGAATCCGCGCAACGCGGGCGAGGTGGAGGCCCCTGACGCTTCCGTACAGATCGAGAATCCCGGGTGCGGGGACGTTCTCAAATTGACGATAAGAGTAGAGGGTGAGCGGATCGTGGAGATTCGTTTTCTGGCGAAGGGATGTGTTCCGGCGATGGCTTGCGGGTCAGCGCTGACGCAGTTGGTGAAGGGGAAGACTATTGCGGAGGCAGAGAGTCTTCGCCGGGATGAGCTAGTTGAGGCGGTAGGCGGGTTGCCGGAGGCG
The DNA here is from genome assembly GCA_963711675.1 of uncultured Acidobacteriota bacterium. Taxonomy (GTDB): domain Bacteria; phylum Acidobacteriota; class Terriglobia; order Terriglobales; family Acidobacteriaceae; genus CAVQFB01. The sequence goes on along the minus strand of CAVQFB010000013.1, from coordinate 234,738 downwards.
TCGACGCACGCCAGTCATCTAGCGATGGATGCGCTGGCGGCGATGGTGAAGTCAAGCGAAGCGCGGTTGAGTGAGGAGTTGATCAGGAGAAAGCAGGTCCTTCGCTTCGCTCAGGATGACAATTCGTTTTAGGAATCGGACAATTACGGACGGTGCCAAGCACAAGCCGGAATAACTTTGGAAGTAGTTTAGCGACGATGCTGGGTGGAGTCGGGCCAGTAGACACGCCAGCCACTTTGCTGCGCGACGCTCTCCAAGTCAGGATTAGGGTTTACCGCGAATGGGTGGCGGGCGATCTTCAGCATATCGGCGTCCCACATGGAGTTGCCGAAAGCCGCGTCCGGGGCGCGTTTGACCACCTCGTGAATCGCCTGCGGTTTACCGGGGCCGCTGGGGATTCGGACCAAGTGGTCAGTGATCGTGCCGTTCTTCACTTCGACCGCGGCCGCCAGAACTTTATTCTCGGATAGGCCGAAATAGGGCATGGCGGCGCGGATCACCCACTCGTTGGTGGACGAGACGGCCCACACGTCACAGCCCTGTTCTTTTAGCTGGGCGACTAGTTGGCGTAGCTCAGGGAAGATGTTGCTTACGAAATTCTCTTCGAAAAATTTGCGGGCGGCTTGCTGCACCTCGGTTTCGCTCATGCCGCGATGCATGGTCACCATCTCACCGCACATGACTTCTTCTCTGACCCTTCCGGCGCGGTATTCGGCGTAGCGGGGGCGAGCCCAGCGGACGATCTCGTCGGAGACCAGGCCGCGATCCAGTTCCCAGCTGAAAAAGCCTTCGCCTGCGTCGCCGGACCAGAGGGTTCCGTCGCAGTCGAAAGTGGCAAACGCAGGCTTGAGGGCGAGAACAGAGTCGACGAATTGGGCGGCAGTGGGGTTCAGGGTCTGGGACATGATGGTGATTGCTAATCTCTTAGGAGTAAGCGACATCTCGAGACGGTCCAATCATAAAGCAGGTCCCTCGACTCCGCACGATATCGCTTCGCGAATCGTACTACGCTCGGGATGACAATTCATGGGGATGGCGGTGGCGGTGCTCGCTGGCGCGAACTATCACACAGTTATGTAACCCACCCTTTCACAAAAAGCGCGAAGGGATGGGGCATCCTCAGTTGCGTATCCCCCCTTGGCGCACGAACACCCAAAGATGCGGTCGCCGACTACCGAACCGGAGTAGTTAGGGCGGCGTAGTCCTGGGGAGTATCGATGTTGGCGGCGACGAAGGGGTCATCTACGGTGATGTATTCGATGTGCTGCTGGTTTTGGTGCTCAATGTCACGGGCAGCGGCGGTTGCCGGAGCCTGCAGGAAGCGCGTCATCATCTCGCGCCCGATCAGGATGGGATGGCCATGGCGATCGCCATACTGCGGGACGACCGCCCACTTGCCGCGGGCATAGGCGTCTTCGAAGGCGGAGCGGAGAGCCTCTATGGTAGCGGGAGCAACGGGTGGGCGATCGACCAGAGTGATCACGGCTGCGTCGCGGCCACGATTGAGGACTTCCTGAAGACCGACCTGGAGCGAGCTGAACTGTCCCCGGGAGGGATCGGGGTTGCGCACCAGGAACGCGGCGCTCGCGTACACGATCGGCTCGAGATTCGGTTCGTTGTTGCCGGCTACGACGATAACCATATCGGCGTTCGGCGAAAGCGAACGGATAGCGGCAGACAGAAAAGTTTCGCCAGACGCAGGCTGGCCGGGGCTCAAGGGCGGCCAGGGAAGCAGAGCCTTGTCGGTCCCCATGCGGGTCGATTCCCCGGCGGAGAGGATCACGCCGCAAAAGCTGGGGGCGCGGCTCATGAGGGGAAGATAGCAGAAAGAGGGCGGGAAGTCAGTGTTGGCTGATTACGGCTCGTCTCTTACAGCTTCGGAGGCTTCTTTTGGCGTGTCGGACGCAGGGGTTTGATGCGTGTGGAACCAGCTCATGTGGGGCAGGGCGCGTTCGGCGTGGCGGCGGATGGCGATCAGTTCGGCGGTGATGGCGATGGCGATCTCTTCTGGAGTGATTGCGCCAATGTCGAGACCAACCGGAGCATGAACGCGCTCGAACAATTCCGCTGAGAGACCTTCCTTCTGCAGTTCCTTGAAAATCGCGATGGTCTTGCGGCGGGAGCCGATCATGCCAACGTAACGGGCGCGGGTCTGCACCGCCCAGCGGAGGACCCGCATATCGTCGCGGTGTCCGCGGGTGACGATGACGATGTAGGCGCCTTCGCCCGGTTCGATGCGAGCCATGGCTTTGTCAAAATCTTCGGCGATGACATCGCGGGCTTCGGGAAAGCGCTCGCGGTTGGCGTAGGCCTCGCGGTCGTCGACCACAGTGACGTCGAATCCGGCACCGCGGGCAACCTTGTAAAGATTGACGGACACGTGACCTGCGCCGAATATGTAAAGCGATGCTGGAGGAAGCACGGGCTCGATGAAAATGTCGAGGGTGCCGCCGCAGACGAGACCGGTATCGTATTTTGGATCCTGATTCAGGTTGAAGGTGAGGGTGCGAGGCTTTTCGGACTCCATGACCTCGCGAGCCGCCTGCCAGACCTCAGCCTCGACGCAGCCGCCGCCGATCGTGCCCAGGATGGAGCCGTCGTCGCGGATGAGCATTTTGGCGGTTTCAAAGGACGGGATCGAGCCGCGCACGTTGACGATGGTCGCTATGGCGCCACGGCGACCAGTCTGGCGCAGCTTGACGATCTCCTCGTAGATGTCCATTCCACCTTGATTATTGGGGTTTGAGGAGGGCAAGTCAACGTGCCAGTTGCGAGTACCCAGTAGCTAGTACCCAGTAGCGAGTACCGAGTGGCGAGTCTCGAAGTCCCGAGCGCGGGCGAGGATCGACTCCCAGCCAACGACAGACGTTGTGCTAGGTTAAAGGTCTACTAGAGTTTTGAAGGTTGAACTGAGGGGAAAGGCCATCATGAAAGCCGCACGGATACACGAGTTTGGGGGCCCGGAGGTGTTGAAGTACGAAGATGTGCCGGACCCGAAGCCCCGTAAGGACCAGGTTTTGGTGCGGGTCAAGGCCTGTGCCATGAATCACATTGACTTGTGGATAAGGAAAGGCCTGCCTGGCCTCAAATTGCCACATATTTTAGGGAGCGACATTGCCGGTGAAGTTGCTGAGGTCGGCGAATACGTTACGTCGATTAGGCCCGGCCAGCGGGTCCTGCTGGCTCCGATGCACTTCTGCAATCACTGCGCGCAGTGCACGTCAGGGCGGCAAAACCAATGCCGGGAGTTTACGGCTCTGGGGAATGCTGTGGACGGTGGCAATTGCGAGCTGATCGCGGTTCCCGAAGTGAGCGTGATTCCGATACCCGATACCCTTGGTTTCAATGAGGCCGCCAGCGTTCCGCTGGTATTCCTCACCGCGTTCCACATGCTGACGGGGCGGGCGTCGGTTCGGCCTGGTCAGACCGTGTTGGTGCTGGGGGCGAACTCGGGTGTGGGCATTGCGGCGATCCAGGTGGCGAAGTTGTTTCAGGCGACGGTGATCGCTACGGCGGGAGACGATCAGAAGGCGCAGCGGGCGCGGGACCTGGGTGCCGATTTCGTGATCGATCACTACAAGCAGAAGATCGGCGACGAGGCGAAGAAGATCACGAACCGGGAAGGCGTGGATATCGTGGTGGAGCACGTTGGGGCAGCGACCTGGAATGAGAGTGTGAAGGCGCTGAAGCCGGGCGGAACGCTGGTCACGTGTGGGGCGACGACAGGACCCAACGTGTCGGTCGACCTGCGATTTCTCTTTTCGAAGCAGTTCAACCTGCTGGGGTCATACATGGGGACGATGGGTGAATTACATGAAGTGCTGCGGCATGTGTTCAGCGGGAAGCTGAAGGCGGTGGTGGACCGGACTTTTCCATTGAGCGAGATTCGTGCGGCCCACGAATACATGGAGAACAGCCAGATGTTCGGGAAGATTGTATTGAATCCGTGATGGGCGAATGTAAAACCATTAACCGCAGAGGACACAGAGTTCGCGGAGAAGGCGCATATTGCGATCGGTACCTTCCTTCATCATGAATACGGCAAAAAGCAGGTCCCCGTTCGACTTCCCTCGCTGATGCTCGGGTTCGCTCAGGATGACAAATCTGGGGTAGTGGCGCACTTCGCAAACACACTCACAACTGAGGAGTAGAGCGAACTTTGGGTGATGGTGAAATTCGGTTCCTGATGAGGGTGGAGATGCGCGCCAGATCCTTCGCTCCGCCTGAAGAGCGGCTTCGCTCAGGATGACGCCGGTGGATGAGCAGATGGGCCAAAATCCAAAGTGCACCGCTACCGAAGGTTGGCGCCAGGTTTGGGTTTGGCGCGGGCATCCGTTAGAATGAAAAACATCATGGGACGCGAAGTCAGCTACGGAAATTATGTCGAGGTCGAAAACGGCAAGCGGGTCGTGAAAGAACTCACCTTCGGGAACCCGACGCCCGAAGGAGTAGTTCTTACGACGCTGGACTCGGCCATCAACTGGATGCGCAAGAGCTCGATCTGGCCCATGACGTTTGGCCTGGCGTGCTGCGCCATCGAGATGATGTCCATGGGCGCCGCGCGATTCGACATTGCGCGCTTCGGCGCGGAAGTTTTTCGCCCGTCGCCGCGGCAGTCCGACCTGATCATCATCGCGGGACGCGTGTCAAACAAAATGGCACCCGTGATCCGGCAGTTGTGGGAGCAGATGCCGGAACCGAAGTGGGTGATCTCGATGGGCGCGTGCGCGACCTCGGGAGGCGTGTTCCAGAATTACGCGCTGGTGCAAAGCGTGAATCAGGTGATCCCGGTGGATGTGTATGTGCCGGGATGCCCGCCACGTCCGGAGCAGCTGATCTACGCGATCACTCTTCTGCAGGAAAAAATCCAGAAGCAGCGTGGCAGCTTCAAGCAGGTATTGAATCTTTCCGGGAACGCAACCCCGGCCTCACCGACGGTAGAGACCCGCTAACTTTCCATTTCAGGGTAGTTTGAAATCCAGTTTGATCTCGGTGGGCATGCTCACTGGCTTGCCGTTCAGGCGATAAGGTTTGTAACGCCATTGCGCAACGGCATCCTGGGCGGCGCGAGCCAGCATCGGATGGCCGCTCACAACCTTCATATCGCGAACCGTTCCATCCTCCGTGACCGTGGCCTGCAAGACGACGCGTCCCTCGAGCCTTGCCTGACGAGCCGTCTCAGGGTATACCGGCTGAACTCTATGGATCACAACTCCGTCAGTAACGCCTTGCGAGATGGGGAGCGATCGAGAAGGAATACGAGGAGATGCTGAAAGCACCGAGCCCAGGGCGGATGGCTCTGGCAGTGCTGCGCTTGCCAGCGTGGGAGCAACGTCGTCGGTCTTCCCTTGCGCAGTTGGTTGAGGAGGCTGCGCTGTGGGCGCGGAGGTTGTGGGCGAATCAGTCGATGAAGTATCGCGGGGGCTATCCGGACTGGCAGCAGCCGGTAGTGCTTCTGTCTGCGATGCCTTCTGAACCAGACGTGCAGGCGAAACGTCGGATTTTTGCGAGGCTCGAGCGAGGAGCGAGGGACTCGGCTTGGGTGTCGGCGGAGGCGAACTGCTGGCTGCAGCACCGTTAAAGACCAAGGCCGCAGAGGAACCCAGCGGCTCCGGCTCGCCGGAGGGTTTTGCCACTGCATGCGCCGTGGTAGGCGGTGGAGTGGCCCCAGCAGAGCGGCCACGAAGGAGCAACCATCCCAAACCGACGACCAATATCACTCCAGCAAGCAAAACTCCCAGAACCGGCATGGAATGGCGCAAAGTCCGATTTGCCGACGTGGCCACCTGGCGCAGGCTGGGGAGAACACCTGAGCCAGCAAGTACGACTGCGGCGCGACGAGCTTGAGGGTTGGTGGCACGGGTCTTCTGCCGATGTGCTGATCGGGCAGCGACGGCAAGATCCGCCAACTCGGACATCAGCTGAAGGTGCCGATCAGGAAAAGAATAGGCCCGGGAAGAAAAAGCTTCCAAAATCCCGACCACGCGGTGCGTGCCTCGCAGCGGCACGACAGCGATGGAACGCAGACCGAGACGTCCGCAGACTTCCGCGTCCACACGCAGGTCCTTGGTGGTGTCGTCACAGCGCATGGACTGCCCAGTGCGGAGGCACTCGCCGGAGATGCCCGAGTCCACGCTGAGGGGTGTGCCCAACTGAGGCGCGATTGAACCAGAGCGGGCGCGGCAAATCACGAGGCCGCCCTGCAACATCGCAATGGCGGCACCGTCGGCACGCGTCAGCTTGTGGGCGGCAATGGCAAGTTTTTCCAGCGCCGTCCCAAGATCCCAGTCGCCTCCGGTGATTGCGGTGCGGAGAGCTGCAACAACCTGTTCAGCAGTTTGAGGGGGGGAATCGTCGGAGTCTGAAGGAGGCGGCTGCCGCAGACCGGAGGAACCCTGCCCCGCTTGCGTGGAGGTGGGGAAAGGCGGAAACGATTGCGCCATCAGGCGACTCCTAACACGGCTTGGCTGAGAGTCGTGGTGGTTGTTAAGACGGACGATTGGCGGCTTTAGGCGAGTGTGCGGCAAATGAAAGGAGTTGTCAATGCACTCGACAAAGTTTTTCAAATCTCCGTACCGCCTGCCCAGTCGCGGTTTCGAGCAGTCTCTCCGTTAAGGCTCAGAGGTCTCATTCGGGGAGGTTGGCAAAGGAAGTTCAAGGCGCTAGGTTCGACGACGGTTCATGGTACAAACAGTCTCATGAATCCATCACCGATCACGACCGGGGGCCCCGACATTGTTGCTCAGGCACCATGCCGCGCCGATCTGGCAGGTGGGACCATCGATCTTTGGCCACTGTATTTGTTCCACCACGGCGCAGTGACTCTGAACTTCGCGGTGAACATTCTGACCACGTGCCGCATCACGCCCCTCAAAGGGAAACGCATCCAGTTCCATTCGGTGGACACCCACAAGGGCGAAGAGTTTGCCGATCTGGACGCTTTGCGCAGTGCCAAGAGGTTCCGGCACGCGCTCGCCGCACGGATGGTGCAGTTTTTCGCGCCGAAAGAAGGACTGTTGGTGGAGACGAATTCAGAATCGCCGGCGGGTGCGGGCATCTCGGGATCGTCGGCCCTGATGATTGCCACGACGGCAGCGCTGGCCCGGTTTACCGACCGCAACCTTACGCTCGAACAGATGCGGGTCATCGCGCAGAACGTGGAGGCACAGATCATCGGCGTGCCCACGGGCTGCCAGGACTATTACCCGGCTCTCTACGGCGGCATCAGCTCGATTCATTTGGATGCCGATGGCATTCACCGCGAGGAGGTTCCCATCGCCCCGGAGGAGATTGAGTCCCGTTTCGTGCTGGCCTACACGGGAGCGCCGCGGCAATCGGGCATCAACAACTGGGAAGTCTTCAAGGCGCACATCGACGGTAACAAGCGCGTATTCCGGAACTTCGAACGCATTGCGGAAATTGCGGGAGCGATGCACCAGGCCCTGTTGCGCAGCGACTGGGAGGATATCGCACGGCTGTTGCGCGAGGAGTGGAAGCTGAGGCGAACGAATGCTCCGGGAATCACTACGCCGCTGATCGATAAGCTGATCGCGGTGGCAGGCAAGCATGGCGGGCGAGCGGCCAAGGTGTGTGGGGCGGGTGGCGGTGGCTGCGTAATTTTCCTGACCGAAAAAGGCGCGAGCAGCCGGGTGGCCACGGCGATTGGCGAGAATGGAGGGAGAGTCCTTCCCCTACAGGTGGCGCGAAATGGATTGAGGTATGCGACGGCGTAGGGCGACGGACGGGGCATCCCGTTAGCGGTGTCTAGGTCTATAATAAGGGCAGAATTGGGCTTGGGGTAACCCATGAAGTATCCGCGTATCACGGCCTCTCTCCTGCAGGTAACTCTCCTTCCTTGCCTGGTCGTTTCCAGCTACGGGAAGGATTCGCCGCCTCCCCGAATGTCGAAAGAGACGCGTATGGAGATCATCCGCGCATTCAACGCCGAACTGGTCTACATACGGACGCCGTTTCCCATGGGCAGGACGGGCCTGAAACTGAAAAATGGAGTGGTTTTCCCGAATGGAGCTGAGTTGCAGCAGTTGATGGCGATGTGGGGTCCGGCGGCGAAGCCGGGTGAGCAGGCGCGTATCTCCGATGTGATCATGAAAGACGATCACATCCGGTTCGAGATCAATGGCGGGCCCATCAAGAAGCAGAAGTGGTATCAGCGGATCACCATTACGGGAGCTTCGGGTGGAGAGGCGCCAATCGCGCCCTCGGACTCAAGCGCCAATCCGCGCGGGTCTCTGGTTGAGTTGTATTTCGACCACTACATCCCGGAGTTGACGTCGGCCCAGTTGAAAGACTTGCTGCATCCGGTGTTCGACTTCAACGCAAAGTCAGCCGTGGAAGCCTATCTGGACACTGTCCCACCCAAAGTCAAAGAAGCCATCAAGAAACACGAGGTTCTGGTGGGAATGAACCGTGAGATGGTCACCTACGCCATGGGCCGGCCTCCGAAGAAGATCCGCGAGAAAGACGGGACGACCGAATACGAAGATTGGATCTACGGTACACCGCCCCAGGATGTGCAGTTCATCCGCATGGTGGGCGACGAAGTAGTGCGGGTCGAGATCATGAAGATGAGCGGAGAGAAGGTCCTGCGCACGGAAAAAGAAGTGGATCTGCAGACCGCTCCGACCGTCGCCAAGCAGGAAGAGCCCAAGGAGCGGCCGGTGAATGCGCCAACCTTGCGCCGGCCCGGGGAAGACTTACCGCCGGGGGACTCTCCCACCAGCATGCCTGCCGGTGGCAAAGTGCCGATGCCCATGCCGGTGCCCTCCGGGAGTCCCGATCCGAACGCGCCGCAGGTACCCAACTAGGACGCGGCTCCAACTCAAAACCAGTTACCAGCAGATGCCGTGGGAGTTGTTCGGAGTCAGGCGATCGGATGGCTCGAGATTGACGAAATCAATTACCGTGTGGCGGGGATTCAGATGGCGAAGGAGGTCAGCCTTAGGAACAGACTTGGTGGCGACTACGACGACTTCCGCATCGCGAACCACGTCCGCCAATTCGGTCAGGAGGAGTGAACCGATGTGGGGAATCACTTCCTCAATGTACACGCGGTTGGAGCCGACCAGACGGCCTAGGGACACCTCCGGGTCCCAAACCCGGACCTGATAGCCTTCGCCCAGCAATCGCTTGATCAGTTCGACGTGGGGACTCTCACGCAGATCATCGGTTCCAGTTTTGAAACTCAAACCGAGCATGCCAATCTTTCTCTTTCCGGCAGCCACAATCGCTTCCATGGCGCGGTCGAGATGCTCCTGATTGCTGCGCAACACGGACTCAAGCAGGGGTATGTGCAGGTCAAGGGCCTTGGCCTGATAGGTCAATGCTCGAAGGTACTTAGGTAAACACGATCCGCCGAAAGCGAAGCCGGGCGACAAATAGGCGGGTGAGACGTTCAATTTAGTGTCGGAAGTGAAGATGTCTTTTACAAGGTTGGCTTCTGCCCCGAGGTGCTTGCACAGCGTGCCAATCTCGTTGGCAAAGGCAACCTTGACGGCGTGGAAGGCATTGGACGCGTACTTGGTCATTTCAGCGACGGGAAAACTGGTCACGTACATTTTGGACGGCAGATTCTTGTACAGTTCGCTGAGTTGCGCGACGTCGGCGGGCTTTCGCGCGCCAAGGATCGTATAAGGAGGGTGCGAGAAGTCGGCCACGGCACTGCCTTCGCGCATAAACTCCGGGTTATAGCAGACGGTGAAATCGTGGCCGGCGCGGCGTCCGCTCGCGTTTTCGAGAGCAGGAATGAGGGAAGCTTCCGTTGTGCCGGGCAGGACAGTACTGCGCAGAACGACAGTGTGAGGCGCTGGCTTGTCACGGAGAGCTGTGCCGATCTCCTGCGCAACCCCCATCACGTGACTCAAATCAAGTTTGCCCGAGCGCTGGCTGGGAGTGGAGACGCAGACGAAAGAGATATCCGATTCATGAATGGCTTCATGAGCATCGGTGGTCGCGTGTAGACGTCCTGCAGCGCAGGCCTCGGCCACGAGCTGATTCGTTCCTGGTTCGGTGATCGGGCTGCGTCCAGATTGCAGCGTCTCAACTTTGAAGGAATTGAGGTCAACCCCGATGATGTCGTGTCCGGCTTGGGCAAGGCACGCTACGGTGACTGAACCCACATAGCCGAGACCAAACACGCTTATTCGCACGTTTTGAGCTCCTGAGTTTTGATTGATAGCTGATGACTTCCAGCGTCGATCATCCAATGCACCGGCAGGACATTATCAGGTGCATCTCGAAGCTAGTGATGTCACAAGCTTGGGTTATTTCCTATATAGTGCACGCTCTCATAATACGGCTTTACTCAATATACGGCTTTACTCAATTCCCGCTTTCGGATGTGATCGCGGAACAACAATTGACTGCCACACATTTTTCGGTGTGCGAGATACCTTGCCAGAGCCCGCATCCCGCGCCGAGACTTGGCGGCAATGGGCTGGCCCATTAAACTGGAACGGTGAAGATTGCGTTGGGGCAGATCAATCCGACGGTAGGGGATTTCAGCGGGAACGCCACAAAGATGGTGGAGTTTGCGCGCCGGGCGCAGACGGCGGGAGCGGGTCTGATCCTGTTTCCCGAACTGTCGGTGTGCGGCTATCCACCGCGCGATCTGGTGGAACGGGCTTCCTTTGTAAAGCACAATCTTGAGACGGCAGAGTGGATCGCCAAGGAGACGCAAGGCATCGCCGTGATCTGCGGGCTCGTTACTCCAGCAGCGGCGGAAACCGGGAAGTCAGTGATGAATTCGGCGGCCCTGCTGAAGGACGGCGCCATAGCTTTCGTGCAGTCGAAGATGCTGCTTCCCACCTACGATGTGTTCGACGAGATGCGGAATTTTGCGCCTGCGCCCAGCCAGCAGTTGCTGGGATTCTGCGGCAAACAGATGGCGCTGACCATCTGCGAGGACGCCTGGAACGACAAACATTTCTGGAACAAGCGGCTGTATGGATTTGATCCGGTCGAGGCGCTGGTAAGTGCGGGCGGGAATTTTGTACTCAATATTTCCGCTTCACCCTTTTGGGTGGGCAAGCGCGAGTTTCGCCAGGAGATGCTAGCCAGCATTGCCCGCAATCGAAAAGTTCCCGTGGCGATGGTGAACCAGGTTGGGGGCAACGATAGTCTTGTATTCGACGGATCGAGCCTAGTACTGGCGCCGGACGGACGCGTGATCGCGCAAGGCAAGTCGTTTGAGGAAGACCTGATCCTGTTCGATCCGAATGACCTTACCGGCGAAATGCACGAGCAGATCGAGGGTGAGGAGGCCAGTGCGTTCGGTGGGCTTGTGCTGGGAACGCGGGACTATGTTCACAAGTGCGGCTTCAGCAAAGTGATCGTGGGGCTGAGCGGCGGCATCGATTCCGCCCTGACTGCAGTGATTGCGGCTCAGGCGGTGGGGCGGGAGAACGTGATCGGGGTGGGGATGCCGGGGCCATACTCGTCACCGGGCTCCATCGAAGATGCGAGAAAGCTGGCGCAGAACCTGAAAATCCGTTTTGAGCTGTTGCCGATCGGGGAAATCTATTGCAGCTATCGTAAGGTGCTGAAGGAGGTCTTCAGCGGCCTGAAGGAAGATGAGACCGAGGAAAACCTGCAATCACGTGCGCGCGGCACGTTGCTGATGGCCCTTTCCAACAAGTTTCGCGCGATCGTGCTTTCAACCGGCAACAAGAGCGAACTAGGCGTAGGGTACTGTACTCTGTATGGCGACATGGTCGGCGGGCTGGCGGTGATTTCGGACGTGCCCAAGACTCTGGTTTATCGTCTTGCGCGGTATGTAAACTCGCGGCGGGCGGTGATTCCAGAGGCCAGCCTGACCAAGCCGCCGTCTGCGGAGTTGCGCGCCGACCAGAAGGACAGTGACACGTTGCCCCCGTACGACGTGCTGGATGCGATTCTGGAAGATTATGTGGAGGACTTGCGCACAGCGGAGCAAATCGCAGCCGCGCATAACTTCGACCTTGCGCTGGTACGGCGAGTGATGCAGATGGTTGATCGAAGCGAATACAAGCGCCAGCAGGCCGCTCCAGGTATTAAAATCTCCGCCAAGGCATTTGGCTTCGGCCGCCGCTTTCCCATTGCCGCCAGATCCGAACTTTCTTGAGTGAGTACCCGAAAGGACATCATGTACCGAAAACTTGCCCGCGTCATCATGCTCGCTCTGTTCCTCGTTGTGGCCGCGAGCGCACAAGACAAGCCCGCTGGGGCGAAACTGCCGTCCGAAGAAACGGTGAATTCTTTCATGCAACAGACGTTTGGGTACGACTCGACCCTGAGCTGGAAAGTCGTGGAGATCAAACCTTCGGAGGCGCAGGGGCTCGCCGAAGTAAACGTGTTGATTACCGGGCCACAGGGCGCGCAAGGTACAAAATTCTTTGTTACCGAGGACGGGAAGCATGCGATGGCGGGGGATCTGATAGCGTTCGGCGCGAAGCCGTTTGCGCCCGCGGCCGAGGCGCTCAGGAAGGGAATCAACGGTCCAGCTAAAGGGCCGCAAGATTCGCCGGTCATGATTGTGGAGTTCAGCGATTTGCAATGCCCGCACTGCAAGGAGGCCCAGCCGATTATTGAAAAGTTGCTCACCGACGAACCGCAGGCGCGGTTTGTCTTCCAGAGCTTCCCGCTTCCCTCGCACAACTGGGCGGCTAAGGGTGCAGCGTACGCAGACTGCGTGGCGCGCGCGTCGAACGATGCTTTCTGGAAATTTGTCTCCAAGACCTACGAAAGCCAGTCGGAGATCACGGAGGCCAATGCGGACGAGAAGCTCACTGCGATTGCTACGGATGCGGGAATGAACGGCGCGGAAACAGCCGGCTGCGCGGCTAAGCCCGAAACTGCGGCGCGGGTGAATAAGTCTGTGGCCCTGGGCAAGGCGCTTGGCGTCAACGGTACTCCAACGGTCTTTGTGAACGGGCGCAAGATCGGCAATCTTGGCCTCCCTCCAGAGACCTTCAAGCAACTGGTAGATTTTGCGGCGAAGCAGGGAAACTGAGGGTGCGTTGGATTGAGGTGTTCTGCTAATGAACGCTGGACATCCAGATTTCAGAGCTTGAATCGGGCATAGGCGCGCCCAGAATGTGCGGCGTGATGACGATCAGCAGTTCATCTTGATCGTCCTCTTTGGTGTTGTTGGTCATGATCTGGTTTAACCCCGGGACGCCGCCCAGTCCCGGAATACCGGTGAGGCTGCGGAGCTCGGAATTAGAAATCGAGCCAGCCACAACTGCGGGCTCGCCGTCCTTCAACGTGATGCTTCCCTTGTATTCCCGATTGCTGATAACGGGGATTCCGTTCACGGTTTGAGTGCCCAGCGACCGGAGTTGCAGCTCCAGCTGAAGGCTAACATCGGCATTACGGTGTATGGAGGGCTTGGCTTTGACGCTCAGTCCGATATCTTCGTAATTGAATGAGGGGAACGGAGCCTGAAAACTGTTGTTGCCTATCACCTGCGAAATTGCAGGTGTGTTAAAGATAGGCGCGAAACTGGCATTCAGGATCGGGTAACGGCTCCCCAGGTGAAAATTGGTGTCCTTACCTTGCGAGGCGCGGAGGGTTGCGTGCTCCAGGTTCCGGATCGAACTCTCATTCAGGGAAAGAGTTGCGCTGAGCTGATCGAGGCTTAACCCCATGAAAGTGAGTCCGCCGCCGAAGGTTGCCAGGGGCTGGCTGAAAATTCCGTTCTGCTGACCCTGAAGTTGAGCGAGCAGCGCAGAGATAGCCGAATTGCCCGCCTGGTTTATGCCTCCGCCGGAAATCAGCTGGTTGATCAGACTCTGAATGTTCTGGCCACCCAATGCGGCAAGCGCGGCGACCGGAATGTTGAAAAGGTTGAAGTCGTTAGGAACGTGAAGTCCCATGTTGCGGGTCAGAGTATGACTGACCTCGTAGGTCTTCACGTCCAGCATCACCTCGGGACGCGACGTATCCAGCTCTTCCAGGAACTTCGTCGCAGCCTCTAACATTGGGACTGGAGCCCGCATCGTGATGGTGCTGGTGTTGGGTTGAGCCATGAGGAAGCGGAGTTCAAACACACTGCGGAACGTGTTGACGAATTCGTTCAGTTCCTGGGCGGTTGAGGCTTGCGGCACATAGAACGTGCGCATTCCCATGCGGTCGAAGGTGCGGTGATTTTCGGGCGTTTCACTGGCGATGAAGATCTGCTTGTCGTCCAGCGGCATCCAAAACGACTTGGTGACCGAACAGACCGCCGCGATCGCGGCAGGGAAGTCCGCGTTTTCGAGGTCAAAGCGAACACGGCGTGACACCACGGAATCGTCGAGCGAAGCTTCGAGACCGTAAGCTCGCGCCACCTCGTCCAGAAGTCCCCGTGAATCGCCGCGATAGTGAAAGTCCGACAGGCGTTGCAGTGGGAACGCCTTTAGTTCGTCGGCTTGGGCGACAACCTGTGGGGCCTGGGCAACCTTCGGGGCCAGCGGGCCGAGAGCGTCTTCGAGGCGCTGGCGCGCGAATTCGTTCTTGGGGTCAAGCTGGAGCGCGCTGCGGAATTCCGCGAGGGCTTCAATCTGTTTGCCGTTGGTCAGATCCGCGTTCCCGTTCTGCACGTGGTTGAATACAAGTTGCTGGCGAAGCAATTCGCGATCGGTGACGTACTGGATATCGCCGGGAACAGCTTCGGCCGCCTTTTCGAACTGCTCGTAGGCGGCGTCGAGATGTCTGGACTTCTGCAGTTTCAAGCCGCGCTTGAAAGCCTCGTGTGCTTCCTTCAAGTCCTTCTTTGATGCCGTACAGGAAGCTGCGCCGGGAATTCCGTCTGCGCAGTGCAATACGGGCGGGATGGCGGGCTCATCGGCAGCGAGCGCGCACACAACTAAAAGCGTTGAGATAAGAACTGCCGGCAGGAATTGGATTCGCCAACGCACTTCCGGTAATTCTACTAGGCCCAGGGCTGACTCGCCGGGTTTTTGAGCGGGTGCTAGTACTTTTGATTATTCAGGCCAAGAGGCCAAGATTGCGCGATTTAGCGCCGGAGGTTACTGGACCATGAGGCGCTCGATGGAGCGCGCTCGGCCGGTCGTTTCCTCACAGTCGATGATCACCGCGCAAAGCCGGGGGTCTCCGGCGGCAGGCTCGAATCGCGTAGGCATATTGGTGAGAAATCTGTCCAGCACCAGCTCCTTTTTTACGCCGATGACGCCGTCATAAGGACCGGTCATGCCCACATCGGTAATGTAGGCCGTACCCTTGGGCAGGACGCGCTCGTCTGCGGTGGGGACGTGAGTGTGAGTACCCAAGACGGCGGTTACCCTACCGTCCAAATACCAGCCCATGGAAATTTTTTCCGAGGTGGCTTCGGCGTGGATATCGACCAGGACAACCTTCGCGCTGGTGTCTTTGAGCAGCTGGTCGACGACGCGGAAAGGGTCGTCGTTGGAGCTCATGAAGACGCGGCCTTGCAGGTTGATGACGGCGTACGGGACATCATTTTTCTTGCCTTGATACAGGCCCCAACCGGGCATGCCCGCGGGATAGTTTGCGGGGCGCAGCAGGCGGCGAGCCGGACTGTGCGGATTGCCGTCGGCCATCTGGAGATAGTCGATGATCTCGCGCTTGTCCCAGACGTGATTGCCGGTGGTGAGGACTTCGATGCCGAGATCGAAGAGTTCCTCGGCTAAAGGCCCAGTGATTCCGAAGCCGGCGGCGGCATTCTCGCCGTTGGCGATCACGAGATCGATGCTATGAGTCTTGACCATGCCGGCCAGCCGCTCGCGAACGATGGTACGTCCCGGCCGGCCAAAGATGTCTCCGATGAAGAGAATGCGCACTGAGTTCGATGGTAACACGGGAAATTTGGTGGCTCACTGCGAGAAATTGCCGCGCACGTATGCATCCCTTGCTGTCGAAAGCAGGTCCTTCGCCGCGCTCAGGATGACAAAATTCTGTCAGGTGGCGTGAATGTAATGGCTGACGCCTAACTGTGACGCAGTTGTGTATCCCACCTTTGCGCAAGCAGCGCGCAAAAATAGGGCATCCGCGAATCGAGGAGATGGAACATTTACTGCCCCGCCAGCTCGGCGGTCTTCAGGAAGTCATAATTGCCGGAGGGATTCAGGGAGAGATTCCTGACACGCTTGGAATGCACGAGGACGTTGTCGAGGTACCAGAGGTCGATGTAAGGCAGATCCTGCGCGAGGATATGCTGAACCTCGAAATAGAGCTGCTGGCGGGTGTTCTGATCCACTTCCGCTTTCGCCTGATCGATGAGAGCGTCGATGCGAGGATTCGAATAGTAGCTGCGGTTGGCGCCATTCGGTGCGAACTTCGACGAGTGGAAGGCGTATTCGAAAATGTCGGGGTCCTCGTTACCACCGATCCAGCGCAGCGAATAGACCTGGTAAGCGCCGCTGGTCACATCGGAAAAGAAGGTGGCAAATTCGAAGGTGCGGATGTCGAGTGCGATGCCGACATCATGCATTTGCTGTTGCAGCACGGCCGCGAACAGTCGCGTGCTTTCTTCGGTGGAAGTCTTCATCGTGAGATGAAAGCGGATTCCGTTGACGCGGGGGTATCCGGCGGCGTCAAGAATCTGGTTGGAATGTGCAGGATCGTAGTTGTACTTCGGAATGTCAGGCTGGTAGGCCCAGCTCTGCGGCGGCAGTAAATTGTAGGCGGGCTGGGCAAAGCCACGCCACAGGTACTCGATTATCGGCTGACGGTTAATTGCGAAGGCGATGGCCTGACGAACGCGGACGTCTTTGAGGATGGGATCGCGGAGGTTGAAGGCGAAATAGTTGAGGATCGTTCCTGGGCCGCGCAGGACTGCGAGATTCGGGTTGTGCTCAAGAGTGAGAACAATATCGGATGTAAGCGCATTGTTGACGATGTCGGCACTGCCTTTGCGCAGTTCGAGGGCGCGAGTGGTGGTATCGGGGACGACCATAAACCGCACACGAGGCAGGCGAGCCTTTGTGCCCCAGTAAGAGTCGTTGCGCTCAAGGATGACCTCCTTGTCCTGTTCCGCGCTGACGAAGCGAAAAGGGCCGGAGCCGATGGGATGACGAGTAATCTCGTCGCCACTGCCATAGGGAACAATGCCGATCGAACCATCGGAGAGATTCCACAGTAAAGGCGAGAACGGTTCCTTCAGGCGAAAGATGACGGTGAGATCGTCGGGAGCGTCGATGTGGTCAATGGGGCGGTAAACGGCGGCCTTGGTGCTGCGAATCTTGCCTTGAAGAAGGGAATCGAAGGTCCACTTCACGTCGCGGGAGGTGAGAGGGCGGCCATCGTGAAATTTGACGCCGGGATGGAGATGGAAGATGTAGGTGAGGCGGTCAGGGATCTCCCAACGCTCGGCCAGCGCAGGCTTCACGTTGAGGTGGTCGTCACGGTCGAGGAGATCGTCGAAGATGAGCGAGTCGATGCGCTCGGATTGGGCGTCGAGACCTACGCGCGGATCCAGATTGGTGGGGCTACTCTCGATGATCATCACGAGAGTGTTGGGGTCGGGTTTGCTGGAGCAGGAGACCAGGGAAAGCAGGGCAAGGACGGCGAAGAAGAGGATGCGCGGACGTCCGTCGAAGCGAAGCCGCGAACGCGCGCGAGATCTATGCATACGAGATCTTGCCGAGGACGGCGGGCTTGGACGCTCCGGTGGCGGAGGGCACGTTGGACGGCTGGCGGTGCCACGTCTGGTAGGCGAGCACAGCGAAGGCGACAGCTTCTTTAGCCTCGGAGGGTAGACCAAACTCGTCAGAGAGGCGCAGCGCGAGACCCAGCGGGTGCAGTTCATTCGCGAGCATGGCGAGAAGGACAGAGTTCTTGGCTCCCCCGCCGGAGACGACAAGGTCGCCGTACGAACCCGGCTTCCTGATCACAAATCGGCTAAGCGCGTCAGCGATGGAGCGGGCTGTGAAGGCGGTGGCGGTGGCGACAACGTCTCGTTTGCGAGCGCGGCCGCATTTCTGCAGGAAGGCGCGGACGAAGTCGCGACCGAACTCCTCTCGTCCGGCGGTCTTGGGCGGCTTGCGCCGAAAGAAGGACGTGCGCAGAAAATGCGAAAGGACTGGCTCGATGACCGTGCCAGAGGAAGCGATGCGGCCGTCACGGTCGTAGCGCCGATGGAAAAGATGATCCGTGACCGCGTCGATGACCATGTTGCCAGGACCAGTGTCGAAGGCGATCAGTTGTTGGGGTGAAGCTCCGGCGGGAATGGCGGTGAGGTTGGCAATGCCGCCGATATTCTGCGCGACGCGGCCAATGCGCTGGTCGCGATAGAGGAGGTAATCGAGAAAAGGCACAAGGGGAGCGGCTTTTCCTCCGGCGGCGATGTCGGCGGGCCGAAAGTCGGAGACGACGGGCACGCCGGTGCGGGCAGCGATGATGGCACCTTCCCCGGTTTGCCAGGTGGCCTTGAGCTTGTGCCCGAGGAAGGTAGCGGCTTCGCCTTGGTGATAAATGGTCTGCCCGTGGCAGCCCACGAGGTCCGCCTTCAGGCGGAAGTGGCGCTGCGTTGCGAGGACGGCTTCGGAGTAAAGTTCACCAAGCAGGAAATTAAGCCGCGAGAGATCCGCGACGCTGACGCTTGTTGCGTTCATCGAGGCCAGGACGGCGTTGCGCACGGCCTTGGGATAGGGATATTCGGCGTGAGCGAGCAACTCGAAACGTGGAGCGGCAGAGGGCTTCTGGCGGCGGCGCGACGAGCGGAAGCGGACCAGCGCGACATTGATGCCGTCCGCCGAGGTGCCGCTCATGACGCCGGCGACGATCATGCCTGCTCCTGGCGGCTGATTGTTTCGAGACGCACCTGCTCGCTGAATTCCCAGAGTTGCCGGGAGAGACGCTCGAGTTTTGCTGGAGTCGGGGCGGGAACGCGGCGCTTGAGTTCCGGACACTTCTTTTTGAAATTCAAGATTCGCAGTGCCGATTCGGCGGCTCGATGGGCGAATTTGCGGTCGCGCTCGGCTTCGGTGATGAGAGCCTCAAATGCGGCGGCGACGAATTCTTCTTTGTGGCAAATCAGCGCGATGTCGCCACCGGCGCGAATGTGCTCGACAGCGGCTCGCGGCGTGGGGAGTGCGGCCTGTACACCGCCCATCTCGAGATCGTCCGAGACGATCAGGCCGCGGTAGCCAATCTTTTTTCTGAGGATATCCGTGATCCACTTCTTCGAGAGCGAAGCCGGCGTTTTTTCTTTTGTGACTGCGGGATATGCCGCGTGGGAGACCATCACAAAAGGGAGTTCGCGGCGAAGCGTTTTGTAGGGGACTAGATCTTCAGCCCACAGCTTCTTGAACGACTTTTCGATGACAGGCAAATCGAAGTGGGAGTCGAGATTACCCTCCCCGAGACCGGGGAAATGTTTGGCGCTGCCGAGCACGCCCGCGTCGCGTAGCCCACGCAGGAATTCGCGGGCGTAGAGCACGGTTTCTTTTGGGTCTTTGGAAACGGCACGCGAAGTCATCACGGAGCGTGAAGCTTCAAAGGCGAGATCGACGGTGGGAGCGAAATCGGTATTAAAGCCAAGGGCGCGGCAGTTATCGCCGATCACGCGGCCATGCTTGCGGAAGAGTTTGCGGTCGCCGGTGGCGAAGACATCGGCTGGCGAAGGAGCTGGGCCGATCACGTTGCGCAGGCGGTCGACTTTCCCACCTTCCAGGTCGAGCGAAAGGAAGGGCGGCGTGGAAACCAGTGCCCGGCAATCGCGGAGGAGCCTGTGGGTTTGCTCGCCCGAGACGATGTTGCGGGCAAAGAGGATGACACCAGCCGGCTGGACGCGAGCGATCAGAGAACGGAGCTGGGGCGACATCTCGGTGCCGTCGAAGCCGACGATTAGAAGCTGGCCGATTTTCGCGCGCAGATCAGTTTTGATGGTCATCAGAAGAAATCGTTATCAGCGGTACACAGTCAGTCGATCTGCTTCTTCAGTTCCGCGAGCAGATTCAGCGCTTCGAGCGGCGTGAGCCGGTTCAGGTCCACTTCGCGCAGGCGTTCCAGCACCGGCTGCGAGAGCGGCGTAAAAATCGTAAGCTGCGCAGACCGCGCGGGCCTCGTCTCGTCGTTAGCCAACTGATCAGTGAGCCGCAGTTCGGCGTTTTCATGTTCGGCCAGAACCTCGCGGGCGCGCTCGATCACTTCGTGGGGCAGGCCGGCGAGCTTGGCCACTTCGATGCCATAGCTGCGGTCGGCAGGACCGGCCTCAACCCGCCGCAGGAACACGATGCCGCCGCCCGTCTCTTTCACCGACACGTGATAGTTCTTGACGCCGGAGAGCCGCTCGGCGAGTTCCGTCAATTCGAAATAGTGCGTAGCAAATAGAGTCTTGGCGCGGGTACGGGCGTGCAGGTACTCGATGGCGGCCCAGGCGATGGCGAGGCCGTCGTAGGTGGCGGTGCCGCGGCCGACCTCGTCAAGCAAAATGAGCGAGCGGGGCGTCGCAGTGTGGAGGATGGCGGCGGTCTCGGTCATTTCGACCATGAAGGTGGAACGGCCGCGGGCCAGGTTATCGCTGGCGCCAATGCGAGTGAAGACGCGGTCGACCACGCCGAGGCGCGCCGAGCGCGCAGGAACAAATGATCCCATCTGGGCGAGAATGACGATCAACGCGGCCTGGCGGAGATAGGTAGACTTGCCGCCCATGTTCGGGCCAGTCAGGACGAGGATTGTGTGCGTGGTCGAGTTCAGGAACAGGTCGTTGGGAACGAAGCGATCGCCCACGCCGAGTTCCTGATTTTCGATGACGGGATGGCGGCCCTCAACGATCTCGATATCGGCGGAGTCGTCGAAGGTGGGGCGGCAGTAGTTGCATAGCGCCGCGATGTGAGCGAGAGAGGCGAGCACGTCGACTTCGGCGAGCGCGAGGGCGGTCTGGCGGATGCGCTTGGCCTCGCCGGCAATCGCGCTACGCAACGCCGTAAACAAACGGCGTTCGATGTCGACGATCTTTTCTTGTGCGTCAAGAATCCGGGATTCGTATTCCTTGAGCTCGGGAGTGGTGAAGCGTTCGGCATTTACCAGCGTCTGTTTGCGCTCGTAGTCGGCGGGGACAAGGTGCAGGTTGGGCTTCGAGACTTCCAGGTAGTAGCCGAAGATGGAATTGAACTTTACCTTAAGCGAAGCGATGCCAGTGCGCTGGCGCTCTCGCTGCTCGATCTGGGCGAGGTATTGCTTGCTGTTGCGGCTGAGGTCGCGCAGGTCGTCGAGTTCCTTGTCGACACCGGTCCGAATCACGCCGCCGTCGCTTACGGAGAGCGGGGGCTCGGGGACGATGGTGGAGTCGATGCGCGTGCGAAGGTCAGCCAGTTCGTCGATGGCGGAATGGAGTTGAGCGAGCCGCTCGGCCGAAAGCCGTGCGAGAGATGCGCGGACGGCAGGAATTTTCGCCAAAGACGCCGCGAGGGCGAGAACATCACGGGGATTGGCGGTTTCAAGGGTTACGCGGCTGAGCAGGCGCTCGAGGTCGAGAACACCATCGAGGGAGCGGCGCAGTTCCTCGCGGGCCACGGTGTCTTTTACCTGCACTTCAACGGAATTCAGGCGGGCGTTGATCTCGCTCAGGTCGATCGACGGGCGCAGCATCCAGGAACGGAGCAAGCGCTTGCCCATCGGAGTGACCGTGGCGTCGATCGAGCGGAACAGCGTGACGCCGGCGTCGGTACCCGCAAACAGAGGTTCGATCAGTTCAAGGTTGCGAACGGTGACGGTGTCGAGGACAAGGCAGTTCTGGCGTTCGTAAAAGCCGATGCGGTCGACGTGATCGAGGGTGCCGCGCTGGGTGGAGCGGACGTAGTGAAGGATCGCACCCGCGGCGGAGGCCGCTGCAGGTTTGCCGGCCAAACCGAAGCCTTCGAGTGACAACACGCCAAAGTGATTTTCGACGAGCGGGATGGCGTGGTCCGGCGCGAAGATCCAGTCGTCGAGCGGAGTTTCGGTCCAGGCGGAGGTGATCGGCTTGGCTTGCGGAGTTGCCTTCGAAGCATCGGCCGGCGCGGATGCAGTGCTGCGCTCGAACAGAGGCAGGGAAGAACCGAAGAGAACTTCCCTGGGGCGAAGCTGCTGGAGTTCTTCCTGGATGCGCCGGGCGGCCTCGGGGCCGTGAAATTCGGTGGCGCGGAACTCTCCCGTGGAAAGGTCGAGGGCGGCGAAACCAACGCGGTCGTCCAGATGGGCGATCGCTGCCAGAAAGTTGTTTTCGTCAGAACCAAGGGAAGAGTCTGCCGCGGTTCCCGGCGTGACAACGCGCGTGACCTCGCGCCGTACCAGTTTCTTGGCGACACGGGGATCTTCTACCTGATCGCAGATGGCGACTTTGAAACCCCGGCGAATGAGCTTGGAGATGTAGCCTTCGGCGGCGTGATACGGCACGCCACACATGGGAATGGCAATGCCCTTTTCCTTGTTGCGGGAGGTCAGCGTGATCTGGAGTTCGCGCGCCGCCAGCACGGCATCATCGAAAAAGAGCTCGTAGAAGTCGCCGAGACGAAAGAACAGCAGGGCAGTGGGGTGTTCCTTCTTGATGGCGGCGTATTGCCGCATCAGCGGAGTGGACGGCTCAGTCATGTGGTGCGGGGTCGTGCGGATTATAACAAAGGCGAGGGCGGGTTTCGTGCGACAGGGGTCACGGAGAAATGGCAGTTGACGCGCGATCCCACGCGATGTTTTCCTTAGCCATGGAACTGCGCAAAGATCCCATCACGCGCTCATGGGTAATCACGGGCGACGATATTCCAGAGCCGTTTCCGCGCACGGGCGCGGCTTGCCCATTTTGCCCCGATTCGTCCAAAGCAGCGCAGGTGATCTCGGCTGTGACTGACGGCGGGGGGCTGCCGTGGTCGGCTCGAGCCGTGGTCCATCCCACTCCGTTATACCGTATCGAAGGGGAGCCGGGCCGGCGGGCAGACGGCTTGTACGATCGCATGCGGTCTGTCGGGGCGCATGAAGTGCTGGTGGAGAATTCGAAGCACGACCGCGAATTGTGGAATGCCAGCGACGCTGAGATCGGACAATTCCTGCGACTGGCGGCGCAGCGGATACAGGACCTGAAGCAGGATCAGCGCTTCAAGTACGTCAGCATCTTCAAGAACTATGGCCCGGATGCGGGGCAGGAATTCGAGCATCCGAACTCGGAGCTCACAGCCACAACGTTCGTGCCCCGGAGAGTCTTGTACGAACTTCGCGCCTCGCGAGATTACTTCGCGCAAAAAGAGCGCTGCGTATTCTGCGACATCATAGGGCAGGAAGAGCGGCAGAATTTGCGCCTGCTGGAGATTCGCAACGACTACGTTGCCCTTTGCCCTTACGCCCCTCGCGTTCCCTACGAGACCTGGATTTTGCCAAGGATTCATGAAGCGTCTTTCGAACGGACCGTGCTGGCGCGGGCCGGAATTCTTACCGACCTGAGCGCCCTCCTACGCCGGACCTTACAGCGCATACGAACGGCGAGCGAGGAGTTTCACCTGGTGCTGCACACGTCGCCCAATAGCCTGCACCGCTCGGAGAGCCTGGGTTACTGGAAGACGATTGACGAGGACTACCACTGGCACATCGAAATTCTGCCGATCCTGGGTGGGAAGGCGAGGTCGTACACCTTCAAGGAAGTGTATTACTCGCCGCTGACGTCCGAGACCGCGGTGAAACGGCTGCGCGAAGCGAAGGTGGACGGGTAGCAAGTTCTCAGTTCCCAGTTCTCGGTTCTCAGGCCGGGGTGCGGTTATTGCGACTGAAATGCTGGCTGACACAAAGTGTCACGCCGTTACCTCTCTCACCCTTGTCTTATAATGGCCAGCCTTCTGAGAGGGGTCGTCTTGAAACGTCTTCTTTGCGTTCTTTTGCTTGTCGCCTCCACTTTTGCGCAAGACTCCATACCAGAAAAACAGAAAGTTCTGTGGCAAAAGCTGGAGAACACGGTCAATGCCGTGGATCGCGATCTCGATGGCGCCATGGGCGTCGCGATCCTCGACCTGACCAGCGGGCAGAAATTCCTGCTGCATGCCGACGACGTGTTCGCGCAGGCAAGTTCCATCAAAATCGCTGTGCTGCTCGAACTGTACCGCCAGGCGCAGCAGGGGAAACTGAAGCTGACGGACCCTTATACGGTCCAGCAGTCGGACCTGGTGCAGGACAGTGACATCATGAACGGGCTCACGCCAGGCATGACCAGGATCACGCTGCGGGACTTGGCAACCATGATGGTTGCGGTCAGCGACAACAGCGCCACGAATGTCCTGATTGACCGGGTCGGAATGGAGAACGTGAACGCGCTGCTGGACTCGCTGGGCCTGCCGCACACGCGCCTGCGCCGCAAGATGATGGACGTGAAAGCGGCGAGCGAAGGGCGGGAGAACATCTCGACGCCGCGCGAGATGATGACGCTGCTGGAGGCGGTTTACCGGAGGAAAGTGCTCAACAAGGAAATGACCGACGATTTTTTCAAGATGCTGAGCACGCACAAGGACAGCTGGATTCCACGCGACCTGCCCGACGACGTGAGAAGCGCGAACAAGCCGGGTGCGCTGGAAGGTGTGCGCAATGATTCCGGAATCGTATTCGCTCAAAATCGGCCGTTCGTAATTTGCGTGATGACGACCTACCTGCGGCGCGAGCGCGACGGAGAAGATGTGATCAGCGGGATTGCGTTGGCAGCATACCGCATGTTCGACCGGATAGGGAGAGCGTCAGAGTACGGGCGCGTGGTTTCGTTCGGGAACAGCAGTAAGCCCTGAATGAGCTTGGTCTATTCATGACCTGCAGGGCTGATGCCCCAGCGTTCTTGTTTTGCATCGGCACGACATAACAGGCCGCTGAGAGTCTAATTCGACGCGCCCAGCGCCTGAAGGCGAGCTGATAAATGACCAGTTATGGCATGCCTGAAGGCATGCCCTGACACGAACCGGCACTTTTTCCGCAACCTCTGAAGTCGTAAAGGTGTCTGAGATTTCCATGACCCTCCGTCGCATGAAGACCTACACCGGCGAGCAGGGCTACGTGTATCAGTACTATTTCGTTGGGAAGCGGCCTGCGACCCAGAAGGAGCCAGGCACGGAATACATTTTTGACGTGACTTCGGATCGCAAGACGACGTATTCGGTGAGCGTTTTTCTGGGCGAGGAACCTCTGAGGCAGTGGGCAGCGCGGCACGGGCGTCCGTTGAACGAAGCGGAGCAGTACGGTGCCGTGAAGATGCGACTTTTTCGCGCGTTCGACGAGATCGAAGACATGATGGCGAAGGGGCGCTGCCTGACCCTGGATGTTTCGCAGCTGGAAGACGTTCTCAAGACTCTGGGAGTGGATTAGGAAGGCGTTAGCCCTCTCTATCTGTGGCTCGTTTGCCTTGTCTGTCCGGCCACGGCCCGCCATGTGACCTTCGTCACAGTCCTCTGTGACATGATCTGCTGCCATACGCCCCGGCGATAGTGCAGACTATAATCAGCCTGATTGGGGAGGATGGCCTCAGGCGGGCCTTCGACTGAATATGCACCTACTCTGGTTGCGATTTGCGCTCGGCTGCTATGCCGTGGGCCTGATTTACGCCCTGGTGGCGCTGACCCGGACAACCGACCTTCTGAGCCGGATCGCCCTCCATGCGGTCAGTCTGGGTATGGTCTTTCATTTTGTCTCGCTTACGGAGGCCTATCTCACGTCCGGGCAGGTGACGGCGACGTCTGTACACAATTCGGAGTCGCTGCTGGCGTTCCTGATCATGACCGTGTTCATGATCGTGTACTTGATCTACCAGACGACGTCACCGGGCATCATCGCTTTCCCTCTGGTATTCGTATTGACCTTCGTGGCAGCGACCGGGCAGCAGCCTTTCCTGCTGATGTCGCCGGGCCTGCGCAAGGGCTGGTTGCTGGCGCACATAGCGCTGATCTTTACGGGTTACGCCGCCCTGGTGCTGAGCTTCGGGGCCAGCCTGGCATACCTGCTGCAGGAGACGAGCCTCAAGTCGAAAAACCCGGGACGCATTTTCTCCCAGCTTGCCGCCGCTCCAGGTGATCGACGAGATCGGGTACCGATCATTGCTGTTGGGTTTCCCGTTCATGACCCTAGGCCTGATCGCGGGGTCGGTGGTCGCACAGGCAAGGTTCGGAAGAGTGGATCTTCTCGATCCTAAAGTATTTCTTTCAGTCTTGATGTGGATCGTTTATCTGGTCATGGTTTACACGCGCTGGAATGCCGGCTGGAGAGGGCGTCGCGCGGCGCTGTTGGCGAGTTTTGCTTTCGTGGTTGCCATTGTAGCGTGGGCAGCAAACTATTTCAGCGGGATACACAGGTTCGTTTCCTCATGAGATTCCACCTACTTGGCGTAAACCACAACACGGCGCCGGTGGAAGTGCGAGAGCGGCTGGCGATCCCGGAGTCGCGCCTGCCGGAGGCGTGTCGCAAGCTGGGCGAGCATCCCGGAATCGATGAGGGGATGATTATCTCTACCTGCAACCGGGTCGAGATCATTGCCAACCTGAAGAACGGCCACGGGGACCTGCGCGGCTTCCTGAAAGATTATTTCAGCGTGGATCCGGCGGAGTTTGAGCGCCACCTGTACGAGTACCGTGAGCAGGATGCGGTGCGGCACCTGTTCCGCGTCGCTTCGAGCCTGGATTCGATGGTGGTGGGCGAGCCGCAGATTCTGGGCCAGGTGAAGGAAGCTTACGCGACCGCGCGCGCAGTGGGCACGGTGCAGGCGCAGCTGGACCAATTGATGACCCGTGCGTTCGCCGTGGCCAAGCGGGTGCGGACGGAGACGGCGGTGGGGTCGTCGGCGGTGTCGGTCGCCTCCGTGGCGGTCGAGCTGGCAAAGAAGATTTTCGGCAATCTGCAGGGCAAGCAGGTGTTTCTGGTAGGAGCCGGCAAGATGAGCGAGCTTGCCGCCCGGCACTTGCTGGCGCATGGCTGCGCGTCAATATTCGTGGCCAACCGCACGTATGATCGCGCAATCCGTTTAGCTCAGAAGTTCAACGGGCAGGCGGTCGAGTTCAGCCGGTTTACGAAACCTGCGATCGCGGGGACATCGTGATTACCTCGACCGGTTCGCCCCACGCTATCTTCAGGCGTGAGCATGGCGAGGCTTTCATCAGCCGGCGGAAGAATCGTCCCATGTTTTTTATCGATATTGCGGTGCCGCGCGATGTCGATCCAGGGATGAACAAGGTAGACGGAATATTCGTCTACGACATTGACGACCTGCAGCAGGCGGTGGCGGCGCATGTGGCCGACCGGAAGAAAGAAGCGGAGCGGGCGGAAGCGATCGTCAACAGCGAAGTGGAGCGCTTCCAGGCGCGCATTCAGACGCTGGATGTGGTGCCCACGATTGTTTCGCTCCAGGATCACCTCGAGACGATCCGTCAGGCGGAGATTGACCGAGTGCGGGGACGGCTGGGTCCGCTGTCGCCGGATCAGGAATTGGCGGTAG
Organism: uncultured Acidobacteriota bacterium; assembly: GCA_963711675.1. Lineage (GTDB taxonomy): Bacteria > Acidobacteriota > Terriglobia > Terriglobales > Acidobacteriaceae > CAVQFB01. The sequence goes on along the minus strand of CAVQFB010000013.1, from coordinate 207,359 downwards.
AGGCTTTGACTCGCGGCATTGTGAACAAGATCATGCACACGCCGATCAGCGCGCTGAAAACGGCGGCGCGCGAGCCGGAGGCTACGACGGTGATCGATCTGGTGCGGCGGCTGTTTAACCTGCAGGAGAAGAAGGCCGCGAAGTCGGGCGGTGATCCGGGAGCCTCGAACTGATGGCTCGCCTGCGAATCGGTTCCCGGGGATCACAACTCGCGCTGTGGCAGGCCAATCACATTGCCGCACTGCTACGCGAGCGCGGGCACGAAGTCGAGCTGGAAATCATCAAGACAACGGGCGACAAGATCACCGATGTGGCACTAGCCAAGGTCGGGACCAAGGGGATGTTCACGAAGGAGATCGAAGAGGCGCTCGCGGAAGGGCGGGTCGATCTGGCCGTGCATAGCCTGAAAGATCTGCCGACGGAGCTTTCGGCGGGATTCGAGATTGCGGCGATTACGAAGCGGGAGAATCCCTGCGACGTTTTCTGCTCGCGGAAGTATCCGAGCGTAGATGCGCTGCCGCGTGGAGCACGGGTGGGCACAAGCAGCCTGCGGCGGCAGGCACAGCTGAAGGCATTGCGGCCAGACCTTGAGATTCATCCTCTGCGGGGGAACGTCGACACGCGCTTGCGGAAACTGGAGGCGGGGGAGTACGACGCGATCATTCTCGCCGCGGCTGGCCTGAACCGGCTGGGCAAGACCGAACTGGTGAAGCAGGTGATTCCGGCGGACATCATGTGTCCGGCGGCAGGGCAGGGAGCGTTAGGGATCGAGATTCGGGCAGGGGACGCAGCGACGCGGCAGCATCTTGCATTTCTGGACGATGCTGCAGCACGCGCGACCACGACGTGCGAGCGGGCGCTGCTTAACAAGCTGGGCGGGGGATGCCAGGTGCCGATCGGCGCGTCGGCTGAGGTGCGTGGAGGGAAGCTACATCTGGAAGCGATTGTGGCGCAACCGGACGGCTCGAGGGTGCTACGGGAGTCCCGTGAGGGAGACGATCCGGTCAAACTAGGCAACGACGTTGGGGAGACGCTGCTGGCCCTTGGGGGCGATGCGATTCTGGAAGAGGTCTACGGGCGGGGCTTGGCGGTTCCGCAGCAGCCATGAAGGCCAGTTCTGGGCGAGTCCGGTCGAAGGCGGCGCCCAAGCAACGCAACCGGGCTTCGCGCAAGCGGACTGCGGCGAAGCCTCTCGCAGGGATTCGCGTGCTCGTCGGCCGTGCACGCCATCAAGCCGGGGCGTTATCTTCGGGATTGCGCAAACTGGGAGCGGAAGTTCTTGAGATCCCGTTCATCGAGATTCGTAAACCTCGATCCTTCAAACCGCTGGACCAGACGCTGAAAAACCTTGCCGAGTACAACTGGCTGATCCTGACCAGTGTCAACGGCGTGGATGCGATGTGGGAGCGGCTGGGGAAGCTTGGGATCACTCGCAAACATCTGAACCACCTGAAAGTTGCTGCGATTGGTCCGGCCACAAAAAAGGCAATCGAAAAACACGGCCTCAAAGTGGATGTCGTTCCGGAAGAGTACGTGGCGGAATCAGTCGTGCGCAGCTTGCGCCGGCGCGTGAGGGGGAAGCGGGTCCTGCTGGTTCGCGCTAAAGTCGCAAGGGACGTGATTCCTCGGGAACTGAGAGCCGCGGGTGCACACGTGGATGTGGTCGAGGCTTACGAGACGGTTGTGCCCGAGTCGTCGCGCACCAGGCTGCGAGCCACGCTCAGGAGCGAGAAGCGGCCAGATTTCATTATGTTCACCAGTTCGTCCACCGTGCGCAATTTTGTGACCTTGCTCGGCAAGATGTCCACGAAGACTCTCCAAGGTGCCAAGCTGGCTTCAATCGGCCCCGTCACTTCTTCGACGCTGCGCGAGCTGGGCTTGCGGGTGAATGTTGAAGCCAAAGAGTACACAATTCCGGGGTTGATCGAGGCATTGGTGCGCACCGCCAGCCGTTCGCGCAGTTAGGGTCTTCGCTACGGGGAAGAGCGGGTTTCGTCAGGTCCCAGCCGGAAAGAGCAACTGCGAGATCAAACGGCCGCACCGGGCGAGGCAGAACGTGCCCTGGGAAGCAGTTTCAGCCCATTCAGAGAGAACGACACAAAATTCTCGATGACATAATCGACCCCGGCTCCGCACAGTTTCCCCGCGGCGTCCGATCCACCCACGCCTATGCAGGTCAGGCCGGCTGATTTTGCAGCTTGCACGCCTGAAACTGAGTCTTCAATCGCGACCGAGGATCCCGGTCCACACTTCAGACGGCTACACACCAGGTTATAGATGGCCGGGTCGGGCTTACCTTGCGGCACGTCGTCGCCGGTGACAACGGCGGAGAAACAATCGATCAGGCGTAGATGCTGCAATGTCGAACGAGTGCGAGTCCTACTGGCTGAGGTGGCAACACCCAGAACAAAGCCCTCTCGCAACAGATCGGAAATAAAGTCAATTACGCCGGGAACAGGATGGACCTGGAGTGAGACTCTGCGGAAGAACTCGTCCTTCTTTCGGCCGTATTCCGACAGTTGCTCGTCAGAAACACTCTTGCCTAGAAAGTGACGGAGAATCTCATGCCGCTTTCTTCCGTCGAGAATGAAATCTAGTTCGTGGGGGGACACGTTCAAACCGACGGTGGCCAGGAATTCCTGCCACGCCCGTCGATGGGCCGGGTGGCTGTCGATGATGACGCCATCCATGTCGAAGATGACGCTTTTCCGGTGTCCGTTACCCGATGTGCCGTTGCGTGAGTTTGCCATGAATGCTCTACATTTTAAGGGGGAAACCCTAGATTTGCGAGCTTGAATCGCCTCCGATGGGTTCAAGCGGAGGAACCCCGTCGCGAGAAGATCGCTACCCCATTTGTCGGATGCGAAACATATTGAGGGCGCATGAGTTCCTGAAACAATGGCCGCAGCCTGCGAAGCGTAACATTCTTGAAGGGGTTCTCCGCACAGCGTGGGGTCGTAGCGGCAGAATTGATAAAATTGACGCCGACAACTTGACTTAATGGGTGCTGCCGCAATGGTTCTCCCCGATGCCTACACTAGAATGTAAGCATGCAGTTCGCGGGCAGGAAGAGGCTGACTTGGTGCTCCATTTAACTTGCAGGCACCCTTCCCGATGGGGGAAGGGCAGGCTGGCAATTTTGGCGGTCCTTGTCGGAATGATCGGTTCAGGCGTTTGCCTGGGACAGACGGGTTGCGGGATCTCGCAGGCTACTTACGATGCAGATCAGCAGCTCATGGCACTACGCCCACCGACCCGGCTGCGCCTGATGGGCAGCCGATACGTAGACCTACTCCGAGCCGCGCGAGGTTTGAGATGCTCGGGGGTGCCACTTGTGTCATTCGATGGCTTGGGCTACCGGCGCGGAGGCGGGGGAGACGATCCCGGGCTGTTTTACGTTGTACCAGAGCTTGCACGCGTGTTGCATTTAGGCGTGGCTACCGCGGTTGACATAACCTTGATAGGGATTGTCCTGATGGGGTCCGGGGTTGGGCTGTATGGTTTTATGCGGAGTGCACGGACGACACTGGGGAGGCGAGTGGGCATCATCGCCTTTCTCCTGCTGACGGTGCTGGAGTTGGTCGGAGGAGACGTATATGTGATGAACGCAGCGCCGGCGATCGCAGGTGTGCCATGGATCCTCTACTTTGCGTCGAGAAGGAGGGTTACGGGCAGCGTTTTGATCACCTTCGTCCTCCTGGGGATCGTCAGTCAGGCGGCAAACTTTATTCGTGCTTACGCTGGGATTGGGCTCGCTCTGTTCGCCGTTCTTGCCGTGGCGGGGTTCTATGAGCTGAGGCTGGCGGGGAAGGGCATGGTTCTTGCAGCATTTTTGTTAGCTGCTGTGGGTGCACAGATGTTCGTCAATGGACTCTATCGTCAGAGGAGCGCATTTTTGGGGCAACAGGGCGATGTGCTCTTTGAGGCCAAGCAGATACATCCCTTCTGGCATTCAGTCTACATTGGTCTGGGTTACGTCAAAAATGCAGAAGTTCCGGCATACAGCGATGCGGTGGCTGCCACAAGGGTGCGCCTTGTGCGACCGAATGCGCCATACCTGTCGATGGAATACGAGGACGTACTGAAGCAGGCGACGCTGGAGTTGGCCAAAAGGCGACCCACTCTCATCCTGGAAAATGTGATGGTGAAGCTGGCCGTCGTACTGGGTTTCTGTATCGGTGCGGCCAATGTAGGACTCTACGCGGCCATCGTAGCCCGCAAACCGTTCTGGTTAGAAACGGCTTTCTGGGTATCCATGGCCTTCAACAGCTTGTTTGGGATTCTGGTAGTTCCGAGTCCGAGGTATCTTCTCGGTCTGATTGCTTTTGCCACGCTGTACGGCGTTTACAGCCTTGAATACGCCGCTCAACAACCTCAGTTGCACGGAGGACTGGCGTGGATAGAACGCTTGGCCTGCGGCTGGTCGCGTCGACAGCCGTTTCCGCAGTCCGGAACTTGAACGCTTGTTCCAAGCCCTCATTTCGACTAGGATTCCGCGATGCACTGAGTGTATTTCGAAAAGGGTGTACGCCCCTGTCTGGGCCGGGTAGGGTGCGCTCTCCGTTTGAGGGGTGCGCCACCTCTTTGCGACTCGCTTTGACAAAAAGTGGAACGCGGCAAGCAATCATCACCGTATCGAATTCTGATGGACACGACTGCCAGTGAAAGAAAGGCCGATTTGCAGGGTGCAGACAAGAAGAGCATCGGGTCTAACGGCACAGCGCTGCAAGGTTCGAACAACGCGAGCACTCCGCATTTTGATCAGTTCGCAGGGGACTACAAACAGCTGTTAGACCAGTCGATCGCTTTTGCGGGAGAAGATTCGGAGTACTTCTTCCAATACAAGGCGAGCTATCTGGCGCGCATATTCTCCCGCGAATTTTCAGGTCATGTATTGGACTACGGCTGCGGGGTCGGCATGCTCTCGAAGTTCATTAAGAAGGAGATGCCGGCGGCACAGATCAACGGGTTCGATGTTTCTACGGAGGGGATCGGACGTGTCGATCCTGCGCTCCTACAGCAGGGGATGTTTACCTCCGACCCCGCACAACTGGCTCGGGACTACGATCTGATCCTGGTGGCCAATGTCATGCACCACGTGGAGCCGGCAGAGCGACAGGCGTTGGTGTGCGATCTGGCGGGGCGGCTAGCTGCGGGCGGGAGGCTGGTTATATTGGAGCATAACCCGATGAATCCGGTTACGCGCCTGGTAGTGGAACGCTGTGCGTTCGATGAGGGTGTGATTCTATTGAGCCCGCGTGAAACGTCCTCGTATATCCGGTCGGCGCAGCTCCGCGTGGTTCGAAGAGACTATGTTGTTTTCATGCCCCGGCTCCTCGCGTGGCTCCGTCCGCTCGAGCCCTGGCTGGCGTGGTTGCCTCTGGGAGCGCAATTCGCAGTGGTAGGTGAGAAGCCAGCTTAATGATCGCGCCGCTGTGCCGGCCGTCGAAGGCCAAGCCAATCCGCCTGGCTCACCAGTTCAACTTGTTCAACTGAACCGACTCTAAGTCGAGTGACAAAACTCGGGCAGTGGTTAGAACAAAACTCTCCGGAAGGCATAGACACTGGTGCCCGGGGGTGCGGAGGTAATAGACCATCCTTGATTGAGGCAAATGGTAGGCGCCCAGCCGCTGCTGTCCCAAGGCTGAAGCACGACTTGACCGACAGTCCAGCCGGCGGTGGGTGGGGAATTTACGGTAGTCGAGTCTGAGCCATTTGGCAGGTGAAATTCGAAGCAGCCCGTTTGTCCCGGTGAGGTTGCAATCAAGTACTGATAGGGAGAGTTCTTAACGGCGTTCGGGATATACATGCCTTGGGGTACCACATTCAGGAAGTTCGTGACTGGATCGAGCATGTAGGCATTCATATACCTCGAGCCGTTCGAGGTGACGAATTGCGCCTTTATGTCAGAGAAATTCTCCGAAACGATGTCCTGGCTGAGCTGCGCGGCAGACTGGCCGGAATCGGCATCATTATCGAAATAGACCGCACCGAAGGTCGGGTCAGCTACGGACCAACCCGAAACGTAAGGGTCGTAGTATTCCACCAGCACGTGGGTAATCCATTCGACAATGACTAGGCTGACGCGGCGTGAATAGATACCGTTCTCAGCGAGCAAGCGCACGAGCGTATCCGCGAAATTCGTGCAGGAGGCTCCGGTGAGTCCAAAGTCTGCAACTTCTTCCGATAAGGGGGTATTGGGAGAGGGGTAGTTGGAGAGACCCTTTGTGGACAAGCGGACCTGCGAAGTAAGGCTGGCGACGGTGCTGTATAGCGCTGCGCGAGTGGCGGGGCCAGGATTCTTCGGGCTCGTGGTTTGAAAACGGATGTTCTGTTGGGACCAGACGCCGTTTAGAAGGACGTAGAGGCTCGCGTAGTAGACGCGTCCAGGCCACAGACCCCAGACTGTGCGCTGGGTGACGTTGCTGAGCATACCGGATTCGGTGTACACGTCGATGGCGCCCGGGGTCGTGCCGACGTTGAGTGTGTAGACTGCGCCGTCCACCGCAGTCCACTGAAAGGGTGTAAAAGGATCAACGGTAGTGGAATTGTTCTGAGGGTAGACAAAGGTCCCCCCGATCGTGGTGGAACTACTTTGAGCAGCAGCCCCAGTTCCCGCCCCAGCCTGCGTTCCTGAGGTTGACGCCGGCAGCGGCGTCGTCGAAGTATTCATGCATCCCAGCGCCAAAAGAATAGGAATCAGAATAGTCGTGAGTGGAAGGCGGCGAGCTGTGGCCGATGGTCTATGGTTCATTGTGTGCAGCGGGTCCCGGATCCCAAAGCGGGAATACTAGCACACAGAGCTTGATCAGGGCACCATTACGGAGGTCATTGAGGACGCGTCGATTGTGAGAGGACGACGCAGGAGAAGAAGGCAGGGAGGGACGAAAGCGAAGGGAAGGAAAGTGCGAGGAACTGCCGATGGCTCAGGAAGTCTGTGGACGAGTGGTCTCGTGAAGGCCCGGCCAGTTTGTCTGAGCGGCGCGATACCGGTCCAAGGTGCCAATGTCGACCAGATAATCTGAAATCGGATAAGCCAACATCCGGCCCACGAGCTTAGGGAGGACGTCATAGCCCAAGTCGGATGGCAGGTTGGTGGGAATCTCGTCGAGCAATGCAGGTGTGCCGATCAAGATACCGGAAAACGCCCAGTTGCCTCGGGGCTGGGTGGGCTTCTCCACGAATTCGCGCACAATCTGATCATGGTCGAACGCAACCACGCCGCACTGCGACGGGTCATTGACCTGATAGAGGCCGAGAGTCGCAGCCGGGCGGTGATGGCGATGAAATGCGATCATCTTTGCCAAATCAAGCGTGGTAAGAACATCGGCATAGAGCACGCAGAATTCGGGCTCCGACGCGACCCAGGCCCGGTTGGACAGCAGGGTCCCGGCCGAGCCCAGCAAGACGCTCTCTTCGGAAAGCTGGACCTTGATCCCCGGTTCGGTTTCCCCCAGCGCATTTCGCACAACGTCGGCATGGGCGTGCAGATTGACGCACAGTTCACTGATCCCCGCGCGTCTACAGAGTTCGATCCAGATGTCAAGAATGGGGACTCCCTGGATTGGAACCAGACATTTCGGAACATGGTCGGTCAGAGGTCGCAGACGAGTGCCGTGTCCTGCCGCTAAAAGGAAGGCTTTCATGAGCAGTTGGAATTGCCCCGGAACAGGTCCAGGGAGGAAGGCCTCAGAAGGCAACTGCGGAGTTCGGTACAAAGACCCAACGAGAACCACCCCGCTCGTCCCCATCTATGAAGGGATCATTGACAATTACGTGAGCTCCCTGAGTATCGAAGGCGAAGGCCATTTCGTGGATTCCCTGAGCGGCCAGTGCGCTTCGAACAAATTCCTGATGAGATCGCTCACAATACAGCAACAGAAAGCCCCCGCCACCCGCACCGGTGATTTTTCCGCCGAGCGCACCATTCTCCCGAGCGAGCTCGTAGAGTTGGTCGATGCGCGTATTGGAGATTCGGTTGGAGACGCGCTTCTTGGCCTGCCAAGCTTCGTCCAGCAGCGTACCAAATCCGCTCAAGTCCCCTTTCTCCAATATCTTCCGCATCCTCTCCGCAAGCGCTCGAACTTCATGCAGGGCCTCAACGGCAGCCCCCTTGTGAGAGCGGGTGGAGTTTTCCTGCTCTTCCAGGATGGTCCAAGAGTGGTGAGCGGAACCGGTGAAAAACAGCATGAGATTCTGCTGCAGCTCTTGAGAAACCTGTGGGCTAATGTCTAGCGGCTCGACGTGAGTTCCCCCGTCGGGATGGAAAGTGATGAAATTCATGCCCCCAAAGGCTGCCGCGTACTCGTCCTGTTTGCCCACGTGCCGCTTGAGAATTTTCCGCGCAATCTCGAAAGCTCTTTCCGCCAAGTCGTGTTTGGACAGTGGTCGATGCAGGTATGTAGTGATTGTCTTCAGCAGATTTACACAAACACTGGCGGATGATCCCAGGCCGGTTCCAGGGGGGATTTCCGAAGCTAGGAACAGATCGATGGAGATATCACTGCCCAACCCCTTCAAGACGGCGACGGGAATCTCCAAACCACTTCCTTCGATGTTAAGGGCGGCGATGTCGCGCCAAGTCTCAAAGATTCGTAGATCAGAGGAGATAATCTGGATTCGTCCGTCGTTGCGCTTGCCCAGAATGGTGTAGAAGTATTTGTTGATAGCTGTACTCAACACGGCCCCACCAAATTGCTCGTAGTACGCGGGTAAGTCAGTGCCACCCCCGGCAAAGCTAATCCGCACTGGACTGCGTCCGATGAGCACTATGCACTATCTCCTGTAAAAATGGCGCATTATCCTCGGTGGTCACCAAACCGGTCGGATCTGCCGATGGGGAACCTTCGTGGAACGCGCGGGCCGTCAAAGTCCAAAGGGTTTGCAAAAGCAAGGAGAGATCAGAAAAGGGAGAACAATCGAGCAGATATTGCAGATCGAAGCGGCACTTTTCCTCGGAGGAATGCTGCTCGCGTAGTCCGTGAACCTGGGCCAGACCGGTGATCCCCGGTTTCACCGTCAAACGTTGCCGTTCCCATTCTGTGTAGCGCGCTACCCGGCTCGGTGACTCAGGGCGCGGGCCAACCAAACTCATTTCCCCGGTCAAGACATTCCATAGTTGCGGCAGTTCTGTGATGCTGAGCTGATGTAGAACCGATTCGATCATTGTCAGTTTGGCGGCATTGCGGTCGACATTCAGGCGCAGCATCCGGAAGCGTTGTCCACGGTAACCGCAGCGGGCGTCCCAGCAGAAGGCGTTGGTTTTCTGCAAGCGCAGGAGAAACGCCGATACCAGAAGAATAGGAGCTGCCGGCAATGCGAGAAGTGAGGTTAAGACCAAGTCCATAACACGCTTCAGGCCACCCGTGAGGAGAGGTGCGGGTTGTGGCAACTGCAGAACAGGCAAACCATCGAAGTCGAGCAAATTGGGCTTGGAGAGATACAGTTCGTAGAGCTCGGGTACCAGGCTTACGTGAATGCCTTCGTTACGACAGCGTGCTGCCAGATTCAACATTTCGTTGTGCGCGCAACTGGTACCGACCAGAATCAATTCTTCCACGTTATAGGTCTTGAGCAGGTCCACGACTCCCAGAGTTTGCACTGGGAGGAAGGGGGTTCCCGCCATAGTGTCGGAGACTTCCACAAAGGCATCAAACGGGGTCAGATGGCCCACCACCGTGTACAACACCTCAGGATGGCGTTCGATTTTGGTGGCTAACTCTCTGGCGGTGCGACCTGAGCCTACGATCACAACTCTTTGTCGCGCTTGCGTAGCGAGCTTCGACTTGAAGAATAGTTGGGTGACCCAACGGATGCCGACGAACCCGAGGAAAAGCAGTACACCGAAGTACGAGAGTACCAGGCGTGACACAAACTCACTGGCCAGATAGGCACTTGCCAACAGGATAGCCATGAGCGCCAGCACGCCCAAAAACATGCGTGCAAGCATGGCGGGCAAATACCAACCGCCGCGAAAGCTGTCTAATTTCAGCCACTCATGCAGAAATGCCCACAGAACGGAAGCGGCTACGAACTCAAGACCAAAAATCGAAAACGGCTTCCACAGCGGCTGGCTATAACCACTAACCCCATAGCGCAGGGCATAGGCGATGATCAAAGCCACTGCGGCCCAACCTAGATCAGCAACGAGGATCCAGCGACGTAACTTGCGGCCTTGCATGTTGTGGATGGAACTAGTGTATCCTATACCAACGAAGATCGATTGTTAATTGTAACGGTATTAATTTCAATTGGTACTGCTGGTTCGTGCAGTCTGTTCAAAAGGCTTTCGGCAACCCGATCGCCAGCGTGTCCGTCCCACAAGTCTGGTTTTCTTCCCGCTCTCGCATGTCCATTCAGTGCGTTCCTGATCTCCTTTGCAGGGCGACGCCATATCTCGCCCCACCAGAGTATTCGTACCGCAAGTCGCGGTTACCGGTCTCTCGGTATTTTCCCGTACGGTCAGGCAGAGGACCCAAGGAATGTAGTCTCCTCCTGAATACCACCCGAGTCGGTGATGACGAGAGATGCGGCTTCTTTCAGGCCTAGGAATTCGATGTAGGGGAGCGGATCGAGCAACTGCACCCGGTTGTCACCAAGCCGGTCGAGGCCGAATTCTTGCAGCTGCTGCCGTGCCTGTGGATGAACTGGGAAAAGGAGAAGCAACTCACTTGAGAAATCAGCCAACGTGCGGAAAATGGGTTGCAAGCCGCTGCGTCATCTACATTGGCAGGCCGGTGCAGGGGCAACAGGGCGGGAAGTCCGATGGAAGTGCGTAAAACGTGCATAGTGAACTCACGGGATCTTAGGGAGTGTGAAACTTCGTATCTCGAACGTGCAATCTGGCAAGATCAACTAAGGGACCGCAGTGACGAACTTGGCAGTGGCGGGTGCCCAGCCGTTCTCCAACCGGTGGCGAATGGAGGTAAATAAGGCGTGCGCAATACTCAGGTGAACGTCCTCGATTAACTGCATGTTGTCTGACGGGACGACCAGACAGTGGTGGCATAGGTGTTTCATTTTTCCGCCCGCGAAACCGCTCAATCCGATACAGATACCGTCCTCTCGGCGGGCCAACTCAAGGGCCTTAAGAACATTGGGAGAATTTCCACTAGCGCTAATGGCAAACGCCAGATCACGAGGTTCAAACAGGTTCTTTAGTTGTTCAGCGAAGATATCTTCATAGCTGGCGTCGTTAGCCCACGCGGTTATCATGGGGATACTGTCGGTAAGCGCGACGGCGCGAAACCGTCGAGCATGCATGAGTCGCCCAGTTGTGCCTTTTCCCAGATCGCAGGCAAGGTGCGAAGCCAAAGCGGCACTTCCGCCATTGCCGAAGAGAAAGATTCTGCGACCTTCCTGGTGAGCAATGAAGAGTAGATCGCAAATCTGATCCACCTGCTCGTGGGGCAAGCGCTGAAGCACTTGTGCGAGACCACTGAAATATTGACTTGCGTTTGCGATCTGAGATGATCCCGTGGCACCAGATTTCAAACGCGAATTGCCGTTATTAGCCATCCTCTTCTCTTCTCTCTTTAGTTTGTGGTGACCGCCTATCGACTCCCGTTGGCGATCAGCACGACACCGCCAGCTCGCATGAGCTGGTCGGCATCGGGAACGCCCAAGGGCAGAGCTCCGAGCTTGTCGATCCAAACCAGGAAGTCATCCATAATTTGACCCAGGTCGAAACGTGGCGACCAACCCAAGGTACTGAGCTTATCGATACTGGAAACGCTGTGCCGGTTGTCCCCTTCGCGAAATTCTCCTTGCATTCTGAGCTCAACCTCAACGCCCAGCTTGCCAGCGAGGCGGTGAACATAGTCTAGAACTGTCGTTCGCCGTCCGCTTCCGACGTTGAATGCCTCGTAGTTAGCAGCTTCACTGTCCAATACCCTCAAATTCGCCTCGACCACGTCTTTTACATGCACAAAATCCCTGGTTTGAAGTCCATCCTCGTATATGCAAACGGGGTGTCCGGCTTTTATGCGCCACAAGAAAATGCGCAGGATACCGGAATACTGGTTCAGCAAAGACTGTCGAGGGCCCTGAGTAATCGAGTAACGCAAGGCCACGCTTGGCACCCCAATCGCGCGTCCAAGGCGAATTGCTGCCAATTCCTGTGAGAACTTCGAGAGCGCATACTGATTGAAGGGATTGGGAAATTCCTCGCGCAAGAGCAACGCTTGAAGAGGTCCACCACATTTGGGGCAAGAGAGTTCCCACCGACCCTGCTGCATCTGCCGTGAGTCTCGAGCCGGAGGCAGTACCACACCGTGGGCTCCGCATTGATATTGGCCTTCGCCATACACTGCCTGTGAAGAAGCCACGACTACTTTTCGGACATTGAGGCGGGACTGACGAATTACTTCAAACAGCAAGGAGGTTCCAACCACGTTAGTATGAAAGAAGGTACTGTAGTCCGGCATGTAGTCTTGGTAGGCGGCTTGGTGAAATACGACTTCGACGCCTTGCAGTGCCTTTGCCCAAGCCTCGCGGTCGCGCACATCCCCCCGCACCAACCTGACACCGGGAGGCACCACAGGCTTGGCTGCTGTGCCATGTACCCTAGGTTCCAGGTTATCCAGGACAACAACTTCGTAGTTTCGTTCCAGCAAGGCGTCCGCCAGATGAGAGCCGATGAATCCTGCCCCGCCGCTGACTAGTACTTTCAATCGTTTCTCTCCATGTTGGGGCGCGGTCGATATGTAAATACGACCTCAGCCTTAGGATGAAAAACCCTTACCTGTTCCTTAGGCCCCACACCGGACCACGATCCCCGCGAATTTCTCGCGGAAACCAAAGCCGACACAATTGCTTCGCGATAGTTGTGTATTGAGTCTATTTCCGTTCCGGTCACCATATCTATTGATGGAGCGAGGTCGGAGCCCACTCGGCGAGCGGCCCTGATACCTTGGTCGGCTATGGTTGCCCACCGAGTTTGAGAAAATGCCCTTCACGCCGAACATGATCGTAGCACTGATAACAATCCTCGCATGCGTGGGTTACCAAATTGGATACGTTCGATTAGAAGTAACCCTTGAGTCACTCACCTCGCAACTTCTGCCGCCGCCCGAGACTCAAATTCAGCACTGGCGAAAGCACTCTGCCCTCCTGCACGGAGACAATCCGAAGCGGCTTCCAACACGCGAACTACCTGTAGCGCTCGGGGTCCGTTGCTTAAGGGCGAACGACCTGTCTGGATGCTGGTCACGAAGTCTTCGCATTCCGCTCGCAATGGCTCAGAAGCTTTCAAAGGCGGAGACCAGATTCCGCCAGGCATGAAGCCCAAAGGGGCAGAGTCCTTGTCAGAGGCATTCACCCGGTTGTCGATGCCTGGTTCAAATATCTGAACTTTCTGTACTTGTTGCATGTCGTCATAGATGACAACCCGCTTGCTGCCGATTAGTTGCATCAGGCGTGTTTTTCCCGGGGTAAGCCAACTCGCGTGAATATTGGCAATGCGACCGTCACCGAAACGCAGTGTGGTAAAGACGGTCTCGGCATAACGCGGGTTGGTGAACGATGCCCCGTAGGCCCTGACCTCGATCGGGGTATCACGCATGAAGTGCAGGACCATGGAGATGTCATGCGGTGCCAGATCCCAGAGAACGTCGATGTTCGTATTCGGAGGACCTAAATTGCAGCGAGTACTGGAGATGCAGTACACGGTTCCGAGATCACCCCTTTCGAGCAGGGATCGGATCTCGACGACAGCCGGGTGATACAGAAAGAGGTGTCCGACCAGAAGGGTGCGCCGCTTGCGGTCGGCCATTTCCACAATCTGCTCTGCCTCTGCAGTCTTGGTCGCAAGAGGCTTTTCCACAAAGACGTGCTTTCCACGATTGAGTGCATCAAGCGCAAGACGATGGTGAGTGTCGGGGGGAGTTGCAATTACTACGGCGTCAATTGAGGCATCTGACAAGATATCATCAGCATGGGTCGTGGTTTCGATGCCGGGATGTCTTCGTGCGATCAATTCCAGCCGTCCCTGGCGGAGATCGCTGACCCGCACCACGCTTGCCCCCGCCGTCTCGCTCAGTGCCCGGACCAAGTTCGGGCCCCAATAGCCACACCCTATTACTCCAATTCGAATCAATGGTGCTCTCCCTGGTGACAACACGTTGTTCTTAGATTCCTGAAAGCATGGCCGCTGGCGTCTTCAGCAGGATCACAAAGTCCAGCCAGATCGATTGCCGTGCAATGTAGTTGATGTCTATGCGGATCATATCTTCGATGGGAACCCGATTGCGGGCAGTTACTTGGTATAGGCCCGTGATCCCAGGCCGCACGCACAAGCGTCCTTTTTGCCATTCGCTGTAGAGCCGGGCTTCCTCGGGCAGAGCTGGTCGTGGACCGATAAAGCTCATGTCCCCGCGAAACACGTTCCAGAGTTGAGGAAGTTCGTCGAGGCTGATACGGCGCAAGAACCGGCCGCTTCGCGTGATCCGGCTGGGGTCGGTAAGAGCCGTTTTGTAGATGGGGCCCTTGTCGTCCACCGTCGTAGGGCCGCCTGAAAGAAAGTTTCGGTGCAGGTCAGCGGCGTGGTCTTCGCGTCTGGAATGCGGAAGCATGCTGCGGAACTTGTACATGAGGAATTCGGTTCCTTGGCGCCCCACGACGGACTGAACATAGAAGACCGGACCATCGGAATCGAGTTTGATCCATGCTGCAAGCACCAGCCCAAGAGGAGCGAGCAGAATAAGCAAGAGACCGCTTAGCGCAAAATCAAAGCCCCGCTTGCAAGCCTGATATAAGGCGCCGGCGAGACTGGCAGGTGAACGAGGCTCCAGTCCGGTCGATGCCGTTTTTTCAACAATGGGAGGCGGTGGTAGGGAGATCATCGATGCAGTCGTGTTTGTTCTGCTGTGCCTATGAGGGGCGGACGCCTGTAATCACGCATTTGTCTTCTGCAGGGCCCTTGGGGCTTCACTCAAGCCACCGGATCTTTTATATGCAAAGTCCATAATCTCTCGATAGATGAAGTCCCGGGTTTGCCGGTTGTCATTGGAGTGAGAAACTGTGCGCACTGTCTTCGTGAATTCCAGACTTCGAATTTCCTCGGGATCTCGAATCAGTTTCAGGCGACCGTTCGACGCCAGGAGGCGGTCCGCGCTTCCAAGTTTACCTCCGAAGATGGAGTACACGTTAGCCCCCAAAAGCGCCGCCTCCCGTACCATGGTTCCTCCCCGCTGAAGACCACATCAGAGAACCAGATCAGGCTCAGTCCGTCAACGGCGTGCTCCACAACGTGGAACGGCGGCCCCGCCAAGGTCGAAAAAAGTTTCTTGCCCTGCTCTAAGGTTCGGGGCAAGACAACGACTTGGGCGTCAGTCTCGGAGCGCAGGCGTTCTATTAGAGTCCGAAACAGCAATTCCGATCGATCGTTGTGATAGTGAGCCCATTCGCCTGCCGGCCTCAAGGTCACGATTACCTTTTCCGGATCCAAGCCAAGTCTAGCAAGGACCGAGGGGTCGGGCTGAAAATCATAGATGTAGACTTCCTCCTTCAGTCCGGGATAGGGCGTGAACTTACGCATGCGCAGGCCTTGCTCGCATAGCGTGTCGGGATTTACTGCCGACGGAGCCAGGATTCGAGCGGACAGGTGATTGAAGACGCGGGAAGAAACGAACTCATAGTCGTACATCGTCATGCTGGGGATGCCTAGCATCCAGGCAGCCAGCACCATCCCACGAGAGCCATGACTGATAGCGACATCCGGGTGCAACTCGCGGATGTAACGCACGAGTTGTCGCGCCCGACGCAATGCGGCGGCAGCCCGACTGACGAAGAGGCGAGGAGTGTTGTGTGCACCGATGGTCTTGAATTTCAAACCGTGCGCCAAGGCCAACTCTTCGGTCTGAGAGAACGAACGGACAGTCACAATGACTTCTGCGCCGTCTTGCTCCAACTTTCGAATGATTGGAGCAAAAAAAAGGACATGCGGAGAATTGTCGAGATCAATCCAGAGCTTCACGTTCGTGCGACCTCTCCGCGGGGATCAGTGCTGGATTCCACCAGAGCAGGGGAATCGAGAAAAGTCTGCTGCCACAACTCCAGTGTGAGCAGGGCCCACAAGCGCAAGCTGTGGTCCTGCTGTCCGCTCTCATTCTCATGAATCAGCTGAGCTACGGCAG
Organism: uncultured Acidobacteriota bacterium; assembly: GCA_963711675.1. Lineage (GTDB taxonomy): Bacteria > Acidobacteriota > Terriglobia > Terriglobales > Acidobacteriaceae > CAVQFB01. The sequence continues at coordinate 191,226 of CAVQFB010000013.1, read as the reverse complement.
CAGGCTGAAACAGGCCTCGTTCTCTGACTCTCTTCTCCGATAGTAAGTCGTGCACCATCTCCTGCAAGTCAGTGCGCAACCAGGAACGGATGGGCAGGCCAAATCCCGCCTTCCGTCGCTTCAGAACCGAAGCAGGAAGCTCGTGGCGGAACGCTCTGCGAGGAATGTACTTTTGCGTTAGCCCCTTGATCTTGAACTTTGGCGGTAGACGGAGTGCGAAATCCACAATTTCGTTGTCCAGGAACGGCACGCGCAACTCAATTGAGCAAGCCATGCTCAGTTTATCGGAATAAGCAAGATTCAGGTCCGGGAGGAAGGTCTTACAGTCAGCGTATAGGAGTTGATTTAGCGAATCCTCGGCTGCGGAATCGGTGAGATGCTTCATCAGGCGGGCCGCCGGTTCGCGCTTCAGAGTACCTCCAACATCGGGAGAGAGAAGGGAACCCAGCATGTCGGAGGTAAAGTAGCTGCGCAGGAAAGGATACCGCGTGCTATCCGGCAGGGAAGCGGCTCGATTCATTAAGTGGGAGAAGCGGCAAGCTGCGAGTAACAGTCCTTGATGGACAAAGGGAATGTGAGAGCTGTGTCTCTCCATGAAAGGGATCAACTTCCCGGCCAGAACATCGCGGAGAGGACCTGGAATTGTTGCCAGGTACCGGGCCGTGCGATGTGCCATGTGGACACGATAACCGCCAAAGATCTCGTCAGCTCCCTGGCCGCTTAGTAAGACGGTCACTTCAGGCTTTGCGGTACTGCACAGCAGATACGTGGCGATGGCTGCGTGATCGGCGACAGGTTCGTCCAAGTGCCAAACCACTTTCGGCAGCAGCGCAGCCACGTCCGGTTCCACCACGACCTCCCGAAAGTCGGCGCCGAATTGATCTGCGACAAGGCGGGCGAAACGCGAGTCGTCCTGCGATTGTTCCAATTTCCCGTGTTCACGACGGAAGGCAATGCTGTAACAGCGCAGTTCGGACATTCCAGACTGCGCTGCACAGGCTACGAGCGTGCTCGAGTCGAGGCCACCACTCAGAAAGAAGCCGACCGGCACATCGCTGATCAGTTGGCGGCGAGTGGTTGCGACCATGAGCTCGTGAAACTCGTTTGCGAGCTCGGGCTCCGAGGCGGTCGTCGCGGGCTCGAAACGCATGTTCCAGTATGGCTCAACCGTAATTCTGCCTTTTTCCCACAACAGCCGGTGTCCTGGAGGCAGCTTGAAGATCCCCTTGAACATGGTGCCTGGATTCGAGACGTACAGCATCGCCAAATATTCGGGAACAGCCTCGACGTCGAGTTGCGGCTCGATTTCCGGGCATGCGAGCAGAGCCTTGATTTCGGAAGCAAAGTACATGCGGCTACCAGCTTGCGCGTAGTAAAGCGGCTTGACACCCATGCGGTCGCGGAAGAGCCAGAGTTGCTCTGATTTTGCGTCCCAAAGCGCGAACGCGAAGATACCATTGAGGCGATTCACCATGGCGGGCCCGAGCTCCTCGTACAGATGAGGTAGAACCTCAGTGTCAGTGCGAGACTGGAGTTGATGACCGGCATGCAACAGTTCCTGCCGCAAGTCCGCAAAGTTGTAGATCTCGCCATTATAAGCCACCCATATGCTCTTATCCTCATTGGCCATGGGTTGGTGGCCTGCGCTGCTCAGGTCGAGGATGCTGAGGCGATTGTTGCCAATGGCGACGCGCTCGCCGGGGTGATTGCGGGCAGTGGCATAGATTCCCGTATCGTCGGGACCACGGTGGCGGATGCGCGAAAGCATTTCGCCCAGCAAAAACTCGTCGGCTGTTCCAGCCATTCCGGCAATGCCACACATGGTCGATTGTTCCTAGGCGGTTTGAACTTTCACTGCAGTTGATAAAGCCGGCTGTGAGCCACGCATCCCGCGATCGGCGGAAGTAAGAATTCGCTCCAATCGCGCCAGTGCTCGAAACATCCATGCCTGTCCCCAGCGCATGTATGGAGTGCGATTGGTCCACAAGCGGTGGCGTTGATAGAAGAACGTTCCCTCGGCCGATCGCATGTTGCGGAGAGTCCAGGACGCGGCGCCTTGGGCCAAAGCCGACGCTTCAGGATCACGATCTAAAAAGGCACAGAAGGTAAGGATGGCCTGGGAGCAGGCGTGAATGTCGATGGGATAGGTACGATTGCGACCATACTTGGGAGTCCCATCGTCACATACCAGGACCTCCTTGTAGAACTTGTATCCGCGGTCCAGCGCCGGATCGAAGGAATGATCGCCGGTGAGGTTCGCATACTGCAGCAGGGCGCAAAGGTTGTATCCCGTATGAAATCCGTCCACCCATTTTTGCCAACGGCCCTCGCCGTACGGCCAGGATCCATCGTTTTTCTGCCGGTCTACAAGGTACTGCATGGCCCGACGAGCAAGGTCCAGATACTCGAGGTTCCGATTTCGCACGCCTAGACGGGTGAGCAGAGCTCCGGCCAGGGCACTGCTGTTAAAAATCCGGGTCCGATTTTGAGGCGTGTAGCTGAAGCAGACATGTCGCGGCGTCTCGACCGAGCGATTCAAGCGGCGCACCAGAAACTGACCTGCCGATTCGGCCATGCTAACGGCTTCGGGGTCGCCGTAGGTCTCGCCGACGTCCAGCAAAGCCTCGGCGCAAAAACACGTCGCGACACAATTCGGGCTGAATTTGTTCAAAACACTTCCGCGAAGAGAAACGAAATCCCAGTCGTAGCCCCAGCAGTGAAAGGGTTCACCGGGACTCATTAAAGCTCGCAGCATTTCTTTCAGTTGCGACACCTGACCCAAATACGTTTCGTCAGGAGCCGAGGCGTCACAATAACCTGCCAGAAAAAGACCCAGTGCTTTGGGATTGTGGCTTGCCGGCACCTGCAGCCAGCGACGCGCGCGCAATCCGGCAAACCGCCTGCCGAACTGAATGAGGGCTACGGCAGGAATCGATACTCTTACCCACTTTCCTGTCAGGTAGGGTGAATTCAGCAGATCATAAGGTTCAAAACCGGCCCAATCGCTGCCCTCGGCGAAGCGCTGCAATTGCCGCCGCGCACTTGCGATGGTACCGGCGGAATTGTTCGAAGCGCTCATTGACAATTCGCCGTGGCAGGGTCTGACAGATAGAAATCGGAGACCGAATCCTGTGCGTTTGCGTTGGCCACGATTAGCCTGATGGCCGTCGCGGAGCTGGTATTGAAATTGAAATCGATTTCGTGAGCTTGCCCGTCGGGAACAAAGTTGGCATAGGCCACTTTGCCCAGTATCTTCTTGCTGGCATCGTCGACGGCAAAGACTCCTGCGGCTCCCTGTTTCAAATTCACTTTGATGCGAACCGTTTGGCAGGGCTGAGGACTTACGTCTACCGATGGGGAAGTCAACTGGTAGGCGTACTTCGAAGGCGAACTGACCACATGCATTCCGCCGGCTCCCAGCGGAAAGCAGCGGGAACTGCTGCTGCAGGCCCAACGAGCCGGGGGTGCGACAGGTCTCCAGTGCAGAGCCTCGGCTTGTCGCAGAGTCTGAAACTGTGGGGCCGAAGAACTGAGAAAGTAAATCGGCTCCGGCCCCAGGGCAATGGAGTCAGAGTCCAGGCGCAGGGAGTTCCCGTACATATCGAGAAAACTCAGCTTGTTGGCGCTCAGGCGAACCTGACTTCCGGGTACGGTGCTCCAAAGCGCACCCACATAGTTGTTCCCTTTAGCACTGTAGAATCCCCACAGATCCGGGCCGCCAGACAACATCGTGCTCTTGCCGGACCCGGACAGGAGTGAGGTCATGGCAGCATAAGCGGCCAGGGTTTCCAATTGAACCTGGGGGTGAATTCCCGTCACAAAGGGTGCGTGAAGAAAGTAGGGAACTGCGGAAGCGAAAGAGATCAGATTTACGCGCGCGACATATTCGGCTTGCGTCTTCTCGTTTATACCTGGCGCGGTGACGGTCGGGTTCCCCGCCGGTCCGATAATCCAGTTGGCCTCGGTGGACCAAATGGGCTTGGAGGCCCCGTACGATCGAGCAAGGTCGCGAGGAGCTTGCACCGCGTCGACGTAAGAATAGAGCCCGCTCTTCCTCTCTGGCGCAAATGGGCTGTAGGGATGCAGGGAGAGAATGTCGATTCCATTCAGAAGGCCAGCATCGAAAATGCGCTTATCGTATTGCAGCCAGCCGCTCGACCCGGTGGAGCAGCAAACCGTTTTCGCCGCAGGATCGGCGGCGTGAATCGTCTGCAGCGCTGCGCGCAGAACCTCGATGTCCCAGTTGGACTCCCCTTTTATGCTGCCGTATTTGCTATCAACCTCGTTGAAAACATCCCAGTATTCGACTTTGCCGGCAAAACGCTTCACCACCGCAGCGATATAGTTTTTCCAATCTTCCATGTAGCTCGGCGTTCCCGGGACTCCGGCCCATGCGGGTGAGTCTTCGCCAAGCGCAACCAGTATCTGCATGTTCTGCGCTTGGTAAAGTCCTACAAGAGCATCGATGCGCGAAAAATCGAACTGGCCGTGTGACGGCTCCAGCACTGGCCAACGCACAAACAACCGTCCCCACTTCGCACCCCAGATATAGGCAAATTCATCCCAGACGAGGGGAAAACCAGAACCGGAGATGTGTACTCCGAAAGACGAATTAGAGATCCGGGAAAGGTCGACGGAAGGAATGACAGCGACTCGCAGTTCCTGATGAAAGACATGCAACCCGTTTACCGCTTCATCGACAGTCAGCTTGGCGGGACCTTGATAGTTTGGTGCGCGCCAATTGGCGGTGCCGTGGACGACGCCGTTGCTCACAGCGGCAAGGCGAACGGGCAGGCGGGCCGCGACGGGCTGGGAGTTAGTGTCGTCAGGGGTAAATTCCAGTGTGACGGTGGCTTCGGTAGCCTGGCCGGCGAAGCTAGCCGTGATAGGAACTGTCTCTCCCGGAAAAAATGCCCCTATTACAGCCTGACGTGACATGGGCGTGCAATCGACGTATCCGGATCCGGAAACCGGAAGAAACCACGAACCTCCGGCTGGAGTTGAGCCTGAGAATTGTGGTCGGAGCAGGCTAAATGTCACGTCGGCGGCGCTCGCTCTCGACAGAATCGTGATTTCTCTGGCACCAGACAACGGCAGTGAAAACTCCAAAGGGGGCTGGGGCCGACTCAGTCCGCGCTCGAATGCGAGCTTGCCGTCTAGCAGGATTCGGAACACCGCTTCGTTGTACGCGACCGACTCGTTTCCGGGGACCCGCACCTCGCTAGCCTCATACGCGAGAATCGCCGAGAAGGTACTCTGCCCTGCGGGTACGGCGTAAGTGATCTGGGATCCTGCGACAAGCCGTACAGCCTGCTCCGGGGTAACGCCCTCTTTGAGTCTAAGTGTTGTGCCGGTGGGAGTCACCGAGCGCGCCGGCCAATCCGAGGTAACTTTGGTAGGCGGAAGCGTCGAAAGCGGGACGACGCCTGCCAGCGCGGGTCTGCACAGCCACAGAAATATCAACGCGAATCGCCATCTCATAGGAGGTAGTAGCGACAACGTTCCGATTCGTCGCAGCATCAGCAGTTCCGCCCTACGGGCAGCGGAGGAAGAGTATGCAGGGCCGCCCTCATGAACCAGTCAAAACCTCTGCGCACAATAGTTTTGTGATCGGAAGGGTGTCGCCAGAACTGATTGCCTTCTCAATGCAGAAGGTGGCGTTGGTGACCTCGCGAAGTTGATCGAAGGGAATTGGGCTCTGTGTGCCCGCGGCCATCGCGGCCACCGTCGCTTCCAGTTCGCGCTTGTGGCCCTTATCCTGAGCGGACTTGCTCTGCTGAATCTTCCGGTGTCTCACCAACTCAAGAGTGCGGAAGTCTTCTAGCCGGGCCACCGCTCCCTCGCAGAAAACCTCAAAAGACTCCTTGGGGACCGCAGGGTCTCCGTTGGCGAGATAAAGCAAGGTGGCAATTGAACCGTCGGCAAAATGTAACGATGCCGCCACGTTGTCGCGGTTATAACGTGTGCCGCTTGGCAGCGCTGCCGCAGAAACTCTTTGGATAGGCTGGTCCACGATGCAGCGTGCCCAGTCGACGAAATGGCACATCTCCCCGATGACACGCCCACCTTCTGATGAGTGCTGGGCCCAATGTTCGAGCGGCAAGAATCCTGCATTTACGCGGATGTGGACCAGCATCGGCTCCTTGTGCCCGGAGAAAAACTGGCGGATGGCCTCGGTGGCGGGGGCAAAGCGACGATTGAATCCCACCATCAGGAACGGCGAGTTTCCCCGGTCCAGACTGCGGCGATAGGACTCCTCGACTTCCTCGAGTTGTTGGGCATTGATGGCCAGGGGCTTCTCTACGAATACAGCCTTGTTCAGGTCAATTGCCTGTGCGACGTAGCGAGCGTGGCTCTCGTGCTTGGTCAGAATGAAAATGGCATTCAGGTCGGCATTGTGAAGCAGCTCGGCTGGGGTCTGGGCCCGAGCGAAGCTGAAGCTGCGACGCGCAGACTCAGCAGCCACACCGGAGGCAGTCGCCACAGACTCGAGCTTGAGTTTGGACGACGCCCTGAGGTTGGGGAAAATATGGGCTCGCGCGAATCCACCCGCTCCCACGCAGCCAACCAACAGGGTTTCTTTGGATTTCCTAGGTGCGCTCAACGTGACAGCACGAGTTGCAGGCGGAAGCGTCGATTGCTGCGCGGGATACTCCAGGATGGCGGTGTAGCCCTTTCCGCTTCGGATCTGCTGGTAGGCGCCTGAGGCTGATTTCGCCGGGTAACTCTGTTCTAGTAAAGGCACAACATCGATCGAACCGGACGCGAGGAAATCGAGAAACGCTTCCATATTGCGCTTCTCGCTCCAGCGGACGTATCCGACCGGATAATCCTGGCCGTCCTCTTCGTAGGCGTGGTCGTAGCGACCCGGTCCGTAAGAACGAGACATGACCAGGGAAAGTTCCTTGTGATACATGTTGGGGCGGGAGACTCCCATGCCCACGTCCCCGACGATGACGATACGACCCCGATCACGCAGGAGTCTGGCTGCTAACTCCACGGGCTCAGCGGAGGGAGTCGCGGCGGTGATTACGGCGGCATCAGGACCGTAACGCGAGAATTTCTGGACGGCGATCTCCAACCGAGGATCGGATGCAGCCAGCCCCAGGTGTGCGCCGAAGGCGACCGCCTTCTGTGCCCGCTCGGCGTTTAGATCAACGGCAATCACGCGGCAGCCGGCTGCGCGCGCCAGTTGTATCACAAGAACACCCACGAGCCCCGCGCCCACCACCACGACAGTTTCCCCAAAGTTCACGCATGCCTGGCGCAAACCCTGCATGGCGATCGCTCCGATCGTGGTCAGACTGGCGGCCTGTAATGAGACCCCGGCCGGCACCCGGGCGGCGAGGTTCTGTGGAACCCAGTTCACCTCGCAGTGGTTGGCGTAGCCACCGCCTCCGCAAGCAACCAAGTCGCCGACACTGAATTCGGTGACTCCCTCACCGACCGCGAGCACGGCGCCGGCACAGCTGTAGCCCATAGTCGAGAGGCTCTGCAGGCGTGACTGAACTTTTTGATAGGCGGCGCGAACCCCGTTGCTCTTGGCGTAGTCCAGCACCTGCCGCACCAGGTCCGGCCGTGCCATCGCTTTTCCGACGATTGACTTCGAGCTCTGCTCTACCTTATTTCGCTCCGTGCCGGCGCTGATGGCGGAGAAATGAGTGCGCACCAGAATGCCGCCAGGACGCAACTCGGGTTCGGGTACTTCGTAAACGTCTACGGCGCCGGACTGCATGTCCTCTAAGATGGCTTGCATATCTTCGACCTATTCTGGGTTAGTGAACGCCCGCGTGGGCGCCCTGCTAGGCTGCCGAACTAGGAGATCGCAGCTGCGGTGATCCCGGTGAGCCGAGCCGCCTCGATTGCCTGCTCAGCCGTTCGGCCTTGTAACATGGCGCTGAACATGATTCCCACCTGCTGCGCCCTAACATCCCAGGTGCAATCCCGTACTTGGGACTGTCGCAACTGGCGGTCGGCAGCAGAGTCCCGATGCAGCGCTTCCTCCACACAATCGATGAAACCATCGACGGTGCGATAGATCCTGACTCCGGGAGTGTTCAAGTACTCGTAGAGTGGCGCGATGACGACAGGTTTTCCGGTAGCCAGGTATTCGCGAATTTTGATCGCGCTTCCGTAGGAAACAAACGCATTGTCTTGCCGCCAGGGAAGCACGAAGACATCGGCCTGGCGAACATAAAATGGCAGATCGGCGTATGGTTTGGGCCCGAGAAAATGGATGTTGGGTGCCTTGATGTCGACAAGGTTTGACCTCAGGCCGATGAAAACCCAATGCCACTCCGGTTTGCGGCGCGCGATTTCTTCGATCAAGGGCGTGTCCATCACGTAATCGATTGCGCCGAAATAGCACAATACCGGATGCGGGATGTTCGCGATGTCGTCGGAAATACGGGAAGCGGGATTCGCAAAATGGTCATAGTCCACAGCCTGCTCGAGAAAGCAGCGCTTGGACAAAGTGGATTCCTCAAAGAGCTTCCGCCCCGAATACAAGACCACATCGGCCTTGTTTTTGAGACGCTCATCCAGTTCTCGAATCACCTGTCGAGATAGAGCACTGTCCTCGTTGGCGTCATATTTGTCGGAGACCTGATACACGATGAGTTTTGCGTCCAGGTGTTCTGCCACATCCGCCGCGGAAGGGATGCATACCCATACGATCGGCTTACGCATACGGCAGAAAAGCATCGCCAGGCGCAACTGTACCTTGAGCAGAAACAGATTTACGCGCCTGATCGCCCACGAGCCAAAGAGCGGCACCACGAAAGGAGTCATGACATACAGTCCCTCTGGCGCACGCTTCAACCATCGCAAATAGCTCCTGAGTTTTCTGCGGATTTTGAGAAAAAAATCAGGATTGGAAACCGAGGGAAGTCCCAAGGTGAGAGAGTTCACAAACAAGACACGGTTCTGTTGGGCGAGTCGCTTGAGGATGTGATTCTTGGAGTGAGGATGGTGATACCACCAGTCTTCTCCACCAAAACAGAGAATGTCTTCGCCTGCTAAACCGTAATCCATACTTACGCGTTCCAGGAAATCTCCGTGGTCAAAAGGAATGGAAACTTGGCCTTGCCGGTTACGGACAGTGTTGTGGCTTCCTGGGTAGCTCCGTAGGCTCGGGAAATCCGGCCGACACGGCGGTTTAGGCGCAATTCGGCTTCCGCGCCCCAGAGCATTTCTGCACGGCACGCTCCGTTCAAAATACAGCGCACTTTCCGGCCGTTCTGTTCGGAGAGAATTGCTTCCCAGCCTCTGGGCAAGTGAAAGAATGCTTCGAAAGTGTGTTCTCCGCCGCCGGCAAACTTGTCTTCTATGGTAATCAGCGTACCGGATCGCAGGTGCACCGCCCGTACATGGTCGACTCCGAGTCTACGAAAACCGCTATGCCCGCTCTCGAGGATGAAACCGTCTGAGTTTCGGCACTCGACGGCACTTACGGCGGCGTCGTTCTGCATCCGAAACAAACTGGCCGGATCGACCGAGAATCGATTTTGCTCCTGGTCGTCGATCAGTATGGTGTTGTGCGCCGCGGTAGATCGGAAGTAGTTGCGGGTCGCGGCATCGCGGGTGTAACCGCCAGTTCCCGAATCCACCAGGAGTTCCTTACCCTCGATCGACAGGAGCACACTCAACTTATCGTTATGGGTGTGACTCCCCCTGCCGCGAATGCCATTGGGTTGCGCAAGAAAGACTAACTTTGCGTGTTCATTCTGGAGAACCACAATACCGGAGTGGGGAAAGACGCAGCATCGGTGATCGGAATCACGATCAGCAGCGCTAAGTTTCGCAGCCGTTCGCCATCCCTCATGCTCCGATGTGCCTCCTAAATCCCTTGCGAATAACGCCTGCCCCATGCCCAAGAAGCTCTGCACGTGGAGGGAGTGTCGGCATTCTGGCTGCGTACTGGACATTTGGGAAATATCGTCTGGCAGCAACTCTACTCTGCCATCATCGCAATCTCCGATCTGAGGCAGGAATCCCTGACGGTCCGCCAGAGCGGCGAGGAATGCGTACATCTTGTACAGCCGCTCCGTGAATCCTGCCCCAGGATGAAGGTTTTGCGCCAGCATCAATTCATAGGTGGTAGAGAACATCTGCGTAGCCAGGAAGTGATATCCGGATGAGGCTTCAAAGCTGCCACCGTCCGCGTACACTTGTTCCTCGATCTCACGCTGAACCAGGTTCGAATATAGATTTCGCCGATCCAGATTCTGGGGGCCATGTAGAAAGGAAGCGAGGCAAAAAAGCCCGACGATGTTGCTCAGGTAGTGATTGCTGCGCCCGAGGTAGGAAAACTCGTTGTGAGCCTCTATATAAAGGAGATGCTGCCAGAGGGAATGCGTAACCTTTCGCACCCACTCATGCTCATCCTGGACTGCAGGCCATAGCAATTCCAGAGAAGAAGCAGATGCTGATGGCTCGCAGGGCTGCTTCCATGGCAATGGTCCAATTGATGCCGACGCCGACCGGGTTCTTCTCGATCCAGTCAGAAAGCAGGGCCTTCCCGCTTTCCTTGTAATCTGCCTCACCGGTCAACTGCCACGCTTTCGCCAGAACCGGAAGGAACTGCAAACGTGAAAGGTCCCATGGCACTTTGACATCGGAACCATCGTTGCGGACAACGCGGATGGAGTCTGCAGGTACATGGGGCCAATCTTTTCCAGATACGAAGTCGTAGTTCCAGCGGGGCGGGAGACCCAGACTTACCGGGCCGTACCCGAAGAACGGAAATTTGCCGCTGCAAATGCAGTCAGCATAGCCAAGGATTGCGGTGCGTGAGCGCTCGGGAATCTGAGTCTCCTGGAGTCTGTCATATCCGATCGGCCGGAATTGCACTTCAAACTTTGCTCGCTTGATCTGGTCGCGGAAGCGCATCCTGCGCCAGCGCTTCTCAGCCCGCCACCAGGCCTCGCGTACCAGAATCACAGGCGATTCCTGTTCAAGCAACCTAATCACTTTCTTCATTTTGTCGCGTGCGCTCATGCTCAGCGGCTCGGAGCTAGGCGCTTGCCGATGCGAGAGATGGCCCCGGTTCGGAACAAGCCACATAGTGCTTCCACCACATAGCCAAGTTCAGAAGATACCAGGCCTTGGCTCCCGGATTCGGTTGCAGGAGTCGCATGACGGCCGAGCGATCGAGAAGGTCGGTTTCCTTACAGAAGGATTCCAGTTCAGTGTGCGCAACCTGTCCCAAGCGATCATAAAACCACTCTTGAACCGGGACTCCGAAGCCTTGCTTCTTGCGCGAAATGATCTCGGAGGGGATGATTTTGCGGACTGCTTTCTTGAGAATGTGCTTCAGTTCGCCATTCCGCATTTTCACCGATTCCGGAATACTCATCGCGAGTTCAACAAACTTGTGGTCAAGAAAGGGGACTCTCGCCTCCAGACTGACCCCCATGCTCATCTTGTCCACACGCATCAGCAGTAATTCGGGAAGCCGAAAACTCAGGTCAGCATAGCTCATCCAGTTCAAGGTCGACTTCTCCCACGCCTTTTCTTCAAACCGGCGGCGAATGGGCAACAGCGCCTCCCACGAATTGAGGCCCGCAAACTGCCGTTGCAAACGGGAAGAAAGCAAAGTCCTCTTGTGATCTTCCGTGAAGGACTCCGCACCGCTCCAAAACACCGGTAACCCAGCTCGATTTCGCCGCAACCACTCAAATTCCGGGCGGTCGCTGCGTCCCAGCAGATTCATAGCCGCCAATCCTAGGCCCTTGGCGCCGGCTGGAATGGGAAGATTGCCCAGATTTTGCAAACGCCACCTCAGCTTCCACGAGGGATATCCGCAGAACAATTCGTCCGATCCCTCCCCGAGTTGGCACACGATCACCCCGTGATCTCGCGCCAGCTTGGAGACGTAGTACACCGGCACGCAAACCGGGTCGGCGATCGGTTCATCCTGCAGATGAACCATCCGGGGAAGGAAATCGAGAAGATCCTGCTGGGTCAACATCTTCTCGTAATATTCGCCATGGACAAAGCTGGCCGCCATGCGGGCGAAGTGAACCTCATTGGGATAGCTCTTGTATTCGCCCGCATAACCAATGCTGAAACATTTCACGGGCGCGCCTTCGCCTTCCGAGAACAACGCCGCATTTACGCTGGAATCGATGCCGCCGGAGAGGAACACGCCCACCGGGACATCGCTGACTTTCCGCAGACGGACCGAGGTTCGCAGTTCGGCGAGAAGTTGCTCTGCAATCGCATCTTCGTCGGTATCGATGAGAGGCTTGGTGTGATCCCACACATCCCAGTAACGACGCTCTTCGATGGATCCGTCCTCCTGGACACGCAACCAGGTTCCGTTAGGGACCTTGCGGATTCCGCTGAACAGGGTGAGGGGAGCGGGTGTGGTCAGGAATGATAGGTAATGGAAGAGCGACTCTTCGTCGACAGCACGTTCCTGATCGGGATCCTGCAGCAGGGCCTTTATCTCAGAGGCGAAGACGATGCGCCCGTGGTGGACAGCGTAGTAGAGCGGTTTGATCCCGACACGATCGCGGACCAGCCATAGTTCCCTGTTGCGGCCGTCCCAGAGCGCAATCGCGAACATGCCGCGAAATCGCTGGAGGCAGTCGATGCCCCATTGCTCGAAGGCGTGCAGGATGACCTCGGTATCGGAGTGATCGGTTTTCCAGCGATGGCCACCGAGTTTTTCCAACTCTTGGCGGATTTCCGCGTGGTTGTAAATCTCGCCGTTGAAGGAAACCCATACTGAGCCGTCCTCGTTGGTCATAGGTTGTGCGGCGTCGATCGACAGGTCAATGATGGAAAGACGGCGATGACCGAGTCCCGCACGGCGGTCCTTGGCAACCCAAGTTCCGCTGCCATCCGGTCCCCGATGCGCGATCGGAGCCAGAAGACGCGCGATATAGCTTTCGTTGATAGCGAAGCGACTACCGTCAAATGAGACGGCACCGACTATTCCGCACATAGCTTATTTCTCTTTCGAGGCAGAACTCTAACGCTGATACGCTGTCTGCTGAGCAGGGAAGCGTTCCTTGATCTTGGTTGCGGGATTGCCGGCCCATATCTCCCGCGGAGGTACATCCTTTGTGACCACGGAGCCAGCTCCCACGACGGCCCCGTCTCCGATCTGAACACCCTTCAGAACGATGGCGCCGCAGCCCAACCACACATCGTTGCCGATGCGAATGTCGGCGAGCGCGCCGTATCCGGAATCTTTAATCGAGCGGATCGGGTCGTCATAGCGGTGATCGCTCGCAATGAGCTTTACTTGAGGACCGAACATGACTTTGTTGCCCACGTGGATCTCGGCACCCGTATCGGCAATCATCAAAACGCCGGGTCCCACAAAAACATCTTTCCCGATATAAATATGGTGCTCGTTACGTATGTCCCAGGGATAGATCAGCTCGAGGTCCGGTTCGCAGTGACCGAACTTGGACATGATCTGGCGGCGCTGGACGTGAACCAAAGCCTGGTGCAACGGCCCGTAGACCAGAAGGGCAGGCTTCCCGAGCAGGGTCTTTGCCCAGTGCTTGTAACTTGCCGTCACCCGAGCACCTGGGAGATGTTCCCCGATAGTTTTCGCGCGGTCTGACGAATGACCTGGAGCACAAGGAAGAAAGCCAGGAAATAACACCCGGAGGACACCACTGACGCACCGGAAATACCGAACTTGGGTATAGCCCAGAGATTCACAGCGATGTTAGCGAGACTGCAGAGGCCCCAGATGATCACTACGACTTTCGGGTAACCGATACTGTTAAGAAATTGCACAGTGACGCTGTGCAGGCCGAGAAATAACATTCCAGGCGCCAGAAGGGTGAATGCCCGAGCGGCTGGCAGAAAGGCAGCCCCAAACAATATTCGCACCAGAGGCCCTGCCAGAATCGACGCGATTAACAGTAGAGGCATCAGTATAGCGGCCGTGACCCAGGCGGCTTTTCGCATGAGGCGCAGCTTGTCGAGAACGTTCGTGATAGCGGAGAGCCTGGGAAACAGAACCATCGCGATAACAGCGGCCGCCATCGACACGTAGTCGGCCATGGTGGACGCGATCGAATAATAGCCGGCCTGTTCCGGGCCGAGCATGTGCTGCACCATGAAGAGATCCGCCCGCAGTACTAGAAAACAAAAGAAACCAGCAAGATATGCCTTCGCAGCGTAACGAAGACAATTCCGGAAGGAAGCCCACGAAGTGCCGATCGACCCTGCGAAGTGCCCGCGCAGGCGCGCCCAGGTCCACAGGGAACACGCAATCATCGCCAGGAAGGCAGCCCCGAACATGCTCGGCACAGTGACCCAGCGGCCGACGAAAAACAAGCCTACGAGGAGCAAGGTGAGGACGCGGTTCGCCAGCTCTATCAGGTTATAGCCACGGACATCCTGTACGCCCATCATGAGGTTCTGCGTCAAAAGGTAGGCAAGGCCGAAGGGTATCCAGAGCAGAGCCAGCCACAGCGTTGTTCCCCGCAGGTCGAGCAAATCCGGTCTCAAGGCCAGGAGAGCGCCCACTCCGAGGGCCACGATGCCGCCGAAGCCAAGACTCACCGCCAAGCTGTTTCCGGTAAGTTGAGGCAATGCTTGCGGGTTGCGGGCGCTGAAATATACGTTGGCGGTCTGTAATCCCAAGTTGCCGAACTGGACTCCCAGTGTGCCCGTTGCCATCGCGACGGCGTAAAATCCCCGTCCCGAGGGACCCAATAGTCGGGAAATGATTATGGTGGTCAGCAATGCCAGGCCCATAATGGTTACACGTGTGAGATAAGTCTCGACGATCTTGCGAGCTAAGTCCGAAGACCGGGCAAGATTCCACGTGTGCTGAATTCGAGCTGGAAGCGTCAACAGCTGGCTGGGTTCAGATGTTGCCATGGAATAGTTGCCTGATGCGCTTATCCGAACCACTGGCACAATCTCAGGGCCGTACGCCGGCCGACGGAACACCTGTGATTGGGTGTTGCGCTGGCGAAGGTCCAGGGACAGAACCGGAGTCCGATGTCGCTGAATTGACGACCACGTGCCCAAGCCCAGCTGTGCTCGTCTGATCGAGGACACCGTGACGAGTCAGAGCCTCTAGAATTCGCGCCCCATTCTGTTTCCACGTGTGTCTTTCAACCACCACCTTGCGCGCCTGCTGTCCCAAGCGTTGGCGTAGCACAGGATCGGAAGCCACGCGATGGATCGCGGCGGCCAATTCCTGGGTGTTGCCCGGCTCCACGAGACACGCAGTCCGGCCATGCTCCAGTACTTCCGACAACTGGTCCAAATTGCTGGCGACAATTGCTTTGCCCATGGCCATGTACTCGAACAGCTTGGTAGGAGAACCTATAAAAGGGCGGCCATCCGGCATGGGTACGTGTGGCGAGACCAAAATGTCGCAAGCGTCCAGATAGGAGCGCACCTGCTGCTGACCAACCAGACCAAGGAAGATTACCTGTCCAGTGGACACATATCCTTCGAGCGCCTTCTTTACTTCCGGAAGAAGAAGTCCGTCCCCAATCAAGAGAAAACGTAAACGGATGTCTTTGGGAAAGTCCGTCAGCAATCGCTGTACGGCCTGAGAAAACACCAAGGGCCCGTGAAAGTAACTAAAGGTGCTCAAGAGGCCTACGACGACCTCGTCATCGCCGATGTTGATTTGCTTGCGTATCTCTGTGCGACCACAATCGGGGTGAAAGAACTCAGGATCCACGGCATTGGGATTGACGAGAATGCGCTCCGCAGAGACTCCGGATTCGAGTAACTCGTCCCGCAGCGCTTGAGAGACAGTAACGATAAGGGAGGCTTGGGACAGCGATACCTGCTCGCAGAGCCGGAGCCACCAACCAAAGCGACTGGGGTCCCAGTGCTGGGCGACCCAAGCTTCCGATCCGTTGTACTCGAGCACGAGTGGCAGCGAAAGCCATTGCGAGAGCAAAGCCCCCGCATAGAGAAATCTTCCGTGGCGCTGGTAAAGGACACGAGGCCGCGTGGATTTCAGCAGTGTCCGGACCTGCCTTGCAAAGCGGATGTTGTGTCCCATGACCACGGTCTCCCAGAACAGATGGGGACGCTTACGCGGAGCGATTCTTTGTTGTGGGAAGCCGACTGCAGGGATCGTGTAAGAAGAAAACACCTTGCAATGGACGTCACTCTGGGCCAACCCCTGGAGTACGCCGCACATATGGCTCAGAGCGCCGCCAGGGCTGACAGTCTGCAACGGTGGTACGCCAAGATAGGCCAGGTCCAAGGCTGCGCCGGCGCCTTGGGATACCAGGGTGCGATGAGAACGAGCGCGAAAGCGGAGCCTTGCAAGCACAACGGCAGAGGTTCCCAGGGTAAATAGATCCGCAATCATCGCCCCGGCCAGACGCGGCCACAACCAGAGCCAGTGCCAGCGCCGCAAGCGCTCCAATCTCCCGCTGCTGTCCGCGAAGACGGTCTCGCGGCAGCGGTGTACCAGACCGGTCCACGACAGCAGTTCTCGCTGCCGCAAATCATCTGGCGCGTGGGCGTAGAAGACTAACGCCTCGCCACGCAAAGACCGCAAGGCGCGTATCTGCCCGCGCAATCCGGCTTCGCGCATGTGCCGGTGCGAGACGGATTCGACGATGCATCCGGGATAGTGCTCCGTCACGATAGCCCTGGCTTCGGCTTCGTTCCCCGTCCAAACGTGCAGGTGAACAAGTTTGGAAGTCGGATTCGTGCGCAGCGTGGGTATTGGCAAGTTTAAGTCACGCTCGGCTGAGGGATCGGCAAGGGCTGGGTCCCGTATTTGCAGAGAATCATCAGGACCAACACAAAAGGGAGATTCAAGTCGGCGTAAAAGCCGCTGGCCAAGGAGAGCCCATTGATAGAGTATCCCAGGAACAGAAACAGGAAGAACCTCCAGACAAGTTTTGCAGCATCTGTGTTTTGTCTGCGGATTTTCAAGAAAGCCAACAGCAAATAGATCTGTGCCGCCATATAAGGCAGAAATCCGAGGAGTCCGGTTTCTACTAATACTTCCGCGAAGTTGTTATGAGGAGTATCGACGGATTCTGTATCTCCAAAAGATGCTGAGTAACGGTCACTCGATGAAGCTGCCACACCGAAGTTCCCCAAACCGACGCCGTTAATGGGGTGATCCGCAAAGATTTTCAGGGATTGTATTTGCTCGGCGACTCTTCCATAGAAGTTCACAGGGTTAGAGCGTTCTTCGAAAACGGTGGGCAGCGCGATGCGAACCAGCAGAAAGAACAAGCCGAAACTGGCCACCGCTGCAAGGCGGAGAGAGCGGCGTCGGCCCTGCTGGTAGGCGGCGTCCACGAGCAGAATCACAACCAGCGAGGTCATCACCGAGCGGAACAATGGCATCAGAGTGGTCGCCAGGGCCGCGGCGACCCCCAGACGATGGAGGAGTATTCGCCATTGTGGCATCGGACCTATAACGTGCTTAAGAAATAGCAGGAAAAAGAAGAGGGTCATGCCCACGAGGGCGTAAGAGTTTGTCGTCGCGAAGGGGCCGTTGGGGCGAACCAGAAGTCCGGTGGCATTTGCTCTCTCCATGTAATCGCCGGCGAGCAGAATCGTCGCGTCGGGCTGGGCTAGAAGATCTTTCTGCAGCATGACCTCCGCCCCGCCTATTGCGGCCAGATAGAGGGCGAGGATACAGGCAGTGATGTGGAATGCCTTCAGGCTCTTGTGGACGTCAACATGAAATAACACGAACCAGCCCAGAACCAGGGGCAGCGCGAATGCGTCCACCAGAGTTGTTAGGGAGTGCAGAGGAATTGTGACGCGAGGAATGGTGATCGCGGCCACAACCACAAACATGAACCACCACCACCCCGCCTTCCGTAGTTCGGGCAGGATCGGAGCAGACACTTGCCGGCTGGAGAAAAATACACACACGGGCAGAAGGCCCATGATGATCCGATCAAGGGTGATAATGGCGCCTCCACCCCTGGGGTAAGACAGATAGTAAGCACCCAGCGGATAGATCAGAAACCAAAGCAGGATAATGTTTTCACCTTGGCCCTGTAGCACGCAAACCAGAAGGTAGCCAACTGCAACCAGTGCACCCAGGGCCAGTGCGGAGTATCCCCAAATGAGCGGAGGGACGCAAAGAAGCAGAACCTCAGTGGCGATAATTCCCCAAAGTGCGACGTCACGTGAAGCAGGAGGGCGGATTGGGATACCGATCGGAATCGTCTTGGTCGGCGGCATCAAGAAGCGTTGAAGATGGAGGTGAGAGTTCTTAGTCCGAGCTTTTGGATTTGGATACGAGGCGTGAGACGCTTGCCCGCAGTTGTGAGGCAGCCTGTAGGATCGGCCGAGGTATGCGATCTGCAAGGAGTTTCAAGTCCTCGCCGACGCCTTCGCGCACTTCCAGTCCGAAGAGACTGAGAGGATGCGATGCCTTGATCCGGTTGACCCTTGCCGAGGCGATGACATAGACCACAGCCAGCAGGGTGGCGAGCATGGCCCCGACAATGGTGATCAACGTCCGTTTCGGACTCGATTTGTATTCTGGAACCATAGCCGGATCCAACACTTTGATGCTGGGAAGTTCCTTCGCCTCCTCGACCTTGGCGAGTTCGTACTGCTTGGTCAGCGTTTCGTAAACAATCTCCTGAATTTTGACCTGGCGATAGAGATCGAAATAGCTGACACCGAGGGAAGGGAGTTTGGCAATCGAGATCCCAAAGTCGTCGCCCTTTGTGCCATTGGTGTCTTCCGCGGGAGCGTCGCTCCCTCGCAGTTGCGACAGCTTTTGCTTCAACACAGCAACCCGAGCCTGCAAGGAACGTACTCGGATGTTGTTTGGGGTATAAATCTGCTCCAGACCGCTGAGCTGAGACTCGGCGGCGATCAGCTGGCCCTCCAGGGTGGCCGCCCCTTCGAGCATGGCTTTGCCTTGTTCCTTGACGTCCAGAGTGAGGTTCTTACTGGAAAAGTCACTCAGGGCTTTTGAGTCTGAATCCAGCTCGACCTTCACCATTTTCAGCCGGTCTTCGAGGAAAACCCGTTCGCGGTGCGCCGAAGAGGTATTCAGGTCTGTCATCAACTGATTCAGGCTCTCGATGTATGCCCCGGAGAGTTGTGCTGCACGTTTCGGGGAAGTGTCGGTGACGGTCACATTGATGATCCCGCTTTTGCGGTCTTCATTAACGTCCGTATTACCTGCCAAACGCGCTTCCGCATCCCTCAGGTAGCGAACCTTGTAAACCTTGCGAAGATCGAACTTGTCGATCAAACGATCCTGAATGGTGCTGCTGTGAAGAACACCGACGTAAAGCGCACCTGAACTTTTGAAGCCCATGGCATCCGACACGATGCTACCTACCACGGAGCCAGCCTTGTCTTCATTGCCAGCAGCCGCCAGCATTGTCGCCAAGCCGCCCATTCCTTGCTTCTCGGGTGGCATGATTCGCGTGGTGGCCTCGTAGGTTGGCGTAATGAGCAGAGACACGATCGCGGCGGCCGCAAATCCAAAGAAGAAGGCTTTGGCAATAAAGCGACGCTCCCGCCATACCAGCGGCAGGAGGTTGGCTCCGAAAGAGGATTCCTTGCTGGCTAGAAATGGAGAATCGGCGGCTTCTTCATGGGTGTAAGTTGGCCCAGAACTATGCTCGCCGTTTTCGACGATTTGATGGTTCGTCACTTCAGGATTCAAGGGTGACCTCTAAATCACTCGGCCCAGGCCGGTTTCCGTCGCAAAGAACCCTACCGAGAAAGTCTGACTGACGCGTGTTCGCCGGCACAGGTCGGCTCGTCACCATAGTGAAATCAACGCCCGACCGCCGCAACCGCAGAATCAGACTGGTAGTTAGGCAACTTGATGCGGTTCGATCCCGAAGCGATTGCCGAGCGGGACTCCCACGCAAGGCCCGCGCTGACCATTCCGTACAAAGCCGCAAAGGAAACAAAGCCGAGCAAGTAGGCGGGCAGCGGCATAACCAGTACTCCGAAGAGAGAGCTGAAAGCGATCGCTGCCCAAAATGACAGTTCCACAGACCAAGGCTTCGGGTATTTTACCGCCGCCAGCAGACCGGCGTTAGCCGCCAACAGAAGCGCACAAAGGAGCACGCCGATTTTTGACGCCAGAGTCATGATCACGAAAAGGGGATGTTGACGGGCAAATAGCAACACTTCGTGCCTCAAGATCCGCTCGTATTCCGGCGAGCCAAAAGAAGTTCCAGGGGCGATCGACTGTACTTTGTCGTAGGATACTGCGTCGTTCCAGCGAATGCCGAACTCATTTTGCAGATAGCCGAGACCGATGTAAACGGAATGCCAGAAGGGGTGCTGCCCCGAGATCGGAGTGTAGGCGGGACAGCGGGGCGCGAGAAAGGCATCACGGTGCGCGATGGCTCGGGCTAATAATAACTTGGGGACGAGCATCGCCGCTATCAAGCACAGCAGGAGCACAAACTTTCTTCGCACTCCCGCGACCATCCAAAAGAACAGGAGCCCCAGCAAGAAAATCAGCCCTGACGTGCCGGCGTGACTGCGGATGGCGTTCGCCAATCCAAGGGCGAAGCCCAGTATCACAAGACCTGCGCCGGAAGAAGAACTTCCGCTTCCTCGAGAGCCCAAGAGCACCAACCCCCAAGGCACGGCGACAGCGGCAGCAACGAAAGAAAACACGTAAACGTCACCAACCTTGTACGCAAGCGCGCTTAACACGAGCATGCCCAGGATCAGAAGTAGCCGCAGCGGCCAGGCCTGGAACAGCAAGAAAAACCCCCAAACTGCAGCGACCAAGGCGAATATCAGCGCGCCGCCGTAGAACAGATCGATCGCCTGTGCCACGGATAGTTTTAGCAGCCACGCAAGGCTAGGGATAAAGTAAAAGCCGCCTATGTCATCCAGGCCCCCGGACGGTCCGAACGCCCGCCCCTCGAGCGCGATGAGCGGTACATGCGTCTGCTGGTAGCCCGCAACGGTGTAGGTGAAGTCCCAATACCGGGTCGACATGACGTTGATGTGGCTCGGCGGACGTTCTGTCGAGAGAGTACGAGTACCGGGAGTACCCAACAAAAGCGGAACGTTGCAGACGAGCTGTGAACCATCTGCAGGGGCAGGAACCTGAGGCGCCGGTGCCGGGGAAGTAGCTTGGGCGTGCGCCGAGGCCGCGATCAACAGCACTGAGAAAACGGTTACACGCGCCGAGATCCATAGCAGGGCAGAGAGCCCACCTGAAGGAGATGTTGGCGACTGCCAAGGCGCCCTCGCTAAGAGCGTCGTCCGCGCAGTTCGATGTCTCCAATCGCACATAGCGAATGCGCCTCGATCGCGCAAAGCGGTTCCTTCGCGGCCGCGGCCGATCATGCTGGTTTCGTGCCCGTGGCGACCAAATACCATCCAAGCCAGGGTTCGAATAACACCTTGGAATGATATTTCCTGGTCTCGATTTTGATCGGCGCAAACAACCGCCGCAGTTGACGGGCGGTGTACAGATCGATATGAACAGGATCGCGGCTGTTCTCAATCCAGCGCTTCCAATCCGGGCCTCGCCGCAAAATACTCCAAAGTGTGAAATAGGAGTACAGCGAGTACACGTGAATATTGAAGCGTCCGCCGGGACGCAGCACGCGAAGAATTTCCTGCACTACACGCCGGGGTTGATCGATGTGATGGATGACTCCGTGTGAATACACATAGTCAAAGGAATTCGACGCAAAAGGGATGGAAGTGGCGTCACCGAAAGTCACCTGGCCTGCCCCGTTCAAGCGCTGGCGGGCGAGCTTCACGTGTTGCGGAGTGACGTCGATCCCGAAGGCCGAGGCGCCATGCTTGGCGAACTGAAGCAGATCAGAGCCCGTGCCACATCCGACTTCGAGAACCCGCTCGCCTGCATGATGACGGAACTCGGCCACTTCGTAGAGCCACGGATATGTGGAATAGCGCTGGTCCTCTTCGAGGAACAGGGGAGTCTTGTTCCAATGCTCAACCGCCATCTCCCGAGCGCTGGCTGGGGGTGGTGCAACTGATTTCGAGGATAGGGTGGAGGGAGTCATGTCTGTCTAGTGCAATCGCCGTTTGGGCCAATATGTCACTTGGAGCGACGCTGTGAAATTCGACTGGCTGGCAGGGCCAATGGCCGGAAAATACCAGTGTTCGTACTGCAACATTCCCGAGAAGGTCAATTCGTCGCGCAACGTGATGTTGGTCTTCGCGGTGAAGTCGCTCAAGTTCCCCCCACCCATGAACTCGCGATCAACGTGTTGGTTACGATAACTCAACTGCACCGTCGTGCGCGGCGAAAAGTTGTAAGTGGCCCATGACTGGCCACCCCATCCAGCGCGTCCAATCCAGCTTGCCAGCAAGTATCCGTCGTTGGTATAGCCCGATACGTATCTTGTATCGAAGTAGGTATAACCCGGTACGCAACATAGGCCGGCGTCGGGATGGGCGGTCTTCAAACCTTCCGCGCGGATTTCGAGCTTCGGGATCCCGGGAAATTTGGGCATGTACAACCCGGGGTTGATCGAAGCGCGGCTGGAGCCGATGGGGGAGTATTCGTCGGTAACCAGACTGTCCAGATAGCCGGTCAGCCAGTTGCGAAGGCCGGGAATGCGGTAGCTGACATCGGCAGCGGAAAAACGTTTGCCCGGGTTCTGAGCGAGATTGGCCTTGTGCGAATAGAACGATCGAATGAAGTTGTGGAATGTGAAGGGCAGTCCTGGACCGCCAAAAAGCGCGGTCACGCCAATGCCAAACTCCAGGTTCTGGGTCGGTTTGAAGCTGATTTTATTTCCGTGGATGAAGGGCTGTGGGTTGATCTTTCCCGGACCGTACAAGGTCGGGGGCTGATACACGAACTGAGCGCCAGACAATTGGCCGATAAAGAATTCCGTTCGAGCCGGGCCGAGAAGTCGCGACAGCAAAGGGAAGTGAAAGGGGGTGGTGCTGTCGACTCGCAGCATGGTGATTGGCTCAGCGTTGTCGCTGAACAGAAGCGGTCCGGAGCTGCCCGGGCCCAGCCATGCTTCCTGCTTTCCAAAGGAGAATTGCACATTGCTTAAGGTCAGATTGACGCTGCCTTCGAGCAAGCGCCAACGGTCAAAGGAGCCGGTATTAGGCCCGTAGCCCGGCGGCGGGGGAAAGGTGGGACCGAAGGCCGGGAGGAAGTCGGCGGATGACATAGCTTGGAGCGTCGATGAAGAAAGGGGCGCGACCGACGGAGCATGCTGGTACTCGCCGCGAACGTAAAATGACAAGGGCCCGACCACTGCGGTTGCGGAGGTTCCTGTGATGGTATTCGCCCCTTCGCCGAATGGCCGTCCGAAGTCGTTGCTGATGGTCTGCCCAAAGTGGTAACCGTCGCGGAGAGGCTGCCCTGAGATATTGGTGAAGCGGGTATAGACGGATTCGACTTTGGCTCCGAGGTTACGAACTCCGTCCAGACGTGCAATTTCGTCCGCAAATTCGCGGGCCAGCGTGCGATAGATTTGGGCGGCTTCTTCAGGGGAGTCATCATTGGAGAGCTGATCTGCCGCCTCTTCCACGAGCCGTGCGCACGCCATGCGCGTCCAGGGACGAATTCCCAGGAACCCACCTCGAATGTAGCCCAGGGCAATCAAGCGATCGAGAGACGGATAGATCCAGCTGTCCATGGGAATGTACGGGGACGACATATAGTCCGGATTGCGGGCGTGATCTTCGTTTTTCTCCTCGTAGAAGTTGCCGAATGCGGCACCTCCGAGCTCCGGGTCGTGGTGGGAGCGATAGACCCGGCGTCCGAAGTACCAGCCGAGCGCGCTGCCAATGACAACATCGGAAGGGAAGTGTTGCTTTCCGGTGACGCGAGTGATCGTGATGGCAGACGCGAGACCATAAGCTGCGAGCTGACTGAGGGGGCCGGGATACTCATGAGCCCATACGCTGGCTACGGACCAGGCGACCGCGGCATGCTCGGAGGGCATGGACATGCCTCCGTGGAAGAAATCTCCATTGTGGTTGTCTTCCAGCGGCCGCGGGCGTTGCGTAGCGAACTTCAACGCGTACGCCACTACGGTTCCATCTACCGCGGCTTCACCGCTCAGAAAGCCCGCTTCTCTCAAATGGTCGTTGTTGGTGAAATGCCCCAAGAAGTACGATCCGCCCGCGGCCCCTATCATGGAATAGACGGCGTAGTTGGAAATATCCTGGCTGCGTTTGAGCTGACTAGGTTTGTCAGGAACCTGTTTCGCGAACCAACTGTCGCTCGCGATGAATCCTGCTGTGATGCCGGCGAAGGGCGCAATCCATTTGAAGTCCTTCATCGTGAGATGTGCTGGGCTTGTCCAGAATGCTTTCTGATCCTGCACGAGGTGAGAAGCGAACGGTTTAAACAGCCGATTCTCAGGATCGTCGCCGGGTTGCAAGTCGGAGCTGTCGGCGGAGTCGAGTTTGTCCGTGCCACTCTCCAGCTTCTTGGTTGAGCCGGGATCCGTGGAACCGCCAGAAGTCGAACTCGCTGGAGCAGTTTGCGGCCACGCCACAGGACCTGCGACAAGCGAGAAGAACACGGCCAGCAACCAGAGGCCCTTGAGTTGAGACGATTTCAAGTGGCTATCCGGCCTTCAGAAGCTCTTAGCCACTTGGATGGCGATTCCGACCGCTGTGGCCAACTGAGCCGCTTCAAGAGTGGTTTTCCATTTGTTGTTGATCGAATAGGCTTTCTCCGGCACGACCACCATGTCTCCTGGCTGTAGAGCCGTACTTTCGACGCTGCCGCTGAACAAGCCGCCAGTGCCACCGGCGACCGATCCATCCGCACGGATGACAAAGGTTGATTTCCGGTTAGCCAATTCGGTTGGGCCTCCGGCTTGCCTCAGGTACCACCCGGCATTCCTGCCCGGCTTGAAGGTGACCGCGGTCGGGTTGTACACGGAACCATCCACAAGAACGATGTTCGGCTTCTTGGGAATAAAGATCACATCCCCGGCGCGCACCTGAATATCAGAGGACGTGTTAGCCCAGTGCTTCATATTCGAGGAAATATGGATGACCAGTCGTCCCGAAGGTGGGGTGTTTTGCAGTTTGTCCAACGTGGTCTGATACTGCATGACCGTAGCCTGAGCCGTCATCTGCTGGTCCACGTCCATGCCAGGCATTATCTTTACTTCCGCCGCTTCGCCTCGGACGCGCTGAATCAGCTCGGCACGATTCTTTTCTTCAAGTTCTCTGACTTGCGATCTCTCGAACACGGAGCCGTAGGGATAAGCGGTGCTGCGGAAGCCCCCCGCACGTTGGATGATCGAACTCAGCCGCTCCCCTTCGCGGATACCGTACGTGCCGGGATGAACTACTTCTCCTTTTACGGTGATGGTGGCACCTATGTCGGTCCACCCGGAAAGTTGGCGGATGGTGAGAACGTCGCCATCGTGAAGCCGGACATCGGTGTCGGGTTCACTGGCAAGCGCACGCGCGATCTGTACGGTCTCGTGATCCGCGATCACGCGGCTGCCCTGCTCGACGTCGTATCGGGTCAGGTCCGCCTGCTCGGTATAGGCGCTGCGCTTTAGACCACCAGCGAAGCGGACCAGATCTGCGGCTGACATACCTTCACCCAGGGGATATTTGCCTGGACGGCCGACTTCCCCCTCCACGGTCACAGTGGGCGGATCGACCTTGTTGAGGTTCCGGTGAATGAAAACGCGGTCTTTGGTAGAGAGCAGGATGTTGTCTTTGGGATCGCCCTCCAGCGCGTTGGTAAGGTTTACGCTGAACACTTTCAGCTTCCCATCATCCGTCTTGCGAAAGACCTGCACATCATCGAGGGCGGCGTTTTGCGTGACGTTGCCTGCCAGGTACACGGCGTCGCGCAGGTAAGTCGCGCCGTTGGTGACGTGGTCACCCGGATCCCTCACTTCGCCCGTCACGGTAATCACGGGAGCATCCTCGAAGTCGAAGCGGCCAAAGACACGCACCGTATCGAACGGCTGCAACATCAGATTGGCATCTTTGCCGGATAGAACGTCGTCCAGGTTGAAGGCCAGAACCTCGGGCGTGTTGTCGGGCGCCTTGAGGCGAACGATCTCGGCGTGTTGCTTGTACGGTTCCGGCAAGAGATCTTTGTAGGACTGGATCAGGTCTGTCACCTTCATGCCATCGCGATAAGCGAACTTTCCGGGATGAAAAACGTGGCCTTCGAGGTAGACGGTCCTGTCAGCGTAGGGCAGGATCGGCGAAATCTGAACTTTGTCACCATCCTGGATTTTGAAGTCGGTAAGGGCTTGCGTTACTGAGACCTGGTTGTTGTTCTCGGGAATGTCAAGGCGCAGCATAGTGCGGCTCTCGTGTGCCTCGAGGCGCTCAACGTCCACATGTCGCAGGGTGCCGGAAGGCAAGACTCCTCCGGCAAGCTCTAGAACCGAAGCCAGATTGTTTTCACCACGCAATTCATAAATTGCGGGGCGGCGAACCATTCCTTCGATCGACACCTGCGGACCGAGGGGCGGAACGAGAATCGTATCTCCCGCTTCCAATGGCAGCACCTTGGCTCGCAGGCCATGCAACAACAGGTCGTAGACATCGACCTCCTGGACGAGCTGTTTACCGCGATAGTGACTGAAAAGACGGAGGCTTCCTTGGGAAGTCGGGCCGCCAGCTTCGTAAACTGCGTTCAACGGTGTAGACAGGGAACTGACATCATAGGCTCCGGGACGTTCCACATCTCCGACGACGTAGACCCGGACTGAGCGCAAACGGGAAAGAGAAATGTCGGCTTGCACATCACGAAACTGGGTCCGCAGAACCGCTTGAACCATGTGCTGAACGTCACCAAGGGTCTTTCCGGAGACTTGAACCGCTCCGACGTCGGGCAGCGCAATGGTTCCCTCACGATTGATGACGCGGCGCAGACGCTGAGCGGCGCTGCCAAAGAGATCGATATTGAGGCCGTCCCCTGGGCCCAACACATAGTCGGGGCCGGCAGGCATGTCCATGGGCAACTGATCGAGATTGCCGGTGCCGTTCCGGAATACGTCCATTCCAAACCGGTCGAGGGTCGGAGAACGCCGTGAGTACTGGGAATAGAGGTCGGACAGTGAGGGGACATCGGCGTAGGGATTAGGCCGACGGTGAAGGGACAGCTCACCTTCCTTCTTGGTTGAAGCCGGTGCGGGGGGCCGGCTCGGCGGTGTGGCACTGGCGAGTTCATCACCCGTGCTGGCGTAGGGATCCAAGCTACCCATCGCCATTCCTCCCATTCCCATCCCCATGCCTGACATCCCGCCGCCTCCTAACAGGCTGCCAATGTCAAAACCTCTTCCCATGGGCGACTTAGCTTCTTCGGACGCACCCAGCAAACCACCACCACCACTCATGCGGGCGTCGATTAGAGAAGACAGCTGGTCGGGACTAATATTGGGCATGCCAGCAGCCGCGGCACCACCACTACTCTGCAGTTGCGCCTGAATGAGGGCGCGGCGCGGATCAACGGCGGGGGTGTTGGGCGAAGGTTGCTGGGGTTGGGGTGATTGTCCGGAAGGGGCGGAGAGATCCGGAGGGATGTTTTGCGGCAATGCCTGCCCGCGGCCGGACCAGTATGTGTCTTCCTGACTGCGCGACGTCTTCAGATCAGGTATCCCACCGGTTGCCAAAGGTAGGGATCCGGACGACGACCCACCTTGTTGAGCTAGCTCATCCCGCGATGGTTTAGCGCGAATGTAGGACCGATCTTCAATTTCGCGTGTGAACAAGACCCGTATGTTTACGTCTTGTCGCACGAGCCGGAAAACAACGTCATCATCCAAATCCTGCGGATCGAGGACCCGCCCTTCCTGGTATGCGACGCGCACCAGCAGTTTCTTGCATTCCAGCAGCAGGCCAGGCTCGTTGCTGAGAAGAGCGACGATCCGGTCGGCGGACAAAGAGACCAACCGTTGTGCTTCGATGGCAGCGCGAGCATTGGTAGCGTTGAGCGCCTTCGGCCGCTGGGAGCTCGCGTTGTCCTGTGCGAAAACGAACGCCTGGGCAAGTGCCAGGAACAACACGAGGCTACCGAAACAGAGGGATCGTGACTTGTCGGTTTGAGAGTTGGAACGTGTCTTCATAACTCCTCTGCTACGTGCGTGTCGGTCTTGAATGTCTGTGTGAATGACTCGCAGCCTCTGGCAACTCATGTCTCACGCAGCCGCTGCAGGGCATCTTGCAGCTCCGCCCTCTCACTTAGGGCGAGTGTGTTAGCTAACCCTTTATTTATTAATCAATTACAATAACTTATCGAGATCGGCTGCCACGGATCCCCGCAGTCAACGACCTAATCCAAACCCACTGCCCAAAGCAAAGTCGCGGAGCCGAGCGCCACCAACCAGGAATGGCATCGTGGCCTCTAGATCCCGACCAGTTCCGGATTGTTGCGCAATACGCTCAAGATCCCATGTTCGGAAGATTCCACTGGCTTGGAGCGAATATCCACAAACGCCCAGTAGAAAGTGCCGCTGTTACGTTCCGCGGCCAGGGCGAGAATTCTCATCTGTGGGTAGCGGCCAAGCAAAAAGCCCAGCAAGCCTGGACGAGCCTCGGGTTGTTCCGGAGCGACAATCAAGTAGTCAGGGCGCGTTCGCTCAACAAGCTCGGTGATCTCCGCTTCGTTTTGCGCTTCGCCTACGACCTCGATGTCTGGCTGGTCCGCTATGGTTGCCAAGACTAGTTCCCTCATGAGTCTTGGGCGGTTAGCGACGAGAACTCTGATTTTTGGCACGACCCTCTCCCGTAGAGTAAGAGTGTGCCTTTAACTCTTGAAAAGAAACAGGTTCAAAACTGTCCTGTGTACTTGGAAGGTAATTGGTACTAATTACATAATTATCAATAGAGATATGGGTCAACGGGCGAGTACCCAAAAAGTACCAATCAAGGATCGTAATATCACGCGGGCAGCCCGCTGGTGCGGCAGAGTTCCACAGCCGAGAGTCGATCAGTGGCTCCTAATTTGCGTAACATCCGGTGGAGATGATTCTTTACGGTCTGTTCGGAGAGATTCAGCTGGGCGGCAATTTCTTTGTTGGTTAAGCCCTGGCTCACCATTTGTATCAGTTGTTGCTCTCGACGCGTGAGCCCGAGATTATTCCTGACTTGAAAGGCGGGGAGCTGTGCCTGCTGGGAGGCTACATGCTCAAACAGAGTGAGGCAGAGACTCGCGGGACAGACGGCTTCATCATTGGCAACGGAGCGCACGGCGGCGGCGATTTCGGCCGCCGAGGCGTCTTTGAGGATGTAGCCCACAACGCCGTCTTGAACGGCTCGCAGAAAGGTTTCTTTTGCCGCCTCCATGCCAATCATAACCACCCGAATCCCGGGAATCGCACGACGAACCTCGGGAACAAGGCGCAACTCAGACAACGCAATCGCCGCGGAATCGGACAGCAGGACATCGGGCGCCGCGCTGGAAATCTCATTAACCACCTGGCTGGAAAACATTGAGGCTCCCACCACTCGAATATCACTTCTCTTATTGAGAATGCGGGTGAGAGCTTCCCGCAGAAGGCGATTTTCCGCCAAGATATATACCTGAATGTTGGTTGCGTCCACGGGCTCCTTGACCTCTACGCCTGCGTGCAGTTCCACGGCCTCACGCAAGAATTGCTATTCAGTTGAAGTCCGAAGTGGTGCTTCAGAGGATAGCTGAGTTGAACAGAAATTGCGAGAATCACTTGCAAATTAAATGTAAAGAATCAAAGCAGATAATCTCGGCAAGGCCAAGGTTCTCCACTCTGAATGCTGGGAAGCCAGTCATGAGCTCCGAACTAGCACCGGTGAAATCGGGACGTTCAGCGCGAGATTCTCGAGGCGGGAGGCGGCAACTGTCCCGATTGGAAGAGCGCAAGCTGGTGTCGGTGGACGCGGCTTACCCCATCGAGCAGATCCGTGCGCGGCAAATCGGGCCCGTCAGACCAGACGGAGGAACGGAATTGGAGTCTAGGGGGTTGTAGAGACCGTGTTGGGACCAGGCCCGACACTATACGAAGATGTCTCTTTGCGATCTGGCGGAACACGCCGATGAGTCCGGCCACCGTGGTCTCCTTTCCGGAGCTGTAAACCTTGGTGATGTGCCGGTCCCCGTTCAGTGCTTCCCGTCTCAGCCGCGCCATGCCGGCCACAATGTGCACGGCTGCATCCTCGGCGAACAGGTAGTCCCGGATTGTGTCGAGTGGCACATAGATCCGCACCGGAACGCTGAAGATCAAGCAACGCGACATGTGGGAAATGAGCCCTTGCGGCTTGTCGAGGTGCTGGCCCGGGCCATATAGGTTAGACAAGCGCCCAACCAGCGTCGACACACGCGGTTGCTTGCGCGCCCAATCCCTAAGTACATTCTCCTGTTCCAGCTTCGCCCGCCCGTAGTCCGAAATGGGCTGCGGGAGAGTCTCTTCAGTCAACGGATGGCCTGTGCTGCCTGCATAGACTCCGCCCGCACTGCTCGCGAGGAAGACCTGGCCGGGAAGCACGCAACGCGACTCATCGAACGCAGGGCTGAGTTGGTCGAGGAAGAACCGCAAGCTCGTGGTCTCAGCAGTCAGGCGATCGGCAGAAGTCCCGACCACGCCCTTGCCCGCGCACCAGTAGACACGCCATAAACCAAAATTTCCTTCGGCGACACGCGTATAGAATCCACGGACAGCGGCTTCGATCGAGGCGTGAAGCTGATCAGGATCGTCCCAAACGATAGGACGCTCGGGAGACCACACAGCCGAACGGCTGTTGCGTTCCACGCACGAGCCCAGCAGACCGCCGCGGCCGACCACCCAGGCGAGAGTGCTCACCTTTTTTGACCCAGATCGCTCGCGGGTCGCGACACGATCAGGTAAGCTGGCTTGCCCATCGCCATGGAAACTGCGACCCCAAGATATTCCGCGATGATGCCAAGGGAGATCAGGATCAGTCCCCCAAACAGACAGGTCACGATGAAGATCGAGGTCCAGCCCTGGACCGGTATCTTGTGCTGCATGCGCTGCCAAAATACAAACGCGCTGACCAGGAAGCCGAACAGGATGGACAGCCCACCCAAGAAAGCGATGAAGCGCAGTGGCACCGTGCCCGCGGTGAGGACGAGCTGCCAAAAGTGTCCCAGCAGACGGGTAAGGGTATAGCCGGACGGTCTACCACGCTCGGCGCGCAGCATGAGAGGGCAGTGTCGCGCCGTTCCGACGACCCAGGAAAGGGCCACGTCGAGGTAGACGTTGGCACCGCAGTATGCGGCTACTCCGCGAGCTACTTCGCCTTCGATCAGGCGGAAGCTGTTGAATTCGCCAATGCGGCTGCCGAGCACACGTATGGAAATCCACTTGGCGAGTTGAGAAAATGAGTTGCGAAGGAACCCGTGGGGCGGGCGGTTCAAGGGTTTCGCATAGACCAGCCGGGCCCCATGTTCCAGCGCCTCGTCAAGCATGCGGCCAACGTCTCGCGGGTCCTGCTGCCCATCTTCGTCCAGCGTAACCACCCATTCCGCAACCGTGCTCGCCATCCCCGCGAGAGTGGCCGGGTGTTGTCCGTAGTTGCGGGAGAGCCAGATGGCACGAATGAACGAATGATTGGAGGCGAGCCTTCTCATGACGTCCGCGGAACGGTCCACGGCGCCATCGTGCACAAGCAGCAACTCAACCACTCGAAAATGGCGCCCACCGGGTGTCGCCTGAGAGAGGGTTACGGTGGCGATTTCTTCCGCCAGCGCTTCGAGGGTGCGCTCTCCCTGGTAGACCGGCACGACAACCGAGACCTCATGAACAGTATCGCGCTCCAGGGTGTCATTCTCGGGCATGCGAGGGCGATTCTAGCATGAGATGCAGGTCGGCTCGGACGACCTAGCGGGCCACTAAAGTTCGTGTGCAGGGTCTGCTAAAGCGTCTTGAGAAGCACGCAGCTGTGGGGCGCTAGCGCAACTATGGAGGGCAACTTTAGCGTCTGATTTGTCCAGACTTCGTGAGCTTGCGAGGTGCTGACGCCCAGCAGAGCTGGGTTTACCACGTGCGTCATCGGCGTGGTGCTTCGGTTGACGATGGCAATGGCCGTTCCTGTCGACAGGTTTTTCACCCAGACATCCACTGGCCCCTGTTGGACGCGGGTGGCCTGCTGAGCCGCTGCGTCCTGGTTGATTGCAATCGCGTCCCGGTTGGTCAGGATAGAAAGACTGGTTGGGTCGAGATTCCGCAGATCCACGCTGGAGATCAAGGGGGCTGAAAGCATCGCCCACATGGTCATATGAGTTCGGTATTCATCGGTTGTCATTGCCGAGTGACCTACCTGCAACATATCGGGGTCGTTCCAATGTTCTTTGTCGGCGTAGGGAACAAGTGGCGCGTCGGCGTCCACGATGCTGATCATGTCCTGGTAGGTTCCTAGAAAATCAGGGGCGATACGCCACATGTTCGTGGCCAGGAGAGGCGCCCAGCGCCAAGGTGACCTCAGGGCAACGATGCTTAACACAATGGAATGTTTTTCATTTTTGCGCAGCGGGCGCGACATGCGGCCGACCGAGTCCTCGACGAGGAGATCTGAGCGGTTCAAAACACAGAGATCGTACTTAAGGAAATCGATGTCCCAAGCAAGAAATGTCTTGGCGTCCTGTTCCTCGTG
The DNA here is from genome assembly GCA_963711675.1 of uncultured Acidobacteriota bacterium. Lineage (GTDB taxonomy): Bacteria > Acidobacteriota > Terriglobia > Terriglobales > Acidobacteriaceae > CAVQFB01. The sequence continues at coordinate 158,715 of CAVQFB010000013.1, read as the reverse complement.
CCCGTACGAACCGACCAGCCCGCCGCAGGTTTTAGGCCCTATGCTGGAGTAAAGCCCGAACTTGAGTCCCTTCGAGTGAATGTAAGCCGCGAGGGCCTGCATGTCGGGGAAACTGGCGTTGCCTTGGAGATTACCTTCGGCGTCACGCTCGCCTTGCCACCCGTCGTCGATATTGACGTACATATAGCCGGCATCGCGCATCCCGTTGGCGACCATGGCGTCCGCCTGTTGGCGGATCAGGGCGTCCGAGATGTTGTACCCGAACGCGTAAAACGTGTTCCAGCCCATCGGAGGATGGGGCGGGGGTGGCATGGGATCGGTTATGCCCACAAAATTGGCGGAGAAGCACCCGGTCATCAGACTCGCGATGAGAACAGCTGTGAGTGCCAGCGTTAAGGACCGCAATCCGGTAGAGGGGAATCGTTGCCTGGTCATTGAAGTCTGGAAGGTCGGACGGCGGATGCAGGGCCGCGACCGAAATACTACAACACTCAGAAATCGCCGAGGCGTCACCGCCATTCCCGTTGATTGAAGGAGGCGGCTGGCTTCGCCAACTCGAGTCAGTCCAACCTGTTTCTGCTCTTTAACCGTCGGCGTACCAGCGGCCCAGAAACTCTTTCGCGGAGTCCCTAGAGTGTTCTGAGAAGCACACAACTGTGGGGAGGCAGCGCAACGGTGGAGGGCAGCTTCACCGTCTGATTTGTCCAGACTTCGTGAGCTTGCGAGGTGCTGATGTGCAGCACGGATGGGTCTACCGAATAGGTTTTCGAGGTAGCACTTCGATTGACGATGGCAATGGCCGTTCCTGTCGACAGGTTTTTCACCCAGACATCCACTGGCCCCTGTTGGACGCGGGTGGCCTGCTGAGCCGCTGCGTCCTGGTTGATTGCAATCGCGTCCCGATTGGTCAGGATGGAGAGACTGGTTGGGTCGAGATTCCGCAGATCCACGCTGGAGATCAGGGGGGCTGAAAGCATCACCCACATGGTCATGTGAGTCCGGTATTCATCGGTTGTCATCCCCGAGTGACCTACCCATAACATGTCAGGATCGTTCCAATGTTCTTTGTCGGCGTAGCCAGCGAGCGGTGCATCGATGTCCACGATGCCAAGCATATCGGGGTAATCTCCCAGAAAATCAGTAGTGATACGCCACATGTTCGTGGCCAGAAGAGGCGCCCAGCGCCAAGGTGATTTAAGGACCACGATGCTCAACACGATGGAATGTTTTTCATTTTTGCGCAGTGCCCGGGACATCCTACCCACCAAGTCCTCCACATGCATTGGCGTGGGATTCAAAGCACACAGATCGTACTTGAGGAAATCGATGTCCCAAGCAAGAAATGTCTTGGCGTCCTGTTCCTCGTGCCCGTACGAACCGACCAGCCCGCCGCAGGTTTTAGGCCCTATGCTGGAGTAAAGCCCGAACTTGAGTCCCTTCGAGTGAATGTAAGCCGCGAGGGCCTGCATGTCGGGGAAACTGGCGTTGCCTTGGAGATTACCTTCGGCGTCACGCTCGCCTTGCCACCCGTCGTCGATATTGACGTACATATAGCCGGCATCGCGCATCCCGTTGGCGACCATGGCGTCCGCCTGTTGGCGGATCAGGGCGTCCGAGATGTTGTACCCGAACGCGTAAAACGTGTTCCAGCCCATCGGAGGATGGGGCGGGGGTGGAAAAGGGTCGGTAATAACACCGAAGCTGGTGGAGAAGCAGCCCGTTACTACACCCAGGAGGAGCCATGGTAGCGCCACAACCATCAGACGCCGTATCATCGCCGAGCAGAATGAAAGATTGGTCACAGGTTTCTGATGCTTGTACAGAGAGTTTGGAGCTGTGACAGAAATTCTACAACACTCGAAACGCCATCTGCTCCACGCTGGAGAACGGTTAACCCGCGCTTCCTCGGTGATGAGCACCTTACGCCCCGCCAGACATGCATACCATTCTTTCAGAACCGCTACGTTGCGCGGAATCCGCGAGGTTTCACAGAAGAGCCAACGTTTCCGAAGGCTGTGGCGGATGGCGGTTTGGTGGGCTCGAAAAAAAACGGCTGCAACGGATGCGCGGTAGTGAGCGATTGCCGACACCTGTTGTGGATCAACCTATCGAACAGTGGCGGCCGCTTCGGGACTTTCTGGGGAGGCCGATGACATCCCAAAAAATTCCTTTACCTTGCTCACCGTGTAGTCTATCTGGCCGACACTCAGTTCGGGAAACATAGGCAACGACAGAATCTCCGTGGCCAAGCGTTCCGCTACGGGAAAGCTGCCCGCCCCGGGTGCTCCAAGGGCCTGGTAGGCCTCCGTCAGATGAAGTGGGATTGGGTAGTGAATGGAACAGCCAATGCCCTGGGCGGTCAAGTAATCGCGCAACTGGTCGCGCTTCGGCGTGCGTACGACAAACAGATGGAAATTGTGTTGTTCGGAGCTGGGAATGACTTGTGTAACGAGCCCCGTGCCCTCCAATCCCCGGGCGTAGCGCTGAGCATGCTGGTATCGCGAACGGTTCCAGCCATCCAGATGCGGAAGCTTTACGCTGAGGACGGCTGCCTGCAACGAGTCCAAACGGCCATTCGTACCCACAACGGTGTGGCGATACTTTGTGGGGCTGCCATGATCGCGGTAGAGGCGTAACTTCTCCGCCAACTTCGCATCGTTGGTTGTAACCGCTCCGGCTTCACCGTACGCGCCCAAGTTCTTGCCCGGATAAAAACTAAAACAGGTGAGACGCCCGGAAGAGCCCACGCGCCGGCCTCCGCGTCCCACGCCGTGAGCTTGCGCGGCATCTTCCACAATGGCAAGCTTGTTTTTCTTGGCGAAGCTCGCAATCGGCTCCATATCCAGCGCCCAGCCGTAGAGATGAACAGGAATGATGGCGCGGGTGCGGGAAGTCAGCACTTTCTCTGCGGAACCGAGATCGATGTGAAACGTGTCGGCGTTGACGTCGGCAAAAACCGGAGTTGCGCCCACGTTGCTGACCGCTTCAGCGGTGGCAAAGAAGGTATTCGCGGGTACGATTACTTCGTCGCCGGCTCCGATTCCGAGTACCTTCAGGGCCAATTCGATTGCCGAAGTACCGGAACTCGTTCCCACGGTGTGCTCCGCGTCCACATAGGAAGCGAACTCTTTTTCGAAACGGTCCAGCCACGGACCACCGACGAACTGAGCCGATTCCATAACTTCCAGGACCGCCGCATTCATCTCGTGGCATAGAGTTTGATACTGCGCTTTCAGGTCGACGAATGGAACCTTCAAGTCCATTTCCTTTCCCTTCTCGTATTGAGCGTACTCTGGCTCCTAAATCTCGCGCAGCTCGTTTCCTAAATACTGGAACTGGCGGCCGCAGTGCTGGCATGCGCACCTTGCATCTGCTCCGGGCGCGACCGGCAAAGGCAGCTTGTTTGCGCAATAACACATCCAGCCGACCTGTCGCGCCGGATTTCCAACTACGAGGGCGTAGTCTGGCACTGAGCGAATCACCACAGTTCCTGCGCCCACGAAGGCGTAGCGCCCGATCGTAGTGCCGCAAACAATGGTTGCGCCAGCACCGACGGAGGCTCCCTCTCGAATCAGCGTCCGGACGTAGGCATCCGGCGACTTTTTGATATAGGAGCGAGGATTCAGGTCGTTGGTGAGCACACAGTGCGGTCCGAGAAAGACCTTGTCCTCAACCGTCACCCCAACCCAGATCGACACGCCGTTCTTCACCACCACGTGATTGCCAACGCGCGCACCGTCCTCAATAAAGGCGTGTTCGCCCACGTTGCAGCCGGCACCGACATGGGCGCCTTTCATCACATGGGCGAACGCCCACACGCGCGTGCCTTCTCCGATCTCGTCTGTGTCTACGAGAGCCTGCGGGTGCGCAAAAAACGACCGTTTCTCTTGGCTCGCTTCAGTGCTCATCTCTATCCTTGCATTTTACCCTTAATTTCTGATGCAGCTCCCCGGGTTGGTGAATTTGGGCCGGCGGTGATGGGGTTCGCGACCCCGCACGTTGGGCTGGCTTGCGGTTCGGCGCGGGCGAGAATACAAGAATGGCCGAGTAGTGTTATTTTTTTCACAGCCCAGGCTTTCAATCTATTTCGCTATTTCGCGATGATTTTAGGCGAGGCTCAGTAGGGCAAACGGGACATTGACTCATTCCGATCCAAAGCGGGGAACGGCCAAGGCGGTAACCAGGGTGCCCATCGTCGTCCGCGACCTCGAGACCTACGACGACCTTCGGCGCGTGGAGGCCCTCGAAAAAGAAGTGTGGCAGCTTTCCGATCAAGACATGTTGCCGATCACCATGATCATCGCTTCCAAGGAGGCGGGAAATATCTGGCTAGGTGCGTTCGACGGAGACGCGCTGGTAGGTTTTGCCTTCGGCCTGCTGGGCCGTGAGAACGGAAACTCCATGGTGCATTCCCACATGCTGGCGGTACGAGAGTCCCACCGCGATCACGATCTGGGTTACAAGCTGAAGCTGGCACAGCGGGATCGCGCGCTAGCGATGGGAATCCGTCTGATGACCTGGACTTTCGATCCACTCCAGAGCAGGAACGCACACTTCAACTTCGCGAAGCTCGGCGTTGTATCCGACAAGTACAAGGTGGATTTCTACGGGCCTGGGACCTCCAGCGTTCTGTTTCGCAACAGTACCGATCGGCTGTGGGTGCAGTGGCGGATGTCGAGCAAACGCGTGCAACAGCGGCTGCAAGGGAAGGATACGCGGGCGGAGATTCTTGATGTGCTGCCCAACCTGGAGCCCTTGGTTCAATTCGACCCTTCGGGTCGTCCGGGAAGGACAGATCTGACCGAGGCGCTGGGGCGGCAGCGTGTCTGCATCGAAATCCCGAGCGACATTAATTCCGTTGAGCGGAAAGACGCCGGTCTGGCCAAGGAGTGGCGGGATGCCACGCGCTGGGCATTTACGGAATCTATGAACGCCGGTTTCGTAGTTACCGAATTCTGCCGTACGGTTCGCGGCCAGCAAGGACCGGGCGCCTATGTTCTGCAGAAAGGTACGGTTGAAGAGTTCGTCCCAGACTTCTGAAGGGTGTTGTTCTGGGCGATTGCCTCGGGGCTCTTGAAGTCCAGCGAAGATTAACGTTATTGACCGATGAGTTGACCGCAGCAGGTTCGGCTACGTGCGAGTAAGGAAACATAGACTTGATTCCCGAAGTATGCAGCTTTCCTCGGCGACGGCTTGCCAGGGTTGATCGGGTAAAATCAAAAAATGCGCTTTGTGCACGTCGTCGGAGCCCGACCCAACTTCATCAAAGTAGCTCCCGTGATGCGTGCCCTGGGTAATCGACCCGGTGTGCACCAGACCCTCATACATACCGGCCAGCACTACGACCGGAACATGTCCGATGTCTTCTTTCGAGAATTGGAACTCCCTGAACCGGACTTTAACCTTGCTGTTGGTTCAGGTAGCCACGCAGAGCAGACCGGACAGATCATGCAAAGCTTCGAGCCCGTGGTGCTGGACCAGAAGCCAGATTTTGTACTGGTCTACGGCGATGTGAACTCGACCATTGCAGCGGCTCTAGTTTGCGCCAAGTTACGTTTTCCAGTGGCTCATGTGGAAGCCGGCTTGCGTTCATTCGATCGCGGCATGCCGGAGGAGATCAACCGTTTGCTGACCGACCAGATCTCCGATCTGCTCTTCACACCCTCGGAGGATGGCGATCAGAACTTGCTGAGAGAAGGTATTCCGCGGGAACGGATTCATCTGGTCGGTAACGTGATGATCGACACTCTGATGAGGCTTCTGCCTAAAACCTCCAGCATTTCCATCGGCAATTTGCCCCAACGGTTTGCCCTGGTTACGCTGCACCGTCCTTCGAACGTTGATGAGCCGACCAGCCTGAAGAAGCTGCTGAACGCTCTTCAAACCATCAGTCTAAGATTGCCGATCATTTTTCCTGTGCACCCCAGGACCAAGCAAAAGATTACTCAGCTCGGATTCAACCCCTCCGAGCAGTTCCAGCTCTGGGAGCCTCAGTCGTACCTTCAATTCCTGAAGCTTCAGCAGAATGCGACTGTGGTCATTACCGATTCGGGCGGCATTCAGGAAGAAACAACGTTTCTCGGAACTCCTTGCCTGACGCTTCGCGACACCACAGAGCGGCCGGTCACTGCTTCCGTCGGAACCAACGTCATGATCGGGCACGATATGGAATTGCTCCAGCAGGAGGTCGGCGCCATCCGCGATGGCAAACGAAAGAAGGGCGACATTCCTCCTCTGTGGGATGGTCGGGCCGCTGAACGGATCGCCGATATTTTGGTCAACGGCAATCGAGACACGCCATAGTTGCTTATGCGGTCCGGGAACCCATAGAGTTCTGCCATCCCCAATTTCCGCCGCCGCTCATAACTTCTTCGTCGATCTATAAGTCTAGGTCACGAGAGTAGAGCATGGATATTGTTCTGTGATTCTCGCGGTTGCGTGGGTACCGAATTTTCCCGTACGGTTCGCGGCAAGCAACGACCGGCGCCTGTGTTCTGCAGAAAGGTACGCTCGAAGAGTTTGTTCCAGACTTCCGAAGCGCTTGACGTTGTTCTTTATAGGTGTTCTGATTCCCGCCTACTGCACGACAAGGGTGAGATTTGCAGAGTGAGCCAAGGTGGCTGAGCCTGCGGTGTAAGTGCCAGTTACTGTGAGTTGATAGCTTCCCGTCGACGTTCCAGAGCCGCCGTTGTTTCCACTACCGCATCCCCAGATCGTGGCGCTCAGGCACAGCGCGCCGAGCAAGGCGCAGCGGTGAAAGGGTCGAGACCGCGATCCACGACGGGTGCCCCCGATGAACAAGAATCCTGACAGGCCGAACATTCCCGTCATCGTCACCCAGGTTGCAAACATGCTTTTCGGAAATCCGGCACGTTCGGGCTCTATGACGCCCATAGCAGATGCTGCAGTCACAACTGCAACGCTTGCGGTTGCGGAATTCGATCCGTCAAGCGTCAGCGAACTTGGTGTGACCGTACAAGTCGATCCCGACGGCGCTCCACTGCAAGTGAAAGAGACGGTCTGGTTGAAATTGTTTATGGGTGTGACGGTAAGAGAATAGTTAGCGGTCTGTCCCGGCGTTACCGTCTGGCTAGGGGAAGCAGCAATGAGAGAAAAATCCTCCACCACTTGCAGCGCCACCACACCCGAACCCTCCAAATCAAGTCTGCCATCTCCATTGAAGTCGCCGACTACGTCGGGGCTGATTGCGCCCAACGGGAGATAAGGAATCGGCGTTTGAAAGGTGCCGTCGCCGTTTCCGAGCCAGAGACAAGTAGACATGGCAAAGTCGAGTTTCCCGTCCACGTTAAAGTCGCCCGGTGTCATCGAACCGATCTGTGCGGTTTGGGGACAGGTGCTTAGCGGAAACGCGCTTTGGAAAGTCCCGTCTCCGTTGCCCAACGCCATGACCGGATTGGGGGTGGTGTAAAGCAGGTCCTGCTGGTTGTCCGCGTTGAAGTCGGCGAAGGAGAAGGTGCTGATCTCAAGTCCAGGCTCTCCCGTCGGCTGAACAAACGTGCCATCCCCATTTCCAAGCAACACACATAAGCCTCCCTTATAGTCAATGTTAACCAGGTCCAGCTTGCCATCACCGTTGAGATCAAGCGCAGCCATGGCTGCCGACTCGTTCCCATTGCATACACCAACCGACGTTGAAGGCTGGAACGTGCCATCGCCATTGCCGAGCGCCAAGTAAACGTAGCCAGACAGCGGCGCGCTGATGACGGCCCCCGCAACATCGAGTTTGCCGTCCTGATTGAAGTCACCAATGGCGGAGACCCCCGTCAATAACGTTCCCAAGTTCATAGCTGGCTGGAAGGTGCCGTCGCCATTGCCGAGCAGGAGGGACTGAGCAACGATCAAGTCGACCTTGCCGTCGCGGTTGAAGTCGCCCACAAATATGCCGTTGCCGGTAATTCCCGAGAAGGGATAGAGAACTGGGCTTTGGAAAGTGCCGTCACCTCTGCCCAGGAAAATCCGGACCACGTTCGGCGACGAAGTGGCAATGGCGAGGTCGAGTTTGCCATCGCCATTAAAGTCCGACACAACCTCGCCGAACACATTAGCGATGGCAGATCCCTTGACTGCAAACTGGAGATTCGGGATGGGTTTGGCGACCGGAAACAACGCGAAGTTAGAAATTCCGCCGCCCGGCGTCGGATTTACCACGGTAACCGCCGCGGTCATAGGTGTCGCTACGTTGGAGGCCGCCACCGTCGCCGTCAGCCGGGCGCTGCTGACAAAGGTCGTTGGGAGCGGAACCCCGCTCCAATTGACTACTGATCCGGAGACAAATCCCGCGCCATTGATCGTAAGGGTGAAACCCGCGCCTCCAGGTGCTGCGCTCACGGGTAAAAGTGGCTGGTCGACGAATGGGACCGGATTCGACTGCGCCGCCAGAGACGTGGCAGCCCACAGAACAACAAGGCAAATGCGACACATTGTAGTCACGTAGGCCTCCGGCGACACGAGGCGGAGAGAGGTATGGTTAAACCTCAGCCGTCGGATAGTCCGATTCCCGAGACATAGCGAATGCAGCGAGATTATCCTTCCGGCACATCCGGGTGTCAACGAGTGAAGAGGCAGTCTCGCCGCGCATCCATGTCCGGATTACTGCAGGCAGGTAGACGGCAAATCGCTCTGAGGATTTAAGGAGGATCGCTGTCGTCAGCCAGGCACCGACTTCTGAGCTGCCAGGGCGTTAGTCGCCGCTCAGAATTCTCCAAGCTTCTTTTCCCGTAACCATTACATGCTGCGTACTCTTCACCGCGCGCATGTATTGGGCGCGCTCGAAGGCTCCGGGATCGGGGCAGCGCAGCTGGCTCATGCTGCCTTGCATCTGGCGAACCGATTCGTACTCACGGCGCTCCATCCACTCGTAGACTCCGTGTTCGATGTCGCGCAAGTGGCTCATGCCGTTGCGCAGCAGCGTGGAGCACAACATGGTGACGTTGGCGCCGACCATGAGAAGTTTGATTACGTCTTCCGGGCCGTGAATGCCGCTGGTGGCGGCAAGACTGGCGCGTACGCGCGCGTAGAGAATGCCAATCCACGTCAGGGGCAAACGCAGCGCCTGCGGCGTGCTAAGGAGCACGTTGGGCTTCAGTTCCAGCTCCTCGAGATCGATGTCGGGCTGGTAGAAGCGGTTGAACAGAACCAGGCCGTCGACCCCTAACGCGTCGAGGCGCTTCGCCATGTTTGCCAGATTGCTGAAAAACGGACTCAACTTTACTGCTACAGGTATGGACACCACCGACTTCACCGCGCGCACGATGTCGAGATAGGTTTGCTCGATCTCCGCTGAGCTGAGGTCAGGATTGGTGGCGAGCGCGTAGATGTTGCACTCGAGCGCGTCGGCTCCGGCTTGCTCGATCTGTCTCGCGTAGTCGGTCCAGCCACCGACGGTGGCGCCATTGAGACTGGCGATGATCGGAATGCCCACTGCCTCTTTCGCCTTGCGGATGTGGTTAAGATAGCCTTCCGGTCCAAGATGGAATTCGCTCGGTTGAGGAAAAAAGGTGAGTGACTCGGCGAAGCTCTCGGTGCCGGCGGAGAGGCGGTCGTCCAGTTCGAAGCTCTCCTGGCGCAACTGCTCTTCAAATAAGGAAGACAACACCACGGCGGAGGCTCCGGAATCTTCCAGACGCCGAACGCCGTCGATCTCCTGCGAAAGAGGCGATGCCGAAGGCACGAGCGGCGTCCGCAAATGCAGGCCCAGGTAGGTTGTGCTCAGGTCGATCATGTTAGCTCTCCTTGCCGATCTCTACTTCGCGGTGCCCACAGGACTCGGCTTCTCGGTTTTAGTAGTCGCTTCGCGCGATTCCACGGGAGCCGAAGCAGGCTTGCCGTTCCCGCTGCCCATCTTTCTTTGCGACAGGTATTCGTAGAAGCGGTACCGGACTTCGGCGTCGTGCTGGGCTTGCTTCCAAAGTTCCTTTGCGTCTTCAGGTTTGCTCTTGGTGAGCATCTTGAAGCGAGTCTCCATGTTCAGGAATTCCTGAACTTTCTTGGTGGGAGCGCGCGAATCGAGCTGGAGCGGATTCTCTCCCTGTTCGGCGCGTTCCGGGTGGTAGCGATACAGCATCCACTGGCCGGTCTCGACCGCTACCTTCTGGTCGGTCATGCCGGTGGTCATATCGATGCCGTGCGCGATGCAGTGCGAGTAGGCAATGATGAGGCTGGGGCCGTTGTAGGCTTCGGCTTCGAGGAATGCCTTCAGGGTGTGCTCGTCTTTGGCTCCCATGGCAACACTCGCGACGTAGACGTTGCCATAGCTCATCGCCATAAGGCCCAGATCCTTCTTGGGACCCGGTTTGCCGCCCGCGGCGAATTTTGCGACCGCAGCGCGGGGAGTGGATTTGGACGATTGCCCGCCGGTGTTGGAGTAGACCTCAGTGTCGAGGACAAGGAGGTTCACATTTCGGCCGCTGGCGAGCACATGATCCAGTCCACCGTAGCCGATGTCATAGGCCCAGCCGTCGCCGCCGACGATCCATACGCTCCTCTTTACCAGCATGTCGGCGAGCGTGAGCAGTTGTTTGGCATCGATCGAATCCGATCCCTGCAAGCGTTCTTTCAGCAGGGAGACGCGTTGGCGCTGCTCGTAGATGTCGGATTCATCCTTCTGCGGGGAGGTGAGTAGGGCGTTGGTGAGTTCTTCGCCGATGCTGCCCGACGACGCGTTTCACCAGCTCACGGGCGAATTCGGTCTGCTTGTCGATCGACAGACGGAAGCCGAGGCCAAACTCGGCGTTGTCTTCGAAGAGTGAGTTCGACCAGGCGGGTCCGCGGCCGTCAGCGTTCTTGGACCATGGTGTCGTGGGGAGATTACCGCCGTAGATGGAAGAGCAGCCTGTCGCATTCGCGACGACGGCACGATCGCCGAAGAGTTGCGAGAGCAATTTAAGGTAAGGCGTCTCGCCGCAACCCGAGCAGGCGCCTGAGAATTCAAACAGCGGCTCCTGAACCTGTTGCTGGCGAATGTTGGTGACCTTAATCTGCCGGCGATCGAGTTCCGGAATCTTGAGGAAGAATTCCCAGTTCTCGCGCTCGGGGAAACGCAAAGGCGGCTGCGGCTGCATGTTGATCGCTTTCAGCCGGGTCTCAGCCTTGTTCTTGGCGGGACAGACCTCCACGCAAATGCTGCAACCAGTGCAATCTTCGGGGGCAACCTGAATGCTGTACTTTAAGCCAGCCCATTCGCGGTCACGAGCTTCAGTCGACTTGAAAGTGGAGGGTGCGCCGGCGAGGTGCTTCTCGTTCGTAGACCTTGATTCGAATCACGGCGTGCGGGCAGACCATGGCGCACTTGCCGCATTGAATGCAGGTCTTGGTATCCCACACCGGAATGTCGAGTGCCAAGTTGCGCTTCTCCCATTTCGCAGTGCCGGTAGGGAAGGTGCCATCGATGGGGAAGGCGCTCACGGGAAGTTCGTCGCCGAGACCAGCGTAAATTGTGCCCAGGACATCGCGCTCGAACTTGGGAGCGTCACCGGAGAACGGTGGCGGCATCTCGCTCTTGCTGCTGACTGTGGCCGGGATCTTCACCTCGAATAAGTGCGCCAGAGTTTCATCCACTGCCTTGATGTTCTTCTGAACGATCTCCTCGCCCTTCCGGCCGTAGGTGTCGCGAATGGACTTGCGAATCGCCTCGATTGCTTCCTCTCTCGGCAACACCTGCGAGATGGCGAAGAAGCACACCTGCATGATGGTGTTCATGCGACTGCCCATGCCGGTGTCGCGCGCGACGTTGTAGGCATCAATCACGTAGAACCTGGCACGCTTGTCGATCAGTTGCTGTTGCACCAAGCGGGGAAGCTTGTCCCAGACTTCGTCAGGTCCGAAGGGGCTATTGAGCAGGAACGTGCCGCCGGGCACGAGCGACGCCAGCATGTTGTAACGCTCGAGGAAGATCCACTGGTGACAAGCAACGAAGTTCGCCTGAGAGACGAGATAGGTCGAGCGGATGGGCTTGGGTCCGAAGCGAAGATGCGATACCGTTACCGCGCCGGACTTCTTCGAGTCGTAGACAAAATATCCCTGGGCGTAGTTGTCGGTGTTCTCGCCGATGATCTTGATGGAATTCTTGTTTGCGCCAACCGTACCATCCGCGCCCAGTCCGTAGAACATGGCGCGCACGACGCTGCTGGGTTCGGTGGAGAAACCAGAGTCATAGCGAAGGCTGCTGCCGCCCACGTCATCCTGAATGCCGACCGTGAAATTCTCCTTCGGCTTCTCTGAAGTGATGTTGTCGTAAACGGCTTTGACCATCGCCGGAGTGAATTCTTTCGAAGACAGGCCGTAGCGTCCGCCCACTACGTTGGGCATCGTTCGCAATTGGCCGTAGCCGTTTTTCAGACCTTGGTGGATCGCGTTGACGACATCCAGATAGAGGGGCTCTCCGGCGGCGCCCGCTTCTTTGGTGCGATCGAGAACGGCGATCTTGCGAACGGTTGCGGGGATGGCTTCCATGAAATCCTTCACCGAGAACGGCCGGTATAAGCGGACTTTCAGGAGGCCAAGCTTCTCACCGCCGGGAATTGAGGTATTCCACGGTTTCGTGTGCAGCTTCCGCGCCGGACCCCATCATCACCAGAACTCGATCGGCATCGGGTGCGCCGAAGTAATCAAAGAGGTGATAAGAACGTCCGACCACCTCGGAGAACCGGTCCATGGTGCGCTGGGTAAGCTCCGGGCAGGCGTCGTAATAAGGATTGCTGCGCTCGCGCATCTGGAAAAACACGTCAGGATTCTGGGCTGTGCCCCGAAGAACAGGGTGTTCCGGCGATAGAGAGCGCTGACGGTGTTCGAAGACGCGGTCCATGTTGATGAGGGCGCGCATGTCATCTTCGTTCAGCATTTCAACTTTGTTCACTTCGTGGGAGGTGCGGAAGCCATCGAAGAAGTGCAGGAAGGGAAGTCGAGACTCGAGCGATGGCGGCATGTGCGACGAGGGCGAGGTCCATGGCTTCCTGCACGGAATTGGAGCAAAGCATGGCGTAGCCCGTGGTGCGGCAGAACATGACGTCGCTGTGATCGCCGAAAATGGAGAGGGCATGGGTGGCCACCGTGCGCGCCGAAACATGAAATGCGGTTGGCGTCAGCTCGCCGGCGATCTTGTTCATGTTCGGAATCATGAGCAGCAATCCCTGCGAAGCAGTAAAAGTCGTGGCGAGCGAGCCTGTCTGCAGCGCACCATGCACCGCGCCCGCCGCTCCGCCTTCGCTCTGCATCTCCATCACGTGCGGCACCGTGCCCCAGATATTTTTGACACCCTGGGAGGCCCATTCGTCGGCCCACTCACCCATCGTCGAGGATGGCGTGATGGGATAGATGGCAATTACTTCATTGACGCGATACGCCACGTGGGCGACCGCTTCATTGGCGTCCATGGTCTTGACCTTGCGCTTCATGTGTCTCCCCTGCGTTTGGCGAACGGGCCAAACGTAACGATCCGGCTGGATACAGTTTGGTCCTCGACGTAGTCCAGCATATGAGGAGGGAGCAGGTGGCGTCGGCAACGAGGGTCACCGAGGCTTGTGATAACGGTCACAAGGCGTTGCCAGGCCGTAAACACTGGGGTTAGGGCGCCGTTCGCCCCGTGAAAACAGGGGGTAGAACCAGAACGGGATCACAAGTTCCACGTTTGCCCGTCCTATGGGGAAGTCGGTTAGAGCCTCGGAAAACGAGGTTGGGATGTTTACGGGGTTAGGCGTTACCCTCCAGCTCTCGGTAGACTAGGCCTCAAGCCCGGCTGGGCGGTGGCTGAATCGCGAAAAATACCTACGTGAATCCGAAGCAAGAAATTCCGTCTCATCCCATCATTCTTTACGATGGAGTTTGCGGCCTATGCAATCGTTTGAACACGTTTGTCCTCAAGCGCGATCGCGAAGACCGGTTCCGCTTCGCGTCCCTGCAAAGCGACGCCGCCCGCACCATATTGAACCGTCATGGAATCCGAGCAAATGATCTAGACACCGTTTATGTTGTGCTGAACGTTGAGCAGGCGGATGAAAGGTTACTCGGCCGTTCAGAGGCCGTCATTTTCATCGTCAGCGCGCTTGGTGGATTCTGGCGGTTTGCCGCGGCGGTATTCAGGGTAGTCCCCCGATTCTTGCGGGATCCCCTGTATAACCTCGTTGCCCACAACCGCTACCGGATATTTGGCAAATACGACATCTGCCTGATGCCAGATGCGAAATACGCCGGCAAGTTCCTCGACGTCGCGGACCCTGGCAAGTGAGGGTGGGAGAGCCCGGTTTTAACTGAGCAACTCCGCCGAGTCGTTACAACTGCCGAACCTTCCACAGCCCTTGGTCAAAACGAACAACCATCGCGTGACTGTAGTCACGGACGCGTGACCGGACTCGCCGCACAATCGCCGCACCGAACAGCTGAACACAAATCGCACTTAATGACGGTCCGAGCAGCAGTTTGGCAGGTCCCCTTCAGGTCCATTCGCAAGATCCGGCATGTTGGCAAGGGTTTGGAGGATCGCTTTATCATGCGCTCTCTTTCTTTACATCGCATTCTTGCCGCAATTATCAGCGTCTTATTTCTTCTGATCGGTAGCCGCGTTTATGGCGCAGACTCCCACAGCGCCGCCAATCCCAATTCACCCGATGACGCACTCGTTCAAGTCCTGATCAGCAAAGGGATACTGACGAGCGACGATGCCGCTTCCCTGAAGGAGGCCGCGAGCGAGCAACGCCAGCAACTGCTCCTTCTACTGAGGCAAAAGGGAGTGATCACGGCCGAGGACTACGAGTCGCTCTCGACACCGCCCGCTTCGACGCAGGTTCCCAAGGATCTCGTGGCCTCGACGACACCCGTGCTTCCACCAGTTGCGCCTGCTTCGGTTCCGGAGACTAAGGCGGCGAAGCCGGAAGCGCCAAAAGTCATTCCCGCCGTGGCGCCGCAGCGAGTGCTGCAGTTGGAGCCTTCGCCGGTGAACGGCATGATTCCCGATATCAAGCTGGGCAGCGGAGCCAGGATCAAACTCTACGGTATCGTCAAGGCCAGCACCATCTATGACAGCTCGTCGCCTTACGGGACGGACATGCCACTTCCGGGGTTCATCAATGTTGTCACGAGCACCGGATCTACCGCATTTGATCCCGGCCCTAACGGCGCTCCTGAGTTTCACGCCAAAGCTCGATTCGCACGCTTCGGCACCAGCTTCGAATGGCCTGACGCGAGCAAGAACACTTCGATCACGGGCAAATTCGAGTTCGATTTTGAAGGCAACTTCACTCGCAGCCTGAACCGCAACGTCTCGACGGTCCGCTCCAGCCAGGCATCGATTCGTTTGGCATACGGAAGGATCGATCACAAGCTAAGCGATGCGACGAGCGTCTTCGCGCTGTTCGGGCAGGACTGGACACCATTCGGTTCTTCAACGTTGCCCGCACTGTATGAGACGACGGGGCTGGGTTTAGGCTTCGGCACACTGTATGAACGCGCTCCCCAGTTTCGCTTCGGCGTCGGACACAAAGTTGGCGGGTCGCGGAGTCTTTTTTTCCAACCTGAAGTCGCCGTGGTGATGCCGGCGTTCGGCAACGACCCCAAGTCGGTGGACAACCAACTTGGGTATGGCGAGCGGCAGGGGGCTGACTCGGCCCGGCCGGAGGTTCAGGCTCGCTTGGTGACACAGTGGCAGCTCGACAAAGGGCCGGGCGTTGCTCCTGCCCAGATGATCTTCAGCGGTGTTCAGGGAGAACGCGCGGCCCTGGTACGCGCCGCAGATATTCCACTCTGTCCAGCGACCACCGCCGGTTGCCCGGCGAACGCGAAGGTGTTTCAAGATGCTTTCCCAGCGGGAACGTCATTGAGCAGCCAGCGCTGGGGCTACACCGCCGAACTGCAGTTGCCAACTCGCTATGTGACGCTTTCAACCAAGTACTGGAGAGGTGGAGATCTGCGCTGGTACCTCGTGGGCAGCTTATTCTCCAACTTCAACGATCCGGGTTCGTTCGACGCGGGCGCTCCGGTGGTGGAAGGGCTTTCGAACGATGCATCGTCCGCCTTGCTCTTTGGCTTCCGTGGCGGGGTGCCCGTAGTGGCACCGCAACGCCCGGTGCGCGCTCAAGGAGGATTCGTCAACCTGGGATTTCCGTTGGGCCGAATCTTCAACGCTGAACCCGGCGGGCGCAATGCGGGATGGGTGTTGTATCTCTACTACGCGTACGACGAGGCGAACGCCAGTGATGTCCGGCACTTGGGCAACCAGCGCCAGAAAAATGACCTGGCCGCGGCGACGCTCAACTACAAGCTGAACAATCTGGTCTCCTTTACGGCGGAGCAGTCGTACTATCGCACGCGGGCAGTGGGAGATCCGACGGGACTTAAGCCGTTTCCGATCTATCGCGGTTATCCCGCCCGTCAGTGGCAGGACATTCGCACGGAGATCGGGCCGACTTTTACGTTCTGAAGCGACGGAGGCGAACTTTCATGAGGTGTATAGGCCTTCGGGCCAGGCCGCCTCTGCTTGGCAATTCCGGATTGCCTGATTGACACGATTTGTCATCCGGCGGAGCCAGGTCCTCTTCCGTCGTGCGGCGCATACGCGATTTTTCTGGGTCATACATTGAAGGCAAAGAACTTCCAATTCTGAAGGCTGGTTACTTTGGAGTCCTCCAAACTGGTCACTCACGTGCGGCGAAACATGCGGTTTTTCCCTGGGTTCCGGGAGAAGCGATTCCAGCGGCGAAGTTTGACGCTACGGGGATGGCATATGGACGACAGCACGGCAGTAGCAAATTGCCAAGAACTCGAGATTCCCGCTGACCTGCAACGGCTCGAACAAGTTTTGATCGGTGAACAGGCTTCACCGGAGAGCTGCTGCAAGGAATTGACCAAGATCTTCTCTGTGCGCGACAGCGAGATCGCCCTATTGGGCGTGCGCGGGAACCTGCTGCGATTTCTGTATCCGGTGGCACTAAGATCCGCGGGAACGATTCCTATATCTGGATCGGCCATCGCGGCGAGGACGGCGCTCACGAAGAAGCCGGAGATATTCAACAGCTTCACCAAGGTCCGCCACATCAGCATCTTTGAAAGTATCAAGCTGCGTGAGCCGGGAAATGAGGGCCAGTCGGATCCTCAGGTCATTCAGAAGCTCATGTCGGTGCCTGTGCTCGATGAGGGCGGGAAAGTTTGCGGAATCCTGCAGATTTCCCGGAAGGGCCACGACCTGAATTCGTGTGGACCGGACTTTACACCGGAAGAACTGCGGCGGCTGGGCATTGCCGCCAGAATAATCGGCACCAACATGAGTCTGCTCAACTAGGCCCGGACCAGGACGCCACTTCCTCCGGGTTTCTATTCTCCGGCGCCCAGCATGATGATGGCTGAGGTTGGCGCCGCCGATCCCGCCTTCCGGTTCCACCGTGATCGCGAATGCCTTTGGCTTCCACGCCGGGAGGCAGCGGCGGATTCACCACCGTCGCGCTGCCGTGGGAATCCGGCTTGAAAACACCCGCAGGAATAGGAGATCCCGTCGGAGGCAGCAACCAGAGCTCGTAGGCTCGCTGCGGCGGCAATGGCGCAAGGTTGTTTGCCAGAAATATCAGGCTGCCTTTGCGACGAAGATAGATCGCTTTTCCTTGCGGCTGCGGCGGCGTCTTGGCCGCGACCAGCGTCACTCGTTGAGCATCCTCGGCAGTAAGCGTATTGACGATCTCTTTCGCCTGCGCAAGTTGCGCCTGCTGAGCTAGCTCGCATCGGACTGCAAGCTCGCAATTCGCTGAACCAGATCCCCATTCTGCTTCCACAAAAGCGCAACCACCAGAAACATCGCGGCAGCGGCTGCCCAACCGACTGCACTCCACCACGGAATCACGCGCCTGGAGGGCAAAGCTACGGGGACTCTGGGTTCGCGGTTCACCGCATTCATCAGGCGCTGGCGGGCGCGCTGCGGAGGCACCGGTCCGGCTGTAGAAAGCGCCAGCAACGCGACGTCGCCGCGCAACAGTTCCAGTTCGCGACGACAGTCGGCGCAGCCCTCCAGGTGCTTCTCGAGAGCGAGACGCTCATCTTCCTGAAGCGAGCCGATGGCGTAGAGAGCCAGATTCTTCCGCGAATTGTTCGTGAACGCTCATCCCATCAACGCTTTTCTCAACGCAAGCAGTCCGCCTCGAATCCGGGTCTTGACCGTGCCCAGCGGGTCTCCTGTCTTTTCCGCAATCTCGGTGTGGGACAGCCCTTCGAAGAAAGCCATCTCCAGTGCGTTACGCTGCGCTGCAGGCATCCCGCCCAGGGCAGCACGAATCCTGGTCACCAGCCGTGACCGCTCCGCTTCGGAAGCGATGTCGGGCTCAACGGAAACGATGATGTCATCGATATCGGTTTCCGGGCGCCGCTTTCGCAGTACGTCGATGGCACGATTGCGTGCAATCACCGCCAACCATGCCCCCAGATTGCCACGCTTCGAATCGAAGGCAGCGGGATTGCGCCAGAGCTGCATAAAAACTTCCTGCAAGACATCCTCTGCCGCACCCGCGTCCGCCAAAACACGCAACGCGACCGCATACACGATGGAAGAATAGCGGTCATAAACCATCCCCATCGCGCTCTGGTCGCCCGATCGAAGCGCGGACATCAGCGCAACGTCGGTCGAGACAACCTTTTGGTCAGCACTGGACAAGCAGAATCTGATGTCCTCTCTGAAATACGTTGCGGAGTTGATTGCCGGATGTCACCGGGGAGCGATTACCGTGGTCATCCGTTTTGTCCGCTGCTGCGTACCTAACACAGCCGCAGTACAGGTTCGGCCCGGGCTGCTGGAAACCATAGCAGCAATCATCATGGGTCGACAAGCGAGCGGCGCGAATCAGAATCTCTGTTTTTCAACACATCAAGGAGGAAGTCGATGAGGAAAACGTTTGCAACTTAGCCGTGCTGGTATTGCTGTCAATCGGGGCGCTGGCCGCTGGTGAGAAGGGAACATGGACTGGTTGGGTCAGCGACGCCAAGTGTGGAGCCAAAGTGGACGCGGCTTGCGCCAAGAAGTGTGCAGAGGCAGGCCAGGCACTGGTTTTCGTGAATGATGCGGATAAGAGCGTACTGGCGGTGAGTAATCCGGAAGTGCTGAAGGGCCACGAAGGACATCACATCAAGGTGAACGGCACGGTCGCTAACAACAGCCTGACCATCTCCAGCATGAGTATGGAGAAAGATCAAACCATGCGGTAGGTACTCAGTGGCTCACTTTGGAGCGCTCCGCGCCAGATCCCTCGCTCCGCTTGAGAAAACGCGGAGCGAGGGATGACTGTCCGATAGAACAATGGCAAATCAAGCCACTACCGGTGGATAGTTGTATCAAGGCGAACTCCTGCGCCGGGAGGATGCGGTGCGGGAGTTTGTCAGGCCGCAGGCTTCTTCCATGATCTGAGGGAGTCGGGAGCTGAGATTTTTCATGCTGCTCAAACGTGCATAGCCTCGCCTGCACGCCTGAGATCTCGTTGTTTGCCAGAGCTTCGCCAATCAGTATTTTCGAGCGGACCCCGGCCTGTTCCAGCATGGCTCTGGCCAGGACGCGAACCTCGGGATCCGAACTGCTCAGGGCCCGGATCAATTCGGCGCCGGCGTTTTCGTCGCCGAACTGCGACCACATCGCACCGCAAAGAACTACGTAGGCTGAATCCATGACGCCCTCCAACAAAAGATGAATTCTCACCACGACTCTAACCTTGTGAACGAATATGGGCTGTCGTGCTGTAGGGAGAGCCTAGCAATGTCGGGAGGAGACGTTTGTCAAATTTGCGTAAATTAAAACGCAGAACTCACAGCAAACGAGGAGCAGCAGAGGCTTCGTAGGAGGATGGCGCCTATTTCATCTTCGCGATGAGTTGGTCATCCGCATCGCGAGTTGTTTTTCCGACGAGTTCATCTGGTTCCAAACACTCTCCAGATTCTTTTCCAGCCAGATATTTTTCGGCTGCTGTCGCAAGGCCAGCGCGAACCAGTGATAGGAACTGGGAAGGTCACGCGGTACACAGTGCCCGGTGGCATACATCGCGCCCAAAAGCGTCTGAGCCTTGGCGTTCGAAGAATCCGCAACAGGGCGCAGCAATCCGACCGCCCGGTTGCAGTCCTGGGGAACGCCATTGCCGTACAGGTATTTTTCCGCTAGCCGTGCAGTATCGTCGTTTTTATCGCTCGACACAGGCTCGGTGATCTTGCTGGCCCGCTGAACTTCGGCACGCGATTTGGAAGAAGTAGATTTCGGCTCCTCGATCGGCTGTCTTTTGACTGCCTGTTCCGTGCCGGAGTTGAGCGGAGGAGCCGGCACTTCACTTTGGGTGGAGTTCAGGTCCGGATTCAGCCTGCCCACATCTTTGGAGGGCTCAGACTTATCGTCCTTAGGTTGGTTGGGGCTTGCTGTGTTTGAGGCCGAAGTCGCGGCTGATCCTTCTGACGAAGCCTGTTTTTCGGGCCCGGAGCTTTGCGGGGCCGCAGTCGGCGACTGACTCGGTGGTTCAGAGGTGGCGGTTTGCGCGGGGGGCGAGTTGCTCTCGTTGTTCGTGACGGTACTCTGTCCAGGCGATGCGTTCTCAGCTGCCCCTTGAGCCGGCGGGCTGGTCCTCGGCGAGCCAAGGCTGTGCAGCTGCGCCATTATCCAGGGCGTACCCCCTCGCTGCTGAACCTGCCACCAGCCCACAACCGCAACTGCGATCACTGCCGCAACTGCCAGCAGTGGTCGTAGGGGCCCATGGCTAGGAACCTCCTCAAGCAGATATTCAATTTCCGATGTAGTAGGTGGGTCATCAAGACCGAGCAGAGAATGCGGAGCGACAGAGGACAACGGTTCATGCCGTGGCAATGGCTTCGAGGGAATTGCGGAGTCGGAAGGATGATGTGTCTCCGGCACTACCGTTGACACTCTCTCCGGATTCGCAACGGCCGGCGGCTCGAGCGGGTCTAACGGACTCGACTCCTGTCTCCGGATCAGTTCAACGACAGCGGACTTGGAATTATTTACGGCATTTTCGTGCGCTGCTTCTGCCTGGGCTGGCGAAACCTCAGCCAAAGGGCTTCCACAGACGCCGCAGAAAAGATAGTCATCCGGGTTTTCGTGGCCGCAATACGTCCGACGCACCGTTAACCTCTCCGCCTATTCTAGCTCCTGATGAGACTGGCTTGCCCAGAAGATGGTTTCCTGCAACGTGTCCAGTCGTCTTTACACCCTCGCCATCAACGTGTTACCCTCGAAAGCGTTACAAAACGAAAAAATCGAAAACTAGAAGACAGGAGTGCATCAGGTTAGTGCTAGCCAGACAGCAAAAGCAATCCCTCATTGACCAGTACCAAACGCACGCCACCGATACCGGCAGTCCGGAAGTACAGATCGCATTGCTCAGCGAGCGTATTGGCCATTTGACGGAGCACTTCAAAACGCACCAGAAGGACCATGGCTCGCGCCGCGGTCTTCTCATGCTGGTCAGCAAGCGGCGTCGCTTGTTGGATTACCTCAAGAAATACGACTCCGAACGTTACAAGACCGTCATTTCGAAGCTCGGCATCCGCAAGTAATTGCGCAGCCGCGAATCTCCGGCTATCCGTGTACGCGCCGGGTCTGTCTTGTGACCTACCTTGTCGTCGTGGGGACGGCAGGGCTTTGAAGGAAGCCTCCATCGTGCGTTTCCCGGCCACTGTAATCTCGCTGCTGGCACCCGCTCATCAAGCGCGAAGTCCACTCCCGCGCCAATGCCCTCCTGCCCAGAAGGATGAATATGAAACCCGAACCAAGTGAAATTGTCGTTGAACTCTCCGGTGGTAAGAAGCTCTCATTTGAAACAGGAAAACTAGCCAAGCAGGCCCACGGTGCAGCCGTCGTCCGGCTGGGCGAGAACGTGATTCTCGCCACCGCAGTGGCCAATGCCGACCCGCGGGAGGGGATCGACTTTTTCCCCCTTACCGTTGACTATCGTGAATACACCTACGCCGGCGGACGCATCCCCGGCGGCTTCATCAAACGTGAAGGCCGGCCCAGTGAACGTGAAATCCTGACCAGCCGACAGATTGATCGTCCCATCCGGCCACTCTTTCCGGAAGGTTTCCGCTGTGAAACCCAGGTGATTGCGTTCGTCCTGTCCGCTGACACGGAGAACGATCCTGACGTCGCTGGCATCAACGGCGCCTCCTGTGCGCTGACTCTTTCCGACATTCCGTTCGAAGGCCCCATCGGTGCGGTGCGCGTTGGCTTGGTGAACGGCAGCTTCGTCGTCAATCCGACTTACGGGGAGATGCGCGACAGCCTGCTGAACATCATGGTCGTCGGCACCAAAGACGGCATCGTGATGATCGAGTCCG
Source organism: uncultured Acidobacteriota bacterium (assembly GCA_963711675.1). Lineage (GTDB taxonomy): Bacteria > Acidobacteriota > Terriglobia > Terriglobales > Acidobacteriaceae > CAVQFB01. Next base: position 136,404 of record CAVQFB010000013.1, on the reverse strand, counting down.
GCGCCAAGCAGGTGAAGGAAGAAACGGTGGTCGATGCCATCGAGTTTGCGCACACGGAGATCAAGAAGATCTGCGCGGCCATCTCAGAATTGCGCGCCAAGGTCGGCAAGCCGAAACGGCAAGTGCAGCCGCCGGAGTTCGACCAGGCCTACTACGACGACCTAAAGAAGAAGATTGGCGCCCGCCTCACCGACGCGCTCGACACTCAGAAACATCCCAAGGCCGAGAGCTACGATCTGGTCAAGACCATCAAAAAGGAACTGACGGACGCCATCCCCGAAGAGGATGAAGACGCCCGAGCCAAGCTGAAGACCTACTACGAGACTCTGCGGGAGAGGATTTTCCGCGAGCAGGTTCTTGAGCAGCGCCGCCGTCCCGATGCTCGCGCCTTCGATCAGATTCGTGATATCTGGATCGAGGTCGGCGTCCTACCAAGGACCCACGGCTCGGCGATCTTTACCCGCGGTGAGACTCAAGCCCTGGTCACCACCACGCTGGGCACGAGCGACGACATGCAGCGTCTTGAGGCGTTCGAAGGAGAGGCCAAGAAGCGCTTCATGCTGCACTACAACTTCCCGCCTTTTAGCGTGGGTGAAGTAGCGTTTCTGCGTGGCGCAGGCCGACGCGAGATCGGCCACGGCGCTCTCGCCGAGCGGTCCATTTCTGCGGTTCTCCCCGGGGAAGACAAGTGGCCTTACGCGATGCGCGTAGTTTCGGACATCCTCGAGTCGAACGGTTCATCGTCGATGGCCACGGTCTGCGGCGCGTCTCTTTCTCTTATGGACGCTGGTGTTCCGCTGGCCGCGCCTGTGGCCGGTGTTGCCATGGGTCTGGTGAAGGAGGGCGAGAAGTACGCCATCCTCACTGACATTGCTGGAGCCGAAGACCACTACGGCGACATGGACTTCAAAGTTGCCGGCACGCGCGAAGGCATCACCGCTCTGCAGATGGACATCAAGGTGATGGGCATCACGGCTCAGATCATGCGTGAAGCCCTCGCCCAGGCCCAGCGCGGCCGCCTGTTCATCCTCGACAAGATGCAGGACGTTCTTTCCACTCCGCGCGAGAAAGTTTCCTCGTTCGCGCCGCGTTTCTACACGCTGCAGATTCCCGTCGACAAGATTCGCGATCTCATCGGTCCGGGCGGCAAGATGATCCGCAGCATCATCGACCAGACCGGCGTGAAGATCGACGTGGAAGATTCGGGCAAGGTCAATGTCGCTTCCAACGACGAGGCTTCGGCTGCGAAGGCTCTGCAGATCATCGGCGATTTGACCGCGACTGCCGAAGTAGGGAAGACCTACCTTGGCAAAGTTTCGCGGCTTGCCGATTTCGGTGCGTTTGTTGAGATTCTTCCCGGCACCGACGGCTTGCTTCACATCAGCGAAGTTGCCGAGCACCGCATCAAGGATGTTCGCGATGAGCTGAAAGAAGGCGACCAGGTGCTGGTGAAGGTGCTGGCCGTCGAGGGCAATCGCATTCGTCTCTCGCGCAAAGCGATTCTGAAAGAGCAGCGCGCGAAGATGGGTGGTGGCGCGCCTCCGCCCCCAGCGGAAGGAGACGAGGTGGCGGCGGTTCCCGCTCCGGCTGCGACGGGCGCTCCGTCGCTGACGATAGAAGGCGGCGCTGAATTCAGCGAAGAAGACGAGCCCAACTTTAATCGCGATGCAGCTCCACAAGGTGCAGCACCAGTGGGTGACCGTCCTGACCGGGGTCCGCGCGGAGACCGTGGCGGCCGTGGAGGTGGCGGCGGAGGACGTCGTCGTCGGGGTCCGGGCGGCGGTGGTGGTGGCCGTGGACACAACGGGCGCGGTGGTGGCGGCCACGGTGGCCCACGACACTAGGATCGCCGAAGAAGCAGATGTTTCATAAATCAGGCCGAGACGAAAGTTTCGGCCTTCGTTATTGGGGTGTCCGGCCAACACCGCACCTTGACTGCCAGATGACGGACAGGCTGAAGTCGCTCGGTTTCAAATCCCGCACTCGGGTGCGCGCTTTGAGGTTTCAATGAAATCAGGATTGTGGGTGTTGCCGTACTGGTGTGCGATGTTTCTCTTGGTCGCTTCTACGGCCCAGGTCGTCGGGCCGCAACAGATTCACCCGCTCGACGTGAAGACTGGCTTGTGGGAAGTGACTAGCACGCCGCAGGTGGGCGCCATGCCTCCGATGCCGCCGCACTTGGGTCGTCTAACGCCGGAACAGCGCGCGAAGATAGAAGAGAGGTGGAAAGCCAATGCCGCAGAACGCGCGAAACCCCAGACCAAGAATACTTGTATCACCAAGGAGAAACTTACCAACCGAGACGCCGTTTGGGGAGCATAAACCATCCTGCAAGCGCACGGTGCTGACTTCCACGAGCAGTACGCTGGAGGTGCAGGAGCAGTGCGCGGAAGCTAACAGAACGAAGCTGGACGTGACGTTCCGGGTGGAAGCCGTGAATTCGGAGAACGTCAAAGGTGTGGTTGAGGCCGCTATGTCCGGCGGTGGCCGAGCGATGAAAACCAGCTCAGACATCACCGGGAAATGGGTGTCGCCGGTGTGCGGTGCGGTCAAGTGAGGGCGAGAGAAGGCGAGGCCCTCAGTAGGTTGGAGGAAGCTTTACTAACAAAGAATTCCTACCTCTTGCGCTGGAGTAGTCACTCACGCCGATCGTCAGGACTCAAGCAGAATGATTCCGGTGACGACCGCTCCAAATACAACCAGCGTGGCGATCACGATCGCCAGTGCTCGGATGAGCCGTTCTCCCTGGGAAGGAGTAGGGCCTTCCGCAGCTTTAATTTCCTCATCCAGACTGTCAAACATAATAGACCCCGCTTTCAACACCGTTCACTTCTCGTTGAGCGTGATCCAGGCTTTGGTCTTACCGAAGTCGACATCGATTTCGCACTGCTTGGGACCGGTGCGGCCGAAGGTGATCCCGAGTTCAGGTTCGGCGTTGCTCAGGGTTCCAATTTCCATAGGGGCGCGCAAAAGATCCTGTTTCTCGTCGTAGGGATGATCCACCGCGGCGTTACGGCTGACGATGAATTTCCAGTCCTTTTTCCCGGGCAACAGATAAAGAGTGTAGGCGCCGGTAGGGACTTCTGTACCGGCCACCTGCAATGGTGTCTCCGTAAAAAGCGTCATCGCAATGCCACCGGGCATCCAGATTTTGTTGAGGGGCGGGCCCTCACTGCGGCCGGCCTGAGCCGTGTTGTAGCGTACGCTAACTTGTTTCCCGCTTTCAAAGTTGCAGAAAGCGTTCTGTTCGCGAAGCGCAGCCGCACTTTCCTGGCTCGAAGCTGGCGCAGCCAGGACAAGCGGGCAGGTACCGAGCAGAAGGACCGAGAGAAAAAGAGACATCGACGAAGTCGTTCTAAGGCTGGCCATACCTTCCACCTCGCCGTCACAGCGGCACGAGACGCGAATTGTACTAGTTCAGCTCCCTGTCTGTAATCAGTATATTCGGCCCAGGTGGGCGGGAATCGGTGATCGGGATCACCGACCCTGGAGCGTGCCATTTTGGAAGACGAAGCGGTGGGCTGGACGACGGCCAGGACGGTTGATTGGTGATGCCCGATCAGGGCGTCGCCCACAGACGCGTGTGATTGCCTAAGCCGCACGATCCTCGGTTAGACTTTTCCCATGGCCAAAGACTGGAAAACCAAGCTGATTCACAGCGATGCAAGCGTTCCCACAGGATTCCGCTCGCTCTCGACGCCCGTGTACCGCGCGTCCACGGTACTCTTCCCGAACGCGGCTGCCGTTGATGACGACTGGAACCAGTACGAGGTGGGCTACACCTATGGGCTATATGGAACGCCCACCGTACTTGAGCTGGCGGCCAGGATCTGCGAGCTTGAAGGCGGCTCGCGGACCCTGTTGACGCCTGGCGGGCAGGCGGCGATTTCTCTTATCAATTTGTCGTTTCTGAAAGCTGGCGACCATGTTCTGCTACCCGAAAGCGTGTACACGCCGAACCGCAAGTTTGCGGTGGGGGTGCTGCGCAGGTTCGGAGTGGAGGTGAGTTTCTACGCCGCTGCGACGGCACAGGGGATGGTTGGGATCGAGCAACATTTTCGCAAGAACACGCGCCTGGTGTGGTGCGAGAGTCCGGGATCGATCACGATGGAGGTGCAGGACGTGCCTTCGATTGCGGCCGCAGCCCATGGAATTGGAGCGCTGGTGGTGCTGGACAATACCTGGTCGGCGGGGATTTACTTCGATGCGTTCGCTCACGGCGTCGATATCACCATGCAGGCGCTGACGAAGTATGTAGGCGGGCACAGTGACTTGCTGCTGGGTTCGATCACGGTGCGCGAACCGGCAGATTCGCAGCCGCTGTTTGAGCGCCTGGGCGGGACGCATCAGGTGGTGGGGTGTGCAGTGTCCCCGGATGATGCAAGCCTGGGGTTGCGTGGGATGAAGACACTGGCGGTCAGGCTGAAGGCGATCGGGGAGGCGGCGCTGTCCATTGCACGGTGGCTGGCGGAGCGGCCTGAGATTGAGCTCGTGCTCCATCCCGCCTTGCCGAGTTGCCCGGGCCACGAGTTGTGGGAGCGGGATTTCACCGGCGCGACGGGCCTGTTCTCGATCGTCTTCCGACAGGAATTCGCCAAGGAACAGGTGCTGGCTTTTGTGGACAGACTCGACCTATTCAAGATCGGGTACAGCTGGGCGGGAGTGACGAGTCTGGCGGTGGCTTATGACTTCCATTCCACTCCGGGCAGGCCAGACTATGGGCACCGGATTGTGCGTCTTAATATCGGGTTGGAGGACGTCGACGACTTGAAGTGTGACTTGGCGCAGAGTCTGGAGAAGATGAGATAGGGTGGCTATGCTGGCGTTTATTCCTCAGGGCAGGTTTTGTACGATACCTTTAAAGTCTCACGCCGATTCCCTAGCTTTACATATCGGTTGCATCACGCCGCGGCCTGAGTAGAATACTCTGCGCGTTCGCAGTGGCACTCCCCGCTAGCTGATCCACTTGAATAGTAATCGATTTTCAAAGTCGCCGGCGAACGCCCCTCCCACGGTTCGCGCGAAAAGCTTCGTGGCGATGTAGGAATTGGACTCTTCGCGATTAACCTTTGTCGGGCCGAGTACGGGTTGTCTGGTCATGGAGAAGTGCATGCCAGTCACCTACACGATTGATGCGAAGCAGCGGTTGATTCGAACCCGATGTGTCGGCAATGTCACTTATGACGAAGTTGCCGCGCATTTCCAGAGCCTGCTGGTCGATCCCGAAGTTCCCGAATATCTTGATGTCCTGTTGGACCTGAGCGAGTTGGGCTCCCTCCCGGAAACCCGGCAGCTCGAGAACATCACGCGAGAAGTGCAAAAGACTCGCGTAAAGCTCCGCTTCGGAGTGTGCGCCATCGTTGCGCAGCGAGACGCGCTCTTCGGCATGATGAGAATGTTTGAGGTCGTCGCCCGGGCGTACTTCAGGGAGATCCGGGCGTTCCGGGTGATGGCCGAAGCCGAGGCATGGCTTGCGTCAGAGCGACAGCCCGCGCAGTGAACTCTCAGCCAATCGCGATTAATCCAACTGACAAGAAAGAATCAGGAAGCTGACCGGCGCAGAAAGCGCGGGGCAACCGCGTAGTTGAGCTGCACCAGCACGATGAACGCGATGCTCCAGTAGGTGTTGATGAAGCAGAGTAGCGCTCCGAATGCATACAGGGATTGCGCGATCACGATGCGGCGCTTGATGGCCGTGGGAACCTCGGCTGGCATGTCGTCCTTGACGAGGTTCTTCTCGGTCGCACAGACCCAGCTGAAATACAGGGTTACTCCCAGAGCGAGGATGTTCAGCCAGTAGGCGAGCAGCGCGAGACGGTAGCGAATGAACTCGGCTAGGAGCGTAGTCGAAAACGGAGTGATCGAAACCGCGAACAGAAACACGATGTGAATCCAGGACAGGCTGCGGTCGGAGCGAGCAAGGTGGTTGAGTTGCGTCTGCTGGCCCACCCAGAAGATACCTAGAGTCAGAAAGCTCATCATAAACATCAGCAGGCGCGGCGAGAGTGCCACCAGACCATGCCACAGATCGTGTTCGTTATGCACTGCCTCCGTGGCGGGAACGCGAAGGTCGAGTACAAGAAGGGTCATGGCGACGGCGAAGATGCCGTCACTGAGGGCGGCAAGGCGTTCCACACTCTGGCCGGCAATCCGGTTATAGGGCGTAGTCATGGCACACGAGTCTACCAAGGCTGGGCAGGAAGGAGGCGGGTTATGGGCCACCCCGCCAGAACTGAGATTGGCACGCGGCGCTGGGGGTAACGTAACTCGCGAGTTACCTGCACCAATGAGTGTTCGGCAGCAAACGGGTTGCCCCTAGAATACATCCAAGTCTCCACTGAAACTTGTAGCCGAGAAGTCACCTCTCCAGGCGTGGTCTGGCCGCAAACTCAACAACAGGAAGGGTCATGAGACATTTCGCGTCCGCCGTGCTGGTGTGTATCACTTTGGGGCTGCTGCTTGCCAGCTGCAGCAAGTCGGGGTCAAACACAGGCAGCACTTCAACGAGCACAGGGTCGGGCGGGACGGCGGCGGCAACCGGAAGCGATGTGGTGACCTATCACAACGACAACACGCGGACTGGCCAGAACTTGACCGAGACCGTGCTCACGCCCAGCAATGTGAACTCGTCGAGCTTTGGCAAGCTGGCAAACTTCGTGGTGGATGGCAAGGCGGACGCGCAACCGCTCTCGCTGACCAACATGAGTGTTTCAGGTGCAACCCGCAACGTGCTGTACGTGGCAACTGAGCACGACTCGGTGTATGCGTTTGACGCGGACAGCGGAATGATCTTGTGGCAGATGTCGATGCTGGGGTCGGGCGAAACGACGAGCGATGACCACGGATGCGGCCAGGTGACGCCGGAGATCGGGATCACGTCGACACCGGTGATCGACAAGAGCAGCGGGACACTTTATGTGGTGGCGATGTCAAAGACTGGATCGGGCGCCTATGTCCAGCGCTTGCATGCGCTCGACGTGACGTCCGGCGCGGAGAAGTTCGGCGGCCCGGTGACGATTCAGGCGTCGTTTCCGGGTACGGGCGATAACAGTTCCGGGGGCAACGTGATCTTTGATCCCGGTCAATATGAAGAAAGAGCCGGGCTGCTGATGATGAATGGCATGATCTACACAACCTGGACGTCGCATTGCGATGCGCGGCCCTATACGGGATGGGTCATGGCGTACAACGCGTCTACTCTCGCGCAAACCAGCGTGCTCAACCTGACGCCGAACGGCAGCGAAGGCGCGATCTGGATGGCGGGAACGGCTCCCGCAGCCGACAGCGCGGGGAACATCTATCTGCTGGCGGGAAACGGAACGTTCGATACGACGCTCAACGCGAGCGGATTTCCAAGCAGCGGGGACTACGGAAATTCCTTCCTGAAGATCTCGACCACGGCTGGACTGGCAGTCGCGGACTATTTCGCGACTTTCGATACGGTGGCTCAGTCGAACGCGGACAACGATCTGGGCTCCGGTGGCGTGCTGTTGTTGCCCGACCTGATGGACGGTTCGGGAATGACGCGGCACCTGGCGCTGGGAGCGGGCAAGGACGGCAATATTTATGTGGTGGACCGCGACAACATGGGAAAGTTCAATCCATCTACCAACAGCAATTACCAGGAAATCAGCGGAGCTTTGGGCGGCGGCGTGTTCTCGAAGGCGGCATATTTCAACAACACTGTGTACTACGGAGCAGTCGGAGATGTGATCAAGGCGTTTTCGATCAGCGCTGCGCGGCTATCCGCCACGCCTGCCGGCCAGACCGGGAACAGCTTCGGATATCCGGGATCGACGCCGAGCATTTCGGCTAACGGGAGCAGCAACGGGATCGTGTGGGCAGTAGAGAATGCTAATCCCGCGGTGCTGCACGCCTACGATGCCAGCAACCTGTCGAATGAACTTTACAACAGCAATCAGGCAGGATCGCGCGATCAGTTTGGCACGGGAAACAAATTCATTACGCCGATGGTCGTAAATGGGAAGGTGTACGTGGGAACGACGAACAGCGTGGGAGTGTTTGGGCTGTTGAAATAAGACCTGCTGGCGATCAAATCCCAGAAAAGCAGGTCCCGGTTCGACTCCCCTCGCGCAAGCTCGGGTTCGCTCAGGGAAGGCTCTCGACTGCACGCGAATCTCGCTGTGCGAATTTCGCACTACGCTCGGGATGACACTCTCAATTACGTGACGTCAGCGCTCATCACACGCGGCGCCACTGCCTTTTTAGGGAGCATCTCGCCGATGCGGCGAATCTGGGCGCCTACGCCGCGCAATTTCTCTTCAATATGCTCGTAACCGCGGTCGATGTGATAGACGCGGTCGATGATCGATTCGCCTTCCGCAACGAGCGCCGCTAGCACGAGCGAAGCAGAGGCGCGCAGGTCGGAGGCGAGGACAGCGGCTGCGCTCAGCGGAGTTTTGCCGCGTACGATCGCCCGGCGGCCTTCGATCTTCAGGTTCGCTCCCATGCGCACCAGTTCCTGCGCGTGCATGAATCGATTCTCGAAAATATTCTCCGTGATAACCGACGTCCCCTCGGCCTGAGTCGCCAGCGCCATGTACTGCGCCTGCATGTCAGTGGGGAATCCCGGATATTCTTCAGTGACCATATCGGCCGCTTTGATGGGGCCGTCGCCGATGACGCGAACCGCGTCGGCGGTGTGGGCTGTCTTCACGCCCACTTCGTCTAACTTCTGCAGGAGCGCGTCGAAATGGCTGGGATCGCAACCTGCCACGTTGAGATCGCCACCAGTGAGCGCGCCGGCGATGATGAACGTTCCTGCTTCAATGCGGTCGGGAATGATGCGATGCTTGGCGCCATGCAGTTTGTCGACGCCCTTCACTCTAATTGTGGATGTTCCCGCGCCCTCGATGCGCGCCCCCATCTTGTTCAGCAGGTCAGCGAGGTCAGCGACTTCCGGTTCGCGGGCGCAATTGAGCATGATGGTCTCGCCTTCAGCGAGCGTGGCGGCCATCAGCAGATCCTCAGTGCCGGTCACAGTAATCTTATCGAAGACGATCTCCGCTCCGCGCAAGCGCTTGGCGCTTGCCTCGACGTAGCCGTGCTCCTGCGTAATCTTCGCGCCCAGCCGCTCCAGCCCCTTGATGTGCAGATCGATGGGGCGAGCGCCGATGGCGCAGCCGCCTGGCAGAGAAACTCGGGCCGTGCCGCAGCGAGCTACCAGCGGTCCAAGCACCAGTGTGGAGGCACGCATGGTTTTGACTAACTCGTAGGACGCTTCCGGGGATGCCAGATTGCGGCAGCAGATAGTGGTGCGATGTTGAGCGCGGCCATAGCCGAGCTCGACCTCAGCACCCATGGCGGCGAGCAGCTTGCGCGTGGTTTCAATGTCGCGCACCTGCGGGATGTTTTCCAGGGTGACGGCCTCTTCGGTAAGCAGGGCGGCCGCCATGGCGGGCAGGGCTGCGTTCTTCGCGCCGCTAACGCGGATCGTTCCAAGCAGCGGATTCCCGCCGCGGATTACTAGCTTGTCCATGTCGAGATAATTCCTTAAGTAAGCCCCAAGGAACCTTCCAATCTGTGGCGTACCGCCATTTTAGACGCAAAAACGGACGCCAAAGATCGAATGGGCCGGGAAAAGTCCTGTTTATTTATTACCGGGTTCGGCGGGCCAGAGCAATGGCCGATCGGACATGTCCGACTGCGGCCCTAAGGGAACGCTCGGCCAGTGCTCGGCTGGCGCCGGTTTGGAGCATGACCAGAGCGACCGGGACACGGTTGCCGGCGTTTCTCAGGGCGTGCTCGGCCTCAGGGCGGTCCCGGCCGGTGGCCTGCTGGAGAATCGAGAGCCCGCGCTCCATCAGCTTTTCATTCTTCAGGTGGACATTCACCATAAGGCCGTCGTAAACGTAGCCGAGCCGGGTCATGGCGCCGGTCGACAGCATATTCAAGACCATCTTCTGCGCGGTGCCCGCTTTCATCCGGCTGGAACCGGAGATGACCTCCGGGCCGACCTCGGTCACGATCGCGATGTGCGCGGCCTTTTCGAGCGGTGAGTTGCTGTTGCAGGTGACCGCGACGGTCTCGGCGCCGCGAGAACGGGCGTATGCGACGGCTGCCACAGTGAACGGTGTGCGCCCGCTGGCGGCGATGCCGACGACGACATCGTTCTTGCCGGGTTTTCTCTTCGCCATTTCGCTTCGGCCGAGTTCGCGGGAGTCTTCGCTGGCCTCGACGGCGCCGACTAACGCTGCCGGACCGCCAGCGATCACGAACTGTACCGTCTTTGGATCAGTGTTGAAAGTCGGCGGGCATTCAGCAGCGTCGAGCGCGGCAATGCGGCCGCTGGTTCCCGCACCGACGTAGATCAGACGGCCGCCCTTCTTCAGGGCGGCTGTGATGAGATCAATGGCGCGACCGATCTGGGGCAGAGCCCGTTTCACAGCCGCCGCTACCTTGGCGTCCTCGCGATTGATCAAGCGGGCAATCTGCACCGCCGACATCCGGTCAATGCCCGATGCAGCCGCGTTCGTTTTCTCGGTTCCCATCCGCTTCAGGTCTGCGCGGATACTTGCTTTTGGCGATCTCAAGAGTCCTTTGCGATTTCCTGCCATTAGGTCTTTATTCCTTGGCGGACTTCGGTTCCAGCGTTTCGACTACGGCATCGTGAAACTTCGGGCGCACCAGCTTGATGGCTTGATTGGCACAATCCGGCCAGGTGCGGTTAGTGAGCAAGGCGACGGAGAGTTGGCGGGTGGGATCGATCCACAGCGAAGTGCCGGTATAACCAAGATGCCCGAAAGATGCGGGCGAGAAGTGCCTGCCGGCTTGCGACGGGGTGGAGGGCGTATCCCAGCCCAGGGCGCGGGACTTCCCTGCAGGACTGGGCTCGCGCCTGGTGAACAGGGCGAGAGTTTCAGGCCGCAAGATGGGCCGGCCGGCATTCAACATGGCATGCGCGAAGAGCGCCAGGTCCTGGGCCGAGGAGAACAGGCCGGCGTGGCCGGCGACACCTCCAAGAACGCTGGCGTTCTCATCCTGCACTTCACCCTGAATGATGCGGTGGCGAAAGGTACGATCATCCGCAGTCGGTGGAATCGCAGATCGCACGGAGGCGTGCGGGTTGAATGTCGTTTGGGTCATTCCCAGCGGTCCGAAGATCTCCCGCCGGCAAAAACGGTCGAGAGGTTCATCGGCGATCCGTTCCAGAGCGGCCCCGAGAATGATGAAGCCGATGTCGCTGTACTCGGCGCGAGCGCCAGGTTCGCTGGTAAGAGCAGTGGCGAGGGCGGCCTGCAGCAGTTCGTCGCGGGAGTGAACTCGCAGGAAGAGCTTCTCGTACGCAGGCAAGCCCGAGCTGTGAGCGAGCAACTGGTGAAAGGTAATCTCCTGGCGGCGCGGATCAGTGCCCGCGAATTCCGGAATAATGGCCGTGACGGGAGCTTCGAGGTCAAGCAGGCCGCGCTGGTAAAGGATCATCGCCATGGTGGTCGTGGCCACCGCTTTGGTCACGGAAGCCAGGTCGAAGATGCTGGCGGTTGAGACCTCAGGTGACTGCGGCTCGTAAGTGAAGTGGCCCATCGCCTTCAGCGCAACCAGCTTGCCTTGATGCGTGACCGCCGCAGCATATGCCGGGAACGCGTGATTCGAAATCGCGCGCTGAAGGAGTTCGAAGGCGGAAGCGAAACGGGAGTTCTGATGTTCGTAATCCTCACATGGAAACGAGGCCGCTGAGTGGACAGTGTTGGTCAGAGGGTGCAAGCCTTGGGATCAGGTATGGAGCCGATGCTCGGTTTATAGCAAAGATCGAGTAGGGAGCAAAAGTAGCTAGGAAATGTCCTGGTACCTGAGCCTTGCCGGCATGGGAAATCCCTTCCTGGCGCGCCGATCAGCCATCCGGAACGCGACACCGTTCGGAGGAAGACGGCGGCGCTCGGCGTCCGTGCTAGACTCCTCGCAACGGGTCGAACTTCCCCAGTGTCGGGCTTCGCCGGCTTATGTGAGGTCTCCCCGGCCATCCTTGGCGGGACAAGCGTGAATTCAAACAACGTTATTCTCTAACGAACCGTGCGCCTTTTACTCGACATTTTTGCCCAAACCATGCGAACGCTTTGGGCTCACAAGCTCAGGTCCTTTCTGACTATGTTCGGCATCGCGTGGGGAGTGGGATCGCTGCTGCTGCTGGTGGGCCTGGGCGAGGGGTTCCGCTCGGGTAACCGGAAGCAGTTCGACTCCCTCGGTGAAAACGTCATGTTTATCTGGAGTGGACGAGCGCCTGCGGTGGGAGGAAGCTTCACCAGCATGCAGTCGTATTACCTCACTGAGAAGGATCTGGCGGACATCATCGCCGAGTGTCGGGACGTAAAGATCGCCACACCGGTCATCTCGAGGGGAGACATCCGGGCGGTCAGTGATTTTTACCAAAGCAGCGGGCAGTTGATGGGGGTGGCAGCCAATTTCAACCAGATTCGCTATCTGCCGATCAGCGATGGCCGATGGATTAACGAACTGGATGACGCCCAGAAGCGCGCCGTGATCGTGCTGGGCGATGAAGCGCGGCGCTTGCTCTTTCCCGGGCGGCCTTCGGTCGGCAGCACGGTCCTGCTCAACGGAGTGCGGTTCGAAGTGATCGGTACGCTGCAGCGCATAGGGCGCGGCGAAAACAACACGATGAACCTGCGCATCTTCATTCCGTTTCGCACGATGCGGCAGTATTTTCCGCCTCAGAATGTCGGGGACACACTCAACGCGATTTCTTATATCAACTACCAGCCCAAGACACGGGATTTGCACGAGCTGGCCAAGCTGGAAGTGCACAAGGTCATCGCGCGGAACCACGGCTTCGACTATCACGACGGGGATTCCTTTGACGAGTGGGATACGATCCGGACCATTGACCAGATCGGGAAGATTTTCGACGCCATGAACGCATTTCTTGGCAGCGTGGGATTGGTCACGCTGACGCTGGGGGCGATCGGGATCATCAACATCATGCTGGTCGCGGTGGCGGATCGAACGCGGGAGATCGGATTGCGCAAGGCGATCGGGGCGACGAACGGAAGCATCATGTTCCAGTTTTTTGTGGAGGGAGCCTTTCTGACATTACTGAGCGGAGGCATCGGCATGGGCGGCGCGGCGGCCTTGATGGCGGCGCTGTCGACTTTGCCGTCGCCTCCGGGCTTTGATCCGCCTAAACTGGTGGCATCGACGGCGGCGCTTGCGATTGGGGCTTTGGCGCTTGCGGGAGTAGCCGCCGGACTGTATCCGGCACGCCGCGCGGCGATGCTGCAGCCCGTGGAAGCGCTGCGCAAGGAATAGAGATGAAGAAAGATCTGCTGGCACAGGCCTATAGCGCGATGCGACACGATCTGCGCCGAACTGTGCTCACGATGCTGGGCATGGCGTGGGGTATCGCCACGGTAGTGCTGTTATTGGCATACGGAGAGGGATTTGGCCAGGCGATTCAGAACATTTTTGAAAGCTTTGGGGCCAAGGCGGTCGGAGTTTACCCGGGCCGGACCTCACAGCAGGCAGGCGGAAACAAAGCCGGCGTGCAGATCAAGTTCACACAGGAAGACGTAGAGATGCTGCGGAACGTGGCGCCCCTGATCCGCCATGTTTCGCGGCAATCGCAGAAAGACACGACGGTTCAGAATGCGGCCAGAGCATTCACCTTTCCCGTCATTGGAACGGATCCTTCGATCCAGGAGATATGGAATCTCGACATCGATGACGGCCGCTTCCTCAACGATGAGGACAACATGGAGCACGGTCATGTTGCTGTCCTGGGGTCGGAGGCGAAAGAGAAACTATTTTCGGGCATGAACCCGTTAGGCGAAACGGTTCGGCTCAACGGGGTGAGTTTCCAAGTGGTCGGCGTCGTTCATCCGCAGATGCAGGAAGGCGACAACGACAATAACCGCCGAGTGTACATTCCTTACAACTCGATGGACACCCTGAAGGACACGCACTACATCGATGGAATCTGGCTGGACTTCGAGGGCCTGGAACACGAGAAGCTGACCAAAACGATTCGCGAGTCGCTGGCGGCGGCGCACAGTTTCAAGCCTGACGATCAGCGTGCGATCTTCATCTTCGATGCCCAGAAGCAGCTGGCGCAATTCGACATCATCAGCACCGGCCTCAAGATTCTTCTGGCGTTTATCGGAACGATCACACTGGGAATCGGCGGGGTAGGACTGATGAATATCATGCTGGTGTCGGTGACGCAGCGCACGCGGGAGATCGGCGTCGAAAAAGCTCTGGGCGCGACCAGGCGCGCACATCCTGTTTCAGTTTCTGGCGGAGGCGATGGTGATCACCGCCGTGGGTGGAGTGCTGGGAATCATCATGTCGTATGTGATCTCATTTTCGGTGGGCTCGCTCACGCTGTACAGTGCGATGGCTTCGCATGCCGAGGCCGGGGATATCCGGCTGGTGGTGGCGCCGAAGACGCTGCTGGTGGCGACGATCATCCTGGCCGTAGTCGGCGTCGCCAGCGGCATGTTTCCGGCGTTGCGCGCGGCGAATCTCGATCCGATTGAGGCATTGCGGTACGAGTAGTGGCGAGCGCTATTGATCGTCGTGGGTAAGTTGCGCCGGTGCGCGAGTCGGCTACAATAGACGTAATGTCAAGGCTTTTGCTGTCTGTTTTAGTGGGGGTTTGCCTGCTGGGTGTAGGGTTCGCTCAGCAGGATTCCAGCTCTGACAAGGGGCCCGGCGCCAACCAGGCGCCTCCACGGTCCGACCGGGACAAGGAAGCGGAAGAAAGCTCCAGCCGCGAAACGCGCATCGACATAAGCCCGCCCAAGGACGATGCCAAGACTCATCCCAACAGCGATTCCGCGTTTGAAGAGGAAATGGAGAAAGCTCCTCCCTTGAAGACTAGTGATGTGCAGGAGTTCCATCCCTGGAACCCAATGCGCGCGCTGAAGGACATTGAGGTAGGGGATTTCTATTTCAAGAGGAAGAATTATCGAGCGGCGCTGGCTCGTTACCAGGACGCGCTCTATTACAAGGAAAACGATGCGGCTGCGACATTTCACGTGGCACAGTGCCAGGAAAAGCTAGGACAACCGGACGAGGCGCTGGACAATTACCAGGGCTATCTCAAGATCCTGCCACATGGACCGTTCGCGGAAGAAGCTCAAAAGTCCATCGACCGGCTCAAGGCAAAAGACACGGCCGCAAAGAACAGTGCGGATTCGAAGCCGACGGACCAGCCCAAACGGTAAAGACCCCGCCCGATTACTTCTCCACTCGAATAAAATCTCCGGTCGAAGCGTTCACTGACACGGTGAGCTTTGCGGTGTCACGATTGTCCCCATAAATGACGTGCCAGACCAGTTCACTGGTGGGGCGGCTCCAGTCGAGGACGTACATGATGGGCGTGGTCGGGACCTTCTCCAGCAGCTTGTCGCCGCCGTGCTTTTGGGCGACCTCCAGGGCCTTGTCGGAATCAATCTTCAGGAAAGCGATGTCAAACGTCTGCGTAGACGAATTGTTCGGGTTGTAGCTGTCCTCAGCGCCGGGAGAGATGCCGCGAGAGGGAGCGTCCGGGGCTGCGCTTCCAGACCAGACGTAAGGCTTCACGCTGCGCTGCAAGACGGACGCGAATCCGGAGCGCCAGACTGCCCACTTGCCGTCTTTACCGTTACCGCCGTCGGCGGTTAGCTGCGATTCCAGACGAAAAGGCTGAGCGTCGCGCGCCCACCCATGGGCGGCGATGTAAGCTTTTTGAAAGGCCACACGGCCGGTGACCAATTCAGGGCTCTTGGGCTCGGCGGGCTTTGCAGTCTCCGCAGGCTTGGGAGCTTCAGAAGAGCAGCCAAACAGGAATACCAACGCCAGCGCTGTTAAGAACAGGTTCTTCATCGCGTTTGTCCTGTAGTAATTTTGTGAGTCGCTGAATTACGCGGACCATTCTAAACGAAGGGCCGAGTGAGAACATGGATTTCTGTCTGCAGCAGTTACAGGAAGCGCTCTCTGCAGCCACGCAAGACATGACCGCTGACTTGCTCGCGCGACGGCGGGAAGGGAAGTGGTCGACCGCGGAGATTCTGGAACATCTGTATCTGACCTACACCGGCACGATCAAAGTTTTCGAGAAATGTCTGGAGGCGGGCGGCCCGATTGCGGGAAAGCCGCGGTTGAAGGACAGGGTTGCAGTACTGGTCGTGGTGGGACTCGGACACATGCCGGAAGGACGCAAAGCGCCGAAAAGCGCGATCCCAAAGGGTATTCCAACCGATCGAGTGCTTGCTAAAGTGGTGCAGAAGATCGCTGCCATGGACGAGATCATTGGCCGCTGCGAGCAACGTTATGGCGAGGGAACGCGGCTGGTGGACCATCCGATCCTCGGGCCGTTGACCGGCCGGCAGTGGCGAAAGTTCCACCTGGTGCATGGTAAGCACCATGTGAAGCAAATCCTGCGCTTGAAGCAGCAGGGATAGGTCTGATCGGGGCGGGGACCTCTCGCGGCCAGGTTACTTCGTTTTGACGAAATATTCATGCTCGGAAATAATGCCTCCCGATGAAAGTGTCGGACCGGGAAGTCGAAGTCATCCAGCGCTGCTACCCGCAGATCTACCTCGCGTGTCATGTCGATCATGTGCGGGCGCGCAGCACGCAGTTTCGCCTCTCAGCCAGAGATTCGTCGATACTCTCGCACCTCAGCCCTGACAATCCTCTGACTCCCACTGATCTTGCGGTTCACCTGGGAGTGAACGGCTCAACCCTCTCGGCGGCAGTGAGCAAGATGGAAAAGCTCGGCTACATAAAACGTAGCGCTATACCAGAGGATCGCCGGTCGTTCGCGCTGACGCTCACACGGCAAGGGGCAAAGGCCATGGCCGCGACATCCGTGCTGGATCACAGGCGGGTGGCGGAAGTCTTGGGCAAGCTGCCTGCGAGGAAGCGACAGCAGGCGCTCGAAGGGCTGAAATTGCTCGCTGACGCGTCGCGGCAAAGGATGATTCAAAGGAAATCCGGGAGCCGACCGTGATGCTGAAAATGCTGCTGGTGGTGGTGGTCGGGTTGGCCGGGCTGATCGTGATCATCGTGGGCGTTGGGGCGATGCTTCCCAAGTCTCCCGTGGTGTCGCGGGCGATCACTCTGCATCAGAATCCGGAAGCCGTGTTTGCGGTGATCTCCAACTTCAAAGATGCTCCCGCCTGGCGTCCCAACGTGCAGAGCGTAGAAATGCTGCCTCCGGAAGGGAATTTAGTACGTTTTCGAGAGAAGAGCAGTGACGGCGTGATTACCTACGAGGTTGTTGAGAGTTCAGGTCCGGGCCGTCTGGTTACGCGCATTGCCGACGCCGGCCTGCCTTTCGGAGGCCGATGGATTTACGAAATTGTCCCCGCTGGCGGCGGTTGCAGGGTAAACATCACAGAGCGTGGCGAAGTCTACAATCCGGTGTTCCGATTCGTCTCGAGATTTGTGTTGGGACAAACACGAACGCTGGACACCTATTTGGGTAACCTCGGACGCCACTTCGGCGAGAACCCGGCTGTGGAAGACGGGAGAGACGCACAAAGCTAGGAAAGCAGAGAATTGCCGCAAAAGCAGAGAGCCTCCAGCATCAACTGGAGGCCCCTCACTTTCTGAGTGCTACTTAAACGGAACTAGTCTCGGAACGACGAGGGAACCCCGGCTTTGCGGGCTTCCTCTTGCATGTCCTCAAGCTTCTGCTTGTCGTCGT
Organism: uncultured Acidobacteriota bacterium; assembly: GCA_963711675.1. Classification (GTDB taxonomy): domain Bacteria; phylum Acidobacteriota; class Terriglobia; order Terriglobales; family Acidobacteriaceae; genus CAVQFB01. The sequence continues at coordinate 118,739 of CAVQFB010000013.1, read as the reverse complement.
TGACCGCCTTCTCCTTGTCGGCGATCTTCTGCTTGTAGTCGGCGTCTTCCTTGTCCCACTGGGTGGAGTTGCGGAGGCGGTTGCCGACGTCGGCATACATGGCCGCGGCGCGCATGCGGTACTCGCGCTGGAGCACGTCGAGTTCGCGCGCCTTCAGGTCGATCGACGCCTTTTGATCCTCAATCTTCTTCTTCCAACCCTGGTAGAACGCCTGCTTCTCCTCGGGGCTGCTTCCGGGGGCTGGGGCACCTTTGTCGGCTGATTTGTCTGCTTCGCCCGGAGTCCCCTCCTGTGGTTGCGCCTGAGCCTCAGAACCTTGATCAGGTTGGGCGCCGACCACGCTCAGGTGATCGTTCTTGGGCAGGTTGTCGTTGTCAAAGTGTTTGCTGGCGGGTGGCTTCTGCGCTTGCTGCTTCTTGACGGTCTTGGCGTAGTCGGCCAGCGACTGGGAAGAAGTGTCGGCTTGGGCGCTGGCGAGCGCCGTCGCGAAGATCGAGACGATCATTACGCTCAGCACAGAGAGTACGATTCGTTTCATAGTGGTCATATCCTCGATGGGCGCGTCCCCGACAGCGATCTTGGGAAGGCACCGTCATTTCTAAAGTTCTACGTCTCCAATCAGAACAGACTCCAATACCAGTGCAGAAACTCGTTGCCAAAGAAGAAGGCAAGTACGGCCATACTTCCCAGGAAGACGCCGAATGGCATCTGGTAATGGCGATAGACGGTCTTGGCGGAGAGCCACGCGCGGCTACGTGCGACTCTTGCCGTTGCGTGCCGTCGCACCATGAAGCGGCGCGTCCGCTTGATCCACACGGCGAGCACGGTGCTCAAACCGAAGACTGATCCCACCACCGAACCCGCGAACAGAGTCAAAATCGTGAGCCGGACACCCAGGAAAGCTCCCACCATGGCCATGAGCTTCACGTCGCCGAGGCCCATACCTTCCACGCCCCGGGCGCGCAGGTAAAGCACCCCGACGCCGTAGATGAACGAGGCACCAACCGCCGCGCCCAGAAGCGAATCTACGAGCGAGAGCAGGTGCCAGGAAACATCAGAACTCACGGGCAGCGAGATCACGCCGGGCAACAGCTGCGAGGCCAAGTCATTCACCGGGACGAACAGGCTAAACAGAATGCCCAGGGCGAGGCCGGGCAGCGTCATGGCGTTGGGCAGAAGTTTAGTTTCCGCGTCGGTAAAGATGAGGCCGAGAAGAAGGAATCCCAGGACACAGTATTTCAGCAACGCCAGAGTGACTCCGAAGTGCCAATAGCAGCCCAGAAACAGCGCACCGGTAAGAACCTCTACAACCAGGTAACGCACAGAGATCGGAATCTGGCAGGAGCGGCAGCGTCCCCGCAGCAGGAGCCAGCTTATAACCGGGATATTGTCATAAAAAGGGATCATCCGCTGGCAACCGGGACACGCCGAGCGAGGCTGAACCACCGACAGGCCACGGGGCAGCCGGTAGATGCAGACGTTGAGGAAGCTGCCAAGCATCAGCCCGAACACGAAGATTGCCGGTGCCAAGAGGGTGTCCACGGTGCTCTCTTAAACGATAAACACAGTTCTTCTAGGGATTTAGTTCAATTATAAGGCGCTTAGCCGGAGCACAAGCAGTACCAAAGGTACTGCACCTTCGAGGGCAGTACGGTGTGCGGCCATCCTGTTCGAGTTACCAGTTTGGTTACCTTCGGGACTGAGGTATCGGCAATTACCCGTATGGAAGGCAACTGCTTGCGAGGTGAAGAATCAAACTCATATGGGGCGGGGCAGATGGTGGACCTGGCGGGTCGATCAAAGCCCGACAGCAAGGCGCATCTTGAAAGCGAAAGTAGTCCAATGGCCACTCGTATTTTGATTGTCGATGACGATCCCACAATCCGCCGGCTGCTGCGCAGAGTCCTCGAGGATCATGAGGAATGGAATGTGTGTGCGGAAGCGGTAAACGGGATGGATGCGGTTGCCAAGGCCAACGTTTGCACGCCTGACGTCGTGGTGATGGATCTGGCCATGCCGCGCATGAACGGCCTGGAAGCGGCGCGACAGATTTCGCAGGCCACGCCCGGCTTGCCGATGCTCCTGCTGACAGTTCAGGAACTCTCGAACCAGCTCCTGCTGGATGCTCGCAACGCCGGCTTTAGGGGCGCCATTTCGAAGAGCACTGGCACTGAAGTCGTGAGGGGAGTTCAGGCCCTGCTGCGCAGCGAAATGTACTTCAGCCCACTTGACCCACTGCTGTGATCTAGCGTCCGGGGAAGGGTGCGGAAGTGATGTGAGAATAGAGAACGCGCACAGAAGGAGTGCCTCTGTGCGCGCCCTTCGAACCGCACCTCTGCTGCGGTTCTCGACGCTCTCTCGATTCCTTACTTCACCTGCAGGGATTCGATGTAGTGGTCCAGGTTCGACACTCTCTGCTGAACTTCGCCCTCATGCCCCTGACTCAAATGCCAGAACAGCGGTCCCCAGACCGGCATGTCTTTGCTGCCATGAGCTGGCAGATTACCCTCGCCGCGAATCACGCTGGTGACGTGGAGCGCGGGATATTTGCCGCCGTTTTTCTTCGCAAGCGTGGTGAGATCGGTTGGCGGAGTCTTCAGAGCATCCGCGGCGGGCCCTCCGCCCTTTCCGTCTTTGCCGTGGCAGACAGCACAATAGTTTGTATACATCTCCTGCCCTGAAGCCGCCGAAGTCGGCTTGATGGGAACATGCTTTACCGTCTTTTCTGCCTGGTCCTGAGCGCCGGCCATTACCGCAACTGCGAACACGAGTGCGATAAACCCGAGCGTGTAGCGTAGCTTCATAACTTCCTCCTATGACTGCCGTAAAAACGAGTGGAAAGCGACTAACAAAAAAGTGTAGGAGGGAATTGCACGCTGGAATGTGAGACCGGTCACAAACGAGGGTGACAAATTAGCAGAGAGGACCCGTTCTTTGGGGAGAGATGAAAAAGGGCACGGTTAGACCGTGCCCTGCATAAGCCGATATGAACTGCTAATTGTTGGCGTCAAGCCGCTGCCGACCGGAATTGGGGCCGGCTGCGGGCACAACCGTCAACGGAGCCTGCAAGGTGAAATTCAACACGGTCTCGCTGGGCAGCTTGATTTGCTGGCCCTTGGTTGCGGCCTGAACGCCGCCACCCAGACCGCCTCCGGCAGCGGCACCGATCGCGGCACCTTTTCCGCCGCCGGCAAGGGCGCCGATGATGGCACCGATACCCGCGCCCGCACCAACCTTCTCAGCCGTGTTCTTGCCCCGTGAAGATCCCTTGCGGGTGTATTGATCGGTCTGGATGTTGTAGTACTTCTCGCCCGCCGAAATCCGGTCGAGCTGGAGAACCAGAAGCGACTGACCGGCGAACTTCCCGGCGCTCTGGACGTTTACAATGTGACCCTCGACGTCATATCCGGCGGGGATCACCGTGTCACCTTCCACGGCCAGAGGGGAATTGAGCGTGGCGTGGAACGTCTGGCCCTGGGTGCTCTTCTCTGAATCAATCGTGTCGACCAGGCGCACCGCCAAAGTCGTGCCCGCGGGAATTGTGACCTTCTGCGGAGGCGGCGGCGGTGGCGGAGGAGCCGGTGCAGGTGGAGGCGTCGCAGCGGCTGTTGTTACCGGAGTCTGCACGGGAGCAGGTGCCTCCGGAGCCGGAGCGCTGCGATGCCGAGCGGCGCGCGGCTTGGGAGCTGGCTTCTCTTCGGGAGCCGGTGGTGGCGGCGGTGGTGTCTGCGCCGTCTGGTCCGGCGGCGGGGTGGCCGGCGTCACCTGGAGGTTGTTGACGACTTCCTTCACTCCGGGCGTCGACGAGGCAAAACGAGCAGCCGCATCCCGCTGAATGTCATTATCGACGTTGCCTGACAGGGTTACGACCCCACTCGCCGACTGCACGCCCAACTGCTTGCCCTGCAAGCCGGAATCCATGCTGAACTTGCTCTGCACGTCATTTTGAATCTGCGCGTCATTGGGACCCTTCGCGCAACCCACGGTGATTGCCATCGCCATGGTAAGAAGAAATACGGAAAGATAAACTCTCGCCTTCATAGATACACTCCTGAGCTTCGTGTGAGGCTTTTGTCTAGTTTAGATGCTGGAAACCCTGCAAATTCAAAAAAATTGTGGGCAGGAACCGACCCGTTACCTGCAGGTTATAACCCAATATGGAAAAGATAGTTGTGACGCGAGCCCGGTCCCGGCGGGAGCACGCCGCACGCTCAGTTCTGGTGCAGGAATTTGTAATCGAGAATCGTGGCCGCCAGAGAGAGGCCATCCTCGGTTTTTCTGGCCTCTTTCGAGCGCGTGATGCGCCCCTGGCAAAGGACGCTGCTGTTCTTTTGCCCCGAGATTTCCTCTGGCATCTCGAACACCATTTCCACCAACGCGTTCAGCGGCAGGCCGTCAGGCGCATGAATAAGCACTCCGGATTGACTGATGTTTTCAATCGTGCCCTCAAACCAGGTGCTCAGATTCTTGACGCGGAAGCGCACCGGAATGTTCAACTTCAGCCGGCGAGCGCGCGGCACCCAGGTGGGTTTCTTGGAGTGAGACCGAGTGCTGCGCCGGGCGGTCGCCTCGGACGCGACGTGATCCACGCGCTCGATGCGGCGCATGGTCTTCCAGTCGTACTTGTACTCCGCAGCGCAAACCAGGCAAACCTGGTAATACTCTCCGTCAGCTGCACGCCGCGGCCAGGAAAATTCGTGGGAACAACGACCAAGCATAAGAACATCTAGAATCTTCTGCGGCATGATTTGGACTTCCGATATCGTGCAGGAACAGTTCATGATCTAACGCCAGGCTGGCGAAGAAAAGGTTACTTTCGTGTACTTTTGCTGCTGACCGTTCTGCAATGTGTTGGTTTGGTTAGAGTTAGATTTTCGACAGGCGCGTCTTTCGTTACGTAGAACGATCTTCGCACCACTACGATGAGTCATGGCTAGTGTGATGGGATTTGTCGTTGCAGGCGGGAAGAGTCTGCGCATGGGCCGGGATAAGGCATTTCTGGACCTTGGCGGGAGGAGTCTGCTGGCGCACGCCCTGGAGCTGGCGGGGACAGCGGCAGAGGGCGTGCAGATGGTGGGTGACCGGGAGAAATTCGCTTGCTACGGCCCTGTCGTGGAGGACATTCTCGTCGATCATGGGCCGTTGGGCGGCATCCACGCTGCGCTCAAAGCCTCGCAAGCGGATCTGAATCTCATGTTAGCGGTCGACCTTCCGCTGGTGAGGCCCGAGTTCCTGCAGTACCTGGTTACCCAGGCAGTGGCGTCGAGTTCGACGGTTACAGTCCCGCGGTGCGGAGGGCACTTTCAGCCGCTGTGCGCGGTCTACCGGAGAAGTTTTGCAGAGGTGGCGGAGAGAGCGTTGCTTGAGGGCAAGAACAAGATTGATCCTCTCTTCATGGCCGTGCCGGTACGAATTCTGGAGGAAGAGGAGCTCGCGCAGCGGGGATTCGGGCGAGAGATGTTTCACAACGTGAATACTCCGGAGGACCTGGAAAAGGCTCGGGAGTTGTTGGCACTGAGGTGACGTCATTCCGATTTCTTGAGAGCGAAAGATGAGCATGGAAGATCTTTGTGATGTAATTCTGTTGGCGGCAGAATAACGACCGAATGTCGACGACGCGTCCCAATACCGACCCCTACATCGAGTTCAAAGATGTCTCCAAGGCCTTCGGCGACAACCGCGTGCTGGAGCACGTGAGTTTCAGTGTGCTGCCCGGAGAGACGGTGTGCATCCTGGGACGCAGCGGCGTGGGCAAGTCCGTGTCACTGCATCACATCATGGGATTTCTCAAGCCGGATTCCGGCCGCGTAATTGTCGCGCGCGAAGACATCACGGATTACACCGAAGCCCAGATCGAGCCCATCCGCAAGAAAGTCACGATGGTATTTCAGAATGGCGCGCTATTCGACTCGCTTAGCGTCGGAGAAAATGTAGCGTTTCCGCTGCGCGAACGCGGGGATCTTTCGGAAGACCAGATTCTGCAGATCGTCGACGGTTTGCTGGACATGGTCGGCGTGAGAGAAATGCGCGATCTTTTGCCTTCCGACCTATCGACGGGAATGAAGCGCTCGGTGGCGATCGCACGCGCCCTGTCAGCCCAGCCGGAGTGCGTGCTCTACGACGAACCCACGACCATGGTGGATCCCCTGATGTCGCACCTGCTGGGCGATCTGATCAAGCGGCTGAACGTGCAGCTTCACCTGACGAGTGTGGTCGTGACTCACGACATGCGCCTGGCAAAGAAACTGGCGAATCGCATAATTTTCCTGCACGAAGCCAAGGTCCTTTTTTCCGGGCCGTACTCCGAGATGGAAAAATCTTCGGAGCCCATCCTGCAGGAGTTTGTGGAATTGGACGAACTCAAGCTGGAGGCGTAGAGTAAGTCACAATCTGTGGCCCTGCCGACGCGATTGCTCTGCATCAGCTTTGTCATGCAACGAATCCGAACGGGGTTACATCACACGGGGAAAGCGAAGTTGAGACGTGTTGGGTCTCGTAAAGTTTCCTGGACAAACTCCAAGAATTTCAGCCAGTGAAAAATTTCATAACAGCGGGGCGAACGTGCTCCGGGACTAGGGAATCTCTATGCGGCAAGTTTTTTGCACGTTCATTCTTGCAGGAATTTGTGCCAGTGGTGCTTCGGGGCAAGTTCTAAAACAGCGGCCCGCTTCGTCAGCTCCGCCGGAGGCCGCGCCTGCCCCCACTCCTCCGCCAGCCCCGACGATCCCCCTGACTGTGCCAGCGGGCACGCCGCTGAAAGTGGCGCTCGACCAGGAGGTGCGCATCCGCGAAGTAGGCCAGCCAGTTCACGGAAAAGTGCTGGAACCGGTGTACGCCTTCGACAAATTGCTGATACCGACGGGTAGCGAAGTCACGGGGAAAGTGTCGGCGATCGAAGGCGTGTCAAAGGCGGCTCGCACCGTTGCGGCCATGAATGCGAATTTTTCACCGACTCGTCAGGTGCGGGTCGAGTTTGACGAATTGCATTTGGCAGACGGACGGAAGATTCCGTTGCAAACCGTGGTGTCGCCGGCGTCAGGAGTGCTGCAGTTCGTTCCCGCGGGCGAAAAAGAGAAGCAGGGAATCAAGAACGCAGGCAAGAACATGGCGTCGCGCAAAGTCAGCGAAGCCAAGCAGGAGGCGAGGCGACAGTGGGACAGCGCAAAACAACAGATTCACCAGCCTGGCAAGGTGCATCGGCTGGAAAGACTCGCGATGGCGCAGCTGCCCTATCATCCGCAGTACATGGATTCAGGCACAGGATTTAACGCCGACCTGCAGCAGCCCTTGGAGTTTGGCACCGAGCCGCTGAAGCCGGAATCTCTGTCGGCGGTCGGGACGCCGCCTCCGGCAGGAAGCGTGGTGCACGCGGTTCTAGTCACGCCGTTGAATTCAGCGACAACGAAGAAGGGCGCGCTCGTCGATGCGGTCATCAGCCAGCCACTGGTTGTGTCGGATCAGTTGTTCCTGCCCCAGGGAAGTCATCTGAAAGGCTCCGTCCTCCAGGTACGTCCTGCGCGCCGCATGGGACGCAATGGACAGCTCCGAATCGTGTTTCATCAGGTCGTACCTCCGAGCGGGCTGGAGGAGAGAGTTGAGGCCAGCCTAGAGGGGGTAGAGGTAGCTAAGGGAGAAAACCTGACGCTGGATTCAGAAGGCGGCGCCCAGGTGACTGCCCCCAAGACCAGATACTTGACGACGGCCATCGCGGTGGCCCTGGCCACTTCATCGGTCAACTCTGACCATGATCGTTTTCGCAGTGGGGGCGGTGGCGGAGATGCGGGGGGAGGCGCGGCGAATGGGGCTTCGGGGTTCAAGCTGATCGGTACGCTCGTAGCCGCGCTGGCGCGTTCCCGGGTCGTCACCAGCGGGTTCGGGTTTTACGGCGCGGGGATGTCGGTTTATTCGCATTTTCTGGCGCGCGGGCGGGACGTGGTTTATCCCAAAGACATGTCGATGGTGGTAGGGCTGGGAACGCGAGACGCGCACCCAGCTAAGCAGTAACCGGTCCCAGGCCGACTAGTTGCGCGCAAGGCCTTGCCAGCCATGGCCTTTACCGTACTCGGCGGTATCGTCCACGGGTGCACAATCCTGTAAAGACCTGTAAAGAACATTAAAATAATGAGACAACTTGGGCGTCCCGTTGGTGTTCTAATAGTTAGGGGACGAGTCCCAGGAGCCTTTATGTCGCTACGAAAGATGTCGACGGAAGAGCTGGGAAAGAGAGCGTTGGTGTTGGTGGTACTCGGGTGCTTGTTGGCTGCGATCCCGGCGCTGGCAGATTCGCGGGCGCGCATCGTGCGCCTCAGCGATGTGGAAGGAACCATTCAGGTCGATCGCAACGTTGGCCAGGGCTATGAGAAGGCATTTCTTAACATGCCCATTACCGAGGGCATGAAGATCTGGGCCAAAGAGGGCGCGCGCGGCGAGGTGGAGTTTGAGGATGGCAGCGTCCTTCACATCGTCCCAGATACGAAGGCGACCTTTAGCCAGCTCTCGCTGCGCGATTCGGGCGCAAAGCTGACGACGGTCGACGTGGAGAAGGGCACGGCCTACGTGAGTTTCCAGGGCAAGGCTGAGGACGAATTCACGGTCAACTTCGGACATGAGAGCGCGACCCTGACGAAGCCCGCGCATTTCCGAATCCAACTGGACGACGCCCAAGCAGAACTTGCAGTGTTCAAGGGTGACCTCGAGGTGAAGGGGCCTGCGGGCAGCGTCGAAGTGGAGAAAGAGCAGAGCGTGCTGTTCGATCTGACCAACGACGATCGCTACAAGCTGACCAAGGAGATCGAGCCTGGCCCCTACGACGAGTGGGACAAGCAGCAGGTTCAGTATCACGAAAAGTATTACAACGCGGCCAATAACGGACCTTCGATTCCGTACGGGTACGGCGTCAGCGACCTGAACTACTACGGCAACTACTACAACGCGCCGGGATACGGTTATTTCTGGCAGCCCTACTTCGCGAATCAGGGGTGGGATCCATTCGGCAACGGGGCGTGGATGTGGTATCCGGGATTTGGCTACGCATTCGTTTCCGCATACCCGTGGGGTTGGATGCCTTACTACTACGGCAACTGGATGTTCGTGCCCGGCTACGGTTGGGGCTGGCAGCCTGGTGGCTTCAGCAGCTGGCAGCCGGTGCCCACGGTTACGAATCCTCCGGCGCGCGCAGGACTGCCACAGCCGCCAACGGTGCCAGGGCACGGCACGGTTACGGTAGGAAAGGGGCCGGTGTTTCCGGTAGGCGGTCCACCACGGCGAATCATGATCGCTGAAGGTTCGGCCGGACTGGGCATCCCGCGCGGAGCCGTGAGCGATCTAGCCAAGGCTTCGCATCAGGCGGCTCAGAAGGGAACGGCCACGATTCACACCAGCTCGGGTTTCCGGTCGGCGATGGCGTCGCCGAACAGTTTCGGGTCATTCGGAGGGTGGACACACGGAGGGATGACTTCTCATAGCAGCTTTGGTCATAGCAGCTTTGGTCACAGCAGCTCTGGGTCGTCGGGCGGACATTCGTCATCGCATTCCTCTTCGTCGTCATCGCATTCCTCTTCGTCTTCTTCGCACTCTTCCTCATCGCATCACTAGTACCAGGGATGCAGGATCAAGGCGGCCTTCGGGGCCGCCTTTTTTTGTGAAGTGGCTGCGATGTTGGAAGCGTTTCAGGGCGTGTCGCTGAACTACCGCACGGCAACGCCGGCGTAGCCGACCACCAGGTTGCGGTCTCCGGAGACATCCCCGGAGGTGGCGTAGCGGATCAACTCGGCGGAAGTTGCGCCCAGCTTTCTAGCTGCGGTCAGCATCGCCACGGTAGGACCAACTCCACACATGCTGATGTTTTCTTTGACGACAGTTTCGTAAAGGCCGCGCGGATCGAGGGCGAGGATGCGATCGATCGCCTTGCGATCCTTGACGCGAGTGATGGCATCGGCTTCGTAGTGGTTCATGTCGCTCGAGGCGATGATCATCACCGGCTCGCATTGCGCGGCGGTTACATCGGCAATGGCGTCGCCCAGAGCTGCGAGACTCTCGAAGTGTCCGGTGCCGAGCGCGATGGGCACAAAAGTCAGGTCCGGCCGGCGCGCCTGCAGGAACGGCAGTTGGACTTCGGCGGCGTGCTCGGATCGGTGGGCTTCCGAATCCTCGGCAAGCAGCGAACAGCTGTCTTTCAGCGTGGACGCGAGTTCGGAATCAATGTTCACTGCGCCTAGCGGTGTCTCCCAAGCCCCTTCGCTCATGATGGAAAGAGGGCGTCCCATGCCGGTGTGATTCGGGCACATCAGGATGCAACGCCGGGGAATGTCGAGACGCGCATAGACCGCGCCAGCGACGTGTCCGGAGTACATGTAGCCCGCGTGGGGCACGACACAGCCGATAGCTCGAATCGTTTTCTCGCGAGGCGAAGTGTAGGACTCTATGTCAGCAAGGAGCACCTGTGGGTTACCGGGATAGAAGCGTCCCGCAACCGCGGGATGGCGCATCGTAAGGACCATGGGTGGCTCCTTTTGAGGCCTGATGTGCGTCGCCTGAAAGGCTCGGACGAATCCTGCAGCGCCTCAGGCGATCGCGACAATCGTCTAATTGACCGCACCTTCCGCGTGCAACGCGCGATACAGGGCCGCGCTCTTTTCCAGTGACAGGGCCTCGGCTCGGTCCGTGGGCTTGATGCCGGCCTTGCTCAGGGCCGAGCGCAGCAGGTCCGGCTCGTAGCCTAACTTCAAATTATTCCACAACGTCTTTCGTTTTTGTCCAAAAGACAGCCTGAGAAAGTCGATGAACCCGTTTTCTCCAACGTTCAGTTTCTCCAGACGAGAGGAGATCGTAAGCCGAACGACGGTGGACTGCACCTTGGGCGGAGGATTGAACGCGCCAGGTGGGAGCGTGAAAAGCTTTTCGACCTTGGCGTAAAGCTGGGCGGTTGCGGAGAGCAACCCGTAATCACTGCGTCCCGGCGACGCGGCAAGGCGGTCGGCAACCTCGCGCTGCACCATCACGACCATGGTGGAAAAGTATTTGCGGAATTCGAAGAGGCGCAGCAGGGTTTCGGAGGTGATGTAGTAGGGGAGATTGCCGACGACGCGAACCGTGTCTGGAGTCTGTGCCAATCCGGGACGAGAAGTGCCGGGTTTGGGTCCGAACAGGGTATGGAGGTCGATGGCAAGAATGTCGCCTTCGATGATTTCCACGTTGGGGACCAGAGAATATTTCATGCGCAACTGGGCGGCGAGGACCCGATCGAGTTCAATGGCGATTACGCGGCGGGCGCGGGGTGCGAGCAGAGAGGTGATTGCGCCACGGCCCGGGCCGATTTCGAGAACCGTATCCTGGGAGAGATTGCCGAGGGCTTCGACGATGCGGATCGCCGCGGCATGGTCGGCGAGAAAGTGCTGACCGAGTTTGGGCTTGGCGACGCGCGCCCGACGAGAGGATACGACCTTTGGCACGTTGACCCTCTTTCCTTTACCCGTTTACACTTGGCCTTCATCCCGCGAGTTTCACATTGCAGGGAGAGTGTGCCCACCGGGCACATCATCATAATAGCCTGTCGCGTGGACTCCGGTCAGTTCTGGAGGCCGTCTTCATGCATATCGCTTTTGTAGCGTCCGAATGCGTTCCCTTTTCTAAAACTGGTGGCCTGGCAGATGTGGTGGGGGCACTTCCGCGTGCGCTGGCTGCCGCCGGGCATCAGGTAAGTGTGTACCTGCCCCGCTACAAGCAAACCAAACTTAGCGATCCGCAAACTGTGGTGCGAAGCATCACGGTGCCGTTCGACGACCAGTACCGGTTTTGCTCGGTGGTTACGGGCGGGAACCAGGGTGGAATTCGCTTCTACTTCATCGACTACCCGCCGTTTTTCGACCGGGAAGCGTTGTACGGCACGAAAGACGGGGATTATCCGGACAATGCCGAGCGCTTTGCCCTGTTCTCGCGTGCCGTGCTGGAGGCTTCGAAGATTCTCGGCGTGCCGCAGGTGTTTCACTGCCACGACTGGCAGTCGGCACTGGTGCCGGTGATGTTGAAGACGTTGTACGCGGAAGACCCTGCGTTTCGGGACGTGGGAACGGTGTTCACGATTCATAACATGGGCTACCAGGGGCTGTTCCCGCCGGAAATTTTGCCGCTGCTGATGTTGCCCTGGGATCTATTCACGATCTCAAAAATGGAATTCTTCGGGCAAGTGAACTTTCTGAAGGGTGCGTTGGTGCTGTCGGACTTCATTACCACGGTCAGCAAGAAATACAGTCAGGAAATTCAGACCATCGAGTACGGGTTCGGGTTGGAAGGGGTGCTGCGCAACCGCGCGGCAACGGTTTCAGGCATTCTGAATGGCGTGGACTACGAGGAGTGGAGTCCGCAGACCGACAAGTACGCCGCAGCGAAATATTCGCCCGCGGATTTGAGCGGCAAGGCCAAGTGCAAACAGGACCTGCTGGCCGCGTTTGGCATGCAGGGCGCAGATGTGAAGTTGCCGGTGATCGGGATTGTGTCGCGATTCGCGGCGCAAAAGGGCTTTGACCTGATTTCCCAGATCATGGACCGGCTGGCGCGGGAAGATATGATCATGGTGGCGCTGGGCGCGGGCGACAAGCCGTACGAGGAAATGTTTATGCGCCTGAACCGGCAGTTTCCGCAAAAGATTGCCGTGAAGGTGGCCTATGACAACGCGATAGCGCACAAAATAGAAGCGGGTTCGGATATGTTCCTGATGCCCTCCCGGTACGAACCCTGCGGCCTGAACCAGATCTATAGCCTGAAGTATGGGACAGTGCCGATCGTGCGGGCGACGGGCGGGCTCGATGACACCATCGAACCCTGGGATGCGCGTACCGGCAAAGGAACGGGATTCAAGTTTACTGAGTACAGCGGCGAGTCGTTGTTGCTGACGGTCAAGCAGGCGCTGCACGCCTTTCGGGATCAGTCGTCGTGGCAGCAGCTTATGCGAAACGGTATGAACAAAGACTTTTCCTGGGACGCTTCGGCCAAGGAGTACGTCCGGATTTACGACAAAGTGCGGCAAGCCGCCACGTTGACCGTGGCGTAGGCTCACACCTTTGTTCGCTGCTAGAATCCGCTAAGCGCACTCGCGTGCGCCGCACGCGGTGCCCATGCCTTCTTTCCCGAAAACCATCTTCCACGTCGATATGGATGCGTTCTTCGTTTCGGTGGAAGAACTGTTTGACCCATCGCTGAAGGGAAAGGCTGTGGTGGTGGGCGGGCAGCGAGGTGAGCGAGGCGTTGTTTCGGCCGCATCCTACGAGGCGCGAAAGTTTGGAGTGCATTCGGCGATGCCGCTGCGCACAGCCGCCAAGCTTTGTCCCCATGCAATTTTTGTAGACGGCCATCCGGGACGGTACCGGGAAGCTTCCGAGAAGGTGTACGGGGTGCTGTCTTCTTTCTCCCCCGTAGTTGAAATGGCCTCCATCGACGAAGCTTACGTCGATATGACCGGCACTGAGCGCCTGCATGGACCACCGCTGCGTGCGGCGCATGCCCTTCACCACAAAATGAAGGCGGAGACGCGGCTGAACTGTTCGATCGGGATCGGCGCGTCGCGGCTGATCGCCAAGGTTTCGTCTGCGCAGGCCAAGCCCAACGGAGTTCTGTGGATCGTGCCCGGGCAGGAGGCGAAATTCCTGGCGCCGCTGAACGTGCGCGACATTCCGGGCGTAGGCAAGGTGATGGAGCAGAACCTAAACGCGCTGAACGTGTACAAGGTCGGCGATCTGGCGAAGCTCGGCGATGTTGAACTGGAAGAGCGTTTTGGGAAGTGGGGCCTGGCGTTGGCCGGGAAGTCGCGCGGCGAGGATGCGGGAGGGTGGTTCGACACGGAAGTGGGCGCCGACACGGATGCCAAGTCGATCAGCCACGAGCACACGTACAACGAAGATACGGCCAATGCCGACCAGCTGGAAGCGACGTTGATGCGCTTGTCGGAGATGGTGGGACGGAGACTGCGTGAGAGCAAACTATATGCGCGGACGATTCAGCTGAAACTTCGCTACAAGGACTTCACCACGATTACCCGCGCACATACGCTGCCGATTTCGACCCAGCTGGACACGGAGATTTTTGAGCAGATTCGGACTCTGTTCCGCAAGAACTGGAAGAAGGGTTCGGCGGTGAGGCTGCTGGGCGTACACGCTTCCTCATTTGAAGGCCATTCGGAGCAAATCGAACTGCTGGAACCGAACCGGCAGGGGCGCTGGAAGCAAGCTCTGGCTGCCGCGGACAAGTTGCGCGACAAGTACGGTGAGTCGAGTGTGAGCCTGGCGAGCGGCATGAGTGGGAGCTTCCGCGAGCGAACGCATGAGAATCCGGCGGGACTGCCGGGAAAGAAACGGCCGGAGAAGTAGTGCCTCGCGACTTACGAAACGCTTGTGCCGGGCACTCGCTGGCATCAGTGCGCGGAAGCCAGTAGTGACCCGACCCCGGGTTTGTATCCGTAGAAGTCGGCGATCCCCTGAAGACGCTCGATGATGCGCTCGTCGTATTGCTTCTTCTGCGCAGCGTCCAAGATGTTGTGCTCGGCGTTGGGATCGTGTGCGAGGTCGAAGAGAAAACTGGCTGCAGGCGAGTCGTAGGTAACGTACAGGTAGCGGCCATTATCCGCCAGGATTCCGTAGGCCGCTCGCACGTCGGAAGCAAGAAACAGGTCCCTGGGATGCCGCCCCTCCAATTCCGCCTTCGTCTCAACAAAAATAGGTCTGCCGTAAAGCGGGTTGGTCTCAATCGGCCTGTGTCCCAGCAGGTAGTAGAGAGATGGCGTGACGTCGGTGAGGGTTGAGACCTGGCGGTCGTCGTAGACGAAGCGGTTCCGCAGCGCCTCAGGCAGGTGCACGATCAGCGGAACCCGCATGATCTCCGGATAAATCAGAGTGGAATGACTGTTCCTGCCAAACTGGCCCGTAGCGTCGCCGTGGTCAGAGGCGAGAATAACGATGCTGTTGTCATACAGGCCGCGGGCCTTCAAGTCTCCAATAAATCGGCCAATACACTCATCCACATCGTTCACTTCGTAGGCGATGCGATTCTGGAAGCCGGGCCGAATCCGCCAGTTCTCGCTCGTCATGCGAGGTCGATCGTTACTTGCGAACTGGTGAACGTTCTTGGGCTGCGCGTAGAAGAGTATGGGGCGAGACTTGTCAGTTCGCGCGTCCAGCGTGCTCTCGGCCTGCTGGATGGTGGAGCACACGTCGAAACGATTCCAGAGCGGCTTGTCGGTATCGAGTTTGATGGCGCCGTCTGTCGGCGAAAGGATCTCACGCAGGATCTCGTCGTAGCTGACGATCATCTGATAGCCGTCCGCCTTGGCCAGTTTTTCCAGACTATTAATTTTGCCGAAGGGTTGCAGAAAGTGGGCGTGCAGAAGCATCGTTCCCGCCCAAATGGCAGGCTCGGAGAGGGAAGTGCCCGCATATTGCGTGAAGACGTTGTGTACCACGACGCTCTCGCGGGCGAAGTTGTCGAGATTGGGAGTGAAATCGACCTTTGGGTTGTAAGCTCCAAGATAGTCGGGCCGCAGCGAGTCGACGACGAAGATGAAGATGTTGGGACGGATGTTGGTTGACGGGACAAGAGGATCGACCAGTTTCACGTCAACCTTTGCCTGCGCGTCACGAATGTTGGTGTACTCCCGAAGAATGCGGCAGAGGTCGCCACAAGGTTCGACACGCGCGTTCCCGAGAAGATGGTGCACCAGCTGAAAAGAAGCGTCCTGGGTGGCGTAGGTCTCCATGCTGCGGGCAATGTCATCGTCGGTTTCGCCGAGCGGCTTGCCCCAGAAGATGGCCGAAGCCTGCAGACCTTCGTAGGTGAACGCGGTCAGGATGACGACAGCCAGCATAGTCGCGACCGAGTAAGCCTTTTGGCGTGGGTGTATGGCATAGAGGCACGCGCTGATTCCCAGCCAGAACAGAAGAGTGAAGGCGCTTTCGAGGATGCCGTTCCAGTCTCCGCGGCCGATCAGGGAAGGTACGATAAGAGCGGCGATGGAGAGCACCACTGCAACCGCAATGAGCGCGAGCCTTCGTTTGGAGGGGTTCGACGATTCGACAGATAACCGGGATCGGAACGGCAAGGCGACCGCAAATCCCAGCAGGGTAAGCGAGGCGGCCAGGGTTCCCGCGTAAAGATGAGCGAGCGCACCTTGAAAGCTGAGAGCGTTTTCAAGAAAGCGAACGATTGCGAACCAAAGAGCAGCGAAGACCATCCCACCCAGCAGAAGAGAACGGGAAAGCGGAGGGCGAGGGGTTTTGCGCGAGATGATCGCAATCGCGTTCAGGAACGTGACGATCAGAATCGCGACTAAGACGTGGGACAGCAGGCTCCAGCCAGTCAACTCGATGTCACTTAGATGGAAGGTCCACGAGCGGGTTTCGAGATAGTTGCGCCCATGAGCACCAACAGCGTAAAGCAGAGTGACCGTGGTTGCGATGATTGCGACCACGGAGTAAGAGTAAAGCAGGTTGGAATCGCTCTCCTTTTCGTCTCGAGTCACAGTGCCTGACAGGTCCGCAGCCGACACAAAATTACGGGCACCAATATCGCTAGGCTCCACAAATACGCTGCTGAGTTACTTTGCAAGTGAGACAAGAAAGGACGCGCCGTGATGAACAGGCCGAGTGCCGCCTGGAGTCCAAGCAGTATGGAATACGCGGTGCTTTTTTTCTTGGGCCAACAGGCAAGGGCGGCAGCCAGCAGGAGCATCCAATAGAGGGCGACCTGGTGCTGGACGAACCAAGGCATCCATGCATAGGCAGGTGCCTTGATCAACGCGTAATACGTGTAGGGCAGGAACGCGAGCAGGCAATAGATGGAGGTCAGGAGCAGATACGCTCCCCACGCCAGCCTGAGCAACGTCATTAACCAAAGCCTCACGAACATTCCCTCGAAATTCCTGACAGTGGAGTGCCCTCCAAGATTCTGGTCCGTTCGGCCGGGGCTGGCAAGTTACCGTCAGGCTAAGGGTGGTCGTGAACCGGGAATTGAAAAGGCCGGGATTCTCGAGGAATTCCCGGCCATCCTGATTTGAGAGGCGTAACCGTTGCTACTGATTCGTTGGGCTCGGATTCGCCAGCGCTGTCTGATTGCCGTTGTCGGAGTTGGAAAAACGGGTCAGGCGAGGGAAGAACGGCGTAACTTCGAAGGGCATCTTGTCGCGTGCCGAGGTGACCGCCACGGGCTGAGCCTTGATCAGTTCGACGCGGTTGCTCCAGGGATTTAGCCGGACGCGGCCGCCGAGAGGAAGCGCCGCGATCTGGTCCAGCTTGTTCATGTCGAGCTGTGGAGCGGACGCCATGAGCGCTGCCATGCGGGTGACTGTTCCATTCTCGGCCAGGTTATTCCCTAAGTGTGCGGTCAGCAGCGCATTGAGCGCTCCCGCACGCGTCTGCAGTTCTTTCAGGAAAAGACCTGCAGTACCCAGCTTCTGAGCGTAAGGCGAATTCTTGAGCAGTTCGATGGCCTTGGTGTCCGCGGCGGTTTCCTCCTCCGGAATGTGCTTGAAACCAAAATTGCGATAGGTGGTTTCGTCGTCGAAGAGCATGCGATCGGTGAAGGCGAACTTGCTGCCCAGGTTGTGGCCGAGCACGATGTGCGCCAGTTCATGCGAAAGCACCATGGCAAGACTAGACTCGTCAGGAAGCACGTCAACCAATCCACGGCTGACGACGATGGTGTTGCCTACGCTGAAGGTTTCGAGCGGTGACGTCAGCAGAACGCGCGTGCGGACGGGACGAGTGAGATCGATGTTGTTGGTCACTTGGATGTTGTTGACCACGGTCTGCAAAACCTTGTCGACTTCGCCTTCCGGCGCAAGCAGCCCCGCTTTTTGCAGGCGCTCGATCACGTTGTCTTCCGCTTCCTGCTGGAAGTGGCGTTCGGCTGCCAACGGAGAAGCGTCCTGCGCAGTTGGACTGTCGTCCTTCACGCTGTCTACGCGGATCTGGGTCAGCTCGTCGTCCTTGCCTTCCTTGCGGAGTTCGTAGCCCCAGATGCGGGTTTGCGCTTTGAACGCGATCTTGTTCTTGGAGCCGGCGCTGAAATCGCCTTCTTCGCTGTAAATGAAGGCAGGAACCCAGTAGCCGGCGATCAGGTTCAACCGCCAGCTATCCATGTGGAAGAAGAACGAATTCTTGGGGCGGGGCGCGTAGGTGCCGTTCAGGCGAACGATGTTGTAGTCCTGATCTTCCACCCAGACGCGGCCGAGGAATCGGCCCTTACCCGAGTTTTTCTTGGGGGTCACATCGAACACCAGGCAGCGGACATCGCCCAGGAACTCGCGGTGCACGTATTTGAAAGTCGTAGTGTTCACGGTCGAAGTCATTGCGATCGGCGAAGATCATCCAGGAAAAACCCAGAGGCTGATACTGCATCTTGAACATTCTGCCGAAGCCGCCGAGCAGGTGCTTCTCCATGCTCTGATCTTTCAGGAAGTCGGTGCGATCGATGGATTCGCTGAGATCGAGTCGGCCCAGAAAATAACGGTCATCCTTGGGAACCGGGCCAAGTTGCGGGTCAGCGGTCAGATTCTGCAGATAGGTCTCGACCAGCGGATTGCGAGTCCCCAGCATCTTCATCAGCCCATGTTCGCGCGAGATGAAGCGGTCCACCACCTGATCCATGGTGCTAGGTGCAGCTTGCGCAGGCGACGCAGCTGGTGCGGCCACGGTTTGCGCCTGCGCGATGAGGACGGGCACCGCCGGTGGTGCCGCCAGGAATGCTGGCGCTTGCGCTGCTTGTCCCGCCAGTGGATATGCGGGTGGTGCGGAGTCGGACCGTTGTTGTCCCGCAGCACTTAACGAGAGTAGTAGGAAGGTCGTAAACGTAAGCTTGCGGGTACTCATATCTGTATCTCCGTCTCCAAATCAGTAAGCTAGTTGAAACACGACGTGGACGATGGCGGTCGAATCGACCGGCTGTCCATCGCGCAGCGCCGCTTTGAAACGCATCTTGTTCGCGGCGGCCACCGCGGCCTCGTCGAGTCCGTGTCCCAGGCCACGCACGACACGATTAACGCGAAGTTGCCCGTTGGCCCCGAAGATGACTTCCAGGAGCACTTCACCTTCCAATTTCAGCTGGCGAGCCTCGTCGGTATACGCCGGATTGGGCTTGAACGTGATTTCCACCGGATTGGTGGGTGGGCCGCTATCCAGTTGACGCGTTTTCGTAACCTGCGCCACTTCCTGCGCTCCGAAGGCTCCCGTCTGTACGCTGCCGCGACCGCTGCTGCGGCCGTCGCCGTTGCCGGAGGTTGCGATTCCGTTGCCGAAGTCGGCGCTGGCAACTGTGCCGCGAATTCCTTTCGCTCCGCCGGAACCGTTCCCGTATCCCGCACCTTGAGGCATGTCGAAAGAGCCGGTATTAGCGGCGATAAGCTTGGCATTTTGTTTACCTTGGCCGTTGAGTCCGTTGGGATCGCCGAAGCCGCCGGTCTGAACCTTCTGGACGGATGCGTTCACGGTCGGTGGCGCCGAGCTGCCGGCGAAATCGCCGGTGTGGATCAGCATGGGCCGCGCCCCGCCCGGCGGAGGTTTCAGGACTGTCGGTGTGAAAGTGTTCAGAGCCACCTTGGGAGGCTCAATTTCCTTCGGTTTCTCTTGCGCCTCGCGAATTTCCTTTGGCACTGTGAGCTTGGGCTTTGCGACGGGAGCCGGAGGCAACAGCTTGGCGTGAACCACCGGTGGTGGAGTCGCCGGAGGCGGTGGCGGAGGTTCGGGACGCAGCGCGGGAATCGGAATGATTTCGGTGATGTGATAGTCGTGCGACAAATTCAATTTTTGGGGCACGAGAATTGCCAAATTAACCAGGAACAGGATGAAGAGCACCAGCAGGCCGTAGCTGGTCACGAGCGAGCGCCAGTTGATCTTGTGCTCCGGCAGGAGCCCTAACTGAAAGTCCTGAGGCATCGGCATGAAATCAAAGCTCCAAGGGGACCCCGAGCCCCTGGTGGGCACACAGGTCGGAGTCTCTAAGTTAGGGGAGAATGGACAGGGGGTAAACGTGTCTTGGAGGCATGTACGTTGGTAACGAAGAGGTCCGGTTTCGGGAAAACCTATCCGGAACCGGAAACAACTACAGGCGTCCTGACGCTTTACGCTGCCCGGAAAAATAGTAGAAGAGGGGAACGCCGGCCAGGATTACACACGACCCCAACCCCGAGTTGAGCAAATTGTCAGTAAAAGTGTAGTAGAGAAGCGCCGCCGAAACCAGCACAAATAGGGCAGGAACCAGTGGATATCCGTGAACCTTGTAGGGTCGCGGGGCATTCGGCTCGCGGTGACGGAAGACGAAGATGCTGCTCCCGGCGATCATGTAAAAAAGCCATTCGGCAAAGATGGCGAGCGAGAACAGCTGGCGGAAATTGCCGCCCAACAGCAGCAGAATGATAGCGAGAACCGCCTGCACGATGATCGCGACCGAAGGCGTGTGGAAGCGGGGATGAACCTCGGCGAGAGCGGAGAAGAAGTAGCGGTCGCGGGCGACAGCAAACGGCACGCGGGCGCCGCTCATGATGGTGCCGTTCAGGGTGACCAGCATGGAGATTGCCATGCCTGCCGAGACAACGCTCGCGCCCATCGGGCCCATGATCAAGCCGATGGCGTCAGATGCGGGGCGACGGCGAAACTGCGATCGCGCTCGCGGGAAGCACGTATTGCACGGCGGCATTGAGCAGGATGTAAAGCGCGCCCACGATGGCGACGCCAAGAATGAGCGCGATGGGGATGTTGCGCTCGGGGCGGCGAACCTCGCCGGCTACCATGGTCAGATCGTTCCAGCCGTCGTAGGCCCAGAGCGCCGCCACCAGCGCGGCGAAGAATCCGGCGATTCCGCCTTTCGCGCCCGTGTAGGTCCCGGCGAAGTTTGACCAACTTCCGCCGCTGTAGCTGAAGCCGATTCCGACAATCCCAAGAATGATCGCGACTTTCAGCAGGGTGAAAACGAGCTGAAAGTCTCCGGCTTTCTTGATGCCGATGTAGTTCAGAGAAGAGATGAACATTGTGGCCGCGATTGCGACCAGCTGGCCGTAGTTCAGCGAGATCGAAGTTGAGAAAACGGAGTGGGAGAAAAAGGCGAAGACAGGGAATGTACCGAGGATTCGTACCAAGCCGATAGTCACGCTGGCGATGGACGCGGGCTTGGCGATGATGAACCAGGTCCAGGCGTAGAGGAATCCCCCAAGCGGGCCGTAGGCGTCGCGGACATACACGTATTCGCCGCCAGCTTGGGGGCGCATCGAACCGAGTTCGGCATAGGTGAGCGCGCCGAAAAATGAAAGCAGACCTCCGACAATCCACGCGAGATAAACGAGCTTGGCTGAGCCGACCGCCTGAGTCATTTCGGCGGGCACAAGAAAGATGCCGCTGCCGATGATGGTGCCGACAACTACCGCGGTGGCGTGACTGACGCCGAGATCGCGGGAGAGCTCGGGGCGTGCGCTGGTAGATGACTCCGAGGCAGTCATGGTCGGGGAGGAAAAGTATACAGGGCGGCGGAGAGGCTGGTTACAGCCCGTCTGCCACCGTTGTTCGCATGGCTCCGGTATGATACCGGCGGCGCTCGCGGGGACTCACGCCGGGGTCTCGCGGGATGAGAGGTTTTCGTGTCAAGGAGCAATATGCGTAATAACGGTCGATCTTCTTTGTTCTTCTGTGTTGTCTGCCTCGCCGCATGCACGATGGCGCAATCGCAGGCCGTGCCCGCGAAAATTGGCGCCTCGGCGGTGTGGCAGATACCCGGCCAGTTCCTTGCGAATGCGCACGCCGCCTGCGACAAAATGCCGGATGTCGGGAAGTGCGTGATCGACCAGATGCCGAAAGCGGGGGCCAGCGCGGACGCCGTAGCATTCTCGCGCGAACTCTACCAGCAGAGCCGAGGCGAGATTGGGATCATGACCGGTTTCCACCCCGTGGGTCCAGTCGATTTCGCCTGGATCACCTATCCGTTGCGCGCCAATACCA
This sequence comes from uncultured Acidobacteriota bacterium, assembly GCA_963711675.1. Taxonomy (GTDB): domain Bacteria; phylum Acidobacteriota; class Terriglobia; order Terriglobales; family Acidobacteriaceae; genus CAVQFB01. Next base: position 96,774 of record CAVQFB010000013.1, on the reverse strand, counting down.
ACTATGGACTTCTATTGGTCAATGGGAATCCGCCAATAGTGAATGTCGAGGACGTGAGGTTGCTCGACCGGAAGACAATGGAGAGTAGTTTTCAGTTCCAGGATCTTAAGGGGCAATTTCCGAATGTTGACGTATGGCCGGGCGACCGCGACGGTCAGACTTGGCCCAACTCGCAACCCGGTCCCGACGGCGGAATGCAGTTCGTGGTGGGTTATCCGCTGATCAACGGATGCCACGCCTGCGCTCGCGCCGGATTTGCCATTTTCACGTGGAATTTCGACGCAAAGGGAAAGTTTCTAGGAACCTCGTTCATGGGGCTGACGCCACCGCCTTTGAAGTAAAAACCGACAGCCTGCCTTGGCAGTCATTCGGCGTCGAGGACCAGACTTGCGCTGTAGCCGACCCCAAACGTCACGACGGTTCCGATCATCACGTACCAGGTCCACGGGACCTTGGTTCCCAGCCACAGGTATAGCTCGGTCACGAATCCGCACAGCATGCCCAGCATCGCACCATTTTGATTGGCACGTTTCGTAAGGACGCCGAGAAGAAAAACTCCCAGCAGAGCCCCGTAGGCGACAGAGGCGATCTGCAGTCCGACTTCGATAACGCGGCCGACCTTGTGCAGGGAGAGCACCGCGAGCGCGAAGAGAAGCAACGCCCACAGGACCGTTGAGAAGCGCGAGAGCAGCAGGCGACGGCGGTCGTCGATGTCGGGATGACGGCGAAGGTAGAAGTCGATCATCGAGCTTGAGGACAGAGAGTTCAGCGCGGCGCTCAGATTCGACATGGCCGCGGCCAGAATGGCGGCGATCAGCAATCCGGAGATTCCGTGCGGCAGGTGGGTGACGATAAAAGTCGGATAGATGCGGTCGGCCGTGCCGAAGCGCGAGGAAGGTGTCTGGTAAAAGGCCCAAAGCATTACGCCGACGATCAGGAACAACGCAAACTGAAAGAAGATGGCGACGCCGCTTGAGAGCAGAGCCATAACGGACTGGCGCTCGCTACGCGCGGCGAGCAGACGCTGGACGATGAGTTGATCGGTGCCATGGCTGGCGGTGGTGAGAAATGTTCCGCCGATGATCCCGGCCCAGAAGGTGTAAGGCTTCCAGAAGTCGGGCGCGAAATTGAATATCTGGAATTTGCCAGCAGCCGGCGGCGAGAGTGTGAATTGAATTCCATCCGCCGGGCACGAGGTGAACGATGGTCACCAGGCCGACAATGGTTCCACCGACGTAGATGACGGTCTGCACGACATCCGTCCAGATGACGGCGGCCAGTCCGCCTTCGAAAGTGTAGATCAGCGTGAGCGCGGTGATGATGGCGATGGACGCGATCTCGCCGGTGCCGAGCGCGATTGCGACGACGATCGAGACTGCGTAGACGCGAACACCCTCCGCAGCAGCGCGTGTGATCAGAAACAGGCCGGCGGTCACGGAACGAAGCGTTCTGCCGAAGCGGCGTTCGATCAACTCATAAGCGGTATAGAGATCGCCGCGGAAATAGTGCGGCAGCAGAACGAAGCTGATGATGACGCGGCCGACAACGTATCCCATGACGACCTGAAGGAAAGCGAGGTTCGTGTCGTAGGCGAGGCCAGGAATGCTGATGATGGTGAGCGTACTGGTTTCGGCGGCGACGATGGAAAGGGAAATGGCCCACCAGGGAATGTTGCGGTCGGCGAGAAAGTAGTCACGCAGCGAGCGCTGGCGTTTGCGGAAGCGGAGGCCGAAGAGCGTGATCCCCGCCAGGTACAACCCGATGATGAGGAAGTCGAGCTTGTCGAGACCCATGAATTTCGGGCTTTGCGCTAAGTCGTCGAAATTGTCGCAGCGCCAAATTCCAATGTCGCGTAGCACCTGCCTAAATCAATTTGCGCGCTACCGTCTCTGCGGGATCGTGCGGCTCGGACGAAAACGCCACCAGCGAGAGAAGTTTGTTTCCATTGTTTCGGACGGCGTGCGAAGCGCCGGGAGCTATCAGGATCAACGTCGCGCCGGTCCGTGTGAACTCAGCCCGTTGAGGCGCGGCGCCTCCCGCATCATCCCAATGAAACGACCAGGGTGATTCCGAAAAAATCACGATCGCTTCGCGGCGGCGCAGATGAAAATGATTGCCGCGCACCGCGCCAGGAAGCACGGAAGCAAAGTGCATGTCTTTAATTGCTCCGACAAACTCCAGGGCTTCAGCGGGGGCCGTGAAGCTGTATCCGCGGACGTCGCCGTGGTCGGGTAGGTCGGTGATGCGAACTTTGGATTCCAATTGGAGCGATCTGGTCCAGCCAGTTAGTGCGATGGTTCATTATGAGGGCCGGTGACTCTTGGGGCGAGTGACAGTGTAGCCACTTCCAAACTGCGGTACCCGTGGTAGAAACTAGCGCTCGTGGCGATCTATCTCGGAATTGATGGTGGTGGGACCAAGACCACATGTGTGGTCGGTGATAACAGCGCAGTGCTCGACAGCGCGACGGCGGGCGGAAGCAACATTATTCGCTCGGGTCAGGCACAGGCCAGGGAGTCGCTGCATCAAGCAATACGAAAAGCCTGCGCTGCCGCACAAGTCGACCCCAAGACCGTGGCTGCGACCTGCATCGGCGTGGCGGGGGCGGGGCGGCGAGAGGTAAGCGACACGATTCGCCGGCTGATCTCTGAAGTTGTCTCTGGCCCAGTAGAGGTGGTCGGGGACATGGTGATTGCGCTCGAGGCGGGTTTCGGCGATGGTCCAGGAGTGATCGTTTTGTCCGGTACAGGGTCCATCGGGTACGGGCGGAACGCGGACGGCAGGACGGCGCGAGCTGGTGGCTGGGGTTTCGCGATTTCCGATGAGGGATCAGGACATTGGATCGGGCGGCAAGCAATCGCCGCCGCCGTGCGATCGCAGGATACGAAGCAGAGCACCGACCTGCTGCCTGCGATCCTGCAGTGCGTGGAAGCTCACAACGATCGATGATCTGGTGCGCAGGGCGAACGCGTCGCCACCACCTGATTTCTCCGGACTGCTGCCCACCGTACTGAGCACAGCTGAGGCGGGCGACGAGCTTGCCAGCTTGGTGCTGACACAAGCCGGCAGGGAACTTGCGGGATTGGCAAAGATGGTGATCGGCCAGCTGTTCGCGCAAAGCGTTGCTGTGCCTGTGGCGATGGGCGGGAGCGTGTTTCGCCGGGCCGCCATGGTACGGGACGTGTTCCGGAAGGAACTGGAGGGTGAAGGTAGGGGCGCGAGCGTGGAACCGGCGGTGATCGATCCGGTGAAAGGCGCACTGCGAAGGGCGCGCACAGCCGCCGGGGGACACAAATAGCTGCAAGTGCGATATGAGTGTGGAGGAGTCGCTTTCGCCAAAACCGATTGACTCGCGAGAAGACGCTGGCGGCGAGTCGGCGGCCGCACCAGAACCGGTCGAGTCGTCAAAGGCAGAGACCGTTGATCCTGGCCTGACCGAAGATGCCGCTCTCGCGCTGATGAAACGCAGCGACCTGCCCAGCGTGGTTCTGGAACAAATCAGCAAGCACAGATCACTGACGAAGTCGCGCAAGGTGAAACTTGCGTTGGTGACTCACCCGATGACGCCACGGCATGTCTCGCTGCCAATCGTGCGGCACCTCTATACCTTTGACTTGATGAAGGTCACTCTTACGCCGGTAGTGCCCGCCGACGTTAAGGTCGCAGCCGACGAATCCCTGATTGCCCGCCTGGAGAAGCTCACGCTGGGGGAAAAACTGTCGCTGGGGAAGCGGGCTTCGGGGCGAGTGGCGGGAGTGTCGCTGAACGATCCGGATTCCAGAGTGATCGATGCAGCGCTACAGAACCCGCGCCTGACGGAGGCCTCGATCGTCAAGGCGGTCACGGGGCGCGACGTGACGACCGAACTCATCCACAAAATCTGCGAACATCCAAAGTGGTCGCTGCGTCACGAAGTGCGGATTGTTCTACTGCAGAATCGCAACACGCCGTTGTCCAAGGCACTCGAATTCACGCGAAGTATGCCGGTCGAGCAGGCGCGAAAGATCATCGAAGGATCCCAGCACCCGGAACATGCTAAGCATTCCTTGCTGGAGGAATTGGGGCGCGATTCAAAGGACTAGTTGTCCCCGGCGGGCGCGGCTGCTCCTGTTGCGGACGCAACTGGCACCTGCTTGCGGTGCAGGAGCTGCACGACCTGCTGATTCAAACGATTGCGAACGGCATAGCGTTCATGCGCGCGCGTGATGTAACGGACGTGCAACTCCACGCCCGAGGTCGTGGGCCGCAGGTTGATAGCGGGCTCGGCGGAAAAAGATCGCACGCGATAGCGATTGGTGGCGCGTTTCCATTCCTCTTCCGCCTTATGCGAGTCGGCCTCCGTTTCTTTTACTACCAACTTCTGAATGGCATCGATGACAGGATAAGGGTCTTCGGAGGTCGGGATCATGAGTTGCAGTTCATCCCACAGCCATTGGCCTGCGGTGGAGAAATTGAAGAAGTGACCTTCGATGGCATAACTATTCACGAAGGCGACCTTGCGGCCGGTCGGGTGGCCTGAGTCGGCCCAGTTTCCGGTTTCCAGCAGAACCGTGCGCAGAAGGCCGATTTCGACGACCTCCCCAACCACGCCATTGATCTCCACCCAGTCACCAACGCGAATTCCGTTGCGGCCCATAAGCACAAACCATCCGCAGAAACCGACGATAAAGTCTTTCATGGCGACGGTGAGGCCGGCGCCGGCAAGGCCAAGGATGGTGGGCATCTGATTGGGCATGCCGAAGACTACGAAGAGAACAACGAGCACACCGATAGCCTGAACCGCAAAACGGACCACCGCGCGTAAGGTGACGAAACGAGTATGCGCACCGGTGGGATCGAGAAAGAAACGGTCGATCGAGCGGTCGGCAAGATAAACCAGCAGGACGATGAGCAAAATCCACAGCACTGACTCGATGATGCCGTGGAGGCTGGCCCTCTGGTATCCGGCGACCAGACCGATCCAGCTGCCGTAGTCGTCGGCAAGCTCCTGGTGATCCTGGATGCGGCGGTCGAGATCCGAAAGATTCTTTTGATCGCTGGAGAGCTGGCGCAGAGTCGAGACCGCGGCCGCCGTGGCGGCCTTCGAGCTCGTGTCGCCCTGGGGTGCAGATTTGAGATTGTCTGCCGCTTGTCGTCCAACATCTTTCTTGGCGGGTGTTTCGGCTTGGACCTTAGCTTCGAGGGCGTTGTGCGCCTCGGTGAGCTTCGTCGCGGCATCCTGCGAATCCTGGTGCGCTTGGGTCAACTGGAGGCGCTTCTGGTGAAGCGCGTTCCAGGCCAGCACTTCGGCGGTGAGAGTATCAGCCGAAGGATTGTTGGCTGGCTGAGGCGTCTTGGCGGTGGCTGCGTCGGTATGTGTCGCCTCGTGTTCGTCCATGAGGCGCTGGATGCGGTCCTGCTTGTTACCGCCTGCACGGTCGAGGTCGGCGTGGGCATCGTCGACTTCGTCCTGGTCGAGCTCCAACTGGGCTTTAACGATGTCGATCTGCTGATTGATGTTGTCCTGCTGCGCTTCGCTCGCCCCGGCGAGCTTCTTGGTGAGGGCGGCAATGCTGTCCTGATCAGCCTTAACCGCAGCCTCGGCCTTGGTGAGGCGCGCATCGATCTGGCGAGCCTCGGCGCTGAGCTGGGGAGGATGCTGGGTGGCGTCGCGTAGAGCGTCGGAAAAAGCCAGATCGACTTCGTGGTCGGCGATGCGGAGGACGTCCTGCGCGATCCGTTGCTCGTCTGCGGTGGAGGCGAGAGCGGCCATCCTGCGTGCGGTTTGGAGAGGGCGTTGATCGACCAGCGTGTTCTGGTCGGAAGCAGTGCCGGGCGTAGCCGCGGACCCGCTTGGGGCCATCACGACGTTCGAGCCGCGAGTCGTCACCAATCCAGTGATGGCCAGAGTCACCAGGATCAGTAAACCGAGGATGATTAGCCACTGGCGCGTCTTCATCATGAATCTTGAACGTCCCGCGTGACCGGGGCCGCGGTGAAGAAACTACTTTAACAAGAATAAATCGAAGGGATGAAGAGAATGAACCAATGAGTCGGTTACGACGGACGCTGTACGGACTAGCGCAACACAGATGTCCTGGCGGGCGGATGCGCTACGGTACCCAGTCGGCGATGAAGATATTGGTCTCGTGGGGAGCTTTGGCGTTGCGGTTCGAGGCCCAGACCAGTTTCTTACCGTCGGGGCTGAACACTGGGAAGCCGTCGAAGCCGGGGCTGAAGGTGATGCGCTCCAGATTCGTCCCGTCGAGATTCACGGCATAAAGCTCAAAATTGCCCATGCCACCGGTAGAGCCGACGTTGGATGAAAAGATGACGCGCTTGCCGTCGAGAAAGAACGAGGGTGCGAAGCTGGCGGCGCCAAGGTTTGTGATCTGACGCTTGGCGCTGCCGTTGGCCTTCATGATCCAGAGTTCAAGGGAAGTCGGGCGAATCAGGTTTTGCTGCAGTAGAGCTCTGTATTCGGCAGCTTCCTTTTCGTCTTTGGGATGGTAGGCGCGGTAGATGATCCACTTGCCGTTGGGCGAGAAGAAAGGGCCGCCGTCGTAGCCGAGTTCGTGGGTGAGTTGCTTCACGTGCTTGCCGCCGGCAGTCATGGTGTAGATGTCGAGATCGCCGTTGCGCAGGGAAGTGAAGACGATTCGCTTCCCGTCGATGGAGAAGGTGGCTTCGGCGTCATATCCGTTGGCATGGGTGAGTTGCTTGAGATCGGAACCGTCGGGGTTCGCCGTGAAGATGTCATAGCCGGGATAAACGGCCCAGACATAGCCTTTGGAATAGTCGGGCTTCGGCGGGCATTCGGTGTTGGCCAGGTGCGTGGAGGAATAGAGAATCCTCTTGCCGTTGGGAAAGAAGTAGCTGCAGGTGGTGCGGCCCTTGCCGGTCGAAACCATCCTCTGGTCGGAGCCGTCGACGTTCATGGTGAAAATCTGGTCGCATTGCAGGTTCTCGCGCGTGGACTGGAAGATGAGCTTGCGGCCGTCGGAGGAAAAGTAGGCTTCCGCGTTCTGTCCACCGAAAGTGAGCTGGCGGACATTGACCAGATGCTTTTCTTCGGACGTGCGCAGGTCGGGCGCGGTTTGGGCGAGGATGGGCAAAATGAGAGCCAGAGCGAGGAGCGTGAGACTCGCGATCGAGATGAATATCTTAGTTAAGCGGCAATTCATACGGGATGAAGATACCTGAAGCAGGGAGAGGTTGTCGCGGCCGAGAGCGGCAGGGAGATGTTCGTGGCGCGGTGGCAATAGTGACGGTGAAGATGCGGCTGGTTAGCCTGCAAAACAACTCAAACACCAAAATCGCTCTAAAAGGCGTACAATCCCACCAATCTGAAGCTCCAAGAATCAGCAACATCCAAAAGCGTCTGGCAAAGATGCCAACTCCCGGCGTCGCTCGTGACAGCTTTGTGCCGTGAAGCGCGTAGCTCTTCAAGAAACGAGCAACCATGAAAATCCTGCTCTACAACCCCGACAACGGCGTCACACGCAATTTCATGCCGCATCTCTGGATGTTTCTGCTCCAGTCCCTGACTCCGCCCGGCCATGAGGTGCTGCTGATCGACGGCAACGCCCAGCCCATGGACGAGAGCTCAGATCGCGCAATACGTGCGCGATCAACGACATTGGCCTGGTCGGCATCGGCGCCATGACTCGAATGATCGCCAAGGCCTATCGCATTGCCGACGCTATACGCGCCACCGGAGTGCCGGTGGTGATGGGCGGACCTCACGTGACCGAACTCGCGGATGAGGCCCTTGGCAGCGACGGTGGCCCGCGCCATGCCGATGCGGTGCGCTCGGGCGAGGCCGATGAAACCTGGCCTTTGATTGTGAATGACGCCGTACGCGGCCAACTGAAAGAAATCTACGCTCCGCTTGACGCAGCCGGAAAAGAACGGAAGCCCTCGCTCAAGGAATATCCCGAAATTCCCTGGCAGTCGATCGATCTCGACCAATTTAATCTAGTGCCGAAGGCCGCCAAGGGGATGCTCCAGAAAGTGGGAGAAGGCTGGGGGACGTTTCGCATCATCCCGGTTGAGTCCGGACGCGGCTGTCCTTACGGCTGCGAGTTCTGCACCGTAACCGGCTTTTTCGGAGACTCCATCCGCTTCCGCACGAATGAGAGCGTCGTCAATGAACTGCTGCTGTTGAAGAAGCGCGCCCGCAGCGAGAAGGGCCAGATGGCGGTCTTCTTCATCGACGACAATTTCGCCATCAACGTCAAGCGCACCAAGTCGCTGCTCCGTGACATCATCGCCGCTGGCGCCCAGGTCCATTGGGTGGCGCAGATCAGCGCCAACCTGCTGCGCGATGAGGAACTGGTCGACCTCATTGCAGCTTCCGGCGGCAAGTGGGTCTTCATCGGCATGGAGTCGATTGACCCCGCCAATCTGAAAGACGTGAACAAAGGATTCAACAAGCCGGGCGAGTATGCCGCGGTGCTGGAACGGCTCGCCAAACGCAATGTCTATGCCATCACCTCGTTCATTTTCGGCATGGACAACGACACGACCGGTGTGGCCGAGCGCACGCTCGAGCAAGTTCGCACCTGGCCCCCGGGCCTCCCGATCTTCGGCCTGCTGACCCCGTTGCCCGCAACCCCGCTCTACAAGCGCCTGGAGACCGCCGGCCGGCTCACGCGGGCCAAACACTGGCAGGAGTTTATCCCGTTCTCCATGGCCCACACGCCGCTGAAAATGACCATCGAGGAAGCCCATGCCGAAGTGAATTACGGCTGGGCCAACTCCTACAGCCCGGAAGCCCTGGCGCAGGCCGTCGACAGCGCTCGACGACCAGCCACTCGGGTATCGGATCAACATCTTCCTGGCGCGCCTTTGTTTCCGCGGCATCTATTTCCCCATGATGAGCCGTCTGGCGTGGCTGAAAGTGATCACGCAAAATCGGCACACCATCTTCAACCTGCTGAAGGAAGCCGTCTTTGGTCGCAGAACTCGGCGCAGGACCCCCGACGTGGAAGCGCCGTACGAAGATCCGCTGACGGAAGTGTCCGGCGAGGTTGGCGCCTAGCTGGGTGCGGAGAAACGAAACCAGGCTTACGCGGCTGCGTTTTACTTGCGGAAGTGCGTCAGAATCGCTTCCGCCTGTGATCGCGTGACCACCGCTGATAACGCTGCCACGTCGGCCTGCTTGACGGCTTGCACGCTGCCGAAGTGTTCCAGCAGGCGGCGGGTGGTGCTTTCACCGACGCCAGGGATATCGAGCAGTTCGGTAGAGCGATCGCGCATCTGGCGGCGCTTGCGATGGAAGGTCACGGCGAAACGGTGGGCCTCATCGCGGATCAGCTGGATAAGGTGCAGGACTGGCGAGTGATGGTCGAGAACGACGGGTTCGCTCTCCTGTCCGTAGATGTAAATGATCTCTTCGCGCTTGGCGATGGCGGCGAGGGGCTGATTGATGATCTCGAGCGATTCGAGAGCCTGCGCCGCGGCATGAAGCTGGCCGAGCCCCCCGTCGATCAGGACTAAGCTTGGCATCGGCTTCTTTTCTTCCTGCACGCGCTTGTAGCGGCGTGTGACAACTTCGCGCATAGAGGCAAAATCGTCGACACCATCCACGGTGCGAATGATGAACTTGCGGTAGTCGGACTTCTTCATCTGGCCATCTTCCCAGACGACCATCGAGGCCACGGTCTCCGCTCCCTGAATGTGCGAGATGTCGAAGCATTCGATGCGCTTGGGCAATTCCGCCAGGCCGAGAGCGTCCTGCAGCGATTCCTGGATCGCTCGCATGTTGGGCTTCATCACGCGGAAGCGCTGGTCGTAGGACTGCTTGGCATTGTTGCCGGCGAGGTCGATCAGCGAGCGCTTCTCCCCGCGCTGGGGCACGCCGATCTGGACGCGGGTGGCGCGGGCCCCCGAGTCGGCGAGTTGCTCGGAGAGAACTTCTTCGAGCGTGGCGCGATCCTCGAAATCGACCGGGACGTAGATGTTGCGCGGCACATAGGGCTGGCCGATGTAGAGCTGCTTGAGCAGAGCGGAGAAGAACTCGCCAGGATGGAAGACTGCAGGCGCAACGGAAGCGGCGGAATCCTGCTTCTGCGAACCGGAGTCGGCGCCTGCATCCGCGTGCGTACCAGATTCCTGGTTCGCACGGGGGTCGCCAGGGGCGCAGAATTCCGGCAAGTCCTCCCAGAAAAATTCGCGGCGATCGACCACCCGTCCACCGCGCATGTGGAACAGGTTCACAGCTAACATGCCGTTTTCGCAGTGGTAGCCGAAGACGTCGGCGTCGTCGCTTTCGACGCTCGCCATGCGCTGTTTTTCCTGCAGCTGTTCGACCGTAGAGATTAGGTCGCGATACTTGGCGGCCCGCTCGTACTCCTGCGTCTGGGCAGCTTCGGACATGCGCTCGCGAAGGGAGCGTACGAGATCGGTCTGGCGCCCCTCAAGGAAGAGCTTCACGTCGCGAACCGCTTCTGAGTAAATCTCGGGAGTCGTGAGTCCTTCCACGCAGGGCCCGAGGCAGCGCCGGATGTAGTACTGCAGGCACGGACGAGGATGAAAGCGGGTCAGGTCGACTTTGCAGGACGGAATCAGAAAATGGCGGTGAATCAGGTCGACGATGCGGTACGCCAGACTGGTAGGGAAGTAGGGACCATAGTAGGAGCTGCCGTCTTTTCTCAGGCGGCGGGTGACGTAGACGCGCGGAAGGCGCTCGCCCAGCGTGAGCTTCACGTAGGGGTATGTTTTGTCGTCCCGGAGGAGGATGTTGTAGCGTGGCTTGCGCTGCTTGATGAGGTTGTTCTCGAGCGCTAGCGCTTCCTTCTCGTTGGCGACGACGATGTAGTCGACATCGACCGCCTCGCGAAGGAGGGTGCCAGTTTTGGCGTCTTCGATGCGCCCTTCGCGGAAGTAGGAGCCGACCCGGCTGCGCAGGTTCTTGGCCTTGCCGACGTAAATCACCTCGCCCTCGGCGTTCTTGTAGAGGTAAACGCCCGCGGACGTGGGCAAGGTACGGATTTTGTGAATGAGGTCCATCGAACGTCAGTCTCATTCTACGTTTTCGCACGATTTCCAGTGAGAGACGGGTATCGACGCGCTTCAAGGGTGTGCTACAACAGATGCGAATGAGTCATAGATTGACAAGAGTCGTATGCACGAGCTTTTGACGTGGTTGAAAGAAACGTCACGCCGTATCGGCGTGCCCGTGGGGGCGACTGATTTGTCAGCAGCTTGAAAGCGCCAGGTCCAAGGGAGGAAGGCAACGATTCCTTCGCCATGCGGGGACGTTCAGCGGCGGGCCCTCTGATGTCTCCTCGCGCAACGGCTTCTCACGGGATTGAGAATCATCGAGGATAAGGGTTTGTCGTGGCTTTTGGCCATTCCGATACTCTGTCCGCCCAGAGGCAATTGAATCGCCGATCCTGCCGTAATTTGAGTCCAACCATATAAAATTTCCATTCCTCTGACTGCTTTTGCTCTGAGGAAGTCGTGCACCTTCTCTGCACATCTTTGCAAGGGGCGTATAATGAACAGGTTAGGTGGAACGAAGGAATTTAGGAATTGGCATCCCCTTTGCTCAGGTACAGTACGGGCCAGGAAACAGAACGTGAACCCCAGTAATCAAATCTCTGATATCGAATCAAGGAGCCCCCTCCACATGAACCGCGCTTCGTTAACCGCTTTACTGGCAGTAGCAATCGCGTCGACCCTCGGTTGCGCCAGCAAAACCTATGTACGCAATGAGACGACGCCCCTCATTAACAAGACCAACGAATTAGACGATCTGACCGCGAAGAACAGCAATTCCATCAAGGACGTGGATGCACGCGCTCAGGCCGGTATCCAGCAGGTGCAGGCCAAGGCAGCGGAAGTCGACCAGAAGGCCCTCGCGGCTGGCAAGTCGGCCGATCAGGCACAGACCCTGGCGAACAACGCCGTGCAGCGGGTGGATTCGCTGTCCAGCACCGTGGCGAACCTGGACAACTATCGTCCGGTGGCCGAGACTTCAGTTCATTTCGGCTTCAACAAGGACAACCTGACCAAGAACGCCAAAGAAGCCCTCGATCAACTTGCGACCGACATCAAGAACACCAAGGGCTACATCATCACAGTCGAAGGTGGAACGGACTCGGTCGGTCCGTCCGATTACAACTACGACTTGAGCCAGCGCCGCGCCGACGCCGTCATTCAGTATCTGGCTTCGGAGCACAACGTTCCGGCGCACAAGATTTATCTGATCGGTCTGGGCAAGGACAAGCCGGTCGAGTCGAACAAGACTTCAGAAGGCCGGGCCAAGAACCGCCGCGTGGATGTTCGTCTGATGACCAACATCTCGGGCGACCAGGCCACGCCTTCGCAGACCCCGGCCACGAGCCCGACGGCGAGCACGACTACTCCGCCGTCCATGTAAATTTCCCTCCTCCCCGGAGGACTTCGCCAACCAGGCCGTTCCACTTCGGTGGACGGCCTGTTTTTTTGGTCGGGGCCGGGCCGGTTCGGCTTGCGGACCGCCATACAGCTCTCCGCTTTCCTTTTCTGACCGGCAGCGTCCAAATATCGAACAGCGTACAAGTGTTCAGTCAGGCCGAGTCCTTTCCAAATGGCCTGGATACGGTTTCCCTTCTAGCTAGCTTGCTGCCACTGACCACTCCGGTTGTTGTCACGGCTCGCCCATCGGCGAAGTTGGTACAATCGCACGTTTCTCACCCAGGGATTCTTAACTGTCGTCCCAAAGATTTGCAGGAGGAGCCTTGATGTCATTCATCCAGAAGTCGATTGCTCTCGCGTTGGTCACTTTCGCTTGCCTTGCAGCCGCTCAGGAAATGCAGGAAGGGCGGCTGATGCGCTTTCCCGACGTTTATAAAGACAAGATCACATTCATGTACGGCGGCGACCTGTGGTTGGCTTCGAGTAGTGGGGGCGAAGCTCGGAGGATAACGGCGCATGCCGGGCGTGAGCTGTTTCCAAAATTCTCACCTGATGGGAAGTGGCTTGCCTTCACGGGGCAGTATGACGGCAACTTCAACGTGTACGTCATGCCTGCGGAAGGAGGGCAGCCCAAGCAGCTGACCTTCTATCAAGGCGGCGCGCCGCTTAGCGACCGCATGGGTATCAACAATGAAGTCGTTACGTGGACTCCGGATAGCAAGCGGATCGCGTTCCTATCGCGGCGCGACGCTTCGAACGGCTGGACGAAGCGGTTGTTCAGCGTCAGCGTCGACGGCGGCTTGCCCGAACCGCTGCCCATGAGGGAAGGAGGACTGACATCGTTCTCGCTGGATGGAACGAAGGTGGCCTACAACCAGATCTTTCGCAACTTCCGCACTTGGAAGCGCTACACCGGCGGCATGGCGCAGGACATTTCGATCTACGATCTGAAGAACAACACCATCGAGCCGGTACCCCACACCGAGTACACCGATACGTTTCCGATGTGGCATGGCAACACGATCTACTTCACGTCGGACCGTGGACAGGAGCATCGGCTTAACCTGTACAGCTACGATCTCGGCACCAAGCAGATCGAGCAGCTTACCAAGTTCACCGACTACGACGTGATGTGGCCGAGCCTGGGGCCGGATTCGATCATCTTCGAAAATGGCGGCTATCTATACGTGTTCGATATTGCCAGCAAGCAGGCGAAGAAGCTGACCGTTTATCTTCCGGGCGAGCGCGATCAGACGATTAAGCGCTGGGCGAACGTCACCAAGTGGGTCACGGATTTTGACCTGTCACCGGAAGGGAAGCGTGCGGTGTTCGCCGCGCGAGGCGATGTGTTTACCGTGCCAGCGAAAGAAGGCAGCGTTCGCAATCTGACGCGCACGCCCGGCATTCGGGAGAAGGGTGTGGCATGGTCGCCGGACGGACGATGGATCGCCTACATCTCCGATCGCACTGGCGAGGACGAGATCTACATTTCTCCGCAGGATGGATCGGGGAAGGAGCAGCAGATCACCAGCGGCTACAAGGGCTTCAAGTTCCCACCAGCGTGGTCGCCGGACAGCAAGCGGCTGGCGTGGGCCGACAAGGATCTGCGCCTCTGGTACATCGACGTCAGCGAGAAGAAGCCGGTGGAAGTGGACCGGGGCAAATACTTCGAGATCCAGAATTATTCCTGGTCGCCCGACAGCAAGTGGCTGGCCTACGACAAGGCAGCGGAAAACGGAAACGGTGTGACCTATTTGTACTCGACGGCGGACAAGAAGGTCACACCCGTGACCACCGACTTCAACAACAGCGTCTCTCCGATTTTCGATCCGGACGGGAGGTATCTGTATTTCCTATCCGATCGCGATTACAACGAAGTGCTGGGGAATTTTGACTTAGAGTTCGCGAACCCGAAGACGACCCGCGTGTACATCGTGACGCTGCGGGCGGATGAGGCATCGCCATTTCCACCGCTGAGCGACGAGACGACGATCAAGACGGAAGCGCCAGCAGCTTCAGCCGGCGAGGGTGAGAAGAAAAAAGACGAGGGCAAGACAAAGACAAGAAGAAGGACAAGGATAAAGAAGCGGAGGCGGGCAAAGATAAGGACAAGGACAAGGATAAAGAAAAGAAGACGCCGCTTCCGCATCGATCTGGACGGAATTCAGCGCCGCATGGTCGCGCTCCCGACTGGACCGGGAGTCATTCGATCGTTTGCCGCTTCGAAGGACTACATCTATTACTCGACGGTTCCGATTCAGGGATTGTCCGGGCCCGCTGCCTGGAGAAGAACCGGCGGTGCAGGCGTACGACCTGAAAGACCGCAAACAGAAGACGGTGATCGAAGGCGTGGAGCAGTTCACCATTTCCTTCGACGGTTCGAAGCTTCTCTACGAGGCCGACGGCGGCCACGACGGTCATAGCTACGGCATCATGGACGCCAAACCCGGCGACAGCCCCAAGAAGGTTGGCGAGGGAGCGTTGAAGATGGACGGCGTGCGCGCCGAGATCGACCCCCCGCAGGAGTGGAAGGAAATCTTCAATGAAGTGTGGCGGCAGGAGCGCGACTACTTCTTTGAAGCGGCGATGAACGGTGTGGACTGGGAGAAGATTCGGGAAAAGTACGCCCAACTCCTGCCCTACGCCGCTAGCCGGTATGACCTGACCTTGATCATGGGTGAGATGATCGGCGAACTTTCCAATTCACATACCTATGTGGGGGGCGGGGACTATCCCGACGTTCATCCGGTGAATGTCGGGCTGCTGGGCGCGGATTTCGAGGCCGACCCGGCAAGCGGGATGTATCGATTCAAGAAGATCTATCCCGGAGAGAACTGGGACGCGAAGCTGCGATCACCGCTCACCGAACCGGGAGTCAATGTGAAAGAAGGAGACTACCTGCTGGCGGTGAACGGGCGGCCACTGCGCGTGCCACAGGATCCCTATGAGCTGTTCATTAACACCGCGAACGAAAACGTCACGCTCTCCGTCAACTCCAAACCTTCTGAGGAGGGGGCGCGGAACGTTCAGCTCAAGCCGATTGCAGATGAGTATCAGCTGCGCGAACTGAACTGGGTTGAGACCAACCGCAAGAAAGTCTCAGACGCGACCAACGGACGCGTTGGGTATGTCTACCTCCCCGACATGGGCGATGCCGGCCTCAACGAGTTCGTGAAGCAGTACTTCCCGCAGATTCGGAAAGAGGGAATCATCTTTGATGTCCGCTACAACGGTGGCGGCTTCGTCGATCAGCTCATCTTTGAGCGTCTGCGCAGGGTGCTGGCAGGGATGGAGTCTGCCCGCAACTGGGAACCGAATACAATTCCCGGCAACGTCTTCCATGGCGCCATGGTGTGCGTGACCAATCACTATGCCGCGTCTGACGGAGACTTCTTCAGCTACTACTTCAAGCACTACAAGCTGGGGCCGCTTATCGGGGAACGAACCTGGGGCGGAGTGCGCGGCATCCGGGGCCAGATTCCCCTGATTGATGGCGGATATATCACGCGGCCCGAGTTCTCGATGTATGGACTGGACAGCAAGTGGCTGATCGAGAACCGTGGCGTAGCGCCGGACGTGGAGGTAGAGAACAGGCCGGACCTGGTTATCAAGGGGCAGGATCCGCAGCTGGAGAAGGCGATCGAGCTGGTGCTCAAGGAAATGCAGGCGAATCCCAAGAAGCTACCGGCGCGTCCGCCCGATCTTCCAGCGTACCCGCCGAATCCCGGATTGTAGGCGATGAGATTGAACGTCCTATCTGAGGGCGAGCGAAGACCAGCGCGCTCGCCCCAGAAGACGGGAGACACCGAGTGCGCTACTTTGCGGCGGCGGAGGTGCTTTGCGTCTTGCCTTTGCCTTCGAGGTGCTTTCGGATGCGATGCAGCTCCATGAACGTGAGGGCAGTAGTGACACTGAGCAGACTGCAGACCATTACGAGCAGAATGGTGTCCATTCTTCGCGTCTCCCTGGCGATGTTACCTCTTTAGTAAAGAGGTTGGAATCATCGGTGCACTGCGGATACCGATCCCCCGGTCCGGTGCATTATAGCGGCAGTAACGTATTTTGGGTGGCAGTTGTGGTTCATAATGAGGGAACCCGTTTTGGAACCGAGGTATAATAAAAATCTGTGCCCAAGTACTCCATCGTTGTCCCCCTACATAACGAGCAGGAGAACATCACCGACCTCTACGACCGCCTGAAGGCCGTTATGGAGGCGAACGGTGAGAGCTTCGAGATCGTCCTGGTCGACGACGGATCTGACGATGGCACGTTCAACCTGCTGCGTGAAATCGCGGCGGTGGACAGCCGCGTGACGGTGGTGAAGCTGCGGCGGAATTTTGGGCAAACGGCAGGCCTGGCGGCGGGTTTCGATCACGCACGCGGCGAGTACATCATCGCCATGGACGGCGATCTGCAGCACGATCCCGCGGATATCCCCATCTTCCTCGAAAAGATTGCGGAAGGGTATGACATCGTCAGCGGCTGGCGGAAGCAGCGGATCGACAATTTCTGGCTGCGCCGGATTCCTTCGCGATGCGCCAACTGGCTGATGGCCAAGCTGAGCGGCGTGGATATCCACGATTTCGGGACGACGTTCAAGGCCTATCGGCGCGAGATTCTGGAGCAAGTCCCTCTCTACGGCGAACTGCACCGCTTCATTCCCGCGCTGGCGTCGTGGCACGGGGCGTCGATCATCGAAGTGCCCATTCAGGAATGTGAACCGCGAACGCGGCGCTTCGCACTACGGCATCACGCGCACCTTCCGCGTGTTTTTCGATCTCATCACCATTCGTTTCCTGCTGCGCTATCTTTCGCGGCCTCTGCACTTCTTTGGGACGCTCGGGATGCTGAGCATCCTGAGCGGCACGGGAGTGGCGGGCTTTCTGATCGCAGAGAAGTTGCTGCACCAAGCTGACGTGATGAGCAAGCATGGCCCGCTGATGTTGTTCGGCGCCGTGCTCTTGCTCGGCGGGATGAACCTGCTTGCGGTAGGCCTGCTGGGTGAAATGCAGGTGCGGCATTATCACGAGCCGGCGCGGCGGGCGCCGTACTCCGTGGCGCGCATCCTGCGAGCCCAGAGCGAAGAGTCGACGATCTCGGAATAACCCCTCCGCGTCAGTTCACCACGCGATCCACTGAAGCCGATAGCCAGACATTGAGCATTCGTCACGTCATGCTGTGACTTGCATCCCTGACAGGTGCGCGCGTCGGCGACACAATGAGCTGTCGGCCAAGCCAGCCTCGAAGGGGGTATAATGCCTGTCCTTGCCACTATGGAAAAAGCCACACAATTCGAACTCCGCCTCGCCGAGCGCATGTCGCGGCTGGGCACGGAAACCGCCTTTGAAGTTCTCAACAAGGCCCGCGCACTCGAGCGCCAGGGGAAGCAGGTCGTTCACCTCGAGATTGGCGAGCCCGACTTCGATACGCCCTCTAACGTAGTGGAAGCGGCCGTAGACGCGCTGCACAAGGGCTGGACGCACTATGGCCCGTCAGCGGGTTTGCCAGAGCTGCGGCAGACGATCGCGGAGTATGTAAGCCGAACCCGCGGAGTCAACGTATCGAGCGACGAGGTCGTCGTTGTACCAGGTGGAAAGCCCATTATTTTCTTCACGATCCTGTCGCTTATTGATGCGGGAGATGAGGTCATCTACCCCAATCCCGGCTTCCCGATCTATGAGTCGATGATCAACTACGTGGGCGGGCACGCCATCCCGGTCCGTCTGCGCGAAGATCGCGATTTTCGCCTGGACGTGAGCGAATTGAAGTCTCTGATCACGGACCGCACGAAGCTGATCATCATCAACTCTCCGCAAAACCCGACCGGCGGAGTGATGGACCGCAGCGACGTCTATGACCTCGCCGAGGTGATCGGCGATCGCAATATTCTGGTGCTTTCCGACGAGATTTACAGCCGGCTGATTTTTGAGGGCGAGCATCACTCGATCATGTCGGTACCCGGGTTCAAGGAGCGCACCATCCTGCTGGACGGCTTCTCGAAGACCTACGCCATGACGGGCTGGCGGATGGGCTACGGCGTAATGCGGGCCGATCTGGCGGCGCACATGACGCGCCTGATGACCAACTCCAACTCCTGCACCGCCAGCTTTACGCAGGTTGCGGGCATTGAGGCCCTTCGCGGAGATCAGGCTTCGGTCGACCACATGCGTGACGAGTTCAAGCGGCGCCGGGACGTCTTTGTGGCGGGCCTGAACAAGATCAAGGGATTCTCCTGCCGCCTGCCCAAGGGAGCGTTCTACGTGTTCCCGAACGTCACCCGGACAGGATGGAAGTCGAAGAAACTCGCCGATGCGCTCCTGGAGCAGGCCGGCGTGGCATGCTTGTCGGGCACGGCATTTGGCGATTTCGGCGAGGGCTACCTGCGCTTCAGCGTGGCGAATTCCCTGGAGAACCTGCAGAAAGCCCTGGGCTGGATTGAGCAGTGGGCGCAGAAGAATCTGTAATCGCGCTTAGCTTCTGAAGCAGTAACCAGCGCGGCAGCCCGAGGTAATCGCTGCCGCTTTTTCCTTCCTTTTTTCAACGTATATACGTCACATTTCCCTGTGATGTCTCTCACTGAGCCGACGTGCGTTCCGGCCTAGTCTCGTCTTGCAAGCGCTTCGGTCGGGCTGCGCCTGGCCCGTCCGGCGTGTAAGGAGAGACCTTCATGGCAATCAAGAATTCCAGCAGCGGCGAGACCCTGCGGCAATATTCCATTGAGGAATTGAAAGACGCTGCCAACCTGATGCGCGGATACGACCTGGTGGCGCTTTGCGCCGCAGGTTCGGGGCATGCCGGTGGAACACTCTCGATCATGGATATCACGGCAGCTCTCTACCTTGCGGGTGGCGGACCACGATCCCCAGGAGCCCTCGTGGCAGGGCAGAGATCGCATCATCTGGTCGACCGGTCACAAGGCGCCCAGCCTGTATCTCGGGCTCGCGTTTGCGGGATTCTGTCCGATTGAAGACGTGGTGTTGCTGCGTAAGTTGTCGTCGCCGTTCCAGGGGCATCCGCACTGGCTGAAGCTGCCGGGAGTTGAGGTGTCGACTGGCTCGCTGGGGCAGGGCTTGAGCATTGCCGTAGGTATCGCGCTTGCGGGCAAGCTGAACAACCAGAACTACCGGACATTCTGCATCATGGGCGACGGCGAGCAGCAGGAAGGCCAGGTGTGGGAGGCGGCGATGGAGGCCAGCCATCACGGTCTGGATAACCTGGTGGCCATCATCGACAAGAATCGCCTGCAGATCGACGGGCCAGTGGCCGAGGTCATGAACGTCGAACCGCTGGAGGAGAAATATCGCAGCTTCGGCTGGGAGGTCCTCTACGTCGACGGCCACGACATGGCACAGGTGGTGACGGCGCTGGAAAAGGCGAAAGCCGGGCTGGGCAAGCCGGTGGCGATTATCGCCGAGACGGTGAAGGGAAAGGGCGTGAGCTTTATTGAGAATGTCGCCGGATGGCATGGCCGGTCGCCGAACCACGAAGAGATGATGAAGGGCCTTGCCGAACTCGGCCTGACTGAGAAGATCCCGGTCGAGCAGTTGCTGGCAAAGGCGAAACAATATCAGGCGGAAGTGGAGCACAAGCTCGACGCAAAGATGCCGAAGTTCGGCCACAACTACTGGTGGAACACCGAGCCCAAGATGAAGGCGAAGATGGAGCCGACGCGCAAGGGTTTTGGCCAGGCGCTGGCGGAAGACGGGCGCGACGAACGGGTCGTCTGCCTTGGGCTGGATATTTCCGGTTCGATTACCATCAGCGATTTCTATGCGCGCTACCCTGACCGGAAACGCCGCTGGATCAGTATGGGCATTGCGGAACAGTCAGCCACGTCTGCCGCCGCCGGTTTGGCGAAGGAAGGGAAGCTGCCGGTGCTGGGGACCTATGCGACCTTCGCCGCAGCCCGCAATCTGGACCAGATTCGTACCTCGGTCTGCTATGGAAACTTTAACGTAATGATCGCGGGTGCGCACGGTGGCGTTTCAGTCGGCCCGGACGGCGCGACACACCAGGCTCTGGAAGATTTATTTGCCATGTGCGGCCTGCCCAACATGTCGGTGGTCGTGCCGTGCGACGCACCGGAGACGCAGAAGGCTACCGACTACCTGCTGCTGCAGCATGTGGGGCCGAAATACATACGGTTTGCGCGCGAGGCGACGCCGGTGGTCACCGACCGCACCACTCCCTTTGTATTCGGGAAAGCCAACGTGATTCGTTTCCGCCACAAGGCCGAGAATTTCCAGGAGGCATTCGAGACCACGCTTGCTTGCGACTATCGCAACGAGGAAGAGGACCTGACGATCATTGCCTGTGGCCCGATGGTGCCGGAGGCCATGCGGGCGGCGTGGATCCTGAAGGCGGAGTTCGGCTACGAGACACGCGTTGTCAACATGCACACCTTGAAGCCGCTGGATCAGACGGCGATCCTGCACGCCGCGCGCGATACCGGCGTCGTCATCACCGCCGAGGAGCATCAGATCGGAGCCTTGGCGTGGCGGGTGAGCGGAGTCATCACCGAAGCGCCGTCCCTCTACGGTTTGCCCGTCATCACCGGCGCCATCGGCGTAAAGGACCGCTTTGGCGACTCCGGAGCGCCCTGGGAACTGATCAAAGAGTTTGAAGTCAGTGCAGAACACATCGCCAAGGAAGCGACCGAACTCATGGAAGTCAAGAAGGCGCGCCAGGCTGAGAAAGAGTCACTCCTTTATGCGCCGTCGGTGTAGGGTGTGTTCTGAATCCTCGGCATTGTGAGAATCTGAGTCTCTAGGCGACTCGTTGAAGCGGGTTGCCCCATCCCCCGGGCGGACAGGCTCGTCCTTTCCTCCACCCGCCGCAAAACCACACCATGGAGTAATATGTTTCTCCGCGCCTGAGCTTCGGACAGGCACGAGTGTGGGGAATCTGCAAGAAGTCTGCATGCGAGAGTGCCCGCCGGGCGCTTTCGACCAAGCCAGAGAGGGCCTTGCCTTTGATGAAGAAGAAATTCCGTGTCTTTGTGACCTGCGATATTGGCGATGCGACCGGTGTACTGCGCGAACGTGGGTATGAAGTCGAAATTTATCCGAAGCCCGAAGCGCCGCCCAGGAAATTGATACTGGAGAAGGTGAAGTCAGGAATTGACGGCCTGATTACCACGCTGCGCGATCAGATCGACGCGGAAGTGTTCGAGGCCGGCAAAGGAACGCTGAAGGTTGTGGCACAGATCGCGGTCGGTTTTGACAACATCAATCGCGCCGATGCCAACAAGTACAAAGTTCCATTTACGCACACGGCGGACGTTCTGACCGAAGCCACGGCGGAGTTTGCTTTCTTCATGATGGGCGCCCTCGCGCGCAAACTGTGGACGGCCGAACACCTTACACGGGACAACCAGTGGGGTTACTGGCATCCATACCTGCCGTTTCTTGGCGACGAAGTCACCGGCAAGAGTGTGGCGGTCATTGGTACCGGGCGAATCGGGCTCGCTTTAATCAAGAAGTGTACCGGGTTCGACATGAATATCCTGTGCTACGACCCCGCGTTTGAAAATCGCGATTACATTCACGCCATTCAGGAACTGAAGAACCTGCGCTACAAACTCGGCATCTGCCGGGAGAAAACCTGGATCAAGTACACGACGCTGCATGAAGCGCTCGCGGAAGCTGATTTTGTGAGCGTGCACGTTCCCTTGCTGCGCGAGAGCGAAAGCGCCACGCCAACGTATCACCTGTTCAACGAGAAGACGCTGCGGATGATGAAGCCGACCGCTTACCTGGTGAACAACTCGCGCGGACCAGTGGTCAGCGAGAAGGCTCTGGCGCATGCGCTGAAGGAGAGATGGATTGCCGGGGCGGCGCTGGATGTGTATGAGACCGAGCCTTTGCCGGCGAATTCTCCGCTACGAGATCCAGCGATTGAAGATCGCTGCCGGCTGTATCCGCATTTTGCCAGCGCCGCCAAGATCACGCGGCTCTCGAGGGACCCCGAGAAGGGTATGGCCGGCCGCTGCGTGCAGGGCTTGATCGACGTCCTCGAAGGAAACTATCGCGGGGATGTGACGAAGATGCCGTACGTGGTGAACAAAGAGGCGTTCGTGAAGTAATGGTCGTAGTACCCAGTACCGAATACCGAGTCACTGAGTGCCGAGTACGTTGTGCTTTTGATGGCTCGGGCGGAAGACAGCAGCCATTTTCTGTTTCCAGCGGAAGATCCCAGCAGTGACCTAATCTGCGTAGCTCATCACTAGGACTGTCATCTTGAGCAGAGCGACAGGATGCGCTACCTGACCCTGACTGGGTCCGCCGTTCCATCCGACCACCAGCCCGCCGGAACCATGAATACGTCGATTGGTTCCGGAGCGCCACCGAACTGTGGATTCAGCATGACGGGAGAGTGGGACAGATCTGCACCCCAAACGGCGCCGTCCATGAGTGGCGTGTAAAACATCAGGTGAGCCATCCAGTTGTGGTGCTCGCCATCGTTAAGGTACTGTTCTTTCGACATCATGTAGGCCATGGCTCCAGGCTCCAGGGGCGGCAGCTCGTGCTTTATAAATGTTTTGATGCCGTCGCATGATCTGAGCTTTGGATTGACCGGCCAATACCATCTCCGTTCGTTTATAGGTCATCGGCAGGATGGAGCGGGCAGCCGGGGGATTGAAGCAGACCGGGCCCCGAATTTTAGGGTTCCAAAAACCAACACCGCCATCACCATCGAATGGGGACATCCAGCCTCGCTCCACGACACACACGAAACCGTTCTTGCCTTTGACTGCGGTTTCGTAGCCATGCCGTCCAAGGACGAGGACATCGGCATCGCGCGAGATTGCCTCCGGCGCCGCACTCCGCGCCATCGCAATCTCGGCATTTCGATCCGTCATCAGGTACTGGTCAAGCGGGGCCATGGTCGGATACGGCACTTTGGCGTCTTGTGCCTGCGCTTGCCACGCGGCGGCGATTATGACAAGCAGTGAGACGTTTCTTAACGCAATGCTTCTGAGGGCATTCGGCTTCATTGATTTCTCCTGAGATAGGGAATCTTCTCGTGTGATCCAAACCGGACGGCCCGGTATGCCTTCCTCCTCGGGCTGCTTGCGAGATACGTTGATATCAATATAATCTGATCATGTCAATGGCCGCGAACCCTCCTTTTGAAACTACGCTTCTGGTCCGCGACTCTTGCCTGTGCCTTCACGTGCAGCGAGCGGCCAGGGCACTAGCAAGGCGATTCGACGATGCATTCCGCCCACTGGGCCTGACAAACGGGCAATTCTCGCTCATGATGTCTCTGAACCGCCCGCAACCGCCTGGTATGGCGGCAGTGGCGTCGCTACTCGCCATGGATCGGACCACCTTGACGGCGGCTCTCAAGCCCTTGCAGCGCCGCGGTCTGCTCAGAATCAAGGCGGGCCCGGTCGACCGCCGCGCCCGTCTGATGATGTTGACGCCGAAAGGGCGGAGACTGCTTGCGCGCGCCGTTCCGGTCTGGAAGAGTACCCACCTCGGGATTGAGGGTTTGCTTTGCGATCGCGAACCCGACCGCCTCCGGAACAATCTACGGGCACTCTCGTGATCGTCCCAAGCTGTCACGATCATCTCGTTGTGTTCCGATTCGTTTCAGGTGCTCCGACACACGGAAGTGACCAGGAGCGGTCGAGCGAACTCCTTGCCGGGCCTGTGTTGGGGGTGGGCCCTATGGGATCCCTCTACTTCGCATATTCGTTCGTGAGCGAACGAATTAACTTCACTCGTGATGACGAGGAGAGCAAAGTTCCTGGAAGCTCAAAGCGCTCTAAACTAGGACACCACCACGATCCGGGTGGTGGATTAGTTTGCGGTCACTGTTATAGTGAATGTCATCCCGAAGCCCCCGCGTTTTCTCCAGCAGGGCGAGGGATCTGGCGGGAGGGTGCTCCTAACTGACCAGTACTCAAGTCTCTCGCGCGTTGACAATCACTCCGCCCTCCGACTAGGCTCGCCGGTTGCCATTCTCTAGATTCTTGGAGCTTCCTTTCATGCAGCAAGTTCGGTTGTGTTGTCTGTTCTCTTGCTTATTTGGGCTTATTTCAACGTCTTTTTTGCCAGTCCTCGCCCAGACCTCTCCTGCTGATCAGCTCAAACTCCTGCCCGCGCCCAAGCAAGTTGAAATCCGCGACGGGCGCTTTGTAGTCGATGCGGAAACGAAGATTCTGATCGACGCCCGGCATGAAAGTGAGGACCGGACTGCGGCTGAGATGCTCGCGCAGGAGATTCACGATCAGGCTGGCGTGAAAGTCCCGGTGGAAACAGCCCACGCCGCGCCAAAGACGGCGAGTGCAATCGTGTTGGGACGCCTGGACGATGACGGCCTGCGGGCTGCGATCGAGGCGAAGGGATTGAAGGCTGAAAGCAACATCGATGAGCAGGGCTACCTGATCTACGCCGACAAGTCGCGCATCATCGTTGCGGGCAAGACGGGGCAAGGACTGTTCTACGGTGTGCAGACATTGCGCCAGTTGCTACGCCCGGATGGGAAGAAGCTTATCTGTCCTGAGGTTTCGATCAAAGACTGGCCGAGCATGAAGTGGCGGGGCGTGCACGACGACCTCAGCCGTGGGCCGATTCCCACGCTCGAGTACATGAAGAAAGAGATTCGGACCCTGTCCGAGTACAAGGTCAATCTGTTCGCGTTGTATATGGAGCACGTATTTGATTTCAAGAGTCAGCCGCTGATCGCTCCCAAAGACGCCGCGTTCACGCCGGAAGAAATCAGGGAACTGGTGGCATACGCGCAGAAGTATTACGTCACACTGTTGCCGGAGCAGCAGACGTTTGGACATCTGCACCACGCGCTGAAGTACGAAGTCTATTCCGATTTGGCTGAGACGCCGCACGGGCACGTGCTGACCCCGACCAATCCGAAGTCCTATGAATTTATCCAGAGCTTGTATTCCGAACTCGTGCCGCTGTTTCCGGGACCGTTCTTGCACGTTGGCGCCGACGAGACGCTCGAACTCGGCCGAGGTCAGACCAAAGCTCGTGCCGATCAGGTTGGCCTGGGCCGCGTGTATATGGAGCACCTGCAGAAAGTGTTCGAGGTGCTGAAGCCCTATCACAAGGAGCTGATGTTCTGGGGCGACATCGCCGTCAAGTATCCCGAGTTACTGGGCATCCTGCCCAAGGACATGATTGCCGTACCCTGGGACTACGATGCCAAGCCCAGCTTCGACTCCATCATCAAGCCTTATACGGACGCAGGGTTGCGTGTGGTGGTTGCGCCGGGCGCGAACAACTGGAATGCCATCTGGCCGAGGCTCGACGTCGCATACGTGAATATCCGCAACTTCGTGCGCGATGGACAGAAGTACGGCGCCATGGGGATGCTGAATACCACCTGGGACGACGACGGCGAGGCCCTGTTCGACATGACGTGGCCTGCGCTGGTGTTCGGCGCGTCGGCAGGATGGCAAGCCGGCGAGTCGAATATCGATACGTTCAAGAACAGTTACGATTGGGCCTTCTACCGGAATGACGACACTACATTCCGTGACATTCTGGAGAATCTGGACCATTGCCACGCTCTGCTGGCGGGCGTGGGATATGAAGGGGCGATGGACAATCTGTACTGGTCCGATCCGTTCACTGAAGGCGGGGCGGTGTCGATCGCGAAGCAGCTACCGGTGATGCACGAGCTGCGGCTGAGCGCGGAGCATGCCTTGGAGTCGCTCTATCGCAATCGAGGGAAGGCACGTGCGCAGCAATCGACGCTGGATGACATGATTTTCGCCGGATGGCGGCTGGATGCTCTGGGCATGAAGGTCCAGTTCGCGAACGAAATCGGCCACTTCTACTTGGACGCTTACCAGAACCAGGCCGATCCGCAGCGAGTAGAAGATGCTTTCGAAGATATCAACGCTATGAACGGGCGGCTGCAGGATCTGCGCGATTCCACCACGCGCTTGCGAAAGATGTATGAGGAAGTATGGCTGCGTGAGAATCGGCCGTACTGGCTGGACAACGTGCTGGTTCGCTATGACAATCTGGCGATCGAAATTCAGAGCAAGATTGTTGCGACACACCACGCGCAACGGCAGTACAACAATCAGAAGACGCTACCCCCGCCGGAGAGTCTGGGATTCTATCTCCAGCAGTAAGGCCTTTGCATCGCGACGGAGTGACTGGCTGATGTTCTCGTCTCGCACAAATTGGAAGCTGGCGCCGAACCGCTTCACGCAGGCACAGCGGCAGTTGGAGAAGGACGGCGTCGAGCTGATTGATCTGACCGTATCCAATCCCACGCGGGCCGGGCTTTCCTACGATGCAGAAGGCATTCTTGGTGCCCTCGCGACTCCTAAAGCCCTGGACTACGACCCGCAACCCAAGGGCTTACTGAGCGCACGCCAGGCGGTTGCGGACTACTATCGCGAACAGCACGACGCGTTCGACGTTGATCCTGACTCGCTGATCCTGACCACGAGCACGAGCGAAGCGTACTCCTATGTATTTCGACTGCTGTGCGACGTGGGGGATGAGATTCTGGTGCCGAAGCCGAGTTATCCCTTGTTCGAGTTTCTGGCCGACCTTCAGGACGTGAAGCTGGTTCCGTACCCGCTGATTTACGACCACGGCTGGCAGATTGATTTCCCCTCCTTGTACAAGGCCGTGAGCCATCACACGCGAGGCGTCGTAGTGGTGCATCCGAATAATCCGACCGGATCGTTTGTGAGTGGGAAAGAGACGGAGGAACTGAATGGATTCTGCCGGGAATATGGACTGGCCATCGTCGCGGACGAAGTCTTTCTTGACTATGCTCACGACGGGAGTATGCGCCCGACCTTTGCGGCGAATCGGGACGTCCTGACTTTCACGCTGAGCGGGCTGTCGAAAGTTTCGGGGCTGCCGCAGATGAAGGTCGCATGGGTCGCGACCAGTGGCCCTGACGATCGCACCAGCGAGGCCGTGGACCGGCTCGAGGTGATCGCCGATACGTACCTGTCAATGAATGCGCCGCTGCAGTTGGCTACTCCGGCGTTGCTGGAGCAGAGGAAAAACATCCAACCGCTCTTGCTGGACCGCCTGCGCGCTAACTTGGAGGAACTTGACCGGGAAATTGGCAGACAGAAAAACTGCACGCGGCTGGCCGTAGAAGGCGGCTGGTACGCTGTTCTACGGGTGCCGGTGACGCAGTCGGACGAAGACCTCGCCGTGGACCTGTTGAAAGAGTGCTCGGTTGTGGTCCATCCCGGACACTTTTTCGACTTCCCGCAAGACGGCTATCTGGTCGTGAGCCTCATCACGCCACCCCAGCGCTTTCGCGAGGGAATGCACCGGGTCCTGGAGTTTTTGAACAAATAAACCGCGGTTAGCTCTTGACCAGAAACGGATTCGTTTCCCGCTCGTCCCCAATGCTCGTCTTCGGGCCGTGGCCGGGAACGACGACCGTATCGTCCGGCAGCGCGAGCACCTTGTCATGAAGGGAACGGATAATCTTCTGGAACGACCCGCCGGGAAGATCGGTGCGGCCGATGCTGCCGGCAAAGAGCGTATCTCCTGCGATAAGAGTTTTCTCGACGGGGAAGTAAAGGCAGATGCTGCCTTCGGTGTGGCCGGGGGTATGAAGCACGGTCGCCTCAAGTGAGCCCGCGCGAATCGTCTCGTCCTGCTCGACACTCTGATCGATGTCCACCTTGCCGGGCGAGGCCATGCCGATCCAGGCGGCCTGCATGTCGAGCATCTTCAGCAGGGCATAGTCATTCTGATTCAGAATGATTGGCGCGCCCGTGGCGGCGCGCAGCTTCATGGCTCCGCCTACGTGGTCGATGTGTGCGTGAGTGATGACGATCTGCTTGACCTGGAGGGAATGCTTTCGAACCAGCGCCAGTACGTCTTCGATGTCATCGCCGGGGTCGATGACCATGGCTTCGTGGGTCGTCTCGTCGCCGATCACCGAGCAGTTACACTGCAGCGGGCCGACGGGCAGGATCTCGTGGATCAATCGAAGAACCTACTTCTTCGCGGGCGCCGACGGCTGCGGCGCTGCGGGAGTTGGGGCGGGTGTGGCTGGCTGCGACTTGGTCTGGGGCTTTATGCCCTGCAGAACCGAGCTTCCGCCTGAGCGGCGCACGGCAAAGATCGAAAGCGTGATCGAGGTCACCATAAAGATAACGGCTGACCACGTCGTAGCCCGGGAGAGGGCGGTCGCGGCACCGCGCGGGCCGAATGCGGTCTGGCTGCCCATGCCGCCGAAGGCGGCTGCGATGTCGCCGCTTTTGCCGCTTTGCAGCAGCACCACGGCGATGAGAAAGAAGCAAACGACAATGTGGATGATGGTGATCAGTATGGTCATGAAATTCAGTAAGCGCTTTCGGCGCCGGCTATCCCTTCTATAGTCAGGAGAATAAGTGCTAATGGTGCGGAAGGGGGGATTTGAACCCCCACGCCTTTCGGCGCCACCCCCTCAAGATGGTGTGTCTGCCAGTTCCACCACTTCCGCAGGGATTCTTCAGGATTATAGCAAATGGGATATCCGGGTACGGGGTT
The DNA here is from genome assembly GCA_963711675.1 of uncultured Acidobacteriota bacterium. Lineage (GTDB taxonomy): Bacteria > Acidobacteriota > Terriglobia > Terriglobales > Acidobacteriaceae > CAVQFB01. The sequence goes on along the minus strand of CAVQFB010000013.1, from coordinate 67,891 downwards.
GGAGCCAAAACCGCTGGAACGCGCGATGGCGCACTGGGCCGCCAACAGCAGTCGTTTCATCACTCTTTACTTTTCTGTACTTTCGCTCGCATACCCGCAGGCGCTTTCCTCTTCAATTTGATCTGATTGTAATCAACGGCGGCCCGCACAAGATTTTTCAGAGCACGCTCATTAATCTTATCGCCCTCGAAAACATCGATCGCTCGCCACGCGTTGCCTGTGAGGCCCGCGTTGAAGAGCTTGTCAGGATCTGGGAGGTTCGCACCGTGGGAAAAGGTAAGCTTCACCTTATCTTTGTGGGCGTTGCCGACCGCGATGATTCCGTCGCGAGACCACACTGGGCTTCCCATCCACTTCCATTCCTCAATGATCTTGTGGTCGGCCTCGAGGATGCTCCTGCGGATGCTGGCCAACGTTTTGCCGCGCCAGTCTGTGAGTTCGGCGATCAGCTGGTCAATACGTTCTGATGGATTCATTGGATCTCTATGCCTCGTCATGCTCGCAGATGTGAATCCAGCGAAAAATCGGACGTTTGGTGGCCTCTTTCATTGTCGCCTCCGTGAGCGTGGTCGGTGCAAAGTCTCGCCATCCCCTGTTCTGTTGCAGTCCCCTTCGGATTGTCATCACGAGCAAAGCGCGAAGGAGCGAAGCGACCGAGCAAGCAGCGAGGGATCTGCAGTCCACCGGCTAAATGCAGATCCCGCGCTGCGTCTTCGGCTTTGCCTGCGGACGGCTCGGGATGACAATTCGCGAAAGAGTTCGAGGATGTCGAACATGGGCCCATCTCCCTCGATTCACCACTTTTGATCCGCCGTAGGCGTCCTACCGGGGGTCTCGGCGCCGAACTGCTGGGCGTACTCGGCGACCAATCGCTGCCAACCAGCGAACTTCATGGCGTTGACGCCGGCGATGGCTCCAATCGGATTACCCGCGAGGAACCGTTCAAGGACGTCGAAGGAGATGTGCCAACCCGCGGCGCCCCACGAGATAAAGCGGCGATCGATGCTGTGCCACAGGGTCAGGCGCGTGCCGCCGCCAAGGGCTTCGAGTTCCCAGCGGATATCGCTATACTCCAGCACCTTGGGAGCGTCGGCTCGCGTCACGGTTGTGTCCTGCGGCTTGGGATTTCCCACCCAGGTGAGCTTCACCGTGGTTCCAGGCGTGCCCAGATTCCCATCGACCACGAAGGGAGCCCACTCGCGCAGATGCGCCGGGTCGGTAAGCGCCTGCCAGACTTTTTCCGGCGAGTGGCGGAGTTCGCGAACGAGAATGAGCGTCCACTTGTCTCCTTCTTTTCGTACCTTCGCCGCGCTGGCCGGACCCGGTGTGTAATGCTCGCGATCGGTCATCTATCATCTCCTGCTTGACGCACGCTGCTACCAGCGCTTCAGCTGGGTGAGCTGAATGAGGTTGCCACAGGTGTCTTTCAGCATCGCAATGATCGAGCCGGTCACGTCGGTGGGCGGCATCGTGAACTCGGCGCCGCGGGCCGTGATCCGCTCGTAGTCGCCCTTGACGTCTTCGGTGAAAAACATGGCCGCGGGCTGGCTCTGTTGAAAAATCGCCTGCTGATACGCCTTAGCTGCGGGGTTGTTGTTCAGCGCCAGCTGCAGCTCCGTGCCGTCCGGCTCTTCGGGCGAGGCTACGGTCAGCCAGCGATATGGTCCCTGACTGAAATCGGTCTTCTTGGCAAAGCCCAGGACCTCGGTATAGAAGCGCAAGGCCTTGTCCTGGTCGTCGACGTATAGGCTGGTGACTTTGATTTTCATTTCGTTTCTCCTTTGTCACGTTCGCGGTCTGGGTGGCGTCGTCTGTTTGTCTTCCTTTTCGTGGGTGTTGACTGATCCTCTCTCGATTGCCCCATGCGGTCGAGGTGGCGTTCGAGAGCATCCAGGTGAGCGGACCAGAACCGGCGGAACGGAGCCAGCCAGGCGTCCAACTCCTGAAGTGGTTCAGGTTTCAGCCGGTAGAGACGGCGCTGTGCGTCCACCGTGGACTCCACGAAACCGGCCTCGCGCAGCACGCGCAGGTGCTTGGACACGGTCGGCTGCGACATCCGAAGCTGGCGCTCGATCTCTCCCACCGACTGTTGGGACGAGACCAGGAGGCTCAGTATCGCGCGGCGGTTCGGCTCCGCAATGATTTCGAATACAGATTCCATTCCGTGAGTATGCTCCATATAGTATATACGTGTCAAGGTATATAATCGAGCAAAGTCAAGACAACGGCGCCCTGAAAGCGTTGGTTAAGCCCCTACCTTCTTTTCCTCCAGATAATGTCCTCGTTGTTGCGTCGGTCAATCATGGCATCTACCCTTCCTTTTGCATCCCTGCGGAACGGCCCGATGTTGTGGACTCGCAGGCACTGAACGCTATTCTTTGGCAGAACGCAAAGGGGAGCGTGGCGTCGGCCAGGCCACGAAATTGAGAAACGATGCTGGAGAACCGCGCTCGATGAACGCGCTCAACGGGATGGGCTACGTGGAAGCTGAGGAAATCTCTGGCTCGCAGGGTGACCAGCGTCACAGGCGGCAAAAGGGCTACTGCCTACTATCAGACCTGCGGCGATAAGCCCCACTGTTCGGGTCGGAGCCTACTGGGCGAATGCCCCTTCAGAACTTAATCCTACAGGGGCGGGGTTTATCGCCACTACCACGATACGCCATGAGAGAACATTTTCAAGCCGATTTACTGAACTTTCACAAATGAGTAGTACCGTTCGCGAATTTGATTCGCAATACGCAAGAAGTTGCACCGTTCAATACTTCACGATCGCGGCAAACGACTTTGGGTCAAGGCTGGCGCCGCCGACGAGTGCGCCATCGATTTCTTCTTCGGACATCAGGGTTTTGGCGTTCTCGGGCTTGACCGAACCGCCGTACAGAATTCGCAGGTGGGCAGCGAATTCGTCACCGAAAGACTTGGCCGCCTCGCTGCGAATTAACTGGTGGGCATCGGCCGCAAGCTGAGGAGTCGCGGTCTTGCCCGTTCCGATGGCCCACACCGGCTCGTAGGCGACCACGAGCTTGGCTGCTTTTTTGGCGGAAATCGCATGGAAGGCCCGCAGACATTGCCGCCTTAGAACGTCGTCCGTCAGGTTTGCCTCGCGCTCTTCCAGAACTTCTCCGACGCAAACGATCGGCGTGAGCCCAGCTTCCAGCGCGGCCTTGAGCTTATGGTTTACCGTGTCGTCGGTCTCGCCAAAATACTGGCGCCGCTCGGAGTGGCCGATAATGACGTGGGTACAGCCAACCGCTAGAAGCATGCCCGTCGAAATCTCGCCGGTGTAGGCACCTTCCTTCTCCCAATAGACGTCCTGCCCGCCAATCGCAACATTACTGCCCTTCGCAGCCTCGACCGCCGCCGGCAAATTGATAAACGGAGGGCACACTGCGATCTCGTCGCGGTTGTGATCGGCGACCAGGGGCAGGAAATCGCGGAAGAACTCGCGGGCCTGGTCGGGAGTTTTGTACATCTTCCAATTGGCAGCCATCAGTTTTTTTCTCATGAAGCCTTCTCTATTTGGAGTGAGGATGAACGATCCGATTCGGTCAGATGCTGGGCGGCTGCCACGTATGCTCCGAGCGTAGCAGCATCGAAGAGAACGAATCTTACATGCGAAACGTGGGTTGTTGTTTTAAGAGATCCGACCACGGCAGTAATCGCGATCTCGGCAGCCTCGGCGACCGGGTAGCCATAGGCCCCGGTGGAAATAGAGGGAAAGGCGATCGACTTCAGGCGCTGCTCTTCGGCGAGCCGGAGGGATTCGCGGTAACAACTGGCCAGAGTTTCATGCTGGGTAGGGTGTCCAGGCTGGTGGATCGGGCCCACTGTGTGGATCACGTGTTGTGCCGGCAAGCGGCCACCGGTCGTGATCACCGCTTTACCCGCGGGCAGACGGCCGATCCTGGCGACAATCTGGCGACAAGCTTCGAGAATCGCGGGACCTCCAGCGCGATGGATCGCCCCATCGACGCCGCCTCCACCGAGCAGGGAAGAATTGGCGGCATTGACGATCGCGTCCGTGGTTTCGTGTGTGATGTCAGCTGGTCCATGAAATTCCACGGACTTACTGCCCACGAGTACGAGGCGGGTTGTGAACTTTCCCACGGCACGATCCAGTGTCGTCAATGCTTGTCCGTCAGCGCTTCCACGCCGGGCAGCTTCTTGCCTTCCAGAAACTCGAGCGACGCGCCGCCGCCAGTGGAGATATGTGTGATCTTGTCGGCCACTCCTGCAGCATGAACTGCCGCGACCGAATCTCCGCCGCCCACGATGGTGGTTGCTCCGGCATTTTCGGCAACCGCTTGTGCAACTTTAAACGTCCCCTTGGAGAACGGCGCCACTTCAAAGACTCCCATTGGACCGTTCCACACGATCGTGCGCGCTCGTGAGATTTCTTCACTGAACCGTTCGATGGTTTCGGGACCGATATCCAGCGCCATCATGTGAGCGGGAATCGGATGTCCGGCAGCGATAGTCTGGGTACGCGCGTTGGCGTCGATCTTGTCGGCGACGATGTGGTCGGTGGGAAGCAGGAACTTTAACTTACGTGCCTTCGCCTCCTGAAGGAGTTGTTTGGCCAAGTCGACCTTGTCTTCCTCAACCAGCGACTTGCCCACCGCCTCGCCCTGGGCCTTGAGAAAGGTGTAGGCCATGCCTCCCCCAATGATGAGGGCATCAACCTTGTCCATCAGATTCTTGATCACGCCGATCTTGTCGCTGACCTTTGCGCCGCCCAGGATGGCCACGAACGGCTTCTCCGGATGCTTCACCGCACGGCCGAGGTATTCCAGTTCCTTCTCCATCAGGAGTCCGGCTGCGGATTTGTGCAGGAACTTGGTGATCCCCACCGTCGATGCATGGGCGCGATGAGCCGTGCCGAAGGCGTCGTTCACGTAGAACTCGGCCAGCGCGGCAAGTTGCTTGGAGAATTTCTCGTCGTTGGCTTCTTCCTCGGCGTGGAAGCGCAAATTCTCCAGGAGAAGAGTCTGGCCCTTTTCGAGCTTGCCGGCGACTTCCTCGGCTTCCGGACCGACGCACTCGGGACTGAAGCCCACGTTTTCACCGCGCGCCAATTCCTTGTCCAGCAGCATACGAAGGCGTTCGGCGACCGGCTTCAGACTCATCTTGAGATTTGGTTTGCCCTTGGGGCGCCCGAGATGGGAGGCCAGAATCAGGCGTGCGCCGTGGCGGAGGGCGTATTCGATGGTGGGCAGGGTCTCACGGATGCGGGTGTCGTCCATCACCCGGCCATCTTCGAGCGGGACATTGAAGTCGACGCGCATAAAGATTCGTTTGTCGTTCAGCGGGAGATCGCGAATGGAAAGCTTTGACATGGAATTCCGCCTTACCAGAAGGTATTCAAGGATGAATGCCCGGCCTTGCGCTCCCGGCGATGCGGGAGCGCCGCAAAGTAGCCTGGAACCCTCCTGCAGAGGACTCATGCATTTGGGTGAATCTGCAGCGCGGACAGGAGTGCCCGCGCCACAGGTTTAGAGTCCCTTCTTACCGAGATAGTTAATCAGATCACGTACCCGGTTCGAGTAGCCCCACTCATTGTCGTACCAGGACAGGACCTTCACCAAAGTACCGCCGATCACGAGGGTGGACAGCGCGTCGACGATCGAAGAACGCGGATCGCCTTTGAAATCGGCCGAGACCAACTCGTTCTCTTCGTAGCCGAGGTAGCCTTTCAGCGGGCCGGCCTCTGACGCCTTTTTCATCGCGGCATTGACTTCCTCTTTGGTGGTCTTCTTTTCGACGACCGCCACCAGGTCCACAACGGAAACATTCGGCGTTGGGACACGGATGGCGAAGCCATCCAGCTTGCCGGCCATCTCGGGAATCACGAGCTTGAGCGCCTTAGCTGCGCCGGTGGAGGTGGGGATCATCGAAAGAGCCGCTGCCCGGGCACGCCGAAGGTCTTTGTGAGGGAAGTCCAGAATGACCTGGTCGTTGGTGTAGGAGTGGATCGTGGTCATCGAACCGCTGACAATCTTGAAGTTGTCGTGCAAGACCTTCGCGATCGGCGCCAGACAATTGGTGGTGCAGGACGCATTGGAAATGATGTGATGTTTCGCCGGATCGTAGACGCCTTCGTTCACACCCAGCACCAGAGTGACGTCTTCGTTCTTGGCCGGGGCGGAGATGATGACCTTCTTGACCGGACCGCGCAGGTGCTTCTTGGCGTCTTCCGCATTGGTGAAGCGTCCGGTGGACTCGATGACCACCTGCGCTCCTACGGACTCCCAGGGCAGCTTGGCAGGATCCTTCTCGGCAAAAACCTTAATGGTGCGGCCGTCGACGGTGATGCTGTCAGCGCCGGCGGAAATCTTGTTGGGCAGGTTGCCTAGGATGGAGTCGTATTTAAGAAGATGAGCGAGGGTCTTGGGGTCGGTCAGATCGTTGACCGCCACGAACTCAAGATTGGAATCGTGCAGTGACGCACGCAGCACATTGCGGCCGATGCGTCCGAATCCATTAATACCTACTTTGATTGCCATGTTGCCTCCGTTCAGTTTTATGAAAGCTGTCCCCGCGAATGACGAGCCCGGGGTAAACAAGTGATGGTATCAGGGCGAGGAGCGGGCGTAAATGGAGCGGGGCCCAGACCGTTGTGATCTGCATCACTCGGGGATGCGATTTCCACAAGGGGACGGAAGAATCGCGAATGAATCGCAAGGCGCTGAGGTAAGTGATCCTTTGCATCACGCCGGAGTGATTTCCAGGTACACGTTCTGCTTGCTCCAGATGGGAAGCCGGGCCAACCAGTACTTCTGGCGGATGGCTTGGCGGGCAAGAGGCCAGTCTTCCGGCGGCAGAATGCGAGCCGTGGCCGGGAACTCAGGGCCTGTGATCGTGCCCCGCATCGTGCTGGGAGCGATGCGGACCTGCGGGTTGTTGCGGATGCGCTTGGACTTTCCAGAATCGCTGCGGGTCATCACGTAAAGTTTGCCATCGCGCTCGGCGAACCAGACCGGTGTGGGCACGGCAGTCCCATTCTTCCGGAACGTGGCAAGACTGATGTAGTTCTGTGACTGGATCGTGGCTGGGATCGGTTTAGACATGGGCTGATTGTATGGGACGGTGAGACAAACTTTGCGGTCCACTGTCACGTCTGGTACTTCCCGGACGACTTCGATTGCTAGTCTTACCGTCAATGTGTTACAAGCCAATCATGCGCAATTGGATGCGCGAGCGCATGAAGCGCCGCAAGAAATCTCAAGACAAGACCCAAGGCACAGAAGCTGCGCAAGCGCCTTTGCAACCCGCCTACTTCGACGCCCACGCTCCGGCGGGGGAACCCGCCGCCAAACACGAAGAGCTTCCGACCCAACAATCCGTGCGAGAGAGCGTCCGCGATTCGGAGCCGGCGGAGGTTGTCGAGCGACCTGGACGTTCGCGGCAAGCCGAGGCAAGGCCGGTGGACGAAACTCAGCCCTCAGTAGTGCCCGCCGATGGTGGTCCAGCACGCCGCCGCCGCCGGCGTGGCAGAGGCGGACGCAGCCAGGGCGGCCAGCGTAGGGGGCAATCCGGGAGCCGATCACAATCTGCGGGTGCGCCTTCAGAGGTTGGGCCAGCAGCGCAGACTGCGGAAATGGCGTCCGGCGAGCACGAGGCAGCTGCAGTGATTCCTGCGCCCGCGGCTGAGACGCCCGTTGTACCGGCGGCGCCTCCACGACCATCGAAGGGAACCGTGGTTCTGGCGATCGGGCTACCCGGGTCGGGAAAGAGTTCCTGGTTCAAGCGTCACAACATCACTCCGCTCTCGAGTGACATGCTGCGCAGCATTCTTTTCGATGATCCGCAGGAGCAGCGCTTTCAGGATCTGGTGTTCTCCAATCTGCGGTCGATGCTGAAGGCGCGGCTGATCGCGCGGCGTCCCATGAATTATGTGGATGCGACCAACCTGACGCCGCATGATCGCCACAGCTGGATCAAGCTGGCGAAGGACTACGGCTACGAGGTGCAAGCGGTATTCTTCGATGTCCCGCTCGAAGTCTGTATGCAACGGAACCAACGCCGCGAGAGGGTAGTTGACGAAGACGTGATGCGCCGCATGGCAGGCAAGCTGCGCCCTCCGACCTTTGAAGAAGGTTTTTCCAAGGTCACCGTGGTGCGGGTGAAGAAGAAGGATGAAGGCGCGAGCTGAAAGTCAGCCCTTCAGATACGGCAACAGCTCCTTGAAGGCCGGCGCTCCTGACGAGCGCAGTAGTTCATAAATCATCATTTCAGTGGACGAGATCACGGCGCCAGCAGCGCGCATACGCTCCAAGCCAATCTTCCAGTTCCACTCCGTGCGTGAGCTGACTGCGTCTGACGCCACGTGCACGATGTAGCCTTCCCGCAGCGCTCCCAGCGCAGTCTGCGTTACGCAGATGTGGCTTTCCATTCCGCATAGAAGGACGGTATTGCGGTTGCCGGGAAGCCGCTTGAGAGCGGAACAAAACAGGTCGCTGCCGAAGCAGGAAAACATATGTTTGTCGATCGGCTCGACGTCAGGCAGCAGGTCGGATACTTCCGGGACGGTTTTGCCCAGGCCCTTGGTGTATTGGGTTGTCATTAGCGCAGGAATCTTCAGAATTCCGGCCAGACGAATCAGGAGCTGCGAATTCCGCACCAGCTGATCCTTCTGAAAGATCGGCGGCAGCAACTTTTCCTGTATGTCCACCACGATGAGCGCGCAACGGTCGGTTTCAAGGGATTGACGGGCGATTTCGGAATAGCTGCCGAGGTCTGTGATGCTGCCGATGCTGGTCACCATGAAGATCTCCCTGCGCTCTCGCGGCGCGATAGGACATTTTAGCGCGCTGGCACGCCAGACTGACATTTCGAGGATGCTGGGAGTGATGATCCGCCGGGCTAGGCGGAGAGGGTGAACTTGTGACGGGCTACGTCAGACATGCGATCGCGGCCGTGCTTCGGACGGCGAAGAGCGGAACAACACAAGCGAGAGCAGTCCGAGCGGAATTGGAGAAGACCCGCCGATCCCTTTTGGACGACCGCGAACTCTCAGACGACACACCAGTGTCGCAACCGACTATCTAGTTTTCGTCGGTATTCGACCCGGCTCCCGGCTTCAGTTGCTGGGTAAGGACCTTTCCCAGCGAATTCAATTCCGTGGCCAGCGCCAGGCGCCACCGTCCAACAGAGTGCCCCGCCAGTTCCTCCATGGTCTGCTCAAAGGCGAGCAGGGAGTCGGCTTTCTGGGCGCGCAGGCCATCGGAGACCGATGCCTCAATACCTTTCTGTACGATCCGCAGTCTTTCGCAAGCGTCGTCTAGCTGCTTGTCGAGCTCCTTCTCGTTGCGCGTCGCCAGTTCTTTGACGATCAAATCGGCAGAGGACTCGAGCCGGCTATGCGCGGCGGCAACGATCTCGCCAGCCATCTGTTCCAGATGCCCGTCGAGGTCAGACTCGAGACGTCGCACGGATTCGTTCAGCCGCGAGATGCGGTTGCCGAAATCGACCAGCTGAGATTGCAGTTTGGCCGATTCCGTGGCCATCACGACCTGGAGTTCCTGCATCTTCTGCTGGTGATCGGCTTGATCTTCCCGCATCTGCTGCTGTAAGGTGCGGAACAGTTCCTCGCTGCGCTGTTCGAGCTTGTTCCCGGCTTCCTGGGTGCGCTTCTGAAAATTCTCGACTGCAATGGAGACATGCTGCCGCACCGAATGGGCTATTTCACCCGAGATCCCCTTCGCCCGCTCCTCGACAGCCCTCAGCTCCGCTCCGACCTGCTGGCGAAACTGGGTCTGAGCTTCCGCGATCTTGGTTTCGATAGTAGCCTTCGTGGCTCCGAGCACTTGCTCGGACTGCTCGCGCGTCTGGTGCTGAATCTGGGTTCCCAGATCCTGGCGAAGCCGTATCCACAATTGGTGTTCGAGTTCGGGAGGGATCTGCGACAGCGAGACCTCGAAACTGCTGCTGCGTTTGGGCTCTCCGCGAGTCACCTTCTCCCGGAGTTCCCGCATTTCTTCGTGCCAGGGCTGAACCAGCTCGGCAACCATCGCCCTCAGGTGCTCCTTGGTAAGGGGTTTTGTCGCGGCAGCCGCCTGGGCCTGCGGCTTCTGGATCGCCGTAACATTGTTCGCTGCTTTGCGGACGAGATGCGTTTCACTGGTTGCGGGCAGCACGGGCAGCTGCGACCAGTCCTGCGGACAGGACTTTAGTCCCCAGAAGTTTTCGGGGCGATCGAGCCTGGCGGCGAGCATCCAGCCTTGCTGATCGGGCCCCATGGGCTTGCACTCCACAACGTGGGCTTTCGTCTGGCGGCCTTCCTTACTGTGGAAATGCACCGGGACGCCGGCGTCCAACTTCATCGGGGAACGCAGGGCGCACCCATGTGCGTTGACGACCAAGGTCTCACACATTTCGGAGAAGTGAGCGCCCGGTTCGAGACTGGTGACGAGCAGAGGAACGGTGACCGGCACTCTCGAACTGCGCCGGGGAACGGTGGCCAAGTTAGCACCCATATTTGTGAATCCTCCAAAGAGCGCGCTGCGAGCCCGTGAACGTGAGGGAGGGCCTGGAGTACGTTACCGCAATTCCGGCCCTGCGGAGCGACCCGATGGTGTGCTTTGGCATGTGCAGAAGGGCAGTAACCTGGCGGTCGGACGCACGCCCTAGCGCGGCGAGGGACACTGTCCCCCGGTGCATGCTTTAGGAGTGTGCCGACAAATACCAGTAGCCGATAAGAAGGGGCGGCCAGACTCCGGCGTTCAGCCGGTAATGAGACAGGGCAGTGGCCGTCGGCGGGACACTGCCCGCACCTGGGTGTGAGGCGGGCGTAAGAGCTTCCATGGTACGTTGACGGCAACACTGGCAGGAAGGCGGACTCCCCGACTTCCGGCCAGCAGCAAGGGTTTCAACGCTAGTTCGCATCGGGAAGGATCCACAGAATGGCGGGCCAATTCCTCAAACGCATCGTCGAGAAGTTATGTCCCCACCAGTTTTCCTGGCCGCACAGCGGCGCTCATGGCCAGGACTACCAGGTCTGCCTCCTCTGCGGAGCTGCGTACAACTACGATTGGACGACGATGCAGCGGACCAGCCGTTTGGCGAGACCGGAAGACGCGCAACTCCATCCCTCGTCCGGCAAGCAAGTACAGAACTAACCACCGCCGGAGGTCGCCTCGGGTTACGCAAGGCGGGTCCGCCCTCTGGACGCGCCGTTGCGCAAGGCCTCGGCATTCAGGCAGCGGATGTCATGAATGGCAGCCGCAACCGGGGACTAACAGCGACCTCATGTTTGTTGTAGCTGTGGAACAGAATAGCCGGCTCGCACGATTGCGGGCCGGTCTTCATTTTATGATCCAGCCTGGGGTGGTTTGATCGTTACTCGCGTCACTTGTGTAGGTTGCTATTGGTAACTGTTCCGAGGTAAAGTCAGATCACACTCGTAATTAGGGATGGCGATTCATGCGGTCGATCTTCAAAGGGATAGCGTATCTATGTCTGGCACTGACGCTCTGGTCAGCCGCGGCATTCGTTGCGCATCACCATTCCAGTGCGACCGAATCAGCACAATGTACGGTTTGTATCGCAGCACATTCGGCTTCTCCTAAGCCCGCTGGTGTGTTGACAAGTGCCACCTTTGCTCCGATAGCCGTATTTCGGGCAGAGACGGTTTCTGCCAAGCATCGCCTCGTGAGTTTCGCCCTAAGCGTCCGCCCACCTCCCGCGGTCTAAGTCTCGAGTCCAGACCGGTCATTGTTCGTTGTTCGTTCATTCATCTCGAACCTATTCTTTGGGAGGAATTCATGCAGGCTTCTTACAAGAAGTCGCTATTTGCGACTTTCCTGGTGACTATTTATTTTGCGCTAGTTCCCAATGCAATCGCGCAGTCGGGTAACTCGACATCCGTGACAGGCACCGTGCAGGACTCCTCGGGCGCTGTCGTACCCAAAGCAGATGTGGAAATTCGCAATCCGGTAAGCGGGTTTACTCGAAACACGGCGACGGACGGAGCGGGAAAATTCACGGTGCCGAATGTACCGTTCAATAACTATCACCTGAGTGTAACGGTTCAGGGGTTCGCCCCATACGCACAGGACATCGATGTTAGGTCTTCTGTTCCGCTGAATGTCGGTATCACTCTGCAGGTGACGAGCACGTCAGAAACGGTGACGGTAGAAGGTTCCGCCGAGGACCTGTTGGAGAACACGTCCTCATTTCACACCGATGTGGATCGCGGGTTGTTCGACAAGCTGCCGCTTGAAAGCCAGTCGTCGTCCGTGAGTTCGCTGGTTACGCTGGCTACACCCGGAATCGCCGCAGACTCCAACGGTCTGTTCCATGGATTGGGCGATCACGCGGAAAACTCTTTCTCAGTCGACGGCCAACCGATCACCGACCAGCAAAGCAAGGTCTTCTCGAACCAGATTCCTCTCGATTCGATTGAATCGATGGAAGTCTTTGCCGGCGCGCCGCCCGCCGAATTTGGCGACAAGACGAGTGTCGTGATCAACGTGACGACACGATCAGGTCAGGGAGTCACGACGCCGCACGGCGCAGTGACAGCTTCCTACGGAACTTTTGGTACCGCCAACATTGGATTCAATCTGGCCTACGGGGGCAAGAACTGGGGGAACTTCATCTCAGCAAACGGGCTGAATAGCGGGCGTTTTCTCGATCCACCCGAGTTCGCAGTGATCCATGATAAGGGGAACGAAGAAAACCTGTTTGACCGTCTGGACTACCAACTCTCAGACAAAGACTCGGTCCATCTGAACTTTGGTTTCACGCGTTCCTGGTTCCAGACACCGAATTCGATCGACACCCAGAACGCGACAGCGTGGTCCGGACTGGTGGTGGACAACAATGGTCTGGGTCCCAATGGTCTTCCGGTAGGTCCGGCGGACCAGAGATCGCAGATCAAGACTTTCAACATCGCGCCATCCTGGACGCGAATACTTAACAATAATGCGGTCTTCACGCTGGGTGCTTTCGTCCGCCGCGACCAGTACAACTATTACCCGAGTGCCAACCCGTTCTCTGACCTTGCGCCTAGTTTGCAGTCGCAAACCGTGGGCCAAAATCGGACCCTGACCAACGCGGGGCTGCGCTCCAACGTGTCGTATGTGAAAGGCATCCATAATCTGAAGGTGGGTGCCACCTATTCTCAGACTTTTCTGAATGAGAATGACAAGGTGGGAGTCGTAGACCCGACCTTCCTTGCGTCCCTGACCGACGTGAACGGTGCCGCCTGCGTCGATGCCAGTGGCAATCCTATTGCTCCTCCGTGCACCACGCTGGCGCCATATGATCTGACCCGCGGAGGAGGCCTGTTCACGTTCAACGGTCATACCGACGTCAAGGAACTCGCGCTGTACATCCAGGACACGATCACTAAAGGCAACTGGGCTTTCAATGTGGGCCTGCGCGGCGATTTCTATAACGGCCTGACAACCCACAAGGAAGCCGAGCCCCGCCTGGGAGTGTCCTATAACATCAAGCCGAGCAACACAGTGCTGCGCGTTTCTTACGCCCGCGTTCTCGAAACGCCCTTCAACGAGAACCTTGTGCTTTCGAACCAGGGCTGCGCGAATCCGGTACTCAATCCGCTTCTGCTGTGTTCCTCTTCGGCAATAACTCCATTCAGCCCCGGCTGGCGGAATGAATTTCACGCCGGAGTGCAGCAGGCTCTGGGGCGGTATCTGGTCTTCTCCGGCGAGTACATCTGGAAGTACACGCACAACGCCTATGACTTCAGCGTGCTGGGCGCGACGCCCATCACTTTTCCCATCGAATGGCAGCGCTCGAAGATCCCGGGATACGCGGGCCGGGTAAGTGTTCCGAATTTCCACGGATTTTCGGCGCTTATGGTCTTCTCCAGCGTGGCGGCTCGCTTCTTCGCTCCACAGATCGGAGGTGCCGGCGCGACTCCCAACGCGGCGGGTGGAGTCTTCCGCATTGACCACGACGAGAAATTCAACCAGACGACGCACCTGCAGTACCAGCCCTGGCAGCGCGGACCGTGGGTCGGGTTCAACTGGAGATATGACAGCGGTCTGGTAGCTGGTCCAGTACCGTGCGCGGGCGGCAACTGCAACAATGGGCCATTGGGCGACAACAACACGGTGGACACTTCCATCATCAGCCCGGACCAGCAATTCCAGGCTGGATTGTTCTGCGGCGCAGTTCGCGCCACGCCGACCACGCCCATCAGCTCGAGTCTAGGGGCTAACTTGTGTCCCGCTTCGCAGTATGGATCGAGCCTGATAAGCATACCGGCGCCAGGAACGGAAAACGACGATCACAATCCACCACGCATCGCTCCCCGTAATCTGTTTGATCTCTCTGTGGGTCATGACAATCTGTTTCACGCGGAGAGATACAAGGTGAGCCTTCAGTTAACCGCGATCAATCTGACCAACAAATACGCGCTCTACAACTTCATCTCGACGTTCAGCGGGACGCATTATGTGACGCCGAGGACTTTTACGGCGGAACTGGGATTCCACTTCTGACAAAAAAGAAAGGGGTTCCGGTCATCCATCGACCGGAGCCCCTTGTGTTTTGATTTCGCAGTGCCGCCCTACTTCTTGGTGACCTGAGTGAGCACGGAGTTGGCGGTCTGCTCGATCAGGGGAGTGAGCACATCTTCGCCGTCCGACTTGGCTTTTCCCTGCAGAGAATTTTGCAGGACAGGTTTGTCTTGTCCAGTGGGGAAGAGCTGGTACTGAACCGCTACATCGTCCTTCGACTTGATCTGATTGTTGAAGCCGGCCAGCTGGCTCATGGCCTGCTGCTGGGCCGACATCGCTGCTGCGGAGGCCGCGGCCGAAGCGGCTTGGGCCGCCATCGCGCCGCCCATGCCGTGAGCCATCATTCCCATCGGTGTCATGCTTGCGAGCGGGGCCGCCATCTTCGCGAACCGGCCGAAGCCCGTGCTGGAGGCATGTTTCACCGTCACGCTTGAGAACAGCAAATAGTCGCACTGCTTCTGCTGCGCTTCGGCCTGCACCTGCATCGGCGAGTGAGAGTCCAGGGCCGCGATCTCGACTGCCGGTCCATTCATCAGCAGCACGATCGAGTTACGAATCGGTGTGCTGTAGTCGCCGGCGTTGTTGCCTTGCCCAACCTGTGCCTGCGGCGGAGCGATGCCAATGCGGATTTTGCCGGGAGCTTTCGGTCCGAGCGCTTGCGGCGCCGCTACTGGCGCGCTGGCAGGCTGTGAGCCGCCCATTCCGTGCATCCCTCCGCCGTTCGGCATTCCGCCCGGGCCGAATCCCATCTGGGACATTTGCGCCATTTGCGCCATAGCGGCCTGTTGCGCCATTGCGTTTTGTGCCATGGGGTTCTTTGGGTTCTGGGCCTGTTGCGGGGGCGCAAATGAATTCGCCGCCGCTTGCGGCTGAGCTTGCGGAGCGGCGTTCAGCTCGGCAACGGAGCTGACCTGCTTGTAGTTTGCGGGGACGTCGAACAGTTCCGACTCCAAAGGCTGCTTCGAGATTTCTGAGACCTTCACGGAAATGTTTGTGGTGGAGGCATCCGCATTGTGCATCGTGATGTTTTCCGACAACGGATATCCCAGCTTGGCTGTTCCGCGGTGGCGTGACACGACGCGGTCATGGCAACCTTCCCCCTCACGGACCGGCGGCGAAAAGTGCTGGCAACCTGCCTGCTCTTTCTCAAGGTCGGCATACCAGCCGTCGATTTCAAATGACTCCTTGACTTGCGAGCATGCGTTCGCCGAAGACTCCATCTGTACAGTCGTCTTCAAATGACGCGCGGGATAGCCATAGACCTGTTTGCGTTCGCCGGTATCGACGACGGTGCTGGTCTCTGTGATATAACCGCCGGACTCTGCAGTCTGGGCGCCCGTGACCAAAGCTGCGGCCTTGAGTGCGGCTTCGTCCTGGGGATCGTTCGCCACCAGGTATGTCTGCGCCTGATCATTCAGGGTGACGGTCCTCTTCAAGTCACACTGGCGCAGGGCGACGGTTGTGCCGTTCGGCGATTGAGTGACGGAGCGTTCCCGGGCACCCTTGAGCGAAACTTCGGAACTAGAGACGGTATATCCGCCGACAGAGATGTTTTTCTTGATGTGAAGATCTTGAGCCGGGGCGCTTACGGATGCCGCCAGCAGAACCAGCCATGGAACCAGGGACTGTTTTCGGGAAGGCATAGTCGACTCCTCAGAACTGGGTTTCGTGCGAGAAGCAGTTGCAGGCGCCACGGCTGATCGCCCAGTCGCAGCATCCTGCGACTGCCTCTCCCCTATGTCCTGTAAAGCGGAAAGAGCATGATGAAATAGCTCACGCTTCCCAAGAAATTTTGCGGGGAACTGCCAGACGGGCGCGCTCGCCGCGCGCACTCCTGCATAAGTAGCGTATTTTCAGCATATTGACACCAAGTTGGAGAGGGCGTATCGTCGCGGCCAACGCTAGCGCCAGCGTGTCTTGGGGACCTATCGGTGCATCGGGGCGGTGCCAATCAAGTTACGGAATTGCTGGTTCGCTGGCGGGGCGGAGACCGCGAGGCGCTCGACGCTCTGATGCCGATTGTTTACAGCGAATTACGTCGCCTTGCCCACCATTATCTTCAACGAGAACGAAGCGACCACACTTTACAGGGCACCGCGTTGGTGCACGAAGCCTACGTGCGGCTGCTAGGGCAGGAAAATCCCCCATGGCAGAACCGAGCGCACTTTTTTGGTGTCGCGGCACAGTTGATGCGGCAGATCCTGGTCGACTACGCCCGCAGCCACCAGGCCTCCAAGCGGGGTGGAGATGCCTGCAAGCTGACCCTGGATGACGCCGTCGAGCAGCCCCAACGGCAGGATGTAGATGTAATCGCGCTCGACGACGCGCTCAAGACCCTGTCGGATATGGACCGGCAACAGTGCCGGATCGTGGAGCTCAGGTTTTTTGCCGGCCTGACGGTAGAGGACACCGCGGAAGTCCTTGGAATTTCGCCCGCCACGGTAAAGCGCGACTGGGTTACGGCGCGCGCATGGCTGTTTCGTGAACTCGATCGGAGCGCGCCCGCATGAGACCCGAACGCTGGCAACAGGTGCGGGAGGTACTGGACAAGGCCGTCGCGCTGCCCGAAGCTGAGCGATCTCCGTATCTGGAACGAGTCTGCGCCGGTGATCCGGAGCTGCGCGCGGAAGTTGAGTCGCTGATGCGTTCGCACGAACAGGCTGGCAGCGCATTTCTGGAGAATCCGGCAGTCGACTTGCTAAATAAGGCCTCGGCTGAAATTCCGTCCGCGCGCGTTGGCCGTCGGATTGGCGCGTACCAAGCAGTGGAAGAGATCGGCCACGGCGGCATGGGCGAGGTGTATCGCGCGGTCCGCGCTGACGGTCAATACAAGAAAGATGTGGCGATCAAGCTGGTAAGGGTCGGACTGGGCTCAACTGTCGTGCTGGAACGCTTTCGCCACGAGCGCCAGATCCTTGCCTCCCTCGACCATCCCAACATTGCACGTCTGCTGGACGGAGGCACGACTGACGACGGCGTCCCGTTCCTGGTGATGGAGCTGATCGAAGGGAAGCCCATCGACCAGTATTGCGACGAGCACAGCCTCAACATTACGCGACGGTTGAAGCTCTTCGCGCAGGTATGTGGCGCCGTCCAATATGCGCACCAGCATCTCGTGATCCATCGCGACATCAAGCCCAGCAACATTCTCGTGACTCCGGAAGGCGACCCTAAGCTGCTGGATTTCGGCATCGCGAAAATAGTGGACCCGGCGAAGGAAAACGAGACGACCTTGCACCCCATGACACCGGAATACGCCAGCCCTGAGCAGGTGCGGGGTGCGCCGATCACCACCTCGACCGACGTGTATTCGCTGGGCGTGGTGCTCTATCAGTTGCTGACCGGACGCTCTCCGTACCCTGGCGATACCACCATCCCCCACGAACTGGCGCGAGCGATTTGCGACGTCGAGCCGGGACGGCCGAGCGCCGTTATTTCGAGAATCGAGAACAAGGACGCTGAAGTCACTCCCGAGGCGATCAGTCGCACGCGGGAGGGATCACCACAAAAGCTGGAGCGGAGACTGAGCGGCGACTTGGACAACATCGTCCTGAAGGCTGTACGTAAAGAGCCGGAGCGCCGGTACGGATCGGTCGAGCAGCTCGCAGAAGACATTCGGCGTCATCTGGAGGGATTGCCCGTTGCCGCGCGCCCGGATACGTGGCGATACCGGGGAGCCAAGTTCGTGAGCCGCCATCGGGCCGGAGTGCTGGCCGCGACCGCTGCAGTACTGGCGCTCCTATGCGCCCTGGCGGCAACGCTCTATGAAGCGCACATCGCACGATTACAAGCCCGGGAGGCACAGCAGCAGCGCAGCCGTGCTGAGCGGCGGTTCAACGACGTTCGCAAGCTGGCGAACTCGTTGCTGTTCGAACTGCACGACTCCATCAAGGATCTGCCGGGTTCGACTCCAGCGCGAAAACTTTTGGTCAGCCGGGCCTTGGAGTATCTGGATAGCCTGAACGCGGAGGCCAGGAACGACACATCGTTGCAGCAGGAATTGGCCACGGCTTACGAAAGAATCGGTGATGTGCAAGGGCAGCCCCGGCAAGCGAATCTTGGCGATCACGCTGGAGCAGCGGCGAGCTACAAGAAAGCGCTGGCGATTCGGGAATCGCTGATCGCAGCCGATCCCGCGAACCTGGAAATGCGCCGCCAGGTCGCACCCAATTATGGGAAGCTCAGCGATCTCTCCTGGACCATGGGGGATCTTACTTCTGCGATGGACTACTCGGCGAAGGCTTTCTCCATCGCCGAGAGCTTGCGCAGCGCTGATCCCACCAACCCCGCGTACCGTCTATTGTTTGCGACTTACTGCATGGATCATGGATACAAGGAGGCAATGCTAGGCGCGAACTCCGCCGCCGGCCTCGATCATCTTCGCCAGGGATCGCAGATGCTCGAACAAATGGTCTCTGAGGATCCCAAGAACCTGCGCAATCGTCGCCTTCTCGGCCTGAGTTACAGTCGAACCGCCGAGATTCTGGGAGATGACCCGAAAGGCCGCCCCGAAGCACTGGAACTATATAAGAAGGCGATCAGCACCAAACAATCCCTGGTCGCGGCGGATCCTACGAATACCGATTTCCGTCGACTGGTTGCCTACGATCGCTTTGCCATGGCTGAGGTGCAGGCCGCGATGAATGACAAGAATGCGGCTCTTGCAATGGATCGCGAGGCCCTGTCAGAGTTCGAGAAACTGGCCGCCGCCGATCCTGCAAATGCGCAGTTCCAACAGGACATCGGTCGAGTCCGCGGCAAGATTGGAAAACTGTTGATCGACTTAGGGAATTCCTCGCTAGGGATTGGGCAGCTCCGCCTGTCTTTGGCCGCCCTGGAAAAATTGCCAGACACCAAGAACCCTCAATCCCTGGTCGGCTTTGCGGTCATTATGGATGAGTTCTGGCTTGGGAAGGCCCTCGTACAGCAGGCGCTCACAACTAAAGCTCCAAACCAGCAGAGCACTGAACTCTGCCGCGAAGCCGAATCCTGGTTCAACAAGTCCCTTCCCGCGTTTCAACTTCTTCGGGACCATGCGCCGCCAGAGTATGGGGGAGCGGAACGCGTCAACGAGATCAAAGCCGAAACCAGCCGCTGTGACCAAGTGTTGAAAAGAACTTCACCCCAGGGCGGAGATTAGGACGAGAAAGCTGCCAGCCGGTTTTCTGAAACGTCGAGCTGCGCTACTTCAAGCCTTCCACCAGATAGAGATCGGCGAGAGTGCGAGTGAAACCGTAGACGTAGCTCTTGCCGTCGCCGGTCATCAGGAGCGGGCCAATCGTCGCCACTCCAGCAGGATCGGCGGGTGCGATTTGTTTCCACGGCGTTTGCTTTCCCGTGGTGAGGTCCAACCGAAAAACCTTGGCGGGGACCTCTCCGGGCTGGTAGACCCAAAGCATTTGAGCGTTCTGTCCCCAGCCGACGGGCTGTTCACCGGCCTCTAACCCTGGAATGGGCTTTGGCTCTCCCGCAGCCACAGGATAGAGATAGCCCTTACCGTCCGCACCGATCCCGGCTGCCCACTGGCCATCCGGCGAGATGGAAAACAGTGTGCCGTTCACGCCTTCCGGAGAAATGGCTCGCGGTTTGCCGCCGGAGAATTCCTGCACATAGAGGCGAACACCTTTTCCTGGCTCGTTGCCCGAGAACAGAAAATGTTTGCTGTCAGGAAAGCATCGCACCGCGTTGTGATTGATGGCATCGTTGGTCAGGGTCTGGGCCTCGCCCGCGCCCGTGGGCAGGAGGCGCAACTGTGCGGCTTCGTCTGGCGTCTGCACGATCGCCCACTTGCTGTCGGCTGACAGTGCCGCCGCTGAGCCCTCGCCTAAACGCACCGCGGGGGAACCGTCGGTACGACGAAGATAGACGGCGTACGTCAACTCCTGACCACCGTTATATCTCTGGCCTCCGCCGACGCCTTCTTCGTCAAACAGAACATTCTTGCCATCGGAAGAAATATCTGCGGGATATGAGTAATCGAGCCAGGACAGATCCTTTTCCTTGGGACCATCCGAGAATCCCATGATCTCGCGGCGCCGGCTGGCGCGCGCGAGCAGAATGCGGCCATCGCGCCAGATGTCGAAAAGAATCAGAGTGCCGGGAATGCGGGTGACCAGCCGCTCCTGGCCAGACAGAGTGACGGCGGAAAGATAGCGGTCCACGCCGACCTTGCTGGCCGTGAACCAGACCTCCTCGCCATCTGGGGACCAAGCCAGGCCCTGTGTGCCGTACCAGTCGCTGGAAATCTTGCGCTTGTGCCCGGAGAGATCGACAACGGCGACAGAGCCGCTGTCATCGCCTTGCAGAGGATGGTCGAGGAAGGCGACCAGATCGCCCTTGGGCGAAACGCGGATATGGCTGATGAAGCCCCCTCCGGTTTCGTACAGAACTTTTCCAATCGGATACTCGAGGCGGTTTCGGCCATTTACGTCGCGCACGACGGCCAGACTGTTTCCGTCCGGGCCCCAGTCGGCCCACTGCACATCTTCCAGCACCGCGCGGGGAGCGCCTCCTGCGAGGGGTGCCCGGGCCAGAGTGCCCACAGTCACCCAGGTGGAAACGGCGTGCGCGCTAAGCAACAGCGCCATCTCGCCCTGCGGCGAGACCGACATCAATACCGAATGACCGAGACCGAAAGAGCGCGATTCGACCGAGCCTGGACGTGCCGTGTAAACGTCCAGCGGATCGCCTTGCCACGCGGCGCTGTAAAGAATGGTTTGACCGTCGGGCGCGAATCTCGCCGAGCGAACTTCTCCGCGACGGAAGGTGATCTCGTGGTAGAGCGGAGCGTTTGCTGCGGGTGAGCCAAATACGCGCTTTCCGGCGAACAAGCCAGCCGCGGCGGCGACTAGAGCGGCCACCAGAACCAACACCGCGGTCCGGCCTTTGCTTGAGTTGGCTGGCTGCGTCGCAACGGGTGCCGCGGGAATTCCCCGCGAGCTCGGCTGTTGAGACGAGCTACTGCCGCGAGCCGAATCAGCGTCGCGCTTCAGTCGCCTCAGGTCGGCGCGAAGTTCAGCCGCACTCTGGCACCGCAGCTCACGATCCTTTTCCAGCGCCTTGTTAAGAATCAGTTCCAGCTGTGGCGGCAACCCGGGATTCAGCTGCACCGGCGGCGTGGGAGCCTTGTTCAGGATCGCTTCGAAAATTACAGCGGATGTGTTGCCGGAGAAAGGCTGGCGTCCGGTGGCCATCTCGTACATAACGATCCCGAAGGAAAACAGATCGGTGCGATGGTCGAGTGGCTCGCCCCGCGCCTGCTCGGGGGACATGTAGGCGATGGTTCCGATCGCGGCGCCAGGATTCGTGAGCTGATAGTCGCTCGCGGGGTTTGGCACCGTGGCGGCAGTCGCCTCTTCCACTTTGTTCGGCTGTGGAGTGAGCTTGGCCAGCCCAAAGTCGAGAATCTTGGCCTGTCCGCGCAGCGTGATGAAGATGTTGGCAGGCTTGATGTCGCGATGCACGATGCCGCTGGAGTGAGCGGCGTCGAGTGCGTCGGCAATCTGTATCGACAGGTCAAGCAACTGATCGACCTTGAGCGGCGTCCCCTCGATGCGATGCTTCAGCGTGGTCCCTTCGAGCAGCTCCATGGCGATGAAGGGAAGGCCGTCGTGGGTGTCGATCTCGTAAATGGTGCAGATGTGCGGGTGATTCAGGGCTGAAGCCGAGCGCGCCTCGCGCTGGAATCGTTCTATGGCTTGCGGATCGCGGGAAAAATCTTCGGGAAGAAACTTGAGCGCGACGAAGCGGCCCAGCTTGGTGTCCTGCGCCTTGTAAACCACTCCCATGCCGCCGCCACCGAGCTTTTCAATGACTCGATAGTGAGAGATGGTTTGGCCGATCATGGGTCGGCGCTATGGTAGGCGGGAAGGGAGGGGAAGTCAACGGAGGGAGGCCGAACGCGTTCAGCTGACTCGAATTTGGCCATTCTTCCTGCCAGAAGAGTCATCCCGAGGCCCCGACGTTTTCTCCGGCGGGGCGAGGGATCGTCGGCGCGGAGCGTTTCTCAAATTGACCCCCTGGCCAAGCTACGCGGGCCCGAAGGCCCGCAGTTGAACATTCGATCGGGGCTTAGAACGGAATATCTTCGTCCGTGATCGGGCCTGCGCCGGCAGGCTCCGGTTCGGGCGTGCGCTGGTCGAAATTGTTGCCGCCGGCAGCCGCCGCACCGCGAGAATGGCCTCCGCCTGACTCGCCACCGCCACCTTCGCCACGTCCGCCGAGCAACACGAGATCGTTGGCCACGACCTCGGTCATATATTTTTTCTGGCCGCTGGTCTTGTCGTCCCAGGAGCGGGTTTGCAGGCGGCCTTCGATGTAGACCTTGCCGCCCTTCTTCAGATATTCGCCAGCAATCTCCGCGAGGCGCTGCCAGAGCACGACGTTGTGCCACTCGGTGCGGTCCTGCCACTCGCCGCCCTTGTCCTTGTAGCGCTCGTTGGTAGCGATCGTGAGTTTCGCCACCGCCGTGCCCTTGCGGCGTGTACTTCACTTCCGGATCCTTGCCGAGATTGCCGATCAGGATGACTTTATTAACGCTTTTGCCTGCCATATGAGTGCGCTCCTTCTTTGGCGTCGGATTCACCACGGAGGCACGGAGCCGCGGAGGAACCGGAAAAGTTCTCGGTGCCTCCGTGTCTCAGTGGTGAGTTTCACCGCCTGAAACTGGAAACCTGAAACTCGAAACTGTGTCCTGAGCCAGTCAATATAACAGAAGTATGCCAGCCCGCCTTTGGTTAAGAATCACAATTCGGAGTGATTCAAGGTATAATCCCGGCCATGCCTCCGACCGAAACAAAAGCCCCTGGAATGGTGCCGGACGAGATGAAGTTCGAACCCAAGTCCAAGGGCCTGACCACCGCGCGAAAGAAGAAGCCAAAGGAGTTAGCGGTCATCACCGAGTGCTGCACCGGATGCGCCGGGTCGCCAGCTTGCGTGGAATACTGCCCGGTGGAAGACTGCATGTTCTGGGTGCCGGATGAGGACCACCCGCCGTTTGGACGAATTCAGGTCGACCCGATCCTGTGCATCGGATGCAAGAAGTGCATCAGCAAAGGGCCGGATGGCTGCTTCCTGGATGGCTGCCCGTGGGACGCGATTGTGATGGTGGACACGGTCGAGGTGGAGAAGGAAGTGGGAGTCATGCCGATTTAGTTTACGCTCGGAGCGTGCCTTCCGTACGAAATCAATGGTCCTGAGGCGGAACGCCGCTGATCATTTCGCGAGCCCAGGCCATCGCTTCGTTGTAAGCCCTATTCACGAAGGGTAGGGACAGATTGAGTGGTTTGGCTAGCACGGCCACATCTTCCCACTCGCCAGTTTCTCTCGCGACCATGAGCCTGTAGATGGAGGTAAGAGGCGTGTTGCTCCCCTTCTTCGCACCCAGAAGTTCTACCTTTGTATCCTCATCGAGTGCGAGCCCCTCCACCACCACTCCCATCGGGACTTCCAGGATGGCATCCATCAACGAAAGCATGCCTACCAGAAATAGATCGGATTTACTGCGTCCGACCTTAGGAGCGACCAGCTCGCAGAATCGAGCACGCACTAGCGATGATAGAACCAGGTCGGAACATTTGTCTTGCCCCAAGACCAGGGTTGTGGCCATGCGTATCCATCGAACCAATTCTCGTTCCCCCAGCAGGTCCATCGCCTGTCGAACGGTTTGCACTGGCGATGACACCGCGAAAAGAGGAGAGTTCAGGTAGCGCAACAACCGGTAGCAAAGTGACGGGTCGTGCTTGATGAGATCCTCGATGACGGTGAGATCCAATTCCGGCGTTGCGATTGCCTGAAGCAGGCGAAGATAGCTGGCTTGGCTGGCCTCAATATGTCTGGCTCGCATGCG
Organism: uncultured Acidobacteriota bacterium; assembly: GCA_963711675.1. Classification (GTDB taxonomy): domain Bacteria; phylum Acidobacteriota; class Terriglobia; order Terriglobales; family Acidobacteriaceae; genus CAVQFB01. Next base: position 43,553 of record CAVQFB010000013.1, on the reverse strand, counting down.
TTCGGGGTGGCGGAAAAAATATCCTTGAAACAGAGTGAAGCCATCCTTCGCCGAGGCAATCTGCTCTTGCTGAGTCTCCACCTTTTGCGCCAGCATCCCGCACTGGCTGTTGTTACATCGCGCGACGATGGCAGCGCGCTGCTCGGGCGGAGATTTTCGGATGTCAACCTTGACGAAATCTGCGTAGGGAACCAGCGATCCCCGCGGGTCATTGGGCGCAAAGTTGTCCAGGGCAATCCTGTAGCTTCCGTGTTTTAGCTTCCGGCACGCCTCGATCACACTATCGTCGGCAGGAACCGTCTCCAGGATCTCGACCACAACCTTGTCCGAAGGCAACAGCAAGAAGAATTCCTTCAATAACATCTCGTGCGTGCAGTCGATGAAAGCAAGGCGCCCATCGCATACGGCATCGAGCCCGAGCACATTCAAGGTATCGATAATGCTGCAGGTTGCGCCGTCGGGGTCGACAGTAGCCCGATTGTCCTCATGGTCCTGGCGATATAGCAACTCGTAACCCAGGACCTTCTCGTCCCGGGTGAGAATCGGCTGCCTGGCCAGCCATGGGCTTGGCTTGGTAGCGGGAGCTTGGCCTTGAGTGCTCATAGCTTGCCTCCCTATCGGCAAGTTCGAGCCAAAATGTTAGGGCCACATTAATTCTCCAGTTACCGACGATGTCGGTTCTTACCTCTCGAAATCGGATTACAAGGAACAGGATTCGCTCCCGGGGTTCGAGCGAGATTGTTGTTGAAATCAGGTGTTTACATCATCTACCACTGAATTAGCCAGGCTAGTTAGGAACGGCGTTCTAGCGGCTGGGCGAGGCTCTTTCTCGAATCGCCTTGTCCGTAAGAGAGGCCTGCTGGCGGATGTGGTCGGGATTTTCGGGGACGTCTCGTTCGTAGGGAGTGATGGCAGGCAAGTCCTCGGGCCGGCCGACCAGATAGAGCGCGCGCAAAGCTTCCCACACCTGCTCCGTTCCCGGATCGACCGTAGCAATTTCTGACCCTGCCGTGACGTTCTGTCCGGTCTGGACGGAAACGGAACGCAGTCGTCCGGCGATCGGCGAGCGCACTTCGACAGTCTTCTGACTCTGATCGGCTTGACTTTCCTGACTTTGAATCTCCAGCTTTGCGATCAGGCCTCCCTGATGTATTGCGGTGCCCGGCTTGTCGGCATCCAGAACTCGGCCATCGGCTGGGCATGTCACCTGAGCCGGTTGTAGCAGAGCGAGAATTTGAGGGCGGCCGGTGGCGTCGCCGTAGCGCACCAGCGAAAGCGCGGCGTTGCCGCGGACCATCGGCGAAGAATCATTCAGCATTTTGAGCAACGCTTCGTGAAAGCCGGGGCCTGAAGTGTCCTGACCCATGACCCACGCATCGGTGTTGCGGACCTCCTCCACGGGATGAGTGGCAAGGCGGACGAGGTCAGGATAGTCCGCCTTCACCGCCTGATCATTGCGCGCCATACGCTCGCCGATCTGCACCAGCGCGTGCTGGATGTGGCGAGGCTTCTTCTCGTCGTGCAGGTATTCGGTGAGCTGTTGGTTGGAGAGCTGACGCCCGAACCACGTGTTCCACCAAAAGAGGAACGGCATGAGCACGATAAGCCACGCAGTCACGAAGAACAGAATGCGGTTGCCGGTCGACATGCGGCGGCGGGGCTTGGCGCTGGATTCGAGCTTGGGTAGCGGCGTTTCGGCGGCCGAGTGTGGCTGAGTCGACATGCGGGACTGATGGAAAACTATATCAGAGTGATGGCCGGCGCGAAGTTGTCACGCAGTTATCCGTCCCACCCTTTCGCACAGAACGCGAAAGAATGGGGCACCCGCGCCCGTCCCCACATGGCAATCCACACGGAGATACCGCACGAAACAAATCAGTCGATTACATCCGCGTCCAGCACGCGATCCTGCTCCAGATAATGCGACACGGCGTATTGCGCTAGCAGGGGAGTCTTGACTTTGATCTCGGCCCCGATCCATTCGCCTTTTTGGTGGGGTTCATTGGCCGCGTGTTTGCATTCGCCGCTGGAGCCGAACGCTGATCCGAAAGCGGCACTCTGCATCTCGTCAAAGGGCTTCAGGTTGCAAAAAGCCTGGTCGCCGACGGTGCCAGAGACGTCGATTTTGAGTCGAACGGTGGACATTCAAAGTGAATTTACCACGGAGGCACTGAGCCACCGAGAAATGCCTTGATTCAGATCTCCTGGCGCTTGAGTTGGTGCACGCCGGATCCCTCGCTCCGCGATAACAAGCGCTTCGCTCGCGATGACATCCAGATCATCGTCAGTGAGGAAAGCAGAAGCTTTACTCTCTGTGACTCTGTGTCTCCGTGGTGAAACGACTGTCATGCTGCAAAAAACTGGTACAGCATGAAATACACGATTACGCCCGTGACCGACACGTACAGCCAGAGGGGAAATGTCCAGCGCGCGATGGCGCGGTGGCGGTCGTAGCGCTCGCGCAGGGCGCGAATCAGAGTGATGATGATCAGCGGCACGATGACCGCCGCCAGAATCGTGTGCGAAATCAAGATCGTGAAGTAGACAGGCCGCGACCATCCCGTCCCCTGAAAACGCACCGAGCCGACGTGGTAGTGGTAGTAAAGATAAGAAGTCAGGAAGAGGGTTGACGTGATGAGCGCGGTAATCATGACCGCGCGATGAGCTGCCATGCGGCCCTTCAGGATCAGGCTGCGGCCGACTAACAGCAGCACGGCGCTAGTGCCGTTCAGCGACGCGTTGATAACGGGGTAGATGACGTATTGAGCCGGTACTTGGGCAGGGGTCATGGTGTGATCATTGCTTGCACAAACGCGAAACGAACCTGTCTCGACAGATGATGCTGCGGAAACTGCCAACGTCCGAGAATAGACTACGCCGCTGGCTTCGTCGTGCGGCGGTTCACCAGAATGAAAGCCAGTCCGAACATGAAACCCGAGAATAGTATCAGGGTCGCCATGGACTCGGGCAAAGAGAAAGCTGCCGGGGCGTCCGGGTAGAGCAGGCTCCGCAGCGCCTCGACGCCATAAGTAAGCGGATTGATCCGCATGAGAAGCCTTATCCAGCCGGATGCACCCGCCAGCGGAAATAACGCGCCCGAAAGCAGCCACAATGGAATCAGAAAAAGGTTGATGATGGCGTGAAACGCCTGAGTCGAATCCATTGGCCAGGCGATCGCGAATCCCAACGCGGTCAAAGAAAACGAAACCAGAAAGACGACTACTGTGACCAGCAGAAACGACGCAACCGTCAGATGCACGCCGACCAGCGGCGCAAAGGCGAGGAAGATCAAACCCTGAACGGCAGCGAGCGTCGTTCCGCCAAGAACCTTCCCCATCACGATGGACGAGCGTGGAACCGGCGCGACCAGCACCGAGAGCAGAAAGCCTTCTTTGCGGTCCTCGATGACCGACATCATGGTGAAGATGCTGGTGAAGAGCACGATCATAATGAGCGCGCCGGGATAAAAATAGTCGAGATAATGTTGTTGACCCGCAGCCTGCCCGGAGCGGAAGGATGTGCCAAAGCCGGAACCGATGACCAGCCAGAACAGGAGAGGCGAGGCGATCACTCCGATCACGCGCGACCGCTGCCGATAGAAGCGCACGATCTCGCGCCACCAGAGCGTAAATGCGGGCAGCGCGAGCCCGGTTGAAACCGGGACAACGCGAGTTGGAAGCGCCGTGGTTTGTGTCGCCATGCTTAGCTCGTCTTCGGTTTCTGGGGCGCGGCAGCGTCGGGCTTGCGAGCCAGCCGAATCTCCCAGAGAACGTTAAATAAGAAGACCCCGGACAATGCGAGCAGGATCAGGCTCATGAACAGGCCATCGACCGTGGTGACGGAACCGCTCGCGACGGTCCACGCGATACCTAATAACGGAATCACTCCCAACAGAACCGCAAGTACGAGCGCGATGACCATGCTAGCTCCGTTTGTCCTCCGAATCTGATTGCTCCGCCTGGGTATCCGTCCAGAAACGGTGACCCGTGCGGTGAATGAAAACGTCTTCGAGACTAGGCTTGCTGACCGACACCGCCTGTATTTCGCCGGGGAAAGCCTCGACCACCTCGGCGATGAAGCGATGGCCGTTCTCGAGTTCCAGGCGAACCTTGCCGCCGAGCACTGCAGCCTCCGCGTGAAAGCGGGCCTGGACGCGACGCGCGAGCGAGTCGGGATCGCGGGCGTCGAGCAGAATCACATCGCCGCCAATCTCGCGTTTCAGCTCGGCGGGTGTGCCGAGTGCGACCAGTTTTCCCTCGTTCAGGATGGCCAGCCGGTCACAGCGCTCAGCCTCCTCCATCAGGTGCGTGGTGACGATCACCGAGACATGCTCTTCGTCGCGCAGGATGCGCAGGTATTGCCACAGGTCGCGCCGGGCGCCGGGATCAAGGCCGGTAGTGGGCTCGTCGAGCAGCAGAACAGAAGGATGGTGCAGCAGGCCCTTCGCAAGCTCGACCCGCCGCTGCATGCCGCCAGAGAACTTTTCCACGTATTCCTTGGCCCGGTCCGCGAGTCCAACCCGGCCCAGGATTTCGTGGATGCGCACCTTCAGGGCTGAACCGTGCAGGCCGTAGAGGTGCCCCTGGTGCCAAAGGTTTTCATACGCGGTCAGCTTGAGATCTACGCTCTGAGCCTGGAAGACCACTCCGATCTGGCGCCGCAGGCCAGCCGGATCGATGGCTACATCATGACCCATGATGATCGCGTGGCCAGCAGTCGGCACCATGAGCGTCGAGAGAATGCGAAAGAGCGTCGTCTTGCCGCTGCCGTTGGGTCCGAGGAGCCCAAAGAGTTCGGCGGGGCGCACGTCAAACGAGACGCCATCCAGAGCCGCGCGGCTCTCATAGCGGTGAATGACGTCCCGAACGGAGATCACCGCACTCGCGGAGGATGGCGGCGCTTCTGACGGCTTGTCGGAACTTTCCGCATCGTATGTGGGGACTTTGGAGGCCACAGATTATTTTACGATGAGAGAAGGGAAAGTCATCATTCCTGGGAACCACAGTGAGAAAGCGCTTCGTCGGGCGGGAAACGCAGGAGGAGCGCTCATGCCGGCACCGGCTTACTATCCCCCGCCGTAACCCTCTCTTCAAATGCAACGGGAACGTACCGCCAGACCTGAACCGCGAGGACTACGGTCGTAGCCAGCAGGAGTGCGCCTACGGCCACGTGAGCAACGGTGGAGGCCACCATGGGAAGCTCGGGCTGGAGCGCGTCATGTCCCCATGCGACACGGGTCACGAACGCGGAGAAGCCGAGGCAAAGCTGGGCGATCATCAGCGACAGCATGAGGATGGCTGGTTTCTTGACAGCCATGACGTGGGCATATTGCGTCAGCGCGCGGACCGCGGTCCATGACAAGACGATGGTCACGACGCCGGCATGAACCACGTGCGGCCACCAACTGAGGCCCTTGTGGCGAAACATCGCGCCCAGGATGAGTTGGACATACAGCACGAAAATCGACAGCAGGCAAAGGGTGAATAAGCTAGGGTGGCGCGGGTCGAACTCAACTCGCGGTTGCTCTTCCACCCAGCGTTGTCCCGTAAACATCGCGATGAGAACGGCGATGCAAAAGAAAGTCTGAGCCAGCGCGGCGTGAGCCGAAGAAACGGCCGGCGGGAGGTAAAACAAAACGGTGATCCCGCCCAGAATTCCCTGCGCAACCACAGTCCCCAGACCGACCACTCCTAGAATCCGAAGCCAGCGCCGCTTCTCTACGCGCCACGTCCATACAGCCAGAACGATCGTGAGCAGGCCGACGAACTCGGCAATCATGCGATGGCCGTGCTCGAATTTCACTCCTCCGACCATGCGAGGCATTTTGTAGATGGAGCCGAAGGTGGTGGGCCAGTCGGGTACCGAAAGGCCCGCGTCGTTGCTAGTCACCAGCGCGCCGGCGATGATCAGGACAAACGTCGCGCAGGCCGTGAAAACAGCGAAGTTGTGATGTGCGCGATTGAATGGTGTGGCGAGGGCCTTCAGGACGGACTCCCCTTCGTTAATGCCCGGTTTTATCCTGCGATGCTTCCGTTAAAATGCTTTCGGCTGCAAGCGGAAAGGCGCGTGAGACTTGCGCCGTCAGTCAACCCACGATTTTAGCAAAGGGCGGGCAAGGGTGCCCGCCCCATGTCTTCAGTTACTGTGCCTTGAATGCGGTGTCCACCGTCTTGGTGTCTTTTGCGGCTACGGTGACCTTCTGGTCCTGCTCGCCCAGCTTCTCATGGACGAAAGCCAAGGTGTAGTCCCCGGGCGGAAGGCCCTTGATTTCGTACTTGCCGTCTTTGTCGGTAACGGCAAAGAAGGGGCTCTTCACGACGCTCACGTACATCTTCATCCACGGGTGCTGGTTGCACTTCACCGGCAGGAGTATTTCCTCGCGGGCGAAGCTCTTCTGGATGGGAGCGGCAGCGGGCGGCTGCGATTCGTTCCACTCCCGATTGTCCTTCGGAGTAGGGTGAATGTTGTGGGTGGTCTGATCGTCGTTCTTGATCTCGACGGTCTGGTTGGTCATCACACCGAGCACGTGCGGATGATACTGGCAGCCTTTCTGATCGATGGTGGCCGGGGCTGACGGCACATCGAAGGTGCGGCTTCCGAGTCCGTCTTTCACGTAGACGAAAACGTTGGCGAGCTTGCCGCCTGAGACGACTACGGCTTCGGCGGTGTTGTCGCCCTTGCAGGCGGGATCCTGGCTCATGTCGATTTTGGCCGCTTTGGGCGCGGCGCCGTCGAACTTCACGGTGCCGTTTACGATAGCTGCCGTGGCGGGATCAATGGGAGTAGCCGCCGGAGCCGGCGCGGACATCTTTTCCTCCGACGCGTTGGAAGACTGTTCGGTATTCTCCTTCTTGCTGCATCCCGCCAGCAGGATCAAGGCGAGAATCGCGAGCAGGCCTGGCAGAACGAACCATCTCTCTCTATTCATGATGTCGAAGCACCTTTCTTGTAGTGTTAACGCTCGTTGCAAATCTATTCATTTTAACGCGAACCGCCACCAGAGGAGAGACGCACTGTTGCTGGTTGCGGTTTCGCCTTCAAGTTTAGGTCAGCTGATCCAGCGCGATCCGACTGCGGTGGCCGCGCGGAGGCAGATCTTCCCATGGACGACGAGACTCGCCGCTGCTCGTCTGGCGTGAGCTGGAAGATGTAATCCACCAGCAATTTGGTGTGGTCTTTGTCATAGCCCTTGAACGAGGGCGGCGTAGGACCGGAGAAGACCCACTGGTTGTTCTCGCGCTTGAACAATCCCGACGGCATGGACGTTCCCGGACTGATGGCTTGCGGATCGATGATCCAGCGCTCGACCCAATCGGGCTTCAGGCGCTCCTTGGCGAGCAGGAAGTTGGGCGCGGTAGCGTGCTTGTCGTGGGTTGCATCGCCGGTAGCGTGGCACTTCAGGCATGGAGCCGCAGTGCTTGAGAACAGGCTACGTGCCATCTCGTTTTCCTTGGCGGTGAGTGTCGGCACCTGCTCCGGAATATACGGAATCGGCTGCTGCGAGAGCGCCTGGAAAAAGCGCACGAGTTTCCGCAGTTCGTTGTCGGAGAACGAAAACGTAGGCATGCGCACCTGAAGATATGGACGCACGCCGTTACGATTCGTGTCCGTATTGCTCAGCGATGGATTAGAGAGGAAGCGCCGCAGCCACTCGGGATCGACACGCGCGCCTTCCGTAAGCAGCTTGGGCGGCAACTGTTCCGGGATGTCCTGGTAGTGCTGCATTCCCATCAGGATGGTTTTCTGGCCGGGGATGAACTGGTGGCATCCCATGCAGTTGTATTTCTTGACGACCCACCAGCCTTCCTGAATGTCGCGCCGCGCATCCTGCGGGCGGTACTGGTAGCTTGAGGGCAGGGAACTCTCCTGGCTGCCCAGCAGGAACGTGGTCAGCGCCTGGATCTGTTCCTTGTTCAGGTGAATATTAGGCATCCGCAGGGCTTCGGTTTCGCTCTTGATCATGCCCTTGTCATAGATATTTGGTTCGGCAAGTTTGTGTTCAAAGAATCCCTTGTGGTCGTACCAGGGGTCTTTGGCCGGCCCTTCGGGCAGACGTTGAACGTCTTCGGGATCGGTGATCGGCTCTTTGCCGCCGCGCTGCGCGTCTTCGGTGAACAGGGCGAAGTCGAGGCGCTCGATCGGCTTGCTGCCTTCAAAGGTCAGCTCGGTGCCGATGCGGCCTTCGTCCTCGAAGCCGGCGATTTCGTGGCAACCGGCGCAGCCGTAGTGGCGAACCCACTTCTTGCCTTCGTCTTTCAACCCCGGATCGTCCATGAAGGAAGCGTCGGCGTAGGAAGATGGCTCCTGTTTCTTCTGCGTGATGAGGTAGCTGGCGATGTCCTGCGCGTCTTCTGGAGACAGGCGCAGGCTGGGCATCACCGTCATGTTCTGCACCTGCAGTTCGTGGCCGTCATTCGGGCACTGGCTGTGCTGCAGGTCGAAGACGTAAGGCAATCCCTTCTTGGCGTAGTCTTCGGGACCGATATCTTTCTTCTCGTAGGGGCAATAAGGACGCGTGCGTTCACGCGCGTTGTGAATCCAGCGAACCAGATAATCGTAGTTTGCTTTCTCGCCGACGCGAGTCAAGTTGGCGGCGAAAATGCCACCCTGCATCTGGTCGCCTTCGCCGATGGAGTGGCAGGCGAGGCATCCGCGAGTCTCGAAAAGTTCCTTGCCGTGCGCGGCGTTGCCAGGTTTTTGCTTGGGCAGGGAATCGGTGAACGCGGACTGCCAGATGTAAGCGGAGATCGCTTGGATCTGGTGGTCGGTCAGGCGGAAATTCGGCATCTTGGTGTTGGGCCGAAAATCTGTAGGCTTCTTGAGCCAGACCGGAATCCAGTTCTTGTTGAGCTTCAGCTTGATGTCTTTCAGGTTGGGACCGATCTTTTTCGTGTCCTGCATCAGGCTGTGCGATTGAAAATCCAGCTGCTGCACGCGGCCGTCGATCTTGCTGTTGGCAACCTTCAAAGCCACGGCCTGATCGTTCAGCTTATTAGCTTCTTCGTTGCTTTCGGCCGTGTCGGCCTGCTTCATGAGGTACGCGGCTTGCTTGATGTTGTCCTTGCGCGATCCTTCGAGCGTCTTGATCTGCTGGGTTATCCCCTGGAGATCTTCCGGTTCCTTGTCGTAGCCCTCGTAGCGATGGCAACCATTGCAGCCGCGCTGGCGGAACAGGTCTTTGCCCTCGTCGATGACGGTCCAATCACCGTCGGTCTTGGCCAGGACCATGTCGGCCGCGTGGCAAGTCTGGCATCCCGCCTGGACGTTCTGTTTGGGAAAGAGCGGCCAGAGCCAGTGCTCGTAGTTGCCGTGAGCTTTCTCAACACTGGTGGTGGCCCGGCCATTGCCCTGGTGGCAAGGGGAACAGCCGAATTTTTCCGGGTCGTGCGCTTTAAGAATATCCGGCTCGGGGTGACTGACGAAGGCTTGCGCGTATTCGTCCGGCCGCTTCTGCCCCTTCGGGGTCATCGAGGCGGCAGTCAGCTTCAACGGCTCGCGAATACCCATGTGACAGGATTCGCAGCGATCAACGATATTGGCTTCGGCGACGTTGATCTGCACGATCTTCGGATCCCAGGAGTCTGTCTTCTCCTCGAGACCGCGAATCTGCTCCGGCGTGAGGTCGACCATGTGCTCGGAGATGTAGTCGTCTTCCTTGTTGTGGGCCTCGGTGACGGGCTTCAAGACCTCGCCGAGCTGAGCGCTGAGGGCAGCGCGCTGGGCTTTCAGGTCGTTATAGGTTTCTTCGAGATGGCTGTAGTCGTATTTTTCTTTCTTGCCGTCTGGATACTCGACCGTAGCCTGATCCGCTTTGTACTCATCCAGTTCTTTTTGCTTGCGGGCTTTGCCCGACTTGCTGTCGTCGGTTTCGATTTGATAGACGAGAGCATTCACGTAGGCGCGACGATCCGTGAATACGCTCTGGACAGCGAGAATTTTTGCGGTGAGATCGCGAATCTGGCCCTGAAGCTGGGTGCGCTGTGTCTTCGACTGCTGATCGGCCTGAGTGTAAGCCTGCTTCATGCTCTGGTAGTCAGAGCTTTTCTCGACATCCTGCTCCGTGGACGCGGACTTGGATCTGGCTGTCTTAAGGAACGCCGTGTAGCGATCTTTCCATTCGTGCTGGAACGCTTTCCAGGGACGCTGGCCAAAGGATTCATCCCACAAAGCCCAGAACAATGACGCAGTGAGAATGACCATCGCAACCAGGTAAGGCAATGCAAAGGACTTCGTAACGATCGGGTCATTCTCGGGGATTGGTTTTTCGGGCACCACATCCTCCAAATTAGTCAGTGGTCGCTGGTCTCTGGTCGGTCGGGGTCAACGCTTTGTTGTGGCGCGCTGCTGACGACGAACGACTATCGACGAATAACAAATCACACGTTAAACCAGGGTGTAATCCATACGTACTTGATGTGCCAGGCAAGACGCAGCAGCATCTTTGCCGGCAGGCCGACCATCGTGAGCAAGAAAAATTGAACAATGGAAAACTGCAACAGGCTCATGCGGGCGAAATCCTTGGCCATGAAGCGCCGGAACAGGGAATACACCAGAAACCCGCCCAGCGCGTAATAGCCGCCCACAATAATGGCGCCGAAAATTCCCTTGCCGAGATTTGACGTGATGCCAAAAATGTCCGGCAAGTCACGATTCACCTCGTAGATCTGGCGATTGTGATCCCAGGTTTGCCCCGGCCAGAACCACTGCCAACCTGGACCGCGAATAAACGTGCCGATGATGATCATCGCGACCCAAAGAACGATGAAGCCGAACAGGAATGTGCCGATGGCGAAGCGGCGCTGCTTCCATGTGTAGTAACCGCTGCCCATGGGATTGGTATCCACATAGGGGATGACCATCAGGCCGATGATGATGAGCGTGGGCATGACGACGCCCGCGATCCACGGGTCGAAGTAGACCAGCATTTCCTGCAGTCCCAGGAAGTACCAGGGCGCCTTCGCCGGATTCATTGTCAGGTTAGGATTTGCCGGTTCCTCAAGCGGAGCACTCAGGGTAATCGACCAGACCATCAGAATGATGGTGACGATGATGGCTGCGAGGAATTCTACGCGGAGCAGGAATGGCCAGACGTGAACTTCCTTCTGCCAACCGGGACGAAAGGGCCACGCCTTGCGGTGATGAGTCTTGGCGAGCGCGGGACTGGTTTCGAGTTCGGCGACGAGGTCATCGTTGGCCTTTGCCTGTTTCCAGGCAAGATAAATGTAGAAGGCGAGCAGCGGGATCAGCCCGACGATCGGAACGTTATCAGGGGCAGAGACGATTTCCCAAAGTTGACGCCAATCCATAAGTGCTCCTAATAAGGAAGCTGATCCAGCTTTGTTGCCGTTCTGCGACTACGCTGTAGCACGCCGCGGCTTATCTGCTTCCGATTCCAGCATGACCGGCGCCGGACCGGAGATGCCGCCGTCTTTTCTAACGCGCCAGAAGTGCACGATCATGAAAACCGAAGCCACGATCGGAATGCCGATGCAGTGCCATATATAAGAGCGCAGCAGGGCATTGGCGTCGACGATCGAGCCACCCAGCAGCCCGAAGCGCACGTCGTTGTATGGCGTCATGCCCAGCAGTGGACCGAACGGACCCTCGTGTCCCAGCAACGGCGTGGCGCGCGCCATGTTTGTGCCCACCGTGACCGCCCAGAATCCCAGTTGATCGTCGGGCAACAGATACCCGGTAAACGAGAGCAACAGGGTTAGCACCAGCAGGATCACGCCGACGTTCCAGTTGAATTCGCGGGGCTTTTTGTAAGAACCGGTGAGGAATACGCGGAACATGTGCAGCCAGACGGCGATCACCATGAGGTGAGCGGCCCAGCGATGCATGTTGCGCAAAAGCTTGCCGAAGGGGACGTCGTGCTCCAGGTAAAGAACGTCGCGGAAGGCCTGCACCTTGGTCGGGTGGTAATAGAACATCAGCAGCACGCCCGTAAAGGTGAGCACGATAAACAGATAGAACGTGATGCCCCCCATGCCCCAGGTGTAGCTATAGCGCACGGCATCGCGGTTGATCTTCGCCGGGTGCAGGTGCAGGAAGACGTTCGAGAGCACGCCCAGCGCGCGATTGCGGGGCGTGTCGTCGTGCTTGTGGCGAAAGATCGAGGTGAAGACCTGGGTTTTGGTCGGGTCCTTGAGGCCCTCCACCTGTTCCTTCGCCTTAGTCGGGATGTCGGTCTTCATGGCCTGAACGTCTTCCTTCAGGCCCGTTTTGACGCGCTCGAGCAAACCCACGCGGCCGCCGTTCTTTTCCTTGGCTCGGCCGTTGGGTTGGTCCTTGCTCCCGTTGCCGTTCGTTGCGTCAGCCATGAGTCCTCTTTAATTCCGTTGTGGCTCTAAGTAGTGGTTCGTCGAATGACGGCGAACACTGTGTCCTATACGTCGAGAAATGCTCCCGGATCGTCGAAGTGGCTCGGCTGACCCTTGGGCCATTGGTAGAGGCGCGAGACGTCCACGATAATCTGACCATCGGGCGCTTTACTGACCTTAGCGCGGTCCATCGGCCGCGGCGCCGGTCCTTCAAAATTGATGCCTTCACTGTCGTATCCACTGCCGTGGCAGGGACACTTGAATTTGTTCTCGCTTGGCTTCCAGTCGGGCGTGCAGCCGAGGTGGGTGCAGCGGGCATAGATAACGAAGAGGCGGTCGGGCGTGCGATCGACCCAAATGCGGTATTTCTGCTGGAACTTCGTGTCGACGCCGAGCGCGTAGTCGGATGGATAGCCGATCTTGAAGGTGGTGTTGGGCTCAAAAAGTGTTCGGGGGAGGAAAAATCGGAAGAACGCCAAGAACCAGGCAGTGAGGAATGCGGCCACCGCGCTCCAGACCAGGCGACGGCGGCGCGAGTCGACTTCGCTGTCTTCGGGTCCGATCGACGCAATGCCGCCGGCTGCGGCCGCCTTCGACGTTCCGACGGCGGGAGTGCCAACATATTTCGTGGATTCGCCGCTGCGGGCCACGGGCACGGCCATTGCAGGTTTGGCGGGGGCGGCCGAAGCGGCCTTAGCGGCTGCTGGGAGCTGCCGACGCTGCCGCTGGCGTTGCAGCGAGTTTCTGCCGCCAAGGGTTCGCCGAGAAGAGCCTCGATTTCCGCATTGTTAAGAGCGCGGAAGATTGTTGCGCTTGCGGCGCGCCTGTTCGGCAGCGATAGCAGACTTGCCCCACTTCTTGCCTTTGGCAACCTGAGCTGCGACCTCCGGACTAATTCCGCCCGAGGGAGCCGAAGATGCCGTCGGAGGAGGGGTTGCGGCGGCAGCCGCCACCGGTGCGGCCGGAGGCGCAGGAGTTGCCGCTGGCGCCGCGGAGCAGCGCCGGTTTCCCACGGCATCTGGACGCCGGTCTTGAGCGCTTCAATATCGGCATCAGTCAACAGAGGCAAGCCGGAGCGCTTGCGATACGCCTGCTCCGCTGCGATCACCGAGTTGTTGAGCGCATTCCTCGGCCACTTGGGAAGTCGACCTAGTACGCCACCGTCTGCCATCCGTCCTTACCCCTCAGTAGCTGTTGGCCAGAGCCAAGAGCCACGAAAATGAATCTGCGTCAATTTGCGGTCGCCCAAAAACCACAAAGTCGTAATGTCAATCGCCCGCGAGAAGGCAATCCTCGTCGCGTACCACTGCAGAACCTGCTCCCAGGGCTGTGCGCACAAGTTCCGCCAAAGCGGCGATGAACTTTGGAGAGTCGTTCAGCCCGGAGGTCATTTCAAATTGTACGATGCCCAGCCTCATCGCTTGCTCCCTAGCTTCATGATCGATCTCGCCCAGAGTCTCGACATGATCGGAGACGAAGGAAATCGGGACGACACAAACCTCGCGCACGGCTTCTCGAGCCAGATCGTGAATGGTGCTGTGCAGGGAAGGCTGCAGCCAGCGGCTGGCCCCAACCTTACTTTGATAGCAGAGCCGATGCCGGTTTGGCCATCCTCCACGCTGCATCAGGAGTTCTACCGTGTGCTTAATCTGGCTTTGGTAGGGATCCCCTTTCTCGACAATTGAAACCGGGATGCTGTGCGCGCTAAAGAGCAGTTCCGCGCCCTCCGGGTTGGGGAAACGGGCCAGGGCCTCTTCCACCTTCTCGATCAATGAATCCAGATACGCTTCGTTGCGATAGAAATCTTCGACGAAATACGTAGGGGTGTCGTCGTGGAACAGGCGTCGCCATTCGTTCAGGCTGCTTCCGGTCGTGGTGCTCGAATAGTGGGGATAAAGAGGAAGCAAAACGATCTCATCGCACCCGGCAGCCCTCACTTGGGCAATGGCCTCCGCCGTGAACGGGTGCCAATAGCGCATGGCGACGAAACACCGCGCGTCGAGGCCTCCCTCGGCCAGTTCTCGCTCCAGGGCACGCGCCTGCATTTCGGTAAATCTGCGGATCGGCGATCCTCCCCCGATCACCGAGTAGTGGTGCTGCACCTTCTTGGCGCGGGTAGAGGAGATCAGTTTGGCAAGCGGTCGGCGCCCGATCCGGGCGAAGGGAAAATCAATTATGTCCGGGTCGCAGAAGAGGTTGTAAAGAAAAGGCTCGATCGCAGCCAGCGTGTCGGGTCCGCCAAGCTGGAAGAGAACTACGCCCACACGCCGTGTTGTGTGCACCATCCCCCTTGATCCCCAGAAGAGAGGGGATGTTACTTAAAATTGTGAGGGTTCGTCAATCTCGATTCCGAAGTACGATCCGGAGAGTACACCACAAGATTAATTCACCGGCTGTTGCACCGGCGACGACTGCATTTCCTCGATGATCGCGTCGGCAAATTCTGAGGTTCCCGCCTTTCCGCCGACATCGCGCGTGAGCTTTTCCTTGTGGCGGTAGACCCTTTCGAGTGCGTTGCGCACTTTTAACGCCGCGTCATACTCGCCCAGGTGGCGAAGCATCAGCAGGCCAGAGCGAATGACGGCTGTGGGATTGGCAAGATTCTTTCCGGCGATATCGGGCGCCGATCCGTGCACGGCTTCGAAGATCGCGCAATCGGTGCCGATGTTGCCTCCCGGTACCAGACCGAGTCCCCCCACGAATGCGGCGCACAAGTCGGAGAGGATGTCGCCGTAGAGATTCTCCATGAGCAGCATGTCGTACTGGTAGGGATTCATCACCAGTTGCATGCAGGTGTTGTCGACAATGTGCTCGCCATAGGTGATCTCGGGATATTCCTTTGCTACGTTGCGCGAACAGCGCAGGAACAAGCCGTCGGACAACTTCATGATGTTCGCCTTGTGGATGGCGTGGATCTTCTTGCGCTTGTTCTTGCGGGCGTACTCGAAAGCGAAGCGGGAGATGCGGGTGGAAGCCTTTTCGGTGATGATTTTCAGGCTCTCGACGACCCCGGGAACCACCTCGTGCTCGATGCCGGAGTAAAGGCCCTCGGTATTTTCACGGATGATGATGAGATCTACATCGGGATAGCGGGTAGGAATGTGCGGCAGATTGCGGATCGGTCGGAAGTTGGCGAAAAGCTCAAACTGTTTGCGCAATGCCACGTTGATGCTGGCGAAACCGCCCCCGATCGGAGTGGTGACCGGCCCTTCAGGCCGACGCGCGTGCGCTCGATCGAATCGATCAGTTCCTTGGGAATGTATTCGTGGTACTTCTCGAATGCCTCAGCGCCGGCCTGGAAGCTCTCCCACTCGAACTTGATGCCCGTAGCTTCGAGAATGCGAACCGCTGCCTGTGTGACTTCGGGGCCGATGCCGTCGCCGGGGATCAGGGTAATGCGATAGGCCATAATCTAGTTGGTCTTTGCCACTGGCTTGCCTTTGGCCTCAGCTTCTTTCGTCCTAAGCAGTTCTTTCAACTCCGACATGAACTCCTGTACGTCCTTGAAGTCGAGGTAAACCGAGGCAAAGCGCACGTAGGCGACTTTGTCATAGCGGCGCAGGCGGTTCATGATCAGCTCGCCCAGTTCGCTGGTCTTGCGTTCGCGCTCGGGAGATTCGATCACGAAGCTCTCGGCCTCGTTGACGATCTGTTCCAGCTTACTGATGGGCACTGGCCGCTTTTCGCAGGCTCGCAGCAGCCCGTTGAGGACCTTCTGGCGGTCGAATTTCTCCCGGCGGCCGTCCTTCTTGACCACCATGTAAGGGATTTCGTCGATACGCTCGTAGGTGGTAAAGCGCTTCTCGCACTTCAGGCATTCGCGGCGGCGGCGGATGGAATCCGCTTCCTTGCTCTCGCGCGAGTCGACCACTTTGTCATTTTCAAAGCCGCAAAAGGGACACTTCATGGCGCTGGAACGCTTCCTGACGCTACTAATGCTGCATGATGCGTGAAGTCACATTGTAGCAGGCGAAGGAGAGGGACTAGCCTGGCTTGCTCCTCGAAGGGTGGGCAGAAGCGATCTCGCCGATCTAGGGAACTACGTGACCGGCGGAGGAGAAGAGGACATGACTGCGGCATCCTCTTCGCGCTGGCTTTCTTCGGAGATCTTTCGCAGGGAGATATGTTCGCGATGCGCGAGCAAAAGGCCGAGCGGCACGATGGCCATGAACGTCACCAGCCACAACATGATGCCGCAGCTCGCAGCCAGTTCGGGCGGCACTTCAAAAACGTGATCCAGGGCCGCAATAGTGGCCAGTTGGGAACCGCCACCCACACCGGGGAGCTGGACCATCGATCCCACCATGCTTGACCCCATAAGCAACAGAATCTGCGAGACCGGAATCTCCAGGGATTCGACGCCGTAGGAATGGGTGACCTCCTGGTAGGCGAGAGCGATGATGTACCACATGCCCAGCGACAGCACGACGAGCAGCAGCAGTGAAAATGGTCCATGAATCGTGTTGAGCCCGGCACCGAATTCGCGAATCTTCTGGGCGATGCGATGTCCCCAGTTGGCCGACAAGTGTGCGAAGCGCTTTTCAAACCCGTCAGCCAAGGTGTTACCGCTTGCGCGCGATGACGGCCGCACCGACAGCAAGCGTGAACACAATTCCGAGAAGCATCACGCCGCCGAGAATCAGCTTCTGACGGTATTCAGGGTGAGGCGTGGAGCCCAACGCCCCGGGGAGGAATATGGCCAGCGCCAACAGAACGGCGAAAGCGCCGATATCAAAAATGCGTTCCACCGCCCACACCGCCACCTGCGACGAGATGGGCAGGTTGTGGCGTTTTGCGATCAGGTAAGGCCGGATGAACTCCCCGGGCCGGCCAAGCAATGCGAGTCCGGTGAATCCCACGATGGTGGGGCCGATCAACCCGAGAAACGACGCCTGTGGACGCACTGGACGGAGAAAGATCTTCCAGCGCATCGCGCGGAAGATGTAGGCAAGATAGATCAGGGCAATGCCGTGTGCGATGTGCCACAGATTGATCTGGTGCGTCTCACTCCAGAAAGTGGCCCAGTCAAAGGTTTTCCAGTGGTTGAATTGCACGTAAACCAGGGCGATCAGGACAAGCAGGACGCCACCGGTAATAAGAATGCGTTTTCTATCCATCTACGGAGAGCCTTGCCGCGGGAGCGCGCAGGCAACAACATTCGCGAGCACAGCCCCCAGCCAAGGTAAATGACAAAGGTTAAGGGGTCAACGCATCGGGAGGGCACTAGGCGGTTTCATTCGCTCTGTTGGACGGTACTGGCTGAGGCAGACTTCGGCCTCGGAGATTGACTGCGAGGCAAGGGCTGTGCGGCTTGGGTTGTTGGAGTGGTCGTGCTTCTTGGCGGCAGATTCTGTTCCGCCAGCTTTCTTGCGGTTGAAGTCGCGGACGATTCGCGCCACGTAAGCGCGAGTCTCGTAGTAGGGCGGCACGCCGCGGTATTGTTCGCACCCGCTGAGGGCCCGCATTGTAGGCGGCGAGCGCCTTGACTATGTCGAAGTTATAGCGCTCCAGCAGTTCGCGAAGGTAACGGCGTGCCGCCCTGCACATTGACTCGTGGATCGAACGCGTTCGGGACCCCGAGCTGCGACGGCCGTCTTGGGCATCAGCTGCATCAGCCCTTGCGCTCCCTTGGGCGAAATAGCGTGCGGGTTGAATCCGCTTTCGGCGTGAATCACGCTGGTCACCAGATCGGGATCCAGATGGTACTGGTCGCTGGCTGAACTGACTACCTCATTCAGGTTCTGGGACGAAGAGGACCTAGCCGCCGGCGCGGCCTGCAATAACGGAGGGAGGGGCGAACACGGGCGTCAACTCCTTCTCGAAGTGCTCTATGTCGGCTGTCGGGATATCGACGAAGCTGGAGTTATCGTTGGTCACGTAGAGGCGAGTCATGGAACCGATGACTTCGCGGCGCTCGTGGCGAATGGTAAAGCCGTTGTGCAGCACCGCAAGATCCGTCGCCGAGGCGGTAAGGCAGGCGGCCAGCAGCAGGCCCAATGCCAACTACGGTATTTCTAGCGATCCGCATCGACATCCACAACCCTGCTTTAGTCTCGTTGCCGCTATACGACTGTTTGCTTCTCGCCTAACACCTGCTCCATGCGCGGCGGACATGCCGCTCTGATCGTTTGGCAAGGTTACCGGCCAGCCGCGTCCCCGTAGCTCCTCGGACGCATTCCCCATGATAAATGGATGCCCCGCGAAGGCAAGCATTTCGATGTCGTTGTAGTTGTCACCAACGGCCATGACCTGTGAGCGCGGGATGCCGCGGTAATTGGCCCAGCGCTCGAGCGCATGGCCCTTGGAACATCCTTGGTTGAGCACGTCGACAATCGAGAGGTCGCGAACTGGGATATTCGGTCCTGAGGACGGTTATTTGCTTCTCCAGGCCGGAGTTGGCCAGCTGGGCCAGGGCCTCCTGCATCCGGGAAATGCGCCCGCAGAACATGGCTTGCACGGGGTCAGTCACCAGAGCATTCTCGACCGGAATCACGAAGTCGATGTATTGCATGTTCTTTTCCAGCCAGCGCTGAATGCTCGAGGTGAGCTCGTCCATGCGTTCGAGCACGATCGCGCCTTTGGATTCCTTGTCGAAGGTCAGAACCGTGCTGCCGCGGAACTCCCGCATCGCTTTGCAGAGCTGGCGGCAGGTGCCGGCAGGCAGTAGATCACGATGGAAAGTCTCTCCGGCAAGAGACCGGGTAATCGCTCCGTTCGAGCTGATCAGCCAGAGGTCGAACCCCAGCATCTGGGCGATAGGCAGTGCGAAGGTGTGGCGCCGGCCGGTGACCAGCACGACCTCTATTCCCAAGTCATTGGCCCGCTGCAGGGAGGCCAAATCGGCCTCGGAAATCTGAAACTGGGGGTTGAGTAGGGTGCCGTCAATGTCTACGGCCAGCAGGCGGATAGGAAGCGTCACCACAGGTGATTTTAGCATTTGGAGGCTAGCTGGCGCGGTGCCGATATGGGTCTGTCCCGCATGCTATAGTGCGCTCACGCCATGGGATTTCTGAGCTATCTTCTTTACCCTTGGGGGTTCCTGCTACAGGCGCTGGCGATCGTACATTTTATCCGCCGCCGCCCAGATACCTATTGGATCTTCATCATCCTCTTTCTCGGCCCTTTGGGCGCGATCATCTATCTATTTGTAGAGGCAGCACCCGATCTCGGGCTTCTGGGACAGTCATTTAAGGTCTTTCCGCGGCGCAAGCGAATTCACGAGCTGGAATCGGCGGTAATCGACAACCCTTCCGCAGGGAATTACGAAGAGCTTGCCGATTTGTACATGGAGGACGGCAATTTTGCGCGGGCACGCGAGTGCTATAACCGCGCTATTTCTTCACGGACCGACTCAGCTGATCCCTTCTACCGGAGGGCGGTGTGCGCTATTGAGATGGCCGACTTTGCCGCGGCGGTGCCGGATTTGGAGCGCGTGATTGCCACCGACCCCGCCTATGATTTTCATCGTGCCGCCGCTTTGCTGGCTCATGCCTACGCGAATACCGGCCAGGTGGAGAAGGCGCTTTCCTTGTTCCGCGAAGTGGTGAAGATCTCTACGCTGTCGGAGACGTACTACAACTACGCTACGCTGTTGGCCTCGCAAGAACGGAATGCGGAAGCCCGGGAGTGGGCGCAGCGCATCCTCGACAAGAAACCTACCATGCCCGGCTATTTACGGCGGCGCGAACGGCCGTGGTTCCGGCGAGCGTCAACGTTGTTGGCCCGCCTGCCTGCGTAGAGTTCGTCAGCGCAACTTCGACCTGGCGAACACCTTCTTCAATCCTGAAGTGCTAGACTGCCGATGCGATGGCTCCTATTGCCTATCTGGAGTGCACCCGTTGCGGGGAGCGCCTGAGCGCGGAGCGCCCACAGACCGTCTGCCCGAAAGACGGAGGCGTTCTCTACGTTCGCTACGATTTGGCTGCGTTGAAGAAGAATTTTTCCACGGCGCAGATTGCCGGTCGCGCGCCCACTATGTGGCGATACGCGAACGTCATGCCCGAAGCTGAGCCAGTGTCCCTGGGAGAAGGCTTCACGCCGATGCTGGCCAGCCGCGAATTTCCCAATGTTCACGTAAAGGATGAAGGTTTGAATCCGACCGGGTCGATCGAGGCGCGAGGGATGTCGGCTGCAGTTACCATGGCGAGGGCGTACGGGCTCAAGAAGCTGGCGATTCCCTCGGCGGGAAACGCAGCCAGCGCCGTGGCCGCGTATGCTGCTGCGGCCTGCATCGAAGCCCACATCTTCATGCCTAAAGACGTCCCTCGGGTGAACTGTGCGGAGTGCGAGAGCTACGGAGCGCACGTGACACTTGTCGACGGATTGATCAACGACTGTGCTCGCATCGTGGACGAGCGCAAGGAAAAAGAAGGCTGGTTCGACGTGTCCACTTTGAAGGAACCTTTCGGTGTCGAGGGCAAGAAGACGATGGGCTACGAGGTGGCTGAGCAGCTGGGATGGCGGCTACCTCAGGGGATCATCTTTCCCACGGGCACGGGAGCAGGCTTGATAGCCATCTGGAAGGCCTTTGAAGAGATGGAGGGTTTGGGATGGATCGGGTCGGATAGGCCGCAGATGATTTCTGTGCAATCTGATGGTTGTGCTCCTATAGTTAAAGCATGGGATGAGGGATTGACGCAGGCGGAAATGTGGCCGAACCCGCGCACGATCGCCGCCGGGTTGCGCGTTCCCAAGGTGTACGGGGATTACCTGATTCTCGATATTTTGAAGAAGAGCGGAGGCGCGGCGGTTGCGGTGAGCGACGAAGAGATCATGCGCGCGTTCCATGAGTGGGCGAGAGTCGAAGGGATTTTCGCGGCGCCCGATGGGGCGGCATCGCTGGCGGCTTACCGCAAGCTTCGCGAACGAGGATTCTTTACCGCCGACGATACCGTGGTGTTGTTCAACACAGGCACGGGTCTGAAATATCTGGATCTGATCGATACCAAGAAATCGATGCAGGCTGTGACGCGGGGCTCGCGGCAGATCGCGGGAATCATTGGGCCGTATTGAGCGGCCAAACCAGTTCATGACGAATCGCCTCTACTATCACGATTCTTTTCTCTACGATTTCGACGGCGAGATCGTGGAGGTCGTGCCGCCGTCCGGTGCGGACACTCGCACCGGGGTAGTGCTCGATCAGACCGCGTTCTATCCCACCAGCGGCGGGCAGGTTCACGATACGGGATGGATAACACCCCAGAACGCTGGTCCGGATGCGAAGCTGCGAGTCACCGAAGTGGCAGAGCGGGACGATGGGCGGGTTGTGCACTATATCGAGGCCGAGCACGCCCCACAGAAGGGCAGCCGGGTCGCCGGCTCAATCGACACTGTCCGGCGCCGAGACCATATACAGCAACATTCAGGACAGCATTTGCTTTCTGCAGCGTTTGTGCGGCTGTTCAACATCCCCACCGTTTCCTTCCACATGGGCGATGAGTACTGTTCCATCGATCTGGATGCACCTGTTTTGAGGCAGGAGCAGGTCGTCGCGGCGGAGCGTCTGGCGAACAATGTGGTCCTTGAGAACCGCGGTGTCGAAATCCGCTTTGTTACTCAGGAACAAGCCCGGGACCTCGGCCTGCGAAAAATTCCGCCGGTCGAGAAGGATGAACTGCGGCTGATCGACATTCGCGATTTCGATCTCACGGCATGCGGTGGGACCCACGTAAGCGGCACCGGTCAGATTGGCGCCATTCTGCTGAGGAAGACGGAAAAGGTGCGGCAGGGCTGGCGCGTGGAATTCGTCGCTGGCGAAAGAGCAGTGGCCACTGCGAGACGCGACTTCACGACGCTGTCCGAGGCCGCCAGCCTGTTCTCCGCGCACATCTGGGATGTGCCGCAGCAAGTGCGCAAGTCGCTCGATGAAGTCAAGGCTTCCCGCAAAGGCCGGGAGCAACTGCTGGAAGAGATCGCCGAACTGCATGCGAAGCAGCTCTTAGCGGACACTGCGGCAGAGAATGGCCGCAAGACGATTGTCCGCGTACTCTCGGACCGTGACGTAGCCTTCGTCAAGCTGCTGGCGCAAAGGCTGACTCGCCTGGAATCGAGTGTCGTGGCACTGCTGGGGACCACTTCCGGCCAGCCCTCACTCGTCTTCGCCCAGTCGCCCGGACAACCCTTCGATATGGGCCAGTTGATGAAGGAAGCAATGGCAAAGCTGGGCGGGCGAGGTGGCGGCAGCAAAGACATGGCCCAGGGCGGCGTTCCCAAGCCTGACCAATTCGATGACGTCATCCACAAACTTGCAGCAAGGCTGAAGCGCATGAACGACCAGCGCCTCATCCTCATCAGTTTGCTGATCAAGCTCGGTGTGGCGGCCTCGGCTGCCAGTATTCTGGGGCGATCCCTGGAGTTCAAGTCGCTCCTGTTTCGCGAAGAGCGCACCCGCAAGCAGCAGGTTTATCTCGTACTGTGGTTCGGCATCCCGATCGCGCTGGGCGTCTGGATTCGCTTTATTGCGCCCAGCTTCTTTGCCGGCGACCTCTCGCTTGAGACGACGATACTGCTCGGTGTCATCGTCGGCCGCCTCGGTGGCGTTCTGGGAGGAGCGCTGATTGCCTTGCCGGCCTTGCTTCACGGCGAATGGGCGACGCTACCATTCAACGTGCTCTGCGGGTTCATCGCTGGCCAGCTGCGTGAGATTGCGCCGGACAAGGAGGACATCTGGTCGTTCTCCCCCTTCATTGATCTGAGCATTTACCGCTGGATTCGCCGTAACCTGCCCAAGCCGCGTCTCTTCGACTGGCAGATCATGTTCTTCGCGACCATCGTCGCACTTCGTTTTGTTCATACCGAGTTGACCCGATACCTTCCTCGATCCACGTTCAGCCTGGAGAGCCAAAACCTTTGGGTGGAATCCGCGATCTATGCGACCTCGATCATGGTGATAGGTACAGAGCTGAAGATCTTCAACCTGGTGCGCATCCAGATCAAGCTTGAGGAACAGGAGCGGATGCTGCTGCACGCGCGCATGGAGGCCCTGCAGAATCAGATCAATCCACATTTTCTCTTCAACACGCTGAATTCGGTCTCGTCGCTGGTGCGCTTCGATCCCGACACAGCCCGCCAGATGATCATCAAGCTGGCCAACATCCTGCGGCGGCTGCTGCACAGCAGCGACGCGTTTGTTCCGTTGCGCGATGAGCTGGAGTTCGTGGATGACTATCTGGACATCGAGGTGGTGCGCTTCGGGCGCGACAAGCTGAGGGTAGTCAAAGAAATGGAGCCTGCATCTCTGGACGTGATGGTTCCAAGCATGCTCCTGCAACCGCTGGTGGAGAATTCGATCAAGCATGGGCTCTCGTCGAAAATTGAGGGCGGCAGCATTTACATTCGCAGCCGGATGACCGAGTCGAGGGTCGTGATTGAAGTGGAAGACGACGGAGTGGGCATGGGGTCGGCGCAGATGCTTGAGCCTCGACGGGGGCTGGGCGGGTCGGGCATAGGGATGGCCAACGTTGCCGAGAGACTAAAAGTCTTGTACGGGGACGCTGCCAAGCTGACCATCGACAGTCACGAAGGAAAAGGGACGCTGGTGAGAATACGACTTCCCATCTTGCCGACGGCGGACGCCAGCATGCTGGAAACCGCCTACGAGGAGCGTTCCAGCACCCGGCGATAAAAGTCCTCGTACTGCGGGATGATTTCGTTGGAGCAGAAACGCGATTCCGCGACCAGACGAGCCTGCTTGGCCATTTCCTTCAGACGGCGCTCGTCGCGCAGAAGCTCAATCGCATATCTCGCCATGGTGTTGACATCGCCCACGGAAGCAAGGTAACCGCTCTTCTCGTGTTCGATCACCTCGGGAATCCCGCCTACCCGAGTGGCGATCGGCACTACTTCGCAGGCCATCGCTTCGAGAGCCGCCAATCCGAAAGACTCAAGCTCACTTGGCAGCAGCATGATGTCAGAGACCGCTAATTTCTCGTGTACGCGATCCTGCTTGCCCAGAAAAAGTACGTCCTCGTGAATTCCTTTCTGAACCGCCAGCCACTCCGCCTGAGAACGATCGGGGCCATCGCCGATCAGCAGGAGCTTGGAAGGAATTTCTTTGCGCACGCGATCGAAGATCTCCACGACATCGGTGAGCCGCTTCACGGGACGAAAGTTAGAGAGATGCACCAGCAGCTTCTCGCCGTTCTCCGCGTACTCCTTGCGGCGCTTTTGCCAGTCCGCATCGCGGCGGTAGAGATCGCAGTTTACGAAGTTGTAGATCACCTGAATCGAATTCTTGATGTCGAATTCTTTCAGGGTCCGATTGCGCAAGTACTGAGAGATCGAAGTGACGCCATCGCTCTGCTCGATGGAGTAACGCGTAATCGGAAGGTAGGAACGATCCAGTCCCACCAGGGTGATGTCAGTTCCGTGCAGAGTGGTGACGAAGGGAAGCTTTCGGCGGCTGCCGCTGGCGGCGAGCATTTGCCGCGCCAGCAAGGCGCTGACCGAGTGCGGGATGGCGTAGTGCACGTGCAGCAGATCAAGATCGTAAAGCTCGGCAACTTCGGCCATACGGGTGGCCAAGGCAAGATCGTACGGGGGATAGTCGAAGAGCGGATAGCGTGAGACTTCCACCTCATGGTAGTGGATGTTAGGCTGAGGTCCGGTGAGCCGTATCGGCTGCGAATAGGAAATGAAATGAATCTCGTGGCCGCGTTGCGCCAGCTCCAGGCCCAGTTCTGTGGCCACTACCCCGCTCCCACCATAAGTGGGGTAGCACGTTATCCCTATTTTCATGCAGATTTTTCCCGTCCGGTGTGGTCAATCCCCTGTGGATTCGATGGCCCAAGGGCCTTCGGGATTCATATTATGCCGATTGCGCTGTCTTTAGGCGGAGATTGGCTTCACAAGGGCGACGTGTTTTTGTCGTGGTCCCGGAACCCTAGGAAGGCTGTTTATCTTTCGCTTCGTCTGCGGCAGTGTCCTCGGAGATCATCTTGTCGAGTTGCTCCTGCAGACGCTTGCGGGTTGCCTCGTCGATCCCGATGAACTCGATTCCCATGCCGACGCCGCCGTCACAGGTTCGCACGATAGCAGGAGTCGAGACCTTTTCCGAATCAATCCAGAAATCTGCTTTAAGTCGCGTGCCCTTAGGCAGTGGCAGGATGGTCTCGATGTAGCAGCCGTTGCCGCCCACGTCTGTCGCGTGGACAAACAGGGGAGCGCTTGAGCGATCGTCGCGCAGTTCCAGCGGGAATGCCATCTTGTGGCGCTCAAACCGCCTGCGATTCTGGGGTGAAACATGACCGGATTTTGGTGCCGGCTTTGATCGGTCGGCTGGGGAAAGATGAGTCATCCAGGGGCATTCCTGATCGCTCAAGAGCTGGATGCCGGCCTGATTTTTCTCAGGAGTTCCGGCGTTGATGACCCACACCACCCGGCAGCGAACCTTCTTGCCCTCGAATTGCAGGCCGATAGTGTCGCCCACCTTGAGCTCGTGCTCCAGACCGGTCAAAAGGGCACCTTCCAGGCTCAGGTTGCCGGCCTGCACCAACTGCGAGAATGGCCGCCCGTCGGCACGCATCCCGTAGACGCGAACTGTCAGGTTAGCGCTCGTGCTGCGTTCCGGGCGATCGCCGGTCATAGAGAAATTGATTGCCCCATGGTGGAGTGAGTTGCTGCCTGGATCGTTGTCAATGATACAGCCCTCGGCTTTTGCCCTACTGATTACCGAAGTACCTCGACTGGTTCCCATGCAGGTGCGTGAGCATTCAGGTCAACCGGTAGACAGCAGATCGCGGTAGGAAATCAGATCGACTCCCCTGTCCGACAAAATGTGCTTCGCTTCCGGAGAAGTGAGAATCTTGAGTTCTTGCTCCCGAGACTCCTTTAGCCGCGTTCCCGCACTTTGGAGGTCGGCATCATTGTAGCCGGGGTGGCAGACGAACTCCCACGTGCCCTCAGGGATGTGTTCGACAATCGCCTGAAATAGTTCTTGATCCAGAGAACCGGTCGCAAAGACGCCGAGCGTGCCGTCGGGGGTCAAGAGTCCAGCTTCGCTTACTGAACGAAGAAAGCTGTCAGCATAACGGCGCAGAAAGCTCAGTTGGACGTGACGCTTCCACAAGAACGGCGTTGAGAGAATCATAGACATCGGAAGAAGAGAAGGCGGAGGAAAGGGGTTGCGGACCGCGCGAATACCGCAATTCCGCGCAGCGCGCAGCAGCGGTCTAAGGACGCCGGGAAATATGTGCGTGTGCTTGTGAGTGTCGAAGTGAGTCAGCGAGATGCCCTCTGCCTGGATTTTCCGGATCTGCGCGGTCGCTTCCGCTTCGATCTCGGAAGCAGCGAGCCGTCCCGCAAGGGCACGCGCCGCAAAGCCGGAGAGGCCGGTGTGGAAGTGAGATCCGTTGCTGCTAGCTGATTTCTGCGTCAGCGTAGAAAGGTCTTGGGAGGGAAGCACCGGCTCGCCGTCGATCAGGACCACATGACAGCCCACGCTTAGTCTGGCGGTTGTCTTTGCGGATGCGGTTGCCTGTGGGAACGCCAAAGCGTTCGCCATCAGCGTGGTCGATGTCACGATGCCTTGTGCGTGGGATTCGAGAATGGCGCGGTTCACGCCCTCGGTGAATCCAAAATCGTCAGCGTTGATGATGAGACGGCGCACGTCGAGAGTGTAGAACAGCGCTCAGCAATTGGCACGTGTCGGCTCGTAGCCGCGGGCGTGCACGTCCGTCGGCGTGATCCTCTACTTGCTCGCGGGAGCCGCACCAGGCTTGACGGCGTCGGCAGCTTTCAGCAAATCGTCTACCGTGGCTGAATCCAGGTGGTACAGCGCCGGTTCATTTTCGCGCTTGGCGATGTAGTCGTTGCCGGACCTGGCAATCGAGACTTTTTCTGTCCGCTTGCCGTCGTCGGAGCTCACCGTCGCCTCAATCGTGGAAGTCGTGAAACCTGAGTCGACGAACTTGTTAGCCGCAAGATCGCGAAGCTTCGAGACCAGCGACCGCACGCTCTCAGTGCCCATCTTCTTTCCGTTGGACCACCAATCCTGGCCCGCGCGAGTGAGGAAATAAGCTTTCGGTCCGCTGTGCAGTTCGATCTTGTTCGGGTCATTGAAGGCGAAATCGAAGAGCTTTTTATTGCGGAAATCATCCAGGCCCTTGTCGAGAGCCTGGCCCAGATCGGAAGTCACCTTGTAAGTGCCATCCACCACGCTGGACTTCGCGTAGTACGCGTCTTTTTCCTTTCGGACTTGAAGCTCCTGTGTGCCCGACTGGTCGGTGACTTTCGCAGTCGCTATGGGCGTGGCGTGTGCGAACGCGGCGGCAGCGTCCTTGTTGTCACTCTCAGTGCCGCTCAAGTCCATCCGTGCATCGGTGATCTTGCGCGCGAGTTCGCCGACCTCAAAGCTGTCGGCACGCAGCGGTTTCGGTTTCAGGATTTGCCATTCATCCTTGTTGCGGCCGAATTCAATGTCCTGATTTTTGCGGATTACTTCAAGGCGGCTGATCTTGTCCACGTTCAGCGTCACCAACCGCTTGTCCCGCAGGTCATTCAGACTCTTATCCACGCTGCTCTTGCTGTAGCTCGCCATCGTGAACACGCGAGGATCGCCGACCAGCATGGCGTAGACTGCGCTGCCTGCAGGAGTGTCGTCGCCGACCAAAAGTTTCTGTGTTTTGTCTTTCTGGGTGACGTCCACCTCAAGCGAGGGCTGGTCCAAACCATAGCGCTTCAGATCGCTGGCCTTGTCTTCAACCACGCGCTCTGAGTTCAGGGACGAGAGGGAAGAGAGCACGCCCGTAATCGCACTCTGGTCCGCACCCAGTTGCTTCGGCGCGGTGATCTGCCAGTTGTCCGACTTAACTCTCGCCAGCAGGATGGGCTCTGCGTCTTTCTTCTTGATTGCGAGCCCGGTAATCGCCGCCTGGTCGAGTTTGAGGATTGCGGGCGCAGCGTCGGCGGAAGCAGTCGCCTCGGCGCCGGGCTTGTGGTGTTCCGACCAGTAGAGAGTACCGGCGAGCGCGCAAAATATAACGGTAGCAATAAACAAGCCGCGGATTTTCATGGCTTACAGAAACATTGCCTTAAGCATTCGAGAGATTCCTATCGCCTCTTCCACCACACCGAGATTCCTGCGACCACAACTACGAGCGGCAAGCAGGAACTGGCTGGTAAGGCGCACCCAGGCCAACTGGGCGCGGGTCATGGTGATGCGGCGGTCTTCCTGCTCTTTCGGGCGGATCGAGATCAGGTCTTCGTCCGACGCCAGCCAGTTGATGGTGTTCAAAGCCAGGTCGCTATTGCCGTTGAAGGTGATGAACCCATTTGCGGCCCAGGCTGAACTCCCAACCACGACGAAGCGTCCCTGAGAATTCGGCTTACCGGTGGTGTACGTGCCCGCCGCCGCAATCGTCAGCGGCCCTTTTTTGTTCTTGGGGTCTCTTACGTCGACCGCGGAAGATTTCAGTTCATTGGTCGCCAGGCTGGTCTGTGAAGAATCGAATAGCTTCTCGACAGTGGTCTTGTCGGTGTTCTTGAATTCCAGCGAACGCGACAGGGGAAAGCCGGTAGCGGTCCCCTTCATGTCGCTGACGATAGGTTGCGAGCCATAACTGGTGACGAGCGCCACCTGGGGACCGACTCCGGCGATCTGGCCGATGGGATTCAGGTCAAGGATCAGGTCTTTGTCCAGAGTCACGCCCCAGCTCTGCAAGAGGCCGGTGAGCTCGTCGTTGTCGGAGATTTCCGAACGTCCCATCTTCAGCGGCGGATCCAGCATGAACAGCGCGCGTCCGCCGTCCTCGACATATTTCTTGATCGCGTCGACTTCCGGCTGCTCGTAATTGTGCGTCGGACCGGCAACGACCAGAGTCGTGCAATCGCCGGGAACCTCGGCCTTCTGCAGCAGGTCGACGGTCTTGCTCTGGTAGTTATCCCTGGTCAGATAGTCCTTGAGATGGGAAAGGCCTTCGCGGTCGCTGCTGTCGATCTGATGTTCGCCGCTGCCAGCGGCGAAGCACACCGTTTTGACCTCACTCTTCAGGTCGCGAATGAAGGCGCCGGTGATGCCTTCTTCGGTCATGCCCTTGGCTTCTTCTTTCTTGGCGCCGATCTGCACGACGGCAGTGCCCATGTTGCGAATGCCGGCCTCGCGCGCCAGCTGCGGATCTTTGTCCGGATCGACGTATTTCACCTGCACCTTGGACGAGAGGTTGGCGTACTGATCGAGCAGATCCTTGCCCTGGCGGAAGCGCGTGCTCTGGTCGAAGTAGGTGATGGTTGCGTCCTGCTTCAGGCCCTTCACGATTTTGGCGGTCTGGTCGGAAAGGCTGTAACGCTTGTTCGACGTCGCATCGTAGGACTTGTTGTAACGGTTGGCGAGGACGTTGGCGTACCACAGCTGCGACCACAACCAGGATGTAAACGGTCGCGTAAGCCGCGTACTTGGTTTGTCTCGCCTTCAGCCACTGGCTTGCCATTTACGACCTCCAGCGCAGGGATTCCATCGAGCGCGCTGTGAAAAACAGTCCCAGGAAAATCACGGTTACGTAGTAAATCGCATCTTTGGAATCGAGCACTCCTCTGCCGAACGATTCGAAGTGCGTGATGACGCGACATGTACGAGAGCACTCGTGCCCAGGTGGCGGTTTCGTATCCGCTCACCCATCCGAGCACCCATAGCAGCAGGCACACGCCAAATGTGGCGGCGCCGGCGATGATCTGATTCTTCGTCAGCGTGGAAATAAATGTGCCGATGGCCAGCAGCGCGCCCGCCTGCAGCAGCAAGCCGAGATAGCCGATGGCCAGCGGCTTCCAGTCGGGATTGCCGTAGCGGAACAGAAAGGCAAAGTTCAGCGCGGTGAAGAGCAGCAGGCAGCAGTACATGATCATCGCCGCCAGCCATTTCCCGACGATGATTTCGATGTCGCGAACGGGAGAAGTGGCCAGCAATTCGATCGTCCCGGTGCGCTTCTCTTCGGCGAACAGGCGCATGGTGATCAGGGGAATGAAGAACAGTCCGACCACGCTGATGTTCGCCAGCAGCGGCCGGATGATCTGCTCGTTCATGTTCATCGGGAACATCTGGCCGCGCATCTGCATTTCCATGCCCTCAATGATGAAGATGCCGAGCGAATTCCAGAAGAAGAACCCGAAGATCAGCCCGAACATCGTCAGCAGAATGTAGGCGACCGGAGAAACGAAATAGCTGCCCAGTTCCTTGCGGCAGATGATCCAGATGTTTCTCATTGCTGTTTTCCCTCGCGGCCGCGGTTTTGTCTTCAGCTGGCTGCTTCCGTTCCGGTGAGCTGCAGGAAGATTTCTTCCAGGCTCATGGCGGCAGGCCGCAGCTCGTTCAAGGTCCCAGCCGGATTCGACCACCGCGCGGGCCAGGTCGCCGCGAACAAAGCGTCCCTTTCTCGCTCTCGACTTCGAAAACGGGCGCGGCTGTCGACCTGTTCTTTGCACATCACGCGGCTCACGCCGGCGACCTGCTCGAGCTTGTGCTGCACGATCGGAACTTCGAGGCTGCCGTTGCGGCCGGCAACCTCGACCAGCACCGACTCTGCGCCGCGGGCGCGCGCCTGCAGATTGCGCACCGAGTCGGTCGCGACCAGCTTGCCCTTGTTGATGATGATCACCTGCTCGCAGGTCTGTTCGACCTCGGGCAGAATGTGCGTGCTCAGAATGATGGTGTGATCGCCGGCCAGATCCTTGATCAGGTCGCGAGTTTCGTTGATCTGCTTCGGATCGAGGCCCGCGGTAGGTTCGTCGAGAATCAGCACGTCGGGATTGTGAATGATGGCCTGCGCCAGTCCGACGCGCTGCCGGTAACCTTTCGAAAGCTTGCCCAGCAGCTTGGTCTTGACGTCGGCGACGGCGCAGCGCTCGCACACATAATCGACGCGGTTTTGCAGGTCGGAGCCCGAGAGCCCCTTCAGCTTGCCGACGAACTTCAGGTACTCGGCGGTCTCCATCTCCGGGTAGATCGGCGGCGTCTCGGGCAGATAGCCGATGCGCTTCTTGACCTCGAGCGGCTGCTCAAGGACGTCGAACCCGGCCACCGTGGCCGTACCCGCCGTGGGCGGCAGGAAGCAGGTGAGCATGCGCATGGTGGTGGTTTTGCCGGCGCCGTTGGGGCCGAGAAAGCCAACGATCTGGCCCTTGCCTACCTCGAACGAGATCTGGTCGACGGCCGTAGTGCGGGCGTAGCGCTTGGTAAGCTCTGTAACTTTGATCATAGAAAGTTGTTTGGAACAGTAAGGTACAAAACTGTCTGTCCGAACCACACTGGAATAGTGTGGGGTACAAACATCTTAAGAAGCAGGGCCTGATGCTGTCAATCCGCTGAGGGTCCTTTTGATGCAAGACCGACGCAGAGAACCTTCCACGGCGTTCACTCGGGAAAAATCACAATCGTCACACATCGTGACACGACTTATCTTTGCTGACATTTCTCGAAATGGGAAAAAGCGCTGCGCAGGCAGGTTGAATCGCCGGCGCAGCACGTTTGCAAGTTAGCCCTGTGACGGATGCAGCACGCGGAAGGTGTTGCCACCATTT
Organism: uncultured Acidobacteriota bacterium; assembly: GCA_963711675.1. Taxonomy (GTDB): domain Bacteria; phylum Acidobacteriota; class Terriglobia; order Terriglobales; family Acidobacteriaceae; genus CAVQFB01. Next base: position 11,724 of record CAVQFB010000013.1, on the reverse strand, counting down.
GACCAGATCAGGATGAGCGCGTCCTGTCCGTTCGCGACCTTGCTCAACTCCTGCGCCGCGTCCGAAGCAGACTGCACCGCATGGCGATTGACTTCGAGGATCACATCACCACGCTGCAAACCTGCGTTGTCGGCAGGGCTACCCGGCTGAACATTGTCCACGATCGCTCCATGCAGGTCTTTCGGGGCCTGAAGCTGATCGCGCACATCGGGCGTGAGGTCCTGAAGATTGATTCCCCAGCGGGGCTTCCCATGAGAGTTGCTGGCGGATTCGGTCTCGCCGTTCCTCGCGCCCATTGCTTCCAGAGTGACAGGGAGCGTGATTTCCTTGCCTTCGCGAATGACTCCCAATTCGATTTTCGTCCCGGGCTGCTTCTGACCAACTACAACCTGAAGCTCGCCCGCGTCGCTTACGGGTTTTCCATCGAGCTGGGTGATGACGTCACCAGTCTTGAGCCCAGCCTTGGCCCCGGGCGAGTTAGGCTCAACCTGACTCACCAAGGCGCCCTCGGCTTTCTTCAAGTCGAAGAACTTGGAGTTCTCCGGAGTGACGTCATTGATGCCGATCCCCATGTACCCGTGGGAGACCTTGCCGTACTTGATCAGATTCTCCACCGTGGGGCGCACGATCTGCGTGGGGATCGCGAATCCCATACCCGAGAACGAGCCATTCTGCGAGATCAGGAAAGTGTTGATTCCTACGACCTCACCCCGCGCATCCACCAGTGGCCCGCCCGAGTTGCCGGGGTTGATGGCGGCATCGGTCTGGATGAATTCGCCGGGCTTGCGGCGATCGCTTGCGGAAGGATTTGGCCGGTTCAGTGCGCTCACAATGCCACGAGTCACGGTGAAGCGGAAACCGAACGGGTTGCCGAAGGCTAGCACCGTCTGTCCGGGATGCAATTTGGTGGAATCGCCCCAGGGGACGCTCGGAAGATCGGACGCATTCACCTTGATGACGGCAAGATCGGTGAGCGGATCGGTGCCCACAACCTTCGCAGGCAGGATACGGCGATCGCTCATGGTGACGTTGACGTCCACGGCGCCATCGACGACGTGATTGTTGGTGACGATGTAGCCGTCCGGCGAGATGATCACGCCACTACCAAGACCGTGCTCGACCCTCGACTGGGGCTGCATGGGCATGCCGAACATGCGGCCAAACGGCCCGAACTGCTGCACGTCGGGAGCGTCGTCGCCATCCTCAAGCTTGGCGTTGCTCTTGGACGTGACCGTAACGTTTACGATTGCGGGGGTGACACGCGCCGCGAGAGCCTCCATCGCATGGTCGAGCGACAACAAGGCTGCGACGCTGTTGTCGTCGAGCGCGGGAGCCGCGGGTGTGGGTGCGGGGGCAGCGGCTGCGTGAGCAGGTTTGGCGAACTCGTAGGCTCCCAGTGAGGCGGTCATCAGGACCGCGAGCACGGGTACGAGGAATCGCCGGGTTAGTTCAGTCTTGCTCTGTATCCAGGCTTTCATTTCTTACCTTCTCCTTATCTGTGTAACTAATCATTTAGTTGATACGAACAAAAAAAATTGCTAAATCGACTTCGACGTTACGGCCGGTTGAACCTTGTTTGGCTCGGCATTTACAAACGTGACTCGCCAAACCGCGAACCTCACGACCGCGGAACCGCGTCCGTCATATTCAGAGCTTTGCATCACGACCAGAAACTGCGCGACCGGTGCGGACTGAGGCATCGCCGTCTGCACGATTCGAGCGGACTGCGCACGGGCGTGTTTCTCTTTCGCAGCGACCACTTCGGATAACCGAGGCGAGCGGTGCCGCGCTGCTTGAGCAGCGTCGCGCCCCTCATATGGGTCTGGTGAAGGATTCGCAACACGCAACGCGGCCGGAACCACACTCGCCTGAGGCAGCGATGAAACACGATCAGTGGAGGCGACAACACCGGCCGGCGCGGGATTCTCAAACCCGACAAGCATAGGAGCGCTTGGGACGATGGAGAAGCACACAGCCGCGAAGGCAAGCGCGATTCCCAGAGCAGGCTTGAATACCCGAGTGGTGCCGTTACGCTTTCCATCGAGGATGTAAGCCAGGCGCAGCGAGGTATCTTTCGCGCGGCCAAGCACAGCCTGGGCCAGGGCCAGGCCGCGACGCACGAAGCTCTTCTCGGCAAGTGACACCAGGCACTCGGCGTAGGCACGAGGATTTTCGGTCGCCGCCAGTACAACATCGTCACAAGCCATCTCACGCTCGAGCGAGAGCTGCTTCTCGATCCACCACACCGCAGGGTGAAAGAAAAAGACCGTACGAATCAGTTTCTGAGCCAGGTTAGTCCAGTCGTCCCAGCGGCGCAAGTGCGCGAGTTCGTGTAGCAGGATGACTTTGATCTCCTCCCGCGATAGATCCTGCAACGCCCACTTGGGAATGAGGACGAGCGGCTTGAAGAATCCGATCGCCGTTGGCACTGATACATCCGCAGAGGCGCAAATCGCCACCGTGCGAGTCGTACCCAGTTGCGCAAAGACCTCTTGCAGGACAAGCGGCAGCTCCGACGCGGGAATGGGGATCGCATGGTTACGGATGCGGCGAAGCTTCCACAGTCCGACAGCGACTCGCATCGCTATCAGAATTGCGATCAGAGCCCAGAAGGCGAAAATCGCCTGAGCCCAGGCACTGGAAAGAGTGACTTGGGGATGAATGCCCGCGGTTAAGCTCCGCGCCGCAGATAGGCCGCGCGCGAAGGGAAGGGCCGCGATGGCCAGCAGCGCCAGGAACCAGACCGCAAACCGTGTCCCGGAACCGTGCTTGCCAGTGATCCGCAGCAATAGCCAGACGAACAGAGCAATAAGCAGTCCTGCGGGCAAGGAATTTACCACGCGCTCAACGCCCAGTTGGGCCAGCATCTGGAAGCTGGAGAAGATCACTTGCGGCCCCTCCGGTCCAGCATCTCTTTTAGGCGGTCGATTTCGTCCCGCTCAATGCCGCGTTCTTCCAGGATATTGAGTACAAGCTGTTCGTGCGAATCTTTAAAGAACCGGTTCACCAGATGCCGAATTTCCGAGCGAGTGGCATCCTGTTTTTCTACCAGGGGGGCATACACGTGGGCCCGGCCGTCCTTTATGTGTTGCACGTACCCCTTTTTTTCGAGGATTCGGATGGTGGTCAACACGGAGTTGTAGGCCAAAGCGGGTTTTGCGGGAAGAGCGTCGAGGAGCTGCTGTACAGTTCCCGATCCACGCTGCCACAGGACGTCCATAATGCGAAGCTCAGCTTCCGTCAAGGTAGCGGATTGCTTTGGTGGCAACTCTTATCTCCTAGTCAATTCCCTTAGACGCGCGGGCCCGAGAAAAGTAACTAATAATTTAGTTGCTGGGTCAAGGACATTGGTTGTAAGGCAAGACTGTATCCCGGAAGAGGAGGGGCAAGAGTTCGCCCAGCGATGCTGCGTTGAAACCATGTATCCTGCTGAAATTCAAGGAGGACTCAAATCCATGGTCAATCCTAAATTCATCGTTGCGCTCGCTCTCGGATTCGGTTCTCTGGTGTTTACGGCGGGGCTGGTAGGTCAATCCACCCTGGCCCCGGAGTTGCGCGAGAGGATCGACAAAGCTGCCCAGCAGACACTTGCCAATACTGGAGTGCCGAGCGCATCCGTCGCCATCGTGAAGGACGGCAAAATCGCCTACCTCCAGGCCTACGGCGACGCGCGACTCGAGCCGAAGACTCCCGCGCGGCCCGCGATGCGCTACTGCATAGGCTCGATCAGCAAGCAATTCACCGCCGCCGCTATTCTGATGTTGGCCGAGCAGAGCAAGCTGGCTTTGGACGATCCCGTATCGCGCTATGTGCCGGACCTGACGCGGGGAAATGAAGTCACCATACGTCAGCTCCTGTCGCACACCTCCGGATACCAGGACTATTGGCCGCAGGACTACGTTCCGCCCTTCATGACGCAGCCCGTCACAGCCAGCAAGATACTCGACCTGTGGGCACGCAAGCCGCTCGACTTTGACCCAGGCACGCAGTGGCAATACAGCAACACCAACTTCGTGATCACCGGCCTGATTATTGAGAAGGTCGGCGGCATGCCGCTATTGAAGTTCCTGAGTAAGAACATCTTCGAACCCCTGGGGATGCGCAGTGTGATCAACATTGACCAGGATCGTCTGGCGGAGACCGATCCCGTCGGATACCTGCGCTATGCGCTGGGCCCGCCGCGCGTCGCACCCAAGGAAGGGAAGGGATGGCTGTTCGCCGCCGGTGAACTGGCCATGCCCGCCGAGGATCTGGCCAAGTGGGATATCTCGATCATCGATCAGCGCCTTATGAAGCCGGCGTCCTATCGCGAGATGGAAACCGACGTTCTTCTGAAAAATGGAGTCGGTACTCGTTACGGTCTGGGGATTGGCGTGCAAAACGAGAGCGGCCATCGCATGCTCGAGCACGGTGGGGAGGTGTCCGGTTTCACGGCGGACAACGCAGTGTTTCCTGATGATCGAGCCGCAATCGTAGTGCTTACCAACCAGGATGCCGCCGCCGCATCTTCCGCGATTGCGAAGGCCATTGCACCCCTGCTCTTCGAGAACGATGCGAATTTGACTCGCGCCCGGCAGGAGCGGGCGAGCAAGATTTTCGAAGGCCTGCAGCACGGATCGCTGGACCGGTCTTTCTTTACAGAAAATGCCAACAGCTATTTTTCGGGGCAGGCAGTGGCGGATTTTGCGGCGAGTTTGGGGCCACTCGGAACGCCACAGCAATTCACGCAAACCGTCCATCGCGAGCGTGGCGGCATGAGCTTTCGTGCTTACCGGGTGCAGTTTCAGCAGAAATCGCTCACGGTTACCGAGCGCGACATGCCTGACGGAAAGATTGAGCAATACCAGGTATTCGCGGGGAACTGAGGAACGCAAGACCTTCCGCTCTCTGATGGAGCCAGACTCGGCTGCGCTTTAGCCCGGATCAGGCGTCAGCTAAGCCACCTGAGTGCTTCATGGCAGAGAGCTCTTCCCGCAAGATGCCCATCTGTTCGAGAATGTCGTAGGTGCGTTGCGCCTCTTGTTCGTCGAGGCGGCTGATGGCAAAGCCGACGTGCACCAGAACATAGTCGCCGACGCCAGCTTCGGGAACGAAGTCCAGGCAAACCTCTCGCTTGATTCCGCCGAACTCAACTTGTCCGAAGGACACGCCCGCAATCTCAGATCGGTTCATCAGCTTTCCGGGAATCGCCAGGCACATAGTGGACTCCGTTCAGGCGCTCAAGGCCTGTGTAAATCCCATGAGCAAAGGATCGATAAGGTCTCGCGCTTTTTGTGCTGCGTCTTCGAGTGATCGCTGAACCTCGGCCGACAAACCGAGCGACGTCTTCACTGCCGCGGGCTGGATGCCAATTAAGTAGAAGGTTTCGGGCAGGTCGCCGAGAAGCGCAGCGACGGCAAGCAGCTCAGTCGCATTACTCTCGTGTGCCGAGGTGGAGCGCTCACAGCTCATGCTCATCACCTGCCGGCCCTCCAGAACCGAGACCGTGCCGGGCGGTTGTCCAGTGTCGAGAGCGTCGAGGATCACGAGAGCCTGGCGGTGGGCAAGTTGTCCGAGCAGGGCCAAGCCCTGGGTGCCGCCGTCGATGAACTCGATCTGGGAGGTGGATGCCTTCAACATATAGGCGGCAAGGCCCTCTGCGGAGCTGGCTTCCTTATCCTCATACTCCTGCGCCAGCCGTTCCACCAGAGTAGGACCGACGCCGTCGTCACCCAGCAGGAGGTTTCCCAGTCCGAGGACGAGAATCGGCGGTATGTGCGGGTTTAGAGAGCTAGCTGAGCCAGCGGTCATCCTTCAGGTCTCCCCGTTTGTAGAATTTGTAGCCCGAGATGATCGACGTGATCAGCCCATTTCCGTATTGGGTGGAGTCGTAAAGAATGATGTAGACGTGGAGGATGGCAAAAACCACGAATCCCCAGGCAAAGGTGTGGTGCCACATGCGCGTCTGAAATGATCCGCCAAGGAAAGGAATCACCCAGCCGAACACGCGGCCGAAGAACCCGCTAGGATTCGTCTCAGAGTAGAGTGCAAACCCGGTAAAGATCTGCGCCCAGCCCAAGGCCACGACAAACAACGTGTAGGCGAGACCGCCCATCGAATTGTGGCCGAGGTGGACGTGGCCGCGTTCCAGCTTCAGATAATCCGCGGCCTGGCGAAACAGATCGCGCCACCAGCTTGCCCGCCAGACGAACGGGAATCCGGACCGGGAGTAGTTGTTTCCCAGCCAGAACCAGTAAATGCGGAGCATAAAGCTGACCACAAAGGTCATGGCCGCGATGAAGTGAATCTGCCGCACGCGACCCATGACGAAGTGACGGTAGGCTTCTCCGCTGGGAGCTAGTATCGGGTGCGAGATATAAAGGCCGGTCAGGAAAAGCGCAAGCAGACAGGCAGCGTTCACCCAATGAGTGATACGCACCGGCACTTCCCAGACGTATTCGCGCCGAAAGAAATTGTCAGGATTCTGCGCGAAGTCCTTCGCCTCGAAACCGGGTGTAGTCGTAGCCATATCGCCTCCTACCGGACGATCACTTCGGCAAGCTTGTGACCATCCGGCCCAATCACGTGCGACGCGCATGCGAGGCAAGGATCGAACGAATGAATGGTGCGAAGAATCTCCACGGGACGTTTCGGATCGGCCATGGGAGTCTCGAGCAGCGCAGCCTCATACGCTCCGTGCTGGCCCTTGCCGTCCTTGGGAGATGCGTTCCACGTAGACGGAACCACGATCTGGTAGTTCGCAATCTTTGTATCTTTGATCTGAATCCAGTGGCCGAGGGCTCCGCGCGGAGCTTCGGTGAACCCGAAGCCCTTCGCTTCCGCCGGCCAGGTGGAAGGATCCCACCGCGAGGTATCGGCAGTAGAGGAGTCGCCGGCTTTGAGGTTGGCGATGAGATGGTCGTACTCTTCCATGAGCCAGCGGACGGCGAGCCGGGTTTCCAGGCCGCGCGCTGCGGTGCGCCCGAGTGTCGAAAACAGAGCTGTGGCTGGAACTTTGAGAGCACCCAAGGCATCGTTCACGACGTCCTTGAACTCCGTCTTCCCGACCGCATACCCCATAATCATGCGGGCCAAGGGGCCAACCTCCACCGCATTCCCTTTCCAGCGAGGTGCCTTCAGCCAGGAGTAGTGGGCGTTTTCGTCGAGCTGTTTGTAGGGAGGCCTGGGTCCCGTGTACTTGGCGTTGGTCACGCCTTCCCAGGGATGCAGAGCGTCCTTGCCGTCAGGGTACTCATACCAGGAGTGCGCAACTTCCTCTTTGATCTGTCCCATGTCGGCGAGGTCGAGAGGAAGCACTTCGTTCAGGTTCTTGTTGAGCACAACGCCGCGCGGAAAGCGGAACTGGCCGGGATCACCGATCCCGTGCTGAGGAATGTCGCCGTACGTCATATAACTGCCGAGGCCGCCGCCGATGTGCGTCCATTCGGGGTAGAACGACGCCACGGCCAGCAGATCGGGAATATACAGGTTTTCTACAATGGTGGTCGCTTCCTGGATCAGGCCGCGCACGTAGTTGAGACGCTCCATATTGATGGCGTTGTCACTCTGCATCGAGATCGCCGACGCCATACCCCCCACGATGTAATTGGGATGAGGATTCTTGCCGCCGAAGATGGTGTGTATCTTGACGATTTCCTTCTGCCACTTGAGAGCTTCCAGGTAGTGGGCGACCGCCATCAGGTTCGCTTCTGGCGGAAGCTTGTACGCGGGATGACCCCAGTAGGCGTTCTGGAAAATGCCAAGCTGTCCGGAGTCAGCGAACTTCTTGAGTGTTCCGGCGATGTCCTTAAAATAGCCCGGGCTCGAGTAGGGCCAGGATGGCGACACTTTCTGCGCGAGTGCCGCAGTGGCCGCAGGATCGGCCTTGAGCGCCGAGACGACATCAACCCAGTCGAGCGCATGCAGGTGATAGAAGTGGATCACGTGGTCCTGCACCATCTGGGTCAGGAACATGATGTTGCGAATGATGTCGGCATTCGGTGGAACCTGAATGCCTAACGCATTTTCTACGCAACGGACTGATGCCAGGGCGTGGACTGTGGTACAGACGCCGCATATGCGCTCGGTGAACGCCCAGGCATCGCGAGGGTCGCGTCCCTGCAAGATTACTTCGAGGCCGCGCCACATGGTGCCGGAGGAGATGGCATCGTGAATCACGTTGCGGTCGTCGAGAATGGCTTCGACGCGGAGGTGGCCTTCAATGCGGGTTACGGGATCGACAACCACTCGGTTTGCCATGCCTTACCTCTCATCTTTCTCGGTGTGCGTGCCGGGATTCTCGCCGTCGCTCTTCTGGCCAAAGCGACGGGCTACGCTGGAAATGAAATGTGCGCCGACGCCGATCAGGGCAGCTCCAGCCAGTGTTGCACCTACTGTATCGGGGGTGGATTCGATGCCCGGAACCGGGATACCGGAGAGTCTCTGGTAGAACGGACCGTTGTCCCAGAAGTTGGCTTCGCTGCATCCGATACAGCCGTGACCGGAGCCGATGGGGAAAGAGACGCCGTTATTCCACTTGAAGGTGGAACAAGAGTTGTACGTGCTCGGCCCGCGGCAACCCATCTTGTAAAGGCACCAGCCCTTGCGCGCGCCGTCGTCGTCCCAGGATTCGACAAACTGCCCGGCATCGAAGAACGGACGCCGGTAGCACTTATCGTGAATGCGCTGGCCATAGAACATCTTGGGCCGGCCGACGCGATCGAGTTCCGGCAGTTGGCCGAAGGTCAGGATGTAGGTGAGTACACCCGTCATGACTTCGGCGATCGGCGGGCACCCCGGGACGTTGATGATCGTCTTGCCGGGAAGCAGAGCGTGTACCGGCTTAGCCCCCGTGGGATTCGGATGGGCAGCCTGCACGCACCCGTTAGAAGCGCACGAACCCCAGGCCACGATTGCCTTGGCGTCTGCCGCGGTTTCCTGAAGAATGCTGAGAAACGTTTCGCCCCCGATTGTGCAGTAGACGCCACCATCGTTGGTGGGAGCGTTGCCTTCGACGGCCAGTAGATACTCGCCCTTGTACTCCTTCATGATCCGCTTGCGAATCTCCTCAACCTGGAAACCTGCGGCAGCCTGCAGCGTGTCGTCGTAGTCCAGCGAGATCATGTTCAGGATGATGTCCTGCGCGATGGGGTGAGACGAGCGAATGAACGACTCACTGCAGCACGTGCATTCCAGACCGTGCAGCCATAGCACGGGAATGCGCGGCTTGTTCTCCATGGCCGCGACGATCTGGGGAATCATGGTGGCTTCGAGGCCGAGCGCAGCGGTGACCGCAGTGCAGAACTTCAGAAAGCTCCTGCGATCGACACCATGTTGTTCGAGAACTTCGTACGTCGTGGGCCTGCGGGGTGAGTTGTCCATTGCGCACCCTCTCTTCCGGGAGAAATGTGAGAACGTGGCCGATTTCAGCGGATTATTCGTTTCATGCGCACGTCTGTGCAGTGACTGCGATCACCATGGCTGGTGATGTGCCTCAAAATCGGTAGTGTGAAATGCCATTCGGGCGTAGGTGCGGTGGCTGGGCAGGAAGGATCACGCTGAGGCTGGAGCGGCAACAGTCCCTAGCGCTGAGAGATCGGGCCGTTGTTAGCCATCTTGGAGACCATGAGCTTTGCTAGGGCGGCCTTGAGTTCATCGGGCTTGAAGCCGAAGGGGCCGGGCTTGCTCTTGTAGACGACATGCTGGTTGGTATCGATCAGATAGAGCCGCTCCGGCCATCCGGTGTACGCCGCCTCAGTTGAGTTGCCGAACTCATCGAGCACGGCGGGAATCTTGATGCCCAGCTTGCGGACGCAGGCGCCCGCCACGAAGGCACGTTCTTCCTCATCGCGCGGGCTGGCAAACAAGACCTTCGCCCTCACGTTGTTCTCCGTTTGCCAAACGTCGGTCGGATGTGCCTCCAGGATATAGACGATCAGGAAAGTCACCTGATTGCCGTACTGCTCGTAAAGTTGGTTGAGGGCAGGGACCTCCCGCCGGAAAGGCGGTCAAGTATAGCTTCCAAAAATCAGGACAACCGGCTGCCGGGAAGCGAGGGACGACAGTTGCATGCTGTCGCTTTTGTCCAACTTGGCGAGTTTGAAGTCGGGCGCGAGATCGCCCGGCTTCAGAGTGCCGGCTCGGGCGCGCGTCCACATCGTCTCAAACGGGACCATGGGATAGGCGATCCCAGGCATCCGTGCCATGACATGTGCGAATCTCTCGGGCGGCTGGTGCATCGCCCACCAGATGAAGCCCGCAAAGCAGAAGTAGGCGATTACCAAGGCAACAACGATCGGCTTCCAAATGAGTTTGAGCTTCATGTTTGAGCTTGAGGCCCCGGCAAAGACGATCATGCTATCGCGGGTCCCACGTGATGGCTCTAGTGTTTTTGTACTAGCTCCGGGCTCATAAGGTTTGGGGAGGGCACGGCTCAGCCGTGCCGCCCATGGCCCGCTTGGACTGGGCTTTAGCCCCTGAGGATGTAAGCCAGAACCCAGGAATCATTTTGGACCAGTTCTACTCGAGGTTCAGGGTTTGGCAGTAAGCTGAGCGGCCTTCCCACGCTCGCGGTTCGCATCTTCCTTGCGGTTCAGGTGATCGTAGGCGTCGGCCAGAGCCGAATGCGCGGCCGCGGACTCAGGCAAGCGACTGGAAGCGATCTCCAGATGAACGGCAGCGGTTTTGAAGTCGTTCGTCTTCATCAGGCTCAATCCCATCTCACAGTGCGCCCAGGCGGAGTCAGGCTGTAGTTCGATCGCCTTGTGCAGATGCTCGATGGCCTCGGGAGATTGCTGTTGCCGAGCCAGAGCCACACCCAGTCCGTACTGCGCAAGATACGTGCCGGGCTGCGCCGCGAGCGCCTGTCGAAAGACGGGAATGGCTTTGTCCGGCTTTCCTTCCTGAAGAGCGCGCATCGCGGCGAGAGTCTTGTTTGCGGTCGCGATCGTATCTTTCGGATCAATGCCCTGAACGGCTGCATTTCCTGCAGAGCTCGATTTCTGAAGCCCGACATATCCCAGGGACGCCAACTTTTGCATCTCGCTGGAGGTGAGTCCGGCGTCGGCGGACTTGCCCGCTCCGCTGCCAAAATGACTGTCAAAACTTGCGAGCTGCGCCGCGATAGTTTCGAGCGTGGCTTTCGAAGTCTGCGCCAGATTTCGTGTGGCTCCGGGATCGGCCGAGAGATCGTAGAGTTCAGGCTTCGGCGCTCGAATGTAGAGATATTTGCCCACGCGCCACGATTCGAGCGCGCTCCAACCGAAAGCCTGCTGCGGGAAGTCACTGCGCGCGTAAGCGGGCTGGTCAGAATCAGAGTTTGACCTGGCAACTCTGAGCAGAGACTGACCCTGCATTTGCGATGGCACGGGAATGCCCGCGACCTCAAGAATTGTCGGAGCAAGGTCGAGCAGGCGGACACGGCCCGTGACTTTTTTCCCAGCCATCTGGTTCTGCGCGAGCTTGACGACGAGAGGCACGTGGATGGTCTCATCGTAGAAGAAAGATGCCGTGCGTGTCCTCGCCATGTGCGCCTGAGGCTCTCGCCGTGGTCGGCGGCTACCACGATGATTGAGTCGTCGATCAGCTTCTGCGTGCGCAGCGAAGTCAGGAGTTTTCCCAGCGCAGAGTCGGCGGCGGCGACGGCGTGATCGTAGGAGGTTGCGTAGGGAGCCTGCGGATCCGACAGGTTCACCCAGAGAAAGAACGGCTGCTTGCTGCCGGCCAGCCATTGGATGGCGCGGGCGA
>CAVQFB010000012.1:0-110318 GCA_963711675.1 uncultured Acidobacteriota bacterium | reverse complement strand
GTTCACCGCGACCTCAAGCCGGACAACATCATGCTCACCTTGCGCGGACCACGTGAAGATCCTTTACTTCGGCCTCGCGCAGCGGCTCCGCTTCACTACCCCGACGGCAGTGACGGTCAGCCAGGAGAGCCAGCGCCTGGGTTGTGTGGGCACGCCGGGCTACATGGCTCCGGAAGTTCTGCTGGAGCAGGAGGTGGATGGACGCGCCGACATATTTTCTCTCGGGATTGTGTTCTACGAAATGCTGACCGCCAAACATCCTTTCCAGACGGAGAAGCTGATCGGGACGGGCGGATCACATCCTGCACTATCTGCCTCGTCCGATCGGAGAGTTGGTGCGCGGAGTTCCGGAGGAACTGGAGCGGATCGTCGAGAGGATGCTGGCGAAGGATCCGCAGGGACGCTACAGCAGTGCTGCCGACCTGTTGGTTGATTTGCGGGTGCTGCGCGCAGAACGGAGGGCATCGGTGGCGATGGCCGAGGTGGTTGAAGGGCGCGGTCCGACCTGGAATGTCGCTGCTGTTCGTGGTGCTTGCACTTTCAGTAATCCCCTGGCCGAGGAAGCCTTCCCTGCCCGATAAGAAATATCTGGCAGTGCTGCCATTTGCGGCCGCGGCGAACGATCCCCATGCGCGTGCCTTCGCAGACGGCGTGACGGCGCAACCGCTACGGCCAAGCTGACACAACTCACGGACCGCTCTCCGCTGCAGTTGGTGCCGCCGAGCCAGATTCAGATAGACTCTCAACCGCGTCGGTGGCGCAGGCGCATACGGAACTGGGAGTCAACCTGGCGCTCGAGGGGAGCATTCGTCAATCCGGAGGAAAGGTTCGAGTCGTCTACGACCTGGTGGATGCGGGCACGCGTGGAAAAGTGTTGCGCGCGGACGCGATCACCGCCGATGTGTCCGATCCTTTTGCGCTGGAAGACCGCGTGGTGGACAGCGCGCTGCGTGCCTTGCAACTGGAACTTAGCGCGCCGGAGCGAAAGACGCTTGCATCTCGTGGAACGAGCCAGCCGGCTGCGTATGACTTCTACCTGCGCGGGCGCGGGTATTTGCAGGAGTATCAGAATCCGGAGAATGTGGAGAGCGCGATCGAACTGTTTCAGCGGGCACTGGAAAGAGATCCTAACTTTGTGCTGGCGCATGCCCGGGCTGGGCGAAAGCTACTGGATCAAATACCAGCGCACGCATGATCGGGCGTGGGTGGACCAGGCGCTGGGGGCTTGTCAGAGTGCGGATGGATACGGGCACAGCTGCCTCGGAACGGTGTACAACGGCACCGGCAAGTATGAGGAAGCAGCCGATGAGTTTCAGCGCGCGCTGAGGGCCGATGCCACGGACGATAACGCTTATCGAGGGCTGGCCTTCGCCTACGAGCACATGGGGGAGGTGGCGGCGGCAGAGCAGACTTATCGCAGCGCAATCCGGACGCGCCCGGAGTACTGGGCGGGATACAACTGGCTGGGCGGATTCCTATACCGGCAGGCGCGGTATGAGGAAGCCGCTAAAGAGTTCGCCCAAGTCACAGAGCTGGCTCCCGACAATCCGCGCGGCTACAGCAATCTGTGCGGGACTTACATCATGGCGGGTGGTTACGCGGATGCCGTGCCGGTTCGCGAGAAGTCGACCAGGGTTACTCCTACCCATGATGCTTACTCGATCTGGGACTGCGTACTTCTACCAGAGACGATTTACCGACGCTGCGCATGCCGACGAACAGGCGCTGAAGCTCGACGATCGTCAGCGATCTTCGTGGGGGAATCTGGCCATGCGTACTACTGGGACGGACAGCACCGGCAGGAGTCGCTTGCCGCTTACCGGCGCGCCATTGCGCTGGGGGAAGAAGAGCTCCGCGTCAACCCGCGCGATGCCCAGTTGCTGAGCTATCTCGGCGTCTATCACGCCATGCTCAAGGAGAAGCAAGCGGCAGCGGCGAGCTTGAACAAGGCGCTTGCCCTGGCCCCCACCAGCGCCGAAGTGCACCTGAACGCGGCGCTAGTGGCCAGTCAGCTTGACGATGAGAGCGCGGCGATTCGGTCGCTGCGTAGAGGGTTTGCGCTCGGGCTGTCGCCGACTCTTGTTGCCAGCGCGATCGGCTTTGACAACTTGCACACCAATAAACAATTTCAACAACTTCTGCAGGAGAAGAGCCCTGCAGACTCAGCCAACGGCCCCGTTAGAACCCAGGTTCAAAATTTTCAGGAAAAGTAATCCAGGAGGTCGATTATGGCAACAGCACACCAGTTGCGCGAGAGTACCCCAGCCGTATGGGCGGAAACAGTAGCCTTGAGATGTACCTGTCGCAGGGTCCCCGAGAGGATCGATATCGTCGCAAGCGACCACAAAGGAATACACTTACCAAAATTCCGAGTCGGAGGGTAGCCTTCGCCGCCGCCCGACCCAATCACGTTGATCCGTGGCACAAACGGCAGCCTGGCATTGCCCGGACCCGCGTACCAGCGTTACGGTGAATTTCAACATGGACAGTCCATTTGACCATATAAGCAGTTCCTTCGTTCCGGGTGAGGACCAAATGCTGTCATCTCCGGACCTGTGAGTGGACCACGCAGCCTTCTGCAAGCGAGTGTCCAGCGAAACCGGAGCCACCGCCGCAAGAGAAGGCCACTACAAGTACTCATCCATGACACCAAACCCGGGAAATACTCGCGGATCCGGAGGTCATTATCCGGAACTAGCTGACATGGTTTATCAACTCCCACTCATTCGCAAAAAGAGCGCGAATGAGTGGGACACCGGCAGGAGACTACAACTGGTCTCATAAATGATTCCCCGGTTGTCAGCCACGCCCTCAGGGGCTAAAGCCCAGTCTTCAGGGGGCAGGGCGGCACGGCTAAAAGCCGTGCCCTCCCCAAACTATTTATGAGACAAGCTCTAGCACTGTACGTTGAGACAGACAGAGCGGTAGAACTCAGGTTTAATACGTTTCATACAACCTATCGAGGAGGAAGTGGAATATGACGACCGTGACAGGAGTTATCGTCAAAATCGACGTGGCCAATAGAAAGGTAGATTACGATTCCGTATTGCTAAGCAAGAGCCATGGGGACGAGATGGAGTGGAGTTGCAACGAGGCGGTGACAGTACATTTTTTGGACGCGGACGCAAGTGTGCCGGGCTACAACGGCACGCCTTTCGCAAAGGGCGCGTTCCACGTGCCCAAGAACGGCTGGGCGAATTCCGGAGCGATCCGTCCGGCGGCTGCGATTTGCGAGAGATGCAACAGCCAGGCGACAACCGATCACCACCACTACAAGTACGAGATTCTGGACAGCAACAACAAAGTGATTCTGGATCCGGAGGTCATCATTCGGAATTAGGGGAGATGGCGTGCCCACTCATTCGCAACCGACCGAAGACTCATCGGGGATGATCCAAATCCGCGCCTGTCCCTGCGAAAAGCGAGGAGTGGGCGAAACCCGCCGGACCCACCTTCGAAAAGCAGGTCCTTCGACTCCGTGGCCCGAGTCACAACTGACTCGGTTCGCTCCGCTCAGGATGACAATTTCTTTTGGGATAGCGGCTGCGTACTGGCAGTCGCGAATGGTCACGCAGTCATGTTCCCAGTCGTCCGCAAAGAACGTGAATGAGTGCAAATTTTGCACCGATCTGAAAACTCACCGGAGATGATCCAAATCCGCGCCCGTCCCTGTGAAAAGCGAGGAGCGGGCGAAACCCGCCGGACCCACTTTCGAAAAGCAGGTCCCCATTCGACTCGCCTCGGTTTCCTTAGAAGCAGGTCCTTCGCTTCGCTCAAGATGACAAGTTCGAGAACAGAGCGTGAACGTGCTGGCTGACACGAGACACTTACGCAGTTGTTTCCCACCCTTTCGCAAAAGGCGCGAAAGGATGGGGCACTCGCCCTTCAGGGCCTACTGAGGTTTTCCGGTGTAGTGCTCTTCACGATGGACGTCGTCGTGATCCTCGAGAGCCTCTAAGTGAGTGACGACTTCGGCGGGCATGTCCAGTTCCGCGGGCAGGCGCTCTTCCACGATCGTTGCCAACCGGTGAGCCTCGCTGACAGATGTCAGGTGAGGAAACAGGAGGTGCACTTCGATGATTTGGCGGTAGCCGGTGGTGCGAAAGCGTACACCGTGGTATTGGATCGACAGCTCGGCACAAATGGCGTCCAGTTTTTCCCGGATCTGGCGACCGGCGTTTGGATCCGAGTAATCGAGAAGCCCGACTGCCGAACGCCACACCAGGTGGCCGCCGGACCAGAGTATGTTGACCGCGACCGCAATCGCCACCAGGGGATCAAACGGTTTCCAGCGGGTCAGGAGTACGAGTCCGAGCCCGGCAACGACGCCAAAGCTGGTCCAGCTGTCGGTCAGGACATGTTTGCCGTTAGCTTCAAGAATGAGCGAATTGGTCCTGCGGCCGACGCGCAACAGATAGTAGCCGAGCCCCGCGTTCAGGATTCCGGCGACGAGCACCAGCAAAGCTCCCGCTCCCAGGTTTTCCAAATGCAGCCCGACGATCCACTTGTGGATGGCGGCGACGAGAATGGCGATCGCCGCCATAATGATCATGGCTCCTTCGAATCCCGCCGAGAAGAACGTGATCCGCTCATAGCCGTAGAGGAATTGGGGAGCGGCGGGCCGGGTGCTGAGTCGAAGACTGAAAGCGGCGAACGCTACCGCCACGACGTGAATGACGGATTCCGCGGCGTCGGAAAGAATCGCTGCAGAATGGGTCAGGAAATATGCGGTGGTTTTGCCGCCAAGCATGAACAGGCCAAAGATCAGGGAAAGGCGCATTGCGAAGCGTGCGTCACGCAATTCGCGCTCGTCTCTACGTGTGGAGGGACGTCCCTCAAAGGATTGCGCAGACACTTCCCCACCTCAAGCACCCAGCCGCAATAAAATCTCATGAGGAGTGGCGGTAAGGATGTGACGTAGCTCACTGCGCTGGCCCGAACGACCGTATGAAGAAGACAGTCCCAGGTCTCGAAAACCGCGAGACCTGGGGCAGCCGGCTACCTACTGGTTGAGCAACAGTCACGCAGTTATGTTTCCCACTCGTTTGCAGACATGCGAATGAGTGGGACAGCCGCACCGATCGAAGAGTTGTCGGAGATGATCCAAATCCACGCCCTCCCCCTGTAGAACGGCCGGACAGGATGATACCGTCGGGCCACGGTCGAAAAGCAGGTCCTTCGACTCCGCAGCCCGAATCACAATTGACTCGGGCCAATCCGCTCAGGATGACAAGTTCCTTTGGGATAGCCTGGTTCATTGACTCGCCCATGGGCACTCCGTAAGATGTAGCGACCTGAAAGGAAGAGCGCACATCCTCTAGTGATCGGCGAAACCATTTCGCACTACCGCATTGTGGAGAAGCTTGGCGGCGGCGGCATGGGCGTGGTCTACAAGGCCGAGGATACCGAGCTCGGCCGCTTCGTTGCCCTCAAATTCCTGCCCGACGAGCTGTCACGAGATCCGCAGGCGCTAGAGCGTTTCCGCCGGGAGGCGCGCGCAGCGTCGGCCCTGAACCATCCCAATATCTGCACCATCCACGAAATCGGCAAACATGGCGATCAGACTTTCATCGCCATGGAGTTTCTGGATGGCGTGACGCTGAAGCATCTGATTGCGGGCAAGCCACTCGAGAACGAAACTCTTCTGTCGCTGGCGATCGAGATCGCCGACGGGCTGGATGCGGCACATTCGCAAGGCATCATCCATCGCGACATCAAGCCGGCCAATATTTTTGTAACCAAGCGCGGCCACGCCAAGGTGCTGGATTTTGGTCTCGCCAAAGCAGCGAGTGCCGGTTCTTCCAGCCAGGGTGCGTCGGCCAATACGATGACGGGAACGGCGGATGACCGGCACCTGACCAGCCCCGGGTCGACGCTCGGAACCGTCGCATACATGTCACCGGAGCAGGCCCGCGCCAAGGAGCTCGACGCACGCAGTGACCTGTTCTCGTTCGGCGCCGTGCTCTACGAAATGGCCACGGGTATGCTTCCGTTTCGCGGCGGCAGTTCGGCGGAGATCTTCAAGGCGATTCTGGATGCTTCGCCCGCGCCGGCCTTGCGGCTCAATCCCGACATGCCGGCCGATCTGGAACGGATCATTAATAAGGCGTTGGAGAAGGACCGGAACCTGCGCTATCAGACGGCTGCCGATCTGCGCACCGATCTGACGCGGCTCAAACGCGACCTGGACTCGGGACGATCCAGCGCAGCGCTTTCATCGAGCGGGCTGTTGTCACCAAGTTCCGGGTCAGTTGCGGCGGCGGCTCCTGCCAACAGTTCGCGCAAATATGTGATTGCGGGCGCGATTGCGGCCATGGTGCTGATTGCCGTCGCGGCTGGAGTGTATTTCCTGCGGGGAAAATCTGACACCGGGAAGGTCAGTTCCATTGCCGTGCTTCCCTTCGTGAACGCCACGACTGACGCCAATAACGAATACCTGAGCGACGGCCTGACCGAGAGCTTGATCGGCACTCTCTCGCAACTGCCCAATCTGAAGGTCATGGCACGCAGCACGGTGTTCCGCTACAAGGGGAATCAGGACGATCCACAGAAGATTGGCAACGCGCTGAACGTGAGTGCGGTATTGATGGGGCGAGTCACGCAGCATGGCGACACGCTGGGTGTGCAGGCCGACCTGGTGAACACCGCCGACGGCTCTGAACTGTGGGGCTCGCACTATGAACGAAAACTGACTGAGATTACGCAGGTGCAGAGCGACATCACCCACGATATTTCCGACCGGCTGCGGATCAAGATCAACGGCAACGGGCAGCCGCACCTGGGCAACGCCGGCACGACTAACCCTGAGGCTTACCGTCTGTATCTGGAAGGGCGACAGCAATGGTACGGGCGAAGCCAGGACGGCTTGAAGAAAAGCATTGATTTATTCCGCCAGGCGATCGCCGCTGACCCCAATTATGCGCTGGCCTACACTGGCCTCGCCGACACTTACAACGTGGCAGGCAGCTACGGGATAGGAATCACTTTCCCACAAGCGCGTGTGCTGTCAGACGAGGCCACGCGCAAGGCGCTTGAGCTCGACGATTCGTCCTCCGAGGCCCACACGGCGCGAGGCAGCTCGCTGGCCGCGGCGTGGAAGTGGAAAGAGTCGGAAGCAGAATACCGACGCGCCATTGAACTGAACCCGAATAACGCGAATGCCCATTACTTTTATGCGTTCGAGGTGCTCCTCCCGGAAAATCGCCTCGACCAGGCGCTCGCGGAGTTTCAGACGGCGCTGTCGCTCGACCCGCTTTCCAG
Organism: uncultured Acidobacteriota bacterium; assembly: GCA_963711675.1. Classification (GTDB taxonomy): domain Bacteria; phylum Acidobacteriota; class Terriglobia; order Terriglobales; family Acidobacteriaceae; genus CAVQFB01. The sequence goes on along the minus strand of CAVQFB010000012.1, from coordinate 103,058 downwards.
CGTCGTGAACATGAACTACGCGATCACATTGGCGATCGCGCACCGCTACCCCGAGTCGCTGACCCAATTGAACAAGGTCATCGAAAGCAATCCGAAGTTCCGAGGGGCTCACCTGTATTTGTCAGAGATATACGCCAACATGGGACGTTTCGCGGAGGCCGTGAGCGAATTGCAGAAATTCAGACCAATTCCCGGTTCGTTCAGCGCGGACGCTCACGGTTATGACCAGCTTATGCACGCCATAGCCCCTGAACTTGGTTACGGCTCCCCGCTGGCATTGACGGCGGCTCTGCTTGGCGACCGTGACAAGACATTCGAACATCTAGAACAGGGTTTCGCGGTGGAGGACGGCGACCTGACTTTCTCCATCCGCTATCCGGCCTATGACCCGTACCGTTCCGATCCGCGCTATGCAGATCTGATGCGGCGGCTGGGACTGCCGCAGTAGGCTGGTGCGAATTGTCACGCAGTTGTTTATCCCACCCTTTCACAAAGTACGTGACAGGATGGGGCACCCGGCAACAGGGGGTATGGGAGTTTTCCCGACTCAGAATCTGGGTTGAATCGAACTACGAACTCAGAGGGAGCGGTTTATTCGTGTGAAAGTACTTCTTATATGCGGCGATCCAGTCTGTAGCAATGTCATGCTGCGCCGTGTGTAGATCCAGTTGTCCACTGCAAACCATTTCGTGGAGACGTTCTTCCAGATCATCCTTAACATGCGCATTCCACACGTGCGTCCGATAGGGCTCTGGCCAGAGATTGCGGATATCCTCAGTTCCACCTAACCGGGGAGCGATCAAGTAATCGATCTCGTATTCTTCGGGGCGGGCATTGGCGATTCCATATTCCTGGAGAACCCTCTGCCGCAAGGAAACCGACACATCGCCGATCACTTCTTCCTGCGGCACTGAGCAAACCTCGCTCATCTTGACCTGACGGGCTGCACCGGGCGTTAAACTACGATTCGGGGCGGCTTCCGCATCAGACAAAACGGAAGCAGGTTTCTGCGAAGCATTTCGAAACCACAAAAACCCGAGCCCCATCGCAATTAAGAGCAGGCAAACGAACGCCACACGTGGCAATCCAAGTTGAAAGACGCGTTTCAACCATCCAGTTCGGGATTCGGAGCCCAATTCGGCCAGCCGCGCTCGAAGTAGCGCGCGTGGGCCGGCAGTGGGAGGAAGTTGCCCGTCAAACTCGGCATGACGAGCGCGCACAAAGCCGGTAATCGTAGACTGAATTTCTTCCATTCGAGCGCGGCACTCCCAGCAAGCCTCCAAATGAGCGCCAACTTCGACAACGCGCCGAGCGGAAAGCTCGCCATCGGCCGAGCGAACGAGGTCCTCGTCCGAGGTGTGGGCGGTCGACAAGTGGGAATCCTTATGCAACATGTTTCACCTCCCGTCCGCACGAACCAGACGTGCGAGGGATCTGGTTAGAGAAATCGATACCTCGCCCAAAGACATTCCGAGTACCGTCGCGATTTCACGGTAGCGGAGACCTTCGGCGCGAAGCCGCAAACAATGCTGATCGTTCTCCGGCAGCGCTTGGACTACGGCCTGTAAGCGATAGCGCCTTTGTGCGACTGACAGCTGCTCTTCGGGGCCAGGTGCCGGGTCTGCATGTTCGTCCGCCACGCTCGCGTCCCCAGCCGTCCGTTGAAGCAGTGTCTGATTCTCCAAGCGTTGCTTTAGCGCCAAGTTGTGGGTGACTCGAAAAAGCCAACCCCGAAGGTTCTGGCGGGAACGACCCAAGAGAAGGTGCCGAAACAGGGCCATGAACACTTCCTGGATCACCTCTTCCGCATCATGGATCGAGAGGCCCAACGACAGGCCGTAACGGAGCAGTGGACAGCGCAACTCGTCAAATAGCGCCATTACCTCACTTTCGATGAGGAAAGCTTTCTCCGAGCGCCGCACAATCGACGGCACCGCTAGAGACGCATTCTCGTAGGTCGATGGCGGCATATCTGTCCCCATATATACATTCCAATCCTACCGTTTCTGTTCACGGTCTTTGAAGAACATTAGCCTTTCGGCACCCCCCCAGCAAAAGTGTGAACAGAACCCCACTGAACGGAATATTCGAATGACGGAACGTTTTTCGTCAATTCAGCACTTTTTGGGGTATTCACCTTGACTGATCGAGTTCGTGCGTTTATGGGGAGAACTGTCGTTTTCTTCTTCTGTTGTTCCTTACTTCTTCTTGGCCAGAGCAACAGCGGCGAGTTGCGGCTTCGGATCACCGATCCATCCGGTCTCGCAGTGAAAACCTCGATTCAGATTGTCAGCGAAGCGAATCAATACCGGCGCATCCTCAGCACCGATGATCAGGGCACTCTGACTCTGCAACGCCTGCCTTACGGTGTGTATCAGCTCCAGGTCAACCAGCCAGGGTTCGCGGAAGTGTCTCAGACGATCAATGTCCATTCCTCGATTCCAACCGACTACGCGATTCAGTTGACGGTGACTGCCGCCAAGGAATCTGTGACCGTGACTGCCGCCAACACCCTGATCGATCCTGATCAGGCGGGTTCCGTGAACCAGATTGGCACAGATTCCCTTCAAAACAGACTCAGTTCTATACCGGGCAGGTCGATTCAGGACCTTGTGAACTCCCAACCCGGGTGGATCTACGAGGGAAACGCCGTCCTGCACCCGCGCGATTCGGAATATCAGACCCAGTTTGTGGTTGATGGCATTCCTCTGACCGACAATCGATCTCCGAGCTTCGGGCCGCAGATCGAGGCCGATGATGTGCAGTCGATAAGCATCTACACCGCTGGAATTCCGGCCGAATATGGACGGAAGATGGGTGGAGTCGTCGAAGTCAACACGCTCCAAGACTCGCAATCGGGCTTTCACGGACAGGTTGTGCTCTCCGGTGGCAGCTTTGATTCGGCGGGAGCTTTTGCCCAAGGGCAATATGCGTGGGGCAAGAATGTATTCGGAGCCAGCGCGAGCGGCGGCATGACGAGCCACTACCTTAATCCTGTCGTCGTCCAGAACTACACCAACCGTGGCACGCTCGGCGATTTCTCAGCGAACTACCAGCGCGATTTGACTCCGAAAGACCGCTTGAGCCTCAGCGTCCGTCACGAACTTTCCCGTTATGAGCTACCCAACGAACAGGTGCAGCGGGCCGCTGGCCAACTGCAGACAGCCGACAACATCGAGACAATCGGGATCGTCTCGTACCAGCACACCTTCTCGTCCAATATGCTAGCCGACTTTAGAGGCATGGTCCGAGACAATGCCAACGACTTTTATTCCAACACCAATTCAACGCCGATCGAAATCTTGCAACACAATCGCTTCCGGGACGGCTACTTTAAAGGCAACGTCACCATCAGTCATGGCCACCATGAGATCAAGGCGGGAGTGGAATCGGACAACGTGTTCTTGCACGAGAATTTGAACTACAACATCACCGATCCGAGCCTGTACGATCCCGGCATCCCTCTCACATTCAGTTTTGCAGGGCAGCGTCCCGATCTAGAGCAGGCTGTCTATGTCCAGGACTTGATTCATCTGGGCAATTGGACCGTGAACGCCGGGCTCCGCTGGGATCATTACCAGCTCATGGTTAACCGCCAGGCATTGCAACCACGTCTCGCGATCTCCCGGTATTTCCCCTCGGCAAACGTGATCGTCCACTTCTCCTACGACCGCGTGTTCCAGACTCCCTCGTTCGAAAACCTGCTGCTTTCAAGTTCCACAGCAGCCACGACATTGAATCCCGCTTCTCTCCAATTACCAGTCGAGCCTTCCCAGGGGAATTATTACGAAGTGGGACTGACCAAAGTCTTCTTCAATAAGATCAAACTTGACACCAATTATTTTCGGCGTGCGGTAAACAACTTCGCCGACGACGACCAGATCGACAACACGACGATCAGCTTTCCGATCGCATTCCAGAAGGCAATCATCTATGGAGCCGAAGCGAAACTCGACCTGCCGGAATGGAAGAAATTTTCGGGGATTCGTGAGTTATTCGTACGAGCTTGGTAATGCCTGGAACCCGGTGACCGGCGGACTCTTTCTCGGCGCAAATGCGCAGATACCGACTACCGGCTTTTTTCCGATCTCCCAGGATCAGCGGAACACAGTGCGTGGGCGCCTCCGGTATCAGATCGCGCCCCGCCTGTGGGTTGCGGGAGGAGTCCAATTCGACAGCGGATTACCATTTCAGTTTCAGTGTGATCCGAGCCTGACTCTTGACCAGTGCATCGCCGGTCAAGTTCAAACCTACGGACAGCAGGTGGTCGACCGCGTCAACTTTGCGCAGGGTCGTATCTATCCCTCCTTCCAGCTAAGTGCATCGGCGGGCGCGGACGTGTACAAGTCGGAACGGCTGAATATGCACTTTCAGATCGACGGGCAGAATCTTACCAACGTTGTTGATGTCATCGATTTTGGCGGGCTTTTTTCAGCTAACGCCATCGGACCCTCGCGGAGCGTTGCCTTGCGTCTAACAACAAACTTCTAAGCCCGACTTCTAGAACTCCCGACCCAACAACGTAGACCTAGCGCCTCTTTGCCTTCGTTTTGCGGAAAAGCATGCAAACGGGCAAGGAACCCGTCAAGGTTGCCCTCCGGCTCGCTTCGCTCGACCTTGACTGAACCCTCGCCCGTTTGCCCACAACCTCTCCGCTAGAAAACGAAGGCACACAATCGAAGCCCAAAACTACAAACTTCGGTTGACATCACAGCGCCTTCTCATGGAAGCGCCCAAAAACCGGGCGCGAACCTGGGGCACCAACTTGGGTAAAGAAACAGCAGGTCCCCGTTCGACTCGCCTCGTCAAAGCTCGGCTTCGCTCAGGGCAGGCTTTCGCTGCGCTCAGGATGACAAATTATTGAAGAAAGACAATTCATATAGGCTGACGGGAAACAATGGCGCGATTTTGTATCCCACGCATTCGCAAAGGGCGCGATGAGTGGAGCACTCAGGCTTTAAGGAGCAGCATCCACCCGGCCCACACTTACACGGCGGCGGGTTGCGTGACCTCCGAGAGTGCGGTCGCGAAAGCGGCGATGGCTGTGTCGATCTGTGCACGCGTGATGATGAGCGGCGGCTGGAAACGAATCACGTTGCCGTGAATGCCTCCGACACCAACGAGCACGCCTTGCCGCAGCAGCGAATCGCGAATGGCTTCCGCTTCGGCGGTCGCCGGAGTGAGCTTTTCGTCTTTGATGAGCTCGACGCCGATCATCAGGCCGAGGCCGCGAACTTCTCCAATCAGCGGATTGCTCTTCTGCAGATCGCGCAGCTTAGCCATGGCGTAGCTGCCGGTTTCAGTGGCACGCGCGGGCAAGTCTTCGCTTTCCATAAATTCAATGTTGGCAAGCGCGGCGGCGCAGGACACTGGATTCCCGCCGAAGGTGGAAAGATGATCGCCGGGCTTGTAGGCGGCGGCGATTTCGGGGCGCGTGGTGAAGGCGCTGAGCGGGAAGCCGTCGGCGATACCCTTGGCGGTAACGAGAATGTCGGGGTCACCCCGAAATGTTCGATGGCGAACATCCTGCCGGTGCGGGCAAAGCCGGTCTGGACTTCGTCGCATATAAAGAGGATGCCGTGCTTGTCGAGGACCTTCTTCACTTCGGCGAAATAGTTCGGTGGAGGGACAATGATGCCGCCTTCTCCCCCCACGGGCTCGGAGATGAAGGCAGCCACGTCGCCGCGGTGGCGAAGCGGATGGTGTCGTCGAGAGCGTGGGCGCATTGACGGGCGCACTCTTCGGGATCGCGCGGCCAGTTGGAGCGGAAAGTGTAGGGCACGGGCGCGAACGCGATGCCGGGGGCGTAGGGGCCGCCGCGCTTCTTGCGTCCCTGATTGCCGGTGATGGAGAGAGCGCCCCAGCTGCGGCCGTGAAAGCTGCCGTGGAGGGCCACGAATTCGTGCTTGCCGGAATAGAGGCGAGCGAGTTTGAGCGCACCCTCGATGGCTTCGGCGCCGCCGTTGCCGAAGAAGGTTTTCGTGAGTCCGCGCGGAGTGATGTGCGCGATTTTCTCGGCGAGGTCGGCGACAGGCCGCGCATGGTAGATGTACGAGGCACAGTGGATAAGCTTGTCGATCTGCTTCTTCGCCGCTTCGGCAACTTGCGGGTTGCAGTGGCCGGCGTTGACGACAGAAATGCCTGCGAAGCAATCGAGATATTCGCGACCGTTGACGTCGGTGACGACAGCGCCATGGGCCTTTTCGATCACGATGGGGACGACCGACTTCACGAAGCCGGTCATGACGTAGTCTTTGTATTTTTGGATAGTATCCATAGGTAGCTCGTGGCTTCTAGCTGTTAGCTCTTAGCCATCAGAATAACGTGCGCGATCAGGATATCTCAGCGCAGAAGGCAAATTCTTAACCACAAAGGGCACGAAGGTTCACGCAGGAAAAGTCTTTCCGACATCTGCCCCGATTTTAACGACTGTAGCTTCTGACCTCTGGCTCTCAGCTCACTGGCAAAACGCGAAGAAACTTTACTACTGCAGCCCCTGAAGGGGCTACCGATATGACGCGGCGGACGGTACCGCTGAAGCGGTTTTTTTTTTTTTTTTTTTTTTTTTTTTTTTTTTTTTTTTTTTTTTTTTTTTTTTTTTTTTTTCTCTCACTTTTCACCACAACTCCCTCCCTCACAGCCTAAGCGGCACCCTGATACAAGGCGCACTTTTCGCGCACAACGCCCGCCCCCAAGGCTGAAGCGGCACCCTGATACAAACCCCCACTTTTCGCGCACGACGCCCGCCCTCAGCAGCTCTGAAAGCGGCACCCTGATACAAAGCGCACTTTTGGCGCACAACGCCCGCCCCCAAGGCTGAAGCGGTACCCTGATACAAGGCGCACTTTTCGCGCAATCAGCCGCGATCAGAACTTGCGTGAGTGCTCGCGAGCCCAGCGCTCGACCACAACTTTCTTTTCGGTGTAGAACTCGACGCCGTCGTGTCCCTGCGCGTGCATGATGCCGAAGAAACTGTCTTTCCATCCGCTGAACGGGAAGTAGGCCATGGGCGCGGCAACTCCGATGTTAATGCCGATATTGCCCGCGGGCGCTTCGTAGCGGAACTTGCGCGCGGCAGACCCGCTAGAGGTGAAGAGCGACGCCTGGTTGCCGTAAGGGCTCTTGGCGAGGAAGTCAATGGCTTCGTCGATGGAGTCTGCGTGAATGAGGCTGAGCACGGGGCCGAAAATTTCGGTGTGCGCGAGTTCGCTGGTAGCGGGGACGCCATCGAGCACGGTGGGCTTCACGAAGCTTCCCGACTCGTGCTTGGGGACCTTCGCGTTGCGTCCGTCGAGCAGAACTTTTGCGCCCTGCTTCTCGCCGACGCCGATGAGGGATTCGATGCGCGACTTGCTCTCGCGCGTGATGACGGGGCCCATCTGCACGCCTTCGTCGAGGCCGTTACCAACTTTGAGTTTGGAGGCGGCGTCGGTGATGGAATCGCGGAAGGTCTTCTGGGCTTCGCCGATGGTGACGGCGGTGGAAACCGCGAGGCAGCGCTGACCGGCGCAGCCGAAGGCGCTGTCGCTGATGATCTGCGTGGCCATCGACATATCGGCGTCGGGGAGAACGATGACATGATTCTTCGCACCGCCCTGGCACTGGGCGCGCTTGCCGTTGGCCCCTGAGCGTGCGTAGACATACTTCGCTACGGGAGTCGAGCCGACGAAACTTATGGCGCGAACTTTAGGATGGTCGAGCAGAGCGTTCACAACGTCTTTGCCGCCGTTCACGAGGTTGACGACGCCTTTGGGAATTCCACACTGCTCAAGCAGTTCGTAGGCGAAGCGCATGGTGAGCGGAACGCGCTCGGATGGTTTGAGAACGAAGGTGTTGCCGGTAGCGATCGCGTAAGGCAGAAACCAGAACGGGATCATGCCGGGGAAATTGAAGGGCACGATGGCGGCGACTACACCGAGAGGCTGGCGGATCATGGTCTCATCGATGCCGCGCGCCACGTCTTCCAGGTTGTAGCCCTGCATCATCATGGGAATACCGCAGGCGACTTCGACGTTCTCGATGGCGCGTCGCATCTCCGCTTTGGCTTCGGTGAAGGTCTTGCCATTTTCCTGCGTGATGATGCGGCTGATGTCGTCGAGGTGCTCTTCGAGGATGTGCTTGAGCTTGAACAGCGGCTGGATGCGGTCCTCGGGCGGTGTGCGGCGCCATTCGGGAAAAGCCGCGGAGGCGGCGTCGATGGCGCGGGCAACTTCGGCGGCATCGGAAAGGGGCGTCTTCGTGATGGTCTCGCCGGTGGCGGGATTGACGACGTCGGTCCATTCGCGAGCGGAGGATTCGACCCACTGGCCGTTGATGAAGTTGGGGACTTTGGTTTCGGTGATTGTGGCGGTGCTCATGAAGATGGCCTCGGTTGTGTGTTCGTGCTTGTTCCCAGGTTGGCGCGCAAAAAGCGGGGCGCGCACCTGGGGCAACATATTCCTGAAAGATGACAATTCTAACCGGTTATGCGGTTTTATGCGCAGGTTTTAGGCAAGCCCCACGTCGTTTAACCCTGGCTCTCTTTCACTTCTTCACGACCTGTTTCAGAACCGCAGACGTGTGAGGGTTGAAATTATTGTCGCCCGAATAGTGCGCACTGATGGAATGGGTGCCCACGCTCAGCTTGGATGCGGTGAATTCCGCTTTGCCTCCGCTGAGCTTGACTGTGCCAAGCACGATCTTGCCGTCGTGAAAGGTAACGGAGCCCGTCGGAGCATGGCGCTTCGGTCCGCGGACACTGGCCCCCACGGTGGTGGTGAAGCTTACGACCTCGCCGTGGCGACTCGGATTTCTGGAACTGGTCAGGTGTAGAGCTGTACCGCCCAGGTTCAAAAACACTGTTAGGCTTAGCGGCGGGTAGAAGTAATCTATGTTGTTCACAGAAACCAGATCCGGCGCACCATCGCCATTCAAGTCGGCGGCTCCGACCCACTGCGGCCACGTGCCAGCGCTATACCATGTCTCCGCTTGCAGAGTCCCGTCTCCGTTTCCCAGCAGTATGCTTATGGCGCCCCCGAACTCGTCTCCCAATGGATACGACTTGGGATACGCGACGGCTATGTCCACCTTCCCATCGCCATTGAAATCTCCCGCAGCAAGAAAACTCGTCACCCCGCCCGACCCATAGGAGACCGGAGACTGGAAAGTCCCGTCGCCGTTGCCGAGCGCAACGAACACGTACGGCCCACTCAGATAGTCAGTGAACACCAGGTCGGGCTTCCCGTCACGATTGAGATCGCAAGCCAAAAGTGTACCGGGAGAAAATGTCGTGAAATAGGTTTGCGGCGCCGCAAAGGTACCGTCGCCGTTACCGAGAAGCACGGTTATGCCACCATTCAGTGACCCTAGAACCGCAACATCCAATTTCTTGTCCCCATTGAAGTCAGCCACGACCATGATCCCCTGGGCGCCATTAGCCGGTGAAGTGAACGATTGACCCAGCATTCCATCTCCTTTGCCCAGGTATACCGTAATGCCACTTGGGCTGGTGACGGCGGCATCAAGCTTCCCATCGCCGTTGAAGTCGCCCACGGTCAGGGAGCTGGCATTGGCGGCGTAGGTCATCTGCTGCCGAAACGTGCCATTGCCGTTTCCCAGCATGATTCCGATGCTGCTGCCCGTAAGAGTGATCAGGTCGGGTTTACCGTCTCCGTTCATGTCGCCGGTAGCCACGTAACTGGCATTCGTTCCAAAAGTGCCTACAGGCGCGAGAACGCCGTTCTTGCCCGCGAGAAAAACTCTGACGCCGTTCTGTGTAGCCACCGCGACATCTGTTCTGCCGTCCCGATTGAGATCTGCCATCGCGGCCGATGTTGGGTAATAGTCCGTCGCGCTGACGAGGTTCTTCATTGGCGATACGAAGGTGCCATCCCCATTGCCCAGTAATATTGAAACGTTTTCGTCTGGATACAGCCCGTTGGTAACCGCAAGATCCGGATTCTTATCTCCGTTGAAATCGTGGATCGCGACCGTTGCGGGGGTCTTGTCGGCGGTATAGGTGATGGGAGATTTGAAACTCCCATGGTCGTAGTTCAACAGTACTTCGACACCTAGCTGGTTTGTAATGGCCAGATCCGGCTCGCCGTCGTGATTCAGATCACCCGCGGCCACAAAGTATGGCGGCAAGTCCAAACGGTAATTGATTGGATTCTGAAAAGTCCCGTCTCCCCTCCCGAACATGATGCTGATGTCGTTCGTGGTGGTCGAACTGTTGGTCACAGCCAGGTCAGGAATGCCGTCCCCGTTGAAGTCGGCAATCGTCACCGCAGAGCCTGCCCCAGGTATAGGGGGAAACCATGTCATTTTGAAGGTTCCGTCACCCACCCCCAGGAGCACGGCACTAGTGGGGAATACCAAGTCCAGTTTGCCATCATGGTTGAGGTCCCCCACCGCAATCGACGGGGAATAGTAAGGTTGATTTACAACATATGTACTTTTCAGAACAAACGTGCAGTCTCCATTGCCCAGCAGAATGTACGCATTGCCAGTACCGTAGTCTGCAACGGCTGCATCCACTTTGCCATCTCCATTGAAGTCACCGACGCCCACGGCCACCAGATTGGTGCCGACACTCATCATGATGGGATTCTGAAAAGTGCCGTCACCATTCCCCAGCAGCACGCACAGGCTTCCGTCATTCTCGGTGGCGACGATGTCTTCCTTCCCGTCGTTGTTCACGTCGGCGGCGGCAATCCCGAGCACATTGGCCCACGCTTTGCTGCCGCAATAGACGCTGGATGTTTTGAATGTGCCATCACCATTTCCCAGAAGGAGCGTGATCGAGTTAGGTTCGTTAGTAGCAAGGTTGTTATTGCTTATTGCCATATCGGCTTTGCCGTCCGAGTTGAAATCGGCCACCGCAATGGAGTAAGCCCCATCGGCGCCAAATTGTGGAACTTGGGGGAATTCATGCGTTTTGGGGACATTCGCAAAAGAAGAGAGCGAGAGAACGAGGGTGGGGACGATGAGAGCGAACTTCATGGCGAACCTCCTCACGGGAGTGCATTGCCGTCCGGGGCTGGACGTGAGAAAAGCTGCGAGCAGTCGACGAGGCTCACATCATGCGGAAGAAGACGAGGTGGCACTCTCCGCTATCATTTCGGGTTTTGGGGCCGCTTTCTTAGGGGGAAGGTACCGAAATAAAGGCTACGCTTTGAACAGCCTGACAGGCTGTGACAACGATCACAGGAAAAGAGCCGGACAACAACCGGACTACGAAAACGGGACGCACCATTCGTCGCCAACATCGTGAGTTCCGCGCAAGCACCGCAGTTTGTGTGGCGAAGCGCAACGATTCATATCGGACACTCAGCGTGCGGGGATCAGCTGGGCAGTGCACTGTTTCTGATGGAGAGGGAGCACAGAAGTGGGCACAATGGCGCCATGGCGGGCGTGGGCAGACTCGGTAAGTGCCAGAAAGAAATTGGCTCCTCAGGTAGGACTCGAACCTACAACCCTCCGGTTAACAGCCGGATGCTCTGCCATTGAGCTACTGAGGAGTGTCGTGGGACACACCAGAAATGCGTGTCGTTGAATTATCCTATTCATCATAGCATTCTCGTGCCCGCCCTGAAAACTTGAGCCGCTCTCTTGTGACCCTTCCGTAACCACGCTTCTCACTGGCGTCTTTCTCCTCATTTTTTGCTAACCTGTTGAGTCGTTCGGCAGTCTCTGCGAGGTTGAACCGAATGCCGCCAGCCACTCGATCGTTTCGATGAGGTCCACATGCCAGGAGAATTTCGTTTGATTTGTCTTGCCGCCTTCCTCTTCCTCTTCGTCATCGCCGGCGTCGCCGCCGATAGCTCAACCCCCAACGTTCCCTCCGGTCCCCCCAAGGCGAAGATCGAGCCCGTCGAGGAGACCATTCATGGTCACAAAATCGTCGACCCTTACCGCTACATGGAGGACACTGCCAACCCGGATACGCAGGCTTACGTCAGCGAAGAACTCGCCTACACTCGAAGCCTTCTCGACCCTCTCCCCGGCCGCGACAAGATCAATGCCCGCCTTTCCCAGCTGCTGACCATCGGCAGCATTACTGCGCCACAACTGGGCGGCGGCTATTATTTCTACACTCGCCGCGAGGGCAAGCAGAACCAGCCAGTCTTGTACGTGCGTGAAGGATTGAACGGTGCAGACCGCGTGCTGATCGATCCGAACCAGCTGTCTAGCGATGGCACCGTGGCGCTTGACTGGTGGTTCCGCTCCGAAGACGGGAAGTTCGTCACCTATGGAACCTCTGCGAGCGGTTCGGAAGAGAGCACGCTTCACGTCATCGAAACTGCGACCGGCAAGGTGCTACCTGACACTATCGAACGCACGCGCTTCGCCAGCATTGCCTGGAAGCGCGACAGCTCCGGCTTCTACTACACCCGCCATCCGCAAGCAAGGGAGAAGTCCCCGCCGGAGAAGAGGTCTATCACGTCAAGGTCTTCTACCACGCGCTGGGCGCCGATCCGGCCAAGGACGCGCTTGTGTTCGGCGAAGGACGCAATCGCGCAGGACATTCCGGCGGTCTCGCTTTCCGAAGACGATCGCTGGCTGCTCATTACCGTCTTCGAAGGCTGGGCCAAGAGCGAAATGTACCTTCAGGACCTGAAGGCAGGCACGCCACCTCTGGAGATCACGAGCGGCAAGAATTTTTTGTATAACGGCGAGGTTTTCCAGGGCAAGCTTTACGTCCACACTAATGAGGACACGCCGCGCTACCATGTTCTCGTGGCCGATGCCACGACCCCAAACGGGAGAACTGGAAGGAAGTCATTCCGCAGTCGGACGCTGTGCTGCAGGGCGTCGGTGTCTATGGCCGAAAGCTCTTCGCCCAGTACGAGCACAATGCGCATCTGAGCTGAAGCTCTTCGACCTCCAGGGCCAGAAACTCAACGACATTCCTCTTCCCACCATTGGCAGTGTTTTCGCCACCGGCGGCAAGTGGGACAAGGATGAAGTTTTCTTCGGATTCCAATCGTTCACCGTACCTCCCCATCTATCATCGACCGACTGAATGGCCACATCACGGTCAAGGCCAGGATGCAGAGGCGTTCGGATCAAGCCCCGGTCTGTGGGCCAAAGTCGACGCACCCGCCATCGATCCCTCCGCCTATGAGGTCGCAGCAGGTTTGGTACAAGTCGAAGGATGGCACGCGCGTGCCCATGTTCGTCGTGCACAAGAAGGGATTGGAGAAGAACGGAAAGAATCCCGCTCTGCTGACCGGCTACGGCGGCTTCAACATCAGTCTGACGCCCACCTTCAGCCGCGGCCGCCTATCTCTGGATGGAGCACGGCGGCGTCTATGCCGTGGCAAACCTGCGCGGAGGCGCCGAGTTCGGCGAAGACTGGCATCGCGCCGGCATGCTCGACAAGAAGCAGAATGTCTTTGACGACTTCATCGCCGCCGCCGAGTACTCTGATCTCGCGAGAAGTACACGGACAAAGACCACCTGCTATTCAGGGCGGCTCGAACGGCGGGCTGCTGATGGGCGCCATGATCACGCAGCGTCCCGACCTGTTCCGCGCCGTGGTCTGCGCCGTGCCACTGCTCGACATGCTGCGCTACCAGAACTTCCAGATCGCCAAACTCTGGATCCCCGAATATGGCTCCGCCGAGGATCCAAAGCAGTTCGACTGGCTTTACGCCTACTCGCCCTACCACCACGTGAAGGCGGGCACGGAGTATCCTGCCATCCTCTTTATGACCGCCGACACCGACACTCGTGTCGATCCCATGCACGCCAAGAAGATGGCTGCGCTCATGCAGGCCAAGGCCAAGAATGGCTCCGACCGCGAACGGCCCATTCTCTTGCGGATCGAAACCAAGGCCGGACACGGCGCCGGAAAGCCTGTGACCAAGCAGATCGAGGAGCAGACCGACGTCTACTCCTTCTTATTCTGGCAGCTGGGAGTGAAACCATGACCATGTTCCATTCCGTCTTCTTTGGCAGTGCCTAAATCAGGCCGAACTCCGAGGCGTTCGCCGAAAACCCGATCTGTCGTCTTGGAAACCTGTCGTCATTGGTAAATTCCCGCAACAGCCCGACTGCAGATTCCTCGCTCGTCCTCGCCGCGCAAGCGCGGTTACGGACAGCTCGGAATGACAATAAGAGGCCCGATTTGCGGCACGACTAAAGGTCGTGCCCTGATACGAAACAGGAGTTTTTTCGCAACCTCTAAAGCCGTCGAGGTTAGGTGCCTTTCGGCACGGCTGGAGCCGTGCCCTGGTACAAACGGTGAGCTCTTCTGCAGTCTCTAAAACCGTGCTTGCCCGTCGTACGACCGGCACCGCTGAAGCGTGCCCTGATACGAAATGAGACTCCAGCGCACCGCCGGGACAGTCTCATGGTGGGCGAGCACCGCTAGGCCCTCGCTGAAGGGTGGTTACTGTTGGATTAACATACATATTTTCAGCAGGTTACTTTGTTACTACGGTGGTTCTATGGACCTTGGATAGATTGCCCGCCCACCCCGCCGGTCCTGTCATCGAGGAACTCTGGTTAAGTTCTCCGTCAGGCTCGGGTAGGCGGTGCTGGAAGTGTGTTTGTGGCTTTTGGCAATAACTGACACCCGGATATGAGAAAACGCCTGCAACTCGCCCTGATGGCAAGTACCGTAATCGCGACCTCTCTTCACTCACCACGCCGAAGGTGCAGGCGGAATCGCGGCAGCGAATCGTCTGGAGTGATCACGACCACCAATGAAGGCGGTCACAAAATCTACGTGAACGAAAGTGTTGCTGTGGCCAAGCCCTCGCCGGCACCTGAGCCGGTGAAGACCACCAATTGCAGTACTGGAGCGCGAGCGAACACCGCTGGAAGCCCGTACCGCCCGCCAATGGCGCAACCATGCGCGCGGCGCGTTCGGCGGCGGCGGAAGTGGACCGATACTTGAGGGAAGCCTGCCGGTCTTCGAAAGGTTCAAACCTGGACGGCGCACATGCGTTCAGTTCCCTCGAAGTCGATGCCGCGATCGAAGAAGCGGCAGCGCGTCACAACGTGGACGCGAATCTGGTTCGGTCGGTGATCAAGGTGGAGTCGAACTTCAATCCCAATGCCGTGTCCCGCAAGGGCGCGATGGGACTGATGCAGCTTATGCCTTCGACCGCCCGGCAGCTCAAGGTGACGGAATCCATTCGATCCGGAACAAAACGTGGACGCCGGGGTTCGACATCTGAAGAAGCTGCTCGAGAGCTATGGCGGGGATGTGAAGCTGACCCTGGCGGCATACAACGCCGGGGAAGGCAACGTTGCGCGCAGTGGCGGCGTTCCCCATTTCGCGGAGACGCAGAACTACGTGAAGCGGATCACGAGTCTCTACTACGGCGTGGCGCGGCATCAGCACACATATTCTTGGCAATCCGGTACACGATCCCGTGCGGGTTCAAAGAGATGTACGGGGCGTGCTTTACATCAGCAACACAGAGTAAGAGAAAGCGCATCTGTAGGTAGGTACGTAGACCCAGTGTTGGTTGCAGATTGTCGAATTTGAGAGACACCGGCTTTGATCGATATGGAGCCGGGCATCGAGAATCAGCGACCGGCGGTTTGTTCAGGCGATTACGGGCACGATAAATTGAATATCCCAGGTAGGAATCGACGCCGGTTGTGGCGCGGTGTTGCTGTTTGCGGGCTGCTGGTCCTCAGCTTGCCGCGTACGCGCGCGTGACTCATGGGGATGTATGGGCTCGTGAAAGATTTGCCACCGCGGAGCGCATTCGCGAAGCGCTGAATGGCCGCCCTTCCGCTGACCGTTCCCGTCACGATTATCAACGCGCAATCGATGCCTACCGGCGCGTGTATTTCGGAGCGCCGACCTCGAGCAAAGCCGATCCCAGTGTCGTAGCGGCGGCGGAATTGCTTGTCGAGATGGGGCGGCGCTTCGACGACGACAAGATTCTGCATTCGGCCATCGATCAATATCAATTTCTGCGGCGCGAATATCCTGGCAGCAAGTACAGGTTTGAAGCGCTGTTTACGATCGGCGAAATTTACAAGGACGATCTCGACGATCCCGCCAAGGCGCGCTCGAGTTTTGAAGACTTCCTGCACCACTATCCGCGTCATCATCTGGCCGACGATGCCCAGGCTGCGCTGAACGAACTTGCCCAGCAGGCGGCACAAAAAGAGCAGGAAGCACGAAAAGAGAAAGAGTCGCAGCGCAAACAGAAGGCACAGGCGGGAAAAAGCTGTCCACGCTGGGAAGAGCGTGGAGAGTGAGGAACCGCGCACAGTGTCGGAGAGCAAGGCTGACAAGCCGATTCGGGTGACGGGTATCCGCCACTGGTCGACGCCCGATTACACGCGAGTAGCCATCGATCTGGAGCAGGACGTAAAGTTCGAATCGCAGCGCATCGCTAACCCAGGAAGAATTTTCTTCGACCTCGAAGATACGAAGCTGGCTTCGACGCTGGTGGGCAAGACTCTCGACGTGGACGACGGCCTGCTGAAAAAGATTCGCGTGTCGCAGTATCAGCGAGGAAAGACGCGGGTTGTTCTGGATGTGGATGACCTTTCCGATTACAACGCGTTTCTGCTGTCGAACCCGTCGCGTCTGATTGTCGATATTCACGGTAAGCAGAGCAATGCGGTTGCCAGCGCGTCCAGTGCAGCGGCGAACAGCACAGGCGCAGAATCAGGCACGGGAGTTGCGCAGTCGAATACTGTGCCGGGACGGACCATCGAGGCGAACAATGGCAAAACGACAACTACGGCGAAGGCTGACGACAGCGTAGACGACGACTCCGATGTAACCACCATCGTGAAAAAGCCCGCGGTCTCGGCGAAAGCGTCTGACAGCAGGCGCCTGCCGCAGCCTGCGACCGGTGCGCCGCTCATTACTGCGACGTCGGTTCCCAAGAAGATCGTCGAACCGGATGACGATGATGCCGTTCCAGCGGACGAATCAACCACGACCAAATCTTCGCGCGACAAGACGACGCCGAAGAAGAATCCGAATGGCGAGGTTTCCCTCTCCGACCGGCCTGCGGTGACAGCTGACGGGAAACGCAAATCGTCCGCCGATAGTGCCGACGAAGTCGCCGCGCTGAATCCGGTTGACACTCCCCCGGCTCCCAAGTTTTCGCCTCCGGCAATGACTTCGCCGGCTGCGATCACGCCACCTCCGATTTCTGATCGGCCCACGACTGCAACTCGCGGCAAACGAGGCAAGGGTAAATCTCCGGTGATCGAGGCCCGCGAAGCCCAGCCAACTTCCAGTGGCGACCGCTCGCTGATCCGGGCGTTGGGCTTGAAGATCGGGCGAATCGTGATCGACCCCGGCCATGGCGGACACGACACGGGTACGGTAGGTCCCAACGGACTCTACGAAAAGGATGTGGTGCTCGACGTAGCCAAGCGCCTGGGCAAATCGCTCGAGACGCGCCTCGGCGCGGAAGTCGTATACACGCGCCAGGACGATACTTTTGTCCCCCTGGAAACACGCACCGCCATCGCGAACCAGGAGCAGGCGGACCTGTTCGTCTCCATCCACGCAAACTCGAGCAGCGACGCGAGCGCGCGTGGAGTGGAAACTTACTATCTGAATTTCACGTCGTCCGCCAACGCTTTGGAAGTGGCGGCGCGGGAAAATGCGGTTTCGGAGAAGTCCATCCACGAATTGCAGGATCTGGTAAAGAAGATCGCACTCAAGGAAAAAATCGAAGAGTCGCGCGAGTTTGCCGGAGACGTGCAAACCGCACTGCATAGCGGGCTCGCCTCCAAGAGCCCGGCCATCCGCGACCGCGGCGTGCGCAAAGCGCCATTCATCGTGCTGATCGGGGCGAACATGCCATCGATCCTGGCTGAGATTTCCTTCGTCAGCAATCCCACCGACGAGCACAAGCTCGAAAACGCCGAATACCGCCAACGGATCGCCGAGTCGCTCTACCGGGGTATTTCCAAGTACGTGAACGGCCTGAGCGGCGTGAAAGTAGCCAGCCGCATGGCGAAGAAGGAAGAGCAGTAGCTCGCAGAACCATCGAGTCACGGGTCTCGAGCGCCTTCATTGCTTGGCTCAACCGGCAGGCTGGTGACGATACTCCAAGTCGCAGCGGCTAAAGCCTCTCAACCTAGGCACTCATTGCTACGGCTAAAGCCGTAGCCTGATACGAGGCGACGGTCAGCGTAGCCTGATACGAGGCAACGGTCAGCGTAGCTTGATACGAGGCAACGGTAAGCGGGACACAGACCCCGGCTGGAAACTTTCCCTTCACGTCTGTAGTCTAATTAATAGGGTAGCTGTGTAGTCCTGCGCCTTCATGAGACGTTTTCTCCGCACATGGATTGTCGTCGCCTGCGTGACCGGCGGGCTTGCCGCCGCGGATCAAACTTCTGCTGCGCAATCACCACCGGGTAAGGACCAATCGTCAAAACCAGTGGCCGGCCAATCACCTGAGATCCTTCCCAAGGAATTTGGGGGATGGCAGCGCCAGGGCAGCGGAAAAATGAGCAGCGACCCAGCGGTTGCCGACCCCGCGAATGCTGCGGTACTGAAAGAATTCGGCTTCACCGGGTTTGAGAGTGCCAACTACTCCCGCGACGACGGACGCAAACTGGCGCTGCGCGCGGCGCGCTTTGAAGATGCCAGCGGCGCCTATGGCTCCTTCACTTTCTACAAACAGCCCGAGATGTTGAACGAGAAGATCGGCGACCAGGCATCGTCGCTGAACAATCGGGTTCTGTTCTATCGGGGAAACGTCCTGATCGACGCGGTGTTCGACAAGCTCAGTGTGATGTCAGCCGCGGAACTGCGCGAACTCGCCAGTGCGCTCCAGCTTCCCTCAGGCTGCGGCATTGAATTTGCCTTCCTTGCCGACGTACTTGCCCAAGCAGTCCTACGTAAAGAACACCGCGAAATACGTGATGGGACCGGCAGGTCTGGATCGCATAGGCGCCCCAATTCCCTCGCCACTGGTGGGATTCGCGAACGGCGCGGAGGTCGTGCTGGGAAAGTACGCCGCGTCAGGCGGCGACGCCTGGCTAATGCTGATCTCGTATCCCACGCCGCAGATTGCCGCCGAGCGCCTGCGCAAGATCGATGAAGCACGACAGCAGTCGGCGTCAGGTGGATCGGCGGCAGTGCTGCCTGACACCGGAGTTATTCTCAACAAACGCACCGGGCCGATTGTTGTCATTGCGTCAGGGGCGCTCTCGCAGAGTGAAGCGAAGTCGCTGCTCGCGTCGGTGAACTACGACGCGAACGTCACGTGGAACGAGAACACTTCCAGTCATGAGCGAGAAGATCTCTTCCAGCTTCTGATCAACATCCTCATCCTCAGCGCAGTGCTGAGCGGCTTTGCCCTGGTTGGTGGCGTGGCGTTTGGTGGCGTGCGCATACTGATGCGGCGCTTTTATCCGGAGCGGGGATTGGGCCGCGGCGAGGAACTGGAGTTCATTTCTCTGCACCTGAGCGACACGGCGAAGGAACCTCCCGTGAAGACCTAAAGCGGGCCGCCCGTCGGACGTAAGTCGCTCAATAGATATGGCTTACAGTGTCTGCCGGGTCATTTTGGGAGTGAAATCGAGGTTTTGCGCGGCTGTTGATCTTTTTTGTAACTCATTGAATCTAAAGATATTTATTCTCCAGAAATTCCTTGACACCCTGCTTTTGCGGCTCATAAGATTTCGCCAGAAAGTTTTGACGGCTTTGCCTCCGTTGGAACTATTCTCCCTTAGAAGAAAAGGCCGCCTTTTGCCGGGCGGTCTTTTCGTTTTTGGGGCGTTGATTCCTACCTGAGTCGTGCAGTGCCCAAGAAATTGTGGACTCGAGGATCGACGAGTTGCCCACTATCGCATATTTTCTCGCTTGAGTTTTGCGGATTCTCTATGGGAAGGCACATGAGTTCCGCGAAACCGCGAGCAAGTGAAAGCCAGATGGTTTGATAAACTAAAGATCGCAGATTGAAAGCCGACGTAGCTCAGTTGGTAGAGCAGCCGATTCGTAATCGGCAGGTCAACGGTTCAAGTCCGTTCGTCGGCTCCAGCTTTTCCCTGCCCGTCCACGCGCGTTAGCGCGACTTTCCTAGATGGTAATGGCACCCCCGCCTCTGCCGATCCAATCGACAGAAACGGGGGTTGGCAGCTCTCTTTTATCAGTCCACGAAGATCAGTCCGCAGAGATCAGGCGACGTCGAAGCGATCGTGGTCCATCACCTTGGTCCACGCCGCCACGAAATCCTTCACAAACTTCTCCTTCGAGTCCGCGCATCCATAGACCTCCGCGAGGGCGCGCAACTGGGAGTGCGAACCGAAGATCAGGTCGACACGGGAGGCAGTCCACTTGAGCTGGTTCGTCTTGCGGTCACGCCCCTCGTACACGGCGCCGGAGCCATTGGATTCATTGGACGGCTGCCATTGAGTGCCCATGTCGAGCAGGTTGACGAAGAAGTCGTTGGTCAGCGTCTCTGGCCGCTTGGTGAAGACTCCGTGTTTGGAACCTCCAACGTTTGCACCCAGGACACGCAGGCCGCCGACGAGAACCGTCATCTCAGGCGCGGTCAGCCGCAGCAACTGCGCCTTATCCACCAACAATTCCTCAGGCGACAGGCGCTGCTCGCCGTGGACATAGTTCCGGAAGCCGTCGGCCTTAGGTTCGAGCGGTTCGAAGGATTCAACGTCGGTTTGCTCCTGCGAAGCGTCCATGCGCCCCGGCGTGAAAGGGACTTTCACGTCGAACCCGGCAGCCTTCGCAGCTTTTTCGATAGCGGCATCGCCGCCGAGAACGATCAAATCAGCCAGCGAGACTTTCTTCCCGCCAGACTTTGAGGCGTTGAACTCCTTCTGGATCCCTTCGAGCGTCTGCAGCACCCTGGCCAGCTGCGCCGGCTGGTTGACGGCCCAGTCCTTTTGCGGTGCGAGGCGAATGCGTGCGCCGTTCGCTCCACCGCGCTTATCGGAGCCGCGGAACGTTGACGCCGACGCCCAGGCCGTCGAGACCAGCTGCGAAATGGACAGCCCTGACGAGAGGATTTTCGCCTTCAGAGCGGCAGCGTCCTGCTCTCCGATCAGCGGATGATTCACTGCGGGGATCGGATCTTGCCATGGCAGCTGCTCTTTCGGAACGAGCGGTCCGAGATAACGCACGATCGGGCCCATGTCACGGTGCGTCAGCTTGAACCATGCCCGGGCAAAGGCGTCCGCGAATTGATCCGGATGCTCGTAGAAGCGCCGTGAAATTTTTTCGTAAGCGGGGTCGAACCGCAACGAGAGGTCCGTAGTCAGCATGGTTGGCGCGTGATGCTTGGAGGGATCGAATGCATCGGGTATCGTACCGTTGCCTGCGCCATTCTTCGCTGTCCACTGGTGGGCAC
The DNA here is from genome assembly GCA_963711675.1 of uncultured Acidobacteriota bacterium. Classification (GTDB taxonomy): domain Bacteria; phylum Acidobacteriota; class Terriglobia; order Terriglobales; family Acidobacteriaceae; genus CAVQFB01. The sequence continues at coordinate 81,759 of CAVQFB010000012.1, read as the reverse complement.
CGGCCGGGCTCTTGGTCAGCTCCCATTCGTATCTGAACAGGTTCTCGAAGAAGTTATTGCTCCACTTGGTAGGTGTTGTGGTCCAAATCACTTCCAGGCCGCTGCCGATCGCGTCGCCGGCTTTGCCAGTGCGAAACTTGCTCTTCCAGCCGAGGCCCTGCTCTTCGATGGTGGCGGCTTCGGGCTCCGGTCCCACATTGGCCGCATCGCCAGCGCCATGGGTTTTGCCGAAGGTGTGCCCGCCGGCAATCAGCGCGACCGTCTCTTCGTCGTTCATTGCCATACGGCGGAACGTCTCGCGAATATCCCTGGCCGCCGCGATGGGATCCGGGTTGCCGTTTGGCCCTTCCGGATTCACGTAGATCAAACCCATTTGCACCGCGCCGAGCGGATTCTGAAGATCGCGGTCGCCGCTGTAGCGCTCGTCGGCCAGCCACTTGCCTTCGGGGCCCCAGAAGACGTCCTCTTCGGGTTCCCAAACGTCTGCGCGCCCGCCGCCAAAGCCGAAGGTCTTGAAGCCCATCGACTCGAGGCCAACGTTGCCGGCGAGAATCATAAGGTCAGCCCAGGAGATTTTCCGGCCGTATTTCTGCTTGATCGGGCCACAGCAGCCGGCGTGCCTTGTCGAGGTTCACGTTGTCCGGCCAGCTATTGAGCGGCGCGAAGCGCTGCTGCCCGGCGCCCGCACCACCGCGGCCGTCGCCGATGCGGTACGTGCCTGCGCTGTGCCACGCCATCCGAATGAACAGCGGCCCATAGTGGCCGAAGTCGGCCGGCCACCAATCCTGCGAGTCCGTCATCAGAGCATGAAGATCCTTGACTACGGCATTCAGATCGAGACTCTTGAATTCCTTGGCGTAGTCGAACTCCTCGCCCATCGGATCGGACAACGTGGAGTGCTGGTGGAGAACCTGCAGGTCCAGCTGGTTCGGCCACCAGTCACGGTTCGTGTGTGCGGGGGTTGCGCCGGTGAACGGGCACTTAGCTTCAGTTGCCATGATTTCGCTCCTCATTCTCGGGGCAGGTGCCCCTGCTGGCGTGGTCAGAACTTCTCCACGAGTTGATCGTTAATTAGGAATGCATTGAAAAAAACTGTTATGAACTGCGAAACCATCCCTGGCTTTCCATGCGCAATCGCCGGCGGCAAGGCTTGGCCGGCGCGCGGGTTGATCCCGTGTTTACATCTACCACACTTAGCGGGAAGCGAGCCGCGGGGCGCACTTCGCGCAGAGCCCACGGAAAATAAGTTCGCATTCGCGAAGAATCCGCTTACCGAGGGAGCGCGCGGCCGGCCTGGGCACGTTGTACCACTCCATGTCCTCAACGTTACCGCAGCGGTCACAGATGAAATGGTGATGCCGCATCCCTTTGGCATCGAATCGCGCGGCGCGGCCCTCGACGGCCACTTCCCGCACCAAACCCGCCTGCACCAAATCCCGCAGATTGTTATAAGTCGTGGCCCTTGAAGAGCGCGGATCCACGCGATTCACTGCTTCGAGGATTTCCGCAGCCGTGGGATGCCGGTTGTGTTCCATCAGGAATGCCATCACAGCGTAGCGCTGAGGAGTGCACCGCAACCCGCTGCCGTCGAAGGACCGTCTAATCGCCTCGGCGTCCATTAACAATTTAGATTATGTCTAATATGAGATTTTGTCAAAGCTTACGCTGTTGGTGGCAACGGGAGCAGTACGCCGGACAATCAACTCGAAATGTCTTGCTCTTCGAGATTTAGTAGAGTGGAGGGCTGGGAGGTTCGCCCCGGATTACGGAGGTTCGTGCGCGTATCTCGCAAGCTGAGTTCAGCTTCTACCGTGCGTTCTCGATCAGCTCCTGGCAGGTGATGCAGCAACGAACCCAAGGCACGGCCTCCAGTCGCTTGATCCCGATTTCCTGGCCGCAGTTCAGGCACTCACCGAAAGTGCCGTCATTCATCCGTCGCAAGGCCGCTTCGATTTCCCCCAAGGTTCGGCGTGCTTGAGCGCTGCGCGCGTGAGCGAGTTCTTTCGATTCCGAGGCGGTGGCGCGGTCTCCTTCGTCCTTCGTCTCCTCTGTTCTGAGGCTGCGTCCCTCCTGCTGGGTTTGAGCCACGAGGTGGCGCAACTCTTCCTGTCGCGATTCCAATAGGGTTCGGAACTTTTTTAGTGACTTGGCGTCTGGCATTTTCGTTCGGCTAGTCTACGCCGGTTTTCGATTCGGAAACAAACGGAGGTTAGGGAGCCGGCGTTAACCGCCTGGAGTCGCTCGGCTGCCAGGGATGGCACGCGAGCGAGGGTTGTCGAGCTCGGCTGCTCATGGAGAAGCTCAGCGAGCATTGCCGAAGGAGGAAAAGAAGGATTGACAGAAGGATCAGATAAAGCGGGCTTGAGGGGCGGCCGGAAGCGATGGCGCACGAGCCGACACCTACGCATCGGGCGAGACGAAACGCAGTTTGCGACCGGCTCATGATCGCGTAAATGCGAATTTTTGAGTGAGGATGACCGGCGTCCCAACTTTTTGTTGATCCTGGGTTGTGCATGATTCTGTGGAAAAGTAGGAGACAATTCATTTCGTGTTCACAAGCCTGTAACAAATCAAGCGATTGCATCTGGGGCATTCAGCCGAAAATTAAAGCGCATTGCACAAAAAAGCGGCATTGACAACTTCGCATAAGGTGTTAGGGTAGCTCGCGTCGACGGCTGAAAGGGTTGGCTTAAATAAAACTTTGCCAGTCCGAAGTAAGCTGGGTGATCGGCCAGCCGGGGCGACCCGGAGAGCCGCCAGACCTGAAAAAACCAACTGCTCTGCGAGGGGTAGCTGGGGTTTGGAACTGCGAAAGCAGTGATCGCATCAAGGGCTGTGACGGTACATGCATCCACGCCGTATGCTCCCTCGCAGGAGCGGGCGGCTAGAGCATAACCAATGTCACAGCCTTTTTAATTTTTCCCTGAAACATCCCCTCGAAAACTTCAAGGCATACCTGAGCAACTGCAAATCATCCGCATTGGCAGTTCAATGTCCCGAGGTGGCTGCTGGCGGTGAAGAACTGGGAATCAGGGTCTAGTCCGCCGGAAGATGCTAGTAACGTTGCGTCTTCCCCACCCGCGCAGTGTCTTGACCTTGCTCAGTGCGAGCCATAGAATTTTTTGAACTTTCCTTTTGAAATCCTGTCCGCCGTTGACTCTGGGGGCGTCGATGCACAGACCGCACAGGTCGGCTTCTCGCACTGTCCGCTTATTTGGAGTTGTGTTCCCGCCGGCACGAGCCTTTTCTGTCGTGTTGCTTGCCTGCTTGCTCATTCTCGGCAGCGCCTGCAAGGGCAAGGAGTCTTCTTCGTCGTCGGGGAGCGAAGCGAAGACACAGGGACGCGATATCCCGTCGAACGTATTAGACCTCGCGCCCGATCTCACCACTTTGCCGGGCACCGTCTTCCATGTCACCTATACCGATAAGGTCGTGAAGATGGAGCAGGCCGCTTTTCGCAAAACGATTCGCAGCATCAGTGATGACAACACGATATTCGTCTTCGACGCATCTTCCGACGAGGCCAACCGCCTGAGCGAAGGCAGCATTCTATTCGTTCCCGGCGTCGCCTTCCGCAAGGTCGTGGTGAAAACGAAACAGGACAACTACGTTGTGCTGGGCACCGTGGTCGCGCCGCTGACTGAAGCGATTCAGGATGGACAGATCAAGTGGAATGTACCGGTGAAGTTCGATGAGGTATGGCAGCGGCAACAGCACGCCGCGCTGGTGGCGCCGCCGAATTTTGGCCCTCTCCAGAGTTTCAACGATCTTCTGAACGGCACCGTCTACGCCGCCGGTGGGCTCAATCTTTCCGGAGAAGATGGCGGCTGGAAGTACCAGATCTCGGCGGGACCGCAGCCCGGCAAGATCACCCTCGACATGAATGTGTCGAAGCAGTACTCAGGCATGATCATCAAGGTAGACGGGTCGGGATCGGTGCAGAACTTCGATTCCTCGGTCGGCCTGGATATCCAGAACAGCGTGCTCAAGGATTTCGACTTCTCCAACAAGAATATGAACGGGACGATGAACTTCAACTGGGAGGCTGCGCGCGACGAAGCCGGAGTCGCGGCGACCGAGGAGAAGATCAAGCTGCCGACGTCTTTCACGATTCCGCTGCCTGTGGGCGGTATTCCGTTTTCGCTTGAGGTGAGCGAAGCACTGCTGATTCACCCGGCTTTTACCGGCGCCAAGGAGATTGCGCGGGGAAAGTTTCGCGTGGAATATAACGGCGTGCAGGGTTTCGATTTCAAGGAAGGCAATATGACCGCCGATGGCCAGATGACGGGGGAAGGGTCGATCCTGGATCATTTCTCGCTGGCACCGGTGGCTCCGGTTGGCTTCGTGGCGGCAGCGGCCATGCCACGGTTTGAACTGAAGAGCGGCACGGACGCCGCGATCGACATCGTGAAGCAGTACGTGCCGTCTACCATCGCGAACGCTTTCGCAAATCTCTTGAGCAAGCTGCCGGGCGGCGACAAGCTAGCCCAGAAGGCTAAGGACAAGATCCGGACCAGCGGAGCCGCCTATGCGCAGCTCATCATTTCGACGGACACCATCGCGGCGGGTGCGGGTTCGCTGGTGCCGTGCCAAAGGGTCGCCCTGATCGTAACCGGCTCGGTCGGCGTCAATGCGTACGCTCTGGGCAAGCAATTGGTTGACACCTCCAAGGAAATTTTCAAGCAAGATAAGACGATTACGGTTCCGCCCTTGAAGGCATGCGAGCTGTGAACGCGTCGCAGGCCGAGAACTTTTGAAAGTGGGGTTGAACGACCAGGAGAGATGACATGGCAGGATTTTGCTCGAATTGCGGAGCGCCCGTTAGCGGTGGAGCCTTTTGTGGAAGCTGCGGCGCGCGCGTAGGTCAGGCTGCGATGCCTCCGGCGCCGGTCGTGCAACAGCCGGCTCCCACTTCCGCCCCACCCCAAGTTCCCGCGCCGCAAGTGCCGGCGCCCACAGCACCAGCGACGCAGTCAGGCGGCTCCAGCGCGATTGTGAAGATCCTGTTCGTTGTGCTGGGGCTGATCTTGCTGGTTGGGATGATTGGCATGGGGAGCTGTCTTTACATCGGCTATCGAGCCAAGAAGAAGGCTGACGAGATTCGCGAAGCTTATAAGCACAACGATCTGGAAAAGCTTGCCGGCGCGTTGGGAGCGAACACGGGCAGTGGCGGGCCGGGGGGCGGCGCTTCCGGCTCGGGCAGCGCGGGATCAGGATCATCTTCCGGCGAAAAATCGTCTCTGTCCTTCCCTCCCTTGAGTGGTTCCAGCGCGGAAGGCGACCTGAGCAAAATTCCGCTGCAAAAAGGGTTGACAGTGGTTACCGCGGTCGCGCAATTCGGGGGCGACTACGAATCCATCAAGCAAATCGAGAGCGTAAGCAGCACCTCGGTTGGCATGACGTACCACGCCGACAATGTGCCGAACCCCCTCGGCAACCTGGGCCAGCCGCAGGGCGCGCCCAAGTCGGAGGGCAGCACCTCGGGGCACCGCACCATTCGCATGGACGACATTCGCAGCGCCCACGAATACATGGAGCAGTTCGGTGGCGCCGGTCCCGATGTATACCCGGGAAGTACCGCGATCACGGTCTCGCAAGCCGTGTTGGCGGATCTCAAGTCGAAGGGAGAGACTCCTTTCACTTACCTCGCGGGAGGATTGAAAGGAGCGCTCGGAGGCCTGCTGGGCGGCCTCGGGGCCCTTGCGAACGCAGGAAATCAGGGCGGGGCGGGCTCCAAGGAGGCTGCCGACCTGCAGAACATGGGCAAGGTGAGTTGCACGTTAAAACGGGCGGATGGCGGATTGCACGCGTTCCCGGTACTCCTCAACGATCATCCCGCGACTCTGCCTGCAGTTCATGCGGCGTGCAACAGCGACGATGGCGCAGGCGATTTTTACTTTCTAGACAACCAGGACAATCCACTGGTTCTCGCCTTTAAGCTGGATAGCGGCGACACCCTGCAGGTGGTGAAGATCAGCTATCCGAAACAGCCCCCTGCGAACGCCGGCGCAGGCAAGGGGCCGCCGGCAGGTGGCGGCGGAGGTGCTGGCGCTGGGGGCGGCGGAGGAGGCGGCGGCCAGCAGATCGAACAGGAACTAAAGCAGACCGGGCAAGCCGAGGTCTACGGCATCTACTTCGATTTCGCCAGCGACAAGATCAAGCCCGAGTCCGAAGCCGTGCTGCGCGAAATTGCCGATGCACTCAAACACAACCCCGACTGGAAACTCAGAGTAGAGGGCCATACCGACAACGTCGGTGGCGACGACTACAACATGGATCTCTCGCAGCGCCGAGCGGAAGCCGTGAAGCAGGCCCTAGTGACGCGCTACCACATTGCGGCCGACCGCCTTACACCACAGGGCTTCGGAGCAACGCGTCCGAAGGAGTCGAACGATACGTTGTATGGACGGGCGCGGAACCGGCGCGTGGAGTTAGTGCGTCAATAGTCTGACGGTAGCAAAGTGGGTACTCCCTGCGGGGGAAGGTCAAAACAAAACCATGCGTCGCGCATTTCGTTCTCAACTCGCATGGACATGGTTGCAACCCGTGAGAGTCCGCGCCGGAAGCGAGGAATGGAGCACGTTAGTGACTCGGGCAACGGCGACATTCAAGCGACTGGCTAAGTTTATTCGCCCTCACCACCAGCGCAAGTTTGAGTTTCTACCGGTTTTCCTGATATCGTCCTGAATTTCCACAGGAGTTTATGCTTGCGTTTCAGGTATTAACTTCCTGATAATAGGCAACGAAAGATTCCTACAACCGTGTACCGATACAGTCGAGCAGATTTGCTGCGTATTCTCCGGCTCACGGCGCGCCAGTTAGCGAATTGGGAACGAGCGGGACTGGTGGCCACTGCCGACAGCTACTCTTTCTTCGACCTCGTACAAGTCAAGAAGGTGCGTGACCTGTGCGCCCGCAAAGTGCGTCCGGCGATGATCCGCCAATCACTCGAAGCAATGCAAAAGCAAGTGGCAGGCATGGAGAATCCGCTGCTGGAAGCGGGGGCATACACGACCGGACACCGGGTAGCTTTCCGCCATGACGGCCGGTTGCTGGAACCCATCGCCGGCCAGTTCGTGATGGACTTTGCGACCGAGCAGAAGGTAGTCAGCCGCGCCAGCGAATTACCAAAAGTACTGCGTCCCGAGTTAGTGCCCAGCAACGTAACCGAACTGTTCGCGCGCGGGATCGCATTAGAGGAAGATCCAGGTTCACAAATGGAAGCGATCAGCACCTACCAGAAGGTGCTGGAGATGGAACCCCAGCACGCTGCGGCACACATCAATCTGGGCACTCTTTATTACAACCGTCAGGATTACCGCATGGCCGAGCAGCACTACCGTCAGGCGATCGAGATCGATCCACGGTACTCGCTAGCCTATTTCGATCTGGGCAATGTGCTCGACGAAACCGGCCGCGTCGGCGAAGCCATCCAAACCTACCAAACGGCCCTGCAACTGGCGCCCACCTACGCGGACGCCCATTACAACCTGGCTCTCGCGTACGAGAAGATCAAAGAACCGCGTAAAGCGCTGGCACATTGGCGGGCTTATGTGAAGCTCGACACCACGGGCCCGTGGGCCGTGCACGCAAGGAATCAGGTTCGCCGCATCCTGCAGGCGGACGGATTGAAGCTGGTACATAGCGCGAAGCACGAGTAGGGCTCTCCTTACAGCTCAGCGATCTCTGGAGCTGTGCCAGGAATGCATGTCCTGGTGGTGTCGGAATTTGGTACGCTTTGAGCTTCAAAGAACCTTGTCCCAGTCATCCCGAGCGAAGCATATCCATCCGCCAGCGAACGAATATGCGAAGTCGAGGGGACCCGGTGTTGTCCGCCCTCACGACAAGCCCCGGCCAGGATTATCTCAACCGCTCTTGCAAAAGGCTTTAGCGGTACGAACTCCTCTACAAGCCGGTGAAGAAGATCGACAGACATGGGCTCTTTCGACTGCACGGCAGAATGCGCAAGCGCATACTGCCGTTCCGCTCAAGATGACAGTTTTGGTAGTGTTCTGCCAAAGTAGGACACCACGCGAGTCTCTTCTTGTGTCGTGGCGGGTGTTAGAATTCTCGGTTCGCCATCCATTCTTGAAGGTGTCCTTATGACCGAAGCTACCCTGCAAGCTCCCAATGCCGCTCCCCTGACCAGCTTGAGCGACGACGAAATTCTGTTCCGCGATAACATCCGGCAGTTCGCGGAGGAGAAGATCCGTCCTCTGGCGAAGGAGATGGATGAGAAGGGCGTGTTCGACAAGGATCTGATCCACGAGTTTTTCCAGCTCGGACTGATGGGCATCGAGATTCCCGAGCAGTACGGTGGCGGGGGCGGCAAGTTCTTCGAGGCCATCCTGGCGGTAGAGGAGTTCTCGCGTGTGGACGCCTCGGCGGGGGTTGTAGTCGATGTCCAAAACACGCTGGTCAACAACGCGTTGCTGCGCTGGGGCAATGAAGATCAGAAGAAGCGCTACCTGCCGAGAATGGCCACGGAACTTTGTGGCGCGTACGCGCTGAGCGAAGCCGGGTCTGGCTCCGATGCCTTCGCACTCCAGACCCGGGCGGAGCTCAAGGGCAGTGACTACGTTCTGAACGGGCGTAAGCTCTGGATCACAAATGGCAAGGAAGCAGGCTTGTTCATCCTGTTCGCGACGATTGACCCGGGCGCCGGCTACAAAGGCATCACGGCCTTCATTATCGAAAAAGACTTTGGGGGATTCACGGTAGGCAAGAAAGAGGACAAGCTCGGCATCCGCGCATCTTCCACCTGTGAGCTGATTCTCGAGGACTGCCGCGTGCCCAGGTCGAATGTGTTGGGAGAAGTGGGCAAGGGCTACAAGATCGCGATCGAGACGCTCAATGAAGGCCGGATCGGAATCGGGGCGCAGATGGCGGGAGTGGCCAGGGGTGCCTGGGAATGCGCCAACAGGTACGCCCAGGAGCGCAAGCAGTTCGGCAAAGTGATCGGCGACTTCCAGGGAGTACAGTTCCAGCTGGCGCAGATGGCAACCGAAATCGAGGCGTCACGCCTCATGGTCTACAACGCGGCCCGGATGAAGGATGCGGGTGTGAATTTCGTGAAGGAGGCCGCGATGGCGAAGCTTTTCTGCTCCCAGGTAGCCGAGAGGGTCACCTCGCTGGCGATTGAAATCTACGGCGGCTACGGCTTTACGAAGGATTACCCGGTGGAAAAGTACTGGCGGGACGCCAAGATAGGCAAGATATACGAAGGCACCTCTAACATGCAGCTGCAGACCATCGCCAAACTGGTGATGGGAAAGTAGTCCAGTACCCACGCCGAAGCTGGCAAGGCTGAGTTCCCTTGCCAGACGCCGCTTTCGGCGGGAGAATCGCGCACCCGTTGGTAACAAACACATTGTTACCCTTTATGTGCATCAGGTTGCAGCCCTGCTTTCTGTTAGTCCTACTTGATTTCCCTGCAACCCTTATTTTGGCAAGCACTTAGCCACATTCCCATTAGTGGCGCACAAGCTGCAATTCTCATATTGCCTTGATGACATGGGGCCAAAATCCGGGGTGCCGCGTGACGACTTTGTTCGCCCAAACAGCCGTACTGCCAAAGGGAAAGCACAGCATGCTTCCGATCCTGATTGTGCTCTTTCTGGTCTCCTATGGACTGATGACCCTGTTGGTCATCGAGCAGAACAACACCATCACTTCACAGCGCTCTCTGATAGTCGAGATGCTGCAAGACAGCTCGCAACTGACCGCCCTGAAAGTCAAGATTGCACGCGAGGAGAGACTCGCAAAACCCGGCTCCCAGGCCGCGTCTCCCAAATCCCAGGTTCCTCCCTCGGGAGATAAAAAGAACAACAGCAGCGCCGGAAAGGTGCAGAAGCGCTTGCCTTTGAAGCCCCCGAAGGCCGCCTCGGATACACCCGATGAGCGCCGAGCGCTGGTTACGATCTAGGAAACTCGCCGATCGCGTCCTTGTGAAGCACGGTCGACGGTAGGTAGCCGTAATTGATGTAGAGGAAGATCTGAAATCTTATGAAGGCTCTGACCCTAGCCTTGCTTCTCTCGCTACCCGTTCCCCATCTCGCTCCGCCGCCTCGCAAACCGGCGGAGATGCTTACCCAACGCTCTCGCAAGGGCGGCCGCTGGTATTTCACCGCGACCGGACATGCTGTTTACTGTTACGGACCTGTGTTGTTTGTGAATCAGGTGCCGGGTGGTCTGCAAAGAGTGGCCACTTTCTGTCAGGGCGAGAAGCCGGTTGTCCCTTTGAAGGACTAGCCGCGAACCGGGGCCCGACGGGGCTCCCGGTGGCGCATGTACCGTTGCCCATTGTGGGGAGTGTCTAGAAAAACAATTCCACATGCACTTTCCGGTCTCGCAACCGGGCAGCTTTTTGGCTTAAGATATTGTCATGGCAAAGAAAACCGGAATGAGCGATTCGTCTCTGTGGATCTTCACCGTTGCCTTGCTTGCGCTCAGCGCGTGGATGTACTTCAAAAAGTGAGCTGCGACGCAGTCCGCCAGGGATCCTAGCCGGTGAGCGTAAGTTTTCGCGTTTTCGGCAGTCCCTGCATCGAGATCGTCTAACTACAAGTAGGTAGTTTTTGTCATTCCCGCAAGTCAATTCCCACCCGGAATTTCGCTGTAGTCTGACTTTCCAGGCACTCTTCCGCTCATCTCAGCGGTGACCTTCATCACTGCACGGGCAACCCCGGAGACCGACAATCTAGGCAGGTGGTAAGAACGTACTCGCCCTGCGAAAACTGGCGAGTTACCCACCCAGCGGGCTGGAGCGCCCGCCCCGCTGGTGGCAGGGAGGTGTTTATGTCCTGCGCAGCGCCTCTGGTAAGAATAGGCTTCAGCAACGTTCTGGTTGCAACCGACTTCTCGAAATCCTCGGAAAAAGCACTCCGCCACGGTGTGGCGATCGCACGGCACTACGGAGCGGAATTCTACCTGACCCACGTGGTCTCATCGCTGGGGTTTACGTTGGCCGGGGGTGAGGCCATCGCCATGGCAGAGGTCGCCGCCCTGAAGGACGCGCTGCGGCGCGAAAGGGAGCTGGTGGAGAACGGTGCATTGGCCAGCGTTCCTCACCACCTGATCGTATGTCAGGGCGAGATCTGGCAGGAACTGCAGGAAATCGTACAACGGCAGAAGATCGATCTGATCGTACTCGGAACCCATGGCAGGACCGGGCTGCGCAAGCTGGTGCTGGGATCGGTGGCCGAACAGATATTCCGTCATGCGTCGTGCCCGGTACTCACGGTAGGCCCGTTCGCTACGCTGAATCCGCCCCCTGACATGAAGCTCCGGCACGTGCTGTACTGCACCGACCTCTCACCGGAATCGGTGCTGGGCGCGCAATATGCCGTCTCTATCGCGAACGAGCATGGGGCGCAATTAACCTCTCTTCACGTGGTAGAGCCAGGCAGACAGCAGGTGCCTGACTGGGCCCGTGTCCTGGGTGAACTGGAACAGGAAATGAGAGAGCAGCTACATGCCGAACCAAAGCAGCCGCACGCTCCCGATTGCAGGGTAGAAATGGGACCGGTCGTGGAGACCATCCTGGAGGTTGCGGATGACTTGGCCGCCGATCTTATTGTGATGGGCCTGCGCGCTCCGCAAGGTCTCAGCGAGCACCTGCGCTGGCGTCATGCGTATCCGGTGGTTTGCCAGAGCCGCTGTCCAGTACTGACCGTGCGGTCGGCACGCGACTGAGCGGAAAGCGACGGCCAGGCCTATCAAGATCGACAAAGATGTGTCTTCGATTTTCGCGCACCCTCCGGAACGGGTCGTCCTGTAAATTGTGTCTATGCCGAAATTCGAAAAGCACATCTTTGTCTGCGGCAACCAGCGGCCGGCCAGTAACCCGCGTGGGTGCTGCGATCCTACCGGTGAAAACGCTCTGCAGAAACTGTTCAAAGAAAAATTGAAAGCGCGCGGGCTGCACGTGACTGTGCGCGCCAACAAAGCCGGCTGCCTTGACCAGTGCGAGCACGGCCCGAACCTGGTGGTCTACCCGGAGGCCGTGTGGTACAGCAACGTTTCGTTTTCGGACGTGGATGAAATTATTGACAGTCACATCGTGGGCGGCAAGCCGGTCCAGCGCCTGATTCTGGCGGATTCGTGCATCAATACGGAACGCTGCGAGCACAAGCCGCGTCCAGTGGCGCCGAAGCCCGAGTCCCTTTAGTTTCGACGCGGGTTTCGCGATTACCAAAGACACCTGCTGGACCCTGACCGAAGTTCCGATTAAACCCAGAGAGGAGAGCTGCAATAAACCGTTTGGGCAGCCCATGCCCGGCGGAGCATCTCACCTGTTCGTCGTGACTTGCGATTCAGCAAGCGCGCGAGCGACCACTGTGCTTTGCTTATATGATCACCTCACGTCAAGTTGAACCAGCAGAAATGCCTCTGGCATTGGTCGACCTTCCGCCCTTTCCGGCTGTCGCGCTGCGCGCGTTGCAACTGGTATCGAAGGATGAAGGCCGGCTTCGCGATCTGAATGATCTGATCTCCTCAGACCAGGCCATCGCCGCCCAGTTGCTGCGCCTGACGAATTCGCCGCTTTACGGCATCCGCGTGGAAATCACGAGCACGCTGCAAGCTACCATGCTGCTCGGTTTCGAGCGGGTCAAGGGGCTTCTGCTTACCATCGGGATCAAATCGTATCTGCGCGATGCGCTCGAACTCCCGGCGCTGAGAGCTTGCTGGCGGCACAGCCTGGCTTGCGCGCTGGTAACCGAAGAGCTGGCAAAGTTGAGCCTGGCGGACAAGGAAGTCGCCTACACTGCGGGACTGATTCACGACTTGGGAAGGTTGGCGCTGGCTATCGTTCACTCCAAAAGCTACGCCGAATTTGTGAGAAGTACCGAACAGGCGCCTTGCGACGTCCTCGCGCGGGAACGCGAGTTGTTCGGCGTAGATCACTGCGAGGCGGGGCGCGCACTCATGACCTCCTGGAATCTTCCCCAAGACCTGATCGACGTAGCGGCACAGCATCATGACCCTAAAAAGCGCGGCAAGTTTGACACGCTGGCGGCGGTTCGCTTCAGCTGCATGATCTCGGACGCGCTCGGCTTCAGCGTCGCCCGGTCGATTGATGCTCGCAGTTACCAGGAACTGCTCGAAGAACTGCCTGCACCCGAGCGCCGCCAGTTCCCTGCCGAACAGGAAGAACTCGCCACGCGAATCGCAGGCAAGATCAAGTCGATTGAGTTGACTTAGCCGATTGTTTCCCACCTCGATATACTGCACGCAGGTGGGTAGTCGTGCGGTTTCGTTCCCGATGGCGGAAAAGATGCACGCCAGATCCCCGTTCGACTCCCCTCGCTTACGCGAGGATTCGCTCAGGGCAGGCTTTCACTCCGCCTGAAGAACGGCTGCGTTCAGGATGACGCTGACTGAGAAGTTAAGTCGTCATCGTCTAAGCCACACTGCTGCCCGACGCGGTCGTTTTTGCCGAGTACGGCCATTCGATTCCCCATGACCTTTCGCATTCGCAAAGCTGTGCTGGCTGATGCTCCCGTCCTGCGCGTTCTGATTGATGCCTCCGTCCGCGGGTTGCAGGCGCACGACTACACGCCCGCACAAATCGAAGTCGCTCTGCAAAAAGTGTTTGGCGTGGATACCCAGCTGATCGCCGACGGCACCTACTTCGTCGCCGAAACTGCCGCCGTGGGCGACCCGTCGCTCATCGTGGGCTGTGGAGGCTGGAGCAAGCGAAAGACTCTTTACGGCGCCGATCAATGGACAGGACGGGAGGACACGCTGCTTGATCCGACTCGGGATGCCGCCAAGATACGCGCATTCTTCATTCATCCCGACTGGGCCCGGCGCGGCATCGGAACTTTGATTCTTGAGGCTTGCGAAAACGCGGCGATGGCTGCGGGATTCACTCGCTTTGAGATGGGCGCAACGCTTACGGGAGTGCCGCTCTATCGCGCCCGAGGATACGTCGCTCTGGAAAATCTGGAAGTTGCACTTGAGGAGGGGTTATCGCTGCCGATTGTCAGGATGGAGAAGAGGATCGAGCGGAATCGTTGAAGAGATCGAGACCGGGGAGTCCAGCTTCCTGCAAAGCTTCAGATCTTATAGACGCGAGCTTCCCAGGCTTTCATCCTAAGCACAGATATATGCTCCTCTGGCTGGCCAAGATTTGAAAGCACAGATTGCCCAGCTTTGAGGCCTGCGGGCAGAGCGTAGGTAACGGCATCTTTTGAGAAATTCAGGACGACAAGGTACGTTTCTTTCCCCAGGGTCCGTGTGTAAGCGAAGATTTTGGGGTTGAGCGGATCGAGATCCTTGTAGTCGCCATAAATCAGCGCGGAAGTTTTTCTGCGGAGCTCATTCAGGCGCGCGTAGTAGGTATAGACGGAGTTGGGATCAGTAGCTTCCTGTTTTGCGTTGATGTCCTTGTAATTCGGGTTGACTGCCAGCCAAGCCTTCGGACCGGAGGTAAACCCACCGTTAGGCGAACTGTCCCACTGCATCGGCGTTCTGGCGTTATCGCGGCTCGTCTTGCGCAGATTGGCGATGTAGTCGGCAGCGCTCACCTTATTTGTGAGCACCTCAGCCTTCCATCCGTTCTTCACTTCAATATCGTCGAACTCTTCGATCCTGGTGAAGGGATAGTTCGTCATTCCCAGTTCGTCCCCCTGGTAGATGAACGCTGTCCCCTTCAGGGTCAGCAACATCGTAGCCAGCACTTTCGCTGAGGCCACGCGGTACGCGGGGGAATCATCTCCGAATGCGGAGACGAGCCGCGGGTTGTCGTGATTGGACAGGAACACCGTGTTCCAGCTATGGACATCGGTTTCCTGGTCCAGGCGAGTGTAGATGGCTTTCAATTCTGGCAGCGTCCAGTCTCTCCACTGCCTGCCCTTGCGGTTGAGGCGCACCGCATCAAAATTAAAGATCATGTTGAGTTCGTGACGGCGTTCGTCTACGAGTGACGGCGTCTGCTGCGGCGTTACGCCGAAGGCCTCGCCGACCGTCATCACGTCATACTTCGACAGCACTTCGCGGTTCATCTCCTGCAGGTACTCGTGGAGATGAGGTCCCATTGCGTACACGTATTGCGGCTCGCCCTGAAAGTCCTTGGGGAAATCGGGAAAGGTCTGGTCCTTCGAGATGAACGGAATCACGTCCATGCGGAAGCCGTCGACACCCTTGTCGAGCCAGAACTTCATCAGGTCGAAGACTTCCCGGCGAACCTTGGGATTATCCCAATTGAGGTCTGGCTGCTTCTCCGCGAACAGGTGGAGATAGTACTCGTTGGTGGCGGGATCGAGCTTCCATGCGGAGCCAGAGAAGAATGACACCCAGTTGTTGGGCTCTCGGCCGTCTTTTGCTGGCCGCCAAATGTAATAGTCGCGATAAGGATTGTCTTTCGATTTGCGGCTCTCGACGAACCACCGGTGCTCGTCGCTCGAGTGGTTCACCACCAGGTCCAGGATGAGCTTCATGTGCCGTTGCTTGATGCCCTTCAGCAGCTCATCGAAGTCGGCCATGGTGCCGAACTCGGTCATAACTTTGCGATAGTCACGAATGTCGTAACCGTTGTCGGCGTTCGGCGAGTCGTAGTGAGGGCTCAGCCAGATGACGTCAACGCCGAGACCCTGTATGTAGTCGAGTTCGGAAGTGATTCCCTTGAGGTCCCCGATGCCATCGCCGTTCGAGTCCTTGAACGAGCGGGGATACACCTGATAGACGACGGATTCTTTCCACCACTTTGGTTCGTAGCCGTTGACGGTCGGTGCAGACTTCGCGCCGGGCTGCGATTCGGCGGGCGGAGCCGCTTCGGAGGATTTCATTGATGACGATGCCAGGACGGCGACTGCAAGGAGGAAGGTCGCGAATGCGCCTTGCGAGAATTTCACGATTGATCCCCGGTCACGCCAGCTCCACTTCAATTTTCTTCGCCGCGACGTCGATCTTGACGACTTTGAAGCTCCGGATTTGCCCCGCGCTTACTGGCTCCGGCTTGGACGGTCCGCTACCCGATCCGCCCTTCCATCGCGCGCTGAGCATGGAACTCAGAGATGACAGGTCGACTTTGGGTTCTGTCTTTTCTTCAGCTACTTTCGCAGTGCTTGTACCCAGGCGACAATCGGCGCGGATCCCTTCGCCTACTTCGACTGTGGCACGGCCATTCGAAATCTCGACGACCCGGCCACTCACAACATCTCCCACGTGGCGTTCGGCAAGGTATTCATCGATGCTGGTGGGAACGAGCTGTTTCATGCCCAGCTTCAATCGCCGCTTCTCGGCATCGACTTCGAGCACCAAAGCCTTCACGCGTTGCCCAACCTTCAGAACATCCTGCGGGTGATTGATGCGCTTTTCGGCGGTGATATCGCCGATATGGACCATGCCCTCGACGCCCTCGGCCAGCTGCACAAACGCACCGAACTTCGTCAGATTGGTTACGGGCCCTTCCACCTCGGAGGCGACGGGAAATTTCTGGGCCACTTCCGCCCATGGGTCTCCCAACGTCTGTTTGAGGCCGAGCGAGATGCGGCGCTCTGCGGCGTTGACACCCAGAACCACGGCTTCCACCGTGTCCCCGGGCTTCACCAGGTCGCTTGGGTGCCTCACCTTTCTGGCCCATGACATTTCCGAAATGTGGATCAGCCCTTCTACGCCCGGCTCCAATTCCACAAACGCACCAAAATCCGCGACCCGCGTCACCGGGCCTCGCACGCGCTCCCCGGCCTTGTACTTCTCCACTGCGGAATCCCACGGATTTGCCTGGAGTTGTTTCAGACCGACCGAAATGCGCCGCTTCTCCGAATCAATCTTCAGGACTTTGACTTCGATCGCCTGCCCCACCGACAGAACGTCTTCCGCCTTCTGAACCCGACTCCACGAAATGTCGGAAATGTGCAGCAGCGCGTCCACTCCGCCGATATCGACGAAGGCTCCGTAGTCCATGAGGCTGCGAACTATCCCGCTTACTGTGGCGCCTTCCTTTACTTCAGAGTACCGGCGCTCCTTCGTGGCGAGTTCTTCTTCTTCGGCGACGATGCGGCGGTCTACGACGACGTCTTCTTCGGTCGCATCCAGCTTGATAATGCGGCAGCGGATCTCCTGCTCGACCAACTTCTGCATCTCGGCTGCGTCTCGCACGCCGCTGCGGGAAGCCGGCATGAAGGCCCGCACTCCAACGTCTACACTCAAGCCGCCCTTGACCACGCCGGTCACCGTGCCCACGATGGTTGCTTTGTCGGCGAAGGCCCTCTCCAGCCCGGCCCAGTCGGTGGGACGCTTCACTTTTCCGCGGACGAGCTCGTAGTAACCCTCCGGATCGCGCCCCTTGACGGTCACCAGGAACTTCATCCCAGGTTTTGGCGCATCATTTCCGAAGGCCGCGAGCGGCAGGATGCCTTCGCTCTTGAAGCCTATGTCCAGCAAAACCGAATCTGGAGTGATCGAGACCACCGTGCCCTCGAGTTGCTGGGCTCCCTCTGCGGATGGTTTGCGAGCGTGGGTCTTCTCGTACTGGGAGAAAATCTCCTCGAATGATTCCGTGGTTTCAGGTGTGGGCTGGGATTCTGGAGCAGCTGAATTTGGCATGACAGGTTAAGGTCCAGTTCGAGTGGTTATCAGAATATCATCTGCCGAGGATGCAGCATCCATTGGGGTGCTTCTATAAGAGGACCAACGCGCATTTCATCGGAATAGTAATGTCTTTAACTCCTGCAAAGCGCTGCACTCGCTCCTTGGCTACGGGACCCTGCCCCTCCATCTTCGTGAAGAGTTCGCTGAACTCGCGGAAACGTTGTTCCGTGAGATAGGTTTCCTGCTTTCGGATACCAAAGGAGAGCATCGCCTGGGCGCTATCGCGAACCTTGGTGTCCTCGGCGCCATAGAAGATCCATTCCGAGCCGGGCGAGTGGTCGAACACGACGATGTCGGGCGCCAGCGAGCGGGCGTGGTTGAGTGCCTTGACCGGGTCGTCCATTTCATGCAGACAAAACTCGAAATAAACGACATCACCGGCCAAATTTACGTCTTCGAAGCGGGAGGCGATGACCTCAGATTCTTGATCCGCAGTTGTCGCGAGATTTGCCCTTAGTTGCTCAAGCGCCTGTGAATCCTGGTCGATACATATTTTCTTACGGGTGCGGACAGTAGGGTCGAGAAGCTGACGGCTGCCCGCCCCCACGTACACTACCACTTTGCCGGTAAAGTCATAAAATCGGCAAAGTTCTCGCGTGAGTTGTGCAAGGTCTACTGCCAAGGAAACCTTTTATCAGAATTAGCGGCGCACCCTTCGAGCCAGAGCGCGGGCACGTGCGCATCACGCGGGGGCGGAAATGGAAAAACTTCAACCAGGTGGTGACAGCAGTTCCGCCCCGCGTTAAGCGTTGTGGCAGCGCAGACCTCACGCCGCGGTTGCTGTCGGCGGCACCTGCTGGCGCATCATCTCCAGCATTTTCGTTTTCATTTCTTTCGCGCTTGGCTCGGCTTTGTGCGTGCCAATCATCCAGGAATAGCCGTTGGCATCCACGATGGTGCCGCAGCGGTCACCCCAGAACATATCCATTACAGGGCCACTGGCGGTAGCTCCCAGCTTAACGGCTTTCGCAACAATCTTGTCGACGTCTTCCACGTAGATGTACAGACCGGCAGGCGAACCTCCGAGAGTCTTGGCGGTGCGCGTGCCCATTGCCGGATTTTCCGGTCCCAGCATAAGCGTGGTGCCGCGCAAGGTAAGCTCGGCGTGGATCGGCTTCCCGTCAGGTCCGTTCATGATCCCGCGCTTGGTGAAACCAAAAGCCTTCTGATAAAAGCTCACAGCAGCCGGTATGTCAGCGACCGTGAGCATTGCGGATACGGCGCCATACTGCTTCTTGTTGAGCGGATCAATTTTCTTGGCCATGGTGCTCCCTTCCTCGGACATGCATTTTAGCGGATAAACGATGGGTGGTGCACGGCCATTCTTGTTCTTCGACATCTCCACCACGCCAAAGTGGACCAGACCCGAATTTCACACTCCTGACAGAGCGGGGCCGTTATGTGGGACGGGTTATCTCATTACCGGCGCTTCAGAGCTTCGAGTTCGTCGAGGGTGCGCGGCCACTCTGACCCTAGCAGCCGGGATAAGCTGCGATCCGCGAGCACCTTACCGCCAGTCTGGCAGCGGGCGCAGTAGTTGGTTTCGTTGTCGGCGTAGCGGATGCGCAGAACCTTGTCTCCACACCTCGGGCAGGGCTGGCCGTAGCGCCCGTGCACGGCCATGCCTTCGCGAAACGCCGTGACCTTCTCTGGAAAGCTGGTTTTGGCTTCATTCTGCAGCCTGTCGATCCAGAGCTTGAGCGTCTCGCGAGTGGCCGCGAAGAGGCGCTTCCACTCGTCGGGATCAAGTTTGTGGGTGCGCGCGATAGGCGATAGTTGGGCGGCGTGCAGGATCTCATCCGAATAGGCGTTGCCGATACCACTCAGCAGGCGCGGGTCGGTCAGAGCTCGCTTGAGTGTGCGGTTTTCCGCCATGAGTGCGGCGCGAAACGAGTCGAGATCGCTGGCAAAGACGTCGATCCCTCCCGGGTCCATGGAACGCAAACCCTCCTCGCCGCTGACGACGTGCAGCGATGCCCGGCGTTTTGAACCGGCTTCGGTGAGGACGAGAGAACCGTTGGGGAAATCGAAGGCTGCGAGAGCGTTACGGCCTGCGAGCTTGGCTTCGGGCGGCCGCCAGTGCAGCCGTCCGGCGATCATGAGGTGCAGCACCAGCCAGAGGTCGCCTTCAACTCCGATTGCGATGCGCTTGCCGATTCGACGCAGTTCGCGTACCGGACGGCCTTCCACGCTTGCAACCGGCGGTTGGACGGTGCGAAGCAGGAAGGCGCTGGCGATCCGCACGCGATTTAGCGGCTGGGCGACTATGCGAGGCTCGAGGGCACTGATGTAGGCGTTGATATCCGGCAGTTCCGGCATGAAGATCAGCTTGCATGTCCCGCGCGGATTTGGCAACCCTGCGCTTTATTCGGTAGAGGTGCAGTTTTGACCCCCGATCGCAACAAAACTGCACGCCAGATCCTTCGCTCCGCCTGCAGTACGGCTGCGCTCAGGATGACGCCGAAAGAGATCGGCGGTTACTGCTTCTCGACCTTCATCACGTTGTTATCGGGATTGCGATCAATCAGCTTGATGAGGGGATCGATCCCGGCTTCCACGGGACGCTTGTCCACGATCAGATCGAATTCTGCGCCTTCCTGATCGAACTTCTGTTTCTTCAGATACAGGAAGTGCCCATCGGAGTCGAGTACGCCGATGTCGATCAGGTCGTGAAGCGGCACGGCATGTTCCTGCCCACGGCCGTCAGCGCGATATTTCTTCGCTTCGACGGCGAGATGCACTTTGTACTTGCCATCCGGTTGTTCTACGTACGTAGCGGTGCGCGCCCGATTGTCATAGATGGTGATGTTCTCGAATAGATCGTCAAACAGGTACTGGAACTCCGGTGGCGTACCCTTCTTTAGATAAGCAATCAGGTCCAGCGATGTCGGATAGGGCGGTCCCTTGAAAGCGTACGCTTTGGTGAAATCCGACAGCGCCTGGCTCACCGCTGCTTCGCCAATGTAGTCCTGGAGTTCGTACATCACCAGGCCACCCTTGTTGTAATGGATGTAGCCTTGCTCGGCGTCGACCTTGTATAGCGGCTTTTCTTCGTTGCGTTCCTGGGCCCGTCCACGCAGATAACCGTCCAGTTCGAAGCGCAGAAACTTCTTCATGTTTTCAGCGCCGTAGGTGTGCTTCATCACCATGAACGCCGTGTATTGAGCAAGGGTTTCAATGATGGAGGTTTCGCCTTCGGTATAAGCGCTTACCACCTGATGTCCCCACCACTGATGGCCGACCTCATGCGCGGTGACGTAGAAAGGCAAGTCGATCGCATCGGGCTTCTTGGGATCGACATAAGTGATGAAGCCGATGCCTTCCGAGAAGGGGATCGTGTTGGGAAACGATTCAGCGAACGTTCCGTAGCGTGGAAATTCGATGATGCGCAGCTGGCGATACTGAAACGGACTATACGCAGTCGTGCAATAGTCGAGTGTCGCCTTCATGCTCTTCATCATGCGGTCGAGATCGAACTCGTGCCCGGGGTGGTAATAAATTTCGAGATTGACGTCGTGCCAATGGTCGCGGCGCACGGAATAACGCGCGGAATTGAGAGAGGCGATCGCCAGAATCGGCGCGTCCATCTTGTAATGGAAGTAGTGACGGCCGTTCTCCATCCATTCCTTTTGCAGATAGCCGGGCATGATGGCGATCTGATCCGGGGTGGTGCTGACGGTGGCTTCGAAATTGACCCAGTCGGCGTTGATGCCGATGGCATTGTTCCGGCGGGCGGCAACGTCTTCCAGCTTGGGCAGGCGCTTGACATTGTCGAGGCCGTGACGATGGCGCGTGCTGTCGTCGCCAAGTTCAGCGTCGGGTGCATACCCGACAAAGGGCACGTAGCTGCTGTTGAGGAAGCTTCCGTTGCTTACGATGTCCGTGTTGGGACGTGAATTGACGAATCCGGGATTGGGGAAGGTGAAGGAGAAATCCAGCTCAATCCGGCCATGCGGCGCGAGCGGCGTGGCCAGGCGATACAGACCGAACCCGAGAGCGGGGTCGTCGACTACCGGAGTTTGTCCGCCCTGGAATTTCAGCTCATTGACCCGGATGTGAGGACGCGGCAAGGGCTGAAGGTCGGCTGGCCAGACGGTGAGTGCAACGCGGTCGATCGGGGCGTCGGTTTTGTTCTCCAGCCACATGGTGCCGCGCACGTCGACCGTTCGCTGAATGGGGTCAAGATCGATCTGGATGTTTGCGTCGGTGATGCGCGGCTGCGGCAACGTTAGATATTGGCGGTACTTCTTTTCGTATTGCGCTCTTTCTTCGTCGATCTGGAAGCTGGTGCGATAGTTGTTGAGGACGTTCGTGTTGTAGAAGATGTAGCCGCCGACGGCGATAAATAACAGGGCTCCCGCGACCAAACCGGCGCGAGTCGTGCCAGAGAGATTCTGTAGAGCGAGCTTAAGGCGTCCGCGCCATCCGGTTTCGGTGCCTCGCACCCAGAGCAAGTTGGTCAGGACGGCGAGCAGAGCGGCGGCTATCACCCAATACAGAAGGAAGAAGGCGATGGGCGTCGCGAAGGGCCCATAGCCGTTCATGTCGGAGTACGTGAACTGCGGTATCTGGCCGATGCGATAGAGATAATGCTGGAAGCCGAGCGGCGGGAGCGCGATCAGGGCGACGTAATACAGCACCATCACGAAGTGGCCGAGATATTTCTGATTGACCACCGTGTGGATGAAGAAAGCCAGGACACAGAGAATCCAGAACTCGATCAGGCGAATTCCGAGATAGCTGAAGTACAAGCCGAATTCGAAATGGTAGTAGCCCTTGAAGACCTGGACCGCCAGGCCGGCCGCGAAGATCGCCAGCACCAGCACCACCTGCACCAGCATCAGCGCGGCGAGTTTGGAGGCCGAGAGCACCCAACGCTGCACCGGCAAAGCGTCTGTAATCTGGTCGAGTTTGGCGTCCCGCTCGCGCCACACCAGTTCTCCAGCCACGAAGGTAATGATGGCGAGAGCAAAAATAAAAAAGCCGCCGGTGCCAAAGTCGAGCATGCGGGCGGTGACGGGGTACACGGGATTCTGGATGGGATCGGTAACGCCGCTGGCGGAGAAAGCCGCGAACAGCCAGCCGGCGAAAACGAGTACGCCGAAGAAGACATTCTTTATCGTTTCCGTAAACTGAAGTTGCGTGAGCGAAAAGAATTGCCCGAAAGAGGCACCGGCCGAAAACGTTTGGTGCGCGACGGGAAGCTTACCGAGGGCGGGCAAAATAGCCTCGTCGGCCTGCAGGGTGAGCTCTCGCTGCCGCTTGGCCTTGGGTGCGGCGTAGGAAAACGAGAACCGCGAATAGGTGAAGGCAAAAATCGCAGCCGCAATGCCGATCCAGAGTGCGCGGTTCGCCACCAGAATTCCGGTAAATGGAAGCAGGCGCGTGTTTCGCTCGAAGGGAGTCCAATATTGCGTGAGCCTGTCGATTGCATTTCCACCAAAAGGATCGGCCAGGGCGGAAGCAACTCTCGCCGTTCCGCTGGTGGAGAGCTGTGATGCAACAAAATAGCCGATCAGCAGAATGACACTGCTCACATAGACGGGCAGCATCTTCCGGCTGAGCGCGGCGATGGCGAAGAAAATTGCCGTGGTCAAGATGAGGTTAGGCAGAACGAGAATAAGGTAGGGCTGCAAGTACGCGAACACGTGCTCCGGACCGAGGCGCGTACGATCGAGCCATGGCGTGTGCACGCCCGCCCAGGCGCCCAGGCCTACGCTGGAAAAGATCACAAGCTGTACTGCCAGCGATCCCAGGAACCGGCCCACAAGGTAGTCAAATTTTGTGATCGGCTTGGTGAAGAAAAGCGCCGCAGAGTTGGTGTCGACATCCTGATACGTGGCTTGTCCCGCGAGTGCCGCGGTAACCACCAGCCCGAAGAAGCTGCAGAACGTGATGATCAGGTTCAGGGCATAGGGAGAGTTGACCAGCACCTTGCCGCCGGTTCCAAAATCGATGGTCGTGCTGGGAACCGCTCCTCCAGTGGCGAGCACGAAAAGAAAAGCCAGAGCGAAGAAGACCGCGAAGTACACGTAGGTCGAGACGCGGCGCAGCCGTTGCTGGAGTTCAAAACCGAGAATCGCTCCCACCATACCTAGTTCACTCCCGCCGCAGAAGCGGGCCCGTGAACGAAGCCTTTGATGGTTGCGAAGTAGAGATCTTCCAGATCCGGCACGACCGGCTCGAAGCCTTCTCTGGGTTTTTCGTTGCTCAGGACGTGGACGAGCGTGCGTCCGGCAAACAAGCGCATCGAAATCACTCGAAACTTCTGGCTGCTGGTTGCAACTTCCGCTTGAGGAATCGAACTGCTCCAGACTTTGCCTGCAATGCCCTTGACCAGAGCCAGCGGATCGCCCGTCACCAGAACCTGGCCTTCATGAATGATTGCCATTGCTCGGCACAGGTCGCTAACGTCCGACACGATGTGGGTCGAGAGAATGACGATGACATCTTCACCAATCGCGCTGAGCAGATTGTGGAAGCGCACTCGTTCTTCGGGATCAAGACCCGCGGTCGGCTCGTCGACGATGATGAGCCGCGGATTGCCGATCAGCGCCTGCGCGATCCCGAAGCGCTGCTTCATGCCTCCGGAGAAACTTCCCAGCGCCTTGCGGCGATGCTCGTAAAGATTGGTCTGGCGCAGCAGTGCGATCACCGTGTCTCGCCGCTCTTTGGCGTTCGTAATTCCCTTCAGGGCCGCGAAATGCGAGAGCAGGTCCTCCGCCGACACCTTGGGATACAGGCCAAATTCCTGCGGCAGGTAGCCCAGCAGCCTGCGCACGGCATCTTTCTGCTTGAGGACATCGATGCCATCCAGCGCCGCCTTCCCGCTGTCGGCTTCCTGCAGCGTTGCCAGCGTTCGCATGAGCGTTGATTTTCCTGCGCCGTTCGGCCCCAGAAGACCGAACATGCCCTGGGGAATGTTGAGCGAAACGTTCTGAAGGGCTTGGGTACCGTTGGGATACCGTTTGGACAGGCTTTCGATCTGCAGTTCCATGCCGAACTCCGCGTTGGCAACAGAGTATACGTGTCAGCGCCGTAACAAGTTCATTTCGTTGCCGAGCTGGGCCCTGGTTCAAGGAAACCGTCATCTTCCTTTAAACTAGACGCCTGAATCGGGAGCCCGACAAATTGCACAACTTCCTTTTACGTTTGCAGCGCCGCCTCGTTATAACGGTTTTTCTTGCAGCCACTGTTTCGGCGATTGCCCAGCCCGTCCGGACGGAACTGTTCAACGGGCTTAAATGGCGACTTGATCGGGCCTTTCCGTGGCGGCCGTGCGGTCGCGGTGGCCGGTGTGCCGGGCGACCCCACAACCTTTTATTTTGGGTCGGTGAATGGTGGCATCTGGAAGACGACCGACGCAGGCGTGGTCTGGACGCCGATTTTTGACGGCCAGACAGTCGCCTCGATCGGCGCCCTCGCAGTCGCGCCTTCAGACCCGAAGACCATTTATGCCGGAACGGGCGAGTCGGACATTCGTTCCAGCCTTTCCTTCGGAAACGGCGTCTACAAATCTGTAGATGGCGGACAAACCTGGGCCCACCTGGGATTGGACGACACGCGCCACATCAGTCGGATCGTGGTCGATCCGCAGGATTCGAACATTGTGTACGTGGGCGCTTTGGGGCACGCTTACGCACCCAATCCAGAGCGCGGCGTCTACAAAACCGTCGATGGGGGACGGCACTGGACGAAGTCTCTCGATCCGGGACCGGAAATGGGCGTCTCGGATCTGACGATATGTTCCACGAACCCCCGGCTGCTGTTTGCGGGAACATGGCATACCTGGCGCCCACCCTGGAGTACCTATGCTCCAATCGACGGACCGGGCGGAGGTCTTTATCGCTCCCAGGATGCCGGCAAAACATGGTCTCGCCTTACCGGCAACGGTCTGCCCGACGGCGATTGGGGACGCGTAGGCGTTGCGGTTGCGCTCGATGGCCAACGAGTGTATGCGCTGATTCAGGCCAAGAAGGCGGGCCTCTACCGTTCTGACGACGGGGGAACTACGTGGGCCCTTGCGAACGCCGATCCGCGGCTGACAAGCCGCTCTTGGTATTTCAACAGCATCACCGTCGATCCGCAGAATCCCGATGTGATGTACGTTCCGAACGTCGCTCTCTACCGGTCAGAAGACGGTGGCAAGACGATTTCCATCGTCCGCGGCGCGCCCGGTGGCGACGACTACCACCAGATCTGGATCGATCCCAAAAATTCGTCCAGCATGGTGCTCGGAACGGACCAGGGCACCACGGTGAGTCTCGATCGGGGCAAGACCTGGAGTTCCTGGTACAACCAGCCCACGGCACAGCTTTATCACGTGATTACCGACAACCAGTTTCCCTACGTCGTCTACGGCGCGCAGCAGGATACTGGAAGTGCCGCTGTCCCCAGCCGCACCGACCATGCGCAAATCACGCCGCGGGATTGGTTTCCAGCGGGCGGGAGCGAAAGCGGATACATGGCGCTCGATCCGGACGATCCCAACATCATTTATCTGAGCGGGAGTTACGGAACGGTTTCGCGCTTCAATCGCCACACGGGCTTCAGCCAGGATGTCACCCCGTGGCCGGTATCGATCTTCGAGACCCAGATCCAGCAGCGAAAGTATCGCGCGCCATGGGCGCCGGTTCTGGTCTTTTCCGCAGCCGATCCTAAGATGCTCTATTTCGGAACACAGTACGTGATGAAAACGGCGGATGGCGGTCTGCACTGGGAGACCGTCAGTCCCGATCTTACCGGAGCCGCTCCGGATGCAAGCAGCCAGAAGGGCAAGGGCCCGCAACGGTAGAAAACGCAAAACAGCGCGGGTATGGGGTTGTGTCCACGCTCGCGCCATCGGCTCTCAACCGCGATCTGATCTGGGCGGGCAGCGACACGGGCTTGATTTATCTTACCCGCGATGGCGGAAAAAGTTGGAGCAACGTCACACCGCGGGGTCTCAGCGACTGGAGCAAGATTTCCCTGATCGAAGCTTCGCATTTTGATCCGGCGGTCGCTTATGTGGCAGTAGATCGAAGCCGCCTCGATGATCAGGCCCCCTACCTCTATCGAACTCGGGACTTCGGGGCCAGCTGGCAAAGTGTCGCCGGTGAAATTCCGAATCGTGCTTTCTTGCGCGCCGTTCGCGAAGATCCTCAGTCGAAGGGGCTGCTGTTCGTCGGAACGGAATTGGGCGTTTACATTTCCTTCGACGACGGGGACCACTGGCAACCGTTGCAGCTGAACCTGCCCACTACTTCCATTCGCGATCTCACCATTCATGGCGACGATCTCGTGATCGCAACCCACGGGCGCTCGTTCTGGATACTCGACAACATCACACCGATCCGTCAGGTGTCCAAGGCGCTCAGCGCCAGGAATGCGTGGCTGTACCGTCCTGCTGTCGCGGTCCGCGTCGACAACGACACTTTTGTGGGTACGCCACTTCCGCCGGAGGAACCCACGGCAGAGAATCCGCCCAATGGAGCGATGATTGATTACTACCTCAAGTCTCCAGCCAGCCGTGTGACCCTGGAGATCTTCGACCCACAGCAGAATCTGGTGCGAAGGTTTTCGTCCGAAGACAAGAAGACAAAGTACGCGCCCCTCCCGGTGGCGGAGCGCTGGTTCTCCAAGCCCGAGGCTCTCGAAACAACTGCCGGGATGCACCGCTTCGTCTGGAATCTCACATGGGGTAGTTCGGGAGGGCCGGTGGCGGATGAAGAAGCGGATTTCCACAATCCAAGCGGACCGAAGGTCATACCGGGGACGTATCAAGTTCGCCTTTCCGTTGACGGAGAGCCACAGAGCCAGCCGCTGCAAGTCGTCATGGACCCACGTTCGCCCGCGACGGCCGAAGTTCTCGCTCAGCAGTTCGACCTAGGTCGGCAGATATTCGCCGAAACCCTGGACGCGCGGCGCGCTCTGGCCGAGATCAGCGCGGTTCAGAAGCAGCTTGGCGCCGCGCAGCAGGGTCCGGCCGTGCAAAAGACAGAGCTTATATCGGCGATTGCCGAGGCTCAGGCCGGACTCGGAAATATCCTGACGAACAAAGACAACGCTCCGGGCCTGGGACCCGGACTGCAAAACGCCTACAAGAATCTGGCATCCGCGCTGCGAGTCGTCGAAGGGGGAGATCGCGCAGTGCCCTCGCAGGCGATCGCCGTCTACAAAGAGTCGAGCGCGCAAGTGAAGGCATGCATTCGGGAGTGGATACGATTCAAACAGGCGAACCTGCCGCAACTTAACCAGCAACTGCGGCAGGCAAATATCGTGCCCATCACTGTCGCCGAAACTGACCTCACCGTCGATACCGCGACGTCGCAATGATGGTGGCGGAAGGACGGTGGGTGAGTCTGGTTTCCAAACTGACCCAGGGTTGCCGATTTGCAGCCCACGGACTGAGTCTGCTCGACTTCGGATTTGACGCCTGAACCTTGAACGAGACAAGGTTACTTCCTTGAAGCGCCAAACCTCCCTACTCGTCCATTCCGCTCGTCGGAAGGTGTGCGCCATTGGGCGGGTCACCCTGACTGGCAAGGTGAATTTGGTGTGGAGACCCGGCATCGCTATCATTCACCGAGAGTACCGCCCACGCTGGGCCAATCCATGTGGGACTAAACGACACCACGAATTGACAAGAACCTCCGCCCTTCAGGGATGTGGGGCAATTGCTCGACACCAGTTGAAATTCATCTCCGACGAGACCAAACGAGGAAATGGTCACGGGATGCGCGTCGGTGTTCTTGAATGCCACCACAGCGTGGCTAGTATCCCCAATCACTGTCTCGGCAATGGCTACCGATTTCGGCGTATTGATAAATGAGCCAATGCCGCTCACGGCAATCTTCTGAGTTTGATAGCTGCTGGTGATGGTCACGGTTGCTTTATGAAGGCCGGGCTGGTGTGGTGTAAATTTCGAGGGCAGTGAGAAACTCCCGTACGGGCTAATCGTCTTTGGATATGTGCCTAAGGTGAAGTCCGGCGCCCCCGAAATCGAAATCTTCTTGATGGTAATGGGAGCATTCGTGGGGTTGGCTACGGTCAAGCCGCTGGCGGCGACGGTAGTGCCTATCAGGTTTTCCCCAAATACGTAATAACTGCCCGACATAGGACACTGCCGCTCGGTGAGTACCATGGGAGCGAGGGGTGGCTGATGAAAGTTGAAAGCGTCCATCATGTTGTTTGCATTTGTGTCGCGCTCGCCTAAGGAGGGCAATCCCAGCCATTTTTCAATGAAAGCCAGCACCGAAGAAAACTCATACTGACTATGAAGGATGCCCTTCTTCACATAAGGAGATATTACGAGCATCGGCACGCGCGGGCCTAAGCCCATCTGGTCGATTTGTGTTGGAGCTACATGGTCGTAAAAGCCGCCGAAGTCGTCCCACGTCAAAAAAATAATAGTGGACGTCCAGTCCGGTCCCTGCATGACCGCGTTGATCTTTCGCACCGTCCAATTTTCACCCACACAGGAACTAAACGGTGGATGTTCATTTTCACGCTGTGGAGCGACCATCCACGAAACGGCGGGAAGGTCCCCGGAGAGGGCGTCGTTTTCAAACGTCCTCTGGTCGACAGCCTTGACCCAATCGGGTCCATTGCGAATGTGAGCAATCGAGTCGTAGATCACCCACTGGTAGCCATCCTGACCATAAGTCGGGCCATAAGATTTCCATGAGACCCTAGCTGCGTCTAATGTGTCCCCCAACGTTGGGATATCGTAGCAAGGGTGGATGTAAGTTATATTTCCCTGCGTATCGATTTGGGGCACCACGCTGGCATCTTCCGCGTCGCAACCCCACGATCTACTGGGTCCGGTCGGAGAAGGTACCGCGATGGTGTGGTTGGATTGGGCCGCGATCATATAAGTGTGGTTCGGGAAGCTGGGACCCGCCTCCGAACTGAAAAAGTTGTCAGCCAATCCGTAATTCTGGGCGTAGGCCCAATAGTTTGGAATGTCGGCCTTGGTCAGTTGTGTGTATGCCAGATAGTCGCCATTCACATTTCCCTGGAGGTTGATGTCGAAGCGATCCATGGCGCCATTGTCAATGACGGTCCAACCGGACCACCACTTATGTGAAATGTCATGCGCGGTCTGGTCAGGCGTACGGGCAAGTGGGACAACTTGCCCCGTGGAAAGTTTTCCCGTTGTAGCTCCGTTGGCTCCCGGGAACCGGCCGAAGTAATTGTCGAAGGATCGATTTTCTTTGGAGATGAAGACGACGTGTTTAATGGGATTCTGGGCGAGTGTCGTGGTAAGCAGCGCAAAGATAGACAGCGAGCGAGAAATAATGTTCCTCATTACGGTTACACCTTCTTATCTGTAGAATCCTCCTTGCCTGGCCTGGGCCCGTTGGTACCCTTCGGTCTTCCGGGAATACTGTCCGCTGAAGCTGAGTAGTCCGGCTTCGGGAAGCGTGATTTGGTCTGGACAATCTGCAAGGCTACCGCTTTAACTTCAGCGAATGTGGGGCCGACTTCGGGGTTTCCTTTCTCATTGCAGCGGAGGGCGAGAAGGCTCGCCATAAGCTGCGTCACAAGTAGTGGTGATAAGAAGTAGCGCGCCGCCCAGGCAAGGACAGACGCACGTTCAATTTTTCACGAGGATTTTTCCTGCCGGTCGTCGAAAACCCGCCAAAAGCCTGCAGTTCCAGTGGCACACGTCCAGTTGACGAGGGGAGGATTATTGCAGTGGCCTCGTCGTTTTCCCGGCAGGGAGCCGACCGATTGCCGAGTTCTAAAACGGGAACGTCACATCGCTATGTGACGTACATCACAATGAGGGCCTGGCAATCGCCCTAGACTACAATCTCAAAGGCGCGCACGAAGTGGGGTTTACCTGCGTCATCCGGGCCATGGAACTGCACCGATGAATGCGCTGCGGCTTTCGATCGTAGCTGTGTTTCTTTTCGTCTCGTCAGTCCACTTGGCCTATGCACAGGACAACTACGAGATTCAGGTTTACAGCTCCGAGATGGAGAAGCCCGGCACCACCATGTTGGAGTTGCACAGCAACTTCACCGCGCAGGGCAGCACCACTTCAAGGGATGGGCTGGTTCCCACGAATCATGCCGTGCACGAAACCCTCGAGGTCTCTCACACTTTCACCGACTGGCTCGAAACTGGCGTTTATGTGTTCAGCAGTATCCAGCCCGATGGCGGGTGGCAGTGGGTGGGCAGCCACATTCGTCCGAGAGTTACTGTGCCGGAGTCGTGGCACTGGCCTGTCGGCGTGAGCCTGGGCCAGGAGGTCGGGTACCAGCGCAGGCAGTTCTCGGAGAACACATGGACCTACGAACTACAGCCGATCATCGACAAGAAACTGGGAAGATGGTACTTGTCGTTCAATCCGACATTTGATCGGGCACTGCATGGCAGCGACGTGCGTCGTGGGTTCGAGTTTTCACCGAACGCCAAGGCCACTTATGACATAACCAAGAAGGTAGCGGCCGGGCTGGAATACTACGGCTCCCTTGGTCCGGCGACTGAATTTCTTCCGCTGAGGAATCAACATCACCAGTTCTTCCCCTGCGTTGATCTCGACGTCTCTCCCAACTGGGAGCTGAATTTCGGAGTAGGTTTCGAACCTAACCACGCGAGCGATCGCATGATCTTGAAGTTCATCGTCGGAAGGCGCTTTAGCTGGCACGGCAAGAACTAATTGTCGGCCCGAACAGCACACCCTATTTGCACCGCCGCCGGCGAGACACTCTTCCCCAGCAGAAACTTATCGCTCAGCTTCGCTGTACAAAACTCCGCGCGCTCACGTTCAGAAAATTGACTCACACAAATAGGTGAGCTTTGTCACCGACCCGCCGTTCGCAAAGCGATTATGGTCACAAAAATTCGCAAATGGCAGTTTGCGTAATCTCTGTAAATCGTCCGCGCCGCCGCTCTGTTGTCGCCACTTAAATTGGATCGAAACGTGCAGAAAGGAAACGTGCAGAAAGGAACCGTGCTATGAAACGGCTGCTGATGACCGCTGCTGCGCTCGTGGTAATCGCCCTCTCCTGTGGCGTCGGGAATACTGCGCCTCCCAGTGATACAGGGAATGCCTCCCAACTTTCCCCCAGCTTTGGAAATCCAGATGCGACCACCTATGCCCT
This sequence comes from uncultured Acidobacteriota bacterium, assembly GCA_963711675.1. GTDB lineage: Bacteria > Acidobacteriota > Terriglobia > Terriglobales > Acidobacteriaceae > CAVQFB01. The sequence continues at coordinate 50,068 of CAVQFB010000012.1, read as the reverse complement.
CATGGCATGGAGTGAGTTGGGCATGCATTGTATCGACGGCAAGGACTACTCAATCTTTTCTGTGTTGCCGCCTTACAACATCATCCACGCACAACTGGTGAAAAAAGGCGAGCCGCCGACCATCATCACGAGTGGCGTGACCATCACCTATCAGGCCACGAAAGATACGAAGGGGTCAATCAACAGCATCAGTTCGACCAAGACCAACTTCTGGGACTACGTTGACTTGCTTTTTCTGGCCAGCCCTCCGCCCGACACCGGGCTTGCAGGCTACAAGACTCAGGGCAACACGCCGAACCCGATGACGTACAACGCGACCCTGGGCTACTGGGAGGCAGTCGGCATTCCCACGATTCCTTATGACGACAAAGGGAATTTCAATCCCTACCCTATGGCTCTGCTCGTGGCCAAGGATTCGAACACGGGTCAGGTGCTGGCCACGGCCAAGATCGTCCTTTCGGTCAGCGACGAGATGAGCTGCGCGAATTGCCACGCATCCAAGACCGATCCAGCTGCAAAACCGGCCAAGGGATGGGTTAACAACCCGGATCCGAACAAGGACATGAAGCTCAACATTCTGCGCAAGCACGACGATCGCTGGCAGATTTCGAAATACCTGGGCCAGCTGCAGAAGCTGGGATACAACTACCAGTCGACGCTATATCAGACGGCTGTGTCGGGAACGCCGGTACTTTGCGCCGCTTGCCACGCCGATAACGCGCTCGGTCTGGCAGGGCTTCCGGGGATCAACCCGCTCACTACCGACATGCACACGCTGCACGGGCCACAGGTCAACTACCCTAACAAGGCCACGCTGGATCAGGGCACGACCGACCTGGCGACGTGCTACGTTTGCCATCCCGGTCCCAAGACCCTGTGCAAACGCGGCGCGATGAACAAGGTGAATTGCTTCAACTGCCACGGCGATGTCAGTCACGTAGGAGATCCCAGCCGCACGGGATGGCTGATTGAGCCCGCCTGCCAGATGTGCCACAACACCAGCCGGCGATACAAAACGGCGTTCACCAGCAAGTGGGTATGGCGCCAGACGAAAGACCAGACGTTCGCCACCAACCCGAACGTTCCGGTGAAAGGTTCCGACCTTTATCGCTACAGCACGGGACACGGCTCGGTTTTCTGTTCAGGCTGCCATGGTTCGCCGCACGCCGAGTTCCCCACCCTGCAGGCCAACGACAACGTGTATCCCAAGAACTTGCAGGGCTACGCGGCGAAAATCACCGAGTGCACTGTGTGCCACACGAATCTGGCGGCCGACGGCACTAATGGTCCGCACGCTATTCACACACTCGGCCAGACGTGGGTAGATGGCCATCCCGACTACGTCGACAAGCACGGCCACCAGGCTTGTGCGTACTGCCACGGCAAGACCTATCATGGCTCGGTGCTGTCGCAGGCCAAGGTGCAGCGCATCTTCAATATCGACGACGGCGGGAAAAAGACGTTCCCGGCTCTGCATCAATTCAGTTGCTACGATTGCCACAACGGACCTGGCGGAGGTTAGAGGCACGCTGAATACGAGGACGGCATGGGAATGCCGTCCTCATTGACCGCCACGACTATAAAGGCCAGACGCGCCGCTCATGGCTTCCCGCAACTGGTCGGAAGATATTCGTCCTTGTGAATGAGGTTTTCCCGGTGCTCGAGTCCTCCTTCCCGTTCGATCTCCTTCACATTGAGTTGACGGAGGATGAAGTTGATCGCATCCGTCACCGCCTGGGGGATGATGTAGCCGATCCCGACGGACATGCCAATATCGATGGTCGCGCCAAGGCATGTGGGCAAGCCCATTGGGCCACCGGCCAGATCGGAACCGCGGCTAATGCCGATCGAGGCGGTGTAGCCAAGATATGGGCCGGTGGCAAAACCAAAGGCACCGATACCCACGATCACCTTCCCGTTGTATGCCAGGACTAGCCCGTTCACACCGACCGAAGCTCCGGCGATTGAATTCAGCAGGCCCTGGTTCACCGTGAAGGAAGTCGGCGCCCCGACCGTCCACTGCCCGCCCTGATACCCCATGAAAAGCGATCCGGTAAACGTGTAGTCACCGGTGGCCTTGAGGGTAGCGTCTTTGGCGCTGAACGCCGTTTTCAGGATGAACGACTGGTGAAACGTAACTGCGACGGGCACAGGCAAACCCGCAATCGGGATGCTGAAATCTACTGGTACCGTGATTTGCTTGTTGATGTTGCCATTTACGCCCACGGCACTGCCCGCTTCGAATTGCATCGTGAGCCCAGCAGCGCCGGCGAGGGTCACGCCAGCTTTTTGCACCTTGCCGCCGCTAATCTTCAGATCGAAATGCACGCTCGGATTCTGGAGGCGTATCACACCGTAAGCGAGAACCTTAACGGCATCGGTGTCGTGCACGATCTTGATGCCGATACCCCCGCAACAGAAAGGCGTGAGTTTGAAATTACCGATATTGATCGGGATCTGAGGGATACCCGGGATGGGTGGCGGCGCAGGCAGGCCAGGCATCTGACCGGCATTCGGCAGTCCAGGCACCGAGGGGACATTGGGTAGGCTTGGTACCTGCAGCACACTTGCCAGTCCCGAAGACGCTGCCCGTCCGTCCGGATACGAAGCTGCCAGGCGGCGGACGGCGACGATGTCTTTGTCGGTCCAGGCCGATGGATCGTCGGAACGACCTTGGGATCTGCCATCATTCAGGGCGTAGCGGGACCCTCCGAGGGGCGACCATTCCCCGGTGGGGGAGATCACGCTGACAGCCACCGCGTTCTGTACGCGGGGTTTCGGGGTCACGTTCCTGCTGCTGAGCTTCGGTGCCTCGATCTCCGCTCCGGGAAAATCAGGCGCGTAGTACGCCGTCATCGAATTCAGGTCGAGCGGCTCGTCGTGGGAGAGGTCGGCTTCCTTGATGACTTCGGTGATGTCGACGGGCCCGAGTACCAGGGACAGTTCATTGCCATTACGCTGGGCTCCCAGGATGCGTCCGACAGCGCGGTTGGTGAGGAATACGACTTTCCCCGGCTGCATCGCCTGCGCTTCAGGCAAGTTCGCGTCAATCGTCACTCCGATGCCGTTCGAACTGACGGCATGGATGGCCTTTTCGCCGTGCTCGACGATGATGACATCGTCCTGATAGGTGACCTTGTTGTTTCGCGTAGGCGCGACGCCATAGCGAAATTCAGCATCACTCAGGTTCGGGCGCTGGTAGTGCGGCTGCTCGGTCGCTTCCTTTTTCTTGCAACCGCTGGTTAGCACCAGCGTGCCGAGCAACACCGTGAGCACAAATATCTTCCGGGAATTCGCGACGAAGACGTTCGTGGCTGGTCGAGACGCACGGCTGTGCGACCTCATAACAATGGACATGGGCTCCCCCAAGCTGAGCGGTGCTGGCACGATACGTAAGTCCGGAAAGCTAAGTCAATGTGTTTTTGCTGTGGTTTGATTCACGCGGCTTGCGCCAACACACGTTGAAGAAGAGTCAAACGAAAAAAACCCCGTCTTCCCTGAAGGGAATGACGGGGCAATGACAAAAGCAAAACTGAAAAAGCGTTTAATTCACGGTGACGGCTTTTCCCACCGAGGAGATCCCGTTGGCCACGACAAAAATCGTGCTCGCTCCTTTTTCGATGGTCGCGGGAACATCAAACTGGGTGGAGACGGTCTTGTTGCCGGTTGAAATGCCCATGGTGCTGTGATTGTGTGTCCGGGCCCAGAACACGTGGCCCGTCGCTTTGTTCTTGATCTCCACCAGGGGGTAATTGGTGGCCATCTGCGCATCGTCGCCGTAGGCAGCGCCGGCAGACAAGCCGTTAAACTGCTTGCCCGAGATCTTGTAAGTCTTGCCGTGAGTAAGAGTGCTCGAAACCGAGGTAATCGCCGGCTTCCAGGCATTGTTGGCAGAACCTTTGGGCGTGTACAGCTCGACGTCGATTGTCGCACCATCCGCTAGCGTGTAAAGCACACGGCCGTTGGGCAGGGGCAACAAGCGGACCGTATAGGAGGGTTGACCACTGGCACTCGGAGGGGCTGGAACCTGGGTGAAGGTGCTTCCATCAAACTCGTAGAACGTCGTCGGATTAGCGAAGAATGGGCTCGTAGCCACCAACGCGTTACCGTCCGGAAGAATGCTGGCCGGCGCATCGGCCATCATGTTCCCGCCCGGAAAATCAGGCCCCTGGGTCCAGTTGCCGGTGGAAGAGTTATAGACGGACATGTGAGTCGTCGCGCCGAACGCGGCTACCGAACCGTCCGGACGCTGGAGCAGCGGTCCCATTTCCGGGACGATGCCCAGGCCGCCGTTGCTCGGCAGTTCGACGATCGTGCTGCCCGCACTGCTCCATGTAGTGGTAGACGGATTGTAGGTCTCGGAGTTGGTGCCGTCTTCAGTATCCACGGTTAGAACTTGGCCGTTGGGAAGTAAGGCTAATCCTTCCTCGGAGAATCCATCCGCTTTCCCGCTTCCTACGGAGCTCCAGGTCAGAGTGCTGGCATTGAACTGAACCTGCAGTGTGGATGGACTTGCTCCCTGACCCATCATGAGTGTGCCGTTGGGCAGGATGACAGCAGGAGAGTCGCCAATGTAACCCCATCCACTCGGCGGATTCACGTTCGTCCAGGTGTTCTTCTTCGGATCGTAAATCGCGCCCAGCGTGACTTCGCCGCCGCCGCAACAGTTGTACTCTCCTCCTTCCACCAGTACCCGGCCATCGGGCAGAACGGCTGAGGCATAGTAAAGAGGACCGTAGTTAGACTGCATCGATGCTAGCTGCGACCAAGTGCCGTTTACATAGCTGCCGGTGTTGGTCGGTTTCAGACGCCACCAGTTGGGGCTCATGAACTCATGCACCATGACGCTGCCATCGGTAAGCAGGAGTGCGGTATCGGTTTGAAAGGTTGGTTGATTCTTCAGCGGTGTCCAGCTGCCGGGTTGTGTTGCCTGAGCACCGGCTATGGACGACACAGTCACCACGATCAGGACGATTCCGAGCACTCGGAATGTGCTTGAGCCTCGACTCAGCATCTTTAGGTTTTCTCCTTGGAAAGTTTTGGGGGAGTTATTTCTTGCTTCAAAAACGGCACCGATCATACACGTATCCCGCACTTACGACAGCGTGAAAGAATTTTCATACCTCTTCGTCGTCAGAGCAGGAGGCGCATGGTGGGACGTCCCGGTCGCGTGCTTTGCGAAAGAAGGAGGGGAGAGGACAGAAGTGCACTATTTGGGATCGTAGTACCCCATGAGGTCAATGTCGCCTTTAGCCATCCGGCTGTTACCTAAGGCATCTTGGCGGATTACTCAGGTGGAACGAAGCTGAGCAGAGCGGCTTAAGGACCCGCGTGTAATGAGGTTACGTGGTAATTGGGAAGTGCGTTCCCTGATCCGAAATGTCGGCATCCATCGGCAAACTTTCGACCTTCCGCTTCGCCAACACAAACTCCACCACCATCCGGCGCATTGCCGACGGCTTGCAACCATTGCGCTGTTGATGTACGTGGTCGCTCTGCTGAAGGTGAGTGGCAGCGCGCAAACCGCCCTGCCGTTTGAGGTGTCGAACCCCAAACAGCTGGATTGGTCAACCGACGAAGCGAACAGGATTTACTCCTCGGCGTGCGAGTTGGTGGCGCGATCGATACGGCCGGACAAGCCGCCCCGGCTGCAGCCCAAGTTTGTCCTGGTGCTGGGCACGGCGGCAGATGAAACCGTCCGCAATGGCACCTTGTCGGAAGTCCACCTGCGAAAATGGAACCCGGAGCACTTTGCCGAGGCGATGGTAGTCATGGCGACGCGGGAGATTATTAAGGGTGAGGACTTGATCCACCTCACGCGTGACACTTTGATCGCGGCACAGGCCACTGTGTCGGTGAATGAACTGAGACGGAAGAAGTAGATCTGGCGTCTCGCCGAGACCCCGCCTGTTCTTTTTGCAACAGTTTCCCGAAACTCGCGACGAGCTCGCCGCAGCAGAGTGCGGGGTGTGGCCTGAAGCGCTCGTGAACCGTGGGGAAGTGCAAGTATTTGCATCTTGACTTTATCGGTTCCTGACCGCTAGATTGCCGCCCGTACTCGGTTGAATGAGCAAAATCGATGTTAGAGGCAAGGAGGTTCACAATGTCGAGATTGACAAGTTTAATGCTTTGCGTAGCCGCGTTGACGCTCTGCATGGTCAGTATGGCCTTCGGGCAGCACGCGGTCACTGATTCGCAGGGTCGATCGGTAACCGTCACGACGCCAAGGTTCTCCACGCCGGAACAGGTACACAGCTCTGCCATCGAACCGGAAACCATCACGATCTATTCGAACATCGGATCAGGTTACAACTGCTGTGCCGGTTGGACCGAGGGCGGTGTGAACTCTGCGGTTGGGTTGATCATTCAAGCCCAGGCCTTCACGCCGACAGCAACCCACAATCTCGCCCAGATCGACATCGCCATGGGCTATGTCAGTGGCACGAATGGTGTAAAACTCTATTTGGAAACCGACAACGCTGGCGTCCCCAGCGGTAAAAAACTTTTTAGCTGCACGCGGGCCAATTTGCCCACTTTCGGAAGCACCAGCACCCAACTCAAGACGTGCAAGGTCGCCAAGACAAAGAAGATCAGACTCCTTAAGAACAAGCAGTACTGGTTGGTTCCGATCGTAAATTCGGATGAGTGGGCGGCCTGGAACGAGAACAGTACAAGCGCTTCAGGAAACGGCGCTTACACCACGGATGGAGTTAACTGGACGACTTTGCTCTATAACCCCAACGGGACGTTTGACGTCCTCGGAAGGTAGACGAAGACCAACTAGCCTGGATTATTCACGATTCTTGTAGGCAAGAAGAAAAGGACGCTCTAAAAGGTTGCTGAACACTGGGTTTCGCACACGCAGTATTCCTTTCGGAGCATCCATCACTTGATAGAAAGCGTTCTACCAAAACTGAGATTCTCCTTCCACCATTTAGCAGCGCGGGAGCCCATCCTCTCGCGCTGTGTACTTACACCGACAAAAAGACATCGGACGCTAACTCCCGATACCTTGAAAATCCCCGTCCGAAGGGCGGAATGCTCACTAACGGAGAGCGCCTCCTCTCCAGTTCAGGCTGAACCATCACATAACTGGATGTATTTCTTGTGGGCTGAAATCTGGCAGGCGCGGCAGGAGTCGACTGGCGCCGAGGAAGGCTCTTCCATCCTGCCCAACGCGGCTACTGAGCTAGAACGAAAAAGGTGTGCGTGATGCCGTCGTGCTCCGCAATGAAAAATCTGTTTGTTGCTTTTCTGGACAAACGTCTTGTATTGCCTTGCCAGGGTGCTCCCTAAACAAAGCTGGAATTTGGTCAAAGCATGAGCGCGAACGATCTACCATTCTCCAATCCCGTGCAGCCGCTTTATCCTGAACCGTGCTCTTTCACTTCTTCACGACCTGTTTCAGCACCGCAGAAGTGTGAGGGTTGAAATTATTGTCGCCAGAATAGCGAGCACTGATGGAATGGGTACCCACGCTGAGCTTGGCCGTGGTGAATACGGCTTTGCCCCCGCTGAGCTTCACCGTGCCAAGCACGATCTTGCCATCGTGGAAGGTTACGGAGCCCGTCGGGGCATGGCGCTTCGGTTCGCGGACACTGGCCGCAACGGTGGTGATGAAGCTTACGACCTCGCCATGGCGGCTCGGATTCCTGGAACTGGTCAGGTTGAGAGCTGCCCCCCCTCAGGTTCAGGAAAACAGTTGCGCTCCCTGCCCTCACTGACAGAGCGCGCTAATTCGTGTAGCGCGAATCCGCCTGCTCTCGAAGAGGAGTTCATCCCCCGGAATTGCAGCACACCCTGAGGCGAAGCGTTAGTCAGGCTCGTCGGCACCAAGCCTAGCAACGCCCCGTGCCATCTCCCCCGAGTTGATAGATCAGGCGCCGCATCAGGCACGGATCAGCAATGTGGAAGTGGTGAATCACGTCCAGACCTCTGATAGGAGGAATGCCATACAGCACGTTAGGGCTGCAGCGGTATTCCGACAAAGGCGGGTTGTATGATCCGCAATCAATGGTCGCCTGAGGATCCGGGGCGTTGGAGTTTGGGCTGCCCAATTTTTGTCCGTTGAGCCATGCGAAGACCGGATGGTGCTGACCGGTTACTTTCCGGAAGGGATACTCACTTTCCAGAGTGTCCCCACTCAGGGGTGACACGCCCCGGTTGGTCGCATCCGTGACCGACGGGAAGGTGCCATGGTGGCAGAGCCCAACGAGCATGATGTCCTGCCACGGAGGCAGATTCATGGACGCAATCTCAGAATCAGTGTAGTCGCAGTAAAGCCACGCTCCGTTCGGGGGATAGTTTTGCCACTGCGTGGTGACACTGCGGCAGGAAAATGCGCCACTGGTCGCGGGGAAAACTTGTCCGGTCACGCAGCCGATGGAACTCTGTGTCATGCGAAAGATACCGCCCATGAGCTCAGTCAAACGAACTGTGCCCAGGGAACCAGACGCGCCCTGCGACAGATTGTCGCCAGAACCACCGATGGTCATGGGAATGCCCGAGACGGTTGCTCGGTACACACCCGGCGAATAGTCCCAGTCCTTGTCAACGCCGATGCGGGCCGCGGTGCAGGAACTACCAACCTGCTCTCCTCCGCTCAACTCGCAGGGATGCTTGGGATCCGTCGACGTACAGTGCGGCAGGCTGAAGCCCGTGTGCGGTCCGGTGCGCGACATCGACCAAAAAAGGTTTTGCGAAGTGTCGATTCCCCCGACAAAGGTGTCGTGCGTACCGGGCCAGTTTGCCTGATCCGGTATCTGCACCACGAAATCAATATTAGGCTCGTAGTAGCAATCTCCACTTGGCGTCCAATGAATGTGGTAGTAGGGATCTCCCGGCTGGGAAATCCAGATGGCTTTGCCCTGGTCGTCCTGGGAGGGCGAGCCGTCTCTCGTAGCACTGTTAATGAAGGAACGCATGGCTGCTCTGGAGCCCAGTTCCATTCCGCTCTGATGGAGGGTGTAGTCTCCGCAGCCGGTGAGGGCACAACTCACCATGGCTTGAGCCGAAGTGGCACTCAGGTTGTAGTTGGCCGGGACGATGTCGTGCTGCGGCGCGTCTGCCGGAACGCGCTGTGTCCACAAACTGTTCCTGGGGTAGGGATACCAGCTCGCGGGCGGCGGATTAGTGATGGACAGAACCTTGGCAAGGCTGAAGGTGGCGGTCACCGACGCGTTTTCATTCATCGTCACTGTGCAAGAAGGAGCCGCGCCGCATGGATCGCTGAAGGTGACAAAGATCGAGTCCGATTCCGGGGTAGCGGTTAAGTTCACCTTGGCACCCGCCGAATACGGTTGGCTGCAACTTCCCGACGTTTTGCCTGCGACCAGCTTGCAGTTCAGCTCGCCCGTCTGCGAAACCACTCTGCCATTCCCGTTGCCCGCACCTGAGATCACAACCGCGCCGGGCCCTTGATTGATGCCCACAAAGGCGAGTACCTGATCCACGCGCTGTCCCACCCGCCCGCCGCTGCATGACATGCACACTCCGACTATTGCCATCAGACCGAGCACGACAACCAGGAGCCGAAAACTGTGTCCGGTCGGACGCTGGCGCTCGTTCCTCAGGCTGCCCAGCCTGAAGACAGCTGCGTAAACCTGGATCGACGCCAGAAAGAACAAAGCGAAGACCGTGAGGGCGATCCCAAGGAGCAGCGGCCAAGGCGGAATGGGTTTCATCGTATCTATTCAGTTTACCGCGCCCAGCCGCATGCCAGTCGTAAGCCTAGCGTTTTCAACGTCAATTGACTGTTTTTACCTCCAAAGGACCCTGTTCGGGCCCCGAAAGGAATTTTTCGAGAGCCTCGACGTACACTCTTTGATCCGAGCTACTGACGATTGCGTAACGGCGGAAAACTTCGGCCGTTTTCCAGCCACCGTGATTCATTGTGACTGACTCGGGCACGCCCGGCGATTACGTTCTGACTCGCGTATAACGATTGTCGCTCCGAAATTTCCCGCACTATCGACTCGTACAATTCCGAGACCAGCACCGGGCCGCTCGGGAAAAGCTACAAGGACGGTAGTGAGTTTTGGACCCGGTCTTTCCAGCAGACCCAGCCACTCCTCTGGGTTTGAAGCCATGGCCTCGAAAAACGGGTCCGGCGGGGGGAGAGAAGCGAACGCGAGCCGCTTCTCTCTCTCTCTCCGCCTGTTAGTTTGGTTGGACGGCGTCCTTTTTAACCTTTCTTTTCCGCCGTCCGACCACAGGGCAGTCGAGGGAGCCGCTCGCTTCTCTAACCTTTCTTCTCGGGCGGCTTCTCCTGCTGTGCGCAAAAGTGAGACTTTCCGCCATTCGGTGAACCATGCCTCACAACTTCTCGACGACTACATACAGATTGTAGGTCCCCTGTTCGTTGGGATTCTCTGTAACTATCAACTGAATCGGTTTCCCGGCCGTATCATTGATCGTCAGTTGCCCGCTTGCTTCGAAAGTGCCGTTCTGGTGCGCAGAAGTGGTTCTAACCGGCGCACGATAAGACGTGAACCCTCCCGTCCATGAGAGAAACGCCTCAGGCAGGTAACCACCCACATCACTTGAGGTCTCTTCATATACGGTGACTCTGTAGACTCCTGACGACTGGGGTGTAAACAATGTAGTTCTTGGAATACTCTGTGTTTGGCCGAGGAAGCTTTTGCTTGCGACAACTGTAGGCAGCTGCGCCTGGGCTTTAGGGTTCTGAGCCATCGACCCCGCGGCGTAAACGCACAGCATGAAGGTGAGACAAAGCCTCGTCATATTGACTCCTCCGATAATGGCTGTATCCTTCCGCCACTTGGTCTACCGGTAGCGGTCGGACTTGTCAACGTGAAGGATTCTGCATTCGACCATTAGTTCGGCCATAGTAATTGGTTTCAGGGGGATTACGACGCCACTACTAGCCGGTGAATTGCATCCGTGAGCGCGTAGGATTAGCAATCCGCGCGGGCCCCGCAGCGGGCCCCGTTTCGGGGGACAACAAGGGATATTTCGGTATAGCAGGGGATAACTCGCCTCGAAGTGTCGTCGCTAATTGGTTGAAAAGGCGAAGTCGTTTAGAAAGAATGGTAGGCGCGGCAGGAATCGAACCTGCAACCCTCGGATTAGAAATCCGATGCTCTATCCGCTTGAGCTACGCGCCCGCTTCGCTTCAAATTTAGCATAGAGCGGCGGGGTCCTATACGGCCTATCAGGCGCTCACACCTTTGCTTTCTCCACCGGAAGGATTCTTTCCGGGTCCTGCCCGAGTTTGGTCTTATACTGCCCGTGCTCGGCCGGACGCTCAGCTTCATGGTGCCAACGCAAACTCCCGGATGACAGCTCCCTCTTCCTCGCGGCTGGCATATATCGACTGGATGCGTGGCCTTGCCTGCGTTCTGATGTTCCAGACGCACTGCTACGACTCCTGGCTCAGTCCCGAAGCGCGCAAGACGACGTTTTTCATGTGGTCGCAGCTAGGGGGTACGCTGCCCGCGCCTTTGTTCCTGTTCCTGGCCGGAATTTCGTTTGCCCTGGTTACGGACAAACTCCGGCAAAAGGGTGTTCCTCCGGCGGAGATCGCGCGGACCACGATCCGGCGCGGCGCTGAAATTTTCGCCTTTGGGCTGCTGTTCCGCCTGCAGGAATTTCTGATCGCGTGGGGATGGGCGCCATGGAGCGATCTGCTCCGCGTGGACATCCTCAACACGATCGGCCTCTCCATGATGCTGATGGGCGTAATGTGCTGGATAGTGATGTCTACGGGAAGGTCCCCGCACATGCGTCCGCGCCTGACTCTCAGTGCCGCTGGCGTGGCGCTCGCGATCTCGCTGATGACACCTCCTCTGTGGACGACGTGGCGTCCGCAATGGTTGCCGTGGCCAGTCGAATCCTACGTTAACGGAGTGCACAATCTGGGACAGCCGCAGGCGTGGCTGTTCCCTGTCTTTCCCTGGGCTGCGTTTGCGTTCGTGGGCCTTGCGCTGGGATTTGTTCTTCAGTCGGATTGGAGCCGCGTACGTCAGGCGCAGGTTGTAGGTCTAGCGGGTGTGGCGGGACTCACTATTATCTTTGTCGCGCGCTGGCTCGATGCGCGTCCCGAGCGTCTTTACGCCGTCTACGACTACTGGCACACCAGCCCGAGTTTCTTCTTGCTCCGCGCCGGGCTCCTGCTGCTGATTTTGTTTGCCAGCTATGCCTGGTGCCGTTGGGGACTAGGACAGTGGGGATTCAGTCCGCTGGTGCAGCTTGGCCAGACTTCCCTTCTGGTCTACTGGGTGCATATCGAATTCGTATACGGGCGAGTTTCCATTCTGCCCAAGCGCAGTCAGAGTATCGGAGGCGCGTCGGTGGGCCTGCTGATTATTTTTCTCGCGATGCTGGCGTTGTCACGCCTGAGAACGATGTGGAAGCCGGACCGAGTTGCGGCTCCCGCGATCGCGAAGGAAGCTTAGGAATCTGTGCTGATTTCGGGGTGGATTCTCTTCTCGCCTGCCGGATCTGCCGAGATCTGCCGGAGCGCGTTCTCCGTTAACTTCATTCCGATGGCCCATTGTTGGCGCGCGCTCATCTCGTCGTCGCCATAGCCGAAGAGATAATGGGTGACGTAAAAGCCAGCCCGAGGCTCGAGGCCATCCTGGCGATAGTAGCAGCGGCGTACCAGAAATTCGGCGGAGGCAGGAATCTCGGGCACACGCTTCAATAGATCAGTGATCCGTTGGGCGAACTGTTCGTGCTCAGGAAATGAGAAGCGCGAAGTTTCCGAAGAAAACAAGAGGTCGACGTAGGAGCAGAACTTCAATTTCGCGCCAAAGATTTTTTCCTCGGGATTCATGTGGGTGGAAGACCACACATCGCACTTGGCGGTCTCGAAGAGGCCGTCCGGTGCGTTCACGCCTTCAAGGAACTGTCCGAGTTCGAGAACGCGGGTTGCCTCGTCTATATAAAGGATGAGTTCGGGATGCCGTTTCAGGTCGTGGTAGCTGCAGGCGCCATCGGGCGTAGACCAGGGAAAATCCAGGACTTCGTCATCGCGCCCGAGTTCCACCGCAAAATCGACCTGCATGGAGTGAAGCGTAACACGGAGCGCGGTTAGCGATTCTGCTGAAACCGGCGGAAGAACTCCACCACCTGACGCTCCGCCCAGCGGCCATCGTCGCCATCCGGGGTGGCGAGAAACGAACAGTGCCCGCCGTCGTCGGACTCATGGAAACTAATGTTGGGGTTAGCGCGGATCTTCTCGCGAGTCTCGGGCAGAATGCGAATGAAGGGATCGTTGGCCGCGTGCAGAATCAGGGTGGGGACGGCGATGCGGTCCACGACATTGGTGGCGGCAGCGCGCCCATAGTAGTCGGTGGCGCCAGCGAAACCACAATAGTAGGCGGTAACCTTGTCGTCGAAATCGCGCAAGCTGACCAGCCGCTGGACGCGGGAGACATCAAAACTGCGGGGAAAGAGCTTGGCCTTGTCGCGGAAACGGCGTCGCAGCTTCCACATGAAGTAATACTCGTAGAGACGATTGCCTAAGTCGTGCAGCGCGTCGGCCGAGGCCGCAAGGTCGATCGAGGGGCAAACCGCGACGACTCCGCATAGCTGTGAGGGCGCTTGCTTGCCCCACTCGCCAGCAAGCTTGAGCACCAGGTTGCCGCCCATGGAAAAGCCGACCAGTCCCAGGTGCGAGACCTTGTCGTTGTCCAGCAGGTCGCGCGCGACTGCGCCCACATCGGTCGAAAGGCCGGAATGGTAGAGGGTGGGCGCGAGGCCATCTGTGCCGCCGCAGTTGCGCTGGTTCATGCGAACTACGTTCATGCCGGCAGCCAATGCCTTCTGCGCGATGCCGAGCATGTATTGCGACTCGCTCGAACCTTCCAGGCCGTGCACCGCGAGCAGGGTCAATGCCGTAGTGCGGTCATGCTGCCAGTGGCAGTGGCACAGGACACGAATTCCCGGCTCGACTTCAACCAGACGCTCTTCATGCGGGGGAAGAGCGATTCTGCGAGGCAGTAGAAATGCCGCGATGGTCTGCCGGTGACCGCCGCTTAGTCCGCGGCGCGCACGAAAAGTTGATGGTGGGAATTGCGCATCGCGCACAAATTGATTCTAATAGGAAGATAAGTCGAGCGACAGGCAGGCCGGAGCGGATTCGTCGTGTGCCTGCATGCCTCTCCGCAAAGGAAAATTCAGTCATGCCGATTTTTGAGTACATCTGCAAGGAATGTAACCACGAGTTTGAGGCTCTGGTCTTCGGGAAGGACAAGGCCGAGTGTCCCAAGTGCCATGGCAAGAAGCTGGAACCGCAGCTTTCGGTGTTTGCCGCGCCTGCGAAGGCTGGATCGGCGGTAGGCGCCTCTGCCGGCCCCTGCGGCAGCTGCGGCGACCCGCGGGGCGCAGGCGCCTGTTCGCTCGGCGACATGGACTAGAGCCTTGCCGGCTAGCGCTTCCGAGTGTGCTCCTCGGCGCTTCGTTTATTGGCGCCTATCAATATCTCTTTCCCGCGCCTCCGCCCCGCTGTGACTGTCCCAACTACGGGATTTGTAGGTCGAATTCCGACTTTCACCCCATGATTACCCTGCCCCAGAAACACGCTGGCGGGATTACCTCCGACACCCGACCCTGGTAACGGGTGTTACTTTCTGAGTCGCTGCCCATCCCCTAACATGCCCCAAGCATTCGATCTCGCCACAAGGGGCCCAAACGCTATGGACCGACGCCAGGAAACGAGAGTAGATGTGATGTTGCCGGTGCGAATCTGGGGCATTACGGATCATTCCTCTCCGTTTATGCAGCTGGCGCGGGTGAAGAACATCAGCACGGCCGGCGCGGTGATCCAGGGCCTGCGCCCGCAGGTAAAGCCCGGCGCGATCGTGGATGTCCAGTACGACGGCCTCAAGGCGCAGTTTCGGGTAGTGTGGACCGGACGGCACGGTTCGCCCCGGGAAGGCGAAATCGGCGTTGAGAAGCTCGAAACCGAGCCGTGTATTTGGGGGGTAAACCTGCCTCGTTGCGTCAGCCTGGTCGGTAACGGGTAAGGCTATCCTTCGCAGCAACCTCCGATTCCAGGCTTTCGCCCGAAAGCTGAAATTCTCTGCGGTCGTGCCCCGTGGCAATCCTGCATAAGTTGTTCAAAAACAAGCGGCTAGGTTTGGTGTCGGAGTTGCATCGTTTACTTAGGCTCTGCCCGGGCCTCGCAAAAAAAGCCCCAAGAAAAGGCACTTTAGTGGGGATAACCGGCATCTGAAGTAATGATAGAATTTAGCCACTCAAGCCTCGGGTGAGAGTTGGGAAGTAAGATCAAACTGCACGTCAAAAGGATAAGTAAAGTCATGGAATGGACCAAGCCTGCATTTGAAGAAGTGCTGTTGAACTGCGAGATCAATTCCTACGCGAGCGCGCAACTCTAGACTTCTTCCATGCGAGTAAGAATCCTCGGCTCGGCCGCCGGAGGAGGATTTCCGCAGTGGAATTGCGCCTGCCGTAATTGTCGTGCAGTGCGCGCTGGCAAGTTTCCAGGCAAGGCCCGTAGCCAGGCGCAGGTTGCCGTCAGCCATGACGGCGAGTCTTGGTTCCTGCTGGGTGCTTCGCCTGATCTCCGATCGCAGATCGAAAGCTTCCCTGAATTGCATCCGCGTGATGGTCTGCGCCAGTCCCCTGTCGCCGGGGTGATCCTGGCAAGTGCCGATCTGGATCACGTGCTCGGCCTTCTGCTGATGCGCGAGTTGCAGCCGTTGCGGGTCTACGGCACGGCATCCGTCCTGCGCATTCTTCGCCAGCACAACAGCATGTTTGGAATGCTGAACCGCGTCGCCAATCAAGTTGAATGGAACGAAATTGCGGTGGGACAGGAGTTCTGCGCAACCCCCATCTCCAGAGCAGAATCGGGGCTGAAGTGTACAACTATTGGCCTAGGAAGCCGCTATCCGGCGTATGCGCGGACGACCAACGGGCTGACGCTTGATCCCTCGGAAGCTTTGCTTGGGTTGCTGGTCGAGTCGCAATCGGGTGCGAAGCTCGCCTACATGCCTGCGGTTCCGGACATCAACAATGCTTTGCTGAAAGAATTGGAATCCACTGACCTGCTTTTCTTCGACGGGACTTTCTGGAGCGATGACGAGTTGATTCAGGTGCAGGGCAGCGGCGAAACCGCGCGTCAGATGGGACACGTGCCGGTGAGTTCCGCCGAAGGCACTCTGCAAAAGCTCGCGGGACTGCGGCGACCGCGTAAAATCTTCTTGCACATCAATAACACCAATCCCATGCTTGATGAGTCCGGACCAGAATTTCGCATGGCGCGCGAGGCCGGCTGGGAAATCGCGGAGGACGGATGGCACTTCGAACTGTAGAACCGGCCGCGGCCGCCCCCCTGCTTTCGTTCGATGAATTGCGAGCGAAGCTGAGAGAGGTGGGCGAGCAGCGCTATCACCACCAGCATCCGTTCCACCTCATGATGCATAAAGGCGAACTGAATCGCGGCCAGCTCCAGGCCTGGGCCTTGAACCGCTACTACTACCAGAGCCGGATTCCGATCAAAGACGCCATCATTCTCTCCCGTAGCGAAGATGTGACCTTCCGCAAAGCGTGGCGGAAGCGCGTAGTCGATCACGATGGTGACGCAAGTTCCGATGGCGGCATCAAGCGCTGGCTCAAGTTGGCGGAGGCAACCGGCCTCGATGCCGACCGCGTTGCACGCGGCGACGAAGTGCTGCCGGCCACGCGATACGCTGTCAATGAGTATCTGAATCTGGTACGCAACCGTTCGCTGCTCGAGGCGGTAGCTTCGTCGCTGACCGAATTGTTTTCGCGCGACCTGATCGCTCTCCGCATGGAGCGTATGCGGGAGCACTACCCCTGGCTTTCCGGCGGATTGGACTACTTCGAAGCGCGCTTGTATCAGGCTCCGGAAGATGCGAACTTTGCCATCCACTACGTTTTCGAGAACGCACATTCACGCGCCGAGCAGGAAAAAGTCATCCAGGCCCTGCGCGACAAGTGTGACATTCTGTGGGCACAGCTCGACGCGCTTTACTTCGCATACGTACAGCCGGGCTGGCCACCGCCGGGCGCATTCCGGATTACGGGAGACTAAATGGCCCATCCAGCAGACATGAGCCAGCCACGCCTCGCCGCCGGTTGCCGCTGGGGCGGAAGCGGCGAGGAAGGAACCATCCTTTTCCCCGAAGGCGCCATTAAAGTTCAAGGCACGGGGAAGAAAATCCTTGAGCACTGCGACGGGCAGAACACCTTTCTCCAGATCGTCGAGCAATTGCAGAAGCATTACACGGCCTCCGACCCTGCGCATATAAAAGAGGATGTCGCAAAATTTCTGGAAGCATTACACCAGAAACGGATCGTGGACTACTGATGTTCTCGAACCCACTCGCGCTGATTGCAGAGATCACACACCGATGTCCTCTGCACTGCGTCTATTGTTCGAATCCGCTGCAGATGGCCGGTGTCGAGTCCGAGCTCGCTACCGATATCTGGTTGCGTGTTTGGCGCGAGGCGGCAAAGCTTGGAGTGCTGCACCTGCATCTGACGGGAGGCGAACCCCTGGCCCGCCCCGATCTCACCGAACTGATCACCGGAGCCCACGCCGCAGGCCTCTACACCAATCTCATCACGTCCGGCGTTGGGCTTTCAGAGCAGCGGCTCGCGGCGCTGGTAGAAGCAGGCCTCGACCACATTCAGGTCAGCTTTCAGGATTCACGGGAAGTCGCAGCCAACTGGATTGCTGGCGCGAAGGCTCACGCACACAAGATCGAGTTGTCACGGAACATTCGGAAGCACAAGGTCGCGTTCACGGTAAATCTGGTCGTCCACCGGCAGAACCTGGATCATCTGGAGGAGATGATTTCGTTCCTCGAAGACCTTCAGCCCGACCGCATGGAGATTGCCCACGCCCAGTATTACGGCTGGGCGTTGGAGAATCGTGAGTCCTTAATTCCGACTCGCGATCAGTTGGAGCGGGCGGTGAAGACTGTAGCCGAAGCCGAAGCTCGGCTGTTGGGCAAGATTCGTATTGATTCCGTAGTGCCCGATTACTACGCGCGTTATCCAAAATCGTGTATGGGAGGCTGGGGACGCCGATTGATCCTCATCGATCCTGCAGGCAAAGCGCTTCCCTGCCATGCCGCCGGTGTCATCCCAGGTCTGGAGTTCGACAACGTTAGTTCGCGGTCGCTGGAATGGATCTGGCGCGAGTCTTTCGCGTTCCGCAAGTTTCGCGGTGAAGAGTGGATGCAGGAGCCTTGCCGCAGTTGCGATCGACGCACGGAAGACTTCGGCGGGTGCCGCTGCCAGGCTTTTATGCTTACCGGTGATGCCAACGCCACCGATCCTACTTGCTCACTGGCGCCGCAACACAAGTTGATTGATGCCGTACTGCTGGCGGCTAATTCCGGCGAGCAAGGCACGTCGCGACCGATCACCGCAGGCTCTCTGCGCCAGCTGCAGGAACGGGGCCGGTGGATGTACCGCGTGAATCCGCAGTAAGTCACAGTACCCATTGCCCTGAGCATCTTTGAAGCCCGACACCCGCTCTTTCCTAGTACAATCGCTTTCCTTAATGATTCGCAGCATGGCCTGACCTGTAACTTTGTCCCGAATTGTGAATCCCATGGCTGGGCATGGTTCGCGCAGGGGCTTCTCCATGGAATCAAGAATCAAGAGTCGGCAATTCAAAAAGATCAATCGCCGTGAGTTACTAAAGCTCGCTCCGGCAGTGGCTCTCGGCGCTTTCGCCGTGCCCAAACTGCAGGAAGGCCTGCTGAAAAAAGGCCTTGGCTTCAGCGACTGGGCGTCGGCCAAGCTGTTTCGCACCGGCCATCTGGCGACAACGTTTTCGGACTCCGAACTCACTCCCTTCGACCGCTTTCCCATCAATGGGTATGACGTCGAAGACCCCGAAGTCGATTTCGACAGGTGGAGTCTTACCGTGACTGGCTCAGTTCAGAAACCCGGCGACTACAGGCTCCCGCAGATTCAGGCGCTCCAGAAATACACGCACAATACCCGGCACGTCTGCGTCGAAGGCTGGGACGTCATTGGACGTTTTGGCGGAGCTCGTCTTTCCGACTTTCTGAACATGATCGGCGCCGACACCAGCTCACGTTTCGTGTACGTGGAATGCGCCGACGACTATTACGAGACCATCGATATGGCGACCGCACTCCACCCGCAAACCCTGCTCTGCTACGAGATGTACGACCGGCCGCTTACCCGCAAGCATGGAGCGCCGCTGCGGCTGAATATTCCCACGAAAGTCGGCTACAAGCAGGCCAAGTACCTCACTGATCTCAAGGTCACCAACGTGCTCGAGCGCTTCGGTTACTGGGAAGATCAGGGCTATTCGCGCTTCTACGGGCTGTGAAGACGAGGATCACGCAATGGCAACTCATGCGATCGATGTAATCGAAATCGAAGACGTGAAGACGGGCGAGATCACGGAAGCTGTGTATGAGCATCCTTATCTGGTGCGGCTCTGCCACTGGGTCAATGCGGTCGCGCTCTTCGTGATGGTCGGCAGCGGATTGCAGATTTTTCGCGCCTTTCCCAGCTTCGGCGCCAAGATTCCCCAGAAAGACCTGCTTAACTGGCCGAAGGCCTTCGCCATCGGCGGATGGCTGGGCGGCGCTTTGCAGTGGCACCTCACGTTTATGTGGATTTATATCGCCACCGGCGTCGTTTATCTCGGCTACCAGTTGTTCAGCGGCAACTACCGGCAAGTGCTCTTCACGCACCGCGACATTCCCGGCGTCTGGCCGATGGTGAGGCACTATTTCTTCTTTGGTCCCAAGCCGATGGTGAAAGAGGCCTACAACCCCCTGCAGAAGCACGCCTACAGTACGGTCATTCTCCTCGGTGTCTTGTCGGTGCTCAGCGGCCTCGCGGTCTGGAAACCGATCCAGTTTTCGTGGCTGGCGTGGATGATGGGCGGCTTTCATTGGGCACGGCTCTGGCACTTCATCATCATGTGGGCGATTCTCGGATTCGTGTTTGGCCACCTGGTAATGGTTGTCCTTCACGGCTGGAACAATTTTGTCTCGATGTTAACTGGATGGAAAAAGGGCCCGGATTACGTGTCGAAGTAGTGAATCTTTCGAACCGCACTGACTTCCTGATTGCGCAGAGGGACAATGCTGTTAGAGACAACGCCGATAGATCGCGCCGAAAAATCGCACGAGGAGGAACTGATCCGGCGTATTCGCGGCGGAGAGCATGAATTGTTTTATGAGCTCATTCGTCCTTATGAGCGCCGCGTGTACTCGGCGGCATTCGCCATATTGCGCAACGAAGCCGACGCGGAAGATGCGGCGCAGGAGGCGGTGCTCAAGGCGTTCAAACATATACGGCAGTTCCGCGCGGAAGCTCGTTTCAGCACCTGGCTGATCCAGATCGCGGTCAACGAGGCGCGCATGCGGCGGCGCAAGGAACATGCGGAGATCATGGAGGCGATCGACAATCGGGCCGGCCAGGATGAGGAGGGCAGCTACGTGCCGCGAGACTTTGCCGACTGGCGAGAAATTCCTTCGGAGACTTTGGAGCGAACAGAAATTCGCCAAAAGCTGATGGAGGCTCTGGCTTCGCTCGCCGAGAAATATTCGCAAGTTTTCGTACTGCGCGACATGCAGCACATGAGCATCGAGGAGACGGCCAAGACCCTCGGGATTTCTACCGCTTCGGTGAAAACCCGTCTGCTCAGGGCGCGGTTGATGCTGCGTGAGCTGTTGGCGCCCGGTCTGGGGGGCAGCTGGAGCAGCCGGATGTCATTTGAAAAGGGGGCCAAGCCATGGTGATGAGTTGTGAAGAAGTTTGGCGCGAGGTCTCAAACTATCTGGAGGGCGAGCTTGATCCGGCCCTGCGCGCCGCCATGGAAGAACATCTTCGTGGGTGCAAGCACTGCAGCGCGGTGCTCGACGGCACACGCAACGTGGTTCAGCTGTATGGAGATGAGAAAATGTTTGAACTTCCTTCCGGATTCAGCCGCCGCCTTCACCGCAGGCTGGAAGAAAATATGCCTCGCCCCCGCGGAACTGCTTTCGGTTGGTTAGTGGCCGCCGCGGCCGCCATCCTGATTGTCGGGGGATTCGAAGTAGGCAGTACGTCGGTCGTGAATCGTCCGCTGCGTTCGGAGCACGCTCAGCCAGGATTGAACATTCCAGGGGAAATGATGGTCGTTGTCGCAGCGGATGGGAAGAACTTTCACGTGCCGGGATGCAAGTTCATCCACGAAAAAGAGAATCTGCGCACGATGACGGCGAGTGAAGCTGAGCGTGAAGGCTACGCGCCGTGCGTAAGATGCCTGAGGAAATATCTGCCCTCGGTCAGCTGGTTTCACTCAACCTTCGGTGACGGCGATTCTCATTCCGCCGACCTGGGTGAATCCGAGGATCCCGGCGAAGAGTAAACGTGAGTTCTTGGTCCAGGCTTGGTGGAGTTGGGCAGGAATCTTTGAAGTTTGACAGGAATCTTCGGGTTGCCACCTGGACTTGAAACCACGTGGCTAACCCGAAGTCGAGGCTTGAGCAGCGCGGCGAACCACTTTAGTTCTGCTTCATGGTGTCATCGTGCTTCATGCTGTCGTCGTGCTTCATGTTGTCGCCTGGTTTCATCTGGTCTTTCTTGGTCTTGTCTTTCTTGGTCTTCTTCGCCTTCTTGTCTTTTGCCATGGCGTCGCCCGGCTTCATCTGATCCTGCTTCATGGTGTCCTGTTTCATGCTGTCTTGCTTGGTGTCGTCCTGCTTCATGTCAGAACCGGACTGCGCAAAAGCAGCAGTCGACAACGCCAGACAAGATATAGCCATCAGGGAAAGAAACGCTTTCTTCATGCATCCTCCAGATTTCTTGTTGCGATTACGCCCGGAGGGCCCGGGCGTGCCAATGAGATTTGTGAGCTGGAATAAAGTTACACGGCAGAGAAAGACGGGCCAGGTCTTGACGCTCAATTGCGATTTTGGGCCTGTGTCCCAGCGGTGGGAGGTGCCATGGCCACGCCGAACACCTTGCCCTGGTGGGATTGTTGCAGGAACACAATCAGGCGCAGATTGTTCGGATCCATCCCGGAATCCATTTTCACTTGAACGTCTTGCGTAAAGTTGCGGCCTTGCTTGAGCACGCCAATCTTCACGATCTTTCGTACGACAGCTGTGTGCGCAAGTTTGTGCCCGGCGTTTTCTCCGCCTGAGACCTGCGACTCCGCGTGATCCAGCGCGATCGCCAGATATACGTCTAATTCCCCCTGCCCGAACGATGGGACCAGTTCCGCCGTTTCGACATGCGCATGCAACTCACCTGGAGACGGCAACGAGACCGCTGACAAGCGCACGTCAATCTTCGGGCTATTCTCTGCCTTCCGGATCGCCGCTTCCCCCAGCGCCTGATCGCTGCCCACGAATTGGGCGGCGCCGTCGACCACCATTTGAGGAGTGTACACGCCACTCAACCTGAACCGGCTTCCGTAGGCGTTTTGACGGTCGCTGTAGAAGCTAGCGGAATACGGGTCTTTCCACCCGATGTGATTCCAGTAGTCCACATGCTCGCTGAGGACGATGACTTCTGCGCCAGCGACCGTTTGCTGGTCCAGCTTCTGAAGAAATGTATCCGCCGGCGGGCAACTGGAACAGCCTTCCGAGGTAAAGAGCTCCACCAATATCGGAGTGCGAGCGGACGTTTCTGAAGCCGCGTCCAATTCTCGCGGTACAACTAACGTGCCCAAAACAACCGCGATCGCGGCAAACAATAATTTGTACATAGGCTCCAGCCGAGGTATTTCCCCAACCAGTCGATGCGCGAAGAGACGAGAAGTTACGCAGGGCTTCGCTGCACACCCTAGCGATCCCTCAGGAGCGCTTGGACGTGCGGCGCGATTCTACGATCTTCTCCACCTGGCGCATGTGGTTCACGTCGTGCCCGGCGAACATGCGCACGATGTGAGAGATGGACTCTTTTCCGCGCTCCGCGTGCATGCCATAGCGTTCCCACAATTTCGGGGGCAGGGACTTCAGCATGGACAGGTTGTTTTCCCGGAGCACGCGAAAAACTTTCAAAGAGTGCTCGGGATCGCGACCGGCGTAGTCGAAGGTCTCGGCCCAAACATCCTGATCGAAAGCTTCAATCTTGGTGCCACTATTACCCAGGATGAATCTCATCCGCCAGCTGCCCACAACCTCGGCGTCTGCGAGATGCGCCAAAATCTCAGCCACCGACCATTTATCCGGCGCCGGGCGGCGTCTCAATTCTTTCTTGCTGAGCCCTTTGATCAACTTCTGGAGCTTCTTGGGGGTACTCTTCTGGATCTTGAGAGGATCCTTTCCCTCCACGTATTTCCCAATGCGCGCGGTGTATTGCTGTGGCGTTTCCTTCATGAGCAGACCGGTCCTCCTGACCTCTATATTGGATGTCGAACAGGCATCACCCGCCGGCCCGGGAATGGCACGGCAATACTGAGTCTATCCTTGGGTCGAGCGTGAATCAAAGTCTCCCTCTCTTTAACCCGGCAAAGTCAAGACAACACATTTCCTGCGCGTTATCGTCTAGATTGCACTGGCTTGCCTCAAAGCAGCGGTTGTGCCTAATCTTGCTGATGTGAATCGGACGCTGCTCGCGACGCTCTGCTTGCTTTCGTTCTTGGCGCCTCTGTTTGCGCAGGCTCCGCAGCCTCAGTTTCCAGCCGGCACCGTTATCCCCAAGGTAAGCTGCACCGCCGATTCTGAGGAAACCTACGCGCTTTATCTGCCCTCTGGTTTTTCTCCTGCTCGCAAATGGCCCATCATCTATCTATTCGATCCCGGCGCACGCGGCCGGGTTGCAGTCGATGTAGTTCGCGAGGCGGCGGAGAAATTTGGATACATCGTCGTCGCTTCCAACAACTCCAGAAATGGCTCCATGGGCGGGTCGATGAAAGCTGCAAACGCCGTATGGCAAGACACGCAACAGAAGTTCCCCATCGATGAGCGGCGCCGCTATGTCGCCGGAATGTCGGGGGGAGCGCGCCTCGCGACCAGCATTGCTCTCGGCTGCGACGGTTGCGCTGCCGGCGTGATCGCGAACGCCGCCGGATTTCCCATCGGTACTGCGCCACCGCAAAACATGAAGTTCGCCTACTTTGGCGCGGTAGGTAATGCCGATTTCAACTATTCGGAATTTGTCGACTTGCGGCGAAAACTGGACGCCACCGGCGCACCGTACCGGATTCGCGTTTTCGAGGGTCAGCACGGCTGGGCGTCCACTGCCGTTTGGCTGGAAGCGCTTAACTGGATGGACATCCACGCCATGATTGCAGGTTCCCTGGCGCGTGATCCGTCGCGCATCGCGGGTACGTTGAATGACACCCTCGCCCGCGCGCGCGATTTCGAGACGAAGAATGACCTGCTCTCAGCCTTCCGCGAATACCAGGCGGCGGTGCGTGACTTCAGCGGCCTTGCCGACGTGAGCACCGCGAGGGCCCGACTGCTCGAGTTGGAGAAAAACAAGGCGCTTAAAGCCGCCGAAAAACGGGAAGCGGCGGAGATCGAGGAGCAGGAGCGCATCGACGCCGGTCCCTCCGCGCAAATGCAGAGGATTCCTTCGGGCGATCTGAGCGGCTTCGAACTCGCAGACCTGCGCGCCAACCTTGCGGATCTCAAGAAGCAAGCTACGGCTTCGAATCCGAAAACGCCGGTTCTTCGTCGGGCTCTCGCAGGATTGGTCGTGCAGGCATACGAAGCGGGAGACCGCAGTCTCGAACAGAAGGACTATCGTTCAGCATTGCTGTACTTCGACGTTGCCGCTGCCGGTTCGGCCAACCCCGGCTGGGCGCACTACCAACGCGCCCGGACCTTTGCCATGAGCTCCAACAAGAAAGATATGCTCGCCGAGCTGAGGCTCTGCTCCAAGGGAGGGTTTCACGATGCCGACGCTCTCAACGCCGCGGAATTCCAGCCCTATCGCGAGGAGCGCGAGTTCCAGGCCTTGGCGGCGGAATGGAAGAGTGAGACGGCCAAGTGACTGAGCGTTTCCCCGACGGTTGGCGATCAAAACTTACACAATAGCGCGCGGCTGTCGTTGAATAGACCGCCTATTTGTCTGCCGCGGCTCCATTGGCAGGCTTTCTGGTGACGATCGGCAAGGCGACCTCTTTCCCTGCCATGTCCTTCAGGTAAACGCGATGCTTGTGCTTGCCTACCCGCGCGTCTACCGGCTGGCCGACCACCCAGTTGCTGGGCACGTAGTCACTGGCGTGCTTATATCGTGCCACGTAGACCATGTCCCCAATCTGGACGGTGACGTCGTAGGCGGCTTCGTTGTCCGGTGGAGGAGCGTCCGTAGCCTTATGTACGGCGCTTTGAGTACCCGTCGGCTGGATGCCGAGGATCGTCCCACGTTGATTGGGCGCCGTCTGCGCCGCGGAGAAAGCCGCGATCAGGACGATCGTGGCAATCAAACCATAGACGAAGCGTAAGGCGTTTCCCGCCGACTGCTTACTCATGATGAACGTCTCCTCGAACATAGTACCCCTCAACGCGAGTCTAACCACATTGGGACCGCGTAGACCCGGTACAGCGCTACAAAAATAAGAGCCACCAAGGTCCCTATGGAAAGCAACAGCAATGCGCCTTGCAGAGGTGTAAGCGGCAAATGTTTCAACTTTCGCTTCCTTCTCTTCATGACAACTAGTAAGTACTGGTAAGGCGTCCGGCCAGTATCCCCACATGCGGCATCGCAAGTTAGATCAGCCGCAATACCTCAAGCGGTCGCATCGGAAGCTCTCTCCTAAATGCCTCTTGTCTGGTACTGCAGCACCGCCAAGGAGAGACGGTAGTCGTAACCAGCTTCTACATTCGCAATCTCAGCTTGCGTCTGCTGCAGCTGGGCCTGACTGAGCTCGACAATCGAACCCAATCCCAGCCTGTACCTTGCTTGCGCAAGGTTCAAAGCAAGGTTCGCCTGGTCGAGCAATTGTTGCGTCACCGCCAGCCGGTCGTAAGCCGTTTTGGCGTTTAACCAGCTGGTGCGCACATCGCGGGAGATTCGGTCGCGGATGTCGCGCAACTTTTCCTGTGTGGCCTCGGCACGGAGCGAGGCTTCGTGCGCCCGCGCCGTGTAGAGAAACCCGTTGAACACCGGGATATTGACGTTGACCCCGACTGCGCCGTACCAGTTCGAAATAATCGGATTGCGCACCGGAGTGTCTCCCACCGCACCCATGGCCCTTATGTCGGGAAAGAGCAGGTCGCGCTCAGCCCTCTGAAACCTCTGGGCAGATTCCGACTGAAACTCGAGCGCCAGGATCTCCGGCCGCATCGTGAAAGCGGTAGAGATGAGATCATCCACATTGTCCGGCGGCGGCGCGACGGGCGTTGTGTCTTCGACCAACTGGAAGGCCTGCAGATTCTGGAACCCCAGCACGGCGGAGAGCGAAGCCTGTGCGGCATTTACGTTGTTCCGTGCATCGAGCAGCAGAAGCTGCGCCTGGGCCAGGTTCACGTTGGCAAAACTGAAGTCGAGTTCCGATTTCAGCTTGCTTCTATAAAGAGCGCCGACCTGATCGGAAACGGTCTGCCGATCTTTTACGGTCTGCTGCGCCACAGTCAGCACAGCCTGCGTCTGTAGGGCGTTGTAGAAGGCCTGGTCCACGGTGATAAGAATCTGTTCCTTCGTAGCCAGCGCGTTCTGGTTTTCGGCTTTGGCGGCCAGGTTCGCGCTGGCAACCAGATTCGTGGTGCGCCCAAAGTCGGTGAGAAGTTGGCTGACCGTAGCGCCCGCAGCGGCGCGCTGATAAAGGGTGGGGTTATTGAGAAAGCCGGCCGTGAGCCGTGTACCAGGGTTGGCATCGACAGCGGTAAGACTCACCTGTGCGGTGGGCCACAGACTCGATCTCACTTCCCGCATGACCTGTTGCGACGCCAGCGCCGTGAGCCGCGCCACCGATATCAGCGGGTTATTCTTCAGGGAAAGGGCTTGCGCTTCAGGAAGCGTGAGAGGCGTGCCAGGACCGGTCTGCGGCGTCGAAGGCGATTGCGGCGCGGTTGGAGCACCGGGCGCTGTGCCCTGGGTAGACGGCATTTGTGGCATGGGGGCCGAGGGCAGGCTGGAGGAACCGCTGTTACCTGTCGACTGGGTCCATCCGCAGATCGGCAAAGCCAGCATCAGCAAACAAGTTCGTAGCATTTTCATCCTGCGACAATTCCTCTGGTGACGGCTTTCTCGCCGATTCACCTCTTCATTTCTCATGACGCGGCAGGTGTCCTGTTCTCGTCCTTCTTGCCGTACACGAGCAGATATGCTGCGGGCACGATGAAGATGGTCAGCACCACCGACGAGGTCAAGCCTCCGATAATGGCCCGTGCAAGAGGCGCATACTGTTCGCTTCCCGTGCCCATCTTGAGTGCCATGGGCACCATTCCGATAATGGTTGCGAGCGACGTCATCAGAATTGGGCGCAACCGGACTCGACAAGAAGTAATTATGGCGTCCTGAACTGAACTTCCCTGGTCCTCAAGGCGGTGAGCGAATTCCACAATCAGAATGCTGTTGGAAGCTGATATGCCGACGAGCATGAGCACACCCATGAGCGACATTACGTTGAGCGTGGTCCCTGTCAGGGGCAAAACCAGCAGGACGCCGATGAATCCCATAGGGATGGCAAGCATGATCAGCAAGGGATCCTTGAAGGAGCGGAACTGTGCGACAAGGATTAGATAAAGAAGGATGCCGGAGAGCGAAAGGCCAATCGCAAAACTCCGGAATGAGGCATTCATGCCTTCGACCATGCCCCGAAGATTGACCCGTACGTTCTCCGGAAATTTTGTGCTTTGCAGCACTCCCTTTACTTCGCCCGCCACTTTTCCCAGATCTTCACCGGCCGGCGTGACGTACAAATCCGTCACCCGCTGTATCTGATAGTGGTCAACTTCTGTAGGAGTCTGAATGTTCTCCAGTCTCACCACCGCATCCAGTGTTGTCGGCCGCTTCAGGCTGGGAGCGCGAATAGGAATATTGGTCAGATCGGTGAAATCGTGAATTGCCGCTTGCCCGTGCTCGGGATATTGGACGGTGAGGAAATAGTCGTTGCCGGTTTTGTGGTCCACCCAGTAGTTGGGGGCGATCATGGCATTGGAATTGAGCGCGGTGATTACGTTGTCCACGACTTCTTTTTGCGTCAATCCCAACTCGCCGGCGTGCACCCTGTCGACATCCAGCCGCAAGCCGGGATAGTTCAGGTCTTGGGGGATATAGACCTCGCCGACCCCTCGCAGGCTTCGTATGCGAGCGGCCAAGTCCTGAGCCACAGCGTAAATCTGGTGCAGGCTGCGGCCGCTGACCTGGACGTCAATGGGTGCTTGCATTCCGGAGTTCAGAATGGCGTCGACCATCGAACCGCTGGAAACGAAAGTTCGTATCTCCGGAAACTGCTCTGCCATGGCCTTCTGCACGCGATCCATGTACTCAAAGCTGGCTTGCTGATGGGATTCCTGCAAAGCCACTTGAACGGTGGCCATATACGGACCAGCATTGGTCGTGTAGAGAGAGGAAAAATCGGGAACCACGCCGACATTCGACACCACCATCTTCAGGTCTTGGGAGCCGATCTGATGGCGGATCAAATCTTCCACTTTGGCGACGTATTGTTCCGTCACTTCGAGCCGAGTGCCCGTGGGGACTTTCAGATTGATCGTGAATTGGCCAGCGTCGGTTCGAGGAAAGAACGCCAACCCCAGCAGCGGATAAATGGCCAGGCTAACTACGAACGCCGCGCTCAGGATCAACACCGTGAAGCCGGGACGAGCTACAGCTCTCCTGACCCAGTACTCGTAGTAGTCCAGGAGTTTATTGAAGTACCGGTTGAATCCTGCCGTGAACCTGTCCCACCATGATCCACTGACCGCCGCAGTGGGCTCAATTTCGTATTCCTGCCCTTGGTGCCCTCCGGTGTGAGGCACCGGCTTGAGAAAGCGCGAGCAGAAAAGCGGAATCACGGTCATCGCCACCAAGTAGGAGGCAAACAAAGAGATGACCACCGCCAGCGCGAGGGCGGTGAAGAGAAATTTGCTGACACCATAGAGAAACGTGACCGGGAAGAACACGACCACCGTGGTCAGAGTGGCGGCGAGCACGGCCAGACTGACTTCGCCGCCTCCCACTTCAGCTGCGGCCGCAGGGGCCGTCCCCATCTCCAGATGGCGGTAGATGTTTTCCAGCGAGATCACCGAGTTGTCGATGATGCGGGAAAAGGCCAGTGCCAGGCCACCCAAGATCATGGTGTTAACGGTGCTCCCCGTCAGGTTCAAAACCACAAAGGTGGCAAGCGCGGAAAGCGGGATGGACAGGAAGACTGCGGCCGTGGCGCGAAAACTGCCCAGAAAGACCAGAATCATCAGGCTCGTGAGCGCCAATCCAAGCACGCCCTCATGCAGCAAAGTCTTGATCGCTTCCTTGACGAATGCCGACTGATCGAAGACCACGCTGGCCTTGAGCTGTTTGGGAATGTCGTACAAGTGCGAAATCGCGTCCCGAATACCGTTCACCACTTCGATCGTGTTGGTGTCACCCCCCTGCTTCATGATCGGGAGGTAAACCGAACGCTGGCCATCGACCCGGACCAAGTTGTACTGAATCTGGTTTGCATCTTCCGCCTTGCCGACATCCTTTACGGTTACCCAAGAGGTGCCTACGGTCTTGACTGGCAGCCTCGACAATTGATCCATGTTGTCGACCAGGCTGTTGGAGTAGACGTAGTAGTCGAACGGCCCCACCTTCACGTCGCCTGCAGGCAGGATGAGGTTGGAACTGTTCACCGCGTTAACGATGTCCATCGGGCTTAATTGCCGCGACGCCAGCTTGAACGGATCCACGTACACCATGATCTGGCGGTATTTGCCGCCGAAAGGCGGGGGAATCTCCGCTCCTTTGACTACGGCGATCTGGTTGCGGATGGAAAATTGCCCGACGTCATGAAGCTCGGTTTGGCCGAGTCCCTCTCCTTTCAGCGTTACCAGACACACCGGCAAGCTCGAGGCATCGAATTTCAAAACTACGGGAGGCAACGTACCAGGGGGCAGACGTTTCAAGTCCGCCAGCGCGAGGTTGGAGATCTCCGTGACGTCCGCATCGGCGTTGGTTCCGGGCTGGAAATAGAGCTTGATGATGCTGACGCCCAGCAAGGAGCGCGACTCCATATGGTCGATGCCGCTGGCCAGGGTAAAGAACCGCTCGAGCGGGTCCGTGATGTCAACCTCGATGTCCTCAGGCGGCATGCCGGAATAGAACGTGGCCACCACCACCTCGGGCATATTGATCGCCGGAAACAAGTCCACCGGCATACGCGCAACGCTGGTCACACCAATGACCGTCAACATCAGACAGATCACGATGATGAAGTACGGATTGCGAATGGAGAAACGTGACATGTGTACCCGCTTTTTGAGTGTCGCTGGAGGCGTCTATTCCTGACTGCCTTCGTGGTATTGCATGACCTGAACCAATTGGGGATGAACTCTCTCTCCTACCTTCAGTCCACCCCGATCGCTTACTACAACCTGTTCCCCTTCCCGTAAGCCCGAGACCACTTCCGCATCACTTGCGGTTTGAATTCCCAGACTGATGACCCGGTCTTCAATCTCGCCATTGGCATTCACGACAAAGATCGTCGTTTTACCGCCCTCGTGGTTCACGGCCTGCAAGGGCACAGTCGGGACATCCTCTCTTTGCTCAAGAGTCAGGTCGGCTTGGGCATACATGCCCGGAACCAGAGCACCGTTCTTGTTCGGAACATCCACTTCAGTGTGCATAGTCCGGGTATCTTCCCGCACTCCCACAGAGAAGCGCGCCACCTTGCCGGGAAAGGTCCGGTCGAGCGATGGCACATGCACGTCCACGGGATCGCCCACATGAATGAAGCTGATTTCAGACTCCGGCACCGGGATCACCAGCCGAAATAGATCGTCCTCGGACAACTTGACGATGGGCATCGCCTGCGTGCTCGAAGTTGTGCCTGCCTGCACAAGTGTGCCGAGGTTCGCGAACCGGTCGGTTACGACTCCCGAAAATGGGGCCGTGATTCTGGCATAGTCAAACAGACTCTGATCATGAGCGAGTTTTGCGCGGGCCACGGACAGTTGGCTCTGTGCAGCCTCCAGAGCTGCCTGGCCTGCGTCGACCTGCGAGGATGCTGCCAGGTCTTTGCCTTGCGCGTCGTCGACTTCCTGCTGCGCAACGATTCCGGGTTGGCTTTCGAAAACTCCGTTCAAGCGCGTGTACTGGAGATGAAGCGCCTTGTACTGGGCCTGATAGCGGTACAACTCGTGTTGGGCGCGGCTCACTTGGTTCGTCGCATTCTTGATTTCTGCC
This sequence comes from uncultured Acidobacteriota bacterium, assembly GCA_963711675.1. Lineage (GTDB taxonomy): Bacteria > Acidobacteriota > Terriglobia > Terriglobales > Acidobacteriaceae > CAVQFB01. The sequence goes on along the minus strand of CAVQFB010000012.1, from coordinate 18,784 downwards.
TGATCTTCCTGCAGTTGCGCTTCCAGCTCGGGAATTTCAAGAATGGCCATGACTTGGCCAGCCTTCACGTGCGTCCCGTAGTCGACCATCAACTTCTTGACGTAGCCTGATTCCTTGGCATAGACGTCGATCTCCTGAAACGGCACCAGTTCGGAGGAGAGGGTAATCTGGCGGCCGAGAGACTTCTTCACCACCTTGGTTACCCCCACCGTGATGGTTGGCCCACTCGCTTGCACCTGTTTCCCGTCTCCTGAACAAGACGACAGGTTGACCACGGTTGTGACTATCAAAACCGTGAGAGCAAGCAGCGCCCATCGCCTGGAACTACAGACTCGTGTTCTGTTCGACCCACTCTCGTCTTGAATCATCGTGTTCATTGACCAGCCTTCCGTGCCACACTCTCTAGCCAGCAGTTTCGGACCGCGATAAAGGCGTCCTCGTCACTCCTCAACTAATGGTCTTCATCACTTCGTTCAGCTTTGTTACAGAGAAAGAACTCGATCGGCAAAAATTGATGACTTTCTGCTCAGCGCTCTGCAACCGAGCTGCTACGTCCGGAATCTGAGCGGCAATTTCGGATGGGATCAAGAGGGCGCCATGGCGATCCCCGTGCAACAAGTCTCCAGTCTCGACCTTCATCCCGCCCACGCTGACCGGCGTGCCAATCTCGAAGATATGGGCGTAGGCGTGCGATACGGCAATGCTCCCGGCAAACAACTGAATTCCCATCGCACGCACGGACGGCAGTTCGCGCACGGCGCCATTGGTCAGATAACCGATGCAGCCGAGAGCTTTCAAAATGGCCGCGTGCACGTCTCCGACAAAAGCTCCGCGCCCCGGCGGATTGTCGATGTCTTCCAGGACCAGGATGCGTGGCGCAGGAATTTCGAGAATGCTGTTCCAGAATTCGCTGCGGTTACGGAATGTGCTGCCCGCGATTGGCGGTTCACCGCTGCGCAACTTTGCGGTTGCCGCGTAACCGACCATTGGCGGGGCATCACTGAACATGCAGCGGATGCTGGCGTCGGTAAAACCGGTGTTGCGCAGTCTGACGTTGAACGTTTCGACTGCATTCGCGACCATGCAGGTATCGAACTGGCGCAGAGCATCCAGTTCTTCTTCAGTTAACAAAGGTGCCACGGCCATGTGAGTTTCCTTCCAGGAATCCGTTCAGCATCCTCTACCTAAGAGTTTCCAGCGGTTTGGGCGTGACGATCCCCTGCCACGCCCCACGCCTCTTCAGTTACTTACTGCACACGAACCATTCTGGATCTGCCGGTGACTGACAATGCCCATCTTCACCTCGCCGTCACCCGGCACGTGTATGTACATGACGTGCTTTTCCAGGTGCACGTCGACTGAGTGGTTAGGGGCTAGAACATTGGGCAGGTAATCAATCGCTGACTCGTAACGGCCAACATAGACGTTGCACCCGATCTGGATGGCAACATTGTCGGCATACTCCGTCGATTGCAGGGGCGCGTCCGTCGGGTTACCTAGGAAGTTGAAGGGTGCTTCGTACTTATTCACGCTCACTACTGTGGCCTGCTGGGGATCGTATTTCCCATGCGCGTAAAGGCCAGTGGGAAGCACGCCTGCGGTCAGGGCAAACAACAAGATCCTTTTCTTCATGATCTCCTCCATAGAGATCCGGGCCGACATGGGAAACATGCGACACACGCAACGCCGTCCTCAAGTCGAGAGATAGCCAGCTGTGCACGCATGGCCTTGTTCGAAGTCGCACCGGCCTTGGCACACGCCAAAAGCACGGAGCAACACCCGATCAGTAAGACCGAATAGCCGGATCCGCAGCGTTAGCCGCGAACAGGTTTATGAGAGGAATTCAGAGGATGGAGGAGGCCGGTTGTAGAGCTTCTCTTCGAAAAGAAGACTGGGGATCGGCGGCCCGGCCGGTGCGATACGCGGATAAGAGGACGGCACCTGCAGCACGACAACGCGAACCACTGGAGGCACCCACTTGGCCGCATTTTTGGTGAGGCGCTGGCGGGTCTGTTCCGGAGACGTGCGCTTGTGCAGAGTGTTTCCAGCGTAAGTGGAGGAACCTGCCGAGTAACAATAGCGAGTAGCTACGCTAACTGTGAGTGCGCATACGGCGACCAACACGACCACCGTACACCAACGCACGCACCGCAGATCTTCAGGTTCGTTTAGGCGCAGCATCTAGGAATGTACAACTCCGTTAATCTGTACCATATAAATTGTGGTGGTCGCAAGCAAGTGGTGACCACGGTAACTTTAGTGAACACCCGTGGCCACACTATTTTGACGCGAAAACGGGCGTCAACGTTGCCCTTATGGCACTCCAATCGGTCGTGAACCGAGCTAGGCCGGAACCTCTGCCAGCGGAAGCCACACTTGAAAACGCGTGTCACCGGGTTTGGAATTGACCTGGATATTTCCCCGGTGCTTCTTCACGATGCGCTGGACTGTGTCGAGGCCGAGGCCGGTTCCCTCTCCGACTTTCTTGGTAGTAAAGAAAGGTTCGAAGATATGGGGCTGCACATCGTGCGCAATCCCGGGGCCGTTGTCGCCGATTTCAACCACAACGCAGCCGTCTTCACGGTAGGTTCGAATGCGAAGCTCGCCCTTGCCGTGCATAGCGTCGATCGCATTATCAATAATGTTGGTCCAGACCTGATTGAGTTCGCTGCCGAAGGAATTCACCAGGAGAGGAATGCGCTGGTAGTCCCGCTTCACCGCTACCCCCTGTTTCAGCTTGTGATTCAGGATCGTTAAGGTCGTTTCCAGGCTCTTTTCGATGTCGACATTCTGCACCGGCGACTGGTCCATGTAGGTGTATTCCTTGATGGCCCGGACCAGATCCGAGATGCGCGACGTGCTGCTTTCGATCTCATGGAGGAGACTCGCGATTTCAACGGAAGCGGCAATCCTTACCAAAGCAGCTCGCGCCGTCTCCGCATCGAGGCTTGCGAACAAGGATTCCAGCACTTCGGGCTTGACGTTCCTGCGCGCAAGACCAGCGGCCAGCTGCCACAGATCGTTCTGACCATGACTGCGCAACAACGAATCAATCTGATCTTCGAGATCGCTCTGGGTGAGAGGATCCGGGGGAAGAACATCCTCCAGCGTGAATGAAGCTTCCAGCTTTTCGATTTCGGATTTCTGCGCAGGAGTGAGGTCGCGCCTCCCGAGCTCGAGACTCGCGTCCCTGATCTTCTTCAGAATGTCGCGCAATTGGCTGGTGGCGCGTTTGGCAGCGGAAGCCGGGTTGTTGAGTTCGTGCGCAAGCCCAGCAGAAAGTTTCCCTAGAGAAGCCAGCCGGTCCCGTTGTTGTTCGAGCCGTGTGGTTTCGCGGATTCGGTCGGCCATCAACCCCACCAGCCGCTTGGCCAATTCGGGCATCTTCTGGACGAGATCGGGGAACTTAGCGGCAGGAAACTTGAGGATGCGTCCGTCCGAAACGGCGCGGCCGGTCACGAGAAAGTGCGTCATGCGGGAAAAGGGCAGCACGCCGGTGATGTCGCCCAGTTTCGAGGAAAAAACGAATGTTTCGCCACCAATTTCACCACGCCACTGAAATTGGCCCTCGAGGATGACGAACATCGTGTCGGCGGGGTCGCCCTGGCGGGCATAGGTGTCCCCAGCTTTGACCACAAGTTCCTGAGACTGGCTAAGGAACCACGCGAGCTGGTCGTCAGGCAGATCAGCGAAGGCTGGAACGCGACGTAATTCGGATTCTTCGATCATTAGACCTTACTCAAGTATTGATGGATAAACTGCACGGCCACCGATCCTTCACCGACTCCCGAAGCCACTCGTTTTATAGAACCGTGGCGCACGTCGCCGACGGCAAAAACGCCGGGAATATTGGTCTCGAGCAGGAACGGGTCCCGGTCGAGCCCCCATCCCTTCGGACGTTGCCCGTCACGGATAAGATCAGGACCAGTCAGCAGGAAGCCGCGCTCGTCCCGCTCAAGCACACCCGCAAGCCAATCTGTCCGTGGCAGCGCGCCAATAAAGATGAACATCGCACTCGCGGGGACGCGCTCAACCTTATTCGTGTCTGAGCAGAGGACGGAAATCTCTTCCAGGTGCGTTTCACCATGCACCTCGGCCACACTGGCATGCGTCCAGAGCTGAATGTTGGAAGTCGCTTTCACCTGGTCGATCAGATATTGCGACATGGTGCTGGAAAGCGATTCCCCGCGGACAAGAATGACAACGCGCTCCGCATATTTGGCAAAGTTCATGGCGGCCTGGCCCGCTGAGTTCGCGCCGCCAACCACGTAGACAATCTCGCCCTGGCAGGAAAGCGCTTCGGTTGCGCCGCCACCATAGTAGATTCCCGCACCCTGCAGCCTGTCTACTCCCGGAGCTTGCAGTCTCCTCCACTGCACACCGGTTGCGATCATGAGCGCGTGGCAGGAAATCTCATTCCCATCGGCCAGCTTGACGATTCGATAGGATCCTTCCGTCCTTACCGCGACGGCTTCCTGCGGCGACAGAATCTCGACTCCAAAACGCTTGGCTTGCACCACCGCCCGCCGGGCCAGATCGCCGCCACTGAGCCCGACCGGAAATCCGAGGTAGTTCTCAATGCGGGAGCTCATTCCGGCCTGGCCGCCCGGTGCTTCGCTCTCGATCATTACGGTGTGCAGGCCTTCGGATGCGCCATACACGGCGGCCGCCAAACCAGCTGGCCCTCCGCCGACGATTGCCAAGTCGTAAAAGCTGGTTTGGGCTCGCGTTCGCAATCCAACTTTCTGGGCAACGTCCGCCGGCAGGCTCTCCAGCAGCTTGGTTCCGTCCGGAAACAGCACAACCGGAAGGCTCAGAGCTTCGTCACCAAGAGCGTCCAGAAGACGCTTGGTCTCCGGATCATGGGAGGAAAGTTCAACGTCTATCCACTGGTATGGCACGTGGTTGCGAGCCAGAAAATCCCGCAACTCATACGACTTGGGAGACCAGCGAGTGCCCAAGACCCGGATTCCCTGAAAGGTCGGACGGTAGGAGGCTTGCCAATCATCGAGCAGGTCGTCCAATTGCGGGTACAGGTGCTCAGCGGGGGGATCCCAAGGCTTCAGAAAAAAGTAGTTGATATTCGCCTGATTGATGGCGTTGATCGCGGCGTTTGTGTCCGCGTAGGCGGTGAGCAAGGCCCGTTTGGCCCCGGGGAAGATGCCCATGGCTTCCTGCAGAAATTCGATCCCATCCATGCGAGGCATGCGCTGATCGGCAAGGAGCAGGGCCACGCTGTCGTTCCGTAATTTCAACTGCTTCAGCAGGTCGAGCGCACCCTCGGGAGAATCGCTCCCGATCACACGATATTCCGCGCCGTACTGCGAACGCAGATCGCGTTCAATGGCGCGCAAAACGTCGGAGTCGTCATCCACACTCAGCAAAATTGGCTTGGCCATGCTCGGTTCTCAGTTGGGGTAATAATAGACTGACTTCCAGGCTGCCGTGGCTGACTTGATTAGATACAAAAATAAGAATTTGGTCGCGCAACTCTTGGCGCCTACGGTTCAGATTCCCACTCGGTGGGCTTCGCAACGCCCGTGAAGCGGCAATTGATCCTGGGAATTCCATTATCGAAGCTGTCGAAAACTCGTAAATCGTATCAGCATTCGCAGTGATGACGGACTTCGCTCCCGGACCTTTTCGCTCCGCCGACCCACCCTCGCGGGAAGGACGACACTGGCAGTGGGCGCCCACATCATGTTTGCCGATCCGGTCTCGTCGAGACGCAGCCATTTTCCACTCAGAGACGCTCCCCATAAGTCGGGGCGGGCCTTTACAATCAGAATCGACGGAATACCACTGACATGATGATCTCTATGCGACTCCACACCTCAAAGATTAAGCTACTATTCGCAAGCACCCTGATAGTTGCCGAAGCCATCGCGTTCGGCTCCATTAATCCCGCACTGGCGGCCGGAGCTGATTTGAGTTCTTCCAATCCCTTCTATGCCCCCAGCACGTTGCCGTTCCAGGCGCCACCTTTCGACCGGATCAAGGACGAAGATTACCAGCCTGCGATTGAGGCCGGTATGGCCCAGCAGAAGGCTGAGATTCAGGCCATAGCCGACAACCCGGCCGACCCTACCTTCGACAACACAATCGTCGCTCTGGAAAAAAGCGGCCGATTACTCGACCGGGTCATGGCAGCCTTCAACGGAGTCACTGGCGCGAACACGAACCCCACCCTGCAAGATGTCGAGACTATTGAGACCCCAAAACTCGCCGCCCACGAAGACTTCATCTACCTGAACACCAAACTCTTCGCGCGCGTGGCCGCGATCTACAAGCAACGCGCATCGCTGAAACTCGACCCCGAGGCTCTTCGTCTGGTTGAGCACGACCACGAGAAGTTCGTGCACGCCGGGGCCAACCTGTCTGAAACGGACAAAACTGAACTGAAGAAGCTCAACGAAGAGATGTCCACACTCTCGAATGCCTTCAAGAACAAACTCCTCGCCGCAACAAAGGAAGGCGCCTACGTCACCACCGACAAAGCTGCGCTCGCTGGGCTCTCCGAAGCTCGCATCGCAGCCGCCGCGCAGGCCGCCAAGAGCCGTCACTTGGAAGGCCTCGTGATTCCGCTACAGAACACCACGCAGCAGCCCGACCTCGTCTCGCTCAGCGCTCGCGCCACCCGTGAGGCTCTCTTTGAACATTCCTGGAACCGCACCGAGCGTGGCGATGCCAACGATACCCGCGACACTATCGCCCGCCTCGCTCAGCTCCGCGCACAGAAGGCCAAACTTCTCGGCTATCCGAACTTCGCGGCGTGGAAGCTCGAAGATCAGATGGCCAAAACGCCCGAAGCTGCCTTGCAATTTATGGATGCCATCGTCCCGGCCGCAACCGCGAAGGCTGCCCAAGAGGCCAAAGACATCCAGGCGGTCATCGATGCCCAAAAGGGCGGCTTCTCGCTCCAACCCTGGGACTGGAACTTTTACGCCGAACAGGTTCGCAAAGCCAAATACGACCTCGACGACGCGCAGGTGAAACCATATTTCGAGCTCGACAACGTGCTGCAGAACGGCGTCTTCTACGCCGCCAACCAACTCTATGGACTCACCTTCAAAGAGCGGCATGACATCCCCGTCTACCAATCGGACGTCCGCGTCTTCGAGGTCTTCAACGCCGACGGCAAGCACCTCGCCCTCTTCTACTGCGATTATTTCAAGCGCGACAACAAGAATGGCGGAGCCTGGATGTCCGAGTTCGTCGGCCAGTCGCGCCTGTTGGGGAACCTCCCGGTCGTCTATAACGTTGCCAACCTGCCCAAGCCGGCCGCAGGCGAGCCCGCTCTGATCAGCTTCACCGACGTCACGACCATGTTCCACGAATTCGGGCATGCCCTGCACGGCATGTTCTCCGACGCCGAGTATCCCACCCTCGCCGGCACGGCAACGGCTCGCGACTTCGTCGAGTTCCCCTCGCAGTTCAACGAGCATTGGGCCATCTATCCCTCGATCTTCGCGCACTATGCGAAGCACTACAAAACCGGCGCTCCCATGCCGGAGGATCTCGCAGCGCGAATCAGGAAGGCCGAAACCTTTAACAAGGGGTACGACATGACCGAACTGCTCGCCGCGGCCGAACTCGACATGCAATGGCACTCGTTTGGTCCAAACACTCCACTCCAGAATCCCGACCAGTTCGAGAAGCAGGCCCTCGAGAAGACCCACCTCAGTGTCAGCTACGTGCCGCCCCGCTACCGATCCACCTACTTCAGCCATATCTGGGGGAGCGACGGCTACAGCGCCGGATACTACGCCTATTTATGGACCGAGATGCTCGCCGATGACGGCTACCAGTGGTTCGCGGAGAATGGCGGACTGACCCGCGCCAACGGCGATCGCTTGCGTAAGATGGTTCTCTCTCGCGGCAACACCGAGGATCTCGCCAAGATGTATCAGTCCTGGCGCGGCGCGCCACCCAACACCAAGGCGATGCTGAAGTACCGCGGACTGGAGTAGTCTTCTCGAGCAAAATAGAGCAAATCTGATGCCCGAAAGGCTATGCCCCCTGATGTTCTCCCTCCGTGCAAGCTGGCTGATGACCGCCGTTCTCGGGCTGTCGCTGGCAGGCTTTGCGGCAGACCTTCCACCTTCCCAGGCCGTCGCCGAAGCGGAAAGTGTATATGCCGACCTCGCGGACTCCTATGGCGTTATTTCGACGATCGATTCAGGCCTGTTTGCTACCTACCAAGGGAAAGACCGGTCTGCGTGGGAACGCGTGTACCGGGAGAAGCGCGGACAGTTAGTAGACAAGCTAAGCAAAATATCCGTTGCCGGACTCTCCCCGAGCGATGCGCGGGCCATCGACGTCATGCACCGTCACCTGGAAGATTTTCCTGAGCAGTTCAAGGACGAGATGTCTCTGCCCGGGGAGTGCAAGGACGCGCGCCGGAAGGACCTGCAATTGGAGCCACTCCGCGGCTCCCTCTACGCCTGCTTCACCGAGCTGGGCAACAACCTGGAATTTGAGGAAAAACGAGTCACCAGAGTCTCAGCTTTCGGCATGCTTGCAGAGATGAGCGAAGAGGAAAGACGTAAGAAGCTCTTTTACGCTTTCGTGCCGCTCTGGCAGGCCGTGAACAGCAAGGACGAAGCCGACAGCCCGTATCGCCGCCTGATCCCTTTGGCGGTGTCAGCCGCGGCTGGACACGGTTCAGAAATTGACTCGGTCGCACGTACGGTTGGCGTGTCACCAGCGGAAGTCGAACGCTGGCTCGAGGAGATCCTGGACACGTGGCGACAAGTGGACGGCGGCCAGATGGTCGAGCCCTGGAACTACTACTACCGGGGCGGAGAAGCGGACCGCTTGCTGAATGGGGTGACTCCCAGAGACTCGTTTCTCTCCGTGAACGAGCGCTACTACCACGATCTGGGCGCGGATCTCAAGCAACTCGGCGTTCTTTATGATCTCGACGCCCGACCTGGCAAGGCGCCGCTCGCTTACAGCGACTTCGTCACCCGCGGCCGTCTCGTCGACGGCAAGTGGCGCGCAACCGTGGCACGTGTTTCCGGGAGCTATGCGACAGGCGGACTTGGCTTGCTCAACGAATTGGTCCACGAGAATGGCCACGCCGTGCACATGATGGCAATCCACGTTCGCCCCGCCTTCATGGATCTCGGCGACTCACTTTTCGTTGAAGCCTTCGCGGATGTGCCCTCGTGGAACACCTTCGAGCCTGCCTGGCAGCGGAAGTATCTTGGCCAAGCTGCGCCGGAGGCGGCGTCACTGCGAAGTCTGTTCTCGGGCGTAATGCTGGACGTCGCCTGGGCCCTGTTCGAATGCCGCATGTTGCGCACGCCAACGGCGGATCCCAACGCCCTCTGGACTGAAATCACCAGCCGCTACCTTCACATCGTTCCGCACCCCGAACTCTCCTGGTGGGCGATGCGGGTCCAACTCGTGCATATGCCGGGCTACATGGTGAACTATGGTTTGGGTTCAGTGCTCACAGCGGACATGCGGCAGCACACCCGCGAAGCGTTAGGGCCTTTTGAAACAGGTAATCCGCAGTGGTACGCCTGGACCAGCGACCATCTGCTCCGGTTCGGCGAAGAGATCGAGACTTCCGCCCTGCTGAAACAGTTCCTCGGGCGCCCCGTCTCGCCGCAAGCCTTGCTCGACCAGATCCGGCGGATCGCCGTGAACCAGCCGAAAGCCGGATCGCCAGAGACTGCCCACGTTCCGTGAGATATCTCCTAAGCTGATTCTACAGACTGGTGCTCTTAAGTAATGGGCGACTACTTCTTGTATGCGACCACGGCTCGGGGCACTCCTGCCCGATCAAGAGTAAAGCGGATCGTACGATACATACCCGATCGCTCCAGCAGCCTTGCCACGATTCCCTCCTGCCCAGGTCCAAACTCGAAGCAGAGCGGACGTTCGGCGCGCAAAACGACCGCTGCATCGCGAATCAACTGCTGAATGATGCTGATGCCATAGGGCCCAGCGTGAAAAGCGTTACGCGGTTCGTAATCCAGCAGAGCCTTCCGGTCGGTTTCCAGCTTTCGCGTCGGAATGTAGGGTGGGTTGCACACTACGAGATCGGCATGTCCCTCAAGTTCGGTGCCAAGCAGCGCCGAGAAAAGATCGCTTTGGATTGGAACTACACGCGACTGCAAGGAGAGATGACGGATGTTCTCCTTTAACAGGGCGATACACTCGGGTGTGGCGTCCACGGCCCACACCTTCGACTCGGGCAGCTTGGTCGCCAGCGCACAGGCCAGGTTCCCACTCCCGGTGCACATATCGATGATGAGCGGCTCAGGAATCTCCCGAGCCAAGTCCAGCGCCGTAACTGCCAACAGTTCCGTCTCCTCCCGCGGCACAAAAACGCCGGGCGAGACCTTCAGAGTGATACCCAGGAAAGAACAGAATCCACGGGACAAGATTTCTGGCACTTTGTCATCCATAGCAGGCCCAGTCCGACGAGGGGAGCGCAATCTGCATCGCTAGAAACTCCAGGCGTTTCAGCGGGCGGGGGATTTTGTCACCATGGTTGCTGACCAGCACATAATGCAGGTAAGAGCTGTCTCGCATACTCCGCCTTGGCTTGCTGCAGGACCGGGGCCGTCGAGCCTCCCTCCTTGGACTTGTTGGAAAGAGCGTTTGTTTACGGCGTAAAAACGCGAACCGGATGTACTCTTCCTCTTCATCCTATCGTGTTGAATTGTTGCCTCTTCACGATAAGGTCAAGGGGTTGAACACATCCGGCCACTTTTGTTTATATTCCGACATCGCTGAACTTTCAGTGACAACGCAAGAGAAAAAAATCAGCAAATGGAACAACTTGTGAAGCCTCTGCAGCGACAGGAACAAGCAGCGCGGCAATGACACACCTGAAATCGCACCTGCGACTCGCACCGGGGTCGCACTTGGGTCGCACCTGTGTCCCAGAAATCAGGCGGAAGAGCATGCATCTACGTGAGTTAACTGCGTTCCGGGGAGAACTCGCACTTGGGGTCGCAGGTGGGTCGCACTTGGGTCGCAGGAGTCGCAGTCAATCAGGTTCCCTGACTGGCAGGAGTCACAACTGTCCCTCGCGATGACCCACCCAGTAGATGCCGAGTTCGTTAGTGAGAGAGCACCTGTATATCTACCGTCGCCGGAGGTCCAGGGGCGTCCCCAGCGTTCAGAATGTTAGGGAAAGTGCCTGTAGTGCATCCTCCCTGTCCCGTTATCTCTTCGCGGCAAACCAAGTCGACCTCTACGTGATGCTTTTGGTTCGTGCTCTGATTCTTGGCAAGTACCACAAACTCCGTAGAACTAGACGTGATGTTAGCGTTCGTTCCGCCAGTTGCTCCTTGCCAAACAAATACAAACCCAGCTCCCGCCTCGGGTGGGGCTTCCGTACCATCTCCGACATACTGGAAAGCCGCTATCGAGTTGAGAGTTGCAAACAAACAGCCGACAACCACGTGTACCTTAAATATACAGGTCTGCCCCGAAGGCCCTGGGCAGAGTACGTTGATTGGTTTTACAACTGGGGTCGACGCCGTGCAGCCTTCAGTCGAACAAGAAGCGCTAATCTGCTGAAAAGCATCCGCCACTTGAAGCGTCGTGCTTACCAAACGCAGATTAGGTAGAGTCGTTGTTTTTGTCTGAGCTTGGACAGCTGTTGCTGCCAAAACGAGTACCACGATAAAAATCACAATGTTCTTTGTCATAGGACTCCCCTCTCCTCGTTTTCTAGGAAGAAACCTCATTCGTGTCTGTATTCGTTTTCTGTACAGCGCGTTAGTTCCTAGGTGGGGCCCATTGCCTCAGAGAGGCTGTGTTTTTTAGCGGGGGAACTGCTCTTTGGCGTGCACATCATAGTCCGACCTTGATGGCCTGTCCACGATAAATTTGGGTGGCGGATTAGTTTGGTTCTCTACAGCAGCACTGAGAAGGAGGGCCATTGTATCTATCGAATTCTGTGAACGAAATTCGTTCTATGCCGACAGGATGATGTGCGATGCTTCGGCGAAGCGGATGTTTGGATCAAATAGGGTTGGGGTACTCATGATCCGCTAATTTCCAGGTGTAGAATGCCGCCTGCGCCGGGAGTCCGGCAGGGATTCTGCCCAGAACAAAGCAGTGGCCGGAGGAGGATGGCAGACATGCTAAACAAACTCTCGAGGGTCGTTCTATTCTTAGTAGCGGCGTTGGCAATGCCGGTCGGGACTCCGGCACAGGACGCCACCGGAAGAATTGTCGGAACGGTTTACGACGAGCAGGGAGCGGTAATCACCGGCGCACAGATTGTCGTGACCAACACGGCTACGCAAGTGGGGCGCAGAGTGGCCACGGACAGCGCGGGATATTTCCAGGTGTTGGCCCTGCCCATTGGCGCGTACACAGTGAGGGCCGAGCACCCTGGCTTTCGCACCGTAATCAGCCTGGAACAGAAGCTCTCTATTAACCAGGCGCTGCGCGTCGATATCAAGATGGAAGTGGGCGCGACCAATCAGATGGTTGAGGTTGGCGCCGAAGCTGCGCCAGTCGAAACTGTCAACTCAACTTTGGGCCAATCGATAAGCGGACGAACCCTCACCAACATGCCGCTGAACGGGCGGGACATGCTGGACCTGGCTTTGCTCCAGCCGGGGGTAAATGAAAGTAACGACGACAACACGGGTGCGGGCAATTACAGCATAGCCGGGGGACGCAGTGATTCCGTGACCTTCCTTCTGGATGGAGGACTGAACAACGACTTGCTGGACAACAGCAACCTGCTAGACCCCAATCCCGACGCCATCGCCGAGTTCCGGCTTCTGACGAGCAATTACACGGCCGAGTACGGACGCAACGGCGGGGGGATCATCAGCATCGTCACAAAGTCTGGCACCAATGAGTTCCACGGCAGCCTCTTCGAATTCTTCAGGAACAGAGTGCTGGACGCGAACGACTACTTCAATATTCCGCAAGGAATTCCACGGCTGGACCTCAAGCGCAACCAGTACGGAGCGACGCTGGGCGGGCCAATCGTAAGGAATAAATTTTTCTTCTTTGTCGCTTACCAAGGACAGCGCCAGGTTGAGGGTATGCCGGACATCGATGCCCCTGTCTTCACGCCGCAGCAGTTGGCGGGAGACTTTTCAAACGGAGGGTCTCCCGATCCGGGAGTGGCGCTTTTTCTGCAAAACAATCCTTATTTTGCGAGTCCCAACGGGAATGCGGCCAACGCTGTCATCGATCCCACGAAGTTCGATCCTGTAGCGAAGGCATACATCAGTGCTGGCTTAATCCCGAGCGCGCCGGGTGGTCTGCTTTCTACCACCGTCAGCGCGGTGGATGATCGGGATGAATTGACCACCAAATTTGATTTCAACCTCAGCGCCAAAGACAAGCTTTCCGCTACCGTTGGTCTAAACCGCACATCAGCTGAAAACCCTCTCCAGTACGCGACTGTCCCCGGCTTTCCCAGTCGCACCGTCGCCAACTATTACTTCACGAACCTCGGTTACACTCGGATCTTTTCGCCAACCTTGCTAAATGAATTTCATTTCGTCGCACATCGCAGCAATTTTCTGCAGGACATTCCCGGGATCCATCTGCCCACGGGCTCGGCGCTAGGGATTGGCATCACTCCCGACCTTGCGACCGGCCCGACTAATCTTTTCTTTGATACTGGACTTTCCTTGGGACCAAGCGAAAATGGCCCAACCCGCTATGTTGAGAACACATTTTCCTGGACCGACGCGGTTTCGTGGACGCGGGGAAAGCACAACTGGAAGTTTGGCGGTGGATTCTCTCCCTATCAGGAGAATCTGCTTTTCGACTATTACACCAATGGAGAGTTTGATTTCTACACCGGGACAAATGTCGGCACAGGAAATGCTTATGCAGATTTTCTACTTGGCATTCCGGACGCGTACTTCCAGGGAGCTCTCGCTCCTTCCAATATTCGAAGCAAAAGCACTTATATATTTGGCCAGGACGAGTGGCACGCCAGCAAGAACCTGGTGCTCACTTTCGGTCTGCGCTACGAATACAACACGCCCAAATCCGACACTCAGGGGCGCACTTACGCGGTGATTCCTGGAGAGCAGTCGCAACGATTTGTAAACGCACCGCGAGGGATGGTGTTTCCCGGAGATCCCGGCGTGCCCCACGGCACGAACTTCCCCGACAAGAAGAACTTTGCGCCGCGCTTCGGATTTGCCTGGGACCCAACCGGGAGCGGCAAGACAAGCGTCCGGGGTGGTTTCGGTCTTTTCTACGACATCCTGAAGGGGGAAGACAATCTTCAGTTCAACGGCCAGCCCCCGTTTGTGAGCAATGCGGGCTTATTCTTCAATAATGTCGGTCCGGGTCAGGCCGGACCAGTAGGCTACCTTCCACAGCCGTTCCAGTCGGCGGGAGTTCCGAACACATTTCCTTCCCGGCCACCCGCAGCCAATGTGGACTTCACGCCGTTTCTGCCTATCAACAGCACTGGCTTTGTCTACCTGGACGACCCGCACCTGCGTACGCCGTATGTCTACCAGTACAACCTGAGTCTGCAGCGTAATCTCGTCGCTGACACGGTTCTGGAGACCAACTATGTGGGCACATCTGCCCATGGCCTAACTTCGCTGAAGGATATCAACCCCATGCTGCTGGGTACTACCAGCCGTCTCCTGGACAGCAGTTGCGCAGGTTGTTTCGCTCATCTCCCTGAATTCCAGAACGTCTCAAATGCAAACTACAACGCCTTCGAGGCCAGCCTCACCCGCCAGCCCAAGGACTCAAAGCTGGGCACGGCTTATTTCACTCTCGCCTACACCTACTCGCATAACCTCGACAATGCTTCGGGTTTCGCGCAGCGCAATTCCATCGTGCCTTATTACAGCTCGAATCTCTTCTATGCTTCCAGCGACAGCGATGTCCGCCATCGCATCAGCTTGAGTGGGGGTTGGGATTTGCCTTTCGATCGGGCTTGGACCACGGGACCGAAGCGTCTCACTAAGGGTTGGAGTCTTTATCCTATCCTGACCTGGCGAACCGGCTTTCCGTTCGACATTTCAGCCAGGCTGCCCAACGGGACCGATGCCGCCAACCCCGGCACTTCGGGAGCGGGCGATCCATTACTTTCTAATGCCGCGGTAGTCGCGCCGATCAGAACCTTCGATCCCAGGCAAGTGCGGACCATTAATGAGATCACCTACGGCAGTGACGCCAGCGGGAACTGCCAGATCACGACGACTCCGGTTACAGGGCATTTTATTTTTGATCCCAACAGCTTCTCCAATGTGCCGCTGGAGAACAGTCCTTACTTTGATGGCGGCAGCCCCAACCCCTGCTTCCCGGCGATCGATCCCGTGAACAATGCGGCCGACCGGACGTACGGCTTGCATCGCAACTCGCTGCGTGGTCCACACGTAACCAACCTTGATCTGGCACTGGCGAAAACGACATCGATTACCGAGCGGGTCAAGCTGGAATTTCGCATTGAGTACTTCAATGCGCTTAATCATCCCCAGTTTGCTCAACCGACTATCCTCGACGGCACGGCAAACATCGCCAGTCCGACATTCGGTCAGATCACTACCACGGGTACCTTTCGTGGGGCAACTCCCCGCATCGGGCAGTTGGCGGCGAGAGTGACGTTCTAGGTTTCCCCATCGGGCGAAAGGAATATCCAACAAGAAAAGTAATGAGCCGAAAGAAAAGAGTATTCCATCGGCTCACAATGGAATGATGAAAGCCATTCGTTCGTTCTCGATCCTGTTGTCGCTCTGGTTTGCCGCCTTCGCCTGTGCACAGACCTCGGCGGACCCAATTCTGGCCATTACGGATTCGGTTGGGAGATTGAAACCATGGACGGGCACCGCGTCATCGGTCACGGCGGCAGTTGGCAGGGATTTAGAACCCACATCTCCCGCTACGTCGACGACAAGCTGACAGTGGTCGTGCTGGCAAACCTGGACAGCGCCGAAACCGGTCGGTTAACCGATCATGTCGCGAAAATGTATCTCGACGCCCTTGAAAAGAACTGCGCGTGATCGGGAAGTGGTGGAGCAACCGCGGCGTCCTTCTAACTTGGTCGCATGTCTGAGCGAGAACTTTTGGGGTGGGAGATGGGAATCGAACCCACAACGTCCGGAGCCACAGTCCGGTGCTCTGCCAGTTGAGCTACTCCCACCGTATCCTGATGATTATAGCAACTGGTGTGGGATGCTGTCAGACAGGCACTCTGCAGCCTGCTTGGAAAACGCGCTCTATGCAGCGGCTAAAGCCGCCGTTCTTTTGTCACGAGAGGCGGCACGCCTGAAAGGCGTGCCCTGATACAAACCGATGTTTTCGGACGCCCGTGCCTGCCCTGACAAGAAGCCAATTGAGAATTGGAAGGTGGCAGCTTCTCACTGCACTCTCGCGCGGCCGCAGGAGCTTAGTACAAACCGATATTTTCGGACGTACGTGCCTGCCCTGACATGAAGCCAATTGAGAATTGGAAGGCGGCAGCTTCTCACTGCACTCCGCGCGGCCGCAGGAGCTTAGCAGGAAATTCGGAGTTTCGGCTTTCCGGGTAAGGCCGAGCTTCAGTTTCTGCCCACGCCGACGTACTGAAAACCCATGGCGCGCAGGCGCACCGAGTCGAGCAGGTTCTTGGTGTCGACGATCACGGGCCGCTTCAGCAGATGCTTGATCTTGTCGAAATCGAGGGCGCGGAACTCGGGCCAGCCGGTGCCCACAACGAGTGCATCCACCCCTTCGGCCGCGGCGTAAGCCGTATCGCAGTACTTTACCGTGCCGTTCAGTTGCAGCTGGGCTTCGGGGATCGCAACCGGATCATACGCGCGCACCCGCGCACCTTTGGCGATCAGAGTTTGCGCCAGTCGCAGCGACGACGATCCCGCTACGGAATTCGTGTTGGGCTTGAACGCTAAACCAAGTATGCCGACGTCTTTGTTCTGCACCGATTTGACCATCCCGGAAATCTTTTCGACCAGGCGATCGGCCAGCAGGTGATTCACTTCCCTCGCCGCGGTCAGCACTTTGAGCGGCACGCCTTTCTTGGTAGCCAATTCCGCCAGCGAATCCATGTCTGACTCGGCGAAGATTCCGCCCATGCCGGCGCCGGGCTGCAGGCAGCGGGGAGCGATCTTCTTGTCGAGTCCGAGCGCGAGCGCCAGGTTCACCGCATCTGCGTTCACGCATTCACATAGATTCGACAGTTCGTTGATGAAGGAAATCTTGGTGGCCACAAACGCAGTCGCCGCTTCGCGAACCAGTTCCGCCGTCTCGTGATTTGTAACAATTACGGGCACGCCGCGCATCACGAGCGGATGGAAAATCTGCTTCAGCGCGAGAACGGCTTCGTTCGACTTCGTGCCCAGGATGATGCGGTCCGGCCAGTTGAAGTCTTCTACCGCGCAACCGTCGGTGAAAAACATGGGCTGCGAAACCAGAGTGGCTTTAAGGTTCGCCCCCGACAGCGCCTTCTCCAGCGACGTCGCCGTGCCCACGGAAACCGGCGTCACGATCGACAACACGGGAGCCTTCGGCGCCAGCCGCGCCAGGCGCAGCACCAGATCTTCAAGATGGCTCGGCGAGTCCTCCGCCAGAAAAATGAGTTGCGTCCTGCGAACGAAAGATTCGAGATCCGTGGAATAGGCGAGGCGGCCGGCACGAACGTTGCGCCGAATGACTTCCGTAAGATTCTTTTCGAAGAACGGCACATTACCCTTGTGCCATCTCCACCATGCGGGAACTGTCAGCGTGGCAACAGGAAACGGGAGTACCGAAGTCGGCCAGGCACGCTGAGATGACGGTCCCCAGATACCCCGATCCGTAAACCCCGATTTGCATAGGTTAGGGCCTCTCCAGGCCAAAACTGCACCGGGAACCCGCCGGGGGGACGCGACCCGAGTCGCTCCGAGCAGACGCCCACTCACTCATTCAATCGTCCACGCTCAGGATTGGCAACGCACGAAGGGGGCTTGTACCTTAGGCCGGGTGCGGGGTGATCAACGTTACTTACCGGGCAATTCTTCGCAAGAATCAGCAGAATTTCCGGAAAGAAAAGGCACGAAAGGAGTTACCGGCTGCTGCCCGAAACCAGACTCCGTCCCAGGGGTACGGGAGCCAAATCCAGCCAGCGATTCTCCCGTTCCTCACGGACAAAAGTCAGCTGCTCAACGCCAATGCACCGGCTAGCGGGGTATTGCGCCCAGCGTTCCATGGCGATCTTGCTGGCTACCTCGGCTCGCTGCTCGGTGTCCACTTTGACGATGGTGAGGTGAGGCATGTACGGCCACGCCTCGTCCGCGAACAGGGAGTTTTGGTTCAGCCGGTCATGAAGCTCGCGCATGCGGTAGGCACCGTGAGCGACACGAATGAAAACGGTGGGAGTCGTGGGAATGAAGGTCGCCACCTCTCCGAGCAGGACTTCAAAGGGATCTACTCTGCTGCATATCTCGCCCAGGGCTTCGAGAGTCGCGCTTTCCGTGCCGTGCAGGCAGCGCGGCGGCAGAATCGTAAGATGAGCGGCGAGATGGGGCAGCGAAGGGTGCAACTCGCGGCGGAGGTTCTCGACAAACTCCCCGACCGGACTCTTCACATAAGCCACCAGGGCGTAACGCGGACTCTGCATTGTCGTGGGGAAGATTATACGCCGGACGAACGGTACGTATCGTCTGGTGGGAGGTCGGGAGAATCGGTTTTGTCGCGACCTCGCGGACCAAGGCGCTGCCCAAGATCCGGTCAGTGCCGCGGTCCGGATGCCTACGCTATAATCGAAGAGCCATCCACCAGAGTCGGGGCGTAGCGCAGCCTGGTAGCGCACCTGCCTTGGGCGCAGGGGGTCCGC